>CAWDBK010000013.1:0-118853 GCA_963800535.1 uncultured Acidobacteriota bacterium
ATTGTCCTGCAGTTTTGTAGTGATTACTTATACATATTGTATCATCTGCTGCTGTGATATCCGCAGCCAGCTTACCGGAGGGAGCCATGGCGGGCACGTTCCCCACGATCGCGGTGCGCACGATTGCTCGCGCTCCGACTGAAGAGCGCCACAGCGAGAGCTGCTCCCGCCGCCAATCACGTTCGCCGCGCTTTGCCGGAGCGCCGAGACGAAAAACCGCTGAGAACCAACTCCGCCTAAACTTCGAGCCAACGCCACGTGAAATTGCACAAATCGCAACTCCGGTAACACGCGCCACAGGCGAACGGCAGCATGACCAGCAGGACGGATGCAAGCCCCAGCGGGTCAAAGTCCAGATGGCAACCCAAACTCGTGCCTGCGCATCACGAGCATGACAGCGATGAACGTCACGGCGATGACAGCGACCGCAACATAGTAAGTTTCCAATTGAAAGCCGTGAATCGGTTGTTCGCATTGGTGAAGAGGAAATTTGCGGGGTCGAGGTTGCCGGCGAGACCCGGGTAATTAAAGGTTCTGAGCGCTGCTCGGTCGCCGCCGGGAGAATGTAGAACGCCGCCAGTCCAAAGCCCGCGGCCATCGCAGCACCGCCAGACAGAATCGGCTGGAAGCTGCGACGGGCCACGCATTGCACAAACAGCAAGAGCGCCACCGAATATGTCGCAATCACAGCCGCCGGCGCATTTGAAAGCCACATCCCCGCAAACGCCGCGGCAAACACGGGCACGCGCGCACTCGCCGCGCCCAACGCAAACCGCGCCCCAGACCAGGAGCGGCAAAGCGCCCCAGCCATCAGCTCCGCAAAATCGCTCTGTGAAGAGACGATATCCACCGCGAATAAGAGAGCGCCGACAACTGCAAGGCGCGGGCGAAGCGTATTGTGCGCCAGTTTCCACATCGCCATTCACTACGCCACAGGAGGCTCCGGTACCACCGTGCTAGGGTAGGACTTGGCCGAGCGCTCCGCCGGCCATCCACGATCCGGGTGGATAAAAAATGAATCTCGGCTCGCCGAATCCCAGTCGGCCCATTTTGCTCAGCGCGGATACGCAATTCCTTCGCGCCATTGGCCGGCAGCGTCCATCCACGACGCGATCTATGTGAAACTGGAAATCGTGCCCCGAGGCGTTGCCGAGACTCATGGGCGAAATTACTGGCCCGCCCAACGCACAACACACAGGAGTGTGAGAGGCCAGGAAGAGGGCGTCGGGCCCAACGTGGTGCGGTCCCACAATTGCACTCCACACTCGTTAAATTTTAAATACTACAATAACTCCAGAACTCGCCGCTACTGCATGGAGCGTGTACCGTATAAGAATGCGCGCAAGAGTTGCCGATCGTAACGCTGCGCTCGAACCTATAGAGTTAACGTCGCCGTGCGCCTTCGCACATCATGCCCGGAGCCCTCCTCGATCGTCCTCAAGGCCTGAAAATGACAGAAGAGGAAAAATGCTCAACTCCAACGACGAGCGCGAACCCCAACGGCGGCTCGTCCGAGCGGCAGCGGCAACAGTTCGCGAGGACTACAGCGCAAACGGCGACGCTTGGAATTATTTTCCGCACTGATCATGCGCGATCGCGCGCGTACCGCTGGGGCGGGCCGACGGATTGGCGCAGCGCCACCAGCACATTCTGTTTTCCGCCATCGCGCTTGGAACGAAAAGGACCCGTGAATTCCTGAAGGAGCGTCTTTTCGGGCTCACCAACCAGGAAGGGAATCACGGCGAAGATGTCAAAGAGTGTCAAACCAATTACCACACGCTACTCCCACCGGCTCTTACCTAAAATTTCTCTACAAGTACTCCGCAGACCGCGTATCCCTACGCAGCGGCTGGTCCGCGAAAATAAAGCCGCATGCGCAAAGATCCGGAATACGGAACTTGCTGACACGGGCATTTTCAAATAGACCGTGCATTTCGACGTTTTCGTCGAGTACGCGAAGGCCACTCCCGAACTATCTGATTATGTGGGGAATTCGCGGACCGGACGAAAATTGCACAATCTGCTGATGCTGCGGTTGGGCGTGGGCGGCCACGAACCGCCCAAAGTATTCCGGCTGGACGGGGCCCCGCCTAGCGCGCTGATGGAATGGGACCAATCACCTGGCAAGCGCTGGCGGTCGATGGAAGGCACGCCCGAATTGCTCTTCACCAACAACGAAAACTGAACATGGAGCGGCTGTTCGGGAGAAAAGCGAACGCCTTATGTGAAGATGCGTTTCATTGTCACGTCATTTCGGGCGAAAAGCGGCTGTGAACTCGCAATGGCGGGAACGAAAGCCTGGGGCCAACTCCTAAAGTAGTGGCCCGCGGTTTTCGTTCCCGCCATTGCGGGATTCACAGCGGCTTTTTCGCCCGAAATGACGTGACAATGAAACGCATCTTTCACATAAGGCGTTCGACTTTTCTGCCCGAACAGCCGCTCCATGTTCGTTTCGTTGTTGGTGAAGAGCAATTGGGGCGCGCCCTCCATCAACAGCCAGCGCTTGCCATAGTGGTATTCGTCGAGTTCCATCAGCGCGCTGCCCGCAGGCCCGTCCAGCCGCAATACTTTCGGCGGTTCGTATTCTCACCCCACGCCCAGCGGTTTCGGAACCACAGCGTCGGCAGAATATGCAACCGGGCCGGTTCCGGCCCGCGATTTCAGTGGTGATGCGGACCAGGACATCCTCGGCAGCTGGCCTTGGCATACTCGACGAAACACGTCGAAATAGCGGTTTTCCGCGAATATGCCCGTGTCCGCGAGTTCGTATTCGGACTCTGCCGCGTGCGGGTTTCGGTTTTCGCTAAGCAATTGCTCGTAGGGATGGCGCGCTGCGGATACTTGTAGAGAAATTTTAGATAGAGACTGGTCGGAGTCGCGTCCAGATAGAAGTAGTACTCCTTGACATCTTCGCCGTGATTCCCTTCCGGTTGGTAAGCCCGAAAAGACGTTCCTTAAGGATGGTATCTTTTTCGTTCCAGAGGCGAACGGCGAAACAGATGTGCTGGTGCCGGTCGCAGATATCCGCCGATGCCGTCTTCGCCCCAGCGGTAGGCCCGCGACCGCGCATGATCGTGCGGAAAATAGTTCCAGGCGTCGCCGTTCGCGCTGTAGTCCTCGCGAACCGTTCCCCACTGGCGCTCGGAAAGAAAAGGGCCCCAGCGATTCCAGTGGGCTTCGCGCTCGTCGTTGGCTTGTAGCCGTTTTTCCTCTTCCATCATTTTCAGGCCTTGGGGCGTCGGTGCGAGATGAGTTCCGGCAGCGAATTCGCGACAGGCGCACGAGCGACGTTAACTCTATCGGTTCAAGCGCAGCGTTACAATACGGCAACTTTTCGCGCATTCCCTATACGCCACGCGCCCGGGCACAGTAGCGGCGGAGCCGTTGATTTGTAATCTTGGTCCAACAAATCTAGAAGGGCGCGGAGCTCGATCCTGGATTCATCGAATGACCGAAGTTTCCCCATCGCCTCATCCCGTCAGACGCCCGGCGCCAGCAACTCCTCGCGGCTTCTCGCACTCCTCTGTGTCGTGTGGCCGCCACCCTCGTACATCTCACCCATGCTGGTTCTCGGCAACGCCTCCGGACACGATTTCCAGTTTCATATTGCGTCATGGATGGACGCCGCCTGCCAGTGGCGGAAGGGATCTGCCTATCCGCGATGGGCCGAATGGGCCAACTGGGGCTTCGGCGAGCCAAGGTTCATTTTTTATCCGCCCGGATCGTGGATGGCCGGGGCCGCGCTCGGCCGAGTCCTGCCCTGGCGCGTCGTGCCCGGCGCCTACATCTGGCTGGTGCTGGTGGCCGGTGGAATGGCGATGTGGAAGCTGGCGCGCGAATGGCTTCACCAGCGCCGCGGTCGTCGCGGCTGTTCTTATTCGCGGTGAATCCCTATCATCTGGTGATCGTCTACTACCGCAGCGATTTTGCGGAGCTATTGGCCGGGGCGCTCCTGCCCCTCCTGGTCTGGGGCGCGGTGCGCGTCGGGCGCGGCGAGTGGCACCGCGTGCCGATGTTCGCAGCTGGCATTTGCGGGGATGTGGCTTTCGAATGCGCCGGCGGCTGTGATTGCGACATATTCGCTGGCGCTGTTGCTGTCGTGCAATGCGTGCACGTCGAAAGCTTCCAGCCGATTCTTCTGGCGGTGCTGCGATGGCCGCGTGGCTTCGGGCTGGCGGCGTTCTACATTCTGCCTGCGGCACGCGAACAGCGCTGGGTACAAATCACTCAGGTGCTCGCCGACAACCTCGACCCGCGCAGAAATTTCCTCTTCACCCATGCGAACGATCCCGATTTCGCGGCTTTCAATTGGAAAGTCTCCTACGTGGCGGTGGCTGTCATCGTCGTGACGCTGATTGCCGCTGTCATGCTCGTGATGCGCAGGCACGAGTTTAGGGTTGCCATCTGGACTTTGACCCCGCTGGGGCTTGCATCCGTCCTGCTGATGCTGCCGTTCACAAACTTCGTGTGGCACGTGTTACCCGAGTTGCGATTTGTGCAATTTCCGTGGCGTTGGCTCGAAGTTTTGGCATTGGTCTTCGCGTTTTTCGTTGCTGCGGCGCTCGGCGACGCGCGGCGAACGTGGATATCGTGGGCGGCGGGAGCAGCTCTCGCTGTGGCGCTATTCGTCGGAGCGCGAGCAATGGTGCGCACCGCATGGTGGGATAGCGGAGACGTGCCCGCCATGGCTGCCTCCATCACTTCGGGTGCCGGATATCGCGGCACGGATGAATACGATCCTCTGGGCTGCGATCGCTACGAACTTCCGGCGATCCGGATAAGGACGAGCGCGTCGAGGGAGTCTCGGCCACGCCCGCGCAGCAACGTGGAACTCGTCGATCCTGAAAAAGGCGACATCGTGGCAGCACCGGCCGCGAACGTGGAAATCGAGAAATGGTCGGCAGAGCAGCGGGAATTCTCAGCCCGAGAGGCGACTCCGGTGACGCTGGCCGTCAAGCTATTGAATTTCCCCGCGTGGGATGTGCGCATGGATGGCGGCGCGATTCAGCCGGGCTATTCGCACGACAACGGGCAGATGCTCGTTCCCGTCCCGGCCGGCGATCACCACGTCAGCATCCGCTTCCGCCGGACACGCGATCGCAGTGCCGGTGGCGTAATTTCGATCGCCTTCGCGCTGGTACTTCTGGGATTCGCGGTGCAAAAGAAAACCCAGTCGCCGTGAGATCCCACTGCGCCACTCACGGCGACGGCGGGTTGCAGTCCCAGAATTCCGTTAGGCTTGAGCGGAGGGCATCGGGCTAGGGCAGTTTTGCCCGTTGCCATGGCGTGCGAAGTCCGCAATCAGCCCTACCAAAATCCCGATGAACAGTGTGTAGTGAATCATCGCCACTACCACCATATAGCCGTCTCCGGGAATCAATCCGGAGATTAGCAGCGCCATCGCGCCGGAACGCGCGATCATTCCCGTCACGGTCGCTAATTTGAACAAATTCAAAGAAGTGACCGAAGATACTAGGAATAAAACACTTACATCAACGAAGGCATTGGATTAGGACTAGCAAATCGGTCGGTGTTTGAACTTCTTCTCGCCCGTGGCATAGGGGCCGACGGTATGCCCGTTTCCCATGAGCTTGTACTTGTAGGTGGTTAAGCCCTCGAGGCCCATCGGGCCGCGGGCATGCAGTTTGCTGGTGCTGATTCCCACCTCGGCGCCAAGCCCATAGCGGTATCCGTCGGCAAAGCGCGTCGAAGCGTTGTGGAAGACGCCGGCTGCGTCCACTTCATTCAGGAATCTCCGCGGCGGCTTCGGCATCCTCGGTCACGATGGCGTCGGTGTGGCGCGAGCCGAAGCGATTGATGTGTTCGATCGCGTCCTCGAGATCCGTCACGACCTTGAGCGCCAGAACCAGGTCGGAATACTCGGTCGCCCAATCCTGCTCCGTCGCCGGAACGATACCGTGATCTGGCAAAAGTCCCCGGCTCAATTCGTCGCCACGCAGCTCGACCTTCGCTTCCTTCAGTTTCGCCACCATCCGCGGCAGAAATTTCGGCGCAATCTCGCGATGAACCAGCAACGTCTCCGCGGCATTGCAAACAGCTGGATATTGCACCTTCGCGTCGTAGGCGATATCGATGGCCTTCTCCACATCCGCCGCGCGGTCCACGTAAACGTGGCAAATGCCCTCGCTATGCCCGAGCACCGGAATCTTGCTGTGAGCCATGATGAACTGCACCAGAGCGTAGGAGCCGCGCGGAACGATCAGATCGACGTCGCGATCGAGCGCCAGCATCTCCTGCACGTCCGCCCGCGATTGCAACAGGTTGATCGAATCCGCCGGCACCGCGGCGAACTTCGCCAAGCACTCCCGCCAGATCGTCACCATTGCTTCATTGGTGTGCGCCGCCTCCGCCCCGCCCTTCAGCAGAATCGCGTTCCCCGATTTCAGCGCCAGCGACGCCAACTGCGGAAGCGCGTCCGGCCGAGATTCGAAAATCACGCCGACCACGCCAAAGGGGCAAGACTCTTTGTAAAGCACCAGTCCGTCGTCTAACTCCATCGCTGAAAGCCTACGGCCGAGCGGATCGCCCAGCCGCGCCACTTCGCGGATCTGCGCAGCCATCTGCGCTACTCCCCGCTCGGTCACGCGCAGCCGCGCCAGCATCGCCGTCGTCATCCTGCCCGCCGTCACCTCAACTTCAGCCGCTCGGCAGTCGCGCGTGTTGGCTTCGACGATCTTCCCGGCACTGGCTTCAATCGCCCTCGCGATTGCAACCAAAGCTTCGTTCCGAGCCTCTGCAGAAAGCTGCGCGATCGCTCGCGAAGCTTTCCGCGCGCGCGCCGCTACGGATGCTATCGACGAATTGTCGCCCGGCAAGGGCGCTGGACTTGGCTGGCTCATTGTTTTGGTAGCAGCACGATATTTTCTCGAGTCACCAGCACCGGCGCCGGTGCTGAGTCCCCGCCCGCTCTTCTTGCCGGAAAATTTCTCGGCGTCCCCGCTCGCGCAATTTGCGATCCCGCGAGCGAATTCGTGCCCATCTGCATCTACGATGCTCACCACGTCCATCGACGCGAAGTGATTTTCCACGCGCACAATTCCCGACGCCAGCAAACTCGCCTTCCCCTGGGTAATGGCCCGATGCGCGCCGGCATCCACTACCACGCGACCGCGCACGCCCGCCGCGTATGCAATCCAGCGGCGCTTGCCCCGCATGCGCTTCGCCGGCAGAAATATCGTGCCAATCGGCTCTCCGGCAAACACGCGATCGAGCGCGCCCGCCACGCTTCCATTGGCAATCACCGCCGCGCCTCCGCAATTCATCGCAATCGCGGCGGCCTCGAGCTTCGTGCGCATCCCGCCGCGCCCGCTGGCAGCAGGGCCCGATCCCAGCGCCATCAGCTCCGGCGTAATCTCATCCACGAGCGGAATCACCTCGCCGCGCTCGCCGCCCTCCGCGAACCGCAGCAAACCGTCCACGTTCGTCAGCAGCACTAGCGCATCCGCCTCCAGCCCGCTCATCACCAGCGCCGCCAGCCGGTCATTGTCGCTGAACGCCGTTCCTCGCGTCCCTGCCGTCACAGTTTCCAATTCAGCGGTCGAAACCACGTCGTTCTCGTTCACGATGGGCAGCACGCCGAAACCAATCAGCTTCTCCATCGTGTGCTGCAGGTTCGAATAGCGTCCCCAGTTCGTGAAATCGTCTTCCGTCAACAGCACCTGGGCCACTTTGATCTCAAATTTCGCAAACAGATTCTTGTACGCGTCCATTAACAGGCTCTGCCCCACCGCAGCGCACGCCTGTTTCGTTACCAGGTCGTTCAAGCGCGACGGGTGAAGTCCCAGCCAGCCGCGTCCCAAACCGACGGCGCCGGAAGACACCAGCACCACCTGGCGGCCGCTCTTCATCAATGCCGCAATCGAGCGCACGATCGGCCCGACGCGATCCAGGCACAGTTCGCCATCAGCGCCCGTCACCGTTGCCGTGCCTACCTTGATCACTACGCGCCGCGCCTCGCGCAACAGCCGCTCGCGTTCGGCGTCCATTTTGTGGCTGTCTCCCATTCCAGTCGCACCAACGCCCACGGATTCAATCCACACGCTCGAGAATTTGACTCGGGACCGCTTCCGATTGTACTGGAAACGAGTATCGAGCGTTCGCGGTTTGTCGTCGTCGCGACGCCTCAACACAGGGCCCCGAGGTCCCCCGGCAGGCCGGTCGCAAGACCTCGGGAACAGTTTCAAAACGGTACGTCGACGTGAGAAAGACCCGCGACACGCCTTGCCATTCTTTTATAAGTTGTTTATTTCCAATGACATGGAACGGAAAACGTTTCACGTTAATGGGAAAAAACATGCATGTTGACAGCATTATGCGATGCCTGTAGTTTCGCTTGTGACGGATGGCAACATCTGTCTAAGTTCAGTTTGCGGAATGTCAGATATCTGAGGGGCTGACGAACCGCCCGTCGAGAACTCTCGACAGACGAGGCCCCATGGATAAGTTAGCTCGCAAGATTCTGCTAGTCGCTGCAATCGCCCTCGCAAGCTTGGTTCCCGCTGCCTTTGCTGATAGCACCGTGTATTTCGACGGCAGCTATGCTTTCAGCAACAACGGCTACGGCATACCGCCCTACGGCGGCACGCTCAACGGGCAGCCCGCGCAGTTCTTCTGTGTCGATTTCAGCCACGACATTACCGGCGGCATGAGCTGGTCCGCAGCTGTGACACCCGTGACGTCCGGCGGGAATTACGGCGCGACGTTTCTCGGTAATCCCACCAGCCCCACATATGCCGGTAGCAACACTGCGGCGGGCAATGACTATCTGCTCTTCGCCTATCTTCTCAATCAAATGGGCCAAACCACCGATCAAACGCAGTTGGCCGAAGATCAGTGGGCGATCTGGAGCTTCACCGACGGCGGATACGATCCTTACGGCTCGGCCAATCTGAATTGGATCATCTCCAACGCCGAATCGAATCTCGGATCATTTAATCCTGCGGGCTGGGAAATTCTCACGCCGGACAAAGGAACGTACGGTCAGGAATTCATGTATTACGTTCCCGAGCCTTCCAGCGTGCTCCTGCTCGCGCTCGGCCTTGGCGCGCTGTTTTTCCTGAAGCGCCGCCAGGCATTGCAGAACTAGCCGTCGCGGCCGCCATCAGCGGCCGGATCGAAACGCGCACTTTTCGCGCCTTTCGTCCGGCCGTTTTTTTTGCGCACACATATGCGAAAGAATGAGAAACGCCGGAAGCGAATCAGCGTTTTCTCCAAGCCACGTGCCTCTGCGACAACAATTCGTTAGGCCGCCGGCTGAAAGCGTGTTATGTTCGAGCTGCGTTTGATGCTCTTGTAACACCTTTAGTTGAAGGGGCTGCAAGTTCAAACTTGCGGCCTTTTTTGTTTTACAGCTGGAGGCAGTCGAGAAGCACAAATAGCTTAAAAGCAAAGTGAGTACATCAGTGAGAGAACAAGGAACAGTGAAGTGGTTTAACGCCAGCAAGGGATTCGGATTCATTCAGCGCCAGTCCGGCGAGGATGTGTTCGTCCATTTCTCGGCAATTCAAATGGATGGCTATAAATCGCTGAACGAAGGCCAAGCGGTTGAGTTCGAAGTGACCCGCGGCCCCAAGGGCCTGCAGGCTGCTAACGTAACCGGCGTTTAGTCCACGCAAAAGGCGGGCCGGTCCAGCCGGCCCGCCTTTTCGTACGAGAAAGAAGCATTCCCTCCCCGCAGGTCCTCTCCAGGCTCCAGTCCGAAGTTCTGACGCTTCTTTTCCGCCGCAATTTCGATCCTCATACCTGCGACTTTTCTTCAGTACTATGAATCATTTCGGGATATTGACCTTTTGTGCCGATTGGCACGATGTCTCGCTTGAGCGAATCACCGCCGGTGTAAACTAAGACTTGGATCCTGCTGTTCCAGGGAGAATTTCATGCCCGATATGAAGACCCCATCGTCCGCTGAAGCCAACTCCGAACGCCGGCGCTCGCATCGCGTCAACATCGCCATGCCGGTCCTCGTCCGCGGCAGGAAGGGCACTCAGGCTTTCGAGGAAGCAGCGCAGACGATTTCAGTAAGCGCGCATGGCTGCATGATCCGCGTAGCCATTCCGGTGGCGCGGGGGCAGGAAATCGCCATCGTTAACACCAAGACCGCGGAAGAACTTCCCTGCACGGTCACGTTCATCGGGCAAAAAGACCAGGGCAAGACCGAGGTGGGAGTCGAATTCGCCGAGGCGTCTCCTCTGTTTTGGCGTATCGCGTTCCCTCCCGAAGATTGGGATCCCTCCGAACGCAAACGCTCCGGACGCCCGAATCAACCCATGGGCCCGCTCCCTAAACCGCAACGCTAGTGCCGGACCTAGCTCCCGATTCTGCCGCCCTACCAGCGTTCCGCGAATTCCTTTACGACCGCTGGCTGCGCGTTTCTGTGGTTTCCTGTCTGCTCCTGATTCCGTGCTTTTGGCACCGCGAAATTGTGTCGTCCGATCTCGGCAGTCATCTCTATAACGCATGGCTTGCTCAGCTGATCCGCCACGGACAAACTCCCGGCCTTTGGCTCGCTTCGCAGCACACCAATGTGCTGTTCGACCTTCTGCTCAGTTGGTCTGGCGCGCTTTTCAGTTTGCACACCGCTGAAAAGATCGCCGTTTCGATCTCGGTTTTGATTTTCTTTTGGGGAACATTCGCGCTCGTCTCAGCCGCCACCCGTCGCGCGCCTTGGTCTGTCGTACCCTTTATCGCACTCTTCACTTATGGCTGGACGTTTCATCTCGGATTTTTCAACTACTACCTTTCGCTCGGCTTTGCGTTCTTCGGATTGGCGATCCTCTGGCGAGGCCGGAAACGCGAGTGGCTGTTGGCGGCGGTCTTCGCCGTCTTATCTGCGCTGGCACATCCTCTGGGACTGGCGTGGATGCTCGCTGCGGGCGCGTATGTGGTGATTGCCGAACACCTGCCGCGTCCCAGATACCAGCTCGCACTGTTTGCCGCAGCAGCCGCGGGGCTCTTCGGATTTCACCTGTATTTGTGGCGCCACTACAACGTGTACGCCGGAACGGCGCCCGCCTACGCCTACAACGGCGCCGATCAACTGCTGCTTTTTGGAAGGCGCTACCAGATTCCGGAATATGCATTGCTGGCTTTCGCGCTCATCGCGGTCGCCATCGACCTAATCCGCCGACGCGGCGATGGTAGCGCCTGGAATCGCTACGCTCTCCCAGTACAGCTCTACATCTTGGTGCAGTTGTCGGTTTGGCTGCTACCCGGCGGAATTCATTTCCCGCCACCCACCGCAACGTTGGCTCTGTTGACGGAGCGGCTGACGTCCGTTTCAGCGGCATTAATCTGCTGCTTGCTGGGCGCGATGCGACCGCATAAATGGCACTTGCTGGCGACGATCGGGATTGCGCTCGTATTTTTCACGTTCGTCTACCAGGACACCGCGAAGGTAAATCGAATGGAACAGCAGGTCGTGCGGTTGGTGAGCGAATTGCCCCCCAACCAGCGAGTGATGGCGACGATTAAAAGTCCGGAAAACTCACGCGTCCTGATCCAGCACATGATCGACCGCGCCTGCATCGCGCGCTGCTTCAGCTACGGAAACTACGAGCCCAGCACGGGACTATTTCGCGTCCGCGCCACGCCGGGGAATCCCTACGTGCTCAGCAGCTACGACGACGCCGTGGACATGGAGAATGGCGAATACACGGTTCAACCCGAAGATCTCCCGGTCTATCAGGTCTACCAGTGCAGTTTGAGCGGCACCGATCTCTGCATTCGGCCGCTCGCGGCGGGCGAAGACAACGACCGTACCGGAGTGCATCCGACCGACGATTGATGGCTGGTTGAAAGCCTACTCGCCCGGCGTGCTGCTGCCGGGATGCGGCACCGCCGGAGCTGGCAATCGATCTTGCCGAAAAGGCGTCCAGTGATTTCGTCGCAGCAGCTTGCCTGAGTTCGGCAGCATGCCGAAAACCGCGACGGATCCGCCGTTGCTGGCGCTAGTTGGCCCCGTGCCCGCGTAAACCTTGCCGTTGGCGATCATCGGCGTGGCAAATTTCGCGCTCGCCGTGGCCGTGAAAGTTCCGCTGAAGAGCTGCGCCATGCTCGCGGCGTTGTAGGCGAAGAGTGTGCCGGTGGTTCCCGTGTCCAGCGCCCACACGATCCCATTCGACGAGCCGTTGGCCGAAATGCTCGGCATCGTGCCGGGGTAGCCGAACGTGTTCGAGCTCGTTTTCGGCGTGGAGCTCAGCTGCGCGTTCGCAATCGAAAATGCGAGCAGTTTGTTGTCAACAGGCCCGTAGTACACTGTGTTATTGAAATACGCGGGAGTCGACCACACCCCTCCACTGAGCGCTCCGCCGAGTTCCTGGTAAATCGCGTTGTCGTTATTCGCGCTGAACTTTCCCATGCCGTCGCGGTTTACCACGTATAGGTTTCCATCTTTCCCCGCGCCCACGGCTAGGTGGAGGGTCGTGGCGCCGCTCTGCAAATCGGGTAATACCACTACGCCCCCCGATCCGAGATCGGCATCCGTGAACGATTCCGAGGACGAACCGCAACACGCGTTGTGCATCGTGAAATAGTCCGCTACGCCCAATCCGGTACCCGTGCAATTAGTGGCCCCGGTCGAAAGCTTCATGAAGGAATTCCCGAAGTCGCACATGTTCGGAAAATTCGATCCGTTGAGCGTGGTATCAAAAGTTCCATTCCCGATCAGCAAGTAGATGTTTCCCGTCGAATCCGCGGCCGGCCCGGCGCCCGCCATCCAGATGCCGCCTTCTTGTCCGCCGTGTCCGGCGGCAGAGGCGCCGTTCGCCGTCATGTCGAGAATCGTGTTGCGAGCAAGATTGGACTCGTTGAAGCCGATCACCCAGCTGTTGTAAGGCGTGGCATCGCAATGCGAAGTCCACGTCGTATAGATCGTTCCGTTAAGCAGCAGCAGCGCCGCCCGCTCTTCATACGAACCGGGATTGAATGTCTGCACGCCACCGGTGCTGCCTGTGCCCGATCCAGAAAAAGTCGCCTGGATATCCGTCGCCGTCATTCGGTCGAGACCCGTCGTCAAGTCCAAAGCGTGGATTCGCTGGTGATAAGTGCTGCCATTCTTGGACATCGCCACCGCGAAAATCGTGCCGTTTGGTCCCGCGTTCAAGTCGATCACGGGTGTCGAGGTCACTCCGATAGTGGGCACCACTTGGTCGCAGCCATGATTGTCGCTCGGCACTTCCGCGGGACTAGTGCCGCTCAGCAGTTGGTTCTGCCAAAGCTTCGTGAAAGTATCGGCGTCAAACGCGTACACCGAATCATTTTCCGTGGCGACGAAAACTACATTGTGCGTCGCGCCGTTGATCGTCAGTCCGCCCACATAGAGCGGCTCGGCATCCACCAGCCCGTCTACGGTAATCGTTCCCACCAGCCCAAACTGGCTCACATTCACGTTCGCCGGCGTAAGAATCGTTTCATTCAGATTTTGACCCGTTCGCGCCACGTCGTTGTGGAACGTCAACACAGTTACGTTGCTCGCCGATACCGGATTCACGGTCAGCGTCGCGGAATTGCTGGTCGCCGCTGGATTCACGCCGTTGCTCACCACCACGCGATACTTCGATCCGCTCATCCCCACGGTCGTATTCGCCACACTCAGACCGGGCGTTGCCGAAGCTGAGCCCACGTTTGTAAACGTCGACGACCCGCTCGGCGCGCTCTGCCACTGATAGCTCAGCGGCGAGGTCCCTGAAGCCGTCACGGTAAAAGTCGCCGTCTGCCCGGCCGTCACCGTCTGGTTCGTGGGCTGCGCGGTGATCGAAGGCGCCACGTCCGACGCATTCACGGTCAACGTAGCAATGTTGCTCGTCGCAGAGCCGATCCCGTTGCTCACAACCACGCGAAACTGCGTCCCTGATTGCCCCGTCGAAGTCGCCGGCGTCGTATAACCGGCGGAATTGGCCGCGCCGGCAATTGCCGTAAACGTTCCCGACCCACTCGGCGCGCTCTGCCACGTATAAGTCAGTGGCGCCGTACCCGTGACTCCCACCGTAAAAGTCGCCGTAGCCGGCGCCGTTACCGTCTGATTGGAAGGCTGCAAGGTAATCGACGGCGCGGTGCCACTGGTGCCGGTAACATGACTACCCGCGCAGGCGGTCAGGCACAGCAATAGCGAAACGACGCACAGCAGTGTGGAGATTTTCACTCGCAAGATGCACTCCTCCGCTTTCACCTTACAAAATCGGCTGGGATGCCGGAAAATTCAGAACGCCCCGGAGGGTCGGGACGACCACGCTTGCTTCTAGGATCAAGGCCCGCTTCTAGTGCTCAACAAAGAGTTTAACTGCGATCTGGACTGTTTTCACCTGTACTTACGTCTAAGCGCAGTACAGGAATCTTTCGTACTAACCTAAAGCCGCCCGGCAGCTGGGTCGAAAAGGTTCAATCGAATTCTTGTCCTGCAGGCGAAACACTCTGAAAAACGGCGCGTTCAGCAGCCAGGTGCGCGATGCTATCGCGTCTCCGCCGTTACCGGTTCCCGGCGGGCTACCGGACCGTTAGATGCATTGCCCCGGCGCCCGGCTAGCCAGCTTCCCAGCCGCCAGACCAGTAGAATTGCCACGAGAAAGCCGTAGAAGAGCGGCTTGCGCACGTCCGACTTCACCAGCCAGTAGTAGTGGATCACTCCCAGCACGGCAATCACATAGATCAGCCGGTGCAACATCTGCCAGCGCTTGCCGCCCAGCCGCCGAATCCAGCCGGCCGTCGAGGTGATCACTAACGGAATCAGGAGCATGAACGCCGTGAATCCCACCGTGATGAACGGCCGCTTCAGCACGTCCGCCCACATTTCGGACCACGCGAAACCATGGTCGGGCCAAATCCATACGGTGAAATGCAGGCAGACGTAGAAAAACGCAAATAGTCCCAGCATCCGCCGAAATCGAATCAACTGAGGTAGGTGCAAAAGCTTTCGCAGGGGAGTGACCGCAAGAGTGATCACCAGAAACCGTAATGTCCAATCTCCGGTAAAGTGCGTGACGTACTGCACGGCATCCGAGGTGAGATCGTTGTGCAACCCGCGCCAGGTGAGCCAGCCAAATGGCGCCAGGCACGCGGCGAACACAAAAACTTTGTTCCACTTGCTGGTCAGTAGGGAACTCAAGGAATGTCCGTCAGAAATTCTTGCGTAGATCCATGCCGCTGTACATGCTGGCGACCTGATCGCCGTAGCCGTTGAACATTAGCGTGGGAATCCGCTTCGCAAAAAGTCCCAGCCCGGGTCCCAGGCGCCGCTCGCTAGCTTGGCTCCAGCGCGGATGATCCACGCTCGGATTCACGTTCGAATAAAACCCATACTCGTTGGGAGCGTAGATGTTCCAGGTGCTCTCCGGCTGGCTTTTCACGAATCGAATTTTCACCAGCGACTTGATGCTCTTGAAACCGTACTTCCACGGAATCACCATCCGCACGGGCGCTCCGTCCTGATTCGGCAACGTCTCGCCATACATGCCCACGCACAGCAGCGTTAGTGGATTCATGGCTTCGTCCAGCCGCAGACCTTCCACATACGGCAGCTGAATTCCCGCGCGGCTTGCCAGCGGCATCTGGCTCGGGTTGTAATACGTCTCGAACGCCACGAATTTCGCTTGGGACGTCGGCTTCACCAGATTCGCAATCGTGCTCAACGAAAATCCGATCCAGGGCACCACAATCGACCATGCCTCCACGCATCGATGCCGGTAGATGCGCTCCTCCAGCGGCGCCAGCTTCATGATTTCGTCCATCGTGAATTTGCGGGGCTTAGCCACTTCACCCTCGACGGACACCGTCCATGGCGAGGTCTGAAAATTCGCGGCGTACTTTGCGGGCTCGTCCTTGTCCGTGCCGAATTCGTAGTAGTTGTTGTAGGTCGTGGTCTTTTCGATCGGCGTCTGGGTCTCTGTCGTACTGCCGGGCCACTTCACCAGGTTGTTCAGCTTGACGGGCGCTGCGGCGGGCATTCCGCCGGCCATCGCGACCCACGCCGGCACTTTCTTGTAGGCCTCGTATCCGACACCCGTGGCCAGAAGGCCGAGCAGAAAATTGCGGCGGCCCATGTAGAGAGTCTTGGGCGTGACGTCCTTGTAGGTCAGATCCGGCTGGCGTTTGATCAGCATCGTAGCACCCTCCGCCTGTACCTATATTACGCGCACGAATGCTATTTGGATGTCCAATACACCGGAAGGATGCAGCTAATTCTTGTCGGCTGTCAATTCCGCCAGCAGCGCATCGCGAACCCGCCCTTGGTGGGCCTGATCGAGCTTTTTACCGCCCGTCGTCAGGTAGAAGGCGTCAATCGCCATTTGACCCTCTGTCTCGATCACGGCAATTTCGATGTTGCAATTCTGCCGCGAGAGCTGCGAGCTTACGCGGTAAAGAAGCCCGAGTTGATCCTGCGCGATCACTTCCACCAGGGTGCTGTGTGCCGAGCAGGAATCGTCCACTTCCACTTTCGTATCGACCTTGACCTTCGGCGCTGTGCTTTTCTCCGACCGCAGCCGGTCGCGCAGCATGCGATCGAGATCGGCCTTATCCATCACCACGTCGTGGATGCTGGTCTTGAACCGCTCCCATTCCGGCAGGTTCAGCTCCAGTGTCTGAAATCGGTCGGTGAAGAAAAAAGTATCCACTACTGTCTGCGCGCTGTTTGAAAAAGCCCCGGCCTTCACGATATTCATTCCCCAGGCCGCCAGCGCTCCCGCCATGCGCGCAAACAGGAACGGCCGGTCGAGCGTCACCACCGTGAGCTCGTACCAATGGCGCCCGCGCGTCAGCTCCACCTGCACCGGATCGTCCCCCAGGCGCGCCGCCATATCCATGTGTCGGATCACGTCGCTTGCGCCCTGCGTCCGCAGATAGCGTTTCGGTAAGCCGTCGAGAAAACTGTCGAGTTTTTTCCCGGCCGCCGGTATCAGCGTGCGCAGATGCGTCATCACTTCGTCGTCAGTGTCGCCGTGAAGCCGCTGATCGACGCTCCGCATCATGTAATTCGCCGTGCCGATATACAGTTGCCACAGGTTTTCGGCCTTCCACGGGGTCAGCGCCTCGGGATTCACAGCCTTGATGTCCGCGTACGTCAGCAGGCACAGCATCTTCAGCCGCTCGGGCGTGCCCATTTTTTCAGCGATTTGCCGGATCGCGTCGGGATCGAAAATGTCGCGCCGTAGCGCCGATCCCATCACCAGGTGCTGCCGAATCAGGAAAAGGACGGTCTCGCGATCCGGTGGATCGATGTCCAGCCGCCCCAGGCAGACTTCGGCGATCTCCAGGCTGCCTTCGACATGGTTCTCGGGCTTCGTCCCTTTGCCCGTGTCGTGCAGCAGCAGCGCGAGGTACAGCAAGTCCGGCTGCTCCAACTCGTCGAGTAGTTCCGAATAGCCCTGGTCCCATTTCGACTGCGATTTCCGCAGCGCGTGAAGATTCTCGATGGTCACGAAGCTGTGTTCGTCCACCGTAAACCGGTGCGAGTAGTCCCGGATGACCAGCGAGTCGACGGCCTTGAACTCCGGCAGCAGCGGCGTAAGCATTCCCAGCGAATGCATCGTGCGCAGCGCTTCGGCTGCATGGGGAGCGACAAGAATTTCCTGCAAGTAGTGCCAAAGATGCGCGCCTTTCGGCGGCGACGCAACAAGCGTGGGCTGCAGCTCTTCGACCTGATGCTCGGCTGACGAACTCAGGCTCAGTCCGTGCCGCGCCATGAACCGGAACATGCGCAGTGGCAGCTCGGGATCGCTCAGCACTTCCTGGCGCTGTAGAAAAATTCGTCCGTCGACCACCGCGAATTCTGCGTTTGAAAGCCTCGACCGCAAATTCTGAAATTGTTTGTATAGCGAAGGCCGTGCCGCCGGGAATTCCTCGAGCAGCTGCAGCGCCACGCGATGAATTAGCCGCGCGTGGCCGAAATAAATCCGCATCCAATCCGAGGCCGTCAGAAGGCCCGAGCCCGCCGCGCCGATTCGCTGTGCCGCCGCTTCGTCCTGCGCGAGCCAAGCCAGAGAGTTGTCGTCCCGGCCGTGCCGGAAATGCAAAAAGCACCGTACGGACATCAAAAAATCGAGTGCCGCGTCAAACCGCCCGCGTAGCCAGGCCGGCAACAGAGTCTTCTCATCCGGCCACCCGCCATGCTCCTCCATCGCTGCCAGCAACGCCAGCCAGTGCGCCAGATTGTAGTCGCGCAATCCTCCCGGACCGTCTTTCACGTTCGGCTCGAGATGAAATACCGTGTTTCCGAATTTGTTGTAGCGCCCGTGAGTCAGATCTGCCAGCCGCTGCACGATCGACCGCGATTCGCGCGACACCAGCTTCGGAATCAGCTGATCGTGCAAACGGTCGAACAGGCTGCGGTCTCCGGCCAGGTACCGGCAATCAAGCAAGGAGATGGCAAACTCAACGTTGCTCGGATCGAACTTCTCACATTCCGTGAAAGTCCGCGTGGCGGGGCTCAGCTTCAGCCGTAGATCCCACATCTCCTGCGAGAAGCTTGCGATGTTCTGCTTCAGGTCTCGATCGGGACCCGTGCCCGCGTGTAGAAATAGAATATCGATGTCCGAAAATGGAAAAAGCCACCGGCGGCCATATCCACCGAGCCCGATCAACGCAAAGTTCTTCGGTCCTGACGGTTCAGCGGAGATCAAATCCTTCCACAACCGCAGCGCCACGGTATCGATCAGCGCCGTGCGCCCCTGAACGGCCGCCGTGCCGTCGCCTTTGGCCTCGAATTCCTCACGAACGCGCGCCGATTCTCTCGCATAAAACTCGCGCAAATCACTTCCCGGAATGTTCTTCGTGGACATGCGTTTTGGGTTTTATCCAGCTGCATATCACTGCGGCTTCAGGATCGCGCAGCCGCGCCGGCCGCTGAATCGCCAAGCGACTACAGCGCGCTATCGCCGCGCTCGTCGTTGCGAATTCGTATGGCGTCGTCGATCCGGCTGGTAAATATCTTGCCGTCGCCGATTTTTCCGGTGCGCGCCGCCGTTACAATCGCCTGCACCACTTTTTCGGCCACGTCGTCGGCTACCACGAGCTCGATCTTCGTCTTGGGAATCAGGTCGACCGTATATTCACGGCCCCGATAAAATTCCGTGTGCCCTTTTTGGCGGCCGTGGCCGCGCGCCTCAAGCACCGTCATGCCCTCGACCCCAATTTCGTGTAGCGCCTCCTTCACCGGATCGAGTTTTGATGTCTGAATAATCGCTTCGATTTTCGTCATCGTTGTTCGCCTCGGCCTGCGATAAGTCGATCAGGCCCGAAAGAGATTACGTCGAAATGCCCGCGCTAGCTATCCCGATGTCTCCCAGTAGTAGCCCTCCTCGCCGTGTTGAGTCAGATCGAGGCCCTGGCTTTCGTCCTCCTCCTCAACGCGTAATCCAAGAACCAGATCAACGATCTTGAGAATGATCAACGTTCCGACTATTGCTATCGCCCACGCGATTGCGATGCCCACGAGCTGATTCAAGATCTGGTGAAAGTTACCTTGGATCGCTCCAGACGGTAAGGCGCCGCCGCGCCCGTCCTGAAAGATGGGGTTTACGAAACTGGACGCAAAGATTCCAGTTAGCAGCGCACCAATAGTCCCGCCTGCGCCATGGACTCCGAACGCGTCCAGCGAATCGTCATACCCGAAGCGGGCTTTGAACGACGAAGTCATCCAGAAACAAAACCCGCCCGCAATCAAGCCGATTACAAGCGCTGACATCGGGCTCACAAATCCCGACGCTGGCGTAATAGCCACGAGTCCCGCTACCGCTCCCGAAATCGCTCCAAGTGCGCTCGGCTTGCCCTTTCGAATCCATTCCGCTGCGCTCCATCCAACCACAGCTGCCGCCGCCCCGAAATGAGTCGCCACGAACGCGCTCGTGGCTAGGCCGCCCGCCGAAAGGGCGCTGCCAGCGTTGAAACCGAACCACCCAACCCATAGCAGACATGCCCCCATAAAGCTGATGACCACACTATGCGGCTGCATCGGGCTTTTCGGATACCCCACCCGTTTGCCGAGATAGAGCGCGCAAACTAGCGCCGATACGCCCGAAGTGATGTGGACCACCGTACCGCCGGCGAAATCGAGGGTCGGGAAACGGCCGCCCAGCGACGCGTTCAGGAATCCACTTTTGCCCCACACCATGTGCGCCATGGGCGCGTAGACCAACAAAGACCACAACGTCAGGAACAAGAGCATGGCGCTAAACTTCATGCGCTCCGCGAATGCCCCGCTGATCAACGCCGGAGTGATGATCGCGAACATTAATTGGAAAATCATGTAGGTCTGCGCCGGAATCGTCGCCGAGTAATCGGTGTCTGGTTGTACACCTACTCCTCTCAGGAAAATGTTATGAAATCCGCCGATAAAGCTGTCCCCTTGGCCAAACGCCAGGCTGTATCCCACTATGCCCCAAACCACGCTGATGACCGCCATCATCGCGAAGCTCTGCATCATTGTGCTCAGCACGTTTTTCTTTCGCACCAGGCCGCCATAGAAAAGCGCCAGCCCCGGACCGGTCATTAACAACACCAACGCTGAACTCGCGAGCATCCAGGAATTATCAGCGGAGCTTTTGGCTTCCGCGACGGAGCGTTCCACCGCCGCGAGTCGAGCCGCGTTGAACTCCGGGGCGACTAAGACCGCGGCAAGCTGCGAAGAAATCGTGTCGGCTGCCCGTTCTGCCGAGACAGTGATCGGAATACAAACGACAAACAGCAGTATTGCCGCAAGCTGCTTAATCAAACGCTTTCGCATTAGGGGTCGCCACCTCCATTTGCCGACGAGCCCCGGACACACTATCGGTGCTCGTCCGGCCAGTCGGCAATCCAACCTTTCGATTCTCACGATTAGAAATCTCTATAACCCAAGCCCAGCGGATTATACACGCCGCGGTGCCGCCGCGATGATGCTCGTCCAAACCCGCATTTTTGAATCACAGATGAATTCCAAACGTGAACCGAAATAGAGCGAAACTTTTTCTTACTAGGTGTGTTTCACCAAATGTACGGCCTTCCAACCAGCTTCCGGGGGCTGACACTTGAAATGAACGTCATCTTACTGAGAGGAACACGATCATGAAGACTCGCGAAATTATTTTGAGTGCGGCGGCCCTGATGCTTCTATCCGGCGCTCCCGCGCTCGCGCAAAGCACCAACACCACGCCCAGCACCACGCCTCCGGGCGAAATCCAGCAGCGCAAAGACAATCAGCAGGACCGCATCGCCAACGGCATCCAGGACGGCCAGCTGACCGCCGGCGAATCCAAGAACCTGGAAACGAAGGAAGCCGGCATCAACAAAGAAGAGCACACCATGCGCTCGGAAGACGACGGCCACCTGACCGCCGCCGACCGCGCCAAGATCAACAATCAGCAGAATCACCTGTCGAATCGGATCTATGACGACAAGCACAATGCCGCCGAGCAGCACAACGGCCCAGGCGAACTCGGCCAACGCGAGGAGAACCAGCAGGATCGCATCGCGCAGGGCGTCCGCAGCGGACAGCTGACCGCCGGCGAAAGCGCCCGGCTGGAAAACCAGCAACAGGGGATTCACCGCGAAGCGGCGGCGGATCGCCAAGCCAACGGCGGACACCTAACGGGCGCCGATCGCCGCGCCATCAATCAAAGCCAGAACCGCGCTTCACGAAACATTTACAACAAGAAGCACAACGGCCGCACGCGCTAACCGAATCGCGGCTTGGACCTGAGCAAGCAGGAAATATCCCCCGGCATCGAGGCCGGGGGATTTTCTATTTCGCGTAACCCTGCGGATGTTTCTGCCGCCACTCCCATTGCGAGCGCAGTATGGTCGAAAGATCGGACATCGCAGGCTTCCAGCCAAGCACCTTCTTCGCCCGGCCCGCGTCGGCCACCAGCTTTGGAGGATCGCCCGCGCGCCGGCCCTCGATCCTCATGGGAATCAACTTCTTGGTCACTTTGCTCGCGCTCTCGATCACTTCCATAACCGAATATCCGTCGCCGGTCCCCAGGTTCAGGAATTCGGACTCGCCCCCGCGCCTCAAATACTCGAGCGACAAAATATGGGCTTCGGCCAGGTCCGCGATGTGAACGTAGTCGCGAACCGCGGTTCCGTCCGGCGTCGGATAATCCGTGCCGAATACCGAAAGCTCCTTCAATTCGCCCGCCGCGGCCCGCAAAACGTTCGGCACCAGGTGCGATTCCGGTTCGTGGCTCTCGCCGCACCGTTCCGTGGCTCCCGCCGCATTGAAATACCTCAACGACACCGATTTCAATCCGTACGCGCGGTCGTAGCTCGCCAGGACTCGCTCCATCATCAGCTTCGACCAACCGTACGGGTTCACTGGCCACTGCGGGCAGTTCTCTGAAATCGGAATCTCCTTCGGCTCGCCATACGTCGCGCAAGTGGACGAAAATACCACGCGCTGCACGCCAGCTTTCATCAGTGTGCCAACGAGCGCGACGCCCTGCTCCACATTATTCTCAAAATACTTCGCCGGCTCTTGAACGGATTCGCCCACATACGCAAGCGCCGCGAAATGCACGCATTCCTCAACCTTGTGCTCAACAACGATACGCTCGACTAGCGCCCTGTCTCCGATGCGACCTTCATAAAACGGCACCTCCTTCTCCACCGCCGCTCGATGCCCGCGAAACAGACTGTCGAGCACCACCACGCGCTCGCCCTTCGCCTTCAGCCGCTCCACCGTCGCGCTGCCGATATAGCCCGCGCCGCCCGTCACCAAAATTGACATCGCGCTCCCATCCGCCCGCCCCCAAAGATCGACGAAGGCGACGAAGATGATATCAGGCGAATCTCACAGACCGATGTTCTTCCCGTGTGAATGTGCACGCGGCAACATGTCGTCCGCCCCGTGCGTAGTAACATAGAGACTCGACGAATGACCACAAGCACTGCCAGCAATGGCCGAACCGCCATCCGCCTCGAGCAAGTAACTCGGCATTACAAAATGGGAGAAACACTCGTGCGCGCCGCCGACAACATCACGCTCGATATCGCCGCAGGCGAGTTCGTGGCCCTGCTCGGAAGCTCCGGCTCCGGCAAATCCACCTTGATGAACCTGATGGCAGGCCTTGACCGGCCCACTTCAGGCGCGATTTTCGCCCACGATCGCAATCTTGCCGAAATGTCTTCCGAAGAGCTCGCCAAGCATCGCACGCACACCATTGGCATTGTGTTTCAAGCTTTCAATCTGCTGCCGCGCATGACGCTGGAAGAAAACGTCGAGCTACCCCTGCGACTGGCCGAAGTCGACCGCGCCGAGCGAACCGGCCGCGTGCGCGAAGTCGTCGAGCGCGTGCGGCTGAGTGCGCGCCTGACCCATCGTCCCACGGAGCTTTCCGGAGGCGAGCAGCAGCGCGCCGCACTGGCACGGGCGCTGGTGAATCGTCCAACAATCCTGCTGGCGGACGAGCCTACCGGCAATCTGGACAGCGCCACGGGCGATGAAATCATGAACTTGCTGCGCGAAATCAACAAATCGCTGGGCATGACGATCGTCATGGTCACTCACGAGCAACCTCGTGCCGAGCGTTACGCACACCGCTTGATCCATATGGGAGACGGCAAAGTGCTTGACGACAGGACGCCGCGATGAAAGGCCGCGATCTCGCCGAACTCGCCCTGCGCAATCTCCGCGAATCCGTGCTGCGCAATTCGCTCACCACTCTGGGAATCGGCGTCGGCATCACTTCGCTCGTCGCCCTCGGCTCGCTCGGCGTGGGCCTGCAGAACCTCGCCACCGACCGCCTAGCCAAATCCGGCGTTTTCGATGCGATCTACGTCGCCCCGAAAACCCGCACTCCCGGCTTCGGCCGCGAGCAAAACCCCGGCTCCAATCCGGACACTCCGCCCGTGCCGCTCGATACCGACGCGCGCCAAAAGCTTGCGAAGTTGCCGAACGTCGTCGACGTCTACGCCGACATCCGCTTCCCCACCGAAATCCATTTCGACGGCAAGCCGTTTCAGACCGTCGTCGCCGGCGTCGCCGAACTCGACAAGACCGAGGGCTCATTCGACAGCGTGAAAGGCTCTTTCTTTTCGAGCGCCTCTGCGGACGAGGCCATCCTTCAGATCGATTTCGCGCGCCAGATCGCCCCGGCTCCGGGCAAACTGATTCGCTCATCGGCAAGGACCTCGTCCTGCGCTACACCGAGCGCCAGGCCCTGCCGCCCGATCCCGGAAGCAAGGATTCCGAGCCGGCCGGCTTCTCCATCGTGCCCAAGGACGAAACGCTGCGCATCGTGGGCATCGTCGACACCGATCCCGCCGGAGGCTTCGGTCCCTACGGCCGCGGACGCCTCTTCATCCCCATGCAGGTCGCCGAAAAACTGCGCGCCGTGCAAACGAACGACCTGCGCGACCTGCTGCGCGACACGCCGAACAAGCGCAACTACGAAAGCCTCACCGTCCGCGTCCGCGGCGCGACCAAGGTCAAAGAAACCGAAACCGCCATCAAGAATATGGGCTTTTCGGCGTATCCCATTCTTGACGCCACCCAGGCTTTGCAACAGGTCTTCGCCGTCTTCGATATTTTCCTGCTGATCTTCGGCTCGCTGGCTCTGGTCGTCGCTTCCCTCGGCGTGATCAATACCTTGGTGATGGCCATTCTCGAGCGCCGCCGCGAAATCGGCATACTGAAGGCCCTCGGCGCCGCCGATCGCGACGTTAGCCGCCTCTTCTTCGTCGAAGCCGGCGCCATGGGTTTGCTGGGTGGAATTCTCGGCGTGATCCTGGGTTTCGTCATCAGCCGCGCCATCAATATCGGCACGAATTTCTATCTGGCCCGCCGCGATCTGCCCTCCATCAGCGTAACCGCCATTCCCTGGTGGATGGTCGTAGCAGCAATCGCATTCTCCATCCTGGTCAGCCTCGCCGCGGGAATGTATCCTGCCTCGCGCGCCGCTCGCCTCGACCCCGTTCAGGCCCTCCGATATGAATAAGCTCAACGGAAATAAGCCGGCGGTGCGCATCCTGGCCGCGATGACGTTTCTGCTGCTCGCCTTCACTTTGCTCAGCGCTGGTCCGGCTACCGCCTCGCCGCGTGCAGAATGTCGCTCCGTGCCCAGCAAACTTCTCGGCCGCAAAGTTCAATACTGCATCCTCTTGCCGCCCGAGCTATGACAACGACAGATCCCGCCGCTACCCGGTTCTCTATTTCCTCCACGGTCTCGGTCAGAATGCCGAAGCCATGATCGATTCTGGCGGCTTCAATCTCACTCAGGATCTATCGGGAGCAAACGCAGATTGGTGAATTCCTGATCGTGGCGCCCGATGGCGACCGCTCCTTCTTCATCGACTCGAAGGACGGCAAGCGCCCCTACGAGGGTTTTTTCATTCAGGAATTCCTGCCCTTCATCGAATCGCATTACCGCGCGAAAGAAGGCCGCCGCAGCCGCGGCATCGCGGGAGTTTCCATGGGAGGATACGGTGCCCTGCATATTGCCCTGCGGCATCCCGATCTTTTCGGCTCGGTCAGCGCCAATAGCGCCGCGTTGATCTCGAATCCGCCGCAGGGCCAGGTCGATTCGGATTCTGCGGCCGAGATTTCCCGCGCTCTCGGCGGCGCTTTCGGCACGCCATTCGACCGCGCTTTCTGGGATCGCAATAGCCCGTTTACGCTGGTGCGCGAAAATCCGCCGCCGGCGGGCCTGCAGATTTATTTCGATTGCGGCACGGAGGACGACTTCGGATTCAATCGCGGCGCGCAGGAATTCCACGACTTGCTCGTGTCAAAACACATCCCGCACGAATTCCATCTCTACCCCGGCGGCCACGACATCAACTATTTCGCCGACCACCTGCCTGACTCATTACAATTCCAATCGAAAGCCTTCGGCGCCACTCCCCCGCCGAAATAAGTTCGTCAGGGCACGACTTCAGTCGTGCCGAAAAGGGTCCTGAAATGATGCGGCTTTAGCCGCCGAGAGTCTGCTTCGGATTTGGCCTAGAGCGCGTAATCAAACCTAACCTGTCATTCTGAGCGAAGTGTCCCGACAGTTTTGCTTCTCGGCCCGCTCCCGCGGGCCGTCGGGACAAGCAGTCAAAGAATCTCTCCTGATTCCTCAGAGTAACTTGCGGCCTCTAATCCGCCGCTCCAGCCGCCTTCCGCTCGAAATCCGCGAATTTCCCGCCGCTCTCCGCCAACTTCTTTAGGAGCGGCGCGGGCTCCCACAACATTCCATGCTGCTTGTGAAACTCGCAAACGCGGTCGTACACCTTCTTCAATCCAACAGTGTCCGCATACCACATCGGTCCCCCGCGAAAACCCGGAAAGCCGTACCCGTTCAGATAAATCGTGTCGATATCGCCCGCCCGCAGCGCGTAGCCTTCCTCCAAAATCCGCGCTCCCTCGTTCACCAGGCAGTAGACTTCGCGATCCACGATCTCTTCCGCCGGAATATTCCGCTGCGGGATCCCCGACTCCGCATTCCACTTCTTCACCAGCGCGATCACTTCCGGATCAGCCGTGGCTTTCCGCTCCGCATCATATTTGTACCAGCCCGATCCGGTCTTCTGCCCGAACCGCCCCATCTCGCAAAGCTTGTCTTCCACGTACGGCTGCCGCGCCCCCGGCTTTTCCAAATGCTTGAACTCCTTGCGAATTCGCCACGCCACGTCGAGCCCGCCCAGATCGCCCACCGCCAGCGGCCCCATCGCCATGCCCCACGCAGTCAATGCTCCGTCCACCGCTTCCGGTGACGCGCCCTCCTCAACCAGAAACTGAGCCTCGCGAATGTACGGCAGGAACATCCGGTTGCCGACGAACCCGCGGCAGTTCCCCACCAGCACCGCCACTTTGCCGATTTTTTTCGCCAGCTGCATGCACGTGGCAATCACTTCCTTACTGCTCTTTTTCCCGCGCACCAGCTCCAGCAATCGCATCACGTTCGCCGGACTGAAAAAATGCGTCCCAATTACCGCCTCGGGCCGCGACGTCGACGCGGCAATCTCATCGATATCCAGCGTCGACGTGTTGCTAGCCAAAATCGCCCCGCGCTTGCACGCGCGATCGAGCTCCGCAAAAACCTGCTTCTTCAGCTCCATCCCCTCGAACACCGCCTCGATCACCAGGTCCGCCTTCGAAAAATCCTCCCAAGCCAGCGTGGGCTTGATCAGCTTCATGCGTTCGTCCACCTGCTGCTGCGTGAACCGGCCGCGCTTCACCGACGTCGCGTAATTTTTCTGGATGTTCGCCAGCCCGCGATCGAGCGCCGCCTGATCGGCGTCCTTCATCACCACCGGAATCCCCGCGTTCGCGCAAACCATCGCGATTCCGCTGCCCATCGTTCCCGCGCCCAGAATCGCTACCGAGTTCACCGGAATCACCGGCGTTTCTTTCGGCACGTCCGGAATTTTCGCCGCTTCTCGCTCGGCGAAGAACACGTGAATCAGCGCCTTCGATTCGTCCGAATAGAGGCACTTGTCGAAAAGCCGCGCTTCTTCCTCGCAGCCCTGCTCGAACGGCATCTTCGTCGCCGCCTCGATCGCGTCTATCGCCGCCATCGGCGCAGGCAATCCGCGCATCTTCTTCCGCGCGTTGTCGCGCGCCGCGGCAAAAATCGGCGCGTTCTCCGCGGCCGTGCCCAGTTTCGTGCTCAGCTCCCGCGTTTTCGGTGCTTTCTTCCCCGCCACCTCGCGCGCAAAAGCCACCGCGCCCTTCAGCAGATCGCCTTCGATCAGCCGGTCGATGATTCCCGCCTTCGCCGCCTCAGCCGCCTTGATCGGTTTGCCGACCGTGCACAATTCTACGGACTTCGCGATCCCCGCCAGCCGCGGCAGCCGCTGCGTCCCGCCCGCTCCGGGAATAATTCCCAGGCTCACTTCCGGCTGTCCCACTCTCGCGTCCGGACTCGCCACGCGGTAATGGCACGCCTGTGCCACTTCCAGCCCGCCGCCCAGCGCGTTCCCGTGAATCGCCACCACCACAGGCTTCGTGCAGTCCTCGATCTTCAGCAGCGTCGGCAATAGATTGATCCGCCCGCCTTTGCCGGACGTCATCTGCACGAACATGTTGATGTCCGCGCCGGCGATAAACGTCTTCCCGCCGCCGATCAACACCGCCGCCTTCACGCCGGCATCTTTCTCGATCTCCGCAATCGCCGTTTCAATCCCCTCGGGCACTCCCGCGCTCAACGCGTTCACCGGTGGATTGTTAATCGTGATAACCGCGACATCGCCGTCCCTGCTCAACTGCACCAGATCGCTCATGTGTGTGATTATCTCCGCGCGGAATACTATTGCTTTGGATTCTACAAGCGCAATCAATTTTGAGGGAACAAAACTTCAGGAACCGGCACTCCCAAACCGGTCATTCTGAGCGAAGTGTCCGACGCTTTTGCGTTTCGGCCCGCCCTTGCGAGCCGTCGGGACACGCAGTCGAAGAATCTCTCATGGGCGAAAGCTTCTTCGCTAGTTCAAAAGCAGATCGCACGCCCCGAGCTGCAAACTCAGAGAATCTGCACCACGGGCGCCGCCGCCGACAAATTCACCACCGAAATCCGCGCCGCCACCTGCCGCGCCATTGCATAAATGCTCTTCGCCCCCGGCGCATCCGGCCCCAGCGACGCCACCGGCTTCCCCGTATCCCCACCAATTCGAATCTTCGGATCGATCTCAATCTCACCCAAAAACGGCAGCTCGAACATCTTGGCCATCTGCGCGCCTTCGCCGTGGCCAAATACATCGATCTTCCCGCCGCAATGCGGGCACCCAAAGTAGCTCATGTTCTCGACCACGCCCAGAATATCCACGTGCACCTGGCGGAACATTTCGACCGCCTTGCGCACATCCGCCAGCGCCACCACCGACGGCGTCGTCACCACCACCGCGCCGCTTACCGCAACGGTCTGAATCAAGCTCAACTGCACGTCGCCCGTTCCCGGCGGCAAATCCGCAATCAAATAATCCAGCTGTCCCCAGCGCACATTGCGCAGGAACTGTTGCATTACGCTGTGCAGCATCGGCCCGCGCCACACCAGCGGCTTGTCTCCCGGATTCAGCAGCCCCATCGAAATCATCTTCACGCCGTAGGCCTGCACCGGAATGATCGTCTTCTCGTCCAGCATCTTCGGCTGCTCGGCCGTGCCCAGCATCACCGGCACGTTCGGCCCGTACACGTCCGCGTCCAGCAGTCCCACCGACGCGCCCATGTTCTTCAGCGCAATCGCCAGATTCACCGCTACCGTCGTTTTTCCAACGCCACCCTTGCCGCTCGCCACCGCAATCAGATTCTTCACGCCCTCGATCGGCGCCTTCCCCTGCGGTCGCACCCCCGACGGCACCGACGCGTCGAATTTCAAATCCACCGATGTAACGCCCGGCACCTTCGCCAGCGCCGCCCGCACATCCTTCTCGATCGTCTCGCGCAACGGACACGCCGGCGTCGTCAGCGTCACCAGCAGCGAAACTTCGCCGCCGTGCACCTGCACATTTTTCGCCATTCCCAGCGTCACCAGATCCTTGTGCAACTCCGGATCGATCACGCTCCGCAGCGCCTCCGTAATCGCCGCCTCGTTAAGCTCAGCAGCCATATTCTTGGTTGTCTCCTGGTTTTCTCTAAGTTTTCTGCGGTCAATGCTTGTCGTCGTTCAGATTTGCTTCCATCGTTTTACTCTTGGCCTTTTAGGGGGTCGGAGCTTCAGCTCCGACATATAGCATCGAAAAAACGATGGGGCTTTAGCCCCTGAGGTTCAAGGGTTGAATCGCTTATCTCGTTCGATCAAATTACGGCTACTGGTCCTGCTCGTCATACTCCGCCGGAACATCATCCTCCGGCACTTCATGCGTGTGAACTTCTTCCTCGTCGGCGTCGTCGGCATCCTCGACGCCCTTCACCGCCTCCGCCTCGAACGCATTTCCCTCTTCCAGCAGCTCATCCACACTCTCCGAATCCGAACCGCCGCGATTGGAAAGCCCCTGCAAATCGCCGGACTGTCCGCCCGACCGCGCTCCCAGTCCCTTCGGCTCGAACTCCACCGGAGACGCCCCTTCGGCCTTCCCCCGCGTCCGAATCTTGAGAGTCCGTTTCTTGGCCGCGGTTTTCTTCACGGCCGGTTTCTTTTTGGCCGCAGTCTTAGCTGCAGTCTTCTTCTTCGCCGCCTTTTTCTTCGGCGCTGCTTTCTTCACTTTGCTGATTTTTTTCTTGGTCTTCTTTTTCCTGGCCATGCTGAAAGTCTACCATCGGAACCGTATTTTCAACTCCGCCTCCCGCATTTCTCGGCTCCACGCCGTCGCCGCCGCTGTTGCGGTTGCCTTCGTAACGGCTGCCTTCAGGCGGGCTGCTTTCGCCCTTGCTTCTGCCTTTGCCTTTGCATTCGCTTTTGCCTTACGCCGTCATTCTGAGCCGAGTGACCCGACGCCTTTGCGTTTCGATCCGCTCCTGCGGATCGTCGGGCCACGCAGTCAAGAACCTCTCCCGCTTTTCTCCGCGCCCTCCGCGCCTCTGCGCTGAACCCGGCGCTCCGGGAGTGTTCCCGGTGTCACGCCCTCCAGCTTTTGTGATATAGATTCCCCTGGTTTCCGGTTACGAGGGACGGCAAAATCATGCGGGCCAATCACCGGACGTTACTCCTGGCGACTTTTGCCGTCCTCGCCTTCTCGCTTCTCTCTCCCGCTGCCCGAGCCCAGGTCGATCTCTCCGGCACCTTTAGCCAAACTGCCGGCCCGGACAACACCACCGACCCCTTCATCGGCGACTACACCGGCCTGCCCCTCAACGACGCCGCACGCCTCCGCGCCGATAGCTGGACCGCCGAAAAATGGGATCAGGAGCAGCACGAGTGCGATCCCCATCCCGCCGACTACGCCCCGCGCGCCCCCGGCGGCATGCGCATCTGGCCCGACCTCGATCCGCTCACGTACGCCGTGGTCGCCTGGCATGTCGAAGTCTTCACCAACGGCCGCGCTCGCACCATCTACATGGACGACCGCCCCCGCCCCTCGCCCTACGCCGCGCAAACCTGGAACGGTTTCTCGCTCGGAAAATGGCAAGGCGACAAGCTCGAAGTCATCACCACCAATCTGAAAGAAGGCTGGATCCGCCGCAACGGCCTCGCCCGCAGCAACAAAGCCACGCTCATCGAATATTTCATCCGCCACGGCGATTTCCTCACCCTCGTCAGCATCGTGAAAGACCCGGTCTACCTCACGGAACCTCTCGTCCGCACCGAGCACTGGTTCCTGAATCCCGGCTACACCCTTGCGCCCTTCATCTGCACCCCGCGCGACGTTGTTGACAAGCCTCCCAGCTGGGTGCCGCATCACCTGCCCGGCACAAACGACTTCCTGAAAGAATTTCCGTCGAACTTCGGCATTCCCGTCGAAGCCGCCCGCGGCGGCGCCGAAGAGATGTGGCCCGAGTACATGCAGAAACTCGCCACCCTACCCGCTCCTCCACCGCCTCCACCCGCCAAATCAGCGGAGAAAAAGTGACAGCGCGCCGCATCGCAAGCCCGTTATGTCAGAGCACCGCTTTTTGTCCTGAGCGCAGCCAAAGGGCAGCCGTGCCGCCAAGCCAGGTTCGAATTCGTCAGGGCACGGCTTCAGCCATGCCGCCACGCCCCGGCCCCTCAGGGGTTTTAACCCCTGAGGGCAAAGCCGGGATTCCAAAGCACCGATCGCTATTCTGCCGAATGCCTTTTCTGACTTTGCTGGCAGCCGCTGCAATCGCAATTGCTATCGCGCCCTTACCCATTCGAGCACAACAGGAGTCCGCACCCGAAAAATCTCCCGTCCAATTGCTCGGCGTCCAGGGACGCGTCCACATGCTCGTAGGAGCCGGAGCAAATATCACTGTGCAGCTAGGCGACGACGCCGTGGTCCTCGTCGACAGCGGCCTCCCGCAAATGAGCCCGCAAGCTCTCGCCGCCATCCGCACCCTCTCGCAAAAACCCATCGAGTTCATCATCGACACCAGCGTCGACGCCGACCACACCGGCGGCAATCACAACCTCTCGCAAACGGGCCATTTCATTTCCGGCATGAACGGCGAAACTCCCGGCGCATCGATCATCGGCCAAATCGCCATCCTCGATCGCATGACCGCCAGCAACGCCACCAAGGAATCCGCCGCCCCGCAGGACCTCTGGCCCACCGACACATACGACAACGACCGCTGGGCCATCTTCAATGACGAGCCCATCGTCCTCGAACACCCGCACGCCGCGCATACCGACGGAGACAGTCTCGTCTTCTTCCGCCGCTCGGACGTCATCAGCACCGGCGACATTTTCACGCCCGATCGATACCCGATGATCGATCTCGCAAAAGGTGGCAGCATCAACGGCGAAATCGACGCCTTGAATCGCCTCGTCGAACTCATGGTCCCGCGCGCCGACGAAGAAGGCGGCACCTACGTCGTCCCCGGTCACGGCCGCATCTGCGACCGTAACGCCGTCACCAACTACCGCGACATGGTCACCATCGTCCGCGACCGCATCGCCGAAGACCTCCGCAAGGGCCTCACGCTCGAGCAAGTCAAAGCCGCCAGGCCCACGCTCGATTACGACGGTATCTACGGCGCCGACTCCGGCCCCTGGACCACCCAAATGTTCATCGAAGCCGTCTACAAAGACTTGAGCGCGGCAAGCGCCAAGGCTCAGCCATCAACGAATGCGAAAGCATCGACAAGACCCGGAGAGAAAACTCAATGACGCGCCGTGTTTCAGGCGCGGTCATATTGAGCGTACCAAGCCGCGCAGCGGCAATTGTGATTAGCCCGGCACGAAGGCCGCCGCGGCGGCCGCAGTGCCGGGAAACATACGCAAAAAAGGCCGAAGTCCCGGAGGGGCGATTGAACGTTCGTTCAACCGAAGCGCAAGATTTGAGGACTCGAATTAGCGCCAGAAGTCCAGGGCTTTAGCCTTGAGGGGACCATGTCTACCTTCGTAGCCGTCATTCTGAGCGGAGTCCGCCGCGGCGGCCGTAGTCGAAGAATCTCTCTTCGGCTTGTCCGCGCGTTCGCACTTCTCGCAATGGCTCCGCTCGCCTTCGGCCAAAACCGCCCCGCCGCCCTACCTGCTGGCCCTCCCCCAACACCCAAAGCCGCCGCCGTAGTCGACCTCACCGGCAACTGGGTCTCCCTAATCAACGACGAATGGCGCTGGCGCATGATCACGCCCGCCAAAGGCGACGTCTCCTTCGTTCCCGTCAACGCCGAAGCCCGCCGCCTCACCAACGCTTGGGACCCCGCCAAAGACGAAGCCGAAGGCAACGCCTGCCGCGCATTCGGCGCCGCCGGCATCATGCATCTCCCAACTAGGCTGAAAATTTCCTGGGCCGACGACAACACTCTCGAAATCGACACCGACGCCGGCACGCAAAAGCGTCTCCTCCATTTCGACGGCTCCAAATGGACCGGCGGCGAACCCGATTGGCAGGGCGATTCCGTGGCCTCCTGGGAAAAACAAGCTCAGGGCTCAGGTTTCGGCTTCCCGGCACGCGGTCCGCAAGTCCCCAACGCCGGCAGCATCAAAGTCATCACCACCCACATGAAGCCCGGCTACCTGCGAAAAAATGGCGTGCCCTACGGCGCCAATGCTACCTTGACCGAATACCTGGACCGTATCGAGCTCGACGGCACTTCCTACCTAATCGTCACGGGCATCGTCGAAGACCCGCAATACCTAACGGGTCGCTTCATTACCACCGAGCAATTCAAGCAAGAACCCGACAGCTCGAAATGGAATCCAACTCCATGTAAGGTTTCTCCGCCGCTGGCCCCGTTCCATCCCAACGGTTTTTGAGGTTCGTTCATCCAAACTTAGCTCGACGATTTTCTGAGGGTACCAGCCTTACTAAACCACTTCCTTTCTGCATCAATCCGAGTATTTCGTACCGGAGATTTTCTCCCGCCCCTGTTGTCACGAGTTACAAGCCCTTCCCCTGCAATCTGCGAATCACGCGAATCGAAGGCCCGCGGCTTGCAATTGCTTGTGGGGATTTGTGTACCGAATCGGCGCCGCCCGCATCCAACGTTCGAGCATCGAGAGGGAAAAATGGCTCAGCCCAGCGAAGCACTCGGCAATCCCGCGACAGGCAACGCTCCGATTCCCGGCAGCGCCATCGCGACCGGCAACGCCGGCAATTTCCTTCTCTTCTTTGGTCTGCGCCGCAATCCCTTCCATGTAAATCCCAATCCCCGCGAACTCTTCTGGACGCCGCAAACGCTCCGCGCACTTTCCGAGATCACCGCCGGCATCGAGGCCGGCAGCAGCCTCATCATCCTCAGCGGCGAACCCGGCACCGGCAAGACCACGCTCATCAATCATCTGCTCAGTTCCCTGCGCCAGCGCCAGGCTCCCGTGGCCTTCGTTTTCAATTCGCATCTCGATGTCGACAATCTCTTCGACTTCATCCTCGCTGATTTCGGCATCCACGAAGGTCCTTCACGCCCGCGCAACGTGCGCCGCACTCTGCACGACTGGCTTTACACGCGCCACCGAGCCGGCGAGCGCCCCGTCCTCATCGTCGACGAAGCGCAGGGCCTCACCGAGCCGGCGCTCGAAGAAATTCGCATGTTGCTGAATCTCGAGATCGAGGGAGAAAAGCTGATCCAAATACTGCTTTCCGGACAGCCCGAGCTCGACGCCCTGCTCGCCAAGCCCCAACTCTTGCAGCTGCGCCAGCGAGTCTCACTGCGCTGCCGCACTGCCGAGCTTACCCTCCCGGAGACGCAGGATTACATCGCACGCCGCCTCGAATTCGGCGGAGTCGAGCCGGGATCGATCTTCGCGCCCGAAGCTCTCGACGCAATTTATTTTTATTCCGGAGGTACGCCGCGCGTCATCAACCTGCTCTGCGAGCAGTCGCTCATGCACGCGCATCGTGAAATGGTCTTGCCCGTGCCGCCAAGGATCGTTGAAGCAGTCGCCCGCGAATTTCAATTCGACGATTTCAAGCCGTTCCCGCGCTCCGTCAGTTTCATGCCGCCAACGGTCGCCGACATTCTGCCCATGTCCTCAAGCCCATCGAAGATGCGCATGGCCACCATGTCCGCTCGCGCCGCGCAACCGCACGCTCACGTTCCACAGTTTCAATCTATGCCGGCCCCCACCGGCGTGCTCCGCGCTCGCGAGCTCGCCTCGGTCGGTTCCGTCGCCGCGCCAATCGAAATGCAAGCACCAGTGGCGCCGCCTCCGCGAATCGCACTCACCGCAGCAGCCGTGCCAGCAGCCCCTGCCCCTGCCGCGCCGCTTGCGCCAGTCGCGCCGCCAATCCCGGAGATCCAGCCGGTCCCGAAACCGCTACCCGCGTTCGTGCAGGAGGAATTCGCCGCGGTGAAATCGCCCGCGCATGAAATTGCCACTGCCGCATTGCCTCAGCCGCTAGCCCTAGTCGCCCCGCACGCCGCGACAGCCTCTACGGCGAGTGCACCCAAGTCACCTGTTCGCGTCGTCGCCGCATCCCCGATCGTGCCGCCGCTTGCCACGCGCTTCGCCAACGCCGTCGATCCAACATGGCAAAAACTCCAAAATCTCTACACCGCATCCGCCCGCTGGCTCCGCCAACCCATGCCCGTGCACCATCCCCGCCGCAAATAAGATCACGCATGTCGTTTTAGCGGTCGCCGTCGCCGTCGCCTTTCCGGGTGCCCCATCCTCGCCTCCCGAGGGGGCATTTAGCTTCGCCCTGCACCCAACACAAGGACCAACGTTTTCGTAGCGGCCGCCTTTCAAGCGGGCGCTCTCGATTTTGATTTAGCTTTTGATTTTGATTTGGTTTTTGCCGGTGGGGTTACGCCGTCATTCTGAGCGAAGTGACCCTACGCTTCTGCATTTCGACCCGCTCCTGCGGGTCGTCCGGTCGCCAAGATAGGGCTCCCAGGTCGACGGTTAGTCGAGCCTGGGAGATCCGTCGAAGAATCTCTCTTGGGCGCAAACTCTCGCACGAGCTCGAGCGCTGATGGTATCCCCCGCGTCACACCGTTCACCGGCCATAAGCCGCCGAATACCACTCCCACGTCCGCCGCAACCCGTCCTCAAAATCCACCCGCGGCTCATATCCCAAAATCTTCTTCGCCAGCGCCACATCCGCCTGCGAATGCAAAATGTCCCCGTTCCGCGCCGGCTGATACTTCACTTCAATTTTCCGCCCCGTCACCCGCTCCAGCATCTTCACCACACCGTTCAACGCGATCCGCTTCCCCGTCCCGCCGTTGAACACTTTCCCCGAAGCTCCGCTCGCCTCGCACGCCCGCAGCGTCTCGTCCACCACGTTGTCCACGTAAGTGAAATCGCGCGATTGCTCCCCGTCGCCGAAAATCACCAGCGGTTTTCCCTCGATCAGCGCCAGCATGAATCGCGAAAGCACGCCCGAATACTGCGACGTGGGATCCTGCCGCGGCCCGAACACATTGAAATACCTCACCGACGCATTCTCCAACCCATACACGCGTCCGAAAACCTGAGCGTAAAGCTCTCCCACGTATTTCGACACGCCATACGGAGAAATCGGCTGCGGCTGCATCGCTTCCGTCTTCGGCAGCGTTTCCGTCTCGCCATAAACCGAAGACGACGCCGCATACACGATCCGTTTCACCTTCGCATCCCGCGCCGCCACCAGCACGTTCAGCGTACCGTCGATGTTCACGTGATTCGTCTCGATCGGTTCTTCCACGGATCGCGGCACCGACGTCCGCGCCGCCAGGTGAATCACGTAATCCGCCCCCCGGCTCGCCGCCTGTACCGCCGCCAGATTCGTAATGCTGCCCGTGTTCAGATCGATCTTCCCGCGCACCCCGGCCAGATTCTCTTCCTTGCCGCTCGAGAGATCGTCGAGCACCACCACGTGATGCCCCCGCCGCAGCAATTCGTCGACGATATTCGACCCGATAAATCCAGCCCCGCCAGTAACCAAATAACGCATTCGCTCCTCGTGGCGCCGGCGTCCCGCCGGCTCTCGCTTTTCAATTTCCCTGGGATCGCCAATCTCCCGATTGGCGTCTTGCCGTAATTGGTTTTTCCTTTGTTTGTTCGACGTCGTTGCTTTGTGGGTCGTGGCTTCAGCCACGACATAAAGTCGCCAGCGCGAAGCGCCAACCTCTGCGCAGCGTCACCCGCAGCATATAGTGTCTCGCCGCGGACGATGCGCAATCTCACAAACGCACTGGTGTGTGCTCAGCCCGTTTCATGTACGCTGAATCTTTTCCGGACCGGGCAACGTTCCGGCCAGCCATCTTAATCTGATAACAAGATGAACGTTCGCAAAATTCGAGTCCTCTCATTCGCTGCAGCCGCGCTGCTAGTCGCTCCCGTCGCGGCCCCGCTCACCACTCCCATCTCCAAAGACCAGCCCATGCCCTTTCGCCCCGGCGAAACGCTGAACTACCGCGTCTCCTGGGCCGCCTTCTCCACCGCCGCCCAGATCCAGCTCAGCATCCCCGAGCGTCGCGACCTCTTCGGGTGGCAAACCTGGCATTTCCGCGCCACCGCCCACACGCAGAGCCCCGTCGCCACTCTCTTCCCCATCGACGACCAATTCGATTCCTACACCGACGCCGCCTCGCTCGAAAGCCGCCAGTTCGAATCGCATCTCAACGAACTCGGCAAAGTCACCGACCAGGTCCAGCATCTTCTCCCAACCGGCCAGCATCCAAAAGCCCCCGGCGCCAGCGTCGTGGTCGAACCCGGCACGCGCGACGCCCTCGGCGCCCTCTTCACTATCCGTGGCGCCGACTGGCCCCACCTCTCCGAACTGCGCATCCCCGTCTACGACGGCCGCGATGTCTACGAAATGCGCGGCCGCCGCGACACCGATCCTCAACCCGTCACCGTCCCCGCCGGCATCTTCACCGCCTCCCGAATCTCAGTCAGCGTCTTCCAACACGAAAAAGAAATCTCCGCCATCCACATAGCCATCTGGCTAGCCAACGACCAAGCCCGCACGCCAGTAGTAATGCAAGCCACCCTACCCTTCGGCACCATCCGCGCCGAACTAGCCCCCCAGCCAAAGTAATCTCGGCCGTGGCTGTTGCCGTGGCCGTCGCGGTCCTGGCGGCCGCCTTTGCCTTTGACTCAAATGTAGCGCCGGGGTCTTTAGCCCGGCAGCCCTTGATTTTGAATTTGGTTAGTCTTGGAATTCGATTCAGGTTCGGTTTCGATTTACGCCGTCATTCTGAGCGGAGGGGGGACGGTGTGGCATTTCTTTCCGGCGAAGCCGGAATGTCCGCTCCCGCAGTCGAAGAATCTCTCCCCGACGTGCAAATCCGCTGGGTCGTATAACAACGAGGACGTTCTTGGCAAGCGGAGGCCGAAGGCGCGAACGTTCACTATTCAAATTGTAAAGGAATCAAAACGGGGAAAAACTAGTCTTCCGGCGAAACCCAGTCATCCGGCGGGAAATCAATCTGCCAAAACGACCCGCAAGGCGCCACAAACTCCACGCCCGTCTGCACCTTGCCGCCGCTGGCATTCCCCAAATGCACCACCCGGCATTCCAGCGACTTCCGCGTCGACCGGTTCGCCACGGTGATCTGCTGCCCCGGCGTCACTTTCGCCGCCAGCGAAATCAGCGCCCCGTGCGCGTTCACCACCAGCGTCCGGGTCTCTTCCTCGAAGTCCTGCTGTTCCCTATCTTTACCGGTCACCACGATTGGCACGCTCAACAGCACCCGCATACTGCGCCGCCGCCCAGGATCGAGCGTCAGCGAAGGACGTTCCGTCGAAATCGTGGTAGGCCCAGCCATGCGCCCAAGATAGAACCCCAGTACGCGCCCAACAATAGGACTAAAGTCCTACCCGCTACTGACAGTTAACAGTAGTCCTACGAGCGAACAAATCAGGCGGCAAGCATCCTGGCCCGCCGTCCCGATTCAAGTGGCACAGACACTCTTGTCTGTGGTCTTCGCCTTACGGCTTAAAAGTTCGCCTCGAAATGCAGCACATCATGAATCCGCCAGCCATCGTCCACCAGGACCACATGGTCCCCGATCACCACATACCGATACCCGCGCGGCACCGGCCCCAGCCGCACCAGCAGATCGTGCGGCACGGGACGATACGCCCGCCGCATCTCCGGCGTGAACACAAACCCCTCGTGAATATTCGGTTCCCACTCGCTGTGCCAGTAGCGTCCCTCGTTATGGTGGAACGCATCGTGATGATGCGCGTACCAATCGCGCGCCTGGTCGCGATCGTGATCGTCGAACCGGTCGTGATCGTGATGGTCCCGATCGTCGTGATGATCTCGGTCGTCGTGATGCTCCTGCGCGCGCACAATCGTGGTGCCCGCGCTCAACCCACCAATGCACTCAAGGCCACAGCCAGCCACATTCGTGTCTTCATGAACTTCCTCCTCGCTTGAACTGAAATTTAAAACGGCACTCCGGCCCGGTGCCGACAAGCTTCCCGCCGCCGGCGCGCAACCGCAATACGTAAAAACCCTTAGCACCTGTTGCACCAATTAAGGGGCGAGGCCCATGTCCCAATCTGAACCACCGTTATCCTGAGCGAAGAATCGCCGTCATCCTGAGTCCGCCGCGGCGGATGAAGGATCCCTCTTCTGTTCTTGCCGTCGCCTTCCGTGCCCCATCCTCGAGGGTGGGGCTTTTGACCGTCTCTAACTTCCCCAGATTTTCAAAAATTGCTCCGCAGTAGCGGGCGCAAATCCCGCGTAGTGGTTATTGACGTAAACCAGAATCGTCTTCCCGCGGTACTTCATCGGCTGCAGGTAATCGACCCACGATTTCATTTCGCGCTCGCGGTCCACGATCACTCTGTCCCAGGTTTTGGTCACCAGCTCGATCGCCTTGCGGTCGCCCAGCAACCGCACGTAGGTGAGATCGCCCGAGGTCAGAAAATCGATCTGGCCTTTGAATTCCCACGGGCGCGGAACCCAGGACTGGTCGATCAAGGCCAGCGCCACGTTTCGCTCGCGCAGCGCGTCGAGGAATTTCGGCACCATCCAGTTCTTGTTGCGGATTTCCAGCGCGAACTGGTAGCCCTGCGGAAGTTTTTTCAGGAACGGAACCAGCCGGTTCAGAAAGTCGTCTACCGTGGCGAAGGCGCCCTTGTTGAAATACCCGAACTGCAAAAGGATGGGTCCGAGTTTTTCGCCCAGCAAATCAGCCGCGCCGATAAACGCATTGAAATCCGCGTCGCAATCTTCCAGCACTTTTTCGTGCGTGATGAGCTGCGGAACTTTCAGCGCGAAAAGGAAATTGCCCGGAGTTTTGTTGTACCAGCCGCGCACCGTGGACGCGCTCGGCGTGCGATAGAACGTTGAATCCACTTCGACCGTATCGAATTTCGTCGCGTAGTAGCTGAGATACTCGGCAGGCTTCATCCCCGCCGGATAAAACGCAGTCTCCCACCCGGCAGCAGTAAACGCGCTCGTCCCGATCCTAAGTTCAGTCGTCATGGCCGGCCATTCTACACTTCCCGATCCGAAGACTGGCGATCCCGGGCGACCCCCCGAAATTATTGTCGAATAGACCTGGCACCTTTCCTTTCTTTTCAGTTGGTTAGAGAGATTTCTATTCATTTTCATTGTCGATTAGCAGGCATCGAAGAGGGGTCCCTAGGCTCGCAATACTCGCTCGGGACGACGATCCTGGTTGGATCGTCGATTAGAACCGGGTTAGCGGGGACCTCAGCGGGCTCGTTGGCCTTGCCGGTGGCGTCCAAGACGCTGCGCAATGTGAGCGACTTTACTGAGTCGGCGGTTAGTTGGGAGTGGGCTAGTTGGGCGCCGGAAGAGACCACGACGTGGGTGGGAATTTCAGTCCAGCGGCCGTTGCGGTCGAGGGAGCTGAAGGCGCGGATGGTACGGAGCATGCCGTCCATGGTGGGAGCGACCTGGGAGGAGAGCTCGACCATGCGGCCTAGAGCGAAGCGGAGATTGCGCTCGCGGGCGGGAAAGAGGTTTGTGGCGTGGGCGTGGCGATAGATGGCGCGCCATTCGACGCCGTAGAAGCGCGCGATGGATTCGGGATGGATCCAGCTGAGAAATTCCTGCTCGATTTCGTCGCGGTCGTCGTGATTGCAAACGGTGCAGAGTCGCTGGTGGCGTTCGGCAGTGGTTTCGTTGACGACGACACGGGGCGTGCGGCGACGGCGGACGCGGGGCTTGCCCTTTTTCGCCGACGCGGCCGGTTGCGCCGCAGCGGCGGCTTTTGCGGCGGCGGCTTCCTCGGCTGCTTTTTGGGCGGCCTCGGCGGCGCGCTTGGCGCGGTTTACGGGGTGGTCTGGATGGTCGAGGCCGACGAGTTCGACGATGACGCGCGGCTCCTTCGGAGTGGACTGTTGTCGTTCGGACTGCGGCGTGTAGTTGTTGGTGGGCCATTGCGAGGTGGTCATGCGTGGTTCTCCTTTTGGGGGCGACGCGAGCGAGGGCGCGGCGGTTTTTGGGCGCCGGCGATGCGTTCGCGCCGCGGATTGAGTGGCGTGGCGGCAGGAATGCCGAACGCCTCACTCGCGGTGAGCGTGTTGAATACATGTTGTCCTTGATTGACGCCGGTTGCGTGTCCGGTTGGTGACGCGGGAACGGCTGCGTCGGACACTTGCGAGTCGCCACGGCGATCTACGGGCCGCCACGGCGGTTCTCCGATTCGCTGTCGCGAATCTACGACCCACCACGGCGGGTCTTCGGCGTCTACGTCCCGGCTTGGGGTTCTGCCGGGACTTTGGATCGTGCGCGCGTGCGGAGTGCGGGCACGGAATCAGGCTAGCGCACCGGAAGACATGAATCTACTGGTCGAAAGGACAGGTTAGGGCCGATTATGTATTTGAGGCGGTGCCGCGAGCTCAGTTTCGGCCTTCCGATTTGGACCAAGCCTGGAGTTCGAGTTTAGCGGGCTCCGAAAGTGCTTCGCGGTTCGAAATTGTAATTAGCTGCGCCTTGGCTCGGTCTTTTAGGGAGTTTGTCGGCGACGCGAGTTTAATCAACAGGTGGACTACTCCGCCTTGGTCGTCCTGCCGGATAGATGGCAGCCGCTCGATTACCGACAGGCCGAATTCCTGAAAGGATTGATCGGCATGCGCCATCGCTCGCGAACCAATATCAGCGAAGTCTTGTAACTGTATTTCTCCTAATAGGCTTGCCTGGTCCAGCAACGCATCGAACACGGAGCGGAATTGAAGGATGTCGTCAGTCCTAACGTCTCGCCGAAGGTCACCGATCAGGTCGGCAATTGCGAGCTTGAATTCTTGTTGGCTCGATAGCGATGATTTTAGCGGCGTTAGACATTTTGCAGCGGCATCGCGATTGTGTGCGTTCGGGTCTCTGAGTAGGGCAAAGAATTTCGGGCTTAAGGCGCGTTGTCCTTCCGCGGGGAGCTTTCGCAGCTTATCTGCAGCCGTCCGCAAGAGTGTTTCTTGGCGTTGAGGACGGCCGGTGTTGGAGGGGACTAGCGTTAACACCCTGGAAATAAACTTGTTCGGAAAATCGGGGCCGAGCTCATTTTCATGGTCAGCAATGATTGCTATCCAAGCATTTAGCGACTTCTCTTGGCCCACGTCAAGGGACCTGACGAAGAGTGCCTCGATTTCTTGCAGCGACTGAATGTCTTTGTGTGCGAGGCAAAGCTGGATACGCTCCTTTGTTCGGTCGGTCGGAGACTGGATCTCGGAACTGGCTATTTGGAGCTGCTGTTCGAGCGCTGACTTGACGAGCTCGCTACGCTTCGGCGATGTAAGCGCTCCAATGAATTCAAGAATTTCCCGGGTCGCAGGATCACTAAGCGATTGCCAGCAAGATTGCAGAAAGTTTTTCGCTTCCTGACGCGTATTGTCTTCCGTTGCGCATACGGCAAATACGGCAGCGACACGGATAATTTCCAGTTTGCCTTTGGACTCAGTAATACGATTGTAAAGATCAGAGAGTATTGGCCAAATCGCCCTGACCTTAGCGTCGGCCGCGAGATCGTTCTTAGTTATAATCGATTCGAGAATATATTGGGTTCTGGGCTCGTAGCCTGATAGCGGCTGGCGCCCATTTATCGCGACAAGTGTTGTTACAAATTCACTTCGAAAATCCTGATCCCAGTTTGCGAAGAGCAAATCTCGCCTTATTAAGTCGTCGGGTTCCCAGTGCCCGGATCGCGCGGTCATTGTTCCGAGCATCGTCTCTAGTACATATTTTGACGGGATTGTTTCGTCGTCGGGTATTGGGGGTGCAAGATGAAGTTCGGCCAAGACGGAGAGTCCCTCCCTTATTTGCACCCAACCTGTTGCGAATTTTTCGTTCAAGACTTCCGCGCAGCGCCGACGAGTTATCTCGTAACCGTATAGACCCGCGATGATGGCTTGCAGTTCGTCGGGGATCGCATTCGTAGGCGAAGCCTGAATCTCTTTCAAGAATTTGTCCACGATCTCGCCCAGGCGAGCTTCCCCCATCTCGTCGGCGCATGCAAGAACTTGATCGGGCAGCTGCTTAAGTATTCCGAAGGTGTCGTCATATAGAAGCGACCTGCAGACAGCCCCGGCAATCCTCTTACTGTCTTCCGCGGAGAAAAACCCCGTTTGACTGTGCAAACGCAGTGCAGCAGCAATCGTGCGATACAGAAACCGATCTGTGCTTTTCGCCAACAAATCCAGGAGGAGGTCGGCCGTGGCGGTCTTGGCCTGGCTGTCGGAGATAGCTCTGGCGACGTCGTCAAACGTGTCGAAATTCCCTTCGATCGCGGCGGCTTTGAGTTCGGGACCTCGTGGAATTTTCATCTCGGGGTTAGTGCTTTTAAGCGAGAAAAACACGTCGGAATGTAGCATCCGAACTTCACGAGTGCGTTTGAGTGTCTCTCTTAACCCGGGGTAGTTCGTATTCCAGGATGTAAGTCCGACTGACTTGAGCTCGGCCTCATTGTCACCCGTCAAAGCTGCACGTTCCAAAACTTGGTAGACACGCGGGTCGTCTACTATCATTGCGAATAATTCTGGATATGAGTCTTCTATGAGAACTGCCTTCGCCAGTTCCGGGAGATTGTTGTCAACAATCGCGGGGAGCCGGCGAGTTTTCTCTCTGGATTTTGCGATTTGATATTTGAGAGCAAAACTATTTAAGAAGTGCTTCATTTTCCGAGCGTCTCTGCAGTTGGCCAGAACCGCCACTTGGACTACGGAATCGGGAATCTTGGTTCGTCTCGCAACCGTGTTCGCGAAATCGACCAAATCCGTACTGGTGATCGGTGGAATGCGAAGGCCGACGTTGAAGTACTTCCTTAACGACTCGTCTCCATAGCCCTTCTTCTGATTAGGTTCAGAGAAAACGTCGACGACTGTTCGATCGTCGCACGGAACGATAAAGAAACAGTTCTCCTGCCCGATGAAATTCTTCGTTGAAATTAGGATGTCGCGGATCAGGGAAGGTTCGCAGCGATCTATATCGTCTATCGCGATAACAGGCTTTGCGCCTTTTAATTCGTCGCTTTTTATCAGTGTTCTAAACTCCGCCTCGAACTGCTCTGGGAAGATGAGCTTCGGGGCATATAGAGGGGCTTCCTGAAATACAAAAAGTTCTTCAAATTTAATGTTAGAGAACCATAGGAAAATCGCAGGCACGGCCGTGGCCAAAGCGACAGCAGCGACGTATCCGTTCCACACACTTATTAGAGCCCCTATCGCAACAGCGACGAGTACGCTAGCGCAGCCGATAATGAAGCGCGCGATTGCGCTTCCCCTAAACGACAATTTTGTTGCAAAAGCGTCTGTGATGCCCTGAATCACGGCCTCACCGATGGCCTTCTGCCGAGATTGCTTTAGAACATCGGTGTAGTTAAGTTGCTCCAACCTCTTTACCTTCTCGTGCTCCGTTCCGTAGATTTCCTTCGCGACATCGATAAGAAACTGACGCCTAAAAGAGTCGCCAGAATACTTCCAGGCGTTGAAGTATATTGGCTTCAGGATTTTCGATTCCTTCTCGCGAATTTTCTTGAATAAGATGTTGATGACAGTTGATTTGCCAATTCCCCATGCACCGAAGAGGCCGATCGAGAGCGGCGGCGCGTTCCTTTTGATCACTTGCAGAATGCCGTCGGCGAAAGCCTCGTGATTAAAGGCGTCTTGGTTCTCGTCAAACGGTTCCTCAGTTCCAAATCTCGGAAGATCGTTGAATAGCAGCAGAGACCCGAGTGGCGAATCGGACCGTTCCTGGGGCAAGCTTTTGGGATTTGGGCTGGGCTCGACCAATGGAAAATCCTCATTTCTTTATTCGAAGTGTATTAAAGGAATAACGAGTCTGCTACTTAGAGAGACTTCTATCAACCGGAAACTTTCCCAATCGCTTCGACCGCGCCGAGACCAAATTCAACGGCAAAGGCTGCCGGGCTAAAGTACCCGGCGCTACGTTTACGTCAGAACCAGATTCAACGGCAGAGGCGCAAACCCGGGAGAGATTCTTCGGCTCCGTAACCGAACGTCCCGCAAGAGCGGGACGAAGTGCGAAAGCGTTCGGTCACTCCGCTCAGAATGACGACGTCGGAGTTTCAGGATGACGGCTCGTAAATCGGGGATGCGCGTGCGGGCGGGGTGGGCTATTCTCGATCAACGATGGTCGATATTCATTGCCACATTTTGCCGGGGATTGACGACGGGGCTACGTCGCTCGAGGTTTCGTGCGCCATGGCGGAGATGGCCATTGCGGACGGGGTGACGCACGTGATCGGGACGCCGCACGCGAGCCCGGAGCATACGTTCAGCCTGGCGCGAAACCTTGCTCTGTGCCAGGAAATACGCGACCAGCTGCAGGCGAAATTTGCCGGGCAACTGACGCTGGCCACCGGCTGCGATTTTCACCTGAGCTTCGAGAATCTGCAGGACATCCGCAAGGACGCTTTCCGCTACACGCTGAACCAGAAAAGCTACCTGCTGGTGGAGTTCGCGGACTATTCCATTCCGCCGTCGATGGACCAGGCGCTGCACGAGCTGCATCTGGCGGGGCTGCGGCCGATCGTGACGCATCCGGAGCGCAACCCGCTGATCCGCGCGCAGCCCGAGCGGCTCTACCGCTGGCTGCGGCAGGGGTGTTACGCGCAGATCACCGCGCAATCGCTGCTGGGGCGCTGGGGCGAATCGGCGCAGGCCGCGGCGAACGACTGGCTGGACGCCGGCGCGGTGCATTTCGTGGCCAGCGACGCGCACAATACGGCGTCGCGTCCGCTGAAGCTGCGGGAGACGTACGACCTGCTGGCGAAGGCGCGCGGCGAGGAGGTGGCGCGGGCGCTGCTGGTGGAAAATCCGCTGGCGGCGTTCGAGGACCGTCCGCTGCCCTGGGTGCCGCAGCTGGCCGACGACCTGGGCTGGGAGGATTCCGCCGGCGCCACGCCGAAGAAGAAAAAACGGTTTTGGTTTTTTTAGGAGTTGGCCATGGAGACACGGAGAAAACCGAAGGCAAAACCAAATTCAAATACAAAGGCTGCCGGGCTGAAGACCCCGGCGCTACGTTTAAGTCAAAGGCGCAGAAAACGCAGAGAAACTCTGGAGAGATTCTTCATCCGCCGCGGCGGACTCGGAATGACCGAGAGTTAGTAGGTTTCTTCGGTTTCGGGGCTTTCGATTTTTCCGCCGAAATTCCGGTAGCTGTAGATCATGTAGCCGCTCACGAGGATCATGCCGATGATCCACCAGACGAGTCCGATTTTCAGGCCGTGCGCGCCGGCTTTGGTGCTGTCGATGGTGAGCGCGAAATCGGGATTCAGGGTCGAGGGCAGCACGCGCGGGTAAAGGCTGAAGGCCACGCTGGTGAGCATGCCGAGCAGGTACGCGCAGGACGAAAGAAACGCGGCACACTCCGCGCGACGGCGCTGAAACCAGAGAACGCCGAGCAATCCTGCGATCGCCAGCGCCGGGAACGCGAATCCCCAGGCGTGGGCCGCGAAATTCTGGAACAAGACGGGCCGCAACCGGAAGCTCACGAGCGTGATCGCGACGGTGAGCACCGCGACGATCGATGCGGAGACGCTGGCGGCAGTGCGCGAGCGCTGGTTCACCGGGCCATCCGTTTTCAGCGCGACCCAGAGCGCGCCATGCAGCGCGAGCGCGGCCAGCCCCGCGAGGCCCACGAGAATCGTGTACCAGTCGAGAATGCCGGTGTTCGCGGCCGGGCGGAAATTGGTCCACAGCGGCTCGAAGAAATTTCCGGCGGCGTCGAGCGGAACTCCGCGGACCACGTTGCCGAGCGCCGCGCCGAAAAATATCGCAAGCAGCACGCCGGATAGCGCGAAGAGGCCGTCCCAGAAAGTGGCCCACATGTCGCTGACCACGTGGCTGCGAAATTCAACGGACGTGCCGCGCAGGATCAGCAGCCAGAGAACCATCATCAGCGGGAGATAGAAGCCGCTGAAGCTCGAGGCGTACAGCGCGGGGAATGCGAAATAGAGCGTGCCGCCGGCGGCGATGAGCCAGACTTCGTTGCCGTCCCACACCGGGCCGATGGAGCGGATCACCATGCTGCGCTCTTCCGCGGTGCGCGCGACGAAGAGATGGATGATGCCGGCGCCGATGTCGAAGCCGTCGAGGACGACGTACATGGCCAGCATCACCGCGACGAGGCAGAACCAGATCGTAGCCATTGAATTTTCGCCTCAGCCGGCGGCGCGCGCCGGAATCGCGGCCGGCAATTCCTCGCCCGGCCCGTGCTCGATTTCGCGATAGACCAGAAACAAGAACAGGATCGCCAGCACGGAATACATTCCCGCGAAGCCGATCAGCGTGAACCAGACGCTGCCTCCGGCAACCTGCGGCGAGACGCCGGCGCGCGTGCGCATCAAACCGTAGATCAGCCAGGGCTGCCGGCCGACTTCGGCGGTGATCCATCCGGCGGTATTGGCGATGAACGGAAATGGCAGCGAGAGCATGAGGATCCAGAGCATCGTGCGCGAGTCGAAAAGTTTCCTGCGATACAGCAGAAAGGCTGCGAGCACGAGGATGGCGATGAAGATGGTGCCGAGGCCAATCATGATGTGGTAGCTGAAATAGAGGAGCGGGATGCTGTCCGGCCACTCGGACTCGGGGAAATTGTCGAGGCCCTTCACTTCGGCGGCCCATTTCCTGTAGGTGAGAAAGCTCAGGGCGCCGGGAATGTTCAGTGGATTGTCGAGCACGCGGCGCGGGACGTCGGGCTGTCCGAGGATTGCGACGGGCGCGCTGTGTTGCGTTTCAAAAAGGCCTTCCATGGCGGCGAGCGTGATCGGTTGATAGCGCGCAATCATCAGACCCTGGCCGTCGCCCGAGGGCCAGAGCTGCAGGAAGGCGGCGAGAAGTCCGACGATCACGCCGGTGCGCACGAAGAGTTTTCCGTAGTCGACGTGGCGCTTGGCGAGCAGGTAGAAAGCGCCGACCGCGGCGACGGTGAAGCTGCCGGTCTGCACGGCGCCGAGCATGGTGTGCATGTATTGCCAGAGCGCCCAGGGGTTGAACAACAGCGCCCAGAAACTGCCGAGGGCGAATGAACCGTCGGGCTGCTGGATGTAGCCGACCGGATGCTGCATCCATGCATCTGTCGCGACGATGAAGTAACCAGAGAGCCAGGAGCCGAGAAACATCATTAAAGACGTGAACCAGTGGGCGCGGCGGCTGAGGCGCTTTTCACCGAACAGAAACAGGCCGAGGAAACTGGATTCGAGGAAGAACGAGAAGACGCCTTCCATTGCGAGCGTCTGGCCGATTACGCCGCCAGCCAACTTTGAGAACTGCGACCAGTTGGTGCCGAACTGAAATTCCATGGGGATGCCGGTGACGACGCCCATGGTGAAGCTGATGCCGAAGATTTTTGCCCAGAAACGAGCGGCGCGGTTCCATTGCTCGTCGCGGGTTCGCAGGGCGATCGATTTCAGAACCAGGATCAGCAGGGCGAGGCCCATGGTGAGCTGCGGAAAGATGTAGTGGAACGTAACGGTGAAGGCGAACTGGAGGCGATGGACTGCGAGCGCTTCTTCCACGGCGGATTCCTTCGATGCGTCGATCGCTGCGAGGATCGATGCGTGGATTATAAGGGCGGGGAGCGCGGCTGGGAGAAATCTTTCGCTTCTCGCGTGGGCGGCGCTACTTTTTTGGGGCGTGCGTGGATTTTTCGAGGGCGTCGGCTAGTTCGCGCCAGGAGAAATTCTTGCCGAAATTTTCGGCTGCGGGCGTGTCCGGCAGGCTGGCGGCGATTTCTTTTGCCAGCGCGTCCTGCAGTTCCGCGGCGGCGGTGGCCATGCGGGGGTCGAGGCCGGCGTCGCGCACGGCCTGGGCGGCTTCGCGCATTTCGGCGGCGCGGCGCTTGCCGTGTTCGGCGACGCGGCTGATGAGGTAGTCGGGCAGCTTGTCGTGCCAGCCCATTTCGGGGAAGGTGGCCGCGAGCGATTTCAGCACGGCGTCCTCGGCGCCGTAGCGCCGCGCCGTGAACATGGATTCCACGGCGATGGCCTCGAGTCCCTTGATCACCACGCTGCGGCACATTTTTACCGCGGAGGCGATGCCGACGCGATCGTCCGCGACGCTGACGGTTAGGCCGACGCATGCGAGGCGCCGGGCCGCGGCTGCGGCGTGCGGGCCTCCGAGGAGCATGGGAACTTTCAGGCGCTGCGGCGGAACGGCCGCCATGACCGCGGCTTCGACGAAGTGCGCCGGAGACTTCGTGAAATGCTCGGCCATTTTTTGTTTCGTCGCCGGCGACACCGAATTGATGTCGAGGTAGAGCTGGCCGGCGCGCAAGAGCGGAGCGGCTTCGGCGGCTACCTCGAGCGCGGAAGCGGCGGTGACGGCAGAGATGACGAGGTCGGTGTTGGTTACGGCGTCCGCCAGATATTTCGCGGGGCAGACTTTCGCGGCGCGGGATTTGGCGAGCATGGCTTCGCGCGCGGCGGGCGAGTCGAAGAGGATGTCCCAGGCGTTGACTTCGAGGCGGCGGGCGGCGAGGTCGTGGCCGAGGATTCCGCCGGCTTCGCCGAAGCCGATGAGTGCGATGCGCGTGATGGGTTCGTTGGGCATGTTTCGGGCCATTTTCCAGGGGCTCGCGCTCATTTACGTGTGATACGAGATTCCGCCGACGCGGGCGGCGAATCGCCAGCCGTCTTTGGTGCGGACGTAGCGGTCGCGATAGGTGCCCATGAGCTGCATGGGCAGCGTCTTGCGGCCTTCGAGAGTTTCGGGCTCGGATTCGTCGGAAAGGTAGAGCAGGACGCGGCAGGTGCCGACGGCGGTGTCGTTGGTTTCCATGCGCACGCGGAAATTGCTGATGAGGTGGTGGGTGAGGCGGCCGCGGGGGCGGGAGTGGAACATGGCGATGATTTTGTCGGCGCCTTTGTAGATCTGCGCAGGCGGCAGCGGGGCGTGGAATTCGCCGTCGGGGGCGAAAACTTCGGTGAGGCGGTCCCATTCGCGGGCGTCGATGATGTCGGCGTAGTCGACGCAGAGGGCGTAGCAAGCGGCTTCGGTGTTGCGCATTTCGGATTGGGCGAATTCAGGCATCGGGCGGACCTCCCGAGGAGGGAATTTATCATGGGGCGATGGACGGGAGATTGGAAATTGAACGAGGCGGGCGGGAGCTTCAGGGGGTGAAGCGCCTACCGACGACGCTTTCCCGGCACTCCGCCCGCCGCAGCGGGCTGCGTGCCGGGCTAATTACGAATCGTGCCTCCGGCACTTGGGGCGAAGTGATGGCCGCGTGCGTGGCGATGTGTATGCCGAGAAAGCCCCACCCTCGGACGGCGAGGATGGGGCACCGGGAACGGCTACGGCGAAAAACTTTATTGCAGCGGCGGCAGGGCCGGGTGGTGATTGGGGTACGGCGGAGTCTTGTACTCCGGCAGCGGATGATCCTTTAGCTGCTGCATGGCTTCGGAGACGGCGCGCTCGAGCTGCGGGTCATGACCCTCGCGGACTAGTTTGGGGTCCTGGGTGACTTCGATATCGGGGGCGATGCCGTGGCCTTCGACTTCCCAATCGCCGGAGAGATTCGAGACGGCGAGACGAGGCGCGGTGACGGTGCCTCCGTCGAGCAGGACGGGATAGCCGCCGATGCCGACGAGCCCGCCCCAGGTGCGAACGCCGACCAGCGTGCCGATATGCTTGCGGCGGAAGAGCCAGGGCATGGCGTCGCCACCGGAACCGGCGAATTGGTTGATGATCATCACTTTGGGGCCGTAGATGGCCATGGCGGGATCGTAGAGACGAGCACCTTCGCGAGCGGTGACCATGGCCATGGGCTGGCGGGCGAGGTAATCAATGATGTAGTCCGCGATCTGGCCGCCGTGATTGAAGCGCTCGTCGAGGATGGCGCCCTGCTTTCCGACCTGGGCGAAGAAGTAGCGGTTGAAATTCGTGTAGCCTCCGCCGGCGGTGTCCGGAATGTAGACGTAGGCGAGCTTGCCGCCGCTGAGTTCGTCGACTTTGCGGCGATTGGATTCGATCCAGTCGAGATTGCGGAGCTCGTCTTCGTCCGGAATCGGAATGACGGTGACGTCGCGGGAACCGGAGCCATCGGGATTGGCGCCCACTTTGAGAACGACCTGCTGGCCGGCGGATTCCTGGAACAAACTGTAGATTTCGTCGGCTCCGGTGAGATTGTGACCGTTGACGGCGAGAAGGTATTCGCCGGCTTTGACGTTGACGCCCGGCTGGGTGAGCGGGGCCTGGAGATGCGGATTCCAGTTTTCTCCGCTGAGGATTTTCGCGAAGCGGTAGCGATTGTTTTCGATGGTGTAGTCGGCACCGAGTAGTCCGACGCTGATGTGCGGTGTTTCCGGCTGCACGCCGCCACGGATAAACATGTGGCCCACGGAGATGTAGCTGAGCATTTCGGTGAAGAGATAATTCAGATCGGCGCGCGAGGCGATGCCGGGCAGATAGACTTCGAAACGCTTTTCAGCCGCGGCGATGTCGTAGCCGTGATAGCCGGGGTCGTAGAAGAAATCGCGCTCGATGCGCCAGACTTCGTGATACATCTGCGCCCATTCCTCGCGGGGTGAGACGTGGACTTCCATCGCGCCGGTATTCAGCTGGCCCTTTCCAGGTTCGGGCGCTTTACCGGCATCGTTGATGAACCAGTTTTCGCCCTGCTTGTAGAGCATTTTTTCGCCGTTGCCGGAAAGGGCGAAAACGGTGACGCCGCTGACGATTTTGTCCGTCTTGCGAGTCTTCATCTCGAATTTTGAGACGGTGAGCGGCGGGGGCCCCTGGGCGTCGACCTGAACGATGGGACCTTCGACGACGAAGAGTTCGCCTTCTTTCCCGGCGGCGAGACTGAAGTAGTTTGCGGACGGGATCGGCAGAGCCAGGATGCGCTGGAGAATGTCCTCGAAGTCGATGGTGACTTTGGGCGGCTCTTTTGGCTTGTCGGACTTGTCTTTGTCTTTGTCCTTGTCCTTATCCTTATCTTTATCCTTGTCGGCTTTGTCCTTGTCCGACTTGTCCTTGTCGCTGGATTTATCGGCGGACTTGTCGGTAGACGAATCGGACTTTGTGTCCGCTGCTTTCTCGTCGTCGCTTTCGGGCGGAATGGGTGAAGGCAAGTCCTTGCGCAGGACGGTGACGTAGACGCTTGACGTCACCGGATGTTCGGTGCTGGACATGTCGAAACCCGCGCTGGAGAGCCCGGTATTCGTGCTGGCGGTGAAGTAGAGGTACTTGCCGCCCTTGTCGAAGTTGGGAGATTGGCAATCGCTCATTCCGTCGGTGATCTGCGTGCTTTTGGCGCTATCCAGCGAGTAGACGAAAATTGCGTGCAGGTAGCTGGGCAAGAGCTTGGTGTAGACGATCCATTTGCTGTCGGGCGACCAGGCCTGCGAGTAATCGTTTTCGGCTTCCTCGCTGTAGTTGGTGTCGACTTTCACGGGGCTCGGTTTGTCGATGTCGACGTACCAGAGCTGGAGGCGCTTATCGGTGTAGGCGATTTTCTTGCTGTCCGGCGACCAGACCGGGGCGTAATAAAAGCTCGCGGGAGAGCCGAGATTGATGATCTTCGCGGGCTCGAGACCTTTTTGATCGCGAATGTGAAGCGCGTATTCGCCCGAGGCGTCCGAGAAATAAGCGATCCATTTTCCGTCGGGCGACCAGGAAGGATCGCGCTCGGCGGTGCCGGGAGTGTCCGTGACGTCACGGACGTCGCCCTTTTCAGCGGGGACGGTGAAGATATCGCCGTGGGCCTCGAACACCGCGCGGGCACCTGAAGGCGAAATATTCGAATGCAAGATGCGCCGGGCGACTTTTTGCCAGTGAGGCTGTAGCTGCGGCATGTCGCCGGGCACGGTGACGGTGACTTGCTCGTCCTTGTGCGTGGCCGGATCAAAGATGTGCAGGGCGCCGAACTGCGAATAGACGATCTGGCCGTCGCCGGCGGAGGCGGAGCTGATGTCGAAGCCGTTCTTGTTTTCGATTTCGCGCGTGACTTTCTGAGTGCCGGGGTCATAGGAGAAAAGCGTGATCGGGCCTTCGCGATCGGAGAGGAAGTAGACAGTCTTGCCGATCCAAAGCGGATTGCGATCGTTGGAATCCTCGCGGGGGACTTTCACGACGCTGGAGTCGGAGAGGTTGGCGATCCAGACGGGCGTGGTTTGGCCGCCGCGATACATCTTCCAGTCGGGCTCCCACTGAAAAATCGGCACGTAGGCGAGCTTCGAAGCGTCGGGTGAGAAAGCGCCGGTTTCGGCCATATCGAGTGGAAGCTCGGTTGGAAATCCGCCCGAGACCGGAACGGTGAAGAGCTTGTCGGCGTCGTTGGTGCTGTCGCGATGAGAGCGGAAAAGGACGCTTTTGCCGTCGGGCGTCCAGCCAATGGCGAAGTCGGGGCCGGGATGATAGGTAAGGCGAGTGGGCTGGCCGCCGCCAGAGGAGACCACGTAGACATCGATGTTGCCGTCGTAATCGCCGCTATAAGCGACGAGCGAACCGTCGGGCGAAAAGATGGGCCCGGTTTCGAGGTCGGTTCCGGTGACGAGGCGCTTGGCCTCCCCGCCCTGGCGGCCGACGATCCAGATGTCTCCGCCGTAGACGAAGGCGATCTGGGTGGCGCTGAGAGTGGGGGTCTGGAGCAGGAGCGGGTTTTTGGACTGTGCCGATGCGATCAGCACGCTGGCCGCAAATGCCGCTAGTGCGAGGATGAGCTTTGCTGAGTAGAGCTTCGTCACGGTGCCTCCGAGTAGCGCTTCGATTCGTTCGATCAGCACGAGACTGGATGCGCTTGTGCCCTTCACGCGCCAGTTGCGGCACGTCCCGGCTAGCCGGGACGGCAGACAGTGGCGGCCCTTCGGCTCCGCTCAGGACAAGCAAGCTGCCGCACTTCACATGTCTCGTTGCTCGGGCCGGTTTTACAACTCAATACGAAAGTGGAATGCAGTCTGTGTGGAGTATATTCCACGGCCGCTCGCCCGGCGCGGACACACAGATGCTGGCGAATTGGACGCGAGCCGTGCGCCGAGGTTAGCGAACGTTTCGCGATGTTTTCTTACTGCACCGTCGGGAACTTCAGGGGCGACAGCCCCGTTCAAATTGGCGATCTTCCAATGTGGCGGCTAAAGCCGCGACCCACAAAGCGCGGTGCTCGACGCTTAGCGATATTCCAGGCCTAGTTCTTTGAGCTTGGGGCGCAAGTTATAGATGTCGAGGCCGAGTTCGCCTTTGGCTAGGCGGATGCGGACGGCGTCTTCTTTGTCGAGGCGCTGCTTGGAGGCGGCGGCCGCGGCTGCGGCGTCTTGGCGCGGGACGACGCAGACACCGTCGTCGTCGGCGACGATCACGTCTCCGGGATTGATGTGCGCACCGGCACAGACGATGGGGATATTGACCGAACCAAGTGTGGCTTTCACGGTGCCCTGCGAGCTGACGGCGCGGCTCCAGACTGGCCATTTCATTTCCGTGATCGGGGCAACGTCGCGAACGCCGGTTTCAATGACGAGGCCTTTCACGCCGTGGGCTTTGAGAGACGTGGCTAGAAGCTCGCCGAAATAGCCGTCGGTGCATGGCGAGGTGGGCGCGACGACGAGGATGCAGCCCGGGGTGCAGACTTCGACGGCGACGTGGATCATGAGATTGTCGCCGGGTGCGAGCGAAACGGTGACGGCGTGGCCGGCGATTGCGGCGCCGGGAAAAATCGGGCGCATGTAGGAGGCGAGCAAGCCGGTGCGGCCCTGGGCTTCGTGGACGGTGGAGACGCCGAATTTTTCGAGGGCGGCGACGGCGTTGGCGTCGGGCAGTTCGGTTTTGCGAACTACGACTGGCTTGGTCATTAAGGCTCCTTGTGAAGTTGACGGCAAGGATTTTAGGGGGTGGGTGAGTGCGGCGTCAAATGGCGACAGCGAATTGCCGACGACGCGAATCCTCGTTTGTAGTTACGCTGCGGAGAGATTCTTCGACTGCGTGACCCGACGACCCGCAAGAGCGGGTCGAAATGCCAAACCGTCGAGTCACTCCGCTCAGAATGACGACGTTAGGAGCGATCGGAGACCAAATTCAAAGGCAGCCGGGCTAAAGGCCCCGGCGCTACATTAAGACTGCGCCGATTCGATCGCATCGCTATTTTGGGAGCCAGCGGCTCGCATGGGGATAGACGCGGCAGGCGTTGGCGGCGAAAACTTTGGCTTTGTCCGCGGCGTTGAGTTTGGAATCGTTCACGTAGCGGCTGGTGTTGTCGTAGTGGTCGTGCGTTTCGTCGTTGACCACGCCGGGGAATGCGCCGTCGCATTCGGAGCCGAAAAGAATGTTGTCCAGCGGGACGGCGTCGAAGAGCATTTGCATGTTGAGGTCGTTGTAGACGCAGGTGTCGACGAAGACGTTGCCATTGGCGAGAAGCTCGTCCGGGCTCGACCAGTTACTGTATTTGCCGATGGCGCGCCAGCGACCGATCTGGCACGGAAGGGCGCCGCCGCCGTGCGGGATCAGGAAGCGCAGGCGCGGAAAATCCTTGAACAGGTCCTTGGCCATCATGAGCTGGACAAAACCGGTGATGTCCGCGACGAGATATTGAACGGCGGTGTGCGGGAAATTCTTGTTGATGGATTCACTTCCGTGGAGGACGAGCGGGACGTCGAGGGCTTGCGCCGCTTCGAACACCGGGTAATTGTGCTTGCCGGTGAAGGGCTGATTTAGCCAGCGGCCGCCGGTGCCGTCGGGATCGAAATTGAAGGCGACGAAGCCTTCCTTGGTCCAGCGCTCGATCTGTTTTGCGACCTGAGCGGATGGGGAGGTGGGATGTTGGCCGAGCATGCCGACCGGGGCGAAACGGCCGGGGTGCAACTGACAGGCGCGAAGGATGAGGTTGTCGTTGAGATCGGCCCAGATGGCGTTTTGCTCCGGAGTGCCTTCGTGCGTGGCCATGGCCTTGGCGCGGGGGGAGGCGAAAGCGACGTCGACGGCGCGAGCGTCCATCAGGCTGACGACTTGCTCGAGGCTTTTTTTTACGTCGGCGTCGGAGATATCGGGGAGGGACCCGGGATTTTTCCCCGAGAGCTGAGCGGCGCGGAAGCCTTCGACTTCTGGGTGACGGGCCAGACGGACGAAATGTTGGTGCGAGTCGATGATCATGGTTGTGAGCGGTTGAGACCTTTCTTTTTGGCTCGGGTTGGGATTTTAGGCAGCGCGAAGGTTGGCGTCAACCGGAGGAAATTGCAGTTTCGGCGTCAGGTCCTTGCGACTGTGCGCGTGCATGTGGTCCGGCAGCGATCGTCGGACACAGACAAGAGTGCCTGTGCCACTACAGGCTGGAAAACCACTCGGAGAGAGCCGTTGTTACTTCTTCCCTGCGTTCCATCGGGGCCATGTGGCCGCAGTGTTCGATGATGGCCAGATGCGAATGGGAGATGGCGGCGGCGATTTCGCGGTGGCCTTCGAGCGGGCTCCAGGTGTCTTTGCGGCCGCAGAGGACGAGGGTGGGGCAGCGGATTGCGGCGAGCTGCGCGGTGGCGTCGGGGCGCGCGAGCAGGGCTTTGATTTGGGCGGCAAAAATTTCCGAGGTTTTGCGGGACATCATGGCGAGGATGGCGCTGGTGAGAGCGGTGTCCGTGAGGCGATCGGGATGGATGATACCGGGCATCCAGAATTCGGCCATAGCGCGCATGCCTTTGGTGCGGGCGAGGTTGACGAGTTCGGAGCGCCTGGCGATTTCGCGTTCGCCTGCTTCGCCGCCGGGGAATCCGCGGTAGGCGGTGTCGAGGAGCGCGAGGCCCGCGACGCGCTGGGGAGCGAGACGCATGATTTCGAAGGCGACGCGGCCGCCCATGGAATGGCCTGCGATGGCGATGCGGCCGGGCGCGGCGGCCAGGGCGATTTCGGCCATTTTTGTGATGGAGTCGGCGAGGCCGTAGTCAACGACGGTGATCGTGGTTGTTTGCGAGAAGGTGCGGGTTTGGTCGAGCCAAGTATCGGCGTCGCAGGCTAGGCCTGGGAGAAAAAGCAGATGCGGAGCCGGCGGCATGAATTAGCGCCAGGCCCCCGCAGCAGCCGAAGAGAGATTCTTCGACCGCGCGACCCGACAGCCCGCAAGAGCGGGCTGAAGAAAAAACGTCAGGCCGCTCTCCTCAGAATGACGGCGTGGGAATTCGATTTGATTCATTTCTTGTGTTCGAATTCGACTACGGGAGTGCCGTAAGTGTGGAAGGACTCGATCGTTTTCAGGCCCCAGGCTTGGCCTTTTTTGCGTTCGGCTTCGGACCAGCGGATGGGTTTCCAGTCCGGCGCGAGGATTAGGCGCGCGCCAGCGTTGGCGACTTCGACGCGATTGCCGCCCGGCTCGTAGACGTACAGAAAGAAAGTTTGCTGGATGGCGTGCTTGTGCGGGCCGGTTTCGATGTGGACGCCGTTTTCGAGAAAAATGTCGGCGGCGATCAGGACTTCTTCACGGCTGTTAACAGCGTAAGTCACGTGATGGAAGCGGCCGCGAACGCCGGTGTGGTCTTTGGAGTAGGCGAAGTCGTAACTTTTGTTCGTGCAGGTCATCCACATGGCGGCTTCGACGCCGCTATCGAGAACGATTTGTTCGGTGAGGCGGAAGCCGAGATATTTCTCGAAGAACTCGCGATTGGCTTCGATGTCGACGGCCAGGCCGTTCCAATGGTCGAGGCGGCGGACGTTAACGCCGCGCGCGGGAAAGCGCTGGGCCTGGTTTTTCAGCGACGGTTTCAGGTTCGCTGGCGCTTCGTACCACTGGGTTTCATAGTAAAGCTCGATTTTGTGGCCGTCCGGATCCTGGCAGACGTAGGCGGGGCCGTGGCAGAGATCGCCTTTGTTCCAGCCGATTTCGAAACCGGAGCCTTTGAGGGCGGCGATGCGGCGTTCGAGAGCCTGCTGGCTGCGCGTGCGATAGGCGACGTGGCCGAGGCCGGCCTGCTTCGACGCGGTAAGCTTGAGAGTGTGGCGTTCGTAGTCGTCATAGGCGCGCAGATAGACGGAGTCGCCTTCGCGGCCGCTTTCGGTCATGCCGAAGACGTCCACGAAAAAGCGGAGGCTTTCCTCGGGCTTCGGCGTGAGCAATTCGAGATGGCCCAGGTGGGCAAGGTCCATGATCGGTTCCGGATGCATGCATTCCCCCGCGGTTTTGGGCCCTGCGCCCACACCGCTGCGAAATCAGTGAAATTCGAACGAGAAATTATACATAGAAGACGGCTTCCAACGGCGGCAAGTTTAGCGCGCGCGGTTTGGAGGGAGCGATTCGGGACCTAGATCTCGGGTGATCTGTAATCGTTCGTACGTAGTAATACCTAACCCTTTAGGAATGATTACTATGCCGAGCGTATCGCATTGACTTCGACGGTTGACGGGATTAATTTGCGATGATTGGCGGAACTTTTTCCTCTACCTGACATCGACGCCGCCAACTTCAGACCAAAGCTCAACATGCAGGAACGGCTCATCCAAGTCGGCTCACCGGCCATCGACACGACTCAGTCGGCCAAATCGAATGGAGCCAATCCCAACGAACTGCTAGCCGAGGCGGAGATACTTGCGGGCCTGGGCAGCTGGGAACACGACCTGGTAAGTGGCGCGGTCAAGCGGTCCCCCAACCTTTGCCGGATGCTGGGCGCGGAGCCCGGGATGCAGACGGTTCCGGAGGACTTTTTCTGGAGAATGATCGATCCGCAGGACCGGGAATGCGTGCAGGCGACCATCCGCAAGGCCATGGATTCAGGACGGCCGTACGAGTATCAGGCGCGGATCGTGCTGCCCGACGGATCGCGGCGGACCCTGATGGTGCGGGGAAAACCGATCGTCGATTCGGAGAACCGAATCTACAAGCGGATTGGCGTGGCGATGGACGTGACGGAACGGGTGGAATCGGCGAATGCCGTTCGTGAAAGCGCCGAGCTGTATCGGGACTTGGTGGAGAACAGCCGTGCGCTGATCTTCACGCACGACCTGAGCGGGCGGCTGCTGTCGATGAACGAACTGCCCGCAAGAATTTTGGGCTACACGCCGGAAGAGCTGATTGGCCAGCAAATCCCTGACATCCTGCGGCCCGGCGCCCGCGAATTTATTACCGATTACATCGAGCGAATCCGGCGCGAAGGAAGCGCCAGCGGGACCGTGATGCTGCGCACGCGCGCGGGCGAGCGAAAGGTCTGGGAGTATCACAACACCTTGCGGACCGAAGGCGTGCCGGCTCCGGTAGTCCGCGGAACGGCGCACGACATCACGGAACGATTCGAGACGGAGAAAAAATTGCGCAGGAGCGAAGCGTTGCTGGCGCAAGCGGAAGAACTGGCCAACGTAGGAAGCTGGGAGTTTGAACTTCCGAAACAGAAGCTGTACTGGTCGAATCACTACTACCGCATGCTGGGGCTCGACGCTGAATCGGGGCCCGTTCCCTATGGGCGGGGCATCGCCCTAATGCATCCGGAGGATCGCGAGCGGGGGCTGCGCGATTCCCGTTCGCTGACCCGAGGAGGCCAGGAATTCGAAAATGAACTTCGCTTCGTGCTGCCCAACGGACAGGAGCGCGTGTTCCACTCCCGCGCCGTGGCGGAGGCCGACGCGAACGGGCGCGTGGTTCGCGTGCGAGGAATGTCACAGGACGTGACGGAGCGAAAACGCGAAGAACAGAAATTGCGGAAGAGCGAGTCGCTGCTGTCACAAGCGGAACACATGACGGATTGCGGCAGCTGGGAATTGGATCTGAGAACGCAAAAGGTCATCCTTTCCAAGCAGCTGCGGCAAATGCTGGGCATTGAGGCGGAGACGGAATGGGGCCCGGACGCATACTGGGAACGAGTGCATCCCGAGGATCGCGAGCGCCTGAGACGAAACAGAGACCGGGCCATCGCGGAGCTGAAGCCGTTCGAGCACGTTTGCCGCTACATGCGCCCTGATGGAGAGGTTCGCTATCACTACGCGAAGGGGATACCCGTGGCGGGCCCAGACGGAGTAGCAGAAAGCTCGATCGGAGTGGTGCAGGACATCACGGAGCGGGTTCGGTCCGAGGAAGCGCTTCACGGTTTGCTCGGGAAATTGCTGAGCGTGCGGGATGAAGATCGCCGGCGTCTGGCACGAGAGCTGCACGAATCGGTGGGACAGACTCTGGCAGCGCTAACGATGAGCTTGGGCCGGCTACGGGATTCTCTGCCGGGCGACGATACTCCCGCTCACGCGCTCTGGCGGTCTTGCAGCGATCTGACGCGACAGGCGGCGCGCGAGACGCGGGAAGTTTCCTACTCGATGCACCCGCACATGCTGGACGAGGCCGGGTTGGGATCGGCGCTGCGATGCTTCGCGCGTGATTTCGCCGACCTGAGCGGGATCGACGTGCGCGTGGACGTATCCACGGATTTCGCGCGGCAACCGCGCGAAGTGGAGACGACGATTTTCCGGATCGTGCAGGAAGCACTGACGAACGTGCACCGACATTCCGGAAGCCGAACGGCGAGCGTGCATGTGTCCCGCGAAAAGCATCAGCTCCGAACCGAGGTGCGGGACGACGGCCGCGGGCTGCCGTCGGCGCATCCGGTACTTGGGGATCCCCTACCGACGGGCGTGGGACTCACGGGAATGAAGGAGCGCGCCGAACAGATGAACGGCGTATTCGAGCTCGAAAGCACGCCGGGGCACGGAACGATCGTGCGAGTCACCCTCCCGCTATCCGCAGCGCATTAGATGCGCGAGCGGACGTAATTTTGCCATTCCGCCGCTCGGCGGACGTGAGTTTTCTCCTTCACGGGTTACCACCGCAAGAAGAGCCCTGCGTTGTTCACGCCATTGCAAATTCGGACACTGGGGGACTATAACTAAGGCGCTGGCGATTCCATCGTTTTCCATGGGGGTGGAGATGAATCGACGAAGGATGTTGTCGCTGCTCGGCGTTTCGCCGGCGTTGCTGGCGGGAGCGAGCGCGGAAGCAAACGGAAAATCGAGCAAGACCGCTGCATCTGCCGCCCCTGCGAAAATCACGGGATTGAATCCGAAGGGGCTGCCGCCGCCGGTGCAGCTAGTGCCAATGGCGCCGCGGCTGGCGAGCCTGGACGGCAAGACGATATTCCTGGTGTCGGACGGGTTTCCCGGTGCGGATCACTTTCTGGCGCAAGTTGGGTTGTGGTTCCAGAAAAACATGCCGAGCGTGAAGACGGAATATCGACTGAAAGCCGGCGCGTTTGCCGATGATGACCCCAAGCTGAATGCGGAAATCAAGGCCAGCGGTAACGCGGTGATCATGGCCATCGGGCATTGAAGCACGTGCACGCCAGCGACCGTGGGTCACTGCGTAAAGTTCGAACAAATGGGTTTTCCGACCGCTCCCCTCGTCACGATCGCATTTAAGGATCTCGCCAAATCCAACGCCGCATCGCGCGGCATGCCGCTGGAGCGCATCTGCTTCACACCGCATCCCGTGTGGGGCAAAACGGATGCGGAGATGTACGCCTACCTGGAAGGCAACGATCCGGTGAGCGGCAAGCCGCTGATGAAAGAAATCACGGACGCGCTGACGCAGCCGCTGACGGCGGAGGAAAAGAAAACCGGATCGGTCGACATCTCGACCGGACCACCGACCTACACCGACACGGCCGACGCGCTGCAACAATACTATCTCGACAATGGGATGACGGATTTCATGCAGATCGTGCTGCCGACGGACGAGCGGTTGGCGGCAATGCTGAAAGGCACGAGCCATAAGCCGGACGAGGTCGTTGGGAAAATGTCTCCGGCGCGCGGATCGTATCCGGACTGGCAATTCACCGTGAAACAGGTGGCCATCAACGCGGTAATGGCGGGCGCGAAGCCGGAGTATCTGCCGACGATTTTGGCGATCGCAGAAACGGGGCTTACTTCCCTTTCGAGCTCGACAAATTCGTTCGCCACAGCGGCGGTAATCAACGGGCCGATTCGCGACACACTCAATATGAACTACGGGATCGGCGCCATGGGCCCGTTCGCGCAGCCGAACGCGGCGATCGGGCGCGCGTGGACGATGCTTTCGCGGAATCTTTCGAATTCGGGAATCCCGGGGCAGACGTATCTGGGAACGCTCGGCAACGGAGTGAATTACAACAACCTGGTCATCGCGGAGAACGAAAAAAACAGCCCGTGGACGCCCTTCAGCGTGCAGAAGGGATTCAAGCCAGAGGAGAACGTGGTCAGCGTTTTTGTGGGATTCAGCATCTCACAAGGACAGGGAGGAATCGGGCTAGGCGTGAAGCCCGTGCCGCAGTATCACGAAGCCATCGCCTATAACTGTATTCCGTTCGGGCCGCTTTTCGGGGCGCTGATCGTACTCGATCCGCTGGTGGCGCAAGGTTTGGTCGAGCTGGGATACAAAACGAAGGAGCAACTGGCCGACTGGCTGCAGAAAAATCAGACGATTTCGGCGAAAAATGCGCGGTCGACGCTGTTTGCGCAGCGCTGGGTGCCCGATCCGAAGACGCCAGATGACGCCATGATTCCCTATTACCAGCGGGCAGACGCGTACAACTTCGTGGTCGTCGGCGGGCAAACGAATCCCTACCATATGGTCGCGAACATGAGTTATCGTGTGTCAATCTCGATCGATAAGTGGGCGTAGGTTTGGCGTTGTAGAAACGGGTCGATTGCTGTAATAAATCGAAATCAGGGGACGTATTCGCAGTGTGCCCCGCGCCGGGCGCAGCGGATTACTATCCGGGGGGAAGTTTCCGAAATGCACAAAGCAACTACAACGAACTGGTTTTTCGCCTTGGCGGTGGCGGGAGCGATGGTTTGCAGCGCGTCGGCGCAGCAATCCAAGCCCGTGGACGATAAGGCTTTGAAAAACGCCGCAAAGAGCGGCGAGTGGCTGAGTAATGGGCACGATCTTGGGGATAATCGCTACAGCCCGTTGAAGCAGATCGACACGACGAACGCCGGGCGGCTGGGCCTGGCATGGTCATACGATACAGCCGGATCGTTTGGCACGGTGGAAACGACGCCGATCGTATGGGACGGAATCTTGTATGGTACGGCGCCGTGGAGCATCGTCTTCGCGCTGGATGCAAAAACCGGCAAAGAGATTTGGCGATGGGACCCGAAGATCCCGCACATGAATTTCCCGGTGGGATCACTGGGCAAGGCCGACAAGGTCCGCACGGGCCCGAGCGTTTGCTGCGGCCCGGCGAATCGCGGCGTGGCGCTCTATGACGGAAAAATCTACGTCGGCACTCTGGAATCGAAACTCGTCGCGCTCGACGCGAAAACGGGCAAGGAAGTTTGGTCCGTACAGGCCGCCGATGAGGGCGCGGATTACAGCATCACCGGGTCGCCGATTATCGCGGGCGGGAAAGTGATCATCGGCAATGCCGGCGGGAGTATTCGGCGCGCGGATTCGTTTCGGCTTTCGACGCCGAGACCGGAAAGTTCCTCTGGCGGTTCTACACTGTGCCGGGCGATCCCTCGAAACCATTTGAGAACAAAGCGATGGAAGTGGCGGCAAAGACGTGGACCGGCGAGTGGTGGAAGCTCGGCGGCGGCGGCACAGTGTGGGACGGCATTTCCTACGATCCTGAGCTCGACCTGCTGTACATCGGCACTTCACAGGGCGGACCGTGGGTAGGCAAGTATCGCAGCCCGCAGGGCGGCGCCAACCTTTACGTATGCTCGGTGATCGCGCTGAAGCCGGAAACCGGCGAGTACGTCTGGCATTTCCAGACGACACCTGGGGATGAGTGGGACTATGACGCGACGCAGGGCATCACGCTTGCGGACATCAAGATTGACGGCAAAGTGCGCAAAGTGCTGATGCAGGCGCCGAAGAACGGATTTTTCTACGTTCTCGATCGGAAAACGGGCGAATTCATTTCCGGCAAGCCATACGTGCACGTGACGTGGGCCACCGGCCTGGATCCGAAGACGGGCAAGCCGAACGAGGCGCCGAACATGCGTTACGACACGACTGAACGCGTGGTTTCGCCGGGGCCCGCGGGCGGTCATGCGTGGCAAGGGATGTCTTACGACCCGAACACGGGGTTGGTCTACTTGCCGGCGCTCGATAGCGATTTCCATTACATCGCGACGGATGACTTCAAGCCCGAGGTTGGCGTCTACAGCTGGGGCATTGTGTTCCGTCCGCCGCCGGCGCCGGCGGGTGCAGCGGGCGGCGGAAATCTGCCGATTCCTCCGGGTGGCTCGTTGGTCGCCTGGGATCCCGCGACGCAGACGGAACGTTGGCGCTTGAAGGGAATGAACGGTTCAGGGACCGTGGCGACGGCCGGCGGAGTGGTGTTCGCCGCTACCGACGACGGCCAGTTCAAGGCGCTGAATGCGGTTGACGGCAAGGAGCTCTGGTCGGTGAAGCTGGCGGCGGGGATGGCGAATCCGGCGACGTACATGGTCGACGGAAAGCAGTACGTGTCAATCCTTGCGGGACGCGGCGGGCATTCACGCATGTACACGTTCGCGCTCGATGCCAAGGAGCCGATGCCGAACGCTCCTCCGGCCGGGACGGGTTTTGGGCCGCCTCCACCGGCGCCGGGCGCGGGTCCACATTCGGACGCGCCACAACAGAATTAGAATCGGGACTTGAATCCAGCGTGCCGGCACAGGCTGAGCCGGCGCGCTGGATTTTTCTTTTGTGCGGACTAAATCATCTCGTGCTTCCACGCGGATTCCATGGCCGTTTCGCAGTTTCCATTCTTGCAGCAGCGTTTGCCTTTGGATTTACGCTACCCGCGCAAACACTCAAATCCAAGCCGGCAAGTTCCTATGCGACGGCCGTCGATACCCCGCTTCGGACGATTATTGTGTTCGGCGATCAATACAATGGAGGCGACGAACTCTACGACGTGACGATTACCGTGGCGGAGGTAGCGCGCGGGGACAAGGCGTGGCAGATGGTGCGCGCGGCGGGCGATTCGAACGGCGTGCCGGGCGCGAATCTGGAATACCTGCTGGCGCGCGTGCGATTCGAATTCGCGGCGCGGGCGCAGCCACACCATTACAAATACACCCTTGATCCGACACAGTTTTCCGCGATGTCCGCTGACATGAAGCCGTATGGCGCGGCGGTGCTTGCGAAACCGGTGAAGCCGGAACTACGTGGCACGCTTGAGCCGGGCGATGCCACCGAGGGATGGGTTGCATTCGTAGTGCCGCGAAGCGATCATACGCCGCTGATGATGTTTCGCGAGGATGTGGGGTCCGTGATTCATGAAGGGGATGCTTCGTTTTTCAAGCTGTACCGTGAACATAGCGGTGAGTTACCGGCGGAGAAAAAACAATGACAACCGCCGTCGATAAAATCCGAGCTGTGAATTTGCGCACGTCGGGCGCGACGATGGAGCGGCGCGCCGACGGCGCGGTGATCATTCGGCCCGACGAGAAACTCGAGGCGTATCCGCGTGTGTTGACGGAACGGCTGATCGAGTGGGCCAGAAAAGCACCGGATCGTGCGCTGGCAGCGAAGCGCGGGCGCGACGGCGCGTGGCGGTATTTGCGTTATGACGAAGCCCTGCGAAAAGTGCGTAGCCTGGGCCAGGCGTTTCTGGATCGCAAGCTTTCCGCTCGAGCGGCCGATCGCGATTCTTTCCGACAACGATCTGGAACATCTGCTGCTGATGTTCGCCGGGCAGCACGTGGGCGTGCCGACGGCGTCGATTGCGCCGGCGTACTCGTTGATCTCGAATGATTTTGCCAAGCTGCGCCACGTGATGAAAATCCTGCGGCCGGGAATGGTATTCGTTTCGAATGCGGAGCAATACCGGCGGGCACTGGAAGCGGCGATCGATCCCGGGATTGAGATCGTGTGCGCCGAGAATCCCGTGAGCGTACCGGGGCTGACGGTGTTCGATGAAATTGCGTCGACTCCCGCGACGTCCGACGTGGACGAAGCTTATGCCGCCATCAACCGCGACGACGTGGCGAAATTTCTATTTTCGTCCGGCTCGACGGGACTGCCGAAAGCGGTGATCAACACGCATCGAATGATTTGCAGTAATCAGCAGATGATCCGACAGGGATTTCGTTTTCTGGGCGAGACGCCTCCGGTGGTAGTCGACTGGATGCCGTGGAACCACACGGCGGGCGGAAATCACAACACGGGGATGACGGTTTACAACGGCGGGACGCTCTACATCGACGACGGACGGCCGACGACCGCCGGCGTCGCTGAGACCGTCCGCAACCTGCGCGAGATTGCGCCCACGGTCTACTTCAACATGCCGCGCGGCTACGACCTGCTGCTCGGATATTTCCGCGATGACACGAAATTGCGTGAGAACTTCTTCAGCCGGTTGAAATTCATGTTCTATGCGGGCGCGGCCCTGGCGCAGCCGCTGTGGGACGGTTACCGGAAGTTAATGATGGAAACGTGCGGCGAGCGCGTGTTGATGGCCACGGGGCTGGGCGCGACGGAAACATCTCCGATGGCGCTGCAATGCACGTGGGATTCCGATCGCGCAGGGGCGATAGGGATTCCCATGCCGGGCGTCGAAGCGAAAGTCGTCGCTATGGGCGACAAACTGGAGATTCGCGTGAAGGGGCCGAACGTCACGCCGGGATATTGGCGCGATCCCGAGCTGACGCGCCTGGCTTTTGATGCAGAGGGCTACTATCGGTTCGGCGATGCTGTGCGATTCGTGGACGAGCTGGACATTAATAAGGGCCTGTTGTTCGACGGGCGTTTGGCGGAGGATTTCAAACTCGCGTCCGGGACGTTCGTGAACGTGGGCCCCCTGCGCAGCCGGATCATTCATTGGTTTGCGCCCTACGTAATCGACGCGGTAATCACCGGACACGACCGCAATTTCCTCGGAATGATGATCGTCCCGAACCTTGAATCGTGCCGCGCGCTCGCCATGGACTTGCCGGCCAAGGCTACGTCTGCTGAAATCTTGCGACACGCGGGGGTACGCGCGAAATTCTCCGAGCTGCTCGAAACGTTCGCGGCTCAGGCTACGGGAAATTCGAACCGCGTGGAGCGGCTGGTGCTGCTGGAGGAGCCGCCATCGCTGGATGCGGGCGAAATCACGGACAAAGGCTCGTTGAATCAGCGAGTGATCATCGAGCGGCGCGCGGAGTTGGTGAACCGGATCCATTCGGATCCGCCACCGGCGTTTGTATTGAGGATTCGCGAATAGCCCTTGGCGCTCTCGGGAACTTAACCGAGGATGTTCGCGCCGGTAGCTATTCTGTTTCCAGACTGTAGCGATGCTGGGCGCGATATAAGCGCGTGCCATCCGGCTGGATCGCGTAGAAAAGCAAGGCGCCCTTTGAGTGGTCCTTCATGGGGTGCGCCACCACAGTAATCGGGTCGCCGGGCTTGTACGTCGTGCGGCTCCAGCCCTCGCTCAACATGACGCTGATGCTCGAAGCTTCGATATCCCAGGTGCCGACAGTCGAGGGGTCCTTCGCGTCAGTACTGACCGCGATGACGATATGGCTGTGCGGGTTCCGCCACTGATACTCCTTCACGACGCCCTGATATGTCACGTTGCGGGCAACGTCAAACATGGCGCGAGAATGGTGGGCGAATGATGGACGAGACGCGACCAACGAGAGTCCGACGACGACAATCAAAGCGCCGATTCTCTGCATCGCGATCATCCGTGCGCCGCCCGGCAAACTTGCTCCAGTGCCAGCATTCTAGCCGAATGTCGACCGGGATGTCCGCTCACCGCAGAGCTTCCCTCACTGCTCCTTTTCTTCCCTGTGGTACACTCCGAAAAATGCAGGTCCAAAAGGGGGGATCGTGAAGTACAAACTTCCGGCTATTTTAATCGTGGGCGCGGCGCTGCTAACCGCTGGGACTGCGTGGGCGCATCATTCGCCTTCATCGATTTTCGATATGGCGAATAAATTCACGCTGAGCGGCACGCTGACGCAGGTGGAATGGGTGAATCCGCACATCGCCATTTATATTGACGCGAAGAAGGCGGACGGAACGGCGGAGAACTGGAAATTCGAGAGCGCGCCGCCATCGTGGCTGCGCCGCGTGGGCGTGAACAGCGCGGACTTCAAGAACGCCATCGGTCAGCAGGTGACCGTCGAAGGAAATCGCGCGCGCGACGGATCCACGTACGGATTCCTGCAGAAGATCACCTTCGCCAGCGGCAATTCGCTCGCGATGGTGAGTCCGAGCGACGTCAACACGACGAAGTAGGCCGGCCGAAAGGGGGCGGGAAATGAGACGAGCGATTCTTTACGCGATGGCGGCCGGAATGATTCTGACGGGCTCCGCATCGGCGCAGCAGAAGTCGACCGAAGCGACCAGCAAAGCGGCAAGCGTCGCTTCCGCGCATCCGGATTTCAGCGGCATCTGGGCTTTCTCAGTGGCGATTCCCGGCGGCGCGCTCAAGCGCGTCGAGGACGGCAAGACTTCCTTCGCCACCGTGGATTTGAGCGGCCGCATGCCGGCAAAAACCGCCGTGCCGGGCGCGATGGTGTCCACTGCCAAACCTTCGTACAAGCCGGAATTTCAGGACAAGGTGAAATATCTTTTCGACCACGAGGCGAAGGTCGACAACGTTTTCTTCTGCGGCAAGCCCGGCGTGCCCCGCATCGGACCGCCGCGCCAGATCATCACTCTGCCGACCGAACTGGTGTTTCTCTACGAGGATATTTCGGGCGATCCCTACCGCATCATTTATATGGACGGCCGCGGCCACGACGCAAACGCCGAGCCCAGCTACTACGGCGATTCGATCGGACACTGGGACGGCAACACGCTGGTGGTGGATGCCACGAACTTCGTGGACAACACCTGGTTCGGCGAAGACGGATATTTTCACACGCAGACCATGCACGTCTACGAGCGCTTCTGGAAAGTGGGCGACGATTTGGCGTATCAGATCACCGTGGACGATCCGAAAGTCCTGACAGAACCGTGGACCGAAGCTCCGCGAATCATCAAGCCTTCGACGGAACCGCTGCTGGAATCGCCCGCATGCGTGGAAGACGACGCGCACCGCATGGACAATCTCGATCATCATCTGCAGCGGTAAATTAAAGTCAGGGCTGTCTTGCCCTTCGGCTTCGCCTCGGCGCGAAATACGGCGCGCTTCGCGAGCCGAATTTCACCAACCTGACTTCATGCCGTAGATGCCGGTGTTTACGATGGCTTCGACGCGCATGATTTTTCCGTCCTGAATCTTGAACATTTCGGCGATTTCCCAGGTCCAGGGACCGGTGCGCGGCTGCTTCACGGTGTGGCCGTTGGCGAGCGTGTAGGAGCGCAGCTGCGCGTCGTGGTCGAAGAAGCCGAGGACGAAGACGAGCCCGCGCTCTTCGTCGATCACGGCGAAGCGGCGGTCGCGAATCAGCGTGTCAGGCTGGAAATTGCGAGTCTTGATCTGATCGGCGCAACCGAGGCCGAGAACGGAATCGGGATTCGTAGCGGCTTGCTGGTTGTTGGTGGTCTGAATGCCGGATTCGATGCGGTTGCAGTTCGCGTCGAAGGGAGCATAGGAGGCGTGGCCTTTTTCGATCGCGTTGAAGTAGCTATTGGCGATCGCGATCATATTTTGACGCGAGCGCCGCTGAGCAGGCGGCACGGTTTCGGCAAAGATCGGGTTCGGCGAGACGAGGTTCTCGGGCCGCGCGATGCTGCCCCCTTCCTTTCGGGCGATGAGCGCTTCGATTTCACTGATGCGATGCAACTCAACTTTCAACCGAATTGACAAAATTACGGGCGCCCCGTTTTCAGGTAGCACTCCCATGAACATCACCTGTCCAGCTTGCGGATCGGCGGCGTAGATCTTGTAAGTCGGCGCACCGCTGGCGGTGCTCCAGAAACCGTCCCCGATTTTGAGCAGCTGGCCGTTTTCGGTGTATTTCACGTCACGGGCGAGCGGAAGCGGAGAGGCGTCGTGCGCAACCATGGCTGCGATCACCTGATCGAGATACGCGTTGAGGCAGGGAGCGGTCGCAGTCGAATTGAAATTGGGATCGTAGTCCGCAGGCGGCGCGGCGGCTTGCGCGCGCGCCAGCGGAGCCGCGATCGCGGCGAGAAAAAGGATCGCCACGGCGCAGAGAAATCGGTTTCGGATTTTCATGTGACCTCGCGAGCTACCTCGAACCCTTCACCCACGGGCTCGGCATGTAGTACGGGACGACGTCGAGTACGGCTTCGATCTGGCGGAGTTTTCCGTTCCTTGACCTTGAAAAGCTCGAAAATCAGGAAGGTAAAGGGACGATCGAAAGGGGCGCCGATAGTGCGCGTGGTTCCGTCGACGAGCGTGTCCTTGCGAAGCACGCCGCTGTGGTCGAAAAAGGTCGCGGCGAAGACCATTTGCTTCTCTTCGTCGACGAGGTAGCGGCGGTCGCGGACGCGCGTGACCATTTCAGCAGGCCGGTTTCGAGCTGCGCCTGGCAACCCATCTTGGCCACCGGATTGGTGGGGTTCGGATTGTTCGCGGTGCCCGAGCCATTTTCGAAGCGCTGGCAATCGGGATCGAAGGTGGTGAAGAGTTTGCCGGTGTTGAGCTGGATGGTCGAGAAATAGCCATCGGCGAGCTGTACGAGCTTTTCGCGTGAGACGCGCTCGGCGGCGGGCTCGACTTCGGAAAAGAGAGGCTTGTCTTTCAGATTTCGGGGCCGCCGGTAATCGGTCCGGCGCCCTGCGGACCCGGACGGTCGGGTCGCGCGACGATGACTTCGATTTCAGAAACTTTGTGGTCGACGACTTTCAGGCGCGCGGCAAAACACGAGAGGTTTTTGTCTCTCGTTCGCGACGCCGAGGAAGCCGACTTGGCCTGATTCTGGGTCGTCGGTGTAGACCTTGTAGGAACCCCAACCATCGGATGTTTGCCAGAGGCCTTCGCCGAGAGGCATTTCGACGTTATTCTCCGTGTAGCGAACGTTCGCGGTGTGCGGCAAATTTCGAAGGATCATGCGCGGCGACCGCGGCCATGTATTGGTCGACGAAACCGTTGAGACAGGTGCGGTCGCAATCGTTTGATTTTGCGGGCGCGGCCGAGGCTTGGTAAACCGACCCGGACGCGAACAGGCATAGCAGGACAGCGGACGCTAAAATCAGCGCGGATTTCTTCGGCATTCTTCCCCCCGGGCTAATTACGAGCACGTATGTCTTGCGGGGAATCTATATCAGAACCGGTGCGGGGGTGAACGGAGAGATAGTGCTGTTGATCATTCCTGATTGGAGTCAATTGTTTTCGCAGCTAACACTCCGAATTGGGCGACGTGCGCCGATTTGGCGGATGCCTCAGAGAAGATCAGGTCGTCGGAACACAGACAGGAAGTGTGTATGCCACTGAGAATCTACCGCCATTTTTTCAGGTGTGGCGCAAGGTCGGCTAGCGTACCGAATTTGGGGTTGCGGCAGATCCACACGGAAATTCCGGTTTCGAGTGCGTAGCGATTGTCGGGCGAGTCACCGACGTAACGGACGCTGGCGAAAAGTTGTTCGAGCCTTTGGCGGTTGTCGCCGAGGACGATGCAGGCATTGGCCGGAATAGCCGCGTGGCCCCCAGAGCCAATACGTCTGATGTCCACTGAGGAGCTGGCGGGAGGCCATAGCGGCGGTCGAGGAAATCGATGGCGCCGGCTTGGCCGTAGTCCTGGGCAAAGATGGCGCAGTCGGAGCGATCGGCAAGCGGAATCTGATTCCAAGCAATGGCGGCTTCGTCGACGATTTCCTGCCAGCCGAATTGATCGGAGTACTCACGGCGGAAGAACGGCTCGATCAGTGCCGTGTTCCATGACGGGGAGCTTGAACGGTAAGCTGTTGGCGTAAGCGATAAATCGATCCGGCGAGAGGATCGGCACGGAGACGGGCGCGAGGTGAGCGCCACTGGCGAGCAAAAGGACGCGATTATGGGCTTAAGCCAGCGCCAAACCGGGCGCGAGAGGGCGAAGTCGATGACCACTGAGCCGGCCGCGAGCAGCATGGGGTAAATGGGCGCGAGGTAGTAGTTTTTGCCATGCACGGTGAACAGAACGGCATAGCAAACGAGGTAGGCCCAGCCCAGCAGGCGGAACGGCTTGAGGCGCTCGGAGAAAAAGAAGGCAGCGAGGCCGGTGATCCAAATGGGGGCGGTGAGCGGATGGATCAGCAGGGTTTGTTGGAAGAAATAGTCCAGCGGACCGAGGACCACGTCGCGCCCCTCGGCGCGGATGTTGTGCATCAGCTCAAGAAACGGCCAGTGATGATGGATGTTCCACAGTACATTGGGGAGAAATATCGCGAATGCGGCGACGCCACCAATCCAGATCCATCTGTTAAATAGAACGCGGCGCTGTTCGGTGAGAATCAGACCCACGACGATGCCGAAGCCGAAAAGCGCGATAGTGTATTTTTCCTCAAGTCCGATGCCTGCCACGACGCCGAACCAGAGCCAGTAGTGCGGCTGGCTCCGCTTGATCGCCAGGACGGCCAAGTAGGCGCAGCCCATCCAGAGATTGGGCTCCAGGCAGTTGGTGGTGAGCAGACTGGCGTCGGACAAGTAGTGGGGAGCGATGACGACACAGATGGCGCTGAGCACGAGGGCGAAACGGCGGCCGCCGAATTCGCGGGCGAAAGGGCGGTTTGCACCACGAGCAGAGACGAAGCCAGCGCGGGAATAAAGCGAATGCTGCGAAGCGAATCGCCGAGCACGGCGCGGCAGATGTGGATGAGGAATGGAATCAGCGGGGGCTGGTCGACATAGCCCCAGGCGAGATGATTGCCGCAGGCGATGTAGTCGAATTCGTCGCGGAAGTAGCCGTAACGATTGTTGAAATAGAGGTGGAATAGAAATTTGGCGGCGGCAATGGCCCAGATGAGCGCCATGGTTGATGAAAGCCAGGGGCGTCTTTCGTAAGCTGCGGCATGCGGTGCGTAGGTGACGGCGGTGGACATGAGTTTTGGTCGAATCGGCGGCGTGATTTTATTACGGATTGGGCCGAGCAATTGTTTCGAGAGAGGGACCAAAATCGAAGTCACGGCACCGAGGAGCGAGCGAACCGAGCTTCGCTCGTCGACAGCGGCGACAAGCGGCCGCGCTCCACATGGGGCCGTGGTTCGAGAGCATCGAGTTGCAGCGGCTGACGCTACGTCATTTTCGGGAGGTCGACGCCGTTGACCCACCAGCCGTGGACCTGGCTGTAGGTCCTGAACGGCAAGTGTACTTTGGCGATGGGGCCATCTTCGAGATGTTGCGTGTCGACGATGATCATGTCCGAGCGGCCGCCTTCGAGCAGGCGGTTTGCCACGCCTACGAGGTAGCCATCGCCTTCGGGCGCGTCCTTGCTGCGCGGTACGAAGCAGCATTCCTGAAGGCTAGAATCGTCACCGACCCAGAACTCGCTGGTTTTGCGATTCGAATGATCGAACATGGTCCAGGAGTTCGTCGGGCGGAAGGCCATGTTGCCGAGCTTGGGATTGAGCGGTTTCGTCGGATCGCTGGTGGGCATGAAGCCGATCTTGTAGGGGATGGTCTGATAGCGATCGTCCTGGCGAGGAAGCGCGCCGGATTGCGGATAGAGTTCCTCCATCCCGTAATCGCGCGGAGTCTTGTCGGAAAGATCGACGGAGAGGCGATGCACAGTGCCTGACGCCGCTTTCGGATCGAACGGCTCGCCATGGAGATTGGGGAAGAACGGGAACTGATTCTTCAGCGCCATGTCCATGTCGACGTAAATTTTATTGCCCTCCGAGAATGCGCCCATGACATGCGTGGCGCAGCGTTCGGGACCTTTGAACCAGCGGACGTCCTTGCCGTCGCCGCCACGCTCGAGCACGCCGAACCAGGTGGGCAGAGTGGAATCCCAAGCGAAATGCACCTGGCCCTGCTTCATGCGCTCCACGTTGGTGGCCATAGGAATCACGAGGAAGGCGATGTATTTCTGGGAGACGGCGAAATCGTGGATCATTCCCACGTACGGAACTTTGATCCACGCTTCCCAGGTGATATGGCCTTTAGCGTTCGCGGAAAACACGTAGACGTCGTCCGTGGCGAAGCCCTTCGCTTCGTAGCCGTAGGAAATCATTTCGCCTGTGGCTAGATCGAATTTCGGATGGGCGGTGTGCGTCAGGCTGTGCAGGCCGCCGCCGAAGGTGTAGTAGTCGTCGACGGTTTCGAGCGTGTGCGGATTCATGGCCACCGGCGGGCTGTCTTCCTTGAGCGCGAAAAGGAGGCCGTGGTGATAGACGACGTGCGTGTTAGCTGTGCCGCGGCTCACGTTGGCAACGCTGGGATCGTCGGTGAACTTGTTGCGGTACATCCCGAAGAGCCGGCGGCGCGCTGCGGCTTGCGCTTTGTAGCGCTGGGTGCGGGGATAGCGGCTCTTGAAATCGACATGGCCATTCGAGATGCGGAACATGCTGACGTGGCCTTCGCCGTCGAAGGGAATGTTGCCCTTCATCGGGGGATACTGCCAATCGGGGCCGACACGATAGAACGCGCCATCGATATTTAGCGGGATTTCGCCTTCGACGTCGCAATCGCGGATGTCACATTCGGTGCGGAAGACGCCTGCTCCGCCGAGTCCTGGCGGGCTGACGAAGTGGACCGTTTCGGCGTTTGCTGATGGAGCGAACGGTGAAAGAGTGCCCGTGACGGCTCCCGTGCTGGCTGCGGCTGCCAGAGTTCCCATAAAGCTGCGTCGATTGATCTCGGTGCCGGACGAGGACTTCCTGGACTGTTTCAATTTCTTTTTCATGATCACCCCCGAATATGTATGCGTAATCTGCGGGTAGCTTCCCAAGAATCGGCCTGGTTTGCAAGCTGTACGCGCTACGGCCAGGACCCGCGGGAGCGACGCGCCGACAATACGAGTGCTCAGAGCGTGCGGGACGCCAGCGTTACAGAACTCCGGCAGGCATTCCGATCTCTGCGGCTCCGCTGAGCCCGAAGCCCGGACCGCGAGTGACCCAGAGGAGAATTGCGAGGGCGTGCTGGGGATAACGAGACATCATGGCTTTGGCGATGTCGACGAAGCGGACGCCGGGCTTCGCCACTTCCTGGTAATCGCGCATCCACTGGATGCTGGCGTCGATCAATTCCGCGCCGCCCACGGGGCCGTGGCCGGGGAAGAGCGTTTCGATCGGGCCGACCTTGCGGATTTTTCGGAGAGCTTCAATCCAGGTGTCGGGATCGCCGACGTCGGACATGTAATGTTGCGCCTGGGCGTAGACGAGATCGCCCGCGATGAGGGCTTCTTGCGCGGGGAGATAGAAGGCGGTGGCATGAACGGTTTCGACCATGAAGAGATCGACAAATTGGATTTCGTGGCGCTCGAGCCGCAGGCTATCGCCTGAAAGCGGCTGAGGCATGGGAATCGTATTGGGCAGTTCACCGCAATACATTTCTTGCCAGTGGACGATTTTAGCGCGATATTCGCGCATAGCATCGATAACCGGCGGGCGAGCGTAGATATTCGCCGCGGGAAATGCGTCCCGGATCGCGGGTATGCCGAAATAATGGTCCGGATGGGCGTGGGTGATCAAAACAGTGGTCAATTCCCTGCCCGAGGCGCGAACCATGCGGACGAGTTTCTCCGCATCGCTCTGGATGAGGCAGTTGTCAACCAGCACGGCTTCGTCGCGGCCCTTGATAAGAACCGCGTTCGACGCAAGAGCGCGGGGCTCGGCGACGAACATTTCGAATTCGAGATTGGCGCCCGGACTAGCCATTGTTTGCCTCCCTGCAAGCGGAATACCGTGTCAGTCGCGCTGGGCGAATCGAGGCGCGATGGCATAGTTGAGCTGAACGACAACGATAAAAACGATGCTCCAGTACGCATTGAAAAGGCAGAGCAGGGCGCCGAAGGCGTAGAGCGATTGCCCGGCGATGATGCGGCGGCAGATGGCCGCGATTGTTTCGGGTGGAACGTCATTTTTCACCAGCCCGCCACGCACGGCGCAGCCCCAACTGAGATATAGCGTGGCGCCAAGCAGAACGAGGTTCATCCAATACACGAGTAGCGCGGCGCGGTACGCCGCGAACTCGGCGAGAAGCCTCGTGGTAAACGGCATGAGCGTAACGGAAAAAAGAAAGGCCAGATGCAGCCACGTGAGGGCACGGTCCGAACGCGAGAGATGATTGAGAAGAGTCTGCTGGCCGACCCAGAAAATTCCCAGAGTGAGGAAAGTCATCATGTACATGACGATTTGCGGCGCCATTGCCGCGAGGGCGTGCCAGAGATCGCGCTCGGAATGGATTGCGTCGACCATGGGGACGCGCAAGTCGAGGACGAGGAGGGTCATCGCGACGGCGAAGATTCCGTCGCTCAGGGCCGCAAGTCGCTCGACGCTGCGGCCGGCGATCTGGTTGTACGTCGTCATGTTGGGCATAGTATGCCCGTACGATCACGATTTTTAGCCAATTCGATTCAAAAACATACTCTGGGAGCTGGCACCTCAGCGTGGCGTGGGGGCGCTGGATCGGATTTTCTGGAATGTATCGCCGGAGTGGCGTGGCGATCCCTACGTGAAATTTAGAATGTGCGGGCCGGAAAGGCCCGCAGCTTCCGCTTGTGAACAACCGAGACGACGCAGGCGCTTTTGGCTGTCCTCGTCTGTTTCCTTTGCCAGGTCCATCACGCGCTCACGGCCGCGGTGAAAGTCTTCGACAGTCCCTGGGGCGGCGCGAATTATGTAGCCAGCGCCAATTACAGGGCTTGCGCGGGCCACGGAAATCAATCCGATAGCAATGGACCGATTCGAGAATCACGCTATCTCAAAACAATCTCTGAAGCATGGCCATCTACGGAGCTGAACTGGAGTTCGCTCTTGATTTCGCTCTCCGTGGGGTTAATCAGCGTAATGCCTGTGGCGACGCCCTCGCCATCCAGGATCGCCGGAAAATCCGCGCCCCGAGAGCCCTTCAGGTTTGCCGCGTCAACATAACCGATTTCGCTTTCGACAGGCTCACCTCGGAGCGAAGTGGTGATTCGCTTGTCGCTGATGGCGATCGGCACGTCACTCCAGATACGGACGGAGCCGCGAATCTTCTCGATGTTAAAGAGGTCAGCGAGACTCCATTCGCGCTGGTCTCCGATGGGTAGAATTTGTTCGTAACGGCCCTGTTCTTTGCCGTCGGCGTCGAAAAGGGTGAACCGCAGAAGCGCGGGCGTGTGACTGGCATTAGCGACCGCGAAATTCATTATCGATGGCGTCTCTCCGTGGCGAATCAGGTCCGGCACGGTGTCGACTGGAAGCCAAGCAACCTGAACGGGCGTGTGTGCCGCGACGGCTGTCTGGCTAAGCGGAATCGCGCCTTTCCGAGATACTGACGATCGCACCGGCCCAGGGAAGCTGTCCTCCCTGATCGGCCTTTACGACTGCGAATCCTTGTTCGGGAAGGAACGAATCCGAGTGAAGCGTGACGTGAAATGTGGCCCCGGGCTGAATGTTGTACGAGAGACCTTCGGAAGAAGCTGACCACTTGACCGGCTGACCCGTGCGTCCTTCGAACACGTCGATATGCCCCGAAATTGCAGCGTCGCGTGGATTTACGAGGATTACTTCGGTATCGCGCCCGCCGCCAGCGCTGAGTCCGGCGACAACGGCACCGTCGCTTGAATCCAGCATTTCGGCCGGAGGAATCGCCATGATCAGATTTTCATCGCGACTCGTGTGCGTTTGTCGCAGAACCAACGCGGCGACGGGTTGTTTCGAGGAGATTTCGAGAGCTCCCACCTTGCCTTGGATCGACGACCCGAACAATTCGCTCGCGAGCACGGCAACTTGCCCGCCAGCGGCGATGTTTCGATTCGCATCTTTACCATGCGCGGCGCCGCGGAGACGGAAATGCACATCGGCCGGTTGATCGTTCGGATTGCTGACAACGATCTGGTGATCTTTGCCTTCGGTCTGATCCAGATAGAACAACGAGGAGGCGGAAGGCCGAGGCGCCGGAGCATTCGTCTCGCTGATGAGCATACGGCTGCGGCGTTCCGACAACGGCTCCATGAATTGTCGGGTGTTTGTGTACGTAAGCACGGCGCCGGGCGCACCTTCACCGGCCGTCAGCTTCGCGGTCCAATCCTTGCGCTGATCGAGCGCGGGTTTGTCGCGCCCGTTCCACGGATCGGTCGTGCTGAACACCGATGTGGCTCGCGGGCCAATTTGAACCGCCTTGCGCGACTCCGGCAAATCATAGATCACGACTTTCGACATGGGCGCGTCCGTCTGGAAAACGCGCTGATTGGCGGTGTCGAGGGCCATCTCGCGCGGCTCGACCAGCTCTTCCTGTTCGGCGTGCGTGACGTCGTCGTTCGAGAAGTCGTTTTTCCCCAGCAGGCCAATCGCGCCTGGATCATCATGCAACTTATCAGGAGCGGCGTCGAAGATAAGGGTGCGTTCGTTGCCACGGTCGGTGACATACAGCCAGTCCTTCGTCGGATCGTAGGCAAGCGAACTAGGCAGATTGAAGCGGCGGCGTCCTTCTTCTTCGCTGATCTTTTTGGAGCGAAGGCGGGTTCCGTCGCCTGTAGTGAAATCCTTCTGCCCGATGACGGCGTAAGCACTCATGCCGTTGTGAAGTTTGTCTGGGCTAGCGTCAAAAACCAAGACCCGCGCGTTGTTACCATCGACCACGAACAAACGGTTTCTGGCGGCATCGAACGCGACTCCGCCCGGAAAATCGAAACTGTGATCGTTCGTCACACGGCCGTTGGCAGCAGCGCCACTGGCACCTTCGCCTTCATTACCACTGAACGCCCCACCACCATGCGATGGCGGTGTGGACGCTTTGCTATCGAAGTCCGGCTGGCCGATGACGGCAATGGCCGCGGGTCCGTTTTTCAGGTGATCAGGGGCGATGTCATACACGAGCACGCGATTGTTGCCGCTGTCCGTGAGGAACAGGCGCTGGCCTTTCTCGTCAAAATCCATCGCGAGCGGAGCGCTGCCGCCACCGCCGATACCGCGGTCGGCTCCCAGGATCTGGAAATCAACACCCGTGGGGCCCGCTGCCTGCTTGATGGTCTTGAAATCCGGCTGGCCAATTACAACTGTGGCTTCCTCGTAAGTCTTCATGCGGTTCGGGTCAGCGTCGAAAACCAGGACACGATCGTGCCAGCCGTCACCGACAAAAATGCGCTTGTTCGGCGCATCGTATGCCAGACCATAAGGAATGAGCATGTTTCGAGCCGATATGTCCCAAAGTTTGCCGGTGTAAACGTCTGGCTCGCCCAACACCCAGTGCGCGGCGCGATCGAGGATGCGATTGTCGGAGGTCAATTTGAAAATGAGGACGCGGCTGTTGTACTGATCCGCGACGAAAAGGCGATGGTCGACCGGATCAAGAGCCACGGAACGGGGATACATGACGCGCCCGTTCAATCGGCTGCCTGCGGGCCGATCGACGAAATCGACTTTGCCGTCGGCATCGAAATGCCCAATGGTGGTGATGGAAGGCATGCCCGTCGGCTTCAGGTCGCCGGCGACATCAAAAATCGATACGCGGTTTCCGCCCGGATGGCTGGCTGCAACATATAGCTTGCCGTCCGCCGCATCGAGAAATGGCCGGGGCCAAGTTTCCTGAGTCTGGGACACTTTCCATTCGATTTTCTCGGCGTCGTGTTGGAACAGCACGGCCATGGCGTCTTCGTTGTTCTTTATGCGACCGGGAGCTACGTCGAAAACCAACGCGCGATTCTGGTCGATGGGTTCTGAGACATACAACCGCTGGCGCTGCGAATCGATTTGCAGCGGACCGTAGCCGAGGGCCACAGCTTTTTTCAGACTGGTACGCAGATTCCGGCTATTGAAATCGTCCTGTCCCAGGACGTTCGCCGCCGCCATCCCCATCTTCATTTGATCGGGCGCGACATTGAAGATGAGAATCCGACGGTTGCCGCCGTCGCCGACGAAGAGCCGCTGTGTGGCAGGATCGTGCAGCAGCCTCGCGGGACGTGCGAGGTGATCCGGCCCCAATCCTGGATCGTGGGAGGTGAAATCGGGCTGGCCGATGACACCGATGGCGGACATGCCCGTCTTGGTGTGCTGGGGGCTGACGTCGAACACCATGACGCGGTTATTGCCTGAATCGGAAACGAACAGGCGATTGTTCGCATCGTCGTAGAAAATGCTGCCGGGGTGACTCAATCCGGCGTCAGTGCTGCTTGCAATTTTCGAAGTAAAGTCAGCCTGGCCGATGACCGCGATCGCGTCGGGAGACTGGCTTTTCAGATGTGACGGCTCAATGTCCCAAATTAAAATTCGATTGTTAGCGCCATCAGTTGCGAAGAGACGCTGGTTTTTCTCGTCGAGAACCGTTCCGTCGATAGTGGTTACCTGATTCGGACCGACACCTGTAGACAGGCGAATATTCGGCGTGGTCTGCCCAAACACGGCGATGGCATCGGGCCCATCCTTCATGTGATCGGGGCGAGCATCGAACAGGAGTAAGCGGTTTCCGTCTTTCGCCACCAGGCGATCGTGAACGCTGTCGTACGCTACGCCGCCGATTCCGGCTCCCTCGTGCGCCGACGCCATCGTGGTCGTTACAGGTTGTTTGCGACCGTACCGGCTGGGCTGGCCGATCGCGTAGTCAGCGGTGTACTTCGCAGGCAAACCATTCGCATCGAGCTGGAAAACCAAGATGCGGTTGCCGCCGCCCTGTCCGACGAAAAGTCTATGATGAGCGCGATCCAGCGCTCCGACTTCGTTTCAATACTCGCTCGACGCGGTGGGCCCGCCGTCGATGACTCCTCCCACGAAAGTAGGGTTGTCCCAGATGTCTTCCGAGCCGAGAACATCGCTCGCGGGCAACCCCTTAATCTGGGAAGCCGTATTCTGAGCCTCGCTCTGAGAAAACGCTGTGCGGGAAGCTCCGAACAAAGCAACAGCCGCTAAGCCGACGAGCCAAAGATTGGCGGTCTTCACGAAACCCTCCAGCGGAATCGATGTACTGCAAACGCACAAATGTTCGTTTTACGAACATCCGCGCAGGAGTTTATGCCAGTGATTACAGATGTCAAGCTGAAAAATAGAAACTACCGCCCACAAGGGAATGGGTCAGTGCCTACGGCAAGACGGAAACTTCTAACAGAGAGGGAGACGCTCGCCGCTTCCAGGCCGGAAAAACGCCTACACATTCGTTTTCAGGCGTAGCGTAGAGTTAATTCTTTCGGCAGCTCGTTTGAGGCACGGCAGGAATTTGGAAACCATTTCGGAGGGACTGGTGCGCGAGAGGTTGGCCGTTATGTTCATCGCGGCGACGATCTGGCGGTCCCGGTCGTACAGCGGCACGGCGATGGAACAAATGCCTTCTTCCAGCTCCTGGTTGCACATCGACCAACCCTTGGCGTGGTCGGCGGCGACCGCTTTCATGATCTGCTGAGGAGACGTGATGGTATAGCGGGTGTAACGCGTGATCACTGAGTCTTTGAGCAACACAGCAACCTGCTTCTTGGGCAAGCCACCCAGCAGGATACGGCCCATCGCGCTGCAGTAGGCGGGAATCCGACTCCCGATCGACAGAGTGATGGTCATAATTTTCTTGACGGGTACGCGGACGATGTAAACGATATCGCTGCCGTCGAGAACCGAGAGCGAGGAAGACTCGTTCACTTCCTGCACGAGGTCGCGCACTACCGGCTCCGCGATCGAGCGCAGCGGCAAAGTAGAGAGATAAGAGTACCCGAGCTCCAAGACGCGGGGCGTCAGTTGAAAAGCGCGCCCTTCGTGGCGGACATATCCAAGCTTCTCGAGAGTCAGCAAGAAACGTCGGGCTCCGGCGCGGTCGAGGCCGGTGGCTTCGGCGACCTGGCTTAATGTCTGCGTGGCGGAGTTCGGGCCAAAGCTGTGAATGACGGACAGGCCGCGAGCAAACGCCTGGACATATCCATCTGAGGACGGGGTGCGCGCCTGCGTCATTTCGACAATATCCTGAACCTGAAATCCGAGGAACAGCTGTAGAGGGAGCTCAGGCAGATTCCTTCATTGAATTCGAAAATACTGAACGTACTGGCGGCTCAAGTTCTACTACGGCCCGCGATTGGAATGCAAGCGAAAGTGGTCCCCTGGAAATTCCGGGCGCGGGACGGGCGGGTGTGAGGGTTCGCGAGAAACTGAAGGAGTGATGCGCAGGTGGCCGGCGTGGCGCCCCCTGCAAATCACGGGTTCTCCGTTCTAGGCGGGAGGCAGTTTCAACAGCGTACGGGCCGTCTTGTAGAGAACCTGGTCGCGCTCGTCCTCGGTGATGTCGGCTTTAGCAACGTTATTGAGCGTGTACCACTGCTGAAAGACGTAGTGTTCGTTCAGCGGGCCATAGGTTTTGGGTTCGGGACGGTTGAAGTCCGAGCCGAACATCACGCGCTCAGCACCGATGCCTCGAACGGCCGCTGTAATAATCTCCGGCGGAGACTTCGAGACTTCGCAGTAACAGTTGTCGAACGAATATGCCAAGCGGATGGCCTCCCAAGCGTCCGGGATCGCAATCGCTCCACCTGTGTGGCCAAGTATGAATTTCAGATCCGGATAGGCATTCATAAGGTCGCCGAACTTTTCGGCCCATCGCCACGCCGTAGAGTATCCGCGACCATAATTGGAAGCCGTGCCGGTAACCGCCCATCCGGAATGAACTAAAACGGGCATATCGTGTTCGAGCAGCACATCGACGAATGGTTTCAGTTCCTTGACTGTATATTTTCCCGCTGGCCCCCAGAAAAAACCGCCTTCGCCAACTCCCTTACAACCGATCTGGATCTGCGATTTGAGAATCTGGGTGGCTTCCTCGACCGTGACCTCGCTCATCCGGCCTTTGGTGCGATCGGTGAGCATGCTCGTCATCTTGATAAAGCGATCGGGATTCGTCTTGTAGCTGCTGTCGATGTACTTCTCGAAGGTCACGAACGCCGGGGAGAGGGCTGCCTGAGCGACACCATGCGCGTCCATCGAAGCAATGAGCTGAGGCGTGTAATCCTTCCATTGATCGAGGTCGTGCATGCGCTTCTCCTCGGTATAGTTCTTGCCCTGTGTGGGCGTTTCCCACGAATGCGTGTGGTAGTCGAAGACTTTCTTTGCTTTGACAGCCCTCAAATTACGCCACGGGCCGTTCGTTGCTTCGGGTGGGAGATTTCCGGAACTCTGCGGGGAGGCGCCTGCCGGCGGTTGCGCCGCGGCGGCGTTGACCAAGGAAGGCAATGCGCCGGCTATCGCACCTGTCACCGACGCGCTTTTCAAAAAGTTTCTACGCGAGCTATTCACGATTCCTCCTTTAACAACGATCCAGGATCAGATTTTCGTTATCGCTGGCACTAGAACAGTAGCTTCAAGGCGAACTGCAACTGCCGCGACGGCGTAACCGTGCTGACGATCGTTCCAGCGGCCGTGTTTTGCGGAAAGGATTGCCCGTCGATGCAATTGGCGCCTGGAAGAGGAGTGCCCGTACAGGCGGCGGCTCCCCCCGAGGTGTACAGAGTTCCGTTCGGCTCGGAATAGTTTGCCCGGTTAAACGCGTTGAACATGTCGAATCGGAATTGCAGTCGTAGCCCCTCTCGGCCGACGGATGCGATGCGGCCTTCCTTTTGAAGAGAGAAATCGAAGTCGACTAAGCCCGGGCCGATGATCTGGTCGCGACCCACATCGCCCAAAGTTCCGGGCGCCGGAAGGGTGTACGCGGCGAGATTGAAATAGTTGTTGGGATTTTGTGGGTGGACTTCCTGCGGCGACGACGATCCCACCAGCTCTGGCGGTAAAGCGCTCAGAGCCGGCCAGGCGGCGATTTTGTCTCGCTGCGCTGAATCGAGACTCCCGGTCACGTTGAACGGCGAGCCGCCCTGGATCTTACCGACGCCGCTGACTTCCCAACCGCTGATAAAGAATGCCTCCGCCTTATTTTCCACTTGTCGAGAACGGCCCCACGGCACTTGATAAACCACGTTCATGACCAGGGCCTGCCGAACATCGAAACTGCTGAGTCCCCTGCCGTCTATCGCAGGCAAAAAAGCGTCGCGATACGGTCCAATTGCGCCGTTCGTATAGTCCACGGCGCCTACGATGTCACTCGCATCGTCAGTCGAACGGCCGTAGGTGTACGAAACCTGATATGCCAGACCGCCAGAGTACTTCTGCTGAAACGAAGCGGTAAGGCCGTTGTAGAAGGAATTTGCGTCGGTGGTCGTGACCTTCATCCAATCGAATGCCGTATTGCGAATCGGGGCGGTCGGCCCCCAGAACAGAGAGCTCGCTTCAGATTCGGGTACCTGACCGACGACTTGCGGACCGGTTGGCCCAAGCGTCGGTATCCGGATTACGTTCCAATCGTCATTGCGAAGCAAGTGCCGGCCCTGCGATCCCACATAAGCAATCTCGAACACCTTATTCGAACCGAACTGTCTCTGCACGTTCAGAGTGAATTCCTGAATCAGAGGCTGCTTGGGGAAGAAAGTTATTCCGTTCGTAAACAACGCGCTGCTTCCCAGCAGAGTCGGCTGAGTGGTAAAAGTGTTTGGAAAATCGATCTTCGTGCCCGGCGGCAATTGGGCAGCGACCAGACTTCCTCGTTGGAAAATCGGAGCGTCCTGATCGATCGCGGTGAGCCAATCGTAGGAGATCAGGTGGTCGAAGAAAATACCGTATCCAGCGCGAATAACCGTGCCATTAATCGGGGCCCACGCAAATCCGACGCGCGGAGCGAAGTTCTTGCGAGACGGATTGATGTAAAACGGATTCCCCACGCTGACAGCCGAAAGAGGCAAGTTGATGTGCTGGTAAAGAGGATCGCTCGAATTGTTGCCGCGGAATTCCGCCACTTTGTTCGCGGCGACCGTGGGCACGCTGTCAGGCTCGTATCGGAGTCCGAAATTCAGGGTGAACTTGGGCGTCCATTTGAAGTCGTCCTGCGCATAGGCTCCGACGACCCATTGCACGTCGCTGTCTTGCGGCTGTGTCGCAGGCAAGAGTCCGCTATAGGTTGACGGCGTATCCTGCAGGAAAGTCATCACATTCTGGAATGCAAAATCACCGCCGCCATAGATGCTGGTGAAGATGTTCGTCTGCCGGTGCTCTGCATCGATTCCGAAGCGAAGGCTGTGACGCCCCTTCAGCACAGTCAAATCGTCCTTGAATTGGAGTATGTTGAACCAGATGTCGGTGCGAATCCCGTCTCCACCAACCGCGGTCGTGGGGCCCGCGTTATAGAACATGTAGGAAATTCCGTTAGCGTCCCGAAACGGAGTGAGCGCAAAGAGCGATTGCTCGGCTGGAGTCGAGCCCACGGCGCCGGTGTCGTAAACCGCCGAGACCGACCGGTTATAGAATGTGGAGAAAGTGTTAACGACCGTGGGAGTAATTGTCCAGTCCAGCCCGACGGCAGCATACTTCGACGCGGTCAGATTCACGGTTGTAAAGACGTAGTCTTTGGGAAGCAGCTGTCGCCCGCTATCGAAAGAATATCTTCCCCACAGCATGAGCGTGGAGTTGATTTTGTGATCCACACGAAAGAGGCCGTAGTTTGTGTCCGTGGGAGTGGCTGTGACGTAATTGAAGAGTGCAGTCCCAGCGGAACAGCCCTTGAGCGCCGGGCAGTACAATCCCGTTGTGGGAGCCAGAGCGAGATACGGAGCGACCTTCGGGTCGACACCTACGTTCGCCATCGTCGGAGTGTAAATGCCAAGATGGGCGTTGGCGTCCGGCACAGTGAGTACCGTGGTAGCTCCCAATATTTGCCGCAGGCCCTCGTAATTAACGAAAAAGAAAGTTCTGTCTTTTTTTATGGGGCCGCCCAAGGTAGCGCCAAACTGGTTGCGCTCAAATGCCGGCGGCCCGGAAGCGGGGTCAAAGTGATTGCGGGTATTCAGAACTTTGTTGCGAAAATACTCATACGCGGTGCCGTGGAAATCATTCGTTCCTGACTTGGTCACGATTTGAACTAAGCCCGCGCCTGTTCGTCCATACTCCGCGCTGAACGGGTTCGTGACTACCTCGTATTCCTGCACAGCGTCGATGCCAGCCGCTTCTCCGGTCGGATTCCCAATGTCGTTATACGCATTGTCGATATCCTGTCCATCCAGCGTGTAATCGTTCGACGAAACCCGCATTCCACTAATCGAGATTTTCTGGCCGAAGCCCGCGCTCAGCGAACGCGCGCCCGTGCTCGCGTATACCACGCCAGGCTGCAAGACGGCCAAGTCAGCAAAACCTCTTCCGTTCAGAGGAAGGTTCTCAATCTGCTCGTTCTCAACCACTCCACCCACAACGGCGTTTGAGGTGTCAATCGTTGGTACAGCGCTAGCTACCTCCACTGTCTGCGCCATGGAGCCAACATTCATTTGGACGTCGATCACTGGCTGATCGCCGACGTGAAGGACCACGCCGGACCGCACCTCGGAAGAAAAGCCGTTAGCTTTCACTTCGACAGTGTAAGTGCCCACCGAGAGGTTCGGGACGGCGTATCCGCCCGATGCGTCCGTCGTGAAAGTACGCACACTCCCAGTATCCGTTGCGGTGACGGTCACTGTAGCGCCCGGTATGGCGCTGCCGCTTGGGTCCTTGACGGTGCCGCTGATACTTTGAGTTCCCTGACAGAAGGTTGAAACGGCAGTCGCTGTGAGGACCAGCAGAAGAAGAGTGAGTCGAGCCGTGGCCTTCAGCAAATTAACGAAAGTCATAGCGATTCTCCCCGACACCCAGTTTCGCTAGGCACGTTTCGAAAAAGTTATTTCGAAATCGCCCGCATCCGCGGACCAGTTTTTATGTAAATCAGATTCTTTCAAAGAGCCGAGTTGTGATATGTTCAGCATGCGAACTAACGTGCGTGCTACAAACAGCAGGCGCATCGTATGAGCGCTGTTTAGGGCTGTCAAGGAAAATGTGATCGAAAATTATTCGGCCGCGTCAAGAGCGGACGGGCCCGCTTTCAACTTTTCGCGAACAATCCGCAATTCAGGGATGGCAGGGAAATCGAACGAACAGAAAGGGACCAGCAAAGATATCGTCATGTATACCGCGAGCACGGCCTTCCTGGAAGCTTTGTCTGAAGCGGGCGTTACTCATATTTTCGCGAATCTCGGCAGCGACCATCCCCCGATCATAGAAAGCCTCGCGGAGGGACAAGCGAACGGCAGAGCCTTTCCACGGTTGATTACCTGCCCGAACGAAATGGTCGCATTGAGTGCGGCGCAAGGATTTGCGCAAGCCACCGGCAGAGCCCAGGCGGTCCTCGTGCACGTCGAGTGCGGCACTCAGTCGTTGGGCGGCGCTGTGCATAATGCCGCCAACGGTCGAGCGCCCGTTCTCATTTTTGCCGGAGTCTCACCGATTACGCAGGAAGGCGAACTCACGGGCACTCGCAATGAATACGTACAGTGGATTCAAGACGTGTTCGATCAGCGTGGATTGGTTCGCGGATATGTGCGCTACGAAAACGAAATTCGGACCGGCAAGAACATCAAACAGCTGGTGCTTCGCGCGATGCAGTTCGCAAACAGCGATCCGAAGGGACCCGTTTATTTGACGGGTTCGAGGGAAGTCATGTCCGAAGAGGTTTCGCCGGTTAGTCTAAATGTGCACGACTGGCAGCCGGTTTCGCCGATTGCCATGGCGCCGAGGGACGTTGCGACTGTCGTGAACGATCTGCTCAAGGCGAAACGTCCGCTGGTTGTCTCGTCGTACTTGGGACGGAAAACGTCCGCTGTGAAGCAACTGATTCGCTTGTGCCAGCGGCTGGCGATCGGCTTTCTGGAGTCGGTGCCAAAAACGATGAATTTTCCAGCGGACGATCCACTCTATCAAGGCAATACGTGGAGCGAGCCACGCCAGAATGCCGCACTGGAACAGGCCGATTGGGTTCTGATTCTAGATAGCGATGTACCCTGGATTCCGGTGGTCAGCCGGGCGTCGAAGGACACGACCGTCTACCACATCGACGTCGATCCTCTGAAGGAGCGCAGACCGCTCTGGTATATCCCGGTGAAGAAGTCGTTTCGCGCTGACGTGAGTATTGCGCTCGAGCAAATCAATGAGCTACTCGATCACGCCGTGATCGACAAAGCAGCGGTTGAACAAAGGCGCCATATATACGCCCAGATGAGCCAGGCGCGTTGCGTCCAGCTGCACAAGATCGAAGAGGAGCACGCGAAGGCGGAGATTATCACCGCGGAATACATCACCGCGCGGGTACGGCATCACACGGACAAGAACACCGTATTCTTAATCGAAGGTGTGACCAACAACCGAGCGATGTTCGACCATATCTGCGCCAACCGACCTGGAAGCATTTTTACCAGCGGCGGCGGGTCGCTGGGATGGAACGGTGGCGCTGCGGTGGGCATCAAGATGGCACTACCTGAAGCGACGGTGGTGAGTCTGACTGGCGATGGAACGTACATGTTCACGGCGCCGTCCTCGGTGCACTGGATGTCGCGGCATTATCAAACGCCCTTCTTGCACGTGGTATACAACAACCGCGGCTGGAAGGCGCCCAAGCAGGCGACGCTATCGGTTCACCCCGACGGCCACGCGAGCAGAACGGACGATCTGGGCGCTACGTTTGATCCCCCACCGGATTATGCGGGTATCGCCGCGGCGGCGGGAGGAGCGTTCGCGCAAACCGTACGCCATCCATCCGAGGTCGATCCTGCTTTGGAAAACGCAATGACGATTTTGAAGACTGAACGTCGCAGCGTGGTACTGGATGTTTGGCTGTCGTCTTTCTAATTAGCGGCGCGCCCTCTATTTTGCCGTTTTTGAGATCCTCTGGGGTGTACTTAGTGGAGCGTTAGTCAGCCAGGATTTCCTTCGGCGGTTCCGGCAGCCAGAAACTGGCGACCAAGCCAACCGCAAAGGACAGCAGACCCACTGCGCCCGCCGCAAATGCCAACTGCCGGAATGTCGTTCCGCCCGGCGCGAAATTGGCGATGGATGTCGTCAACATCGCGGCGGACGTTCCCAGCATGCGGCCTCCGACATTTGCCGACAACCCTTCACCGGTTCCACGCAAGTGTGTGGGGTAGACCATGGGCAGATAATTCCCCCAGAAGGTGAACTGGGCTACGACTACGATACCAATCGCGAATATTCCCCAGCGCGACATGTTCATATCGCTCAGCGCTGGAAGGAAAAACACGAACGGAACGAGCAGAACTCCCGGCAGTATGAAGGCCTGCAGCAGGCGCCTTCGGTTCATCACTCGGACGACGAGGTAGGCCATAATCAATCGTCCAAACAGACCTCCAAATTCCGAGAGCGCTTGATATCCGCTCACCGCCTGTTGCTGCGCGATATGGGGCAGGTCGCGAACAGACGGCAGACCCGGAACGATTCGCGCGACGTGTTGCAGAGTGCCAAAAGATCCCGCGTACGCGCACGCGGTCATGAGAGTCGTCAGGAAGGCGGTCTTTCTCAACGCCGGACTGAAAAGCTCTCTGAACCTGGGCCGCTGAAGAGTCCCTTCGTTTTTCTTGGTTAACCAGATCGGAGACTCGGGTAAAAACGGGCGAGTAATGAGAAGCAGTAGAGCCGGAACCAATCCGGTTAAGAGTGTGTATCGCCAGGCAGCATGCCCGCCATAAATGACCGGCAAGCGCTGACTCAAGGTGACAGCCACAAAATAAGCGCCGCTGACCAGCAGCCCACCTGTCGAACCAAACGCCTGCGAATATCCAATCACGCCCTCGCGTTCTTCGCGTTCGGGAAACAGCTCGGCTAGCCAAGCAAGGGTGGAAACAAATGCTATGGACACGCCGACGAAAGCAACGCACCGTAGCAGAAGCAATTGATAGGGCGTCGTGGCCAGAGCCGCTCCGGCAGTAGCAAACCCGTACGCGAGGATGCTCCAGTACATCAGGCGACGGCGCCCCAGCCGGTCGATCAAGTAGCCGCCCAACAAACCGAATATGCCGCCGCAAACCGCAGGGATGTAGAAAAGCCGACCGACCCACATATTGAAGATGGGACTTCCCGGCTTCGCGATCAGCATCTCGCTCAGTGCTGGTTGAACGACAAGGCTCAGAATGAGCAGGACGTAGGTATCGAAACCGAACCCAATACCACCCACCGCGAAAATGAGCCACTGCTTCGGCTCCAAGCGGGTGAACCACGAACGAGCCTGCGAGTCCGCCATGAACCCTCCCCCAGCCAGAAAGAGTCGAAAGTATCGCCTACATGAAACTGATTTCAGTGCTGTGCGGTTTCACGGTCCAAAGAGCTACTTAATCCCTAGTAACGTGCACGCGTTCTTGTAATACAACCTTTCACGATCATTCGCGGATACGTCCAGCGCCTCGATGCAACGAATCGTTTCGCGGATATACATGGGCCCACCTTCCGGATCGAAAGGCGCGTCGGAGGCGAACAGCACGTGATCTATGCCATAGAAACTCAAGCTGCATTCCAGCGCGGCGATGGAACCGAAAGTGGCCGTGTCCACGTAAAAATCCTTGAAGTAGTCGAGCGGCCGCTTCCTGAGTTCTTTCAGCAGGGGTTTGTAGTCGCGAAAACTGGTACGGGCACCCAACTGGTCCCAGCCTGGTCCCACGCGGCCTTCGAAGAACGGCGTCATGCCGCCGGCATGATGAATGATGAATTTCAGGCCGGGCATTTCGTCCATCATCTTTGAAAACACCAGGCGCGCCTGCGCCGCGCTCGATTCGTACGGCCAACCAAACGTCCACCAGATCTCGTAGAGCGACAATTCTTCCGTCAAATAATCAGGAAACTGCGCGGTGCGGGCGGGATGAATCCAGACCGGCTTGCCGAGCGCCTCGAAAGTCTTGAAGATATGCCGGAATTCTGGCGCATCGAGCGGTTTGCCGCCGACGTTCGTATAGATTTGTATTCCGCATGCGCCGAGATCTGTGACCGCGCGGCGCGCTTCTTCGGCCGCGCCCTTCGCGTCCGTCATAGCAATGGAAGCGATAAATCCCGGAAAACGATCAGGATATTTTTCGCAGAGCTCAGCCATTCCGTCGCTGCCGATTTTCGAAAGCTCGCGCGCAACGTCCGGCCCGCCCAGCACCTCGAGCGGCGGAGCAGCCAGGGAAAGAATTTGTTGGTATTCGCCGAACGTATCCATCACGCGAAACCGCACGTCTAAATCAATCATCATGGGGATCGCCCCGCTGCGCTTCGTGATTTCGGTCATCGTCCCGACCTGTCTCAACAAACGTTCGTAATATTTGTGGGGCCAAATGTGGTTAAAGATGTCGATTTTCCTCACGCGAAACCTTTCCGCTGTTATCGAAGATTTCGATTGCGAAGGGAGCAGCGAAGCCATGCCCGTTCCCACCCGAACAATCGCCAACGCGACTGTACACCAATTATGTTCTCTAATAAAACAAACGTTCGTATAACAAACAAATTTCTTGACACCATTGTGCGGCGAATGCTATACGGAGGCCCGCCGAATCGCTCTTTGTTTCATGCAAGGAAATAGGCGCGCATGGCGCCAGGAAGTGGGGCCGATGGTTTCCGCGATACGGCGCCGTCGACCGCCCCGCAGGTTAGATCCCGATCAATTCCGTGCCGCTTGAGTTCCGCTGAACGGCGATATGTGGACTGCGGGATATCTTAGGAGGATTGCTGCAATGCGAAGGACAGTCTCACCAAGAACGATGTTTTGGTTATTCGCACTCGCTCTGCTCTGCGGGTCGTCGAGCACGGCCTGGGCTCAAACTCCCAAGCCGGATGGCATCCCTTTTGATGCTGCAACGAGCTTAAATGTCGAAGCGCCTCCACCGGGCGGAGTAGCCATCAAGGCCGGCCGCCTCTTCGATCCGCGATCCGGCACCAACCTGCTCAACCAGGTCATTCTCATCAAGGGTGACAAGATCGTTGACGTCGGACCGGCCGACAAGGTCCAGATCCCGGCCGGAGCAAAAGTTATTGACCTCAGCCAAGCGACGGTTCTCCCCGGCTTGATCGACATGCACGTCCATCTCTTCAACACGCCTCAAGCCCCGAATGAGGCTCGCCGCGAAGTGCGAGCAGTGAATTTTGCGCTACGGGATTTGATGGGCGGTTTCACCACTCTTACGGACATGGGCTCGCGCGACACGTACGGCAGCGTTGAACTACGCGATGCCATCAACAAAGGCTGGATTCCTGGCCCGCGCTTGCAGGTTGCCGGCCCGCACCTAAATCCAGGCCACGGAGTTTATGCTGCTCCCTCGACGCCGCAGCCGTTTGGTTTCGGCGTCGGATCGCCCACGTGGCAAGTGACCAGCAATACGAATTCGCCGTGGTTGATGACCCAAGCGGTTCGCGAGCACGCGCGCTACGGCGTCGATCTGGTGAAGATGTACACGACCGACGATTATTCCGGATCGGGATACTGGGCTGACCGGGCGGATCCTGAGCCAGGCAAGCTCACACCGAACCAAGGCGCGTTCAAACCAAACGGCCAGATGAACTCCTATCCGTCGATGTCGCTGGAAGAAGCCCGCGCGGGTGTTGTCGAAGCTCACCGTCGAGGCTTGACCGTAGCGACTCACTCGTATGGCGGAGAAGGACTGCGCGTCGCGCTCGAGTCAGGCATTGATATTCCGATGCACGTCGCAGCGGGTGTAACGGGTGCGATCGGCCTCGATGACGAGACGATCCGACTGTTCAAGGTACCGCTGGACAATGGCAAGCAAAGGCCGGTAATTCAGACACTATGGGACCTGGCGGGCGGCATGGAGGCCGGGAATCTGGCCTCGACTGCGCATTCCGCAGGCGGGCAGCGGACCATTTTCGCCGTCACGGAGCAGAGTTTCAAAAGGCTCACCGCCTCCGGAATCAAAGAAGTTTTCGGCAGCGGCGCTTATGAATATGGCCACGGCACCCAGGCTTGGCAGTTCCCCATTTATGTGAAGTGGGGAATGAGCCCAGCAGACGCGCTGCGAACTGCCACCAGTAACGCAGCTGCGACACTGAACTATGACTTGCCCGACTATGTCGGATACGTGGAGAAGGGCCGGTTCGCTGACATCGTGGCGGTTCCCGGTGATCCCCTCAAAGACATCACGACCATGCAGAACATCAAGTTCGTGATGAAGGGTGGCGCCGTTTTTCGGAACGAGTTCGTTCCTGGAGCGGTTCCTCTCAACCTCAGCCGGCCTGAAGGATCACGGCGCTCATCAGAGGGAGGCGGCGACCCGGATTAATCCCCCCAAAGACTATCCGGCGCCACCCCGCTGGATAGTTCACAACCTCCGGCGTGGCTCGAGTCCTCCCCCGGGTTGGAGCCACGCTGGGGGTTGGTTGTCTGTGATCGAAATGTTGAGGTAGCTGTCCCCTGGGCTCGTGAGACAATTGGGCCACCAGTTCGAGTAGGGTTTCTCCACGATCGACAAATCCAAGCTTCCCTCGGTGGGTCATCGCCAATTTTCGATAGCCGCGAATTCAGGTCTGGACTAAGGCGCGAGTTCAAAATTGGACGCACTCAAGCGATTCACTTCGGGGTACTCGAGCGCTACAACGCGCCGCGGTTGGGGTCTTGTATCGAAATTCACGTGGCGAACTAATTCGAAGAATCAGCTTTCTCGGTTCCAGGCTTTTTAGCTCTTGACAGTGTTTTCGGCTCGGATTAGCATGCCGCCCATCGTGGTTGCATTACGAACAAGAGTTCGTATCACGAACAACTCGGCGGTGACATCAAACGGGGTTGGGGTTTCGGGGCGGGTCTCGCAACAATTTGTAGGTCTACAGAGATTCGACCCACGCACGTCCGCACGCGCCATTTCAAGTGAGGCGCTCGGCTTTCCCCACTTCGTTTCTGTCACCTTCAGCATGGCCGCGCGTAACGGAGTGCCGTGAAGCAGATCATTCGCAGCGGGCTGGTCGTTTCTGCGGAATGTTCATGGGATCGCAAGGAGGATTTACATGCTTGGAAGTGTGAAGCGAATCACGATTGCTTCGTTGGTGGTTGTGGTGTTGCTGCTGGCAACGGGCTCGTTTGCGACTCTGAGCGCGCAGGTGGTCGGCGCGACTTTGACGGGCACGATTTCCGACGCCTCTGGCGGCGCCATTGCCGGCGCGCAGATTTCTTGCAAGAACCTCGCTACGGATGCCTCGCGGGATGTTGTTTCCGACTCAGCCGGCTTTTACACGCTTCCGAATCTCGGGGCCGGTACGTACACGATCACGGTCACTGCCTCAGGATTCGCGACTCAAGTCCGCAGTGATTTCACGCTGACGGTGGGTGAGAGTCAGCAGATGAACATAACGATGTCGGTCGGCCAAGTGGCCCAAAAAGTCGAAGTCTCCGGCGAGGCGCCGTCCGTTGAAACCACTTCCTCGGAAATCAGTGCCGTCGTGAATTCAACGACGATCGTCGATCTTCCGCTCAACGGCCGAAGCTGGACAGATCTCACGAACTTGGAGCGTGGTGTATCGGTCATTGAGACGACGTCCGGCGAGACAACCTCAGGATCCTGCAATCGTGGCTGCGGAGTCCAGATTTCAATTAATGGTGGGCGCCCTCAACAGAATAGCTATCGAATCGACGGCGTCGGCATCAACGATCAATTCAACGCCGGCCCCGGCAGCCAGGCGGGCGGCGGCAACTTGGGCGTCGATGCGATCCAGGAATACTCCGTCATCACGGACAACCAGGCTGCTGAATATGGCCGCGAAGCGGGCGGCGTAGTCAATGCCGTAACCCGAGGCGGGTCGAACGATTTTCACGGCAGCGCATTTGAGTTTTTGCGCAATAGCGCGCTTGATGCGCGGAATTTTTTTGATCCGGCCAGCGGCCCACCTCCCTTCCGTCGCAATCAGTTTGGCGGATCCGTGGGCGGACCTATCTTCAAGAAGAAAATGTTCTTCTTCGTTGCGTACGAGGGCTTGCGTCAGTCTCTCGGTACAACGGTGCAAGACCTTGTGCCATCCGCAAACGCTCACGAAGGCATTCTCTCGACTGGCGACGTGACGGTTGCCCCGCAAATTCAATTGGCGCTGAAACTGTATCCGACACCGAACGGCGCCATGATCACGCCGGACCAAGGCATTTACGCCTTTGCGTCCCAGAACGTGATCAAAGAGAATTTCGTCGACGCCCGCATCGATAGAATTTTGTCGGCCACAGACACTCTGAACGGCACGTTCCAGTTTGACCGTGCGGTTGGTTCCTTCCCGGACACCTTTGCCAACCAATTGTTGGGCAACATCACCCAGCGCATCTTGGGTACCGTTGCTGAAACGCATGTTTTCAGCTCCGCGCTGCTCAACACGGCCCGCGTCGGCTACACGCGATTCACCGCACCTATCGGTATCGGCCTGGGAGCCATCAATCCCGCAGCCAACAATCCGGACAGCGCGACTGTACCAGGCGTCGATGGCCAAGCCGTTATTTCGATAAGCGGGGGCTTCACATCGAATCCCGGTGGCGTCGGAACTCAGGCTTCCAGCTTCAATTTCTTCAATACCTATCAGTTCTCCGACGATCTGTTTGTGACGAAGGGGCGCCACTCGATGAAGTTCGGGTTCGCGTTCGAGCACGATCAGCAAAACTACGACAACAGCACCCAAACCGGCGGCACCTGGGCATTTAGCAGCTTGTCGCAATTCCTCCAGGACGAGCCGACCTCGCTATCGGCTCAAATCCCGGGCACTATCACTCCGCGCCACATCCATCAGAGCATCGTCGCCGGCTACGTTCAGGACGATTTCAAATTCCGCCCCAATCTGACCCTGAACCTTGGCCTCCGTTACGAAATGTCGACCGTGCCGCACGAAATGGACGGCAAAGTCTCGAATCTGGCGAACTTAGCCCAGACCACTCCGTCGCTTGGAAATCCGTTCTGGCAGAATCCGACATACCGGAACTTCGAGCCGCGCGTCGGGTTCGCGTGGGATCCCTTCCACGATGGCAAGTCGTCGGTTCGCGGTGGATTTGGCATGTTCGATATTCTGCCGCTTTACTACGAAATCACCTCTCAGGGGGCGCAAGCGCAGCCGTTTTTTGAGGTCGGGGCGGCCACCTTTAATGGCACGACACCGGGCCTTTTCCCGACGGCGGGTTATGACCAATTGGCTGGCAATTCACTCACCTTCCGTGGCACTCAGTTCCAAGATCATCCGAAGCGCAACTACGTGGAAGAGTGGAACCTCGACCTGCAACACCAGCTCACTTCCAGCGTTTCAATTAGCGCAGGATACGTTGGCACTCGCGGCGTTCACATGGTCACCAAGACAACCGAGGCCGATATCGTCGAACCGACGCTTACGTCCGCTGGTTGGCTGTGGCCCGCCCCGATTAGCGTCGCTCCCACGAAAGCGCAAATCGTCAACGGTGCCTGCGTTCCTCAGCCCGGCCCCAAACAACGCATCAATCCCTGCTTCGGCAACATAAAAGCGACGTACTGGTTGTCGAACTCCGACTACAACGGGCTGGTGATGCAGATCGAAAAGCGCATGTCCCACGGACTTCAGATTCAGGGCTCATTCACCTGGCAAAAGAGCCTGGACGATACGTCGTCTGTTGCGGAGGGCAACGGCTACTCCAATTCGGTTGGCGGCCCGGATCTCTTCGATATAAACGGCGCGAATTTCCCGACTCTCTTCCACAATCTCGTTTACGGCCCGTCCGATTTCAATATCGGACGAATCCTGGTAATCAACGGCATCTGGGATATTCCCGGCCCGAAAACAGATAATCATTTTGTCAGCTTCATCGCGAAAGGTTGGGAGGTTTCCAGCATCTTCCGCATGAACGACGGGGAGCCGTTTACCCCAACCTGGGGCACGTCCGGAAACGTCACCGGGAGCTACGGCAGCACCAATAACGGCTTCGTCGATCGCATCACCGGGCCTGGATGCCGCACCGCCGTCAACCCCCAAAACCCGGTGCACTACGTCAATGCGTCCTGCTTCACTCTTCCCGCTGCGCCGGATATGGCGTTCTGGGAGGCGAACTGCGACACGACCAGCAAGATCTTCGGCACGGGCTCCGCGAAGACCGTTGAGCCCTTTCCGGATTGCTTCAACCTGCGGGGAACGGCGCGCCGGAATTCGCTTGTCGGGCCCGGTCTTGTGAACTTGGACTTTTCGGCGTTCAAGAATACCCAGCTCACCGAAAAGCTCAACTTGCAGTTGCGCGTGGAAGCGTTCAACGTCGCGAACCGCGCTAACTTCCAGGTGCCTTCATCGACGGATATTTTCGACGCCGGTGGCCAGCCCGTCGCATCGGTCGGCCGCATCGCATCTACGGTCACGTCGGCCAGGGAGATTCAGTTCGGCTTGAAGCTGATTTTCTAACATCCGGTTAGGTGGACGAGACCGGTCCGAGCGCCGACTCGACCGGTCTCTAACGCCAAGGCCGCTATCGAAGTTGTTGTAAAGAAGCGCCAATTCCCCAGGGCCAACCACCCCCAGGCCCAGGGGAAAGGCGCTTCATCCAGTCGCGAAACGAATCTTCTTCCCGGAGCACTCAAAGTGCCTACCCAATTAGCGTCAGCTTATCCCGAACTATCTCTCTTAATCGGCGGCGAATGGCTGTCGTCTGAGAAACGAGACAGCTCACCGGTGACAAATCCGGCGACCGAGGAGGTGGTCGGCCGAGTGCCGCATGCTTCCAAGGCCGATCTGGATCGCGCGCTCGCCGCCGCTGACGAAGGCTTTAAAGCGTGGCGCGCAATTTTTCCGAACGAACGAGGACGAATTCTGAAGCGCGCGGCGGACCTCCTCCGCGAACGCTCCGAAGCGATCGCGCGAATCGCGACCATGGAATCCGGCAAGGTCCTCGGCGAAACGCGCATCGAAGTCGGAATGGCGGCAAATATCTTCGAGTGGTATGGCGAAGAGGGCCGGCGCGCCTACGGCCGCGTGCTTCCTCAGCGCGCACCTGGAACTCGCCTTTCCATCGTCAAAGAGCCGGTCGGGCCTGTGGCGGCCTTCGCGCCTTGGAACTTTCCGCTCGGCAATCCTGCGCGCAAGATCGGCGCCGCGCTAGGCGCAGGATGCTCGGTTATCCTAAAGCCGGCTGAGGAAACGCCTGCGTCCGCGCTGGCGGTAGCGCGCTGTCTTCTCGACGCAGGGGTTCATCCTAAGGCGCTGGCAATCGTCTACGGCATCCCCGGCGAGATCTCTTCGTATCTACTGGCGTCGCCGATCATTCGCAAAGTGTCATTCACCGGCTCCATTCCTGTCGGCAAAGCGCTCATGAAGTTGGCGGCGGAGCGGATGCAGCGCACAACCATGGAACTCGGAGGCCACGCTCCGGTGTTGGTTTTCGACGACGTTGATGTCGACAAAGTGCTGGATCTCTCCGTCGCGGCCAAATTCCGCAACGCGGGCCAAGTTTGCGTGTCACCAACACGCTTTTATGTTCACGAAAAACTCTACAGCAAATTCGTGGAAGGCTTCGCTGCGCGCGCCAAGGCCGTCCCCGTCGGCGACGGTCTGGACGAAAAAAACAAAATGGGGCCGCTCATTCACGCGCGACGCATGGCGGCGATTGACGCCATGGTATCCGACGCTCGATCGAGCGGAGCGAAAATCCAGGCCGGCGGCTCGCGCTTGCTCAGTCCCGGTTACTTCTATGCGCCTACCGTGATCTCTGACGTGCCCGAAAAAGCGCGAATTATGAGCGAAGAGCCGTTCGGGCCGATAGCGGTCATCAATCCCTTCTCGACCTTTGACGCAGTCATCTGCGAGGCCAACAAGCTGCCTTTCGGCCTCGCGGCGTTTGCGTTTACTGCTTCCGCCCGGAACGTGAAACTTCTCGGTGAGCAGCTCGAGGCCGGAATGGTGGGCTTGAATACCTACGCAATATCGGTGCCGGAATCCCCGTTTGGCGGGGTAAAGGAAAGCGGTCACGGCTCGGAAGAAGGAATCGAAGGACTCGAGGCCTGCCTCCTGACCAAGTTCATCAGCGAAGCCTGAACGGCAGGCAGCGCTATGCGTCCAGCTTGAATAGTCGCCTGGCGTTCTTATAAAGGATCAAGTCCCGCTCGTCTTCCGTCAGGTCGCATTCGGCGATGGTATCGAGGTTGTACCATTGTTGAAAAACGAAGTGCTGGTTCAGCGGCCCGTACGTTTTGCCTTCCGGGCGGTTAAAGTCCGAACCGAATAGCACACGTTCCGCACCAATCCCCTTCACTGCCGCGTTGACGATCTCGACAGGCGCTTTGGACATCTCGCAATAGGTATTGTCGAAAGAGAAAGCCAGTCGGAGTGCTTCATAACCGTCGGGTCTGGCAAGCGCACCGCCGGTGTGGCCAATGATGATTTTCATATCCGGATATGCCGATGCCAGATCGCCCATTTGCTCCACCCAATGCCAGGACGCGCTGTAATTCTTGGCGAACACATTGGTCGTCACACCCCACCCGCAATGAATCAGAACAGGGAGATCGTATTCTAGAATCACGTCCACGTACGGCTTGAGATCCTTCACAGAGTATTTTCCGAATCCGCGTGATTGCAGTGGGTTGCCGCCATGTTCTCCAATTCCCCGGCATCCCTGGGCCACTTGTTCACGAGTGATCCGCGCTGCCTCGACGGGATCAAACCGCTCGATGTAATTCTCCGAAGTCATGTCTCCGACTTCGACTGACGTCATCTTGATAAAACGGTCGGGATGCGCTGTGAAGCTAGTCGCATTGTATTTCTCCCACGGGATGAATGCGGGAGACAACGCAACCTGCGCGATGCCCAGCCGGTTCATCGAAGCGATAAGATCTTCGGTATAGTCTTTGAAGTCTTCCTTGTTGTGCGCCGCACGCTCGTCCGCGTAGGTCTTCCCCTGATAGGGCGTTTCCCAGCAGTGCGTATGGAAGTCGATCACTTTCTTCTCTTTGACCGCTCGTAGTTTGGTCCATGGCCCGTTATAAGCCTCTGGCGGATAATTAAGAGCCCGGTTCGTCGCGGCGGCAGCCGGTTGCTGGAGCTCTGCGGCGCCAACCGACGGCTTGCCTGCCCTGGAGAATAGACCCGCCAATGCTCCGGCTACAGCTGCTGTCTTGAGTAGTTCCCTGCGTGAATGGCTCATCGTGTTCTCCCGTTTCGTTCGCGCTGCTCAAGTTCCCGGTATCTTCACTTATATTCGACAGACGAACATTTGTTCTTGGAAGTGACCTGTACTTTATACGCGATGCTTGGAGGATTCAATTCCCTGTTAAGGCAGCATCGCTCCAAGCGTTCATCGGGTAGAAATTTAGTTACGAAATCGACCATAGCGAGCGGTGCACAAAAGAAATGGCCTGATAACTGCCGATTCGCTCATATTTGCCGCGGGCAAAAGGGTAGGTTCACTTCGTTGACTTGGCTTTTGACAAAACCTAAGATGGGCGCGAAATGTCGGATTCCCCATCGTTAATCGGACGAACTGTCTCTCACTATCGCATTGTCGAGAGAGTTGGTGCCGGAGGGATGGGCGTTGTTTATAAGGCCGAAGACGTTACCCTCCATCGATTTGTCGCCCTGAAGTTTCTACCGGATGACGTGGTCAACGACTCACAGTCGCTGATCCGGTTCGAGCGGGAGGCACAGGCAGCATCCTCGCTGAATCACCCCAATATTTGCACGATTTACGAGATCGGCGAGCACGACACGCGGCCCTTCATCGCCATGGAATTTCTCGACGGTCAGACCCTAAAGCCCCTCATTTCGGGAAGGCCGCTGCCTTCCGAGCAGATACTCGACTGGGGGATTCAGATTGCCAGCGGCCTCGATGCGGCCCATGCCGAAGGCATCATCCACCGCGACATCAAGCCTGCCAACATCTTCTTGACGAGGAGAGGCCAAGCCAAGATTCTCGACTTTGGTTTGGCCAAACGATCGGCGATGCACACGGGCGAGTCGCTGACACGCGACGCGGATGCCGTGGATGAGGAAAACCTCACCATGCCCGGCGCCACGCCGGGAACCATCGCCTATATGTCGCCTGAACAGGCGCGCGGACGCGAACTTGACGGCCGGACGGACATTTTTTCCTTCGGCGTGGTTCTCTACGAGATGGCTACCGGACGGCCAGCGTTTTCGGGAAACACCTCAGCAGAGATCTTTGAAGCCATTCTCGGCCGACCGCCGGTGGCGGCAAGGATTCTGAATCCAGATGTTTCGCTGCGGCTCGAGCGCATCATCGACAGGAGCCTGGAGAAAGATCCTGACCTTCGCTATCAGCACGCCGCCGATTTGTGCTCCGATTTGCAGCGTTTGAGGCGCGATTCGGAACTGGGCCGCGTTATGGAAGTGGCAGTCGACACGGGTCTGGAGCCTTCCCAGGAATCTCGAATCCGGCGCGCGATCGTTCCCCTGCGCTCATTCCCAGCAGTCTTGATCTTTGTCGGAATTGCCCTCGCGATCCTGGCAGCGGCGGCGGTGAGATATCGCTTCTACCCGGCGAAGAAAGCGCCGGCGGCGACCGGGCAACCTTTGCCTGTGAGCGAACGCCAATCGTTGGCCGTCATGCGGTTCGAGAATTTGGGGGCGCAGGATCAGGCCTGGCTGGGGACGGCGCTCTCCGAAATGCTGACCACGGAATTAGCTGCGGGCGAGAGAATTCGCACGATCACCGGGGAAGACGTGGCGAGGACGGAGAGCGATCTCTCGCTCGGTGGAATGCCCAGCTATAACCCGGGAACGCTTCAGAAAATCCGCGCCAATCTCGGATGCGACTACGTCGTGGTGGGCTCTTATTTGGCGTCCGGGAGCCGCCCGGTTGATTCGGTGCGGGTGGACCTGCGTTTACAGGAAACACAGACGGGGCAGACGATTTTGACTTTCTCGGATTCTGGAAATATTGGCGAGATGTCCGAGCTGCTCAAGCGAATGGGCACCGGCCTGCGACAGAAACTTGGCGTGGCGGGTCCTTCGGATGCGGAATCGAAGGCGGCCAGCGCGGCTCTTCCGTCCAATCCGGAGGCGCTCCGTCTTTACGCGAACGGTCTCACGAAACTTCGAACCATGGACGCCCTCGGCGCGCGCGATGATCTGCAGAGGGCGGTCTCCCTCGAGCCCCTGCTGGCGGTGGCGCACGACGCCTTGGCGGAGGCCTGGCAAATCCTAGGCTACGATGAAAATGCGCAGAACGAAGCCAGGCTAGCGGTAAATCTCTCGGACGGACTGTCGCAGCTGGATCGTCGCGCTATCGAGGGCCATTTCAGGAAGTTGACCGCTGACTGGGATAAGGCGATTGAAATCTACCGTTCGCTTTGGGGCGTGTACGACGATAACCCCGATTACGCTCTTGAGCTGGCTTCGGTTCAAACCGCCGCCGGAAAGGGACGCGATGCCCTCGCGACGCTGTTACAGCTGCAAGCGCATCCGGAGCTGAGAGAAGACCCTCGTGTCGACCTGGCAGAGGCCTTCGCGGCCGAGTCGCTTTCGGACATCAAGCTGCAGCAAAGCTCCGCGGCCCGCGCGGCACAGGAAGCAAGCGCACGTGGGGCCCGTCTTCTGGAGGCCCAAGCACATTGGCAGAATTGCGCTGCGCTTCTCGCTTTAGGCCAGCTAAGAGATGCCCAGGCCGCTTGCGAGCAAGGAAGCCAATCCGCTGATTATGCCGGCGGTCAGCAGGTCAAGGCACGCATCCTGACGGTATTGGCGACCATTATGAAAAATGAGGGCCACGAATCCCAGGCCATGGAACTGCGCCAGGAGGCCTTGGGCATCGTGCGACAGATTGGCTCCCGAAAAGACATTATCGGCGCGCTGATGAACGTGGCCGACCTTCAGGCTGTGGAAGGGAACGTGGCAGCCGCGCAGAAAAATGAGAAAGAAGCCATCACCATAGCGCGCGAAATCGGGGACAGGCAGCAACTCGTGGGATTGGAAAACAATCTTGCCTCCGATCTCAACACTCAGGGTGACACCGAACAAGCGAAAGCCTTTTACGAGGACGCTTTAAAGACGGCGCGCGAATCGGGAGACAGGGGCGGCATCGCCACGACCTTGCAGAATCTGGGCACGCTCTCGTTGCAAAGCGGCGACTTGGCCGTTGCCGAAAAAGAAGTGCGCGAGGCTTTAGCCACTTCGCAGAGCGCGCGCCTGCAGAGTATTACCGCAGCGGCGTTCAGCAATCTGGGCGACATTGAAGTGGTCAAGGGAAAGGTAGCGGAAGCTCACACCGACTACGAAGAAGCCTCGAAGCTGTTCAAGGAAATCGAAGATCATTCCAACATTGCCGGTATGCAGCTCTCGCTTGCAAAGTTGGCTCTTGAAGAGGAGAAAAACGCCGAATCAGAGAGCCTGGCCCGCGAGGCAACCAAGGAATTTCAAGCCGAGAAACTTACGGACAGTGAGGCTGACGCTCGAAATACTTTGGCGAGGTCTTTGCTGGCTCAGGGGAGGATCGCCGAAGCCCAAAAGGAAATCGCGAGCGCGGCGGGTCTGGGCACCCAGGACCGCACGATCAAGATTTCCATCGCGGTCACGGCGGCGCGCCTGAAGGCCCGCAACGGCAACGCTTCCGAGGCCCAGGAGGAACTGGACGTGAAGTTGGCCGAATCCAAGAGGGCCAAGCTGATGGGCCCGCAGTTCGACGTGAGGCTGGCGTCGGCGGAAATCAAGGCCGAGTCCGATCCGAAGTCGGCGGCCGCATCCTTGCGGGACTTGGATCACGACGCCAAGGCGTTCGGATATCTGTTGGTGGCGGCGAAAGCGGAGCACCTTCAGGCAAAGTAAGGCGTTGCGACTGTCCGCGGCGGCATCGAGCCTTTGTGCGGTTTTTTGCTGATTATGTGCAAGCCGTCGTACCACGCAGCCGGCTGGCTGGCAAAGGGCGCCTCCTGCCGCCAAAGCTGTGCCCGTAATTGTAAGATTACAATTCCTTTACTTGATTCAGATCATCGGTACTAGGATCAAGGACCGGTACTAAAATTGCACGCAGAACCTAGGGCACTCCACGAGCGTCATCAAGGGGGACAGTGTGAAGAACATCAAAGAAGCGGCCGGATTACTTTTCGGGGCCTTGATCTTGTTCGCCACGTCGGCGAACGCCACTACGATCCGGTCGGTTTCCAATTACGGCGCTCCGATCGCTTACACGTCGTCCACCGGTCTGAATACGCTGACCTCGGGCACACTTTTTGTCGACCCGTCGAATCCCGTTGACGGCGGCGCGTTCAATGAAGAAGTTCTGTGTCCCTTTAGTGTCGGCTGTTCAGATCCGGGATCGGAAGACTTTGAGCTCTTGATTGAATCCCTCGGCGCGCTGACGCCAGGTACTCAAATCACCGTCAACCTCGGGCCCAGCATAAGCCTGGGCACGGGCTCACTCTTTCCTGGTGTTGCCCTTCTCACGTGTTTCTCGAGTGTTTCGGGAGAGTACTGCATGACAGACACTCCTAACGCCGCATGTTTCACAGACGGGACCAGTACGGACGGCTCGGGCAACAATCTGGTAACGATAGGTTTATCCGCGGATCCCTCTTGCGCCGTAGTGCCATCCACGCTGGTATTTTCACTGGATGAGCTGGGAGATTCGCCTGCTTTTGCGGATATCTCGACAAGTTCGGGTGGAAACACGAATGTGCCGGAACCGGGGTCACTCGTTCTCCTGAGTTTGGGACTGCTTTCAACCGCCTTGCTCTATGGGTGGCGCCGTGGAAACCAGGGCCCTCAAACTGGGTCGAAAGCATAAAAGAATCGCCTGTCCGCTATTTCCGTGAGTGAGGTAGTGCGTCCCTGCAAATTTGCGACTTTTCGGCTGACAATTCCAGGTCTTGCCCCACTTCAAAATCGACTGCATGTATCTAAAGACCATGCGGCCTTACGTCCAGATGTCGTTGAAAAATATGGCGCGCCCGGAGAGATTCGAACTCCCGACCCTCTGGTTCGAAGACAGGGGCGAGGCCTATTTGAAATTCATCGAATGTTCATAATGTTAACTGCTTTCGATTGAAGCTGCTCGGCTCGACCCTCTGGTGGCTGTTGAAGATCTCGGCTGTTTGAGGCTTTCGTAGTTACGAAATCGACCACAGCGAGCGGTGCGAAAGAAATGGTCTGATAACCGGCGACTTGGGTGCCACGACCCACTTGTCCGGTTAGGGCTGCGAGGTCAACCGGTCGATGCAACACCATCTGATATAAAGCTGTTTTCAAAGGTGGTGTTTATGAAGCAAGGAAGGCGGTTTGGACTTTCAGCGGAGCAGAAGTGCGACGTGTGGCGACGTTGGAAGGCGGGGCAGACGCTGCATGAGATGGGGCGCGCTTTTGGCAAAGAACATTCCTCCATTCGTTGTCTGGTGTCACGTCACGGCGGGATTGCTCCGGCAGTACGGCGACGTGCGCTCCTCGCGCTCACGCTGCGTGAGCGCGAGGAAATCTCTCGTGGGCTGGCTTCCGGTTCTTCGATCCGTGAGATTGCCAAGGGTTTAGAGCGACCGGTATCGACCGTGAGCCGAGAGGTCGCACGTCATGGTGGCTGTCCCGCCGTAAGGTCAACAAACTCATTCGATGAATCTGGGGTGACTCTGTCATAGATAGGCCTAGGGCTCACGGATGAGCGGCTCGTCGCACAGATCCAACAGCATCGAATGATGTTCGAGCTCAAACCAGCGGCTGAAAACGGCGAAACTGAGGTCCTGGGGCCAGGTCGCCTGATCTCGGTACCAACCATCGAGTTGGTCGATGAAAATCTCCTCGCACAGTTCCTGCAGAACCTCCGTAACCTCTTCGCTTGTCCCACATTCCGGGATGAGGTAGACCGTGGGCTCAAGAACCAAGTCCTGGAGCGCCAATTCATGACTAGTTGGGTCAGCTTTGTGCAGCCAATCAAGGAACGGCTCCTTGGGTTTGACGACAAGGGCCGACCGGTTGAGTAAGAGCTTGCCCTCCTCTGCTCGCATCCTTTGCCAGCTCCGGTTCCTTCCTGCGATCACGCAGCCTGCTTTTCGTAATACCTCAGCAGCCCGCCCAACCTCTTCTTACATCTGACTGCCCCATGGGAGCTCACCGATTCACTCTCGTCTTGAGGGAACAACAGCCGGTTCTGCTTGCCTTGATGATTTCGCTCCTCGTGATAATGCACTTCGTACTGCCGCAGTGCCAGCCTTAAGGATCGTTCTCCAAACAAAATCAGCTTCGATAGGCACTCTTCCTTCACCGACCTCACCCACCGCTCCGCATAGGCGTTCAGATTCGGACTCTTCGCGGGCAACCGAATCGCCTCCACGTTTCCCGACTCCATCGTTTGCCGAAACGACAGACAAAACTTGGTGTCACGATCGTGCAGGATGTACCGGCAACTCTTTAGGAATCCCCAGTCTTCCAAGGTCATGTTTCGCGCCTGCTGCTTCATCCACTCCTCATCTGGATAGGGTGTCATTCCAGCGACGCAAATCCGCCGGCTTTCGAGCTGAATGAAGAACAGCACGTAATAGGTCACGAGTCCCCTAAACGTCACGATCTCCACGGTAAAGAAATCCGCACCCGCCAAAACCGCCATGTGCGAGCGAATGAAGTCTTTCCAGCGAACCGTCTGCCTCCGCTTGGGAGCAGGAGAGACGCCATGACGCCTGAGAATGTTACCCACGGTTTGATCCGAAATCCGATGGCCCAGATTTGCCAGCGCTCCCACGATGCGATCGTAGCCCCAACCGGAGTTCTCTCTCGCCATCTGTACCACGAGATTCTCGATCTCTGGGTTGATCTTCGGTCGGCCGGCTCGCCGACGAAACCTCGACCCATCGAACTTCCGGGCGATGAGTTTCCGATACCAGCCCAGGATCGTATCGGGTTGCGCCGCGGAGGTCACTCCTTCCAAAGCCTTGCGGCCTAGCCGGTGAGCGATCTCGGCGAGTGTAGCTTTTTCGCCTCGAGAAAGGACCAATCGCCCTTTTACCTTCGCTTTCAGAATCCGGTTCTCGGCCACTAGGTATTCGTTCTTCAGCAAAAGCTCTTGGTTGATCGCCCCGGTGACGTACGCCAGCAGACGCGCCCAGACCATACTTGCCCTCTCGCTCCGCGGTTACCATGCTGGAGGCAGCAGATTCTAGCCGCCAGGGAAGCCCTTGAAAAGGTATTTCGTGACCCGTGGGCGTACCTATAAGCCGTCTTTCTTCAATCGCTTCGAGTTTCTTGACCATACGGGACGAAGCCAGGATGGAAAAGCAACTCAAAGACACCCTACGGAAGCTTCTCAAGGATGAACCTCCAACCCGCACTCCGCGAAAGAAGCAGTGACACCGGCGTGCGGCGAGTGGCGTTTTTTTCCTTTAGCTGCTGCTCTTTGTTTTCAGCAAGTTCCCGTATAGGAACCGCGCGGCGCTGTGCAGCGCCCGGATTTTCCTAAGTCGCTGATTTTTTGGTGGTTCCTATACAGCAACCAAGGTTGCTGTGCGGCACCCTTTTAGGGGTGACGTGTCTTACCTCATCCCGGTGCCGTAGGCACCGCTCGTCCAGCGCTCCCCGGCGCTCGGCGTTAACCGACCCTGCCAGGCCCTCAGTGCGCTCTCAGGAACGCCGTTTGGCAGAGCGTCAGGGAAGCAAGCAGGCGGCTGGGACACTAAACGCGACTGGGCAAGCCTAGGTCGCCGCCCTCGGCTCGCCTTCGCCGGAATGCAAGGGCGTAGAAAACGAGGTCAACCACTATCACCACAGCGAGCGGAAAGATGAGGATAAGCTGCTTGCTGTAAAAAGAGTCGCGAAAGGCCAGAACGAGCCAGAATGCGAACGGAGCCACGTTGAAGATCGGACTGAGAGCGTTTCGACGTACTTCCGCCACAATGCCGACTAAAAGGATCACCCAAGAACGGGCACCCATGGGTCACTGAACAGTTCCTTCCAATACGAGAAGACTGGAGAAGCCGTTCGCATGGCCTGATGGAGCAGTTGTTGGTCGTGATACGCGCGAAGTGGACCTGTCAACTGTAAAACCACCACGGCGCTGTTCACCACTAGCACCCATCCAAGTCGCCAATAATTCCTGTTTAGTCGTCTCATTGTTGGCCTGCGTATGCTTGGTTGTAGCAATCCTGGAGAACGGATAGCACCCAACCAGCGCAGTTCGTGCAGGGCGGGTGCGGATTAGTGTTTTTGTTCCCCTGGTAAGTGCAGTAGTTGGGAGGATTGCCGGGGTTCTTCGCCTTTTTGTCAACGCAGTTGCAAGCCCAGTCAGGAACTGCACCTTGGTTGTTACCCGGCTTTTCATTTCTCTCCCAGCTTCCTGGAACGGGACTGCCCTTTACCGTTCCTCCGCTGATGCCGCCTGCCGGACCTAGGCCAATCGATTGGCCTGTTTGGGTGTTGTAGAAGTAGTAGTGTGGAAGCACCGGAAGCCCCTTCAGAGGCCGAGTATGCACCTGCCAAGGGCAGAACCCGAATGGGTCGATTAGATTGACCGGGTTGTCTTCGACAAAGGTGTAAAAGTTGATTCCGCCGGGGAAGCGTGCGGGATCCTCGGAAAAACCTTCCCGTGGTCGGATCGAAATACCTAGCCCTCATAAAGTAGAGGCTCGATTCAGTATCGAACTCGCGGCCCGTGAACTGGAATGGGTTCGTCAGCGAGCCGCTCGACGCAGTTTGCTTGCCGAAGGAATCGAACGTGTAGGTTTGCGCGAGCGCTCCGGCGGCATTGCTGAGTGAAGTGACCGAGCCCAGTCCGTCCGCCTCGTAGTAGCTGGTGGTGGAACTGCGGAGCATGGCCAGCGGTTCGTCGATGCTTTGGGTCTGGGAATATCGAGCGACGACTGCACCGGTAGCGTTGACTTCCTCGATGAGGTTGTCGCCGTCGTAGGCGAAGATGCTGGTCGCGGCACTGGAAGACTTTCTTGATTCGTCTGCCGAAGGGATCGTATTGAAACGACACCGTCCCGCCAGTTTCCGGCAAAGTCACACTCGTCAGCCGGTTCTCGAAGTCCCAAGTGTAGCTCGTAGTGTTCGAGCCGGCCGTGCTGGTCAGGGTGTTGCCGTTGTAGTCGTATGTGTAGCTCGCGTCGAGGTCGCCGTCAGTTCGTTCGAAGAGTTATTCGTGTACGACGACACCCCGAGCGACGCCGTGCGGTTGCCCACCGCATCGTAGCTGTAGCTCTCCGTCGTGTCGAACCGCCTGAGTCACTTGCGTCAGCTCGTACAGCGGGTCGTAGCGTGTAGTTGGACGTAACGTTCGCCAAGTCGTCCACTTCGCCGTTCGATTTCCCGCAGAATCCAGCGTATACGACGCTCCGTCAATAGTACTCCCGGCCAGTTGGTGCAGCACGGTCAGCAGTGCGACAAATTGTCGTAGGTGTAGTTCGTCGTGACACTGTTTGGCCGCGTCATCTGCGTCCGGCGGCTCAGCGCGTCGTAGCTGAACCCGAACGATCCCGCCCATGAGTTGGCGCTAGCGTCTCAGCCGGTTCAGCGTGTCGTAGCATAGGTGGTCGTGCTGCTGTCCGGCGTCAGTGAAGCCCGTGCGGTTCGACGCGGCATCATAGGTGTAAGCGTTCGTGAACGTCGCCTGGTCAGGAAGCGAGTACTGCGTGGTCGTCCCGATCAGCCGCCCCATGTTGTCGTAGGCGAAACCGTACGTTCCGGTCGGATCGTTCACCTGCTGGACCTTGCCCACCAAATCGTAGGCATATTCCACGCTGGTCGTGTCCGGATAAGTCTTCTGCGTCAGCCGGTTCAGCGCGTCGTAGACATAGTTGATCGTCTGGCCCTTGCGGTCAGTTTTGCAGGTCAGATTGTTGGCCGCGTCGTAGCTGTACGTTTCGAGTGCGACGAGGGAATGTGGTTTGCGGTCACTCGGCCGAACGCGTCGTAGCGTGAAGTAGGTCGCGTGGCCGTTGGCGTCGTTGATGCTGATCAGATTGTTTTCGGTGTCGTAGGCGTACTGCGTGACATTAGTCGCGGCATCGGTCACGCTAGTCAGCCGGTCCGCATCATCGTAGGCGTAGGTTGTAGTCTTGCCGTTCTGGTCGGTCGCTGAAGTACGCCGTCCGCGATAGTCGTAGGTGAAACGTCGTGGTCGTGCTATCGGGATACGTGATCCCAAGCAACCGGTCACCGGAGTCGTACGCGAAGGTCGTCAGATGCGATGAGCGCGTCGATGACGCTGTGCGGTTGCCCTGGCTGTCGTACGCGTAGGTCGTGACGTTGCTCTGCGCATCGGTAATTGTAGCGATAAGGCCGGCCGAAGTGTAGGTCATGTTGTGGCGTGGCCGAGCGGATCGGTGATCTGCGTCAGCTCGCCCAGAGAGTTATAAGCAAACTGCGTGACGCTTGCTGCGGCACCGCCCCCCGGCGCAGGAGTGGTGACCGAAGTCAAATTCCCATGCGAGTCGTAGGTGTTGGTCGTCACGTTTCCAAGCGGATCGGTCGATGTCAGCACTTCACCGAAACTGTTGTACGTGTACGAAGTCGTCGGTGTTCCACCCGAGACGGATGGCTGCGTAACTGAGGTCACGTTGTTGTTGGAGTCATAAGAGTAAGAAGCCGTATATCCGAGTTCATCGGTCGTGGAGAGGATGTTTCCATGACCGTCGAACGTGTTCGCGATGTTTCCGCGCAACGTGCAAGTTGAACATCCCGATCCCGTCGCGTTCGAGACATACCACTTCCCGCCAACCATCACGGTCGTAAAGGAGGTATTGTTGCCAAGCGAGTCAGTGAGCGTTGTCGTAGCACTGACCTCGAACGATGGCCCGTCCACCGTGGCGGAGGCGACTTCGACGGTTACAGGACCTGTGGACGCACCACTAGGCACAGTCGCGATAATCGACGTGTCGCTCCAACTGACGATGCTGCTAACCGGCGTGCCGTTAAACGTGACCGCGCTATCGCTTTGCGTCCCGCCGAAGCCAGCGCCAGTAATCGTTGCGGTCGAGCCAACCGCGCCTTCGGCTGGAGAGATCGTCGTGATCGAAAGTGCGCTCGTGAGCGTAAATGTCACGCCGTTACTGGCGAAGCCGTTGACCGTCACAGTTACAGGCCCCGTCGTGGAACCGGACGGCACCTGGACCGAAATGCTGGAATCGCCCCAAGACAGAACGTGACCGGCAATGCCGTTGAACTGGATCTGGCTGGCTCCTTGAGTTGCGCCAAAACCTGAGCCAGTCACAGCGATCAGACCGTTCGTAGGTGCTGATGGCGGTGAAAGGCTCGTAATCACTGGGTTGAAAGCTGTAAACAGAATGGTCGCGTTGCTAGCGACGGAACTTACGGTCAGGACGACAGCGCCTGGACCAGCTGGAACGGTAGAGGGCACCGTTGCCACGATTTGAGTGTTACCCCAGCTCGTGACTGATGCGGCCGGCACTCCGTTAAACGTTACAGTGCTGGTCCCCTGCGTCGCTCCGAAATCTGTGCCGTTTATCGTGACCGATGTTCCGACTCCTCCAGAGTACGGCGACAGGCTGCTAACGTTGGGAATCGCACCGCTCGTAATCGACACATTGTCGAACGTGACGGTCTGTAGGGTGGTATTGTCGCGACTGCTTGCGGCTAGTCCCGCGTAGGCGTTCTGCGCCATAGTGATCGCGGAACCCGTCTCCAACTGCGTCCACGTCGATCCATCGGGTGAGGCGTAGCTCGTGAAAGTACCGCCACTACGAACTAACTTCAGCCAGTAGGGTGGCGTAGCAGAGAGGTCGGCATCATAGCCGGTGCTTGCGCCCGTGCTCGTCGATTCAAGACAAGCATAAAGCTCTGATAGTAGGCGGCGGAGGCCGTCTAGCGTTCGCGCTTAGGGTTTCGCGGATCATAATTCCGGCCTGAGTGGCTGTGCCGCTCGGCACACTGACGACTCGCGCCACAATCGACCCATCACCGTAGAGTGGCTGATACACAAAGTGCATTTGGTCGGCGGTCTCGCCGATGGTCCCTGCGCCGGAAGCGTTCATAGTGAATGACCCGCTGGAATACGTGGCGCTTCCAGCGATCGCAACCGGGCCGATGTCCTGATCGAGCCAACCACTGGGCAGAGGATCCGTGGTAACCGTGAAAGTCACATAGTTGCTGACGTTCATGTCTGGAGCGACGGAAACCTCTAGCGGTCCCGTGGTGGCGCCCGAGGGAATCGTGGCTGAAATGGACGTGTTGTTCCACGAATTGATCGTCAGCGCCGTACCGCTTAGCGTGGCCGAACTGCTACCTTGTGAGATGCCGAAGCCTGACCCTAGAATTACTACGGTCGAGCCCACCGTCCCCGTCGTGGTGGAAAGACTCGTAATCACGGGAGAAGGAATGGATGACGTGCTTATCGACACATTGTCGAACGTGACCGTCGCTAGAGTTGAAGTGCTTCGGCTGCTCACGGCTAAACCGATATACACGTTCGGCGCCATTGTAATTGTTTGACTGGTCCCAAGCTGTACCCAGTTCACCCCGTCGAGCGACGCGCTCTCGGTGAAAATGTTGCCGCTGCGAATAATTTCAATCCAGTAGGGTAGTGTCGCGCTCATGAAGGAGCCATAAGAGGTACTGGCATTCGTGGTGGTGCGCTCTGTGGTCCAAATTTCTGACGCGCGCTCAAAGGCGTAGATGTGGTTCGCTCCTGGCGCAAGCGTTTCACGAATCATTACTCCCACTTGCGCATCCGAGCCGCTGGGAACCGTTGCCACTCGGGCGATGATCGTGCCGTCTCCGGATAGGGGCTGATATACGAAATGGATTTGGTCGGTTGTCGCAAAGTAGGTTCCGCTGCCGGCGGCGTTCACCGTAAACGAACCGCCCGAGTATGTTGCGCTTCCGGCGAGACCAACCGACCCTATGTCCTCATCTAGCCAACCGCTGGGCAAGGGCTGTGAAGTCACCGTAAAGGTGACGCAGTTGCTGTCATTCATACTCGGAGCAACAGAAACCTGCACGGGGCCGGTCGTTGCCGCCGAGGGCACTGTGATCGTGATCGAGGCATCGGTCCAGGAGCTAACCGAAGCAACGACACCGTTAACCGTCACTTGGCTATAGCTCTGTGACGCACCAAAACCGAATCCCGAGATCACTACTTGAGTGCCGACGGGGCCGGTCGTAGCAGAAAGACTTGTTATTGAGGGTGGAAGACTGGAAGGTGTACTAACCGAAGCGTTGTCAAACGTCACCGTCGAAAGAGACGATGTATCGCGGCTGCTGACGGCCAGACCGATGTAAATATTCTGTGCCATTGCAATCGTCTGAGTTCCGACTTCCGTCCAGTTGATGCCGTCCGGTGAACGGCTCTCAATGAACGTATCTCCGTTTCTCGTGAGTTCGATCCAATACGGCAGCGAAATACTTCCCCAATAACTGTAAGACGTGCTCGTCCCCGTACTGGCTCGCTCGGTGGTCCAAATCGCCGACGAATAGTCAAAGACGTACATACTCGTCGCACCTGGGTCGAGCGACTCTCGAATCATCAAACCCGCTTGCGTGGCTGTGCCGCTTGGCACGCTCACGACTCGCGCTATGATCGCAGCATCGCCCGTCAGCGATTGGTACTGGAAATTTATTCCGTCAGTGGCCGTGGAGAAAGTCCCCGATCCGGCGCCATTCTGGGTGAACACGCCATTTGCATAGCTAGAACTTCCCGCGACTCCCACCGAGCCGATGTCGGCATCGGACCATCCAGAAGGAAGCAGCGTTACCGTAAAGGAAGAACTCGTTGCCGGGGTGCCTCCGATGGTCACCGAGAAGGTTCCGGATGAGGCTCCGGTAGGAACGCTTGCGACGATCGATGTATCGCTCCAGTTCAAGACGGTTGCAGTTGTTCCGGCCAATGCCACCGTGCTGCTGCCTTGTGTCGTGCCGAAGTCGGTGCCCGTGATGGTTACCGCCGTGCCCACGGGGCCGGAGACCGGGGCCAAGCCGGTGACGGTCGGCGACTGTGCTTGCGAGCGACCGCAGATCAAAACTGATAGGAGCAACAAAGCGGCAACCGCGAGCAACCTCAATTTTCCTAGCCTCATGGCACCAGCCCCGCGCGCGCTGAATTTTGGGGAAGACACGATTCGCTTTTCCGTTGACCGCGTTAGTAGGAGACCGTCACGGCATTGATTCCGCTGGCTTGGGAAGCCGTCAATCCCCTGCCGCTGGTGTGGTAGTTTGTGACTAAGAGTGTGGCCCATGGAGTCGGCAACGAGGGTGATTAAGGACTGGCTGTTGTAGGTAAATGAGAGAGTGGACGAGTCCTGCTCCGTGACTTGGCTCAACCGTCCTAGGCTGTCGTACGAATAAGAGGTCGAGATGCCCACATCGGATGAGACACCGCTTACTAGGTAGCTCGCGCCTCCGCTGCCATACGAAAAATATAAATGACGCGATGCGGGGTCAATCACGGTTACGAGACGGCCCGACGTGTCGTATGACAACGATGTCGTATTTCCGTTTCGGTCGATGATCGAAATTAGGTGACCAGTGGAATTGTCAAAGAGCCTCTGCTCACCGCTCTGAAACGTAATCGTCCAGTAGGACGATCCCGGGGCTAGCCCTGCGGACAGGTTTGCTGGTGCTGCGACGCTATAGTTCCCACCGTTATACCCAAAAGACCAAAAACTACCGTCGCTGCGGCCGTATTTCATGTAATTGTCGGCACCCAAGAACACGCGCTCCTCATAGGTCGAACGCCAATTAGGGCCAAACATGCCGATTTGATAGGCGCTTTGTGTCGCAGGCCATAAGCTGTTCCACGTCCTCAGGAGGTTGAGTCCTCCTGACAGGCCGGCGATTCGAATGTCGTGCTCCTGAATGTAAGTGTTTCCGCTGGCCAATGAGATCGGGACGCTGGCCGTCGGACTGGCAGCCGCCTGCGCAGCCGCCGCAGCGGCGGCGCACGCGGGGCAGGTCTCGGGCGCGGCATCGGGGGGTGGGCATGAAGCATTGGGGATTTCGCATATAGCGGTCCATTCATAGGGAACGCCGTAGCAGTTCGTTGCGCCGAGGGGGAGTTGGGGAATGCAGGCCGCGATGTTCGAGTATTGGCTACAGCTCACAGTCGTCCAGCAACTACTGCCGGTCTGCGCCGCAGCCCCGCAACTGAGAATGCACTGCACACAGACCACCATAAATAGAACGGCAAGGATGCTTTTCATCATTTCGGTTCCCCTGTCGCGCAGACGCCATCCAGGCGCGGTCCGCGTGTCATCTCGCGGTACGCTGCGTATAGCAGTGGCAACTCACTTGTAAGTTACTTGTCAGATATGCTTGTAATTCTAAGCATGCTGTCAGAGTGAGAGTAAATCACTTCGGAAGGAAGGGCATCACCGGAAACGGTGTTCGCCACTGCTTACATTGCCGAGCCAGGAAATCGCCGCGCGCGTCTAATTTATCAAACTACACAGGTAGTCAGCATGAAGTGTTTATCAACTTGCTGATTCGCTTATCGGAACGCGGGTCCGGCGCTGCGGGAATTGGTGGCTCCTGCGACGGTCAGCAACATATCGGGTATGTTCGCGACTAGCACGGTACGCGCCGTCGAAAAGCTTGTATGTGTGAGGGAGAGACTAAACACGCACCGCAACAAAGGGCAGAACCGACCGTGGATCCTGCTTGGGCCCAGATTCAGGAGCCCGCCGACCGCTGCGGCAAGACGGCCCGTCTGGTTTGAAATCAGGGCACACCCATTTTCACACAAATGACTTGACATTCTAGTTCAATGCCCCGTAGGTTGTCCGAGCTTCGAACTTGTGAAGCCGGTTGAGTCTCTCGAGAAACCCTAGTTGGGGAAAGTCGGAGTTGTTCTGTGTCAAGTCGGTGTCCAGTCTGCGGAATTGTCATTCGGCAGGAGCTGATTCTTCGTCTTCGCCATGCCTTTTTGGCGTGTCCGCGTTGCCGGACGCGACTCCAATCGTGCGTTCCATCGCGCGTACCAGTCGTTGTATCGAGTGTTGTACTATCAACGGTTCTGAGCATTGGTTTGCGATTGGATGGACTCGTGTTCCTTCTCGTGACGACTCTTGCGGGCGCGGTGTTCTACACGATCTTGCAATTTGCCCGGCAGTCTGCATAGCAACCCCAGGTTACGGGCTGCAGCGTCCACGGCAGTCCAGTCCGCCAAACAAAAACAGCAAAATACGTGGACCTGATTTCCGGAGAGACCCACGGGCTTCGTGACACGCTCTCGTTTTCTGCAAATTCGTCGCTCTGCTCGTCTGCCCGAGCATGCGGTCCTTTGTGAATCACAGACACTCACCGACGTCGACTGCGAGTTCCTTCGGTATGACTCGCGCGGTTTGAGACCACAATGCTTGACCAGACCCTTCATATTCGTGACTGCCTAAGCAGGCTTCGCGATTTCAGTGTGGTTGATTCTGCAAACGGCAGAACCCCGAGTTTTGCCAAGGACTCCCATGTGAAGCAGTTCTAAGGTTGTCCCTAACTGAGGTATATCTAGGGCTGTCCTTCGGCAAAACTCCGATCGGACCTCGAAATGAAGGAGAGCCCGCGATACGATCGTATGATTTAGTGTCTCGGAGTGCCTCTAGCGTCGTGTTTCTGTCATGCAATAGGCGCCAACGGCTTTGTGCGCACACATATATTAAGGAAGCGGGAACCTCGGAACTGGCTGCTGATGTCAGGCGGCTCGGTCGTAACGGTGATGCAGTCCGCCAACCCGCCTATGCGAAACGACGCGACCGGTACTGGCAGAGCTGGCTCTCCCTGTAGGCGTTCCCTTCTCCAGTCCGAGATGCGTTCGATCTTCGTGGTAGTAGCTGACATATTCTGACAGCAGCCGCTTCAGATGCCGCTTCATTCACCACGATCACATGGTCCAACAAATCTCGACGACAACTCTCTATCCAACGCTCGGCGACACCATTCTGCCACGGGCTCCTAAACGAAGTCCGGAGGGGCTCATTCCCAGGGCCCGAACTGCAGCCGGAACCCAGAACGCCGTATTTCCCATCCCGATCGAAACAAAGAAACGCGAGGAGATGAACCAAGGGAAACGCTTCCCGGAATTGCTGGACGACCCAAAGACTCGTCGGATGTTTCGTAACATTGAAATGCAGGATACGCCGTCGATCATGCCCGATGACAAAGAAACAATAGAGACTCCGAACTTGATGGTTGGTACGGTGAAGAAATCCATCGCCGCAATAGCTTCTCGATGATTCCGCAGAAACGCGAGCCAGCGTTTCGTCCGTTCCGGGTCCTTCGGCGCTCGTTTCATCCAGCGGGAGATCGTCGGTTCCGAGAGGTCGAAACCGAGCATGAGCAGCTCGCCGTGAATGCGGGGCGCTCCCCAAGTCGGATTCTCGCGAACTTCCCATTCGGAAGATCAACTCGCGAACTTGCTTCGGAAGTCGGCTTCCTCCCGCGGTTTCCGTGCTCGGGAAATGAGCTTCCAGTACATTCGAAAGCCAGCCCGATGCCAACGGACCACCGTTTCGGGCGTGACGACAATGAGCGGCTGCTTCCATTTCGGCCAGAATCGGCAGGCGATCACCCAGAAGAGCCTATCAACAACGTGAAGGTGAGGGCGCGGATGTCGCCGCTTCAACACGGCGAGCTGTTGGCGAAGAACTAAGTTCTCCAGTGCGAGGCTGGCGCGACTGCGAAACAGCCTAGCGAGCGACCCAAAGCAGAGCGAAATGAGCTGGAACATAGTGTGGAGTTGTAACAAACTACCTCTGAGATCAGGGATGTAAGTTGCTAGTATTTCGAGTCGCAAGCATTTTGGCGAGGGACAGAGGCTGTTTACTCTCGGAAGGCCCGCTCGCGGAAATCGTGGCCTCCTTCGGTCAGACTTTTCTCGCCATTCAAGAATCCGCGCTAAGTTCCGTCGCGTCGACAAATGAAATCAACCTTGGCTGCAAGCGCATCGCTACGCATGCCGCGCACGTATTTTCCCTGACAACCGGGACGGAGTGTTCGGTGTGCATCAAGGTGTTAGAAGACGACCTGAGCGATGAGAGCAGGATACAAGTGCGCCCGAGAGTCCGTACTCTCTGTAGGGACCAGAACTCCGAAGGCAAAAGAGATCACGCCGACAAGAGCCAGGGGGACCACTGGCTCGATCAAAACACCGACTTTTATGAGTTGCATCGAAACGCGGGTGGCCCCAAGGGTCGCAGTTTCTTCTCGAATAACCTACCCGGATACCATGGGTACAACAATTCCAGCTTCGAGCTCTATGGCAGACCTCACAGGGGTACTCTGTTAATTAATCTGTTTCCCGCCATGTTTTGGAAGCTACCTTACCGGAGCACGATCGTAGTTCCAGTTTCTTCTCGGCAATCTGACTCCAACAAAACACCTCTGGTCGGCTATGTCTGCGTCGACAGCGGTTCCCGGGGTGTTTTCAACAGGCGTTACGATCCTGAACTCTTAGCAGGCATTGCCGAATGTCTATACCCGGTCTTGGTTCGATTCTGTGATTTGACAACGAAAAATGTAAAGGAGACCCAATGAAGAAGAGCGAAAGCAATGGTAACAACAATCACACCATGTAGAATTTCTACGTAGGAACGAACGGGAGATTACCATCCGAACAAGTCGTGATAACGGTGAGGTGGTTGGAGGAACGATTGCCCGGGTCGTGCCCCCCGAGAAAGGATCAACCACCAGGGCACTTGAAGTCTTTGAGCGCTGACTTATCCTGGTGTCAAACGCCCCGTGTCGCAAGACGCGGGGCTAATTTATGCATAGTTCTCCCATTGCTCGGATTACGAAATTACATCTATTTATGAGTAGCCGAACTAGCTAGAGGCTCGGTGGCCATTACCGGCGGTTGACCTCTAAGGATTTGACCGCCTACGAGATCATCTACGCGTGCTTGAACACAGAGCGCATCGCCTGCCGCAAGTAGTTGAATAATATGGCGCGCCCGGAGAGATTCGAACTCCCGACCCTCTGGTTCGAAGCTAGTTGGTCCCCAGATGGTTTAGAGAACTGGTTTA
>CAWDBK010000014.1:0-112290 GCA_963800535.1 uncultured Acidobacteriota bacterium
GATATCGGAGCCTGCGCGGAGCACTCCCTTGCGGGCGGGGCTGCTGCCAGTCATGTCGAGGCAATTATCGACGTAGCTGGTGTAGAGCGAGTTTGTTGCCGGATCGTATGCCGTGGGCCAGTAGCTGCGGCCGTTCCAGTAGCAGATGACGTGCTCGTCACCGGGTTTTTTCATCACCAGGTCGTAGTTGATCGTGGTTGCGCCGGTCTTGGGATCGATATTAGAAAGCGCCAGGTTCGGCGCGTCCACGGGCACGGGTTCCGCCCACAAGAACTTGCCATCGTTGCGATCGAGCACGAACATGATGCCGCTCTCGCCGACCATGGCCGCGATGTCGTGCTGCGATCCGCGTGGAACGGTTTCGTTGTACCACTTCACGGCTTTCGGATCTGGGTTGAACGTCGTGTGCACTAAAGTGCGCTCGTGCGTGTGGTCGGTGTCCCAGTCGTCCGCGGGTAGGTGCTGGTAATACCATTTCAGCTTGCCGGTCTCCGGATCGAGCGCGACGGTGCAGTTGCTGTAGAGATCGGCGGGCGCGGTTTTCGATACGCCGTCCGGGGTTCCATGGCGCCGATACCGCTCGTAAGGCGATGGATTGGCGATGCCCCAATAGATCGTCTTGCGGATCGGGTCGTAGTTGCCGGGCATGCCCCAGGTCGACGCAGTGAAGTTCGTATTGTCAGCACCGTTCCAGGATGCGTAGCCGGGATCGTCCGGACCGGCGACGTTGTAAAAGCGCCAGAGCTTTTGTCCCGTGTTGGCGTCGTCGGCTTCTATGAAGCAGCTGTCGCGTCCGCGCCCGCAGGTGCCGCCAGAAATCACTTTGCCTTCGACAACGATCGCGCCCGACGTGTTCTGCGTATCCGTTTTGTAGGTTTCCCACTTCACTTTGCCGTTCGTAGCGTCGAGAGCCACCACGTAGCCGTCGGGAGTGGTGTAGTAGAGCATGTCCTTATAGATCGCCAGAGCCTTGGTGCGTTCGGTAGCGCCGAGCTGTGGATTCTTATACGTTCGCTTGTATTCCCAAATCACGTCGCCGTTGGTGCCGTCGATTGCCATTACGTCCGACCCCGGCGCGATCGTATAGATTATGCCGTCGTGAACCAGTGGAATCGTTTCCGTGGTTCCGGAGGGGAGACCTTTCACCCATGCGATGCGGAGCGACGCGACATTCGTCTTGTTTATTTGCTTCAGCGGGCTATAGCGCCAGGCGTCGTACGTGCGGCTGTACTGCAGCCAGTCGTCGGGGCTCGGATTCAGCAGCATTTCGTCGGTCACCGGCTTGTAATTCCCGACGGAACCGTGAGGCAGCGGACCTGCCATGCTGAACGCTCCGGGAGGCGGTCCCGCAGGGCGCGCCGGCGCGGCGCCGGGCGCTCCACCCGTAGCGGGCGCGGCCTGCGCGGGCGGCGCAGCTTGCGTATCCTCCTGCGCACGCGCTGTTGGCACGATTGCAATGGCGACAAACACCAATACAGCCAAGAAAGCGGATTTCATTTGAGGCTCCCCCCTGGGAACTCGCGATCGGCTTCAATCTATTTCTGACGAGTGACGCAAATCAGCCGTGTCGCTATTTACCAGACCCGGGCGCGGTTATATCGCAATCGAGCAGACGTATGCAAGATGCAGTGACCGGCACGGATTGAAGCCGACAATCCGCTGGAGGTCATCCGCCGGCGATGGCGCCGATAATCATTAGTGGTTCTTTGCCTTGGACCACGGCTTCAGGAAGGGGATTGTCCGGCGAGTCGTGGGAAAGATCTTCCTGGCAGGCGAAGAAGCGGAGGAAAGGGCGGCGGTGGAGTGTGTCGTGGTCGCGAATCGTGCCCCGCAGCATGGGGTAGCGCGCCTCGAGCGCGTCGAGGACTGCGCGCACTGTGACGGGAGCGCCGACTTCGATCGAAACTTCCTTTTCTACGTGCGCCAGGGTGCGCAGATGCGCCGGGAGCACTACTTGGATTGTGGTCTGGTTCATGGCCGTCTCATGGACTGCCTCACGAACTGCGCTAAGGCAGCGTCTGCACCTCGACTGAGAAAACCGCCGGGAGATTACTGGCGATCGGCGCCCAGTTGTCGCCCGAATCCTTCGAACAGTAGACTTGACCGCCCGTGGTGCCGAAATAGACCCCGCAGGAATCGAGCGTGTCGATAGACATGGCGTCGCGGAGCACGTTGACATAGCAATCACTCTGCGGCAGCCCCTTCGTCAGCGGCTCCCATTCATTGCCGCCGCTGCGGCTCCGGTAAACGCGCAGCTTTCCTTCCAGAGGGAAATGTTCGGAGTCGCTTTTGATTGGCACGACGTAGATCGTATCCGGCTCGTGAGCATGCACGTCGATCACGAATCCGAAATCGGTGGGCAGGTTTCCGCTCACCTCGCGCCATTCGTCGCCGGCGTTATCGCTGCGCATGACGTCCCAGTGTTTCTGCATGTAGAGCACTCCGGGCTTCTTAGGCGACATGGCCACGTGATGAACACAGTGTCCGACTTCGGCATTGGGATCGGGAATGTATTGCGAGCGGAGGCCTTTATTGATGGGTTTCCACGTGGTGCCCCCGTCATCCGTCCGGAAAGCTCCGGCAGCGGAAATAGCGATGAACATGCGCTGGGGGTTCGAAGGATCGAGAACGATTGTGTGCAGGCACATCCCGCCGGCGCCGGGTTGCCATTTAGGTCCGGTGCCGTGTCCGCGTAGACCGGGAAGCTCCTTCCAGGACTTGCCTCCGTCCGTGGTGCGGAAAATCGCCGCGTCCTCGACGCCGGCATACGCCGTATCGGGATCGTGAAGCGAAGGCTCGATGTGCCACACGCGCTTGAATTCCCAGGGATGCTGGGTGCCGTCGTACCACTGATGGGTGGTGAGGGGTTTACCGGTTTCCGCGGATGTGTCGTACGCGAATTTATTGCTCGGCGGAGGCGGCATGCCACCGGCGGGCATGGCCTCGCCCCCGGGCGTCTCCCAGGTTTTGCCGCCGTCGCTCGAGCGCTGGATGATCTGGCCGAACCAACCGCTGGTTTGCGACGCGTAGATTCGATTGGGGTCTGCGGACGATCCTTTGAGGTGGTAGATCTCCCAGCCGGCGAAATGCGGGCCAGTGATTTCCCATTTGTCGCGCTTCCCGTCCGCCGTAAGAATGAAGGCGCCTTTGTGCGTGCCAACTAGCACTCGTACCTTGCTCATCGACTTCTCCTTTGGCTTATCTGCCTGAGATTCGTTAAGCCGTTGCGGCTCCTGACGCGGCGCAATTCACCATCCACGGGATGCCGAACTGATCGGTGAGCATGCCGAACTTTTCTGCCCACGCGGTTTTCTGAATAGCCATGCGCACTGTGCCGTTTTCCGCCAGAGCGGCGAATACGCGCTCGGCCTCTGCCGGCTGCTGGACGTGCACAGACATCGAAAATCCCTGCTGTTTTTCAAAACGGCCCGGGGGCGCATCCGAGCCCATCAGCTCCTGACCGCCAACAGTCATTTGCGCGTGCATTAGCTTCTTGCCCCATCCTTCTGGTGCATGTCCCGGCCCCATACTTTCGAACGGAACCAGCGCCGTGATTTTTCCATTGAGGCATTTTTCGTAAAATTTGAACGCTTCCTCGCACGTGCCATCGAAATTCAAATACGAACTCAAATGCATTCTTTCTCCTTTTCATTTCACTCCGGAAACGGCCCTGCTCCTCGCAAAGCTGGGGAGCAACGGAGTCGAATCTCGCTCGCGCCAGCGGCGACGGGTTTCCGCGATTACTCCTTCGCGGTTCTGCGCCATCTGCGTGACCAACTCGGCCGGGGCCATGGTCTCCTCGTGCCGCGCGCCCCAAATCAGCAGCTCCAGCAGCAAGGGCGCGAGATCAATGCCTTTTTCCGTCAACCGGTAGCTCGTACGACGGCGATCGCGTGGATCCGGCTCGGCGACGATGATTCCATTTCTTCGAAGCCGTTTCAACCGATCGGCCAGGATATTCGTCGCGATGCGCTCGTCTGAGTTCTGGAACTGCTTGAAAGTCGCGTAACCGCGGACCATCAGGTCGCGGATGACGAGCAGCGACCATCGGTCGCCCAACGTTTCAAGCGAAATGCTTACTGGGCAGCCGGAACGGCGGCGACTTGGCTTGCCATGATCGGGCACGGCGAGAAGTTAGCAATATCACTTGCACAATGCAAGTGACGATTCGGATGCGTAAGCCGATGAATGGTTTGGCGGGTCCCAGACGCTGAAGCACACAGAGCACTGATGCGAGCCGGTACACAAGCCAAAGCAATACTCTGGAGCGAGCGCGCGAGCATCGGGTAAGACAAGTCGCCGCCCTGCCGGCGGATTTGAGGATTTGCCGGACGACAACGACGGTGGTGCACACGCGCGCTACGCCGCCAAATAGGCGAGTAACGGCAGGAAGCCGGGATTACACGACGCGCAGAACAATTTTGCCCCGAGTGTGCCCCTGGGCGTTCGATTCCTGCGCGGCCCGAGCTTCGGAGAGCGGGTAGACCTTCTCGATGATGGCTTTGAGTTTTCCCGTGTCAACGAGCTTGGCGATTTCAGCCAGCTGTTGGGCGTTGGCCTGAACGAATGTGTGGTGGCAGCGGCAACCGTGGGCTGCGGCCTTTTCTGGTTGTGGCGGCTCGAGAATCGAGACAAGAATTCCGCCCTTCTTGACTACTCGCCAGGAGCGTTCCATAGTCTCGCCGGTGATGGTGTCGAGCACGACGTCCACGTCGCGGACAACATCCTCGAATATCGTAGTGTTGTAGTCGATGCATTCATTGGCGCCGAGAGATTTCAGGAAATCGTGGTTTTTCTTGGAGGCTGTGGCAATGATGTACGCCCCCTTAAGCTTGGCGAGCTGAACGGCGAAGGTGCCCACGCCGCCAGCTGCGCCATGGATCAGTAGCTTTTGTCCGGCGGAAAGTTTCGCAGCGTCATAGAGCGCTTGCCATGCAGTAAGAGCAGCAAGTGGAAAGGCCGCGGAGGTTGCGTGATCGATCGATTTCGGTTTGGCCGCGACTTCCGATTCCTTGACGACCACGTATTCAGCGTACGTGCCGTCGCGCGACATGTCCGGACGGCTGTACACTTCGTCGCCCGGTTTCATGCTGGCTCCCGGTCCGGTGGCTTCCACTACGCCAGAAACATCCCATCCCAGAATCAGCGGCAAGGTGTAATTCAGCATTCCTTTTAGGTATCCGGCACGAATCTTCCAGTCGACGGGGTTCACACTCGTCGCGTGGACGCGGATCAGAAGCTCTCCTGGACCTGCGGGCGGTTTTGGGGCGTCTTCGTACTTCAGGACTTCCGGCCCGCCGTATTCGTGAATTCGCACTGCCTTCATCGTCGGCATTTTCTCTCCTCGCTATTAGCTACGGCGCTGGATGAGTCATTGGGGTGTCGATGATACTCAGCTGCATGAAATATCCAAATTGTTTCTGTGGAATTCAGGACTGGTGATCCCCGGGCGTTCGACCGCGCAGCCCGACTGCCCACAGGAGCGGGCTGGAGAGAAAACCGTCGCGAAGCCCTGCTGAGAACGACGAGTGTCCGGGATGGGACGGCTACGTGCCCAGTGGAATTCCATGCGTCTTTGACATCGTGAGCCTATCCGAATAGCCGCGCTGGAACGCGACCTTGTCCCCGCGCACGTGAAAAAAGCCGCAACCCCGCAGGCCTTGCGGATCGCGCCATCCCAAGATGGCCCATTCGCCATCCTGAAAAAGATTTTCGACGCGGCAGGCCATCTTTCTTTGCAGCGGCGAATCCGGCGCGAAACATTTCGCGGAGCGCCGCGTGTCCCTGAACAGGGCTCTCGGCGACCTGGTGGTTGATCGCGTCCTCTTCGTAAAGCGCCACGAGCGTATCCACGTCGGCACGATTGAACGCATCCACCCAGGTACGCACCAATTCTTTCGGCTCCATCGGTCTAGGCTAGCGGAATTTCAGCGCACATACAAACGTGTCAGCGACGCGGGCCGGTCGCTATTGAACCGGCGGGGCCATCATGCTACCTTCCCGCGCGAAGGGAGAACTCCCATGTTTGACACACCTGATACGAAGGGCGAATCGAGCGGTCTGGGCAAGTGGGTCGGCATACTGGTTATCTTGGCGCTGATCGGCGGTGGCGTGGTTTTCTACATGGGCAAGAAAGACGCCGCGCCGAATGCAGCTCCGGCCACGGCCTCTGCGGCACCGACGCCGCAATCGAATGCCGATGCCATGAAAGACCTGCGCATCGTGAGCAAGAAGCTGGACAAGGACTACACCGGCACGACGGCGATGTGGTCTGTTGAGCTGCGCAACATGTCACAGGTCTACAGCTACAGCAACATCCAGTACGAGACGACCTACATCGGCAGGGACGGCTCGGGATTAGGCGATAACAAAGGGACCATTCCTTCGCTCACTCTCGATCCGGGCGAATCGCAGAGCACGCAATTCCGCGATACGCTGTACCCCAGCGGCACGGCGCTTTACAACATCAAGATCATTGGAGCAACTGCGACGAAGTAACGGCGGCTTGTGCGACGTGAGTCCGGCCTGCCGGTCGAAGCGAGTGTTGTGGTCGTGAATCTTGCGTTAGAATGGCCGGAGTCCCAGCCCGAAACCGCAGCGCTATAGGCGCGGCTGAAAATTGATAATAGAATCCGGCGCTCGCGGGTCGGCGCGTCCGATTCGAATCGGATCCGGAAGCAGGCGGAATGGATATTCTGTGGCCAGCGTTGGGCATAGCCGTAATCGTGGTATTTGTTTTTGTCGTGATGGCGCAACGCTGGGGGCGTCTGCTGCGACATCAGAGTTGGATGATTCGCCGCCTCTCGGAGCGCGTGCTGAGTCTGGAGGAGATTGCGGATCCTGCATGGCGACGCAAGCTGGCGGAGGCAAGCCCGGTTCCTCTCGAGCAGGTCTGTCATTTCACTTTCCATCTCGACGATCGATTTTGGCGCGACACGATTCGCCTCAGCGATGGGGACCGCCAGTTCATTGAGCAGCTCGGAAGTTTCGTCGGCTCGGTGAAGCTGGAGCGCTGGCGCAGCCATACTGTCGCGACAGTCACGGAGGTTCTTCCCGACCGCAAGGCCACCGGTTGGCAGACGCGCACGCTGGATTTTTATTCTGGTTCGCAGGGGAGTCCTGAGACGCTTTCGCTCTGGGAATTGGCCCTTACTTGTCCCGAGGTTCCCGCTCAGCGGCCGCCTTCATTGGAGCTTTTGCTCCGCTCCAATGCTCTAGAACTCCGCGGCCACCTGCTCGATCTTGACGACTCGGGCGGAATTTCGGGCAACGGCCACGGCGATTCGCCGGGCGATGGAGAGGTGCTTTTCTTTCGCGTGCCGCTCGATCCGGCCGAACTTGCCGAATTTCGCAGCCACGATCCGGCCGAGTCGGCCAGCAACGGAAAAGCAGCCCGGGGAGCCCATTTGAACGGACACTCGTGGCAGGCGTTCTATTCGTTTTGCGATGATAGTGCCGGGATCGAGTGGCGACTGCGGATGCGAGATTTGACGCAGAAGTCAGAATGGGAGCAGTGGAAAATTCTGGACAGTCCGGCGATCCCAGTGCCCACGCGGGAGTAGCTGTTTCGAGCCGTGCTCAGACTCGCGGACGAACCGGCAGCCCCAGCCACGCGTTCAGCAATCCCAGATACTCCCGGATGACGGCGAATGTGTAGCGCGTGTTGCGCCACCAGTGATCGGCATCATACGGATCTTGCGGCGCGATGTGGACCAGGACCTGCAAATCGCTGCCAGCGATTCGGTTCCAGAGCACGCGCACGCGGCGGGAGTGTGACGCCGAGGTGACGATGATGGCACTGGCCTTTCCGTCGCGCCGCATTTGTTGGGATATTTCCTCGATTTCGTTCTCGGTGTTCACGATCACCTTCGCGAATATTTTTATGTCAGCGGCGGGAACACCTTCATGGACCAAAACCGCGCGGCTGTATTCTTCCTCACCGGAATATGGGATGCCCATGGCGGCAAGCTCGTCGCGGGGTGACGTCGGTAGACTCACCCAAACGACCGGAGCATATCCCATTTGAAAAATCCTGCCGGCTTCCTCCGCGCGCGCGGGCATGCTGCCGCTCAGCACCACGATTTCGTCCGACTTCGCCAGCGGATCCTCGCGCACGAGCCAACGCCCGGCGTCGCGAATTGCGACGAAAACCATGCAACATGCGAACGCAAAAACGCCAATGGCAGCGATTCGAAACTTGCGGCGTAAGGTCATGCGGATCGGCTACGAGGTAAGCTGGTCAGTCGCGGCAGGCTCGATCGGTGCTTCATCGAAGCGGTTGCGCATCAGCAGTCCGCGGAGTCCCAGAAGCACCAGGCGAGGCTGACGCAGGCAGACGCGCCAGAGCATTTTCCAGGCTTCGTCGCGCGAACAGCGCCCGAGGGATTTTTTCGCCGGGTCGTTGAGAAGATCGACGAGATGGCTATAGTCCTCCTGTTGGAAGCCATGCAGCGAGCGGCGCACCAACAGATGAAAATCGAGCTCGCGCTTCAACGAGCGTAGTTCGCGACTCGCTCCACGATTCAAAATCGCCTCAGCGACGCCGAGCGCACCGCGAAAACCCGTCACGATCCCGCCGACGGTCGACACTTTCACTTGCGCCGCCGCGTCTCCCACGAGGTAAACGGAGCCCTTGCCCATCTTTCGGCGCACCGGGATCCAGCGCTTATAGACAGGAATTCGCGCGCCCTGAAATTCAATGGGTTCGAAGTTTCGCTTTTCGAGGAAGCGCTCAAGACAGCGTTTTGTCTCAGCGCCGGATTCTCCGATTATGCCGAGCGCGCCGCGCGTCGGCGATTCTGGAATCAACCAATAGAAGTAAGGTGTGTCCTGCGGCACGAACCAGACGCGAACCGTATCTGGCGCCATATCCTTCGGCAGAGGCACGATCGCCTGGAGAAGCGGCGCCGTTTCAATCGGGGCCCAGCCGGCCGAGCGCGCCACGGGGCTGGCCGCGCCGTCTCCACCAACTACAGTATCCGCGTGAATTTCTTCTCGGGTTCCGTCCGCGCAACGCTCGACTTCGACACGCAAGCCACGGCTATTGGCCTCGAGCGCGCGAAAGCTGCGCCCCGTTTCGATCCGAACGCCTGCGTTCCGGGCCTCTTCTGCGAGACACTTAATCAGTTTTTGGCGCTCGATGATCAGATCGGATTGATTCAGCGTGATAGTTGCGGCGCGACCATCGGTAAAAAGCTCGAACCGGCGAATCTCGTTGACGATGCTGCCTTCTGCCGCGCGGCCCAGCAGGGTGCGCATGCGGTCAGTCACGATGAGCGTGCGAGGCTCGGGATCGATAGCTTCGATGCGCTCGATTACTCGCACATCCACTGCGCCGCACTTCGCCAAAAGAGTAGCCGTGAACAATCCTGCCGCCGACCCTCCGACTATTGCCACACGCTGAGCGTCTGAACGGAGAGAGTTTACGGGATTGGTTGACTCGGAAAATTCCGACGTCGATTTGGACAATGGACCGTGTACCTGATTTTGCAAGCAGACTTCCGGCACGTCGAGAGCCGAGCTCACGCATACAGCATCCCCGCGCCTAGACCCGGGGTTGTCCAGTATAGCGTAGGGGGCCAACAGCGCCAATGCTAGGGGGGATGAATCTCGCCAGCCAAGATCGCGTCACGACAAAAATGAACTCACCCGGCCATGATACGCCGACGCCTCTACCACGACGTTACCAACGACGAAGTTTGCGGCAAACGCCGTACCTGTTCTGTACCTGTACCTGGGACGGAGAAGGTGCCCTGTACCTTTTTGGGACTCCGGACCTCTAGAGATTATCGCTAAACGCCGATAGGTTAGGTATATGAGCCCCGAGACATATCCAAGCACACATTGCCGGTTCGTTCGTTTGACGCCCGTTCTTGGCAACCGATTGAATCGTGCCGCTGCATTGCGCGGTCTGGCAATCAGCATCATGGCTGTTGCGGTGATGTTGTCGGTCCAGGTCCGTCCGTCGGCGGCACAGGGAAGGCTCGTCTTGAGCTCCAGCTCGCTTCAATTCGGGGGCGTCAGCATTAAGGGGAGTAGCTCGATTCCGGTCACGATGTCCAATACCGGAAACCATTCCGTCTCGGTTCAGCGCGAACAACTCAACGCTGGCTCATCTTTCAGCGTCACCGGATTCGGTTTGCCGCTAACGCTAACTGTGGGCCAAAGCCTGACTTTCAATGTGATCTTTTCACCGACGTCTGGCGGTAACAAATTTGGAAGTCTCACACTTTGGACAAACGCCTGGAACGGCCACGTGACGTTGGGTTTCAGTGGATCAGGCCTCACGACCAATACTCCGTCCCCGGCGACAATCTCGCCGTCACCAGCAAGTGCAAGTTTCGGGAATGTCGTAGTGGGCTCGAAGAATTCTCAGACGATCCAGCTCAGGAACACTAGCAATAGTTTGTCTCTGACCATCTCGTCGGCAGCGGCTACTGGAACCGGGTTTTCGGTAGGGGGCATGACACTGCCAGTCACTCTGGGCCCGGGCACAACCACTACCTTTAGCATTGGTTTTTCGCCCGCCACCGCGGGCGCCGCCAGCGGATCGGCGGTGGTTTCAGGAAGTTTCAATACAGTCACCGTGCCTACGAGCGGAACGGGGATGAGCTCTACGTCCATGATTACCGCCAGCACGACGAGCGAAAATTTCGGCAACGTCTCGGTAGGCAGCGCCGCCACGGCAACCCTAACATTGTCGAATACGGGCAACGCCAGTGTCGCTATCTCCGCCCTCTCTTTCTCGGGAGCCGGGGTGTCGGCCAGCGCCGCTACGAACGTGACTCTCAACCCAGGACAGTCTGAGCCGGTCACCGTGACTTTCGCGCCGACAACGGCCGGGGCAATCGCCGGAAGTGTCATTGTCGCCAGCACTGCCGCCAATTCTCCGGTGACCATCGCGGTCTCCGGAGCCGGCGTCGCGGTGCCCTCGAACACTGTTGCGACTCTAACATGGGACGCCAGTCCGACGACTGGGGTTACCGCATACAACGTCTTCCGCTCCTCCATTTCCGGAGGCCCCTACGCGCAAATTGGTACATCATCGGCCTCGGTGCTCATGTATACAGACTCGTCCGTTCAGTCAGGCTCGCGATATTTCTATGTTGTTGCTTCGGTAGAGTCCGGCGTTGAGGGCGGCTATTCGAGCGAAATCGCGGCGTCTATTCCGCAAGACAACTAGCACTTTGTGGGCTAGCGCGGCTCGATTCCATTCGAGCCCGCGTCCCTGTCCGGCATCTCTGGACCTTTCCTGTACCTAGGTCACACTAAATCCGCTGTACCTTTTTGCGACCTCAGACCGGTAGAAACTGCCGGCTGTGGCCACTACGCTTGAGTGCATGAAAGCTCAAGCGTACCGAGGTTCTGAGTCAAAGCAGGTCGGTGACGCTCGTTTTCCCAGGAACGAGTTCCGTCGCTTCACGGAGTCGAGTCGTGCATTTCGCCGGTTGATCGCGGGCGCCATGCTTCTAATGGCGTTTCTAGGATTCCACGCGCGGCAAGCTCGCGGCGCAACGCAGGGACGGCTCGTCCTTGCTCCGAATACGGTGCAGTTCGGCCATATCAATGTGGGCACCACGGCATCCGTGGCCATCAAGATGACTAACATGGGGAACGCGCCCATCGTTTTCAGCGGCGAAAGATATCTTTCTTCTCCGTCCATTACTATGACGGGATTCAAGCTGCCCGTTACCCTCGCTGTGGGCCAGAGCCTGACGTTTACCGTCAAATTCGCGCCTACAGTGGCAGGTGGCGATTCGGGCGCTATCACGTTCTTGAGTAATGCCGTGAACAACGACGTCGTTTTGTGGATGAACGGTTATGCTCTGGCCTCTACCGCCGCCAAAGTTTCGGCGGTGCCCGCCAGCGCCAGTTTCGGCAACGTGTCGGTCGGCACCACGAACTCACAGACCATTCAACTGAAGAACGCGGGCACGTCGGCGCTCACCATCTCTACTGTCACTGCGGCTGGTACAGGATTCTCGGTGGGCGGGCTGAAGCTGCCCATGTCGCTCGGCATTGGAACGACCGCAAACGTCACTCTCGCTTTCGCTCCAAAATCCGCTGGCGCCGCAACCGGCTCGGCCACGATCACCGGTAATTTCTCGACCGTTACTGTGCCCGCGAGCGGAACTGGTGTCGCTGGCAAAGCTACGATTTCAGCGAGCTCAACGAGCGAGAGCTTCGGCAACGTGACCGTGGGCAGCAGCGAATCCGCAACCGTGAATTTGACGAATACCGGCAACTCAAGCCTCACGATATCAGGCGTCACGTCTGGCGTTGTCGGCGTCAGCACCAGCGGCGGGACAAACGTAATTCTGAATCCGGGCCAAGCCACAGCCCTGACGGTAAAGTTCGCCCCAAGCAAAACTGGCGCCGTCAGTGGCAATGTCGCCGTCGCAAGCAACGCGTCCAATTCTCCACTCAATATCGCAGTGTCGGGCGACGGCGTCGCGGCTGCGGCCCACACTGTGAGTCTGAGCTGGGCCAAGAGCGCCTCTTCCGGAGTCACCGGATACGACGTCTATCGGGGGACGGTTTCCGGCGGCCCCTACGCGCAGATCGGCTCAACATCCTCCTCGGTACTGGATTACAACGACACAGCTGTTCAGGCTAACTTCGAATACTATTACGTGGTCACGTCGGTTGGGACCGGTGGGCAGAGTGCATATTCGAGCCAAGTAGCGGTTTCGGTGCCATAACGCGGTTCGATTGCCTCCGATGACAGGATTGCGTAAGATAGTTTGCAATTCTGACAGCGGGGGGGACCACATGGCAAAGTTTGTTATCGCGCCGCATATGCGCCTGCACGAGTGGGTGGCGGACGAAAACGGCTACTTCGCTGCGGAAGGGCTCGACTATGAATTTCACGCCGCGCTCCGCTCGAGCGAAGGCCGGGATCACCAACTGGGCGACAAAGTTGGCGCGTACCAAACATTTGAAAAAGGCCGGGGTTCTGACATCGGCTGCGCCTGCCATTGGACCGTCAACGTCTCAGCCTCCGCAGGCCATGGCAAGCTCTATGCCGACGCCTATTCCGTTTCGCCGGCCGGAATTTTCGTAGCGCCTGAATCGCCGATTTACGAGCCGTCGCAGCTCGCGGGCGTTCCGATTTCTGTCGGCTATCAATCCGGCAGCCACTACTCCACGATCCAGGCGCTCGAACAGTACCTTAAGACTCCGGAAATAAAGCTGTCCTTCGCCGACGGTCTGCTTTTCAGCCGCATGGAACTGCTGATCGATCGCAAAGTTCCCGCCGCTTCCGTTTTTAGCGGCCCGTACTATTTCCTGGAACAGCTCGGCTTCCGCAAGATTATAGACACTACGTTCATGATGGCCACGCTGATCCAGCGTGAGCCGGACATGGAGGACGTGAAGAAATACTTCCGCGCCCTGCGCCGCGCACAGCACGACATCGATCTGCGTCCCGAGCTTCACACTCACCACTACAAAAAGGAATTTCCAGTCCGCTTTCATAACACGATGGACACGCGCCGGTGGGGTCCGGGCGAACGTCTTGTCTTTGAGCCCTACACGAAGGATGTCTTCGACAAGTCCTTCGAATGGATCGCCGAGCACAATATCTTCCCCGAAGGCACAATGGGCTCCGGCGAATACTCGAACGCTTGCGTTTCATTGGCGTCGAAGTAGGGCTGGCATCCCGCGCGGTCTTGGGCGAAATGCTTTCCACCGCCGGCCAGGTCGCAGAAGTTTTGTACCCTTCGTCGTGAGCGTCTCAGGGATGATCCTGCCCATTTCTGCTAGGATTTGAGTGTGGCCATCGAACGAGAAAAATTGGACGCTGACGTCCTGATCGTTGGCGCGGGTCCCGCCGGTCTCTCTTGCGCGCTCCATCTCGCCGATTTGATCGAACAGCACACTGCTGCGAAAAAATCGCCCGCGCTTTCAGCCGAAAACATTTACGTCCTCGAAAAAGCGCGCGAGATCGGCGCGCATCAGCTTTCCGGCGCCATTATGGACCCGCGCGGTCTACGCGAGCTCGTTCCCGATTTCGAAAAATCCGCGCCGCTTGATACGCCCGTCACCGGTGACGCCGCCTACGTCTTTACTGAAAGAAGCTCGTATAAGCTGCCGATCACGCCACCGCCGCTCGCCAACCACGGTAACTTCGTCATCTCGCTCAACAAGCTCGTGAAATGGCTCGGCGGCCTGGTCGAAAAAAAAGGCATCAACGTCTTCACGCAATTCGCCGGCAGGGAACTGATCTATGAAAAAGACGGAATCGCCGGCGTCATCACCGACGACAAAGGCGTCGACAAGAACGGCCAGCCCAAAGCCAACTTCACGCCCGGCTACGAGCTGCGCGCCAAAGTCACCGTGCTAGCCGAAGGCCCGCGTGGATCGCTCACCAAGGATCTCGTCAATCACCTGAAGCTCGACGGCCTGAACCCGCAGGTCTACGGCATTGGCATCAAGGAATTGTGGGACGTGCAGCCGGGCCGCATTGCCACGGGCTATGTGGCGCATACCCTCGGGTGGCCACTCAGCACGGACATTTACGGCGGCGGCTGGATATATGGCCTGCGCGACAATCGCGTCTCACTAGGTATGGTCGTCGGCCTCGAATACAAAGACCCTCTCTTCGATCCGCACGAGGCGTTCCAGAAATTCAAGACGCATCCGTTCGTGCGCAGAATTCTCGATGGCGGGAAGCTAGTTCGCTACGGCGCGAAGACCGTGCCTTACGGAGGCTGGTATTCGATGCCGCGCAACCATGTGGACGGCGGCTTGATCGCCGGCGATTCCGCGAGCCTGCTGAATTCGCAGCGGCTGAAGGGAATTCACACCGCGATCAAGAGCGGCATGCTGGCCGCCGAGACGATCTATGAGGCGCTCTGTGCCGGAGATACGTCCGCTGCGAAGCTATCGGCGTACCAGACCAAAATCGAGCATAGCTGGCTGAAAAAAGAGCTGTGGGAAGTCCGGAATTTTCATCAGGGATTCCATTTCGGGCTGTGGTCCGGCCTTATCAACGCCGGATTGCAGTTTGTTTCCGGCGGGCGTGGCCTCAGCGATCCGATGCGCACGCAGGCGGGCTACAAAGACTATGAAAAGCTGCATCGTGCTCAAACGCTGGTAGATCAGTCGACGCGGTTCAAAGGTGACGGCAAGCTTACGTTCGATCGTTTGACCGACGTCTACCATTCCGGCACGCGTCACGATGAAGACCAGCCCTGCCACCTCATCGTCACCGATCCGAATATCTGCGGCGATCGCTGCGTACGTGAGTTCGGGAATCCCTGCCAGTATTTTTGCCCCGCCGCAGTCTACGAAATGACAAACGAGAAGGGTGCGCCGAGACTAAAAATCAACGCGGCGAACTGCGTACACTGCAAGACCTGCGATATCGCCGATCCCTACCAGATAATTCAATGGGTGCCACCGGAAGGCGGCGGTGGGCCTAATTACGAAGGTATGTGATGTAAGATCGAGTGAGTTTGTATTTCCGCGCAAAGTGGATTTGAAATCAACCCCTACGAACTCTGACAGCGGTCCAGCCTATTCTTAGGCAACGGCGGGCATGAAGCCGGCCGCTACACAACCGCTTGGGTCCTCTCAAAACAAATTTCGTTTACAGTGAGGATCGACTTAGCCCGCGCCGAATACCCGTTTCAGCGAGGCCCAGAATCCGCCGTGCCTCTTTTTGGGCTCCTGAGCCGGCTCGGCGGCGGAAGCACTCTGATTCTCTGCGGCAGGTGGGGGACTCGTTGCAGCCGCTAGACCCGTCGCGGATGGTTGCTTCGCGGGTCGTCGTTTTTCCGGCGCCGCGCCTTCGCCCAGAGCATGCGACATCGCTTTCGCAAACTCCGGCGGCTCTACGTGCCCCGTGAATTCCCAGGAGGGCGACACGTGGGCCTCCCGAACCAATAGCACTTGGTCCGCCGCCGGTCCCGGCGGTGGCGGGGGTGATCCGGCCGAATACGTTAGGGGCGGCAGCGCGGCGGTATAGATCGCATTAGAACTCGGCGGCTCCGCCGGTCGAGCCGCCGGCTTAGGAGCACCGGTCAGCGGATGTGCTTCGTTGGCTTGTGCCAACTGCGCATATTCGACCGGTCTTTCGGCAGCGGGAGCAGGTGTCGCTTCGGTCGTTGCGGAACCGGAGGACCTTGCGGAATCCGAGCTGGGCGCCGTCATTGCCTGAGGAATCGATGGAATTGCGGGAGGCGTCGAGGGCGCGGCAGTGGCGAACTCTGGCTGCGGTGCTGGGGTTGGCGACACCCCGACCGCCGTGCACTTGCAGCTTCCGGGCGTTCCCGCCACGGCCACGAGTTTGCCGGCATTCAGGAAAAACTCTCCCGCCTGCGGCACGATCATCTTTTCTCCCGTGAACTGGTGCTCCAGCTGAATTGCCCCGCTCGTCGCCAGGACACAGAGTGAATCATCCAGGCTTAGCCCCACGGTTACGTCGCGCGCTCCGCCTGAAATATCCAGCGGGGTGCCAATCAGTGTCGGTGTGAAAATTCGCAGATCGGTTTTTGCCGGCAGCTCGACGCGGACACGTCCGAAATTCAGCGCCAATGTGATCGCGTTGCCGGAAAGCAATACCGTCAACTTCGCCGGCCCGCAAATACCAACCTGGCCACCGGCGACCAGGGACATCAGCGCTTGCCCAGAATGCACGGTCACGACCGTGCCGTCGGAAACGTCCAGCCGCGTGCCAACGGTGGAGTATTGCCCAGTCTCGGGTGTCCCGCTTTCGCAGGAAATGTCGCTTCCTTCCACGTGCCCTATCACGGGCAGCACCGCGCCTTGGGCATGTACTGCTGTCGGGCAGAAAAGCACGCCTGCCACAAGCAGCAAGCTTCCCAGCAAGCCTGGGCTGCGTGAACGCACCGCGCTTGCCACGAATTGAAATTGGCGCTGCATCGACTATGCCTATACTATACCCCGTGAACGACTCCGCCGCTCCCGCTCCGGCTAGTCCTCCTGGCTCGCCCAATATCGCAGTTCCACATTTTTCACGCTGGCGGCGAATGCAGATTCCGGTGATTGCGGCATTCGTTTACTGGTTCATCCGTTTGCTCGGACCCACATTGCGCGTGGAAGTGGTCGGTGTGCACAATGCCATTCAGATACGCAGCGCCGGCGAGCCAGCCATTGGAGCCTTCTGGCACCGCTGCATCCTGTCTGCGGCTTGGATCTGGCGTCAGCGCGGCATCGTGGTGCTCAATACCGTCAATTTCGACGGCCAGTGGACGCGCCGTGTGATCGAGCGGCTCGGTTTTGGCACCGCGCAGGGTAGCTCCACGCGCGGCGGCGTCGAAGGCCTTTCGGCCATGGCGCAGCATCTGGAAGCCGGGCGCAACGTCGCATTTACCATTGATGGCCCCCGCGGTCCGCGTTACGTGGCCAAGCCTGGCGCGGTGATTCTCGCGCGGCGCAGCGGCCGGCCCATTTCGGCGTTTCACGTCGGTGTGAAGCATGCAGTCACTTTCAAGGGTGCCTGGGATCATTTCCAGGTTCCATTCCCGTTTTCGAAGGTGGTGATGTTCGTTGCGCCGCCGATTCGTGTCTCTGCCAACGCGGACCGCGACACGATGAAATCGAAACAGGATGAGTTGCAATCCGCTTTGGAGCGCGTCCGCGGCGTGGCCGAATCCTGGTTCGGCCTCACCGAGGATCAACGCGAAGCCGTGCGCGCCGAGTGGCGCGAGAAAACCGTCTAGCCGTTACCCAGCTTGACCTGAATGTCCTGTTTTTTTCCGTCGCGCACGATCGTCAGGGTAACCGTGTCACCCGGCCAGGCGCGGTTCAGCATCAGATTCAAATCCATCTGGCTCGTCAATTCCTTGCCGTTCATTGCCACCAGCACGTCTCCGCCGATGCGCAATTCTTGAAGACCCGCAAGCACCGATCGCGTTCCGCCGCGGATGCCAGCCAGCGCCGCGGGCCCTCCCGGAGTGACGCGCTCGATTAGAATTCCCTGTTGCACTCCCAGGTTTAGCGCCTCGGCCAGATTGGGCCAAATCGCCCGGCCCTCGGCTCCCAGCGACGCATGCCGAACCTTGCCGGTCGCAATCAGGTCATCGGCCGCGCGTCGCGCGGTGTTAATCGGAATCGCGAATCCGATTCCCGCATTCGTACCCGAGGGCGCGTAAATCGCGCTGTTGATTCCGATCACCTCCCCGCGGCTGTTCAAAAGCGGACCGCCGGAATTTCCGCGGTTAATCGACGCATCCGTTTGAATGGCTTCGTCGATGAATGTGTTCTCACCGGTTTGCACCGTGCGTCCCAGTGAGCTCACCACGCCGGTCGTCAGCGTGCTTTGAAATCCAAAAGGATTTCCAATCGCCAACACTCTCTGTCCCACAAGCAAGTTGCGCGAATCGCCCAGAGGCAGCGTCGCTAGCTTCTTGCCTTTCGGATCAATTTGGATTAACGCGATGTCGTTGCGCGTATCGGCCCCGATGTATTTCGCTTTGTAGCGTGATTGGTCGCCGAGGACTACCTCAATGGTCTGCGCACCTTCGACCACGTGGTAATTCGTGAGGATGTGCCCGTCGCCGTCGATCACGAAGCCGGAACCCGCGCCCTCCACGGGTACGGCATCGAAAAAGAAATCATACTGCACTGCGCGGGTCACGATATTCGCCACCGCTGGAGACGCTTGTTTGTAGATGCGCACGTTCTGCGCTTCGGTCGGGTCGAGCGAGATCGGGCTCTCGTCCGCCACGAGCGCCGCCGTCGGCCGTGCGTGCACCGAATTCGGATCGTGCTGCCCCCAGCGCGAGCCCGCCCAATAAGCCCCGAGGCCGATGATTAGTCCTGCCGCCAGCAAACGAATCGCCCCTCGATGATTTCCTCGTGATGCCATCGCCGTGCTCCTTTTCTTCTAGTACGAATCCCGGTCAAGAAATGTTGCTGCGCGCGGCCGCTTCCTGTTTCAACTTCGCAATTACCGCCCGCAACTGCAGCTGCGTCTCCTCAATCGACCCCGAACAATCCACGGTCTCATCGGCCAGGCGCCGCTTTTCTTCCATCGGCATTTGCGCCGCGATTCGTGCCTGTGCCTCCGCCACCGTCATTCCGCGCTCCCGCAACCGCTCGATTTGCTGCTCCGGCCGGCACCAGCAAACGACGACGCGATCCATATTCTTCTTCGCGCCTGCTTCCAAAATTAACGCAGCGTCCTCAAACGCGAGGTCCGGTCCGCCCGGGCGATCCAGTGCCGCAAACCATTGCGCGACCACATCCTGGATGCGCGGATGAAGGATTTGGTTGAGCGTGGCCCTTTTTTGCGCGTCGGCAAATACGACCGCGGCCAGTTTCGAACGCTCAACTGCTCCACCGCGCGCAAGAATTCCGTCGCCAAATTCGCTCAGCACTTCTTTGTATGCTTCCTGTCCCGGTTCGAGCAGTTCCCGCGCGATTGAATCCGCGTCGAGCACGGGATATTCAAAATCGCGCAGCATCGATGCAACGGTGGATTTCCCGGACGCAATTCCGCCAGTGAGGCCGATTCGCAGCATCAGGGGCGGGAAGCGGCCGCGACAGGAGCGTGCGCTCCGCGCCGCATGCGCGCGGCTTTCACCGTATTGCTCATCAGCATGGCAATAGTCAGTGGCCCTACACCGCCCGGAACCGGCGTGTATGCTCCCGCCACTTCGACCACTTCGGGATGCACGTCGCCCGCCAGTACCGAGCCCTTCTGGCGGAACGACTCGAGCTTCGCCGGGAATTTCGCGAAAATCCTTTCGGCTTCCGCGGGTCCTTCACCACGATCTGACCCACGTCGATCACCGTCGCCCCCGGCCGTACGAAATCCGGCGTCACCATGGCCGCCTTGCCGATTGCGGCCACGATAATATCGGCGCGGCGCGCGATTCCCGGCAGCTCCTTGCTCTTCGAATGGCAGATCGTCACGGTCGCGTTCGCGTGCAGCAGCAGCAGCGCCTGCGGTTTGCCCACGATGTCGCTGCGCCCGATCACCACTGCGTTCGCGCCCTCAATGGGAATATTACTGCGTTTGAGGATCTCCATAACCCCGGCCGGAGTGCACGCCACCAGCGCCGGGCGGTTCGCCACCAGATTTCCCACGTTCACCGGATGAAATCCGTCCACGTCCTTCGCCGGAATCACCGCATCCAGAATTTTCTTCGAGTCGATCTGTTTCGGCAGCGGCATCTGCACCAGGATGCCGTCGACGTCGTCGCGATTGTTCAACTCATTCACGATCGCCAGCAGTTCCGTCGTCGTCGTGGAGGCCGGCGGCGTGATGTGAAAACTCGCCAATCCGAGCTTCTCGCACGCCGCGATTTTGCTGTTCACATACAGCCGGGATGCCGGATCGTCTCCCACGCGTACGGCCGCCAGCCCCGGCTTGATGCCGGATTTCGCCAGCGCCGCAATTTCCGCCGCTAGCTCGCCGTAAATCTCGTCCCGAATCGCGTTTCCATTGAGAATGCGTGCAGACAAGGTCAGCTCCGTTGAACTGCGTCATTGGTGTCGGATAGCGTCGTTAATATCGAGAGTTCGCAATCATAGCACACGCCTTATCGACGCCGTCTCGCCGGCCCTAACTGGGCTAAAATCAATATGTGCCCTTCGGAATCAAGACCGACCGCGGAGAGCTTCAGCGTGCCATGCGCGACGCCGGCCGCTTGCCGCCCGGTCAATCCGTCACAATCAAGTGGCCCGTGCTCCACGTCGGCGACGTCCCGCGCTTCGATCCGCACACCTGGTATTTCCTCATCGCTGGGCAGGTGGAAAATCCCGTGCGCCTCTCCTGGAAGGAGTTTACGAGCCTCCCGATGACCGAAGTCGTCGCGGACATGCACTGCGTCACGAAATGGAGCCGTTTCGATGTGCGCTGGGAGGGCGTGCCCTTCAGCGAAATCTACAAAATTTCCGGCGCCAAGCCTGAAGCGAAATATGTGATGGTGCTCGCAGAGCACGGCTTCACGTCCAACGTTTCGCTCGCCGACCTGATGCGCCCCACCACTCTATTCGCGCTCAAGCACAACGGAGAAGACCTTCCTTCGGACCACGGCTACCCCGTCCGCCTCGTCGTCCCGCATCTCTATTCATGGAAAAGCGTGAAATGGGTCCGCGGCCTCGAATACATGGTGCAGGACGCACCTGGCCTCTGGGAAAAAAACGGCTACCACATGTATGGCGACCCCTTCAAAGAGCAGCGCTACCACCCCTGACTCATCGCTCCGCGAGTGATTTGCAACGATCGCAGCCCGCCCCGTGAGGGCACGACATGCCGTGCCGGCACCCTTGAATTACCGACTGGGCAACCATCGATCGGTATCGCATCGGCCCCGATATTTCCATGTTAGCGTTTGTAAAGATCAGTTCAGAGGCCGGAGAAATGTTCTGTCCCCAATGCGGGAAGCAATCACCCGATAGCGCTGAATTCTGCTCCAAATGCGGCAGCTCGATCGAGCGGCTGATCATGAATCCGCCCGCTCGCAGCAAGCCGCAGAAGAAACGCATGCGCCTGGGCGGGTGGATCGCTCTGGTTTTGTTCCTGCTCGTTGTCGGATGGGCTGTCACCTTTGCCAACGCACACGCCACGCGAAGCGCGCCGATGCCTGTCTCTCATGAAATCGTCAGGACGCCGCGCGCCGAATCAATCGAAAGCTCTTCCATTAAAGTCGACGCGGGTAGCTTCAGGTACTACAAAATCGTCGTGCCCGAAGGCGCCACGCAGCCCTACGTCGACGGCCATTTCAGCGCCAGCGGCGGCTTCGGAAACGCCATACAAATTTTCGTGGGAGATACGGACGCCTTCGTGAACTTCAAGAACGGCCACCCGTCGGAGACTTACTTCAACAGCGGCATGGTCACGCAAAATAGCATCAACGCCATCCTGCCGGGGCCCGGCACCTACTACCTCGTCTGCAACAATCGCTTCTCGCTCCAGTCCCCCAAGTCCGTAGAACTCGACGCCGTCCTGCACTACATGAACCAGCCGACGCAATAGCGGTGACTCGGTGTTGCGCGGGTTCTCCTAAAACAAAAACGCCCCGGGATGCTTCCGGGGCGTTTCCATTTTTTCGATTCCGCTCTGAGATTCGAGCTTCCTGGATATCGCGGCTAGTAAATGTCGTATTGCTCCCAGTGCAGCGTTGGGTCGGCCTGGATGATCACCGTCTTTTTGGTCCACTGCTCCAGCTCGTCGATCAGCGACGACTCGCGCGTCTTCAACGCCTTGCCTATCTCCGGATGCACGCGGAGCGTGATCGTTCCGGACGGCAGTTCCGGAGCCATTTTGTTGGCCTCGGTTTGAATCTCGTAGCACAGCGTGGGCACGGACTTCACCATGCCGGAGCCGGTGCAATAGGGGCACGGTTGCGAAAGCATGCGCTCCAGCGCCTGTTTCGTGCGCTTACGTGTGATGGCCACTAGCCCGAATTCGTTGAACCGCAGCACTTTGGAAGGAGCCTTGTCCGCGCGCAACGCGTCTTCGAGCGCGGCCATCACCTTGTCGCGGTTGCGCCGCTCCTCCATGTCGATGAAGTCGATCACGATGATGCCGCCCAGGTCTCGCAACCGCATCTGCCGGACGATTTCTTTGGCTGCTTCGGCGTTGGTCCGCACGATCGTGTCTTCCAGCCGGTTCGAGCCTTTGCCCACGAATTTTCCGGTGTTGACGTCGATGGCGACCAGCGCTTCGGTGTGGTTGATCACGATGTAGCCGCCCGATTTCAGCCAGACCTTCGGCCGCAGGCCCTTGTCAATTTCCTGCTGGATGCCGAATTCCTCGAAAACCGGCGTGTCCTTCGTGTAAAGCTTTACGCGGCTTACCAGCCCCGGCTGGAAGCGGCTCATGAAGTCGACGACCTTCGTGTATTCCTCTTCCTGATCCACCCAGATGGCGGTGTAGTCGTTACTCATGTGGTCGCGCAGTAAGCGCTGTACCAGGTTGAGGTCGCGATGCAGCAGTGACGGAGCTTTTTTCTGCTCGGATTTCGACTTGATCTCGGACCACGTCTTCGTCAGGAATTCCACGTCCGCGCGAACCTCTTCCGGTGCCGCTGCTGCCGCTGCCGTGCGCACAATGAAGCCGCCGCCGGATGTGCCCTTTGCGTCGTTTACCAGATGGCGCAGGCGCGACCGCTCTTCTGCGGACGCGATTTTGCGCGAGACACCGGTGTGATCGAGCGTGGGCATGTAGACGAGGAAACGGCCCGGCAGCGCGACGTGGCTAGTGATGCGCGCGCCCTTCTTGCCCAACGGCTCCTTCGCGATCTGCACAATAATTTCCTGGCCTTGCTTCAGCATGTCCGCGATCAGCTGGGGGCGGCGCTGCGGCGCGTGGCCATGGTGGTGTCCCTGGTGGTGCGGACGGCCGTGCTGCGGGCGGCGTCCGCTGCGGTCGTCGCGGCGTCCGCGATCGCGTCCGCGATCGCGGACGCCGCGGCGCGGATGTTGCATACGCGCGCGCTGGTCGTCACGAACCTGCGCCCGCCAGGGCTGCTGCTCCCGGGGCTGGACGTTTTCATCAATCGCGTTGACGTCGGCTTCGGCGGCAATCGCGTCATGCTCGGATTCCGACGGCGGCGCGATCATGCCTTCGTTCTCGGCGCTCTCTTCCTCTTCCTCCAGCTCCGCTTCTTCTTCAGCCGCGTCCGCCGCATCGTCCGCGGCGTCTTGCGCTTCTTGTTCGGCCGCCGCTTCGCCCATTTCCCGTTGCTCTTCGCCTTCCACGGCGTCGTGGACAGCGCCCGCGGCGTCATCCGCCGCAGCGAAGCCGCGCTCTTCTGCGTCGCGTTCGGCAATTTCTTCTTGAGCTTCAGCCACATGCTCGGCGAGCGTTGCTGCCTCCTCCGGGCTTAGATCGGCGACGGTAGTGTCTCTCGGCAAAGGTTCGTGTGAGAGCTCCTCCCCTTCGTTAGCCTGGATTTCGTGCTCCGGCTCCGCGATGGGAGTAGACGCGGCGGCCTCGACTCGTGCCTCGTCCGAGGCTGGACGACTCTTCCACTTTGAAAGCGATTCGCCCGGCAGAGGCTCCAGGCCGGAGGCGAACGATTGCGAGGATTCAGAGCGATTTTCGTGGCGCGGTTCATGTCGATGTTCGCGCCGGGGGTCGAAGGGAGGCGGGGCAGGGGATTCCTGAATCAGCTCGTGGGATGCGGCCGAAACCTTGGATGCGCCAATCGGAAGTTCCGCGGAGTCCTGATGGGCGCCGGTCTCGACAGACATTCCTGCCTCTGCGGGCAGGTCATTCGAAGCGGCAAGCCCCGGTTCGTGCCTTAGTGTGCCGCCATCAGCAGCCGCGATGGCCCCATCGGCCACCGGCGGTTTGTCCTTGTAACGCGCGAGCGACTCGCCCGGCAGAATAATTGAGACGTGTCCTTCCGGTGCATTCGCGTCCGCAGGAGAATCATCGTATGGACGATGCGAGGCAAATTTCGATGGCGGCAATTCGCGGCCGAAGCGGCGGTCGCCTCCGCGGCTTCCGCCGCCGCGTCCGCCGCGGTTGAAGCGTCCGCGGCCACCACGTCCACCGCCGAAATCGCGCCCTCCCGGGCGGCTTCGATCGAAGCGCCCCCGATCGTGCGAACGGGGCGCGCTCGAAGACGACGAATGTGTCGATGTCACGGGCGACGCCAGTGCATTTCCCGCGCTCGAAGTCAGCCGACTCTACCGGCACGCCAGACGCAGCTCTGCTGATGGATTCACCCGGAAGCGGTTCCAGCGGAGAGGCGCTCGGTTCGGGCAGGCTCGCCGCCGCGGCGGAATATTCGGCCGCAGGTGCGGCTGGCGGCGCCTGGCTAGCCTCCGGCGTCTTAACCGATTTCTCGTCGGCGATGTGATCGTCGAGTTCTTCGATCCCTTCGAGGAAATCGGAGACGTACAGGAAGGCGTCGCTATCGAGGCCGATATCGACAAAGGACGACTGCATGCCAGGCAGCACGCGCGTCACACGTCCTTTGTAGATGCTCCCAACTAGCGCGAATTCTTTTTCGCGCTCAACATAGTACTCACAGAGAAGCCCTTCTTCCATGATCGCGACCCGAGTCTCGTGCGGGTTCGCGGAGATGACCATTTCCTTGGACATTTGAAAACTCCTGGTGGCGCAGGGGAGCGGCGGAGCGCGCAACGAAGCGCGCAGTTGGGCCGGCGAGGCGGCGGCTGGCAGAGGAAAAGAGCCAGGACGGGCCGCTCGGGAAAGAACTCAGATTGTCTGGATTGTCTTTCCTCACCCGATGCGTTCCTAATGCAAAACTGAAATTTGAAATTCCGGGCCCAATTTTTCAGGACGCGGGTACTGCAAGACTTTTTACTGGCTTCAAAAGCCGGGTTCAATTGACGAAGCGCCGCATGCGGACGTTCATCACGAGTCCCAACGCCAAAAACACGAAGGCCGTCGCCGACCCTCCGTAGCTCATCAGCGGCAGCGGAATGCCCGTGACCGGCATATATCCGATCACCATGGCGGAGTTGACCAGAACGTGGAAACCCAGGATCGCGGTTACTCCCATCACGACGTACATCCCGGCACGATCTTTTGCTTTCTGTGCGTTGTCCACCAGCCGCAGAATCAGGCCCAAATACAAAAGCAGGACGACACAAACTCCGATGAAACCTTGCTCCTCGGCAAGCGCCGCCAGGATGAAGTCCGAATAGCGGACGGGCACAAAGCCCAACTGGTTCTGGCTGCCTTTGCCGAAACCCTTTCCCCAAAAACCACCCGAGCCGACCGCAATTTCCGACTGCAAAATCTGATAGCCCGCGCCGCGCTGGTCCTCCTCCGGATGCAGGAAGGTCTGAATGCGCTGCTGCTGATACGGCTTCAAGTGCTTGCGCATATTCCAGCCGAGCGGCACAAGCAACACGATGATCACCAGGCCGACCGTCGCGTGTTTCCACTGAATCCCTGCACAGAGCGCCCCGACAACGGCTACGGGAACCAAAACCATGGCGGTTCCCAGATCGGGCTGCTTCAAGATTAAGCCTACGGGAATAATCGTCAAAACGCCAATCTTGAATAGGTCCGCCAGCGTCAGACGATCCGTGCGCACTTCCGCAAAAAATCGCGCAAGCACGATGATTATAATCAACTTCATGATCTCGGACACCTGCAAATTCATAAGGCCGCCGAGCGAGATCCAACGCTTGGCACCGAGGCGCGAGAATCCGAGCAGGAGCACAACAAGAAGGCCAGCCACACCGACAAGGTAGAGCGCCGGCGCCTGATCCAGGAGCGTGTGGTAATCGATACGCGAGATAACGAACATGCCCGCGATCCCAATCGCGATCCACATCAGCTGCTTCCACTGCATGCCGGCCATCGCGCTGGCGTGGGTGGAGGAATAGATTTCGATCACGCCGATGGCGCTGATGGTGCCTGCGATGGCCAGCAGTGGCCAATCGAAATCGTGAACGCGCGGGCGATCTTTCACTGTTGCTCGGCTCCCGAATTCACACCGGTGGGATGAACCGTGGACGACGGCGGAATGTTAACCGCCGTTGAGGTCTGCGGCGCTAAGTGGCCGTTTTTCTTATCGTAGTATGCTTTTACCACGTCACGAACGATGGGCGCGGCGGAGGTGCTGCCCCAGCCGCCGGATTGGACTAGCGCGGCAACGACGATTTCCGGATTGCGCCGCGGCGCAAGGCCGACGAACCAGCCGTTTTCCTTCAGATGCTTTCCGAGTTTGTTCTGCAGCTCAAAGCTTTCCGTTTGCGCGGTGCCTGTTTTGCCGGAGAAATCAATGTTCTGCAGTTTCACTCCGCCGGAAGTAGTGCCGTCGGGCTCGTTGACGACTCCCCACATACCGTCGGTGACCTGTTGCACGGTATCGTCCGAGAGCGGGAAGGAGCCGGATTTCAGACCTTGGGCGTCCTTGAGGAGGTGGGGTGGGATCAAGGTGCCACCGTTTGCGACCGCGGCAATCATGCGCGCGAGCTGGATAGGGGTGACAGTGACGGCGCCCTGGCCAATGGCGACTGAGATCGTCGACCCCGGATACCACTTATGATGGTTCACGCGTTCGGACCAATCTTCGGAGGGCACGAGCCCCTGCTGTTCGCTGGGTAGATCGATGCCGGTCCGCTGGCCAAGACCGAGGCCACTGGCATATTTGGCGATCGTATCGATCCCGAGTTGCTGGCCCACGTGATAGAAGAAAACGTCGCACGAGGCCACGATGCCTTTATGGAGATTCACTTCGCCGTGCGCATGGTCGCAATGGAAGACCCGTCCATAAAAGACAGCTGAGCCGTTGCAGTACGCTGTGTACGTGTGTGGCATGGCTTTCGACTCGAGCATGGCCGTCGCCATCACGATCTTGAAAACTGAGCCGGGCGCCAACTGCGCCTGAATCACGCGATTCAGAAGCGGAGTATTCGCGTCCGTATTCAGTGAGGCCCATTCCTGCGGCGGAATGCGAACGGCAAAATCGTTGGGATTGAAGGTGGGCCGGCTGACCATGGCGAGCACTTCGCCGGTGCGCGCGTCCATGGCGATCAGGGCGCCCTGTTTATTTGCGAAATCGGATTCGGCAATCTGCTGCAAATCCTCGTCAATGGTGAGCTGAATGGGCTTGCCAGGAATAGCTTCAACGTTGTCGAGAGTGCGCATGACCTTGCCGATGCTGTTCACGACGACGCGCCGCATGCCGTCCGTGCCGACGATTTCGTCGTTGTATTCCTTTTCCAGGCCCGCTTTGCCGACAATGTCGCCTGGCTTGTATTTGTCGGGGTTCTTCTCCATGTCCTGCACGGATACTTCACCGACGTAGCCGATGGTGTTGGCCAGCATCTCGTCGTGCGGGTAGCGGCGGCGCTGGACCATCATCAGATCGAGCACGGGAATATCGGCGCGGTGGGAATCCACGAAAGCGATGTCCGATTGACTCGCGGCTGGCTTCACGATGATCGGCAGAAATTTCGGCTCGGCCTTGGCGGCGTCAAGCTGCATTTCGAGATCTGCCTTCGAAAGGCCAAGGCCGTCCGCGATCTGCGGGAGGCTTTTTTCGAGAAGCTTCGGATTATCGCGAAGCAGCAGAATGCTGAAAGAAGGGTAGCTGTCTACGAGCACACGGCCTTCGCGATCTAGCATGGCGCCGCGCGGGGCGATGATGCTGATGGCGCGGATGCCGTTTTTTTCGGCGAGGTCGGAGAAGTGCTCCGACTGCATGACCTGCAATTTCCAGAATCCGATAAGCAGTAGCACGACAAAGAAAGCCGAAAGGTATGAGAAAAGGGACAAGCGTCCCTGCGGTACTTTCTGGTCGCTAGCGTTCCACGATGGCAATGAGACCTGCTCCTACGCGGCGGCCCAGCACGGCCGGACGTGGTACGGTCCCACGGCGGGCCGAAATAGAGGCGAACTCGTTTCGATCCGCGATGAGACTCGGACTAGCCAACGTATCACCGGGGAATGCAGGCCGCAAGTTGGGCATGTCGTTGTAATCAATAACCCAGAATGAGGCAGTGGCAGCTCAGTCCGGCCAGAGGTCCGTTTCGGCCAAAGCCTCGATCATGTAAGTGAAGTTAGAAAAGGCGCCGGGATGGACGGCGTCTGCGGGGAACGAGTCCAGCCACTCGGTGACCTGCCTGGTTCTTCCGGTCAAGGTCGCGCGGAATCGTTCCTTCTCTTCGTCCGATGCGGTCTCTTCAAACTCGCTCCGAGCCGCATCGTCTCCGATGCCCCATTTGTAGGCGAGCGCGACCAAATCCCTGAGATTTTGCGGCACCTAGCTCGGTTCGATTCCCTCCCGAAACTCATCGAATGCGGCCATGCGAGACCTCCCGATGGTTTCCAGCACTCAGGCGGCGCTGATCTTGTCCAACACATCGGCAAGCTCTTGCGGCGTCGAGAAAAACGGCGAGTGATCGGTGTCCAGCGAAAACATTCGGCGGCACGGCGACGCCGCTTGCATCGCCCGCTGCAGCTTCAGCGTAATCGCCCGATCGCGCGCGCATTCGATGTAATAACGAGGTATGCCGCCCCACCGCGCAGTCGTAGTTGCCACAGGCTTGCCGATCGGCTCCGGCGACTGCGCCACCAGCCGCGCCCGCGCGAACGCAAAATCTTCAGTACCGCACTGTAAATAGAACGCCTCTCGCGCAAACTCTGGCTTGACGGTGGTAATTCCGTCGGCCGCAATATTCAAAGTCCGCGGGTTGACCATGCTCTCAGCATCCTGCGAGGCCCAGGTGGTCAGCGAATCCCCATTTCTGGGCAGAAACGCGCACATATAAACGAGAGATCGGATTTTTTGCGGGCAATTCTCGGCGGCTTGGGTGATCGCAACTCCACCCATGCTATGACCGACCAGAATGACCGGTTCCGATTGATCTGCGGCTATTTCGCAGATGCGTTCAGCATAGCTTTTCAGGGTGACGGCGGCGGTGGGAGTCCTGTCGTCACCGTGGCCAGGCAGGTCCGGCGCCAGTGCGATGTGCCCGCTGGCTTCCAGCAGCGGAACGACGCTGCGCCAGCACCAGCCTCCGTGCCATGCGCCGTGGACCAATAAGAAAGTCGTCACAGGAGGGCGATTCTAGGGCCGAAATCGTGTGCTGTAACAGTTATTTCGTATAGTAAGCAGGTGGTTCTAGTACCATCGTAGGTCGCTTTCCTTGGCTACTATTTCGTATGGACCGGGGGCCTCGAACGATTCATCCAGCGAAGCAGTTTCCTCAGGTGGATGTTTCCGCCTACCTGCTGGCGGAACCGAGTTCGCGTCCGCGACTGGGAAGGTGGGGCGTGGTCGCGGTGCTGGCGGGTGCGATTCTGGCCATTGGCGTGGTGGCTTTCGAAACCTACTTCGCAACGCTTTTCTAAGGGAGGCTGCGTCCCACCTGCACGGAAACGGTAACCTGCATTGCTTCATCACTCCGGCATGACGACGATTTCGTCGCGCGGGATGGCCTCAAGTGTGGATCTGTCTATGTTGAGGTGGGCCATCACCAGCTCCGGCGGGGTATGAGTGAGCCACTCGGACAGCGACAGGTCTTGGTAGACGCCGCTCTTGAACATTTCCAGGAATTTCAGGTCCGTGTCTCCCGTGTTTTCGATGTAGTGCGGGAGGGTTTGCTGTACGTAGCCAACGTCGCCCGCTTGAAAATCCATGGTGCGCGCGCGGCCTCCCGTGGCGAAGACCGTCATCCTGCCTTTCCCCGCATAGAAGTACTGCCATTCATCGGCATTCTGGTGCCAATGCAGCTCGCGGATTCCTCCCGGATGAACTGTCACGATTGCGGCGGAGATTCCCTTCGAAACTTTGAACACGCCCGAATCGATGATGCGTACTTCACCGCCTCGGGTGCGCTTCGTTAGCGGCATTGCGGTGGTGCGGAAGGCGAAATCCTCGGAGGAAAGTCCGCGCTTGCCGGCGGCCGCTTTCTGGTCGGCGTCTAGCGGGCCGGGAACGGCGGCTTTAAAAATAAACAGCTCCTTCTGCGGCAACTTAGCGAGCGCGCTTTCGGCCACGCCGAAATTTTTCGCCAGCACGTCCTTGGGCGTGTGGGCCATCCAATCTGATAGCAATACCGTCGCAAACTCCGAAAAGTTCCCGTCGTCGAAGACCAGCAGAAACTCCGCGCCGTCCGGATTCAGGCCCTGGATCGAGTGGGGAATTCCGGTGGGGAAATACCAGAGATCGTTTTCCTTCACGTCGGCGACAAAGCTTTTGCCTTGGGCGTCAATGGCGGTAATGCGGGCGCCGCCATAGAGCATGAAGGCCCATTCGGCCGCGGTGTGCCAGTGAAGCTCGCGGACTCCTCCCGCAGTAAGTCTCATGTTCACGCCCGCCATGGATTTTGAAACTTCGAGTTCGCGGACCGTGACTTCGCGGGACCAGCCACCTTCATGCAATCGCTTATGGCCGAAGGCAAACGGGTATTTGAAGGTTTGCACGCCTCCGGCGTCGGTAGGCGGCGGATTTCCGGCGGAGGGGTTCTGCGAATCAACGGGTGCGTTGCCGGGACCGGGGTCGCTGCGGCTGCGGTCGTCGCCCTGAGTCGCTGCAGCATCGGGGGAAAGAAATTTCGCCACCGAATTTGTCCCAGCAGCGGCGAGTGCGGCGGAGCTTACCTCCAGAAAGCCACGTCGGGAGAATTTGGCGTCGTCACGGTCGTCCGGCATAGGTAAACCTCCTGGCCGAGGATATTACAAGTCCGGCTGTCAGAAGTCTTAATCCCTCTGTCACACGGTATTTACAGAAGGTCGTTACCGTCGCGCCCCTCAGCCCAGATCCAAAGCCGGGGAGGTCCACTGTCCAAACAGGCAGTGGAACATCATCAACGGGTAGCGGAGCACCACGAGCACGCGGCGCGGCAGCATCACGAGGCCGACGATCATCTGTCGGCGGCGCGTCACGCGCATACGGCACACGGGCACCTGCAACACGCAACGCACCACGCGTTGGAAGGGGCAAAGTTCCACCTAGAGCACCACGGCCATAAGGCAAAGGCGGCGGGGCACTAGCGCGAGGCTGGGGACGTTGCGCGAGGGCCTGGCGAATCGAGCGGCGAGAGCACGCGAAACGGTCGTAACCCAACCGAAAGGAAGGAATCGAGATGGCGACGGGGACAAGTGTATTAGATCAGAAGATGGGAGCATCTTCGCCGGGCCGCATCGGCGTGCTGATCTTCGGTGTCGCGCTGATCATTGGATTTATTTATGCGGGGACTCATCTGGTGGGAGATCTCCGAGATTTTCATCCGGCGAGCGCGATTCCCTTTATCTTGCTGGGTGTGGCGCTGTTTATCGCGCTGGGGTTCGAATTCGTAAACGGATTCCACGACACCGCGAATGCCGTGGCGACCGTAATTTACACGCACTCTCTTGAGCCGCACGTGGCGGTGGTTTGGTCCGGCGCGTGGAACTTCATCGGCGTGCTGGTTTCTAGCGGGGCGGTGGCATTCGGAATCGTGTCGCTGCTGCCGGTAGAATTAATTTTGCAGGTGGGAAGCAATGCGGGATTTGCGATGGTGTTTGCGCTGTTAGTGGCGGCGATCATCTGGAACCTGGGAACGTGGTATTTCGGATTGCCGGCGTCGAGCTCGCATACGCTCATCGGTTCCATCATCGGAGTTGGGATCGCGAATCAGCTGATGTCGGCGAAGACGGGCACGAGCGGCGTCGATTGGGCGCAGGCGACAAATATCGGGAAGTCGCTGCTGCTGTCACCGCTGGTGGGATTCGCGGGAGCGGCGTTGCTGTTGCTGGTGTGCAAGGCGCTAATTCCCAACAAGGCTCTCTACGAAGCGCCCAAGGGAACTGATCCGCCTCCGTTCTGGATTCGCGGACTGCTGGTGCTCACGTGCACGGGCGTCAGCTTCGCGCACGGATCGAACGACGGGCAAAAGGGCATGGGGCTGATAATGCTGATCCTGATCGGCACCGTGCCGACCGCGTATGCGGTGAACCACGCGGTTTCGCCGGCGCAGACGGCGGATTTCGTGGCTGTCTCCAATCAGACTGCGGAGGTGATCTCGAAGTACGTGGATCCCAGCGCTGTGATCGGCGATTCGCGCGATGAAGTGACGAATTACATTCGCACGAAGCAATTTACTCCGAACACCATGTTGGCGCTGCGCGAAGAAGTGAATGGCATTGGGACGGAGATGGCGCAGTACCACGAATTGAAGGCCGTGCCACAGGATAAAGTGAGGAACTTCCGCAACGACATGTATGTAGTAAGCGAGGCGCTGCGGCTAATGAAGAAGTCGGGCAAGCCGCAGTTTTCGGCAGTGGACCAGGCGGTGCTGAACAATTACAAGACGCATGTGGACAACGCGACGAAGTTCATTCCACCATGGGTCAAGGTGGCTGTAGCGCTGGCGCTCGGGATGGGGACCATGATCGGCTGGAAGCGGATCGTGGTGACGGTCGGCGAGAAGATCGGCAAGGATCACCTGACGTATGGACAGGGAGCGGCGGCGGAAATCACGGCGATGTTCACGATCGGCGCCGCGGACTGGTTTGGATTGCCGGTGAGTACTACGCACGTGTTGTCGTCGGGCGTGGCGGGCACAATGGCCGCGAACAAGACCGGCTTGCAGTGGAGCACGGTTCGCAACCTGGCGATGGCGTGGGTGCTTACGCTGCCGGTGTCGATTTGCCTGTCGGCTACGCTGTTCTGGATGTTCCGGACTCTGGGCAAATAGTCGGCGTCTGTAAGGCAGTTTGAGGGTGCGCTGGATGCGAGTTCCGGTGCACCCTTTTTCTTTTGTGGGTCGGTTGAAAGCGAGCGTGCGGTTTACGATCTCCGGAGCCGGTCAAGGAGCGCGAAGAGGACGACGCCGAAGACGGCGGTCACCACGGAATTCAGAAGCAGTCGCAGCGTGAAAAAAGGCTCGGAATGATTGAGCAGGACGCGCTGAGTGATGGCAAAAACGAACTGATGGACGTGAAAAAAAATGAAGATCAGGGAAAGCCGCGCGATCGGATGTTGAGTATCGATGCGGGCGCCGATCGTTGACGCAAGATAGCCGATAATCGTTTTCGCGATTCCGAACAGACCGATTGGATTGTCGTGGCTGAGCGCGTCCTGCAGGATTCCCACGGCCGCGCCCAAAAACATTCCCGTCACGGGATTTCGACGGCTCACGCCGAAGTACACGGTAACCAGCAAAGGCAAGTCCACGAGCTCGGCCCATCGGCCGTATTTGTGCAGGAACGCCTGTAACACCAGCGCCAAAAATGCGGTTAGGATCACGGTCCCGCTGTAATACTTGTGGACCTCAACATTCGATTCCGATTGCGCGCCGGGATGGAACATATAGGACATGTCAGTTTTGCGCCGATGGGGCAGCTGCCCTCACGGCTGGCTTTGCGGAGTTAGCTGCGGCTGGCTCAGATTTCGCCGGCGGCGCGGGTTCGTTCTGCACGACCCCCAGGGGACTGGAAGAGGCATCGGAAGCGTCCGCGGACTCGGGCTTTTTCAACTCCTGCGGCGTTAACAGAATTAGAACGTCTTCCAGACGATCGAGGCGCGCGGCGGGCCGTACGTGGATCGTTTGAAAGTTGACGCCCGGGGCGGTGGAGGCAATTGTGCCGATCAACAGATCCTTCGGAAAAATGCGATCTTGACCGGACGTCAGAATCATTTCGCCTGGGTGCGTTGGCTCGTCATTGACGATGTAATCGAGACGTGCGTCGGGATCGCCGCTGCCTTTCACCACTCCCTGCGTTCGCGTGTCCGCCAGCAGCGCGCCGGCGCCGCTATCCTTGTCGCTGATCAAGAGGACTTCCGATGTATTGGGCAATACCTCGACGATTTTTCCTACGATGCCGTCCGGAGTGATCACGGCCATGTTCCGCTTCACGCGGTCGCGGTCTCCGCGATTCAGAAACAACGTGTGCGACGCCGGATCTGCGCTTGCGCCGATTACCTGAGCGGCCAGCATGGGAGTTTCCGAATGCGCGTCAGTGAATTTCAGTAGCGCGCTGAGGCGCTGTTCCTCACCGGCTTTTGCGGCAAGGCCGCGATTTTCCAGTCGCAGCCGATCGAGTTCCGCGCGTAGCATGGCATTCTCCGCTCGGGCTCCGCGAAGGCTGATGTAATTACTCCAAATACCGCCAGTGTGCGAAACGGCGTCCGTACCTCCGCGCTCGAAGGGCATCACCAGCGCTGCTGCCCAATAGCGGATCAGCCGGACCTCATGATCGCGCTTGATTTGAAATGCGAGCAGCAGGACCTGCGCCAGCAGGAGAGAGGCCAGCAGGAATAACGGGCGTTGGCGAAAAGGCGTATCGATCATCTTATCCAGCCGATTAATCAGAGCCCAGATTTATCGCGGCGCTTCATAGTCAACGGCGCGAGCGATTTTTCGACTCCGCGCCGCGGCAGACCAAATGCGAAACCGTCGGGCCGCTCCCTCAGAATGACGTCCACGACTAATCGATCGAAACCAAGCGAAGCAGGCGGAAATCGCTGAGCATTTTTCCGGTGCCGAGCACCACGGAGGCCAGCGGATCGTCGGCGATGGAAACCGGCAAGCCTGTTTCCTCGCGGATGCGCTTGTCGAGGTTCTTGATCAGCGCGCCGCCTCCCGTCAGTACGATGCCGCGATCGCTGATATCGGCTGAAAGCTCGGGCGGTGTGCGCTCCAGCGCCACGCGAATGGCATTCACGATGGTAGAGATATTCTCGGAGAGGGCCTCGCGAATCTCGCTGTCGTCGATGGTGACGGTGCGCGGCACGCCTTCGATCAGGTTGCGGCCTTTCACTTCGAGCGTCATCGGCTTTTCCAGCGGATAGGCGGAGCCAATCTCGATCTTGATCTGCTCGGCGGTGCGCTCGCCGACCAGCAGGTTGTACTTTCGCTTCAGGTAGTGCATGACCGACTCGTCCATCTCATTGCCCGCCACGCGCACCGACCTCGAATACACGATGCCGCTCATGGAAATCACGGCGATATCCGTGGTGCCGCCGCCGATATCTACCACCATGTTGCCGGAGGGTTCTTCAATCGGTAGTCCCGCGCCAATCGCGGCGGCCATAGCCTGCTCCACCAGGTAAACTTCGCTCGCTCGTGCGCGATACGCCGAATCCTGCACGGCGCGCTTTTCCACCGGTGTGATTTCGCTGGGCACGCCAATCACGATGCGCGGATGCACCAGCACGCGACGATTGTGGGCCTTCTGGATGAAGTAGGTGAGCATCTTTTCCGTCACCTTGAAATCGGCGATTACGCCGTCCTTCATCGGCTTGATGGCAACCACGTTCCCCGGTGTGCGCCCCAGCATTTCCTTGGCTTCGCGCCCGACCGCTACCACTTCTCCAGTGTTTTTGTTTTGAGCGACGATGGAAGGCTCGTTGACCACGATCCCTTTGCCTCGCGCAAACACGAGAGTGTTCGCGGTGCCCAGGTCGATGGCCAGGTCGGAGGACATAAGACTGAAGACCGACCGGATGTTGAATCCGTTCTTATTGACCAAGTGCGTTCCCCTCAGAATGTCAGCGGCCGCCCCCGCAACGGTGCGCCGCGAACGGTTGGTTCAGGTTTCGCTTCCGCGTCCTTTGCTAACTTTCGGCAATCTTACGGAATCACCACATCAACTCGCTTGATCGCCGTGCCGCCCCGCCGGTTCTGGCCGGTGATCACGATTGTGTGGCTGCCCCGCGTCATGGGATCGGTGAAATACCGGAAATGCCCGTCCGGTTTGATGTCCGCCACCGACGCGCCGTTGATAATCAAAGCGGCGCCGGGCTCGGTGCGTCCAATCACTTCGACCACGTTGCCCTGCAACTCCGTATCGTCCACGGCCAGGAGCATGTCCTGCTCCTTGCCCTGGACCACCAGCGTGAACTTGTACGACTCGCTCGAATCGCTGACGGTGTTCGCGTCGTCGACCGCGCGCACCCGCCAGAAATAATCCCCCGGGTCCAGCCCGGTAACATCTACGCTCGTCGCGCTGGTCTTCCTGGCCATCACAATGTGATTGAACATCGTGGTGGTGCTGACCTCAAAGTCATACGTTTTTGCCGTGGCCGCAGCTTTCCAGGCGAAATGCACCGGTTCGTGCTTCGGGTCGGCCAGGATGATGGGCTGTAGATTGAGCGGCTCGGACAGCTGCGGCGGCGCCAGCACCTGCGACTTGGTGATTCCCCCGGCTGGCGCGCCCGCCGGAAACGACGCCCGCTCGTATTGTCCGATATCCACGTGTTCGGTGCCGCGATTCAATTCCGCGCTACCAGCGTCAACCGTGATGGTCTGTTCTTTCGTGGCCGGATCGCTGCGCACCGCGGCCTTCGAGTTTTCATTCAAGGTAGCCACCGCATTTTCAAACGAAACTTGCGCCGAAGAGCCCGGCACCTGCCACTTGTTGGTCTGCAAGTCCACCTGTCCGGAAGTCACGTGCACACCGACCTGCGTGGGCTTGTCCTGATCGACGAGATTTTCTTCCACGGTCACGAGCGTATCGCCCTTTACGGTGTACGTGGTGCCGTCCGCGAATGCGATGCGCGCCACGCCTTCCGACGTTGTTTGAACCAAATCTCCCTTGTCGAGAGTGACCTGGTAGTCGGCATTGACCCACTGCACCGAATTTACCTTTTTCACCTGCACCTTGCCGTCCAGATTGACGAACCGCGCCTGCCTCGACGAAGGTGTCGCGACGCCTGCGTCGGCCGGTCCCGCGTTCGTCACCTTCTTGATGATGGCATTGGAAAAGTCCGGGAACACGATGTATACGGCGGCGAGGAGGATAGCCACCAGTACCATCGCGTACAGCACCACGGTGCGATACTTCACCGTGTGCCAGTACACCTCGACGCGGGTGACTTTCGCCTTATCTGCCGCACTGGTTTTTGCGTCAATCGCCATGATTGGGGGTCAATTAAAAAATCTAGCATAGGGGTATGGGCCTTTCAACAAAGCCTCGGACGGCGTGTGCAAGCTCTAACCCCCTCTTTTTTCGTCCGGTTAGGCGTGTTCCCCGCGGTCACGTTCAACCGGCTGATTCCATGACCGCTTGCGGCGCTCATCGTTCCTGAAAGACATATTGGAGGTTGACCACAGCGAGCCGATTGTTGACACTAGTCTCGTTAGGGAGCGGCTGTTCTCGTTCCCATCCCGCCTGTTTGCGGGCCTCGAGGAAAAGAAATGACAGACCGAAAGGAATTGCCGGGCGAGATTCTACCGCCGCAGCGGTTAATGCTAACTCCAGGGCCATCCTGCGTGGACCCGCGCGTGTACCGGGCCATGGCCGCGCCGATCGTGGGTCATATGGACCCGTGGTTCACTCAAATGATGGACGACGTGCAGCTCCTGCTACGGCGCACGTTCCAAACCGGCAACCGCATCACCTATCCGATTTCAGCTTCGGGATCGGGTGGCATTGAAGCAGCGGTGATGAATGCACTCGATGCTGGCGACGAGTGTATTGTCTGCATCAACGGCGCTTTTTCGGAACGCATGGCGATTATTTCGGAGCGCATTCCCTCCGTGAAGGTGATTCGCGTAGAGGTTCCTTACGGGCGCACGGTCGACCCGCAGGATGTTTTGCGCGCCGGGAAGGGCCGGAAAATCAAATTTGTCGGGCTCGCGCATGGGGAAACTTCTTCTGGCATCGTCCAGCGCATCGAGGACTACCGCAAAGTTGCGGATGAGCTTGGCGCCCTGTTGGTCGTCGATACCGTCGCTACCCTCGCGGGCGTCCCGCTCAATATCGACGCTCAGGGTATCGACATCTGCTTCAGCGGCTCGCAAAAAGCGATCAGTGCGCCTCCCGGAATGGCGCCGATCACTGTGAATACGCGCGTCGAGGAAGTAATGCATGCGCGTAAAGAACCCGTCTGGAGCTGGTATTTCGACATGACCTCGGCGATGAACTACTGGGGCCACGAGCGCCTTTACCACCACACTCCGCCAATCACGCTAATCTATGCCATGCGCGAAGCGCTCCGCGCCGTGCTTGAGGAAGGCCTCGAAGCCCGCTGGGACCGCCACGCGCGCAATCAGCAAGCCTTGATCGCCGGTATTGAAGCCATGGGGATGGAGCTATTCGTCAAGAATCCGGCCGACCGCCTGGTGACCGTAACAGCGATCAACATTCCGGCAGGAATTGAGGATGCGAAAGTTCGCCGCCAGCTGCTCGATGAATTCAATATCGAAATCGCCGGCGGACTGGGGCCGATCAAGGGCAAGATCTGGCGCGTTGGCTTGATGGGCTATTCGGCTCAGGAAACGAACGTGTTGCTCTTCCTCGCGGGATTTGAAAAAACCCTCTCGGACCACGGATTCCGTCTATCCGCGGGCGCCGGCGTCGCCGCTGCACTGAAAATCTATCAACAGGCGTCGCAGCCCGTCGCTGTGGGCGCCAGAAAGTAAGCGCATGGCCAAGACCGCGGCTCCCACGCGAATTCCCAATGTAGGCGCGATGAGCGAGTTCATCGGCGCGTTCGATGTGCCTTCTAGGGTGACGGACTATGTGTACAAATGCCGCTTCTCACACTGCTGGAACGGCATCGCCACGCGCCACAGCGACACGATGGACTGCAAGTTCTTGGTCGACGGTAAAGGCGTCATCCTCGGTCTCGCGCATCCCGGCTTCGTGAAATTCCGCGAGCGTGCCGGACGCAACCTCTCCGATCGCGAAGCCAGCTATATCGGCGCGGAGTATTTGCGGGGACGGCTCGAACAGGAAGATGAGCACGCGCTCTATGACGTAGCTGCGAATGACGTATTGCGCGTCATCGAAAAGCTTGGAATCCACTGAGCTGGCGGTGGCTTACTTCCTTTCCGGGCTACCGTTGCGCGAAGCGTGCCAGGCCGCGAACCATCCGTGTTCCCGCATGCCTTCTTCCTCGATCTGGCGCGTCCAGGCGTTTAATAAATTGGAGCGATCGAAATAACCCACCATCCGCTTCGGATCGTCGCGGCTAACCACCGGCAATCGGCCCACGTCGCGGCTGACCATCCGATGCAGCGCGTCATGCACGAATTCGTCGGGATGCGCCACGACCACGGCCGATGTTCCAGCTTCCACCACCGTAGTGCGCCCGTCGGGATCGGTCTCAAGCGCCCGCAGCAGGTCCCCCTGGGTGATCACGCCCGCCAGCCGCCCCTCTTTATCCGTGATTGGTAATCCTTGCGACAGGCTGAAACCATTTTCGTTGCGGCCGATACGTGCGGCGAGATCGGCTACGGTCGTCTCGGCGGGAATGGGCTGGATATCTGTGCGCATTACCTCGCTCAAGCGCACCGTGTGCGGCACGCTCGCTTCGAATTCTCCCGGGACGTGCAAACCGCGGCGCGAGAGCTTTTCCGTCATGATCGACGTCTTCAAATAGCGCAGTGCGATCAGATCGGCGATCACGCAACCCAGCATCAGCGGCAAGATTGCGTTGTAATCACGTGTGATTTCGAATGCGAACACGATGAATGCAAAAGTGGCGCGCGAAGCCGCGCCGAACACCGCCGCCATCGCCACCAATGCGAACGCGCCCGGCGAGAGGTGGGCGCCGGGTATCAGGGCGTTTATCGCCATTGCGAACACGCCGCCCAGGGCCGCGCTCGACATGAACATCGGCGCCAGCAGGCCGCCGGAGGTTCCGGAACCGAGCGAGATGACCAGCGCCAGCGTCTTGAATATGCAGATCAGCAAAAGCAGCTTCAACGTCAGGCTGTTATTGAGGATGTCCGAAATCGTGTCGTAGCCCACACCCAGCACGCGCGGAATGAAAAATCCGATAATTCCCAGGCCCAGGGCGCCGATCGCCGGATGCCACAGGTCGTTGATCGGCAGGCGCTCGAACTGATCTTCCACCCAGTAAAGCAGCTTCGTGAAGCCGATTGCCGCAATGCCGCAAATTACTCCCAGCAGTAGGTACATCGGCAGGCCGCGAGGCACGCCGAAGTCCACGTTGCCCATGCTGAACATCGAGTGCTGTCCGAACAGCACGCCGCGAACACTTGTCGCCAGCGTGCATGCGATCACCAGTGGAATAAATGACCTGGCGCGAAATTCGAACAGCAGCAACTCAATCGCCAGAATCACGCCCGCAATCGGGGTGTTGAATGTAGCCGCCATTCCCGCGCCGGCGCCGCACGCCAGTAGGACTTTGCGCTCGGACGCGGTCGTCGAAATGATCTGACCGACCAGCGATCCCATTGCACCGCCGGTTTGGATGATCGGACCTTCCGCGCCAAAGGGACCTCCGGTTCCGATGGCGATGGCGGCCGAGAGCGGCTTCAGAATGGCAACGCGAGCCTGGATGCGGCTGCGGGAGGTGAGCACCGCTTCCATGGCCTCGGGAATTCCGTGGCCCTTGATCTTCGGCGAGCCGTATTTCGCCATTACGCCAATGATCAGGCCGCCGATCACGGGCATCAGGATGATCCACGGACCGATGTGCGTTTGCTCCGGGCTGCGGAAATGAATCGAGATCACGTGATAGAACGTGAGGTTCGTGATCAGCGCGATGAGATCGTAGAGCAGGTAGGCGACGATTCCCGCCAACACACCGATCATCGCCGCTAGCAGCGACATCCAGCCAATCCGATAACTGCCCGTGACCACGGGAGTGCTTCTCTTGGTTTTTTCAAGCGTCGGCACGAAAAACTCCTGTCGATCGTCTGTTCCTAAGCTGGCGCCCGACCGTGTCAGCTCGGGCTCAAATGGGAGTGCCGCACAACTGCCCGAGATAAGGCGCGAAGCAGCCGCGGCTCGGCGCTACGGAGCTCGTTGCGATGGGCTAGCGAAAGCTTGCCTAGCAATCTCTCGGCGCGCGCGGTCAGCCGTAACTGCACCTCGCGCTTGTCGAGGCCGCTACGCGAGCGGCGGATCCACCCCCTCCTTTCGAGCCGCCGGCTCAGCTCCACGGCGCTGTGATGCCGGATCTGGAGCCGTTCCGCAAGTGCGCCGACGGTTGTGTCGAAACCCGCGGGCCGGCCCTTGATCGCCAGGAGCGCCTGGTGCTGTTGCGGCTCGACCCCCGCCGCTCGCGCCGCCGTCTCGCTAAAGTTCAGGAAACGGCGAATCTCGTAACGAAAATCGGACAAAGCAGCATAGTCAATCGTTCTTGCCATGCCATCAAAGTATATCGTACTACGATATAAAATATAATGCGCAACAGGCAACGATTGACGTCAAGAATGGTGCCCCTAATAAATTGCCTGGCGGAGTAAGCGTGAAGAAAAGCCGGTACAACTCGAAATAGCTGCGGAAAAGTACAGTACGCGGAACCTGGACGAAGTTCAGTCCTTCGACCAGCTGCCAGCAAGATTCAAACCGTGCTAGCCTTTTCTCGAGATTCGAAATGGAAGTCGCGTCGCGAGGCTTTGCTTCGCCGGCTCCTCGGACAGCCGCCGTATTGCTGTTCGACTATCTGTGTTCATGGGCGCGAATCTCACGGCTCGCAACACGGGAGTATCAGTCGTGAAACATGCGCTAGGAAGTGTCGCAGCGTGCAACCCTTTTCGCGGTCCAAGTCGATGAAAATAAAGGATGGCGGTACAAGAGAAGTGTCACACTTTTTGGAGGCGTTCTAGCGAGTATAACGCGCGGCGACCGGAGGCGAATCCGGCCGCCGCGATTAGATTAGGAGTTTAAGGCAGCGAGTAGACGTACAGCTGATCGGCCGCGACAATGGCGACGTACTGCTTGCCGTTCTTGCCCTGAAACGTCATCGGATTAGAGTTTCCGTCGCGCTCCAGCGCAGTCATCCACAGCTCCTTGCCTGTCTTCGAGTCAAAAGCGCGAAAGCGATGGTCAGACGTGGCGCCGATGAAAACGAGGCCGCCTGCTGTAGTGATCGGTCCGGCGCTTCCGCCGTTTCCCGTTTTCTGTTTACCTTCGGGCAGGGCCTCAGTAATGCCCAGCGTACTCTGCCACGCGATCTCCCCCGTGTTGCCATTAACCGCGGTCAGCCGTCCCCAGGGCGGTTTCTGGCAAGGCCAGTTGCCGACCACTTTGCCGCTGGCGTCTTTTCCGGGGGCGCTGAATCCGGCGTAGGGTCCTGGGCCCTGGATGCTCGCGCGATCGTACTGCTGCGTCGAGCCTTCGGTGCCGCGCCCGTAATTCCCGCCGCTTTTCTTTTTCTCGATCCAGCCCATCAGCGACATATCGTGGGTCTGGACGAAAATGTAGCCCGTCTTCGGGTCGACGGAAGTGCCGCCCCAGTTTGAGCCGCCCGTGCCGCCCGGGAATTGAATCGTGCTTTTCGGTGGCGCGCCATCTTCGTGATATGTCCAAGGTGTAAAGGGACCCTGATTCAAAAAGCCGCCGCTCTTTTCGGCGAGATCGTGGCAGGCCTTGGCGTGATCGGCATTCGTGTCATCAGCCGTCACGATATCGGCCTCGGCGTAGCTATCGCGCGCCAGCACCGGAGGTTTCAGCGGAAACGGTTCCGTCGGCGAATACCATTCACCGGGAACGGCACCCTTCGGTACCGGGCGCTCTTCGACGCCGAAGACCGGCTTGCCGGTGTGGCGGTCAAGAATAAACATCCAGCCGGCCTTGCCGATGATTTCAAGCGCTTCCACTTTCTTGCCCTTCACTTTCAGATTGACGAGGCTTGGCCCCGGCGGCAGATCGGAATCCCACAGGTCGTGATGAATCGTCTGGAAATACCATTTCAATTTTCCTGTGCTGGCATCGACAGCGACCACGGAGTTCGCAAACAGATCGGCGCCCGGGCGGTCTCCCCCGTAATAATTCGGCGAAGGGCCGCCGATCGGCATGTAAAGCGTATTGGTTTTTTCGTCGACGGTCATGTACCAGCCCCAGACGTTCGTGCCGGAGCGACCTTCCCAGCCGCTGTCGAGCCAGGTGTCGTGACCCACTTCGCCAGGACGCGCGACGGTGTGGAACGTCCAGACGAGCTGGCCCGTGATCGCATCGTAGGCGCGCGTATCACCGGGAGGCCCTTTCGGCAGTTCGCCGACGCTGGCGCCGAGAAAAGCGAAATTCTTGTAAATCGTGGGAATTCCCGCGTAACCGACGTCAAGTGTGGCGATTCCCGCTGTGCCGAATGTGGGGACCAGCTTTCCTGAGGCCGCGTCGAGTGCGATCAGCTTCTTATCGAATGTGGTGAAGATGATTCGCGGTGCATTTGTGCCGTCGCCCGGCCAATATGCCACTCCGCGCGTGGAGACCTGTGTGCCCGCATCATAGGTCCAAATTTCCTTGCCGGCCACGGGATCGACGGCCATCACTTTGTTGCCCGCCGGAAGATACATCACGCCGTTGACGGCGATGGGCGTCGCTTCCAGCCCGCCGCGCTCGTTCAGTTTCATCGTGAACGCCTGCGCGAGTTTCGAAACGTTGGAAGCGTCGATCTGCTTCAACTCAGAAAACCCAGTGCTCGCTGAATCGTGCCGGTACATGGGCCAGTCGCCCGCGGCCTTCTGCGCGTGTGCCGTCGCCGCAACTGATGTGGCGAGCAGAGCGAATCCGGCGAGTTTCAAAACGCAGTTGGAGCGCATCGATGCATTCCCCCTAGGAAGCCGCGGTGAATAATATCAGCAATTTCCTTCTGACGCGGCAATAGTTGCGCGGGTTACGAGGACTTATTGCCATTTCACCGGCAAGAACGCGGGTACGGCGCGCGCATAGTCCTCGAACTTCAATCCGAAATTCGCGCGCAGAAGAGTTTCTTCGGTTCGGATGCGGATTACGGTGCCGACGACGAAAATCGCGGTCGCAACGACGAGCGCCGGCCAGCGGCTGACGTCCATGCCAATCGCGATCAGCATGACGAGCATGGCCAGATAAATAGGATTGCGCACAATTGCGTATGGGCCTTGGCGGATCAGTTCGTGGCCGTCGATTACGCGAGCCGTGAGCGCCCACTGCTTCCCGAGCGCGCGAGCCGCGGCATAACAAAACCAGACCGACCAGAGCGTGAGCGCTATTGAAAGCAGCGCCAGGATGGTTTCGTCAAGAACGGACATGGGAACGATCGGGGAAAAATATTTGCGATAGAAGATAAAGCAAATTGCATACGCGGCACATTGCAGAAGGAAACCCAGAGTCGAGCGCATGTCGCGTTTCGCGGCACCCTTGGCCGCGCCGCACTTCCCGAGCACGAGAATCACGCCGAAACCCGCCCAGCCAGCGGCCATCACAAAAGCCGCAATTTCGGTCGGCTGGCCCGGACGGAAGATTACCTGCATCAGGCCGACCTCACGAAGCGAGAGCTTTTTTCAGCATGACGATTTGGCCGGCGTGATAAAGATCGTGTTGAATGATGCCGTGCAGCACTACGTAGCGCGTGTAATCAGGGCCGGCCGCTTTGGACTGCAGGTGCTCGTCGCTGAAGTCTTTGATCGAATCGCGCAGCCGCGCGCGGCTTTCCTTCAGATTCTCGAGCGCGCGCTTCCACGCCGCATCGTTCACCTCCCAGACGGGCGGCCAATCGCGCTCAGCACTGACTTCAACCGTTTGGCCCGCCAGGCGGTGCTGGGAGATCGTGTTCCAAGAGGACACGTGATGCACCAGCTCCCAAATGGAATGAGCTCCTCGGATGGGATGTTGCGAAGCATCTTCAGCACGCAGTCCGTCGAGCACGCTCATTAAACTGGGGCCATGCCACGCATCCCCTGAAAAAGCCCGATCCATCTGGTCGAGAATTCTGTGAACTTCGCTCATACATTCGCTCCGCCGAATTTTCCACGCGGCTGCCTGGATCAGATGCGCGCGAGTTAGAAAAGTTTTTCGGAATCGAGCAGAATCGTGACCGGCCCGTCGTTGACGATCTCGAGGGACATATGGGTCTGGAAAACTCCGGTCGCGACGCGGACTTTCAGAGCTTCCAGCTCCCGCACGAACTCTTCGTAGCCCGCCTTGCCCCGCTCGGGCGGAGCAGCGCCGAGAAAACTGGGGCGGCGCTGCCCGCGCGCGTCGCCATACAGCGTAAATTGTGAAACGGCAAGCACAGCGCCACCGACGTCGAAAAGCGACAAGTTCATTTTTCCGGCGTCGTCGTCGAAAATCCGAAGCTGAGCGATTCGCCGTGCCATTTCCGCAGGCGTGTTTTCAGAGTCATTGCGCCCGACGGCAACCAGAACGACGAGGCCCGCTTCGATTTCGCCAGTCACGCGTCCTTCAGCCAAGACTCGTGCGCGCGTTACCCGCTGAATCACAGCTCGCATGCCCCGAGATTCTACATCGTAGGGCAGTTCCTTGTATTGACGGGACGGCGAGCGGGCGACTACAGTGCGGCTGAGCTGCTATGCCCGAGCCGCGCACGGCCCGTCCAACATCGAATCGCTGGCTCACGCGTGGCGTGCTGGGAGTGGGGCTCGCAAGCCTCTTTTCGGATTGGGGTCACGAAGCTGCGACATCGATTTTGCCGGCATTCCTCGCCAGCCTCGGCGCGCCGACGGTGGCGCTGGGCGTGATCGAAGGCGTTTCTGACGGTCTATCAAGCTTCGCCAAGCTAGCGGGAGGATTCATCGCGGACCACCCGCGATGGAGAAAGCCGACTGGGATTGCCGGATACTTCGCCACGGCCGTTACAACTTTCGGTTACGCGCTGGCGCAGAGCTGGCCGGCCGTGCTGGTGCTGCGAGCGCTGGGATGGATGGGCCGGGGTAGCCGAGGTCCGTCGCGGGATACGCTGCTGGCGGAATATGTAGCGGCGGGCCAGGTGGGCCGAGCCTTCGGATTCGAGCGTGCGATGGATACGATTGGGGCGGTGCTGGGGCCGCTCTGCGCGACGGCGCTACTGGCGACGCTCGGACTGCGTGGCGTTTTGCGCTGGACGTTGTTGCCAGGGATGGCCGCGGCGCTCGCATTTGTGTTTCTGGTTCCCGCGAGCCACAAGAGCTCTGAGCAAGGAAGTTCGGTGCCGGCGAAATTTCGGAACGATTCGCGCGGTTGCCGCGAAACTATTGGAGATATCTCGCGGGAGTGTTTGCACACGGGATAGGTGACTTCGCGCCGACGCTTTTGATTTTGCGCGCGACTCAGATTCTGGCGCCGCAATGGGGAATGGGACGGGCGGCCGCGATTGCGGTCGGCCTTTATACGTTCCACAACTTCGTCGATGCGGCGGCTTCGTATCCGGCGGGAGCGCTGGGCGATCGCGTGGGCAAGAGAGGCCTGCTGGCGATGGGCTATCTGGTGGGCGCGGCGGGCTACGGCGGGTTCATATTCGCATCGGCAAAGATTTCAGTACTCGCGATATTGTTTGGTCTTGCCGGCATTCATCATGCATTCCAGCAGTCGTTGGAAAAGTCGCTCGCGGCCGAGTTGATGGCACGCGAAACGCGCGGCACAGGATTTGGAGTGCTGGCGGCCGCGAATGGGATTGGGGATTTGATATCCAGCATTGTCGTTGGTGCGCTATGGTCCGCGGTTAACCCGGCGGCGGGATTTTTGTACGCGGCAGTTTTCGCAGTTCTAGGAGCCGTGATGGTGTATTCGTGTGCCGCGCGGCGCGAGGCGGCCGGTTAGAGCGGAAGCTGCAGGGGAGTCCCGCGCTCCTCGTTGATCTGCATGGTCGCGGCAGGGTTTAGATCGGCAGCCGGAAAAGCGCGGCGGTTGCCGCCCGTGGTGATGTAAATGATCTGGTCGTTGACGTGGCTGAATGCTACAGCCTCAAGCGTCCGGCCATTGCGCAGCACGAGCGTGAACTGACCGACGTCGGTAATTTGCTCCGCTTCCGGCGCCTGCGCCGACGAGTCATCGGAATTCTGCTGCGGCGATTGCGGCGCCTGCACGAGGATGACCTGGGGCTGTTTTTCAGTCTGGTCGGCGGGAGCAGCGGACGCGGTAGGTTCGGGCTGGGCGGAATCGTCCGATTCGGGATAATACGCGCCGCTGTCGAGCAGGTAAAAGCCGGAACCCGCGAAGCGTGAGCCGCGCAGGAATTTGCGGGCTTCCGCGATTTTCCATTCTGTCGCGGGATCGATCAGGGCCTTAATTGCCAAATCCTGATTGATAACGGACAAATGGTGATAGTCGAAACCGAGCCCGGGAACAGGGTTGATCAGATCCTGGAGCGAAGCTGGCGAGCCATCGGCGATTTCGAAAGCGTTGGTCGCCCTGTTGAAGCGAACTCCAGAGGATTGCGCCTCCGGAGCCGGACGCCGCGGCGCGGAAGCGGGATGCGTGACGGCGTGAGCAGCAACCGGGCGCGTGCGGACTACAGCGGTCCGCGGCGCGACGGGCGACGGAGATTTTCTGTTGCGCGTTTGATGGGGCCGCTCCGAAGGAGATAACGAGAAGAGGAGTGCGGCGGCAAATCCCATTGAGCTCGTGGCTTTCATGGATGCCTCGCTTCTAGGTGATTTGACGCGGGACCACACGCTGCGGTTGCAAAGATACTATGCCTGATGGGCCTGGATTCGTCTCGGATTGCGCCCGCGCTTGTTGGGGTCGAGGAAAAGTCCTTTGCTTTGTCCAATGAGCGGGATGTGCTATAAACGTCGAGCCGAGAACCCGAGGATGCCCCAGCCAGAATTTGTTTTCGGACCACCGGAAAAAGCAGCGACATCGCCGGTAAAGCCGAATGAGACGGCCCAGGCATTTGGCGAGGAGCCAGCGCTGGCGATGAACTACTGCCCGAGCTGCTCGGCGCGGCTTGCGTCGCGAAGCTGCAAGCTGAGCTGCCCGAGTTGCGGCTATTATATGTCCTGCTCGGATTTTTATTGAGATGAAAACCCCGGCCGAAGCACGGCAGGAGTTAGCGTCAAGATTCGAATTCCACATCGAACCGGACGATTTTCAGGAGGCGTGACCGTGGCACTACGAATGACGGAGCGGCAAGTTGGAGACGCAGAGGTGATCGACATCGAAGGACGCATCGTGCTGGGTGAGGAGAGCAACGCGTTCCGCGAGAAGGTGAAGGCTTTACTGGCGGCGGGGAAGAAAAAGATCGTGCTGAACCTGGCGCAAGTCGGCTACATCGACAGCGCAGGGCTGGGCACGCTGGTCTCGACGTTTCACAGCGCGCGTTCGCAGGGCGCCACGCTGAAGCTTGTCAGCCTGGGATCGAAGTTCAAGGAAGTGTTGCAGGTTACAAAGTTAATGACCGTTTTCGATACCTATGAGAACGAAGCGGCAGCGATCGCGAGTTTTTCGAAGTAGCGATTGACGTCCTGAGGATTCGAAGCGCGGTTCGGAGCGATCCGGACCGCGCTTTTTTTGTGTATGCGGTGGAGGACCGTCAGAGGGAGCACAGGACTTGCCGCAGGTAAATCTGCGCAGAGGAACACGCTTCGCACGATCTTTTTGTCACACGAGAAGGTGCGATCCCCCAAAACGGCGTCTTTCAGATTCGCGTTTTGCTATCGAATTATTTGGCGACAACTTTCACACGCTAACTGTCGATTTGGCTTTCGACTTTGTAAATTGCAATTCCGCTTAGAAGCTTGGGATAGAAGTCGGTGGACTTTTGTGGCATTACGTCACCACCTAGGGCGATTTGTGTGACTTGCTCGACGCGCACGGGATTCAGCAGGAAGGCGAGTTGCGCATCGCGGCGGTCGACGGCGGCGATGGCCACGTCCATTTCGCGTTCATATGTGATGTTTTTTTCGCCTGCCACGGCTTCGATCGTAATTCCCAATCCCTTTTCCAAAATCAACCGGTGGAGCAGGACTACGTCGAGGTGGCGCTGCGCCTCGGAAATACCCAGCAGCAGAGCTTCGAGGTCCGCGTCGCGCTTGAGCACGAAGAGATAGAACGCGCCGCCCGCGGGTTCGGCGCCGGGATAAATGCCGATGGCGCGGCGGCCGTGATTGGGCCGTTCGAGATCCTTGCGAAATTCGGAATAGGCCGAGGCACGTTCGGTCTCACCTGCGAACGGATAAGAATACCAGTCGAAAGTCGGCACGAGATTGTTTCGGAAATGCTCGAAATCGAAATTCGCGAGGCGCGAGACTAAGCGGTGCGTCGGGAGGATCGTAAGGCCGCGGGAATGGGTGTTGATGAAGGTGGCCATGGCGAATTCGGAGGCAGCCATGGGACCTGTCTTGCCGATACGTTGGCGATTTTCGTTGCGGAAATTCAGAGCGGTTTCGTAGCGATGATGTCCATCCGCGATAACCAGCTTTTTTTCAAGCATCGCTTCCTGAATCCGTTTCACGAAGGCGGGATCGTTAACCGGCCACAGTCGATGAGTGACTCCAAATTCGTCGCTCAGCTCGTTGGGAGCGTTCGTACGCGCAATCTGATCGAGCCAGGTGTCGATTTGTTTGGCGCGATCGTCGTAGAGAAAAAATAGCTGGCCGGTTTGAACGTGGGTGCGGCGCAGAAGCTCGATGCGGTCGGCCTTGGGACCGGAGAGCGTATGCTCGTGACGGAAGACGACCTCGGCGGAGTAATCCTCGACGCGTGCGAGGGCGATGAAACCGATTCGGGTACGGCGCGATTGCGTGCCGGGAACCAGGAATTCCTGCGAGTAGACGTAAATGGTTGGCGCGGCGTCCCGCAGTAGGATTTCCGAAGCGATCCATTCGTCGACTTTCGCGGCTGCGCGAGTGTAGACGCTATTTGTCGGCGTGTCGTCCGGCGAGGTGCGGCCCTTTTCGACCGGGATCAAGTTGTAGGGGCTCGCCGCGTAGTAGGCTTCCTGCATAGCAGGCGTGATTTTGTCGTAAGGCTGCGTGAGCACGTCCTTTAGCGCGACACGCTGCGTGTCATAGCGAAATGCGCGAAACGGTTGGATTTCTGCCATACAGGTCCCGGTGTGAATTTGTGTGATTGCCGAAGCGCAGCATTCTAACCGGCCTAGCGCGAGCGCGCAAACCGGCAGGGTAGAAAACGAAAAGCCGGGTGGGCTGACCGAGCAGCGCACCCGGCTTTTCGGATTATGGTTCAGTTTTTGTCGGCCAGAGCAGACTAGGCCGAGTACTGATTGAGTGAACGAATAAGGCCGTGCGCGGACGCCGGCACGGGGACTTTGCCACGGAGAATTTCGTGACGGTCGACGCCGTCACCGTACATTGCTTTGTCGCCGCTCTTGTCGGCTTGGACTACAGCACCGTCCAAGCTGACGCCGGCGAACACGCCGCGCGTGCGCGAATACGAGAGCACTTCGGCTCGCAGCGCGACGTCCGTGTCCGCCTGGGCATTGCGACCCACCGGTCCTGCCGCTACCGAAGCATCGCCGCCGAGTTTGAATTTATCGCCCAGCAGGCTCTGTAGCGCGTGATCGTTCATGAACAGCATGACGAGGTCGGTGGAGGATCCGCCGATCTGGTAGCCGACGCTGCCGCCATCAACCGCGACGTACATCGGGGCGCTCCAGCCATGGGCTGTGCGGCACGTTGCCACGCCGCGGCCGTAATTGCCGCCGAAAATGAAGGCGAATTTCAGCTCGCCGGGAATAATGGCGACGCACTTCGCCTTGTTGAGGAGATCGTGGGGGATGCCCTTGTCGGGCGCGCTCATGATCTCGTCAAAAACCTGCGCGGCCTTGTGGGTGCGGGAAACGTCGTCTTCGCGGTCCGACGCCATAGCGGTCATTGACGCCATCAATGCGAGCGTCGCTAGAACTAGAAAACGCTTCATCATGTGTGTGTTTCCTCCTGAAACCGATTTACGAAGCCTGATAAAGGCGGCCTATTGTGGCCGCAGATATTTCAGCAGCTCAGCTCGAAAACACCAATAGGGTGAACGCTTTAGAACAGTTGGGATGAAGACTCTAAGCGAAATATGTCGCGAGCGGGGAAGGTGAGCCGCGAGTTTGCTCCGCTGTGCAGGCTGGAAACTTGACCTGAGCCTCGCGTTCGCAGATTAGGCCGGACGCCAAAAATCCGGACTGGGTGCGGCAAATTCGATCCCCACGCGCGCTTTGCCGCGCACGCGCTTACCGACATGGACCACACGGCATTCTTGCTCGGCCTGATTGCGCATGTTGGTCAGGAAGAGACGCTGGCCCTTCGCTACGACCGTTTCCATCGTCAGCGAGCAGCCTTTTTCGTGCGCCTCGATTGTGTCGGCTTCTTCGTGGAAGGGTTGCTTGTCGGCGTCCGAACCGTAGATCAGCAGGGCTACCCGATGAGTGTGGCGGAGACCATTGCGGCGATCGGAGCCGTCCTGCGCGAGATCGGTTGTGGCGTCTGTCGAACGAGCCGGCGCAGGCTCTTCCGAGCGCAATTTGTCGCGTTCAGCCTGTTTTAAGGCCTGCCAAATGCGGCTCACTGCCTATCTCCCAAGAGGAAACTGTCTTACCTCTCCCGTGGGCCAACAATAGCGTCCGGCGAGTACTCGGAGCGAAATAGGAAAGCGCGACGTATCCTTTCGGTTACGGGGACTCGGAGGGAGGCGTGGGAGCGGGATGACATCCAGGCGACTGCTCCCTACAATTGATATACAGGTGATATGCAGACGTTAACTCGCAGCAGGTCGCCGAAGGACGAATGAGCGAGAAGGCGGCAATGATCGGCGGCAAGTTTACAGGTGTGCGCGCACTTGTGTTCGATCTGGACGGTACTCTGATCGACTCAAAGCTCGATCTGGCGCTTTCGATCGATGCCACGCTAAAGCACATGGGACGTGCGTCGCTGCCACACGACCTGATTTACAGTTTCGTGGGCAATGGCGCGGCGGTGCTGGTGCGAAAAGCGTTGGGAAATTCGGTGACGGAGGCCGAGGCAGACGAAGGACACCGTTTTTTTCTGGCCTACTATCGAGATCACATGCTCGACAACACGGTAACGTATCCCGGGGTACGCGAGGCGCTCGAAGCGCTCGGGCGCCATCCAATGGCGGTCTTGACGAACAAGCCGGTACGATTCAGCGAGAGAATTCTGGAAGGGCTGGGGATCGCGAGCTACTTTCGTTGTGTCTACGGGGGGAACAGTTTTGAAACGAAGAAGCCGGACCCTGAGGGCATGAATGTGATCCTGCGAACGTTTGGGCTCGCACCGCGGCAGGCCATGCTGGTGGGCGATTCCGACGTGGACGTACGCACCGCACGGAATGCGGGAACATGGGTGTGCGGTGTCAGCTACGGACTCGGCTTCGAAAGCATGCGCACGCATCCGCCGGACTTGATGCTCGACAGTATGTCCGAGCTACCCGCGCACCTGAACGGCGGGAGTCCGTAAAGTTCCTCACGTGCGTTTTGCGCGCCAGAATCCCGGTCGTCAGTGCGAATAATCCGTGAACGCCTCCCGAACTTCGAGGATATTTATATGTGGATGGGTATGTATGAATGGGCGCGTCTTTGAAATCGTCGGTTAGGCCAAAGCGTCAGTGTAGAATCCTCACTAGTCTTGAGCGAGCTGAGTTCGAGGAGCGAAGTATGCAAATGACGAAGATCCTGGCGGTCTGGGCGGCTCTAGCGTTGTTCGCCGCGGCGATTGGCAGCGGTGTTGCACTGGGCTCGGACCAGAACCAAGTGTGGACGGGCTCGTTGGTGGATGCGAGCTGCTTTGCGACTGACAATGCGCAAAGCGGCGACGAGCACATGGGCATGAAACAGTGCGGCCAGGCGTGCCTGAAGATGGGGCGGCCGGCTGGAATCGTTACGTCGGACAAGAAGTTTTTCGTACTCCTCGCGCCGTCGCCAGACGTCGCAGAATATGTCGGGCAGCCGATTCGGGTGACCGGGAAGCTTCGAAACGGCTCTATCCTCGTCGATAAACTCGAAGTAAAGAAGTCGGGCGGATGGGTGGCTGTAAAACTCAGCACCATGATGTAGTCCAGACGTTGTGAATCGCGAAAATTGAGATCTATGCGAGGGAAGGCATGAGCTTGCGCGGGAAATTCCTGTGGGCGTTTGCCGTTTTCGCGATCGTGATTGCCGGCGTAATGGGTTACGCGCGGTTTATCCGAGTTCCAACAAATGTGGCATACGTGAGCGAGGAAGACGGCGGAATCGTCTCGATCGACCTTCACACGCTGAAAGTTTTGAAACGCGTGCATCCCAAAGACACCGCGCCTCGCGGCATCGGTATTACTTTCGATGGCAAATTTCTGATAACAGCGAATAAGGACACCGCCGATGCGAGCGTGATCGACACGCGCGGGCTGCGTCTGGTCCGGAAGATTTCCGTCGGCGACAATCCCGAATTCGTGAAGCTGAATCCGGCGGGTAATTCGGTATTTATTTCTTACGAACCTGGATCGACCGCCGGTCCGCCGGCGGAGGGGCCAGCTGGCGATGAAGATGACGATACGGATGAACCGCCGGCGGAAATCATGGAATTCGGCGTCACCAATTGGACGCGGGTTCAGAGCTTCGTCGCGGGCAAGGAAACCGAAGGCCTGGAATTTTCGCCCGACGGCAAGACGCTGATCGTCGCCAACGAGGGCCAGGATTCGCTGGGCGTCTATGACGTTGCTACGGGCAAGCTGCAGCGCGAAATCAAAGTCGGCTCGTACGGCAAGCGCCCGCGCGGAGTGAAAGTATCGCCGTCAGGAACGTCCTACGCGGTGACGATGGAAGGTTCGGGCACGCTGCTGACTCTCGATTCGAACTTCAACGTGATTCGGTCCACTGCTACGGCGGCGAAGCCGTACGGACTTGCGTTTGACCGGCAGGGAAGCCGGATCTTCGTGGCGGCGGCTGCTGCGAAAAAGCTGCAAGTCTTCGCTGCGGACTCGTTGCAGCTTCTGGGCGAAGCGCCGCTGGGACAGCGCTGTTGGCATTTCACGTTTACGCCGGACGGTTCAAAGCTGCTCTTCGCCTGCGGGCGCTCCAACAGTATCTATGTGATTGATGCGAGGACATACCAACCCCTCGGTACCATCGAAGGTTTTCATTTGCCCTGGGGCATCGTGACATACCCGCGCTCATTCGGCAGCCTCGGACTCCCTTAAGCAAATTGCCACCGCGGTCACGCCGCTTGACACAGCCAATTTCGGTGTAATAATCCGGCTCGCGTCGGCTGCATTCTCTTGGGGGGGATAATGAAGCTGCTGGGGGCGTTTTTTGTCGCGGCGACAGCCATATGTATGCTGATGCCGGCGGCCGACGCGCAAATCCCTCGCGATCCCACTCCCATCGTTGCGAAGTCTTCTCCCGCGGACCTCGCCAACGGAAAAAGTCTCTACGAAGCGACCTGCTCGAAATGTCATGGCCTCGATGGCGGCGGCAGCGATGGTCCCAATCTCCAAGGAGCGCCCGATCGACTCGGCGATCAAGCCATGGGCGACATTATTCGCGGAGGAATTCCCGGCACCGGCATGAACGGGTTCAGCTCGCTGAACGCGGATGAAACCGGACAGGTCATCGGCTACATCCGCACGCTGGGCCGTACGGCAGATACGGAACTGGCCAAGGGCGATGTGGGGCACGGCAAAGTTGTCTACGACTCGAGGGGCTGCGCGGCCTGTCACATTGTTAATGGTGAGGGCGGCGGCATCGGTCCCGAGCTTTCGCGCGTGGGCGCCATGCGTGGGCCGAGCTACCTGCGCAAGACTCTTCTGACTCCGGGAGCGATCCTGCCGCATGAAAGCGGGGCGATGGAGCGCGGCCGCTGGACGCAATATTTGTTCGTGCACGTGGTCACGAAGGACGGCCATTCGTTTGAGGGCACGCGCGTTTATGAGGATTCGTTTTCGATCGAGATTAAAGACGCCAGCGGAAAATTTCATTCGTTCAGGAAATTGGAACTGGCGAAACTCGAAAAGCTGCCGGGCCGAAGCGTGATGCCGAGTTTCAAGGACACGCTTTCGCAGATGCAGCTCGATGATCTGGTGGCGTATCTCGCCAGCCTGAAAGGCGCGCTAGCGCAATGAAATCCATTCGCGCCATCGCCGCATTTCTCGCCGTGACCGCTGCGCTGCCGGTAACGGCTCAAGTTCCCTACGACCGCTTGGTGAGATCGGACAGCGATCCTGCTAATTGGCTAAGCTACGGGGGAAACTATTACGACCAGCGCTTTTCCGAACTCAAACAGCTCACGCCGCAGAACGTCGCCGGTCTGAAATTGGCATGGGCGTATCAGCCTACTCGACCCGCCGGAAACGTGGAAACTTCGCCCGTGGTCGTCGATGGCATCATGTACGTCACGGAGCCGCCTAGCACGGTGACTGCGCTCGATGCGCATACCGGCGCGAAGATTTGGACGTGGTCGCCGATTTTGAAGAACGTGGTCGCGATCGGATTGTTTCAGACTAACCGCGGCGTGGCCGTGCTCGATAATCGCGTCTTTGTTGCCACGATCGATGCGCATCTTGTCTGCCTGGACGCGAAAACAGGCGCGGTGATCTGGAACACAGTAGTCGCGGACAACAAAATGGGATACGCGATCACGGGGCCGCCGCTGGCAATCGACGGTAAGGTGATGATCGGCACGGGTGGCAGCGAAGCGGCGGTTCGCGGGCTGCTCGATTGTTTTGACGCGAAGACGGGCAAGCGTCTGTGGCGCATTTGGACCGTGCCCGCGCCAGGCGAACCCGAAGCGGCCACATGGGGCAGCACGGTTCCCGCGGGCGGCACTACTTGGAACGCAGCCGCCTACGATCCCACGCTTAATTTGGTTTATTGGGGCACCGGCAATCCAGCGCCGGACTGGAATGGGGACGAGCGTCCGGGCGCAAACCTATATACCTGCGCGTTGCTGGCAATCGATCCCACAGCCGGTAAGGTAAAATGGTACTTTCAGTTTTCGCCGCATGAAACGCACGATTGGGACGCGTCCGAGCCGCCGATTCTTTTCGACGGAACGGTCGACGGCAAGGCGCGCAAGCTGCTCGGCTTCGCGAATCGCAACGCGTTTTACTACGTGCTCGATCGCGAGACCGGAAAGTTTGTCGCCGGCCGGCCGTATGCGAAGCAAACTTGGGCGAAGGGTCTGGATGCCAACGGCCAGCCGATCTCAATTCCAGATACCGATCCGAGTCCTGAAGGGAACCTAGTGTTCCCCAGTATCACGGGCGCGATCAACTGGACCAGCAATTCGTACAGCCCCATCACGAAACTTTTCTACGTGGACGCGCGCGAGATGGGCTCCTATTTCGTGAAGGGCACGAACACGCATTGGGAAATGGGCAAGTTCCCGATGAACGCCGGCGGTGAACGCGCGCTCAGCGGTGACGACGCGTACGGCGCGATTCGCGCATTGGAAGCGACCACCGGGAAGATGAAATGGGAGTTTCGGCTGCACTCGCCTTCCTGGGTAGGCACGCTCGCGACCGCCGGAGGGCTGGTTTTCTCCGGCACGGATGAAGGAAATTTCTTCGCGTTGGACGCCGTAAGGGGGAAACCGCTCTGGGACATTTATCTCGGTTCGTCTCTGCGTTCGAATCCCGTTACCTACGCCGTCGACGGCAAGCAATACGTGTTCGTGACTGCCGGCACAACGTATTTTGTCTTCGGCTTGCCCTAGTGGAAATTCCGGCGACCTCAAATATCGGCTTGGACTATTCGTACGCGAGGATGTATGTGTTCTTTTGACCTTGGCTCGTAGAATCGTTTCGCCGCTTACCGGCCCTGGAGACCCATGATGCGAATGAAATCTCTAAGATTCGTGATTTTAATCGTTCTGTTTGTCGTCGCCGTACTAGCTGTCTCGACTCGCTCGACCTCGGCCGCGTCCGCAGCTTCTTGCGATCGCGCGTGCCTGGAGGGCGCCGTGAATAACTATCTCTCTGCGCTGGCGGCGCGCGACGCGTCGAAAGTTCCCTTCGCCGACAGCGTTAAATTCACTGAGAACACGGCGAAGCTGAAAGTCGGCGAGGGCTTTTGGCAGACTGCAAACGGCATCGGCACGTTCAAGCTGTATTTCGCGGAGCCCGAAGCGGGCGAGGTGGGTTTCATCGGCACGATGCGCGAATGGGACAACCCGGTCATCTTCTGCCTGCGGTTGAAAGTCGCTGCAGGAAAAATCACTGAAGTAGAAGATTTCGTGGTTCGCGATCCCGGCGCTGGAAAAAGTCTCGAGGCGCGCACGCCGAACCCGATTTTCTCCGAGCCGATCCCCGTTGCCGAGCGCGAAACCCGCGAAGGTCTCGTGAAAACCGCGAACATGTATTTCTCGGGCCTGCAAAACAACGACGGCAAGGGCGTCTATCCCTTCGCCGACGATTGCAACCGCATCGAGAACGGCATGCAGACCACTAATAACTCCGGCCCGTACGAAAAAGATCCGAGCGCCGGCAACTGGGTGATGAGCGTTGGATGCCAGGCGCAGTTCAAGACTGGATTCTTCAAGATCCTCACGCGGATTCGCGAGCGGCGTTTCGTGGTCGTCGATCGCGAGCGCGGCCTCGTCTTCGCGTTCGGGTTTTTCGACCACGCGGGCACGGTAAAATCCATCCGTCTTACGAACGGCGAACTCGTGCCGGCGACGTTGCGGCATCCCTTCACCTGGGAAATCGGCGAGCTCTTCAAAATCGAGAATGGAAAGATTCGCCTCGTGCAAGCGGCGCTTACGCAGGAGCCCTACGGCATCCACTCAGGCTGGGGTGGCGAACCGCCTCATGGTGGCGCACCACAGCCGACAGAGACGTCAGCTTCCGACTGCGATCGCAAATGCTTGAATGATATTGTCGATACCTACCGCGCCGCGCTCGTCGAGCACAATCCGGCGCTCCTGCCGCTCGCACCGAATGCGCGCTACACGGAAAACGCGCAAGACCTGAAATTCACCGACGGCCTTTTCGGTACGCTCACCGGCTGGGGCAGCTACAAGCTATACATCGACGATCCCGAAGACGGCGAGGTCGGCTTCGTGGGCGTCACCGACGAGGCCGGCATGGGCGGCCTGCTCGCCACGCGCATCCGCGTCCAGCACAAAAAAATCACCGAGGTCGAAGCGCTCATCGCGCGCAAGGAAGCCCCGGTCAGCTTCACGCGTCCCGACGGCTTCATCGACCCCAAAGTCGCGCCCGGCATCGCCGGCTTTTTCGACGACGTCCCGCAATCCGAACGCGAATCGCGCAAGGATCTGATCGCGCAGACCGATCTCTATTTCGACGGAATCGAAAAAAGCAGCGGCAGCATCGTTCCCTTCGCGCCCGATGTGATTCGCGTAGAAAATGGCACAGAGACCTGCCCCTCGGCGTTTGGCCCACTGTCGAAAGACGGCAAGCCCGTCGGCTGCGCGGAAGGGCTCGATTCGCACGTCTTCGAGTATATCTACCCGATCAGTCCGCGCCGCTACACCGTCGTCGATCGCCAGCGCGGCATCGTGATGGGCAATTTCATGTTTAACACCTCGGGTAAGGTTCGTTACGTCAACGTTCCCGGCGTCGGCAGAGTGAATGAAACCGCTGCAGCCCTCCGCCCTTTCAGCGAGGAAGTCGTCGAAATCTTCAAACTGAAAGACGCCAAGATCGATTCCATCATAGCCGTGATGACCGGTCTCCCGTACGGCGACACGTCCGGCTGGCAGTAGCGCGATAAGCATGAGCCGCCCATCCCTAATCGCCAAACGCCGAGATTAGAAAGTCCTCAATCGACGGAAAACAAAGACCGAGAATCTCCCTAATCGCCAACGAATCCGATTTTGGCCGGTCGGGTGGCTCGCACTCGCAGCTCTGTTACCGTCCGAGATACTTAAGTATGCGCTTGACAAATACCGGCCTCCCGCCTATCTTGATACTTAAGCAGTAGCTAAACTAATGAAGCAGGAGGCTGAAATGGAAAAAAGCACCGTAACTCACGCCACCTTCACCATCGAACGCACCTATCCGGTCGCACCCGACCGTCTTTTCGCCGCTTTCGCCGATCCGGCCCAGAAACGCCGCTGGTTCTTCCCGGAACAGGGAGCGCAAGTCGAAGAGCACGAAATGAATTTCCGCGTCGGCGGAACAGAACGCAAAACGTTCAACGTGGAAGGGGGCATGAGCTGCCGCAACGACACCTTCTATCAAGATATCGTCCCCGACCGACGCATCGTTTTCGCCTACACGATGTCGGTCGACGGCGAGCCCATCTCTTCGTCGCAGAGCACGGTCGAATTGCTCCCCGAGGGCAAAACGACGCGCCTGCTCTTTACCGAGCAAGCCGCGTTCTTCGAGGGCGCCGACGGCCCCGATATGCGCCAGAACGGATGGAATTCGCTCTTTATCCAACTCAATCGACAATTCGCGCATTCGTAAGCGCCAGGAAACAAAGGAGAACTAAATGGCCAAAGGTTCCGTTACCCACAGCACCTTTATCATCGAACGCAGCTACGCCTCGCCGCCCGAAAAAGTCTTCGCGGCTTGGTCCGACCCAGTCCAAAAACGCCGCTGGTATGCCGAGGGCGAGCGTGGGTCCGTGGAAGCACACGAGCTCGATTTCCGCGTCAACGGTGGCGAGCAAACGACGACCATCATCGGTGGCGGCCCGTTCAAAGGCACGCGGCTTACGAATGATTCCGTTTACCTCGACATTGTCTCGAACCAGCGCATCGTCTTTGCTTATACGATGACGCTCGGCGACAAACGAATCTCCTCCTCGCAGGCCACGGTGGAATTTCTACGGGACGGGAGGGGAACGATCATGGCCTTCACCGAGCAGGCAGCTTTCTTCGAAGGCGCCGACGGGCCCCAGATGCGCCAACAGGGTTGGAAATCGTTGATAGGCCAGCTGGAAAAATTTCTGGCGAAGTAATTCGCGGGTGATTGCGAAGGAGATTCCACTGTGAGTCTATCGAGCCAGCAGGTTGCGGTGAATCGCGTTTTTCACGCGCTGGGTGATCCCACGCGGCGTGCCATCGTGGAAAACCTCAGTGCCGGTCCGGTCTCCGTCTCGCGCCTGGCCCAGCCGCTACAGATCACACTCGCCGCGGTCGTCCAGCATCTTCAAGTGCTGGCAGAAAGCGGTCTGGTGCAAACCGAAAAAATCGGCCGCGTCCGAACCTGCCGCCTCGATGCGAAGGGTTTCGCCATCGTGGAAAAATGGATCAATGACCGGCGGGCGCTCTGGGAACGCCGCTTCGACCGCCTCGGCAAATTGCTCGACGAAGATCAAAAATAGAGATGTGACGAGGCAATTGACATTGCCTGCACGGCTCACTATCTTCAAGCCACCTGGCAACAAGGGGGGAATCATGAATCAACATTCGCACTTTCTTCTCGGCGCAGTTCTGGCCGGGACAAGCCTGCTGCTTTCCGGAACCGCTGCCGCACAGGTCACGCTCGAGGTAATGAACCCTCGCGGCGAGATTCCTCCGCCGAAGACGCTTGGCATCAGTCCTCGCATCGGAACCCTCGACGGCAAGAAAATCGTGCTCGTCGACAATGGCAAGTATGGCGCCAGCAACTTTCTCGACGCGCTCGCCGACAAAATCAAGGCGAAATATCCCACGGCCACCGTGGTGATGTATCCAAAACCCGCGGCGCAGACGATCACCGATCTCCCGAAGTGGTATCCCACGGTGAAGCAGCAGGGCGACATGTTCATTTTTGGTGTCGGTGATTGAGGCAGCTGCACGTGGTGGGGTTCCCACGACACGATAGAAATTGAAAAGTCAGGAATGCCCGGAGTTTATTTCACCACAACCGAATTTTTCGACGATGCCAAGTCCGCGGCCTTCGATCGCGGCATGCCCGGTATTCGCGCCCTCGCTCTTCCCGCCGACAAATATTACGTAGCGCGCTCGAACAAACAGGAAGTGCAGCAGATCGTCGACATGTTCTTCGACCGGATGATCGACGACCTGGTCAAGCCGCTGACCGCCGAAGAAGCACACCCGGTTCAGGTGCAGAAGCTGATCGAAAGCGCGAACATCAAGGTCCAAGGCAAGGACTTGATCGATGCCTCTCAGCAGCTAAACGATCTGTTCCTCGAAAATCGCTGGGCAGACGGCCTGCCGGTGGTTCCACCGACACCCGAACTCGTGAAGGCGATGGAAGCAGGCACCACGCTTCCGCCGGATCAAGTTCTGGGGCAAGTGGCGCCAAAGAACGGCACCGCTACCGTCGAGAAAATTGCCGTCAACGCCGTGATGGCCGGCGCCAAGCCGGAATATTTCCCGGTGATTCTCGCCGCGATGCAGGGTTTCCTCGACAAACACTACGATCTCACTCACGTGATGGCATCGACTGGGTCGTTCACGCCCGTCGTACTCGTCGATGGTCCCATCGCCAAGGAGCTCGATTTCAATTCCGGCATCGGCATGCTGGGAATCGGCTGGCGAGCCAATAGCACAGTCGGCCGGGCCCTCGAGCTTACCTTGCTGAATCTCGGTCAGACTTGGCCGCAAGTGAATTTCATGGGTCTCACGGGACGTCTGGAGGGCTACACCTTCTACACGTTCTCGGAAGACACGGCGAAAAGTCCGTGGGAACCATACAACGTGAGCCAGGGCTTTCAGGCCGGAGACAACACTGTCACGGTGTCATCGGCCGGAAATCCGTCCGTTTTCGGCGGTGGCGCGGTCGCTCCGTGGACAGCGCAAGGCGTGATCGATCAGATGGTCGCGTCGATCCGCAACCGCGGTGTGGCCTGGCCACACGCTCAGAAGCACATCATCGTCCTGCACCCAGATTGCGCGGTCGAGCTCGCGAACCACGGCTATACGCGCAAGAGTCTACAGCAATATTTCTACGAACAGACACGCGTCCCATACGAGAATGTTGTGAAGGGAGGAGCGGCGTTCGGAGAAGGCTCCGAAGTCGATTTGATTCGTGCGTCAGTTGCCGATGGCCGCATCCGTCCCGATCGCGCGCAAATCTTTCTCGACAATCTAAAGCCCGGCGGACGTCTTCCAGTCGTTCAGTCTCCGGACGACTTTCACATCGTGGTGGCGGGCGGCTCGCCCGGGTACGATCTGCTCTTCACCTATCCGGGTACGAACTGGGCGCACGAAACGAAAAAAATCACCGGCGCAACCCAGACGCAGGCCGGAAAATAGCGCCGTCTAATTTGTCGGAATGCTGTTTACAAAGAGGCTTCGAGAAGGAGTGCGGCGCGGCGACGTCACCTGCAGCGTGCGCATTTGGCAGCGGCCGCGCGTTAAAGTCGGCGGCCGTTACCGAATGGAGGAAGGCGAGATCGAGGTTGATTCGATCGACCCGATCGGTCTCCCGGACATCACGCCGGCGCTCGCGCGAGCCTCCGGCTTTCTCGGTGTTCTGGATCTTCTGAAAGTGGCCAAACACGGACGCGGCGACAAGATCTTTCTGATTCGTTTCCACTATCTCCCGCCGCGACGCCGCTCGCGGTTATAATGCAAGTGTAGACCGGGGGAGTTTTGAAGAAGTCAGCATTTCTTGTGCTCGCATTCGCAGCCAGCCTGCCGCTGGCAGCGCAAGGGCCTCCTCGCCCGCCGAATCCCGCGGAACAGGCTGCTAAGGCCGCAGCGGCTGACCGCGGCCGCGCGCTTTACAAAACGAATTGCGCCGTTTGCCACGCTGAAGACGCAACCGGCGGCCGCGGCCCCGATCTAATCCGCTCCGCGCTCGTCCGTCACGATAGGAACGGGAACTTGATCGGCCCGGTTGTCACCAACGGCCGTGTCGACAAAGGCATGCCGGCGTTTCAATTCTCGGATGTGCAAATCTCCGATCTCGCGTCGTTCTTCGTGGCGCAGCTCGATCTCTTCGATCTGCACACACGCTTTGGTCCATATCCGAACGACATTCCAGCTGAACGCCTCGCCACCGGATCTGTGGAAGCGGGCAAGGCCTATTTCAACGGCCCCGGAAAATGCAACACGTGTCACTCGCCGACCGGCGATCTTGCGGGCATCGCTAAGAAATACAATCCGCCCGATCTCGAAGTGCGCTTCCTCTATCCCTCGGGCGCTTCAACAACGGCGGTCGTGACCGACGATTCGGGCAAGACGTTTGAAGGCACGGTGCTGCTGAATGACGATTTCAATATCGCCGTCTCGGGCAAAGACGGTTGGTATCACTCTTGGCCGAAATCCGCGGTGAAATCGCAGATTACCGATCCGCTCGCGGCTCACGAAGCGCTTCTCGATAAGTACACCGACGCCGACATGCACAATCTCTTCACGTATCTGGAGACCTTGAAGTGAGCGGCGCTATGACCAAGTCGGGCGCGCTTATTGTGCTCGCTCTTTCGCTGGCCTCCCTCGCGGCGCGAGCCCAGGGACTCGATCCGGCCGAGTTGCTGAAGCCGCCGACCGACACGTGGCCCACGTTCAACGGCGACTACACGGGCCGCCGATTCAGCCCGCTCACGCAAATCAACAGCATGAATGTCAGCAAACTGTCGCTCGCGTGGGCGTTTCAAGCGCGCACCACGGGCATGCAAGCCATGCCGCTCGAAGTGAACGGCATCCTTTATATCGCCGGCGGTAATCAGGGTTGGGCCATTGACGCGCGCACGGGCCGCCAGGTCTGGCATTTCGCGCGCCCGGGCGCACAGCTCAGCGGCGGTAACAAAGGGTTCGCCATGTGGCACGACCGCCTGTACATGACGACGTTCGACGATCAACTGCTTTGCCTCGATGCGAAAGACGGGAAGACTGCTGTGGCAGGTGCAAATCGACGATCCCACTCTGAAAGCTTTCGGATCGATGTCGCCGCTCGTAATCGGTGATCATTTGATCGTCGGCACGTCGGGCGACACAGCCGACCTGCCTGGGTTTCTGGAGTCGGTCGATCCCACGAACGGAAAAGTGGAATGGCGATGGGACGCCATGCCCCACACGGACGACACCGTTGCGTGGAACTCCTGGCCTCACGATACGGACGTTGTTACGCGCGGCGGCGGAATGACCTGGATCACCGGCACCTACGATCCCGGAGCTCCATCTTCTATATTGGGGCACCGGCAATCCGCATCCCGGTGGAAAACGGCGACACGCGCGTCGGCTCGAACCTTTACACCTGCACGATCATCGCGCTCAATCCCGACACCGGAAAGCTCGTCTGGTATTTCCAGTCTTCGCCACACGACACGCACGATTGGGACATGGTGATGACGCCAGTGATTTTCGACGGCACGTTTCAAGGCAAGCCGCGGAAAATGCTGGCGCAAGCCGGAAAGAACGGACTGTTCTTCGTCCTCGATCGCACCAACGGCAAAGCGCTCATCTCCGAATCGTTCGTTCCCGCGAACTGGGTGAAAGGTTATGACGATCGCGGACAGCCGATTCCCGATCCCGGATAAGGAGCCGAAGCCCGATGGCGTCCTTGTCACCGGCGGAGTGGGCACGAACTGGCAGGCGCCCAGCTACGATCCTCAGACCGGGCTTTTCTACGTGAATTCGCGCGAGACCATGGGCGTCTTTTATCTGACGATGCCGGGAAAATCCGCTGAAGGCTGGGCCGGCCGCGATTTCTTCCTCGGATCGAAATCGATGCTAAAAGCCATCGACGTGCAAACCGGGAAAGTGCGCTGGACAGCGGACGCTCTGGGCCGCGGCGGCCAATCGGGCATCTTATCTACCGCCGGCCATCTGGTTTTCACAGCGGATATGTCCGGTAATCTTGTTGCGCTGGACGCCGCCACGGGAAAAACGCTGTGGCACATGTACCCGGGCGGGTCATTTGGCACGGGCCCGATGACCTACGAACTCGACGGCCGCCAGTACGTGATCTTCCCGGTCGACGGCGTGGTCTACGCTTTCGCCCTTCCGTTGCCGTAATCGCGCCTGGCCGCGCAACTGGTGGCCGCCGCGATGAACAAACTGCTTGAATACCGCGGCAAGGAATGCAGATCGCTCGCTGGCTTGACACCTTCCAACCGCCGCCTTAACATTCACGAAAGAGAGGGCTTGGACGGCAGCGTTATGAGCCCGAAACCTTCAAGCCATCTTCGGTCGTCTAATATACTGGGACTGAGCATAAGGCTTCGGCAGGAAGCACGGGGGGCCGTTATGAAGACGATGCTCAAATGGATCGCTCTCGGATACTTCGCGCTTGCGGCGCTGGCGCTGACTCCTAAATTGACTGTCGCGCAGGACGATGACGGACAGGCGGGATTCGACGATCCCACCGCCATGGCCGCGCCGCCGGCTCAGTTCATCAGCGCCCGCGGACATGAAGAAGATGATGGACAACCAGGATGACAAGTCCTTCCAGCTCGTCGATACGCAGCCGGAAGAAGCCTTCGCCGAAGGCCACATTCCGGGCGCGATCAATTATCCGTGGGTCCAGCAGGTGAAGCCTCCGATTCCGCTGCCGCGCAATAAAATGCTGGTGCTTTATTGCCCCTGCAATCATGACGAAGATTCGCTCGACATGTATAAGAAGCTCGCGGAATTTGGCTACCTGAACACCAAGATTCTCGAAGGCGGTTGGTACAAATGGGTAGCGCTGAAGCTGCCCGTGGACGGCACCGACGCCGCGAACGCGATCAAGATGGCGGATGCCGCGGCAGCGAACGGCAGCACCACCTCGACGTCGGAAGGCGCTGCTCGGCCCGCCGCGACCGCATCCGCTTCGCGACAGTTCCTAGCGGTCCGCTTGTTTCCGGACGCCAGGTTGGAGCGATGACTCCTTCTCTGCGCGTGATCGACGTCACCGGCAAATACAAAGGGCAGGACACCTGCTACGTCTGCGAATACGGCGCCGCGCCGACGATCATCGGATTTTTCAACAAACCCAGCGACCAGGCCGCCGACTTGATCGTGAAACTCGATGCGCTGGTGAAGGCGCAAAAGAATCTGAAGGGTTTCGTAGTGATGACCGAGGGCGCCGATTCGAAGGCCTGGCTCGAGAAACTGGCCGCCGACAAGGGCATTCAGATTCCGCTGGTTTATTTCGCGAAAGGCTCGTCGGACCTGGGTATGCGGCTCTACAAACTGGCTCCCGCTGCCGATAACACGATTCTGGTCAACTCCAACCGCCAGGTGGTCGCGAACTTCGTGAACATCAGCGACTCTTCATTCCCGCAAGTGCAGGACGCGACGGTGAAAATGCTCGCGTCGCCTCCGCCAGCGCCGGCCGGAGGCGGCCTGTGAAGATCTTTGCGCAATAGCTTCGCGTCTATTTCTGCTGGCCGGTATGTGCGTGCTGGGAATCACGGCCACGGCGGCGCCGCGCTCAGTCGTCAGACATCAAATCCGTCGAGCCCAAAGACATCAAGGACATCGTGGCGCAGAACAAAGGCAAGGTCGTTCGTCCTGAATTTCTTCGCGACGTGGTGCGTTCCGTGCCACACGGAATTTCCCGACATCATCAAGCTTCAAAGCGATTTCAAGGGCAAGGGCCTGCAAGTCGTCGAAGTTTCAATGAACGACATCACCGACAAGGACGAATTGCAGAAGTACCTCGCGGAGACCAAGCCGCCCTTTACGGTCTATCTGGCCGCGAATACCGAAGATAAGTTCTACACGGACGTGGACCCGCGCTGGGATACGGCGCTGCCGATGACCATGATTTTCGATCGCGGACGGCAAAGAACGTCGCACTTTTACAAGGAAGCCCGCACCTACGCTCAGTTTAAGGAAGACGTCACACCGCTCCTTGCGGCGAAGTAACTCGCGCGAATGTCTGAGATTCTGGTTTTGAGTGACACGATACTCCTGTCTGTGTTCCGACCAAGGCACCGAGACCAAAGGCAGCCGCGATCTCGTTGCAAACATTTTCGGGTTTTGCCGGTGCTCTTCCTTGTGCTTTTCGTCTCCTCCGCCTGCGCCCAGTCCGACTGGCCCGTTTCCGGTCGCGACCCCGGCGCGCAACGCTTCTCCCCGCTCACGCAAATCAACGCCAGGAACGTCACGAAACTTGAGCCCGCCTGGACGTTCCACGCCGGCGACCCCGAAGACGACACTGGCTCCGAGGGCGCGCCGCTAGTAATAGACGGCGTGCTGTATTTCGACGCTGGAAAGAACGTCTTCGCGCTTGATCCCGTCACGGGGCAACAAATCTGGAAATTCGAAACGAAAGGCACGCGTCCTCGCGGACTTTCCTACTGGCCCGGTGATGTGAACACGCCTCCGCGCTTGATTCTCGGCGTTGCGGGTAGCCAGATGCTGGCGCTCGAGACGAAATCGGGCAAACCGGCCGAAGGATTCGGTAACAGCGGATTCGTCGATGGCGTTAGCCCCGCCGCCGCTCCGGTGATCTACAAGGACCTGATCATCACCGGTGAGAATCGCGTGCAATCCGTTCGCGCCTACGACGCCCACACCGGAAAACTCCTTTGGAGCTTCGACACCAAAGCGCAACCGGGCCAGCCCGGCCACGAAACGTGGATCAGCGGATTCGACGCCAAATTCGGCACGGACGTCTGGAGCTTCATGACTCTCGACGCCGTGCGTGGGCTGGTGTTTGTCCCCATCGCGCCGAGCGGCGGCACCGAATACTACGGCGCGTCGCGACTCGGCAATCAGCTCTACAACGATTCGCTTGTGGCGCTCGATGCCAACACCGGGAAGCTCGTCTGGTATCAGCAGCTGGTTGCATCACGACCTGTGGGACTTCGACGTGCCCGCGCCGCCGACTCTCTTCGACGTGAAAATTCGCGGCAAGCTCGTTCCCGGGGTCGCCGAATTCGGCAAGACGGGCTCGCTGTTTCTGTTCGATCGCACCAACGGCAAGCCGCTCTTCGGCATGGAAGAGCGTCCGGTGGCGCAATCGACTGTGCCCGGTGAGCGGACTTCGCCGACGCAGCCTTTTCCGCTGAAGCCGCCGCCGCTCGCGCCCATGAGCGTCTCGAAATCCGACATCTACAATCTGACTCCCGAGCACGCCGCGTTCTGCAAGGACCTCTGGGAGAAGAACAATCTCTACAATCTCGGACCGTTCACACCGTTCAGCGACGCCGCGGACAAAATGGCCATCGTCTCGCCGGGCCGTGAAGGGTCGGCGAACTGGAGCGGCGTGGCGTTCGATCCGAAGCTCGGCTATATTTTCGGCACCACGGATTTCAACACCGCGCAGATCGGGCGCCTGGTGAAGCGCGACAAGGAACTCCCGACCGGCGGCTTCTACGAGAAGGAATATCCGGGCGGAGGAATCACGCTACAACACGCGCTTCTGGGATCCGAAAACCGGATGGCCGTGCCTGAATCCGCCGTGGGCGGAGCTGTTCGCAGTGAATGCGAAAACTGGCGATATCGTCTGGCGCGTTCCTTTCGGTACGGTCGACGCGCTGGCCGAGAAGGGCTTTACCGAACACCGGAGCGCCGAACACGGGATCGATGATCGTCACCGCCAGCGGTCTGATTTTCATCGGCGCCACTAACGACGGCCGCTTCCGCGCGTTCGATGCCCGCAATGGGAAAGTGCTCTGGGAGCTAGAAAATCGACGCCAGCGCCCACACCATCCCGGTGACCTACATGGGCCGCGACGGAAGACAGTACGTGGTGGTCGAAGCCTTCGGCGGCCCCGGCATCGTGGCCGTCGCCGGCCACTTCAATGACCACCCGGGCGACAGCGTAATAGCGTTTAGGCTTCCGTAGCGCCGTACTCTACGCGTGGTTTTCTGCCGATTTTAAGCTTTTGTCCCGCGAGTTATACGACGTGAAGACTAAGAAAAGGCAACGCCGAGAAATAGAGACGAAGGCGCACGGGCGGGATCGACTGCGCTACTCAAACTCTCTCACCGTCGCCGATGCATTCGTCCCATAGTTCGGGGTGGGTTAGCTTGAATTTGCGCATCATGTCGATGCATTCGGACGAAGCCATGTCGACGATGTCGAAGCCTTTTTCCCGCAGCCAGAGGCTGCCGCCCTGGGAGTTAATCGCATCGCCGACCAGAACTTGTTTGAAGCGGAACTGGAAGATCAGGCCGGTGCAATACCAGCAGGGTGCCAGAGTAGTGACAAGAATCAGGTCACGGAAATGCGGCTGACGGCCAGCCGCCCGGAACGCATCGGTTTCGCCGTGCATGGAAGGGTCGCCACTTTGCACCAGACGGTTGCGACCGGTGCTGATCGAAAGTTCCGTCCGTGCGGAAAATCGCGCCGCCGACCGGAATACCGCCTTCTTCGAGGCCGATGAGGGCCTGTTCAATTGCGACTGCAAGCATGCGATGTGCGTCGAGGGCGGCTTCCATGGGAACCGGAGTGTAACACCGGCAAAACGGTTGACTCAACGAGACAGCGCAAGCAAACTGGGCGCTTCATTTTAGAGTCTGTCCCCCGATGACTACGCGCCCGGAGAGGTCTATCCACTTGCGTCCTGAAGAAGCCGCAGCGGAAAGCGCAGCCGAATCCAGGCAGCCGCATTTTGGACTGCAGCGGCAGGTACTGGGGCCGCTCGAGACGCTGGCGCAGTCGATTTCCACCATGGCGCCGACGGCTACGGCAACGCTGACCGTCCCGCTGGTGTTCGCGTCGGCCTCCAGCGGTACCTGGCTTGCGTATGTAGGCGCTACCGTCTGCACGCTGCTCGTGGCGCTGTGTATTGCACGGTTCGCGCGTGAGTCCGCGTCGCCAGGTTCGCTTTACTCCTATGCGACGTCGTCACTGCCGATGACGGTGGGGAGCGTGGCGGCGTGGGCGTTGTTGCTGGCATATGTCGCGACAGGGGCCTCTGTTGTCGGCGGGTTCGTGCATTACGCGAACGTTGTTCTTGGGGAGTTTCTGGGAAAAGCGGCGCCCGCGACGATATTGGCAGCGTTTGCCGCTCTGATTTCGGTCTGGATCGCCTACCGGGACGTGAAAGTATCCGCTCGGCTGATGGTTTACATCGAGCTGATCTCGGTAGCACTGATCACCTTTGTGTTTGTGCTATTGCTATGGAAACGCGGGCCACATTTCGATCCCGCGCAGCTAAAGCTGAGCGGAGTAAGTTTTTCGGGTGTGCGCCTGGGCATGGTACTGGCGATGTTCAGTTTTGTGGGGTTTGAAAGCGCGACGACGCTGGGAGAAGAAGCGAAACACCCGCTGCGGAATATTCCCCGCGCGGTGCTGCAAAGCGTGATTTTTTCAGGAATGTTTTTCATCGCAGCGTCCTTCACCGAAGTGTTGGGTTTTCCGGCGTCGGCCGGGACGCTCGATCAGAGCGCCGCGCCGCTGAGCGCGCTCTCGGCGGTTGCGGGCGTGGGGCGGCTGGGACCCTTCATCGACATCTGCGCGATGGTCAGCATGTTTGCGTGCACGCTGGCATGCGTAACCGCGGCGGCGCGCGTGCTGCTGCTAATGGCGCACAACGGGATCGTGAATCGGGGACTGGCGAAGACGCATGCGAAGAACGAGACCCCGCATGCGTCGGTGATGGCGACGGGAGCGGCGACGTTGCTGCTGCCGATCGGCCTCATCGCCTGCAAGCAGAGCGGCGAGACGATTTACGACTGGATGGGAACGCTCGCGACGTACGGATTTATCGTTGTGTACGCGTTGGTAGCAATCGCTCTGCCGATTCATTTGAAACGAATCGGAAAACTGACCCCGGGGGCCCTGCTGCTGTCGGCGCTGGCTGTAACAGCGATGGCAATGGTGCTGGAGGGAACGCTGTATCCGGTGCCGGAGTGGCCCAAGAACTATTTACCTTATTTGTTTTTGGTCTACTTGATACTGGGAGTTGGCTGGCACTGGGTGAGCGGACGACGCAGGGCAGAAGCGAAGAACCTCTGATAGATCGTGCACGATTCAAACGGCTCTAGCGCAGCTCGGCGTGGGTGGAATTTGAGAGGTCCAATATTTCGGGCGTCATCGAGAGTGTCAGACGCACCCAATGATCCTGATGCGTTACTTTCACCTTGTTGGCCAGCTCCGTCAGGAACGCGGATTGTTCTTTGGTCATCTGGCGGCGTGTCTTGGGATCGGAAAGCGCCATTGATCCGAAGACGCGAAACGTGTCAATGAGTGTCGCGAGCTCGGCGGCGTGCGAGAGCGAATCGCATTCGGCGTCCAGAGCCAGATCGATTCGATCGCCCTTTGGCTCGCCGGCGAACGTCAATCCCTTCACGCTGCGTGCGAGAGTTTCCAGCTGCGGTGCGTTCTTGAAGTTATCGTAGAAATCCGGTGAAAGCCTGTCAGTTCGCGCTGCCGCAAAGATAGGGGCACCCGCGACGCGCTTGATTCGCGCCTGCATCTCATCCTGACCCTTTGCGCTGTATGCCGGTACGACGAAGGGCAAGCTGGGCGTATCCGTTATCTGAATTCGAGACGGCGAAAGGAAGGTCAACGTAACAGGCGGATCGCCTGGCACCGCGTAGAACACTTGCGTAAACCACACTCCGCGTTTCCCCGTGCGCAGCGCATAAGCCTTGATCTTTTCTTGATCGAACCGGCCATCCGCAATCGCCAGGACCATGTTGTTACCGAGCCCGCCACCGGGCTTGAGCAGCGCAACCGGCCAAATGGCGAGCGCGGCGGTGTCTAAGTCGCGCGTGTAGTCGAAGCCGGTACCCGCGACGAACTGTTCGTAGTCGCGATCTTCCTTCGGATCGGCGCCGACGAGGCCCAGCATGGCGGCGAGCGGCGAGTTCCGAAGCTTTCTCAGCGCAGCAACATCTATATAGGCCACCACGGGCGCTCCCGCCGGCAGCAGGCTCATCAAGTTGGGTGGAGCGGTGGCGCTCGCGCCAATCAGAGGCGGCAGCGGACCACGTAAGTGGTGAAGATAGAGGGTGCCAGCCACTGCGGCCACTAGAGCGACGGCCGCAGCGGCGATCCCAATGCGGTTCTTGCTCGAAGCGTTCACTGGGACGCGGTTCTCACTTTTGTGAGTGTAATGGCTTCGCGCGGGATTGAGTAAGCGAAAGATAAGTCAGCAACCAAGAAGCCGCGAAGAGCGTCTAATGGTATAAGTTCGCATACGCGCCGAAAGGCGATTCCGGTTCGGGAGATTCTATCATCCGTCACACCTCGCATTCTTGGCTTGAACAGTTAAGCGCGCCAGGCGGCATGAGGTTCCGGACAGTGGCTGCGTCAGTCGCACTTGTCTTCGCGCTGGCGTTTGTGACCCTCGGCCAATCGACGACGGGATCCGACGCAACGGCTGCTCCCGCAACCGGGAAACCAGCTGCGGCAACGGCGGCGGCTCCCACGGCGAATCAGATTCTCGATCGATACGAGAAAGCGATTGGCGGACGCGCCGCCTGGCAGAAATGCAGCTCGCGGGTTTTGATGGGTACGATTGAGGTGGCGTCGATGAGTCTCTCCGGCACAGTGTTGATTCAGGAGAAGGCGCCTAACAAAATGCATGCGGCGGTTATCATCAATGGCGCGGCTTTTCAGCAGGGATACGACGGCATCACCGGCTGGACGGATGACCCGAAAAACGGATTGCGCGATCAGACCGGCGCGGAGCTGGCGGAATCAAAGCGCGACGCGGATTTCTTGCAGGCTTTCGATCTGCGAAAACTGTATTCGAAATTTGCCGTTACCGGCACGGAAAAAATCGGCGATCACGACGCGTACGTGATCGAGGCGACGCTGCCGGAAGGTGGCGAGCCAACGAAGATGTATTTCGACACGTGGTCCGGATTGCTGCTGAGGGTGGTCAGTGAGAATCACGACGCTGACGGAGTGTCGCATTTGCGCGAGGATCTCGATGATTATCGCGAGGTCGATGGGGTGAAGTTGCCGTTCACGAGCAGGCAAACCAATGGCGATACGACATATACTATGACGATCAGTGAAGTGCGTCACAATGTAGAGCTGGAGGATTCCGATTTTGCTAAGCCCGCTGCACAGTAGGGCAATGCGCTCTCGGAATCGAGCTGCTAACTGGCCTGCTGGCAATGGTTTTGCTGGGACCGAGGAAACCTGCTTGCAATTTCATGGCCGCTGCGATATATTCTCTCGGTTTGCGCAGGGCTGGCGTAGCTCAGTTGGTAGAGCATCTGATTTGTAATCAGAGGGTCGGGGGTTCAACTCCCTCCGCCAGCTGAGTTTGAGGGGATCGGGATTCGGCGGTCGGGTACAAGGACGGATTCCTCGCGAAAAAAGCGAACAGGGCTGGTGTGTCCGCACACTGGTCCTTTCTGCATTTCGGAGTGCCCCGAAAAGATGTCCGTTGCGGCCGTGGTTTTGTAGGCGGGATATGTCGTTGTGTCCCGAACGCGTTTTGCCGGACGGGTGGGTGAGTGGCTAAAACCAGCAGACTGTAAATCTGCCGCTCCTTGCGGGCTACGGAGGTTCGAATCCTCCCCCGTCCACCATCGTATCGCGGCGCCGAGTGAGCGGTCCCGAAGGTGGAAGATCGAAAGAATCGGTTCGGGCCTGGGTAGCTCAGCTGGTAGAGCGCGTCCTTGGTAAGGACGAGGTCACCGGTTCAATCCCGGTCCCAGGCTCCACGCAGTTGACGAGCGATTGAGAAATCGTCGCGAAGAAGTCACAAGCTAGCAAGGCATGAGCGGGGGTAACTCAGTGGTAGAGTCTCTGCCTTCCAAGCAGATGGTCGCGGGTTCAAGTCCCGTCCCCCGCTCCAAAGTTTTACGGGACGCGGCACGCGGACGGTAAGCGGGCGATAAAGTCTGAGCGCGGCGGTGGCCGCGACGTCTTAATGCGAGGGTGACACGAGATGTCGAAGGAGAAATTCGAGCGCAGCAAGCCGCATCTGAACGTGGGGACGATCGGGCACATCGACCACGGGAAGACGACGTTGACGGCGGCGATCACGAAGGTGTTGTCGAAGAACAACCCGAAGGTATCGTTTCGGGCGTTTGACTCGATCGACAACGCGCCAGAAGAGCGGGAGCGCGGAATCACGATTGCGGTGTCGCACGTGGAGTACGAGACGGCGAACCGGCATTACGCGCACATTGATTGCCCGGGTCATGCGGACTACGTGAAGAACATGATCACGGGTGCGGCGCAGATGGACGGAGCGATCCTGGTGGTGGCGGCGACGGACGGACCGATGCCGCAGACGCGGGAGCACATTCTGCTGGCGCGGCAGGTGGGCGTGCCGTCGATTGTGGTGTTCCTGAACAAGTGCGACGTGGTGGAGGATCCGGAGCTGCTGGAGCTGGTGGAGCTGGAAGTGCGCGAGCTGCTGAAGACGTACCAGTTTCCTGGCGACACGATTCCGGTGATCAAGGGCTCGGCGCTGAAGGCTTTGGAAGGTGACGAGAAGTGGGAGAAGTCGATATTGGAGCTGATGGAAGCGGTGGACAAGCACATACCGCTGCCGCCGCGGGATATCGACAAGCCGTTTGCGATGCCGATTGAGGATATTTTTTCGATTTCGGGCCGCGGGACGGTGGTGACGGGGCGAATCGAGCGCGGCAAGGTGAAGGTAGGAGAAGAGATTGAGATTGTGGGTTTCCGGCCGACGATGAAGAAGACGGTGACGGGCGTGGAGATGTTCCGGAAGCTGCTGGACGAGGGGATGGCGGGAGACAATGTGGGGTTGCTGCTGCGCGGAACGGAGAAGGATGAAGTGGAGCGCGGGCAGGTGCTGGCGAAGCCAGGGTCGATCACGCCGCACACGAAGTTCAAGGCGGAAGCGTACGTGTTGACGAAGGAAGAGGGCGGACGGCACACGCCGTTTTTCACGGGGTACCGGCCGCAGTTTTACTTTCGGACGACGGACGTGACGGGAGACGTGAAGTTGCCGACGGGGGTGGAGATGGTGATGCCTGGAGACAACGTGAGCGCGGAGATAACGCTGATCACGCCGGTAGCGCTGGAGAAGGGACTGCGGTTCGCGATTCGCGAAGGCGGCCACACGGTCGGCGCCGGCGCCGTCGCTGAGATCATCGAGTAGGCAGGTAGACGACTATGCGAGAAATCATCACCTTGCAGTGCAACGATTGCAAAAATAGGAACTACACGACGACCAAGAACCGGAAGAAGCATACGGACCGGATGGAAACGCAGAAGTTCTGCAACACGTGCCGGAAGCATACCGGGCATAAGGAAGTGAAGTAGCGTTTAAGGCCGGGCGTCCAGCCATCGCGAGTTGCCAAGTTTTGGCGCGAGATTCTTGGTGCACTGCGGATCGTATTGCGGGAATTCGGAGAGCTTTCGGCCCGAGGATTTAGGGGAGTAGGTTCAACGGTAGACCATCGGTCTCCAAAACCGAGAGTGGGGGTTCGAATCCCTCCTCCCCTGCCAGATTTCAGGCGGCGGGGATAGCCGATGGACAGCAGCGACGGACACGTAGATGGCGGACGAAAAAAAGACAAATCGGGAAGAGCGCGAAAATGAAAGGAACGTCAGCGGATTTTCGCTGATGGGTCCCGCGGAAAAGCTCGGCGGCTATCCGAAGCGGTTGAGCAACTTCCTCCACGACGTTCGAGTGGAGATGCGGCAGGTGAACTGGCCGTCGCGGCAGGACGTGACCTCGACCACTATCGTGGTGACCGTCACTGTGGCATTTTTCGGAGTTTATTTCTGGCTGACTGATCTGGCATTCAGCCACCTCTACGTGATCGTGAACGGCTACTTCAAGAAACTTTAGCAAGAAACTCGAGATGAACGACGTCATGTCAAAACAGTGGTACATCGTGCACACGTATTCCGGCTTTGAAAAGAAGGTCAAGGAGTCTCTCGAAGGCCGCGTGCAGGCGTTCGGCCTCACGGACAAAATCGGCCAAGTGGTGATACCGACCGAATCCGTAGTCGAGGTGCGAGGCGGGAAGAAAGTGGTTTCGCCGCGCATGTGTTACCCGGGCTATGTGCTTGTTGAGATGGATATGGACGACTATACGTGGCACGTCGTGCGGTCGACTCCGAAGGTGACGGGATTCGTCGGATCGGGCCAGATGCCGTCTCCACTGACCGAAGAAGAAGTGCAGAACATTTTGAACCGCGCAACGACCACGGCGGAGAAACCCAAGCCGCGGCTGTCGTTCGAGCGCGGCGAGAAGGTGCGCATCGGCGAAGGGCCGTTTGCGAACTTCACGGGCGAAGTCGAGGAAGTGAACGCGGACCGAAGCACGCTGAAGGTTTCCGTGACGATTTTCGGTCGCGCGACGCCAGTGGAATTGGATTTTGCGCAGGTAGAAAAGGTAGCTTAAGGACTCGGGATGGCGAAAAAAGTACAAGCGATGGTGAAGCTGCAGTTGCCGGCAACGAAGGCCACGCCGGCGCCGCCCGTGGGCACGGCACTAGGCCCGCATGGCGTAAACATCATGGATTTCTGCAAGCAGTTCAACGCCAAGACGAACAAGGAACCGGACGGCATGATCATCCCGGTCCTAGTGACGATCTACAGCGACCGCACGTTCACGTTTATTTTGAAAACGCCACCGGCGTCCGAGCTGCTGAAGCGCGCCGCGGGAATCGTAAAGGGCTCGCCGGAGCCGAATCGCAACAAGGTGGCGAAGCTCTCTAAGAAGCAAGTCGCGGAAATCGCCAAGGTGAAGCTGCCGGACCTGAACACGACGAATATGGAGTCGGCCATTCGGTCGATCATGGGAACGGCCCGCAATATGGGCATCGAAGTGACGGAATAATTTCGGATCGGAATCAGGAGAAACGATGGGCCGCAGCGCAAAGGTAGGCGGAAAGAATATCGACAGGGCGCGCAAGATGGTCGAAGCGCGCCCTTATAAGCTGGAAGAAGCGGCGGAGCTGCTGCGCAAGGCGCACTTCGTGAAGTTCGACGAGACGGTCGAGCTGATCCTGAATCTGGGAGTGGACGCCAAGCAATCAGACCAGATGGTGCGCGGCACGGTGGTGCTGCCGCATGGACTGGGTAAGTCGAAGCGCGTGCTGGTGATCGCCAGCGGCGAGAAGGTCAAGGAAGCGCAGGATGCCGGCGCGGATTTCGTGGGCGGCGAAGACATGGTGCAGAAGATCACCGAGGGCTGGACGGACTACGAAGCGGTGATTGCCACACCAGACATGATGAAGTCGGCCGGACGGTTGGGGAAGGTGCTTGGGCCGCGCGGATTGATGCCAAATCCGAAGACGGGAACGGTGACGTTCGAAGTCGCGAAGGCTGTGAAGGAAATCAAGGCCGGTAAGGTGGAGTTCCGGCTGGATAAGACCGGACTAATCCATACGTCGGTGGGAAAGATCAGCTTTACCGCCAAGAACCTGGCGGAAAACGCGCAGGCGCTGCTGAGCGCCATCGTGAAAGCTAAGCCGGCAGCAGCGAAGGGTAAGTACATCAAGAAGATCACGCTGACTTCCACGATGGGCCCGGGGATCTTGATCGATCAGAACGAAGCGGAATCGGCAACGGCGGTCGCAGCTTAACCAATTTCCGAAGAGAGCTGGAGCGAATCGGGCATGAGAAAGAAATCTGAAAAGAAACAGCAGGCTGAGGAACTGCGCGCGCAGCTGGCGACGGTCTCGACCGTGATTCTTTCGACGTTTCAGGGCATCACCGTTGAAGACGACACCAAGCTGCGCCGCCAGGTGGAAGCTGCGGGCGGCAAGTATCAGGTGGTGAAGAACACGGTGGCCGAGCGCGCGGGTGAGGGAACTCCCGCAGGCGACCTGCTGAAGAACCTGAAGGGAACGAATTCGATCGCCTACACCGCGACGGATCCTGTGGCACTGGCGAAAATTTTGACAAAGGTGGCGAAGGACGTTCCGGCCTTCAAGTTCCGCGCGGGATGGGTCGAAGGCCGAGTCATCTCGATTCAGGAAATCGGCCAGCTCGCCCAGTTGCCGAGCAAGGAAGAGCTGATCAGCAAGGTCATGTTCATGCTGAACGCACCCGCTCAGCGAATTGCAACGGCCACAGCCGCGGTCACACGCAACATGGCGGTGGTGGTTAGCGAAGCAGTGAAGGCGAACAAATTCGAAGGGGGCGGGGCGGCGTCGGCAGCCGAACCTGCGGCAGGACCCCCTGCGGCTCCGGCAGCGCCGGAAGCCGCACAGTAGTCCACACGAGATTTTCGAGATTTGGTTCTTTGCGGTTCGAATTCGGCGATTTGATTTTGGTTCTTAATCTTGAGGAGGAATGAAAACGGCAATGGCTAGCAAAGTGGAGACGATTCTGGAGGAAATCAAGGGTCTGACGCTGCTTGAGGCTTCTGACCTGGTGAAGAAGATGGAAGAGGCTTTCGGCGTTTCGGCGGCTGCGGCAGCGCCCGTGATGATGGCGGGCGGAGCGGCGGGCGGCGGAGCGGCGGCGGGTCCGGCGGAAGAAAAGACGGAATTCACCGTCGTTCTCACCGAAGTCGGCGCAAACAAGATCAACGTGATCAAGGCAGTCCGCGAAGTCACCAGCCTGGGGCTGAAAGAGGCCAAGGATCTGGTCGATGGCGCGCCCAAGACCGTGAAAGAGGGCGTGAACAAGGACGAAGCGGCGACGATCAAGAAGAAGTTCGAAGACGCCGGAGCCAAGGTCGATATCAAGTAGTTGGCAGCCTGTGAGCGGCCTTGTGCCGGGCTGCAAAGGAATCGCCCGACCTCGATACGGATTGTGGCGGGCACGCGCTCCTTTGAATAAAGAATTCCAAAATTGAGTCCTTCCCGGACCGGTGGGCGGGTGTCTATCCGCTTAGCCGGTGTCGGCATAGCCCTGAAGAGGATGGTCCATGAGTCATCGTAACGGCAATCATCGCGTGATGCGGGAACGGGAACGCCTAGACTTCGCCAAAATCAAGACGACCGTTCAGATTCCGAACCTGATCGACGTACAGAAGAAGTCCTATCAGCGCTTCCTGCAGATGGACTTGCTGCCAAGCGAGCGCGAAGACACGGGATTGCAGTCCGTGTTTTCATCGGTGTTCCCGATCCAGGATTTTCGCGGCTTGTCGCAGCTGGATTTCGTGGACTACGCAATCGGCAATTGGGAGTGCAAATGCGGGCATCTACGCGGATTGCATCACCTGCGTGCCACCTGCCGCAACTGCGGTGCGTCCGTGGTTACCAATCCTTATAAGACGCGGCGACGTGCTGTGCGCGAAGTGCGGAACGTTCAACAAGAACACGCCGACTTTCTGCAATAAGTGCGGCGACCCGGTCACCCTGCAGCTGAAATACGACGTGAACGAGTGTCAGGAACGCGGCATGACGTATTCCGCGCCGCTGAAGGTGACGATTCGCCTGACGATTTACGACAAGGATCCGGATACCGGCGCGAAGTCGATCCGCGACATCAAGGAACAGGAAGTTTTCTTCGGCGATATCCCGCTGATGACGGAAAACGGCACGTTCATCATCAACGGAACCGAGCGCGTAATCGTCAGCCAGTTGCACCGCTCGCCAGGCGTGTTTTTCGAGACTGCGAACAATCGCAGCTATTTCCTTGGGAAGATCATTCCGTACCGCGGGTCGTGGGTCGAATTCGAATACGACACCAAGAACATTCTTTACGTCCGCATCGACCGCAAGCGCAAATTCCTGGGCTCGATTTTCCTGCGCGCGCTGGGCATCAAGTCCAACGAGGACGTGTCTGCGGACGTTCTTCCAGGTGGAGCGTATCAACCTGCGCGAAGGTGAGATGTTTTGGAACGTGTCCGAGGGGCTGATCGACCGCAAACTGCAACGCGAGATCAAGCATCCGAAGTCGGGCGATGTGCTGGTGGGCGCGCATAAGCGTATCAGCGATCCTTTGTACAAGGAGCTGGTGAAGACGCGTGTGGCACAGGTCGAAGTGGTGGCGGCGGACCTCGAGGGAGCAGTTACGGTCGGCGAGCTAGTGAACCGCCAGACCGGCGAAGTGCTGCTCGAAGCCAACAAGCCGCTGACGCCTGAAATGTGGGCGGCGATCGCGGAAGCAGGCATCACGGAAGTGGACGTTTGCTTTCCGGACCGCGACGATGTGGGCATCATCGTGTCGCGCACGCTGGAGAAGGACACCATTCATACGCCCAAGGAAGCTTTGATTGAAATCTACCGCAAGCTGCGTCCGGGCGATCCGCCGACGCTGGAGACGGCGACGGCGCTGTTCAACGGGATGTTCTTCGACGCTCGGAAGTACGATTTCAGCAAAGTGGGTCGGCTAAAATTCAACATCAAGCTGGGCCTCGAGACTCCACTCGAGAAGCGCACGCTCGATCCCAGCGACTTCGTGGCGGCGATCAAATACCTCTTGAAGCTGCGCAAAAACGTCGGCTCAGTGGACGATATCGATCATCTCGGCAACCGCCGTGTCCGTGCGGTTGGCGAGCTGCTCGAAAATCAGTTCCGCATCGGCTTGGTCCGCATGGAGCGTGCGATCAAGGAAAAGATGTCCGTGTACCAGGAAATGTCGACGGCCATGCCGCACGATCTGGTGAACGCCAAGCCTGTGATGGCAGCGATCAGGGAATTCTTCGGCAGCTCGCAACTGTCGCAGTTCATGGATCAGACGAACCCCTTGAGTGAGATCACTCACAAGCGGCGTCTTTCGGCTTTGGGGCCGGGCGGTTTGTCGCGCGAGCGTGCGGGATTCGAGGTTCGCGACGTTCATCCCACGCATTACGGCCGCATCTGCCCGATTGAAACGCCGGAAGGCCCGAACATCGGTCTGATCAGTTCGCTTTCCTGCTACGCACGCATCAATGAATTCGGATTCATCGAATCGCCCTATCGCAAGGTGAAGGGCGGTCGAGTGATCGACTTCGTGCAGGTGGTGAACGCAGGCGATAGCGAATTCAAAGCGGGCGAGATCGTCGAAAAAGACAAGGTTGAGGACACCAATGAAGAGCTGAAGCGCAAGCGGATTGTGGTCGAGCCGCACTGCTTCTATCTCTCCGCGTGGGAAGAGGATCGCTACGTGGTCGCGCAGGCCAACGCGTCGCTCGATGAGAAGCTGCGCATAACGACGGACCTGGTGAACTGCCGGCAGGCGGGCAACTTCGTGCTCAAGTCGCGCGAGGAAGTGGACTACATCGACGTGTCGCCGAAGCAGCTGGTGTCGGTGGCCGCATCGCTGATTCCGTTCCTTGAGAACGACGACGCCAACCGCGCTTTGATGGGGTCGAACATGCAGCGGCAGGCCGTGCCGTTGATCAAGGGCGAAGCGCCGTTGGTTGGTACGGGCATGGAGCGGGTGACCGCGCGCGATTCGGGCGCCGTCATCGTTTGCCGACGCGACGGCATCGTCGACCAGGTGGATTCCGAACGCGTGATCGTGCGCGTGGAATCCGACCAGTCCGGCGTTTTAAGCCGGGAAGTCGGATCCGACATTTACTTGCTAACGAAGTTCAAGCGGTCGAACCAGAACACCTGCATCAGCCAGAAGCCGTTGGTTCGCGCGGGCGACCGCGTGAAGCAGGGGCAGGTGCTGGCGGACGGTCCGTGCACGGATCGCGGCGAGCTGGCGCTAGGACGAAATGTCCTGGTGGCCTTCGTGCCATGGCGCGGATACAACTTCGAAGACGCCATCCTGGTCAGCGAAAAGCTGGTGAAAGAGGATTACTACACTTCGATTCACATCGAGGAGTATGAAATCGAGGCGCGCGATACGAAGCTGGGTCCGGAAGAAATCACGCGGGATATTCCCAATATCAACGAGAGTTTTCTGCGCAATCTGGACGAAAGCGGCGTGATCCGCATCGGCGCCACGGTGAAGCCGGGCGACATCCTGGTCGGCAAGGTCACTCCGAAGGGTGAGACCACGCTGACGCCGGAAGAAAAGCTTCTCCGCGCGATCTTCGGCGAAAAGGCCGGAGACGTACGCGACGCTTCGCTCTACTGCCCGCCGGGCATCGAGGGCACCATCGTCGACGTGAAGATCTTCTGCCGCAAGGGCGCCGAGAAGGATGAACGCCACAAGGCCATCGAAGCGGCGCACGTGGCGAAACTCGAAAAGAACCTTGCGGATGAAATCCGCATTCTGACCGACGAGCGGCTGAAGCGGTTGAACGACCTGCTCGGAGGGCAGAAGCTGGTGGCGGATCTCCATGACGAGCGCACCAACAAGCGGCTGCTGACCAAGGGCACTGAGTTGACGCGCGACATCCTGGAAAAAATCTCCACGCGCAACCTCAAGCGGCTGCGCCTGAACGACAAGGACCCGCTGCTAATCGAGAAGATCGACGAGGTCGAGGAAATGACCTCGCGGCAGATCGACGTGCTGCGGAAAATCACCGACGAGCGCATCGCCAAGCTGAAGAAGGGCGATGAGCTGCCCCCGGGCGTGATCAAGCTGGTGAAGTGCTACATCGCCATGAAGCGCAAGCTTTCCGTCGGCGACAAAATGGCGGGACGGCACGGCAACAAGGGCGTGATCGCGCGGATCATTCCGCAGGAAGACATGCCCTATATGCCGGACGGCACGCCCGTTGAAATCGTGCTGAATCCGCTGGGCGTTCCTTCGCGAATGAACGTCGGTCAGATTCTCGAAACGCATCTCGGGTGGGCTTCCAAAGAGCTCGGCGAGCATATCGGGAAAATGCTGGACGATGAGGCGCGGGTGGAATCCGTGCGCAAGTACTTCAAGGAGGCGTTCGGGCCGACCTCGGTTTGGAAAACGATGGTGGATCTGGATGACGACGCGATCCTGGACTTGGCGCAGAGCTTCCGTGAAGGCGTTCCGTTCGCGACGCCGGTATTCGACGGCGCGCGCGAAGGCGATATTCGTCATCTGCTAGAATTCACAAAGCTGCCGGAGAGCGGAAAGATCACGCTGTTCGACGGCATGACCGGCGACGAGTTCGCGCAAAACGTGACCGTCGGATACATCTACATGCTCAAGCTGTCGCACTTGGTCGACGACAAGATTCACGCGCGTTCGATCGGGCCGTACTCGTTGATTACGCAGCAGCCACTCGGCGGGAAGGCGCAGTTCGGCGGCCAGCGCTTCGGTGAAATGGAAGTTTGGGCGCTGGAGGCCTACGGAGCGGCGCACATCCTGCAGGAGCTGCTGACGGCGAAGTCGGACGACGTCTACGGCCGCGCGAAAATTTACGAGGCCATCGTGAAGGGCGAGCCGGGCATCGAGCCGGGCGTGCCCGAGTCGTTCAACGTGCTGGTGCGCGAGCTCCAGTCCCTGTGCCTGGACGTTGAATTGATGAAGCGCCAGAAACCACAAATTGAGAAGGCGGAAGCAGCGGATTAATAGCGCGCCCCGGCGTAAACCGGGGCGCGTCTGATTATTTGTTTATCAACGGATTTTGTCCCGGGAACAAACGGGACGGGAGGATCATCCCTTGTATCGATCGAGCCCTTATGACCGTGCCAGTCAGATTGCAGATTTCGATTCCATTCGCATTAGCCTTGCGAGCCCGGAAAAAATCCGGTCTTGGTCGCACGGCGAGGTAACCAAACCGGAAACGATCAACTACCGCACCTTTAAGCCGGAACGGGACGGACTTTTCTGCGCCAAGATTTTCGGCCCCGTCACGGACTGGGAGTGCTTGTGCGGCAAGTACAAGCGCATGAAGCACCGCGGCGTGATCTGCGACAAGTGCGGCGTCGAAGTAACGCTCAGCAAGGTCCGCCGCGAGCGCCTGGGCCACATCGAGCTGGCCTCGCCCTGTTCACACGTGTGGTTCTTCAAGGGGTTGCCGAGCCGCATCGGCTACCTACTGGACATCACCATGCGCGATCTCGAGCACATTCTGTATTTCGAAACGTTCGTCTGTGTCGATCCCGGAGAAGTCCCGGGCATCAAGGAAAAGGATATCCTGCCCGAGGATAAGTTCCGCGAGCTACAGCGCGAATTTCCGGGCAAGTTCGATGTTCGTATGGGCGCCGAAGCGATCAAGGAGCTGCTGCGCCGCGTCGACGTCGACAAACTTTCGAACGAACTGCGCGAGAAAATGAAGATTGATCCGAGTCTTCAGAAGCGCATCAAGTACGCCAAGCGCCTGAAAGTTTTGGAAGCGTTTCGCAAGAGCGGCAACAAGCCGGAGTGGATGATTCTGGACGTGATCCCGGTTCTGCCACCCGAGTTGCGTCCGCTGGTGCCACTGGACGGCGGCCGCTTCGCGACCTCCGACCTGAATGACCTTTATCGTCGCGTGATCAACCGCAATAACCGGTTGAAGAAGCTGATGGAGCTGCACGCGCCGGACGTGATCGTGCGCAACGAAAAGCGCATGCTGCAGGAAGCCGTGGACGCGCTGTTTGACAACGGCCGCCGCGGGCGCGTGCTGCGGGGCACGAATAACCGCCCGTTGAAGTCTTTGTCCGACACGCTGAAGGGCAAGCAAGGCCGTTTCCGCCAGAACCTGCTCGGCAAGCGCGTGGACTATTCGGGCCGGTCGGTCATCGTCGTGGGCCCCGAACTGAAGCTTCATCAGTGCGGTCTGCCGAAGAAGATGGCCCTCGAGCTTTTTAAGCCATTCATCTATCACCGGCTGGAAGCGGCGGGACACTGCACCACGATCAAGCAGGCCAAGGAATTGGTCGAGGCGCAGGAAGCAACGGTTTGGGACATTCTGGAGGACGTGATCCGCGAGCATCCCGTGCTGCTTAACCGCGCTCCCACGCTGCACCGGCTGGGTATTCAGGCCTTCGAGCCTGTGCTCGTGGAAGGAAAAGCGATCCGCATCCATCCGCTCGTCTGCACCGCGTTCAACGCGGACTTTGACGGCGACCAGATGGCCGTGCACATACCGCTCTCGCCGGAAGCGCAGGTTGAAGCGTCCGTGCTGATGCTTAGCTCCCACAACATCTTGTCACCGGCAAACGGATATCCTCTGGCCGTCCCGACCCAAGACATGGTGCTTGGCATCTACTACATGACCAAGGCCAAACCGAAAGCGAAGGGCGAAGGACGCGCATTCGGATCGGCCGAAGAAGTCGTGATGGCGCTCGAAGCGAACGAAGTGGAATTGCTTACCCCGATTCGCATGCGCTACACGGGCGAAGTGATCGATCTGACGAATGCGTACGACGATCAGGACGTTTCGCACACCGAGCCGGTGAATCTGTCGAAGCAATTCCTGCAGACCACCGTGGGCCGCGTGATCTTCAACGATCATCTGCCGTCGGACATGCCGTTCATCAACGGCTTGCTGAAGAAGAAGGGCGTGCAGGCTCTGGTCCTTTACTCTTACCTGCGCTTCGGCCTGGAAAAGACCGTCGTGATGCTCGACCGGCTGAAAGAGCTCGGCTTCCTCTATGCGACGAAGTCCGGCATTTCGATCGGCATTAGCGACATGCTCATTCCCAGCGTGAAGTTCAAGCTCGTGGATGCGGCCGAGCACGAGGTCGTGAAGGTCCAGCAGCAGTATCTGGACGGCGCGATCACCAACGGCGAGCGCTACAACAAAGTCATCGCCATCTGGAGCGACATCACCGAAAAAGTGGCCGATGAAATGTTTAAGGCGCTCGAGGAGCAGGACAAGCAGGGCGCCATCAACCCGGTCTATGTGATGGCCGATTCCGGCGCGCGCGGATCGAAACAGCAAATCCGGCAGCTATCCGGAATGCGCGGTTTGATGGCCAAGCCCTCGGGCGAAGTCATCGAGACCCCGATCACTTCCAACTTCCGCGAAGGCCTTACCGTGCTGCAGTATTTCATCTCCACACACGGTGCCCGCAAGGGTCTGGCCGACACGGCGCTCAAAACCGCCGATTCGGGCTACCTGACGCGGCGGCTGGTCGACGTAGCGCAAGACGTGATCATCAACGAGTTCGATTGCGGCACGGCTGACGGAATTTACGTCGAACCGATTCTCGAAGCCGGCGTCGAAGTTGAACCGTTGCGCGATCGCGTAATCGGCCGCGTGTCTCTTGAGAAGATCAAGGACTACGAAGGCAACGTGATCGTAGAGATCAACCAGGAAATCACCGAGGAACTGGCGAATGCGATCCAGGCCGCGGGCATCGAGCGGGTCAATATTCGCTCCGTGCTCACGTGCGAATCGCGGCGCGGCGTGTGCGCACGCTGCTACGGACGCAACCTAGCCACCGGACGCTTCGTGGAAATGGGCGAAGCGGTCGGCGTGATCGCCGCACAGTCTATCGGCGAACCCGGCACGCAGCTGACGATGCGGACCTTCCACATCGGCGGCACGGCGACCCGCGTCACCGAGCAATCCAAGGTTGAAGCCCGCAACAATGGCTTCGTGAAGTACATCGACCTGAAGGTGGTCGAGGGCCGCGGCAAGACCCTAATCGCCATGAACCGCTCGGGCTTGATCGCCGTCGTCGACGAAAAGGGCCGCGAAAAGGAACGCCACCATGTAGTTTACGGCGCGCGGTTCAAGGTGGAGGACGGGCAGCCGGTGACCATGGGCCAGACAATGGTCGAATGGGATCCGTATACGTTCTCGATCCTGACGGAAACGGGCGGCACAATCGAGTTCAAGGACCTGCAGCCTGGCATCACGATCGAAGAGCAGGTGGACGAAGTCACGGGCCTTTCGCAGCTGGTGGTCACGCTTCCTCCGGGTGACGAAAAGCACCAGCCCACGATCCTGGTTCGCGATTCTGCCGGCCGGGCCAAGAAAAAGTACCTCATGCCGTCGCGCGCTCACTTGATGGTCGTCGACGGAGACGAAGTGCAGCCCGGTGACGTGCTCGCGAAGATTCCTCGCGAGACCACGAAGACCAAGGACATCACCGGAGGCTTACCGCGCGTCGTCGAGCTCTTCGAAACGCGCAAGCCCCGCGACCCCGCGGTCATCAGCGAAATCGACGGCATCGTGAAGTACGGAGAAATCGCGAAGGGACAGCGCAAAACCTACGTCGAGAGCGAAGATGGGAAGACCGTGAAGGAATATTCCATTCCGCGCGGTGTCCACATCAACGTGCAAGAGGGCGAGCACGTCCGCGCCGGCGAGCCCTTGATCGATGGCCCGCTGAACCCGCATGACTTGCTAGCCGTACTCGGCGAAAAGTATACGCAGGCGTACCTGGTCAATTCGGTTCAGGAGGTCTACCGGCTGCAGGGCGTGAACATCAACGACAAGCACATCGAAACCATCGTCCGGCAGATGATGCGCTGGGTGAAGGTCGAAGATGTGGGCGACACAACGTTCCTTCTCGAAGAGCAGGTCGACAAGTTCCGCTTCCGAGAGGAAAACGATCGCGTGATCAATGACGGCGGCCGCCCCGCAACCGGGCGCCCGCTTCTCCTTGGTATCACCAAGGCGTCGCTCTCCACTGATTCGTTCATCTCCGCGGCGAGCTTCCAGGAAACGACACGCGTCCTCACCGAAGCGGCGATTTCCGGAAAGGTCGATTACCTGCGCGGCCTGAAGGAAAACGTGATCATGGGCCGCTTGATTCCTGCGGGCACGGGTCTGGAGCGTTACCGCAACATCCAGCTTCTTACCCAACTGCCGCCGCCGGAAGAATCGGACATGGGTGACACCGGATTCCCGACGGGTCCCGATCTTTCGCCCGAGGAAGCTGCGGCGCTGGACTTCTTGCGGAAGGATACTGACACGATCGCGGAAGGCTAGTCCGTCGTCGCGTGAAGACTTTGCGCAAAAAGCAAAAAACAACCTACCGGGCCAGTCCACCAATCGGTGGCTGGCCCTTTTTCTTGATCCGCGACTTCTAATACCAGGAAAAACCATGAGCCGACGGCTAACTCTGCTAATCGCTTCCATCCTCTTACTGGTTCCGGCCGGCTGGGCACAAAAACGAGCGTTTACGATCGAAGATCTCTATCGCGTGAAGCACATTGACGCGTTGCACTTGTCTCCCGACGGCCGCCAAGTTCTGTTCACGCTCATCACGGATGATCTAGGCCGTGCGAAGCGCACGGGCCATGTTTGGCTGATGGATGCCGACGGCGCAAACCTGCGCCAGTTCACGTTCGGCGATGCTAGCGAGCGATCTCCGAGCTTTTCACCGGACGGCAAATGGATTGCGTTCATGCGAGAAGTCACGGGCGACGACCAACTCTTTGTGATGCCGTTGAACGGCGGGGGTGAGCGCCAGGTAACGCACGTGTCAACCGGCGTCGATGACCCGCTATGGTCGCCGGACGGCAAGTCGATTGCTTTTTCGAGCGACGTGTTTCCGGAATGCGGTGCTGATGACGCCTGCAACAAGAAAATCGGCACGCGCTGGCAGAAAGGCCCCTTGCACGCGCATATGGCGACCGAGCTTTTATACCGTCATTGGACCAGCTGGAAGGACGGCCAGAGGACGCATGTGTTGCTGGCGGATGTGACGAGCGGCGCCATTCGCGATCTTACGCCCGGCGATTTCGATTCTCCGCGCTTCCAGCTGAGTGGCCCGCTGCAATACGATTTCTCACCTGACGGCAAGGAGCTAGTGGTCGATTCCGATCACGGCAAGCACCTGGAGACTTCGACCAATAGCGACTTGTGGGCGGTGCTGGTCGACGGTTCGCAGCTCGCGCGGAACCTAACCACATCGAATCCGGCGTTCGACGGTAACCCGCGTTATTCGCCGAACGGCAAATACATTGCTTATCTGATGCAGAAGCAGCCGGGGTATGAATCGGATCTCTTTCGATTGGCGATTTACGACCGCGCGGCAGGCACCACGCGCGATCTGACGGAATCGTTTCGGAATTGGGTCCAGGATTTCCGCTGGGCTTCGGACTCCAAGTCGATATTCTTCAGCGCGCCGATTGAAGGCGATACGCCGGTGTTTCAACTGAACGTCGCAACTGGCGCGGTTCACAAAGTGCTCAACGATAGGACGATTGCTGATTTCGAGCTGGTACCCGGCGAGGGCCGCATCGTTTACGAAGGGCGCTCCGTGGGTACGCCCGGCGAGTTGTATTCGGTTGATCTGAGCGGCGGCGCTGAAACGAACGCTTCGTCGCCGCGGCGGCTGACTCATTTGAACGATGAATTGACGAACGAAGTGGACATCCGTCCGGCCGAACGCATGTGGGTCACTGGCTCAGGTGGCGCGAAAATCGAAGTGTTCATCGTGAAGCCGCACGATTTCGATCCCTCAAGAAAATATCCTCTAATCCTTAACGCGCACGGGGGACCGCAGGAGCAATGGGAGGATTCCTTCCGAGGCGATTGGCAGGTCTATCCGGGAGCGGGCTATGTGGTCGCCTTCGCAAATCCCCATGGTTCGACTGGCTTCGGACAGGATTTCACGGCGGAAATTTCGGGCGACTGGGGCGGTGAGCCGTTTGACGATCTGATGAAAGTGACGGACGAGCTCGCAAAATTGCCTTATGTCGACTCAGACCGAATGGGCGCCATGGGTTGGTCTTACGGCGGTTACATGATGGACTGGTTCGAGGGACATACTACGCGTTTCAAGGCCATCGCTTCAATGATGGGCGTGTTCGATCTGCGCGCGATGTACGGTGCGACCGAGGAGCTCTGGTTTCCGGAGTGGGAACTGAAAGGCGAGCCTTGGAATTCGACGCAGTATGACAAGATATCGCCCTCGTCGTATGTCACCGATTTCAAGACGCCGTGCCTCGTGATTTCAGGCGAGCGCGACTACCGCGTGCCCTACACGCAATCGCTGGAGTTCTACACATCCTTGCAGAAAATGAACGTGCCCTCGAAGCTAATCATCTATTCCAATGCCGGCCACTGGCCTAACTGGTACGAAATGGCCCTGTACTATACGGCGCATCTCGAATGGTTTCAGCAGTATCTGGGCGGTGTCGCACCCCCATGGACCACTGAGAAGTTCCTGCGCAATGAAGTTTTCGAGCCCTCTAGTGGGAAGCGAATATCTACACCGTAGAAGGCTTGCCGTCGCCTATTGAGCAACTTGGAATACCCGTCCTCTTTCTTTCCCCACACGGTGCCCCACGCCGGTAGAATTTTACACGAGCCTTTCGAGTTTTATCCGGCCCCAGCTTCTCAGCCTGAGAGCCAGGACGAACGCGTTCATGTCCACCGATGAATCACAGGGCGTCCCGTCGCAGTCCGTTTCCCCAACAGCGTCGGACGCGAAGCTGGACAAGCTAACTGAGGCGATCGCCCGCTCGCAGCAAAACTACCGCGAACTGATCGACAGCCTCGATCAGGCGCTCTTCACGCTTTCGCTCGAGGGCGAAGTACGTGTGGCTAATTTACGCCTTGCCGAGATCCTCGGAGTTTCGTTTCAGGATCTGATCGGCAAGCCTCTGAGTGATTTCGTCGACTCTCCCACAAAGGCAGACGCGCAGCGCGGACTACCGGAGTTTCTGAAATCGGGACTTTGGTCGGGCATAGTTCAATTCTGGCTCAAGAAAGACCGCACGCTGCGCTATTTCGATTGTTGGTTGCAGACTTCCGTCGAAGGCGGCAAGACTTCAATCACCGGCTGGGCGCGGGACGTTACGCGACAGCACGAGTCCGAAATCCGATTCAGGGAACTCTTTGAGACGTTCAGCCAGGGGATCCTTTTCGTCACTCCAGCCGGGCAACTGCTCGACGCGAACCCGGCTCTGGTGCGTATCCTCGGCTTTAGGAACAAGGAGGAGATGCAGGCTTTTAACTTCCGCGACCTCTACGTCGATCCGGCGGCTCGCGACTCGATCTTCCGGGAAATCGAAACGAACGGTTCGATCCACGAACGCGAAATCGTCATGCGCCGCAAGGATGGCAAGTTGATCCATTGCCTCACGTCGGGATCGGCAATGCGTGACGCCTCCGGAAAAGCCGTCCGTCTGCAGGGTACCCTAATCGATATCACGCAGCGCCGGGAAATGGAAAGGCGTCTGGCAGAGGAACAGAGTTTTACGCAGCGTCTCGTCGCCGGTTTCCCCGATCTCGTGGCGGTTCTAGATCGCGAAGGGCGTTTTGTCTACGTGAGCGACCAGGTGGAGCAAGTCTTGGGCTGGAAGCCTACGGAATATGTGGGTAGGCTTTTTGGTACTCGCGCGAACGACGAGGACAAAGGCAAGCTTCACACGATGTTTCAGCGCATCTTGAGCGGAACGGACACCATCGGACAGGTCGAATTCCGGTCGCCGCACGCGCATGGAGGCTTCCGCGATCTATTGCTGACGGCCCGGCCCTTTTACGACGACGAAGCAAAAATCAGCGGGCTTGTGACCGCGGCGCGGGACATCAGCGAACGCAAACGCATGGAACAGAAGCTGCGCGAGAGCGAGGAAAGCGTCCGCCTGATGATCGAAGGCGTGAGCGACTACGCGATCTTCATGCTCGATGTGAACGGTCACGTCGCGAGTTGGAATCGCGGCGCTGAGCGTATCAAGGGATACCGGGCCAATGAAATCATCGGAAAGCACTTTTCAATCTTTTATCCTCCGGATGACGCGCAGAAGGGCAAGCCACAGAGACTGCTAAAAACCGCGGAGGAAACAGGCCAGGTTTCTGACGAAGGCTGGCGGGCGAAAAAGGACGGCTCGCTTTTCCTGGCAAATGTGGTGATTACCGCGGTGCGCGATCACGAAGGTAAATTGCGCGGATTTTCGAAAATCACGCGCGACGTCACGAAGCGGCATGAAATGGAGAAAAAACTGCAGCAGGAGCAGCAATTCGTCAAAAGTCTCGTTGAGTGCTTTCCAGATTTGATTGTCGTGCTGAACAAGAAGGGAGATTTCGAATTCGTCAGTGATCGAGTCAAAGATATTCTCGGCGTTTCTCCCGAAGAGTATGTTGGCAGGCCGGTGGGGGAGCGGATCGCCGAGGGTGATCGCAAGAAGTTGCGGGCGATGTTCCAGGCGGCTATGGCCGGCCAGAAAGAAATCGAGCAGATCGAAATTCACGCACAGCACGTCAACGGAGCTACAAAGACGCTGCGCGTGACGGCGAACGCGCTTTACGACGATAGGGGCCAAATCGTCGGAATGGTCTCCTCGGGCCGTGATGTCACTGAGTCAAAGCAGCTCGAACAGCAGCTGGCTGACAAGGAAAAATTTGCCTCGATGGGGCAGATGATGGCTGGCGCAGCGCACGAGCTGAATAACCCGCTGACGGCGATTTTGGGTGTGAGCGATTTGCTGCGGGAGCGCGCGGCGGACGATGCCAGCAGGCGCCAGATCGATCTGATTCACCAGCAGGCCCGTCGCGCCGCCACGATCGTTCAAAACCTACTCGCGTTTTCACGGCCGGTGGCTCGCGGGCGTGCTGCTTTGCGGCTTGACGAAATCGTGAAAGAGGCTGTTTCAATCGAGCGCACGAATCTCGAGAAAAGGAATATTCAGGTCAAATTCACGGCGCCGGACGGGCCGATGCCAATCGATGGGGACCGCAAGCTCTTGCTTCAGGTGTTTTTGAATGTCATTACCAATGCCGAACAATCCATCTCGCCGGCTCGGGAACAGGGCGAGTTGAAGATCTCCATTTCGAAGGAAGGCGACAAACTGATTGCGACTTTTGCGGACGATGGGCCGGGCATCCCCGACGATATCCTCGGAAAAATCTTCGATCCGTTTTTCACCACCAAGCGGCCAGGCGGCGGAAGTGGCCTGGGCCTGACGATTTCGCTCGCGGTAATCAAGGAGCATGGGGGCACAATTGACGTTGAGTCCAAGCCGGGCGAAGGGGCTGTGGTTCGAGTTTGCGTGCCGGCCGCTGTTGAACGCGAGGACCACGCAGGGCCAATAGCTACTGTGGCCGTTCCAAAGTCTGTTCCTACTTCGCCAGCCGCCAGCGTGCTCTCGGATCGCACGGTTCTGATTGTGGACGATGAGGAAGGCATCCGCGAGATCGTGCAGGAGGGGCTCACTAACCGCGGCATGAAGGTACACGGACTGGGAAATTCAGAAGAGGCGTTGGCATGGCTGGTGCAAAATAACGTCGAAGTCGTGGTCTGCGATTTCAATTTGCCCGGTATGAATGGAGAAAAACTGCTGGAAGAACTTCACCGTAGGCTCGGGGCACGGCTGCCTCAATTCGTACTCATGACTGGCGAGTTAGTTTCTTCGGCTGTGACCGAGCGATTTCAGGAGCTGGGTGCGCGCGTGCTGCAAAAGCCATTCCAGCTTTCAGCATTGGCTGCGCTCCTGACGGAACTCCTGCAGCCGCACTCGTCTCCTGTCAAGTAGACGGTCTGGTAGCGGGCGACTTCTATTTAGGCGCGGGCTTCGGCGGGGCTGTGTCCACTCCGAAGTCCCACATGTAAAGTCCGGCGCCCTCATCGCGCACCATTTCGGCGATCGCGTATTCTCCGGCGGCGAGTGTTTGTCCCAGTGTAAACCGATAGACACCCTGGGCGACCTCCCAACGCTGCATCGGAATCGAGTCCCGCTTCTCGTTTGTCATATTAAATATCTGGTCGAGATCTTCGACGTGGCGACCATCCTTCTGGAGTTTCGCCCGGATCAAGACCAACTCTGGCTGGCGGGCGTCAACCACGCGAATATAGAACTCAGGCTGACCCTGCCTGATTCGAAGCTTGGCGTGCGGTCCCTGAATCGAAATGGAGTGGCGCGACGGAATAATCGGGATCGGAACCATTACCTGCTCGATCAGGCGCCCCTTCGAGAGTTTTGAATCGGTTTGAGCCTGCGGCATAGGGAGCAGCGTCGCCTTACCGTCATAGACAAAGAGATTGGCACCCGGCGGGAGGAAGACTCCGGGAGCAACTTCGAGGCTGGCGTCGATATCAAGTGGCGTCGCGGCACGTGCGATCTCCGATTTGTGGACCTTGGCCAGAAGCGCGGCGTCGCTTTGGGCTTCGTCGTCAGCGACCTTCTTGGTCGCTCCCCAATCGACCATCGACGCAGGGATTTCTTCCCACTGGAGGCTGTCGAGACTGTAGTAGCGCACCCTGTCACCATTGACCTGGTATTCCCGGACGAGCTGGAAACTGCCATCGGTCAACATCAGTTTCTTGCCGCGGGGCAGGACGGTGCGGGAGTCACTCGAAGCCGATCGGGCGTTTGACGAAGGTATGCCGGGTGAACTCCCGGCGCTCTGGGCATACACCGAAGGGACGATGAAAAGGCCTAGCCATATGACCGCTACGAGGCCGAATGCCGGAACAGCGGCCATGTGGTTCGCGCGAGATTGAATTTCGCTCTTTGCCGTCTTCATGGAGTACGGGGAGCCCGTGCTTCCTTAGGATGCATCATCGCAAGATTCGGTTGAATCCGCGCCGGGCCCGCAGACGCGAGAATACGCCCGGAAATTGAAAAGGGGCAAGAGCTCCTAGGGGCAGACTGCGAGGCTAGTGCTGGCAGCGAGGCTGAAGCAAGTTCACGATCATCAGGTCGGAGTGGCTGAAAATCAGTTTTCCGGCGCCGGACGCCAGCGTGCCGAGGTGCTTATTTTGGGCGAGCCCGCGCAGATGGTCCACGCAAATGCCTGTCAGGCTGGTGACTTCTTCCTCGGTGAAAACCTTCTGGCTCGATTTGACTCGGACCATTTGAGTGGCCTCCGATCCATTTCGAATGAGAGTAAATGCCGCCGGAACTCTCAGCAATAGTCGGTCCGTACTAGCGACATGGGACTTGGGGCGTAGATCCTGCGCAAAATCTTGCCCCAGCGAAAGTTAGGTCGATGCGGGAGAAACGCGTTTCACGAAGAATGCGCAATCCCATGTGCGAAAGTTGAAAAACAAAGTTCAAGTTTGGGAGATTTCTACCGGATTTCGTAATTGTTTCGTGTGAGTCAGTTGTTCGACAAGCGCGATTTCTCGAACGCGTGGGCGATTTGGAGGACAGAACCTTCCTTGAAATGTGGTCCGAAGATTTGCATGCCAATCGGGAGTCCGGAGCCGGTGCTTCCGCATGGGACTGAGATTCCCGGTACGCCGGCCAGCGAGCCCGTAACCGTGTAGATGTCGGCCAGATACATGGTAAGCGGATCGGAGGTCTTTTCGCCCAGCTTGAACGCTGGCGTGGGAGCGGTGGGCGTGATAATCGCATCCACCTTCTGGAAAGCATCGGAAAAATCGCGTGCTATCAAGGTACGAACGCGCTGGGCGCGCAAGTAGTAGGCATCATAATAGCCGGCCGAGAGCGCGTAGGTTCCTAGCATGATCCGGCATTTCACCTCGGGTCCGAATCCCCGGACGCGCGTCTGCCGGTACATCTCCGTCAGCGTCGCTCCGGGCACCCGCAGCCCATAACGGACCCCATCGTACCGCGCCAAGTTGGAGCTGGCTTCGGCGGTCGCTAATATGTAGTACGTGGCGATCGCGTAATCGGTGTGCATCATACGCAACGGGATGCGCTTACATCCCATCCGCTCGATCGTCGCTATTCCCGCTTCCACGTGCTCGCGCACCTCGGGGTCGAGGCCTTCGCCGAAATAGTCTTCTGGGACGCCGATGCGCAGACCTTGGACCGTGTTCACGGTCTCAGCCGCATAGTTGCCGACAGGGATAGGGGCAGAGGTCGAATCATTCGGATCGTACCCGGCAATCACGGACAAAATGGCGGCGGAGTCTGCCACGGTCGTCGCGAATGGACCAATCTTGTCCAGTGACGAGGCGAAGGCGATTAGTCCGTAGCGTGAGACGCGGCCATAGGTGGGCATTAGCCCGGGAAGGCCGCAGAAAGACGCCGGCTGACGAATGGAGCCGCCGGTGTCCGTGCCCAGCGCGGCAACCGCCAGACCCGCCGCTACCGCCGCCGCGGAGCCCCCGCTCGATCCGCCGGGAACGCGGTCCCGTGCGTGTGGATTTCGCACCGGGCCGTACGCGGAGTTCTCGTTCGATCCTCCCATTGCGAATTCGTCGCAGTTCGTCTTACCCAGAAAAATGGCACCAGCCGCGTCAAGTTTTTCGACGACGGTCGCATCGTACGGCGGGAGGTAGGTTTCCAACATCTTCGACGCGCAGGTGGTCCGAATACCTTGCGTGCTGATCACGTCCTTGATGGCGATGGGCACTCCCGCAAGTGGCGGCAATTCTTCTCCGCGCGCGATGGCAGCGTCCACACGATCAGCTTGCTGGTAGGCGCGTTCGGGCGAAAGCGTCAGGTAGGCGTTCAACTCGCCATTGCGACGATCGATCCGGCCGTAGAATTCGGCGGCGAGCTCGCGCGCTGAAATTTTCTTTGCTCTTAGCGCTGCACCTACGGCTGGGATTGTCCAATTCGTCGGAGCGCTCACCGGTCGATCACCTTGGGCACTCGAAAAAAGGGCTTCGCGGCGTCGGGAGCGTTTGCAAGTACCGCGTCGGCGATGTTGCACGGAAGCAATATATCTTCACGTAGCTCAGGATGATCGTGGCCGGCGCCCGGCGCAGCAGCCGAGTATGTCACCTGCGCCATCGGCTCTACGTTCGTGATGTCGAGTTCGTTGAGCTTGTCGATATAGGAAAGAATGCGGTCGAGCTGATTCCGGTATGTTTCAACTTCCTCCGGAGATAGACCGAGATGCGCCAGCTCGGCTATCCTCAACACATCTTCGCGGCTGATTTTCATCATGGGTTCAAGCTTTCGGTAGCATCGAACAACGAAACCGGTTCAGTGCATATCGCACGTCGCACGTTCAGGCGCGTCGGCGCCGAATGAAGGGTGTGTGCGCGTTATCAGACTCGCGGTTTGCGTACCGAGGGCCCGGCTTTGCCGCCAGGAACTCTACGTCGCGAACTAGGTTTCCACCCCACGCGCGATTGACGCGGTCCCGCAATTCGCGCTTCATGCCTTCGATCTGCTGCTGCCACGCTTTGGCGTCCGCCGTCACTTCCAGCAAACCACAGCTGCAACAGGTGGGGCGCGTATGGCTGGCCAGGGCAGTTCCGGCAATCGCAGGCCATGCGCTCTCAAGCCAGGCGAGTGTCGCCTCTGGCCGATCAAACCTGCGGACAAGCTGTCCGAGAAAATCGCCGGCTCGATCCATGGAAGCGGAATTTTAACACAAACGCCCGCAGGGATTCCGGCGCGCTTGCGCCCGCGAATTAGGCGTGCGAAAATTGCTTTCGCGGTGCGACCATTCGTGCGGTTTTATTCCGTCGTTTGGCTTTGCCTCCGAAAATCCGCGGCGGCGATATCGTCTAAGGGTTAGGACGGTGCCCTCTCAAGGCACAAATCCGGGTTCGATTCCCGGTATCGCTACCAAATTCTCTGGCTGCGCGGCCTCAATCGTTCTGTTTCTATTTTTTCCTCTCGCGACTGACGAATAAGCGCGCAATTCCTCCACTGGCAAGCGAGATCCGCCGCGGAAGTCCAGACTCCATCTGAAAATTTATCGAGGTTCCTGTATATGTCTGCCGCATAAGGCTTTATCTGCCTGGTTTATAAATTCCTTATCTATTGCTTATGACTTGTTTATGGCTTCCCGTTTATCTTTCGCGCGCGGTTGAAATCGCACTTAAAGGTTCTCATGACGTCGAGCCCACAGGGCCCTACATTCATGCCGGGCGCGCGGCCAGTCGCGAAGGTTCTGGTCGCCACCACGGCAATGCTCGCGTTCATTTCGTACTGGCGCGCTGCGGCGATCGTGCTGAACGATCTCGCGTCCTCGGCTTACTACGCGGGCGGCGAAGCCGAACAATTCATCGGGAAGGCTGCGCCGTGGTTCATCCTGGCGACGATGTTGCTGTCGTACGCGGTGTCGCAGGTTTACGTCGAAAGTTGCAGCATGTTCGTGCGCGGCGGCGTCTATCGTGTGGTGAAAGAGGCCATGGGTGGAACGCTGGCGAAGTTCTCGGTCTCCGCCCTAATGTTCGACTACGTGTTGACCGGCCCGATCAGCGGTGTGTCCGCGGGACAGTATCTGGCGGGCTTGCTGAACGAACTCTTCGCTTACGCGCACGTAAACGTTGTTCTGAGCACGGGAGCAACCGCGGGGGCTTTCGCGGTTTTGGTGACAGTCTATTTCTGGTGGCTGAACATCAAGGGCATTACGGAGTCGAGCGAAAAGGCTCTGTGGATCATGCAACTCACCACCGTGATGGTCGTAATGCTGATCGTTTGGTGCTGCTACACGTTGTTCGTGCGCGGATTTCAGATTCCGCCCGCCCCGATCCCTCGAAATATCGTTCTTGATAGCCACTCGCTTGGTTGGCTGTCGGGCAGAGAGTGGGCCAGGACGCTTACTCTCGTTGCTGTCTTCGTCGGTTTGGGCCATTCCGTACTGGCGATGAGCGGCGAAGAATCACTGGCGCAGGTCTATCGCGAGATCGAGCATCCGAAGCTCGCAAATCTGAAAAAAGCGGCGTTCGTGATCTTTATCTACAGCATGGTTTTTACCTCGCTAGTCTCCTTCTTCGCCGTGATGATTATCCCGGACAGGACGCGCCCTCAGTTCTTTGAGAACCTGATCGGCGGTCTCGCCATGAGCCTAACTGGGCCGTTTGTAGCCCGGCTGGCGTTTCATATCTTTGTGGTTGTGGTCGGTACGATGATTCTTTCAGGCGCGGTCAACACCGCGATCGTCGGGTCGAACGGCGTGTTGAACCGAGTGTCCGAAGACGGCGTACTGACGCACTGGTTTCGGCAGCCGCATCCGAAATATGGAACGTCACACCGAATCATTAACATGGTCGTGGCATTGCAAATCCTCACCATCCTGATCAGCCGCGGTGACGTCACGTTTCTGGCCAACCTCTACGCCTTTGGTGTGATCTGGAGCTTCGCATTGAAGGGAATCGCCGTCCTAGTGCTGCGCTATACGCACCCGCAGGATCGCGCGTTCCGAGTGCCGCTCAATTTCCGCATCGGTGGAGTTGAGATCCCTCTGGGGCTTGGATTGATCACCCTGGTACTGCTCGGAATCGCAGTGGTGAATCTCTTCACGAAGCCGGCGGCCACCGTGTCGGGAGTGATTTTCTCCGGTTTATTATTTGTCGCCTTCGAGATTTCCGAGAAGAGAATTATAAAAGCGCGATTGAGCCGTGGGGAAGGACGCGTCGAGCTCGATCAATTTAACCTCACGCAGGAAGCCGATCTAACGAACGAAAATGTTGGAGTTCAGGCCGGAAATATTCTGGTGCCGGTAAGCACGCAGTATGCGCTTTACCCGCTGGAGGCCGCGCTGAGGCGCGCAAAGCGCCGGCAGGCGGAAATTGTGGTATTACACGTTCGCCTCTTGCGGCGAGCGGCTTCCGGCGAATACGACCTGGCGCCAGACCAGTTGTTCACGACGATCGAACAGTTGCTATTCACCAAGGTGTTGTCGCTCGCGGAGAAGGAAGGGAAGCCGGTCCGGCTGGCGGTGGCCGCGGCGAACGATCTGTGGGAAGGCGTACTGCGGACCGCGGCGAATCTGGGTTCGAGCGCGATCGTCGCCGGACGCTCGTCCAAGGAATCAGTCAACGAGCAGGCCCACGATATCGGCTTGGCTTGGGAGCGCATGCCAGAACCGCGCCCGCGCGTGGCGCTGGAGCTTTTTACGCCGTCGGGGCAGGAGCAGGTGTTCTACCTCGGCCCGCACGCTCCGCGCATGACGCCGAAGGAAATCGATCTGCTCCATAAGATTTGGCTGGAACTGGGTGAGCGGCTTCCAGGCAAAGAAATTCATCATCACGACATCGTTCATTTCGCGCTGACCGAAGTGGAACGGGAACTGGGGAACGGAGAGAGCGAAGCGGTATTGGAAAGATTGCGCGATCACATCTCGGATATTCAAGATCGCCGGCAGAATCCGTGACGATTCGATCTCGTTGATGGATTGAGGTGGGCCGATGGGCGAAGGACGCATTCTCGTGGTGGACGATGAGCCGCAGATCCGCAGGGTGATGCGCGCGACGTTGGTCCACGAAGGCTACGAAGTAATGGACGCGCGCAGCGGCCCCGACGCGCTTGACCGTCTCCAGTCCGAAAAATTTGACATCGTTCTCCTCGATATCAATATGCCCGGCCTGACCGGCCTCGAGACCTGCAAGCAAATTCGCTTGGTGTCCGACGTCGGCATCATCATGATGACCGTGCGCGATAAAGAGAGCGATAAGGTAGCGGCTCTCGATGTAGGGGCGGATGATTATGTAACGAAGCCCTTCAGCATGCCCGAAATGCTCGCTCGAATTCGCGCGCTGCTTCGAAGAAACGCAATCCTGGAGCCTTCGGGAATCGCCAATGTCTGGATTGGCGATGTCGAGGTCGACTTCCGGTCGCGGCGATTGGTGTCCAAGGGCAAACAGATCCGGCTGAGCGCCAAGGAATTCGACCTGCTCGCTTATCTCGCGGCGCATCCGAATCGAGCAATTCCACATGAAGAGCTGCTCCACGCCGTCTGGGGACCTGAATACGGCGACGAGCGTGAGTACTTGCGTGTGTTCATGAATCGGCTCCGAAAAAAGATCGAACCTTCCCCGCAGGAACCTCAGTTTTTGATCAAGGAGCCATGGATCGGCTACAGCCTGAAGCTGCCGGAGAAGCACTAAGAACGGTGGCGCCGTTTATGAATTGCTTATGGCTCGTTTATGCCTGTTTTAGGGCCGTGAGGATACGTTTGCGCCGGAGAACGCGATGCGACTTCGAGTCCATGAATTCGGTGGCCACGCCCCGGTAAGCCACGATTATTTCGAGTCCCACGATGATCCCTGTCTCTCCGCAACCGTAGTCCATACCAGCTTTGATGGAACGGTCGCTGCGCTGAAGGCGGCAGTTTCGCTGGCGAGAAATTTGGATGTGCGACTAAGTTTGATCATTGCCGAGGTCGTGCCATTTCGGCTTCCCATCGATCAGCCGCGCAGGTCCGTCGAGTTTTTAAAACAGCTGCAGGAGGATATGGCCGCCGAGGCGGCTCTTGAGAGCGATGAGATCCTGGTCCAGATTTGCGTGTGCCGGGATACCAGAGAGACGTTGGGTCGATTGCTGCCGACTCCTTCGCTGGTGGTGCTCGGCGGGCGCCGCGGTTGGTGGCCGAGTCGCGAACAACGACTGGAGACGTTTCTCTCTCGATTGGGGCATCACGTCGTTCTTGTGGATGCCGGTGCCGAGCCTGCGGCGGAGGCGGGAAGTTCGGCAGGCAATCGTTTTCCCCGGCAGCCTTCGATTCGCTGAAATCGCAGCCTAGAGGCTGGATCGTCACATCGTTGTTGTAGTTCCCCGAAGCTAAAACAGTGGCAAGCCCAGGCTTGCTTTGCCTATGAAATCCTTCAGCACGTCGTTCGAGGGCGCCATCACCGAGGCAGCCTGCGCGTCGCGGAAGATTCTCTCCAGGCCGCCACGCCGTCCGAATGCCCAGCCGCCGCCCAGCATCATCGCGAGCGAGACGGCCGCGAGACAGGCTTCCGCCGCAACGGCTTTCACTCCAAGAACGTCGAGCATGGCCGCAGGATCAGCGGATAGTGCCTTGCGGATTGTTTCCTTCAGGTAAGCCTCGGCGGAATTGACCGCGAGTGTGATCTCGGCGACGAGAAACTGCACGCGCGGGATCGATGCGAGCGCCGCGCCAGCAGCATGTTCGTACTTCCGGGTGCTCATGCGAGCAGTGATCGTCTGATGCGCGGCTTTGGCGAGCCCCACGGATACGGAAGCGACGCCGATCTGAAAGTGCGGCAATACCACTTCGAGCATGCTCTGAAAACCGCTGCCTTCCGGGCCGAGGCGGGAATCGTCGTCGATTGCCACGTTCGTCAGCGTCATCGGCGCGCTGGCGTTACCAGCCAGTCCCAGTCCCTCAAAGCGTCCCTGCGTCGTGAACCCTGGAGCATTTTTGGGGACCACGTATAGATTGGATTCAGTGGGCGCGGCCGCGCCCGCTTTGCGCGCGGACACAATATAACTATCGGCTTCGCCAGCGCTGGTGACGAAGCTTTTCGTCGCGCTCAGAGTTTTTTGGCTGCCATTCCTTCGGACCTCGCTCACCGGCGCGTAGAAATGTCCGCCAGAGCCGGCCTCACTGAATGCGAGAGTGCTGATGTGTTCGCCGCTCGCGCACGTCGGCAGAAGGCGCTGCTTCAGGGCGTCGCTTGCCTTGGCGGCGATCACAGCGGTGGCGCAGAAATGCATAAGCGTCACCATCGCGGTCGACGCGCAATTCCGGGATTGAGCGTCCAGCACTTGCGACATTTCCGCCAAGCCCGCGCCCGTGCCACCGTATTGCGCGGGGATTAGAAGACCCAGAACGCCAGCCCTGCCCGGAGCTTGCAGGTTTTCGCGGGGGAATCGGCGCATTTGATCCACTTGGTCGGCGTTCCCACGCAGCTGTTTGTTCGAAATCTCCTCGTTCGTGGCAACGATAGTGTTTTTATCGAGCATGGATCCTCCGCCGCTCGAATGAGCGGCGGATGAAAATGGGAAACCGTAGCGATTACGCGCTACTGCCAGCGGGGAATGTGGGGATCGGCGGAATGTGTAAGGCCGCCACCGGGCGCCTTTAGGCAGAAATTCAAGTAAAACCGGCCGTGGGTGCTGTCCTAATTTGAAAAAGAAAGGACTTATATGATCTCATTACCAACTAGAAAGCCTGTTCTTCCCAAGCAGCCTGTTAAGCCCTATATTCACCCAAAGGTTAAAGCAATGACAATTGGCGTTGGGTTTGAATCCGTTGACGGCGTGATTTTGGGCGCGGACAGACAAATGACTAGGCCCGGCTTCAATAAGTTTTTTGAGCAAAAACTTTTCCATAACGTGAATAGTCGTAGGGCGCTCGCTCTCGTCGGAGCGGGAGATTTGGCACTAGCAAAAGAAGTGTGGAACAAACTAATAGATACCGGCGATTTGGACAGCGTAGAGAGCGTGAAAGAACGATTTGAAAGCATTCTCAATGATATGGGCCGACTTTATGCTGATCTGCCGATTGAATTGCTTCTCGGAGTTGCGACTGACCAAAGTACTGAGTTGATCGAATTTCGAGGTAAGGGAATTCAGAAGGTGGAAGATTTTGCGGTTATCGGATGTGCGGACACTTCTCTTATTCGGTATCTAGCAGACAGAATTCATAGGTTCTTTATCGAACCTTCGCAAGCGATAATTGCAGCGGCCTATCTGCTAAAACGCGCCGAAAAATATATAGATGGATGCCACGGTCCTATGGACATTTTGATGCTATCAGTAGGACCGCAAATTAGATCAATCGATCCAAATTTAGTTGATTTTATAGACCACGAGATAGAGAAAAACCAACAAAAGACATTTAGGGACTTGCTTTCTGTTTCTTGGACTTTGCCCACCTAGCCTGTACTGCTTTGCGTGCGGATTCGCTCCGTTGCTCTGCCGTCATAGCAGCGGCCCGAGCAGGACCGCCTTTCTTCCCGCCCTTCTTACCTAGCTTCGCTAGATAGTCTCGTAATTCCTGTGGTACTTTAGCCATGTTCGGCACTATATACGAAAGCGGCTCAGGAAGTCAAATGCTCTTAATCATTGAGATTGCAGCGGGCATAGTTTTGGGTGGCGTAATTCTCCGTTGGCTGTACTCTCCCGCGAGAATAGCCGAACGGCGGGGGCGCGAAGATGCTCGCTGGTTGCATGAGATCGCCGAGCGACAAAAGGAGAAAGAACGATTAGAAAAAGAATCCAAAGGAGAATAGCAAATGGCAGACGAACCGAAAACAGTAGATCACCAAATCTATCTCGAACTTCGCCAACTTAACATAACTCTAGCGAGAATCGCCGACTACCTCAAGGAGGTCGTCTCCAAGGTAGGGAAGGTGTGAGCAATACACCTTTGCCTTTTCCTCAACGATTGCTTGAGCGATCTTGAGAGCAGCAATAGCGACTCCACAATCAACCGACTTTACTCGCTTCGCAATATCTTCGCCTAGTTGAACGGGTGATGTATTTTCCATAATGCACTTTTCTCTTGACATACGTGAGCGGCTCACGTATAGTATTGGCATGAACACACTGGCCGCCGACAAGAAACTCACAATCGTTAATGCCTTGGTGGAGGGCCCAGCATCCGCAGTATTGAGCGAATGACGGGCGTTCACCGGGATACGATCATGCGTTTGGGTTTGAGCGTCGGACAGGCATGTGCTCAGTTCTTGGAATCACCCGTGTTAAGGGTGTTTCCGCTCGTAAAGTCCAGTGCGATGAGATTTGGACTTACGTATTCAAGAAGCAGGGCCGAATCAGCGTGGATGAGAATGCGGCTGGAATCGGCGATCAATATGTATTCGTAGGCATAGACTCGGATACGAAACTTGTAATCTCGCACTTGGTGGGCAAGCGGGACGGCACGAGCGCCTACAATTTCATGCGCGATCTAAAGGACAGGGTTGTTACCCGCGTCCAGCTAACTACAGACGGTTTTAGGCCATATATCAATGCCGTGGACGATACTTTTGGTTCGGAAGTAGATTACGCGCAATTGGTCAAGATTTATGGTCAACCGAAAGCGAGCGCCGCGACCAGCTCGAAATTATTACGAGCCTGTGCGTGTCACCGGGGCGATTCCAATGGCTGTTATCGGACGACCGAAAGCGATGTCTATTTCTACGTCTCACGTAGAGCGGCAGAACCTAACCATGCGGATGCAAATGCGGCGATTTACTCGGCTCACCAATGCCTATTCAAAGAAGCTGGACAACCTCAAGGCCGCGATTGCTCTGCACTTCGCTTGGTACAACTTCGTTCGCGTTCACCAAACCCTACGAGTGACTCCTGCGATGGCATCCAATCTCACCGATCATGTTTGGACTCTCGATAATCTTCTCTCGGCTACTATTTAATCTCTAAAAGAGTGGGGCGTTTCTTCAAATAGTGCCGCACCCATTCGTGCATATTGTAGGCAATATATCCGTTGTGCTTTCGCGGTACATCGGGACAGTACAAAACACCTTCTTCTGCTAATCCCTTTGCTGTTGCATCTTGTTGGTCAAACCACGCAATTCGACAGTTTTCCGCAATATATTGGCTCAACACTTTTCTTTCATCCTTCGCCAAATCTTGTAACCGAGAGTGCTTTTTTCTCTTTGCATCCCAATCATCAATTCCCTGGAGAACGTGCCGTGTAGGAAGATAAAGAACACAAAAGAAAAGGATCAAATACACCCATCCTATGTGAGCGTTGCCCAATTGCCCGACCGAACTAGTTGGAAAAAGTTTAGCTATTCCTATCAGCAAAACGGACACACCTGCGACCGCCATAACTACACGGTCTGTAAGAGATTTCACTAAGGCTTCGATAAACTCTGAGGTTAACCCGCCCACAATGGGGCTTATATTACGATTATCACAAAAGCAAAGGCAATTCTATTGCCAATACGTGAACGGCTTTCGTATTCTCATTTTGAAATTAGGACAGCACCCGGCCGTGCGGCCAGTTATCCAGCGAATGGCGGCGATCGACATTAAAACGACACCTGTGGATGATGGCAAAGCAGACCCTGATGTGTGCACGGGGGAGTATAGGCAGACCGGGAGATAGTTGCCAAGTTTCAATGGAGGAAATTGCGCGCGGACGCTAGGAAGAAAACACTCAGGGTCAGTGGCGGCGAAAAAGCGAAAGGGGCGACCCGTGAGTGTCCCTGAGAATGCCTGCAATCATGGTCTAAGAATTAGCGGGCGAGAGCCGATAAGTAAAATGTGTGGGTCCCGAAAGGGATGGGTGCATTTCAGAGGGAAAAAGCCTCACTTCTGACCTGTGCAGCTTTCATTCGCCCGGAACTCGTCGAGCCGAGGCGCCAGAAAAAGAAAATATCGTTAGGGAAGGTGCGTCATTTCTCGAATTGAGGTCGCAAAAAGTCATGCTGCCGACGTGAAAAATCGTCGTCGGCGCTCGCGGGCGCGAATCCGCCTCGCGGTTCACATTCGTGGAGGAATCGGCACGCTTGATTACTTCGACGATTTCGGAACCAGCGTGGACGTGTCTCGAGACGGTGTTCTCATCATCACAGCGCGACGCGGTTACTGGGTGGGGCAATCGCTGGAGGTGACGTGTCCTTACTCGCGTGAACCCGGCGGGATGAATGCATCGCGGGGCGCGAGGGTCATCAGGAGCGTGCTGACTTCGAGTTTCAGCCACGCGCTGGCGGTCGAATATCAGCGAAATTCAGAGGACCCTGCGACCAGCGTATGGGCCACGAAACCGTATCCAAACCAAGTCAGGGTGCTCGGAATAGAGTCCGACGCCCGGTCCGCACAAGCGATGACAAGCGCGCTCGAACGCGACGGCTATCACGTGCTGTTTGTCGCGACCGCGGGGCAGGCGCTGGACGTGCTGCGTAGTGAAACCCCCGACGTGCTCGTCGCTGAGTCGGAGGGCGGCGAGTTCTCGGGGCTCGATCTCTGCGCTATCGTGAAGACGAGCGACCGCCTGCGGCACATTCCGGTTATTTTGTTGACGCGATCGGCAATGCCTTCTGACTATTCTGCGAGTCGTGAACTGGGCGCGATTATGTGCATGAAAAAGCCCTGCGCACCTGCACAGGTACAGCGGGCTGTACATATGGTGGCGCCCCCGCCGGCGGAACAGACAGTCTATAGTGGCCGATTTAACATGGGGGCATTCGTGCGAACGTCGTAGCGACGCAAAAAGTAGCGTCACATCCCTCGCAAGAAGCGATCCGGAGGTGCGGCGTCGCCATGGTGAGCGCGAGTGGGACAGTCACCTATGCATCGTAGGCTAATTCTGGGCACAGCGGTTAACAGTACCTTTTCGTGTAGTTTCGTGGGCCCGGGTACGAAGCCCGCTGGACGGCCCTCGCGTTTGCGATCCAATTGCCAGGCATAAACTCCACGCTGGAGCGTTTGATCTCCCACCTGCCACAGGCGTGATTTCGCGCAACTCCGTCAATTGCGGGCTTGCGAATCCCCAGGGAGCACTGGTAGCCACGTGTCGGATTATCCGACCAATGGAGTGAGACAGCCACTGCGCTGAAAGGCAAATGGCCAGCTACTGCAACGCTCCGACTTGATAGTGGAGGATGGAGAGATGGGTCTCGTAAGCGTATTTCGCGCCGGCGGATTCGAGTTCAGCTTGCGTCAAATTCAGTTGGGCCTGGCTTAGCTCGATAATCGAACTCAACCCCAGCTTGTAGCGCGCTTGCGCGAGATCCAGCGCGTCGGTCGCCTGTTTCAGGAGTTGATCCGTAAGTGAGACGCGCTGAAACGCAGTATTTGCGTTCAGCCAAGCGGTGCGAACGTCGCGGACGACGCGGTTCTGCAAGTCGCGCAGGTATTGCTCCTGCGCGTTGGCGCGTGATTTCGCTTGGGAATGCAGCGCTCCGAATAGGCGCCCGTTGAAGATCGGAATGTTGACGTTTACACCCGCGGCCGCATAGCGTGGCGCGAGTTGATCTGCGCCGTACGGGGCGAGTCCGGCGCTGCCTGCGGCGGATATTGTCGGAAACGACAGATCGCGCTCCGCAGTGGCGTAGCTATTCGCCGAGGCCGCGTCGAGGCGCAAGCTGATCAGGTCGGGCCTGTTCTGGATCGCTTGCTGAAGAAGACTGGGGAAGTCGGCTGGCGGCGCAGAAAGCTCGGGTTCCTCCGTCAATTCGAACGTTTGCTCGTCTCCATAGCCGAGTGCCGTAGAAAGATCCGCATAGGACGTGTCGAGATCATTCTGGGCTTGCAGCAGCAGGAGCCGGGCCTGGGCAAGATCCACGTTTGCAAAGCTCAAATCGAGTCCCGATTTGATTTTGTTTTTTTCTAGCTCACCTACTTGATCGGCGACGAGTGTGCGCTCTGTGACGGTTTCCTGCGCCACCTTCAAGACCGCTTGCGCCCGCAGCGCAACGAAGTAAGCCGTGTCCACGGAAAGCAAAACGTCAGCTCGCGTGGCAACCACTCTCTCTTGATCCGCCTGTGCGTGCAGATTCGAACTCTTAACCAGTTCGTGCGTGCGGCCGAAATCCGTGACGAGCTGTGACACAGTCAGACCGTTGGCGTAGCGTTCGTAGATGATGGGGTTATTCAATCCACCGACTGCTATACGGCTGTTGTTCTCCGAATCCACCGCCGTGAGACTTCCATAGACCGTTGGGAAATATGCGGAGCGAGCCTGGGTCACCTGCGCCTTCGCCGCGGACGCCTCATCGATCGAGGCCTGTATCCGCGGGTGATTCCGAATGGCGAGCTGCTCCGCATCCTTCAGGCTCAGTTTCTGCAGGCCTTGGGCGGCCGTCGACGCGCAATTAACGACGGTCAAAGCGGAGACTACGGCCAGGCGATTCAACAATCTCATCGCACCTCCTCCGCGATAAACGGGGTTGGCGACTCAGCCCGACGCTGATAAATCAGCAGGTAGGCCGCTGGCACCACGAAAATAGTCAGGGCCACGGACACGATCAGGCCGCCGATGATCACGCGCGCCAGGGGCGCATAGGATTCGCTTCCTGCCTCAAGTTTCAGCGCCATGGGCAGCAGCCCCACGATAGTCGCGAGTGAGGTCATCAGAATGGGCCGCAGGCGGATTCGGCACGAATGGCTGATCGCTTCGCGGACTCCGTAGCCTTCCTGGCGGAGTCGATTGGCGAAGTCCACGATCAAAATGCTGTTGGAAACGACCATGCCGGTGAGCATGACGATTCCCATGAGGGATTGAATGTTCAGGGTAGTGTCCGTGAACGCCAGCGTAAGCATCACTCCTACGAGGCCCGTGGGAATCGCCAGCACAATCAGAAAAGGATCGATGAACGATGAAAACTGTGCCACCAGGACCAGAAAAACCAGCAGGATCGAAAGTGTCAGACCCAGTCCGAAGCTACGAAAGGAAGCGTTCATGGTGTTCACCAGCCCCCGGATATCGATTCGGATATTGGGCGGGAGGCGAGTGGCTGCGACAATTTTCCGGACCTCGCTGTCAGGCTTTCCCAGGTCTTCGCCGGAGGTCGCCACGTAGATGTCGATGGTGCGTTGTAATTGATAGTGATCGACTTCGGTTGGGGTGAGGATCGGGGCCATGTCAGCCACTTGATTGAGGTAGGTGGGCATTTTCAAGCTGGGGGCGTGTAGGGGCATGGCTTGCAAATCTTCGAGGGACTTCACTTGATTTTCAGGATATTGGACAGTGACGAAATAATTGTTGCCGCTGTTTGGATCGACCCAGTAGCTTGGCGCGATCATGGCATCCGAGGTGAGCGAGGTGATGAGATTGTCCACCACTTCCTTGGGACTGAGGCCGAGCTCGCTGGCGCGGTCACGATTAACGTTGATCTGCAGGGACGGATAATCCATGTCCTGCGGGACGTACACATCCGAAACTCCGCGGAGGCGACGGAATTGATCTTCGAGATCCAGAGCGATGCGATCGGCGGCGTGGAGATCGTTTCCACTCACCTGCACGTCAATGGGGGCCGGCAATCCCTGGTTGAGCACCGCGTCAACCAGGCCGCCGGACTGGAAATAGGTGCGCAGTTCGGGCAGCTGCGACGAAACTTGCTTGCGGACATCGTCCATGTAGACGTAACTACCGACCTTATGATGTTCCTTCAAACCGACTTCGACGAAGGCGGTGTGCATGGCTGCGTTGGGAGTGGATAGAGAGGACAAATCAGGCGTTACTCCGATGTTCGACACGACGGAATTCAGATCGCCGGGGCGAACCGTCTGGCGAATGATGTCCTCGATTTTCTTTACGTAATCTTCGGTGACTTCCAGACGCGTTCCCGTGGGCGCTTTGACGTTAATGATGAATTGCCCAGCGTCGGTGCGGGGGAAGAATGAAACGCCGACCAATGGATAGAGCGCAAAACTCACGATGAATATGCCGACGAACCCCCAAACGACTTCCTTCGGGTGATCGAGCGCCTTTTTCACCCACTCGTCATACCGCCCCAACATTCGTTCGAACTTTAGGTTGAACTGGGCATGGAATCGCGAACCCCATGACTGTCCCTTGCTGGGCACGCCGGCGTGCTCGCCGGGGTGTTCCTCCGCCGGGGTACCATGTTGGACGATGCTCTTGAGCAGGTTTGCGCAGTAAAGCGGCACGACCGAAATGGCCACGAAATAAGAGGCAAAAAGAGAGATGACCACGCTCAAGGCCAGCGCGGTGAAGAGAAACTTGCTCACTCCGTAAAGCAGCGTCACAGGGAAGAAGACGACTACGGTCACGATGGTGATCGCGAGCACCGCGAGCCCAACCTCGTTAGCACCCTTTTCGGAGGCTATCGTAGGATTCTCGCCGAGTTCCATGTGGCGGAAAATGTTCTCCAGGACGATCACGGAATTGTCAATCAGGCGCGAAAATGCCAGCGCCAGGCCGCTCAGGATCATGCTGTTGATCGTCGAGCCCCCGATGTGAAGAATGAAGAAAGTGGCCATCACTGAGAGTGGAATCGAAAGAAATACTGCAAAGGTCGCACGCGGACTCCCAAGAAAGAGCAACACCATTAGCGCCGTAAGCACCAACCCTGTTCCGCCTTCTTTCAGCACCGTTGAGATCGCCTGTTTCACGAACAGGGACTGATCGAGTACGACGTGTGCCTTGAGCTGGGAAGGTATGTCGCGAAGATGCTTGATGGCTTCCTTGATGCCGTTCACGACCGCGATCGTATTGCTGTCTCCTCCCTGTTTCTGGATCGGGACGTAGACGGATCGCTGTCCGTTGACGCGCACAATGTTGTATTGCAACGCGGAACCGTCCACAGCATGGCCCACATCGGATATGAAGACTGATTTCTCGCCTTCCGTTTTCAGGGGTACGTCATTCAGCGCTTTCGCATTCAGGACCTGAGCGTTTGTATAAAGGTTGTAGTCGAGCGGGCCAATTCGGACGTCGCCGGCGGGGAGAATCAGATTCGATTCATCGGTGGCTCGCACTACGTCCATGGGGCTTAATTCATTGGCCTGCAACTTCTGAGGATCGACGTACACCATAATCTGCCGATACTTGCCACCGTAAGGCGGTGGGACGGTCGCTCCAGGCACTTCCGCGATCTGGTTCCGAATCTGAAATTGCAGGTAATCGTGAAGTTGCGTCTCGGAAAGGCCCTTTCCGTCAACCGTCAGCAAACAGACCGGGAGACTGGATGCGTCCATGCTCATCACGACCGGAGGGAGAGTCCCCTGAGGAAGACGCCTCAAGTCCGCCATCGCCAGGTTCGAAATTTGAGTGACATCGGCGTTTGCGTCCGAGCCCGGCTGAAAATAAACTTTGATGAGACTCACGCCTGACAGGGACCGCGATTCCATGTGATCGATGCCGCTACCCAGCGTGAAGAATCGCTCGAATGTGTCCGTAATATCCGCCTCGATTTGCTGCGGCGGCATCCCGCTGTAAAACGTTGCGACCTCGACGACAGGAATATTGATCGGAGGAAACATGTCCACGGGCATTTGGACCAACGCGGTGAGTCCGAGCACACAGACGAAGAGACAAATCACGATGATGAAATAGGGATGGCGGAGCGAGAATAGACGACATGGGCCCTTACTCCACTCCCGAGGGTGTGACCGCTTTCGGGTTCACGAGTTCGCCGGGCTTGAACTGCGACTGTTCGCCGAACACGACGCGGTCGTTGTCATTCAGCCCCGACAGGATTTCAACGTCAGTGGCGTTTTCGAGGCCCAGAGTAACTTCGCGGTTTTCGATTCGGTTGTCGGCGCCTACGACGAGAACGGTCCCGTTGGTCTCACTTGAGCTTCGCACTGCCTGCACGGGCACAGTCAGGGCGTTCTGCACGGAGTGCAGAGGAATTTCGACAGTGGCATACATCCCGGGAACGATCTCGTAATTGGCGTTGGGAACGACGACTTCCGTGTGCATGGTGCGGGTCTGTGGATCGATTTGATCGGAGTAAAGGCTGACTTTGCCCTGGAAGGTTTTGTTAATCGTGGAAACACGGACCGTAACGCTTTCGCCCACGTGCAGGTCCGCGACCGCTCTTTCCGGCACGGGGATTACGAGACGCAGAAGGTTATTTTGCGAAAGCTGGCAGAGGGTCTGGTCGCCTTTGTTCGATGACGTACCTGCTGGTAGCAGCGCCCCTGTGTAGGCATCGATTTCGGTGACAACGCCATCGAACGGAGCCGTAATCCTGGAATACGCGAACATCGCCCGGTCCTTTTCCATCGCCGCTTTGGAGGCGGCGAGTTCCTGCTCGCTGCCTGCCAGCGCGTCTTTCGCAGACGATTCGCCCGCGCTCGCTTCCAAATCCTTTCCCTTGGGCGACATCGATCTCTTCTTGCGCCACAAGCTCCGGGCGCGATTTCTGAACATCGGCGAGTCGCGAGTAGGTGAGGTGCGCTACTTTGTAAGCGGATGAGGCGCGGTTCAGCTTTCTTTAGCGCGCTCAAGATCCTGTTCGCTCTTTTTCGTGTTGGCTTCATCCTGTTGCAGTTGCTGTGGAGCTCCGGAATCTCAAGAACCGCGAGCAATTGGCCTTGTTTGACGTGCGCGCCCCAATCGACATAAAGCTTCTGGATGTACCCGGGAAACCTTGGCGTACATATTCACTTCCTGGTAGGGCTCAAACTCTGCGGTGATACTCAAGCTCGACTCGAAAGATTTTCCCTATGAAGCTGCGACGACCGGCGCAACGGGCGCAAGCGCAGACACCGGGGCCGATTTCCCGGCCGATCCGCACCCCGCGACAGTGCCGCAAACGAGGAACAGCGCGGCAATCGAATGTACATCAGCCCCTCGCAGCAGTTTGTGGAGCGTCGTCATGGCTGGGTCAAGGTAGTCCTCTGGGCGAAAGAGGTTCATTTGGAATCCTGGGACACCATCGCTGTATCGCGAATGGCTTGTCGAAGCTTCTCGAGCGTGAAGCCCGCCGAACGGCGCAGGCCTACCAAGTCCTGCCGGCGTTGGCGAACTTCGCGCGCCGCT
>CAWDBK010000015.1:0-69604 GCA_963800535.1 uncultured Acidobacteriota bacterium
ATGACCAAAGAAATTAGCCGGAATGTCGAGAGCTAATTTGGGATTCTTACCGCTACCGGAAAGCAGTTCAGCGCCATTCGACTGCTTGACGAGCGTGCTTAAGTTTCCCTTGCCGATTCCAACCTCACGACTGATTGACGTCTGTGCGCGGCTCCCGTTCATCAGCAGAACGGCCCTCGATCTCTGAGTGCTACCTCCGACAATTTTTCGAAGCGCCCCACGGAGCTTCTTGTCACGTTCCGCTATTGCGGGCTCTGCAATTAACTTAATCAAGTCACGTATCTCGCGAACCGCGCTCAATATATCTACCGGAACGTCAGGCATCTTGTTCCCCCGACCCTTTGAAAAAACTTTCCGGAACTGAAATGACCAATTTTAGCCGTTTGTCGCCAGTCGCGATTAATCTACCTGGTGCGAAGGGCCTTTACCAATCTGCTCACGTTCCCGTCATCCATTCCTGATTCCTTGCATATCGCAGCTTGAGGCCTCGACCCGTCCATCAGCAGAACAGCCTTAGCCTTTCCGTTGCTTTTTCCGACGACTTCGCGAAGGCTCTTTCGCATTCGCTTATCGCGCTCTGCCAACGCAGGCTCAGCAAGGACCCGAAGCAGGTCCGCATGCTTCGCAACAATCCGGTCTGATCGTTAGTATCCAATGGTTATCCTATTAAGATATCGGTACATTGTCAGAATTCCTGTCCAAGTCATTGTCAACGAAGCGGCTAACTTCTAGCCTGTTGTTCGAGTAAGGACCAGACCTGGAAGGATTATCAACAAACCGATTCCGCTTCCAAGCGTCTGTCGGAGCTGGTCCTATAGTCGCCGTCCCATTGCGACTGTCCGAAGAATCAATTAGCGTCGGTCTCGGCGTCTTTAGGCCTCGATGTCGGACGGTCGCCGTGGCGACCGTCCCGGCGCTACGGGCTAGCGCTCGCTGCTCTTTGACAACTGAATGCGCTTTAGTGGCACAGACACTCTTGTCTGTGGTCTGACGAAGGACGTCGTGCAAAGCCTGCGTCATCGCCTGGCACCGCCTTCCGCGCAATGCCGCTTGTGCAGCCCGGAAACAGCGTTTCTAATCGACAATCAAAACGAAAAGAAATGCCACCCAAGTTATTGCCAAAAAACGATCGGTGCAGACTCTAATCGACAATTATTTGGGGCTAGCCGGGGCTGAAGCCCGGCGACAAACCATCCGTTTTTCGTGGGGCTGAAAGCCCCACGCTCTTTCCAAAGGCGCTGCTTAGCCATAGCGTTTCGTAAGGAAATGCGCCCAATCCCGAAAAGGCGGTTAATCTATATCAGCTTGATTGCGTGCTTGGTAGATGCTCGTTCAGGTTGAAAGGCACTGGACTTCTGTTATGTCTGTGTCGTCTTGGCGGTCCAGCGTTCTGTGCTGGTCCATCGCCTTCCCAATTTTGGGGATCGAAGAGCGAATATTTGATCTCCAGAGTTTTACCTCCATTTCATGCGGATGCGCTCGATGATGCGGAAGTCCTTGCTCACGGGAACGCCGGTATCGATCCAGTGGCGCTCGGGAGTCATGGCGGAGGTTTCGACGACAAGCTGTCGCCTTCCCAGGTGCCGATCGATTCGCCATTGTAGGTGGGCACGACCACGTCGGGATCGAGATGCTTGCGGCCGTCGATATAGACGAGGCGAAGGGCGTTCTCAAATCCGCTGACCATGTAAATCACGTGGGCGTCTGAATGATGGCGATGGGCCAGACGCGGGTCATGATCATGGCATGCCGGCGGGAAAGCATTGGCCGATGTCGTCATGATACGGCGGCCTTCGGCGGTGGCTTTCTTGCCGTCTCAAACACGGCCTGCGCGGGGGTTTGAACTTCGGATAGTTGGGGCCGAACATGAAGGAACTGAAGCCGTAGATGAGGTCGACCATCCAGGTGCCGGTCACGTTGAAAGGCGCCTTGGGGCGCGGCTCGTTGAGGCCTCCGGGCGAAGAGCGCGCCCGGAGGAAATGGATCTTCGGTCTTGCGGGCGCATTAGCCGCTGGTCGCCGAGGGTTTCGCCGCGCCTGGGCCGCGTCCGCTGGCATCGATGCGAACCCGAACGCCACGAGGCGGCGCACAGCGCGAGCTTCCTAATTTGGATGTCCATGAGTGGTCCTCTTAGGCGAAATCGGGAGAGCTAATACTTGAACGCCCCCGCCGGGAGGCCGCCGCAGGTGTCGTTGAGCACGGTGCGGTCAGCAAGCTTCAGGGTGATGAAGCGGCCGCCATGGGTGCCGTCGCGCAAGGGGTGAACGCTGATGGTGACCTGATCGCCAGCCTTCAGCGTGGTGGAACGAAGCCGGAGCGCGCCATGGTGTTAGGGCTGTTGCACTCGACGCCCCATTTGTCCGTGCCGCCGGAGGCGTTGGGCACGTCGATTTCGATCCAGCTGTGCGGATTGGTCCAGCCAAAGCTGACGATGGTGCCGGTGAGCTGGACGGTCTTATCGCGATCGAACATGGCGCCGGAATGGTGCGCGAAGGCCGGAATTGTCAGCGCCAAAAGCATGGCCGCGAAGAGCACTGCGTGCAGGAAATTTGAATTGCGGTTGCCGGAAGAAGACATCGTATCCCCCTGGGTTTCCGCCCGGCCGGCGCCCTTGCCAATCCACCCGGCGCGACCGCGAGGACCCTTTAATCGCCCGATTATGCTCCAACGGGAGGCCCGGCCGCAACGGAATCGTGGACGTCCTCTCAATGTGCGGCCATAGCCAGCGCGAGGAGCGCGAAAGCGACAACCAGCCCTGATGTCCGAAACGCGTGATAGAGGTCCCAGCGGTGCTCCAGCGCGCCCCAGTCCCGCGGGAAGCTCTGCGGCGTCCATTTGGCGATGCGATTGTTGATGGGGACGGGGAGAATAAAGAAAACACGACGGCGCCGATCTGAATCGCAAGCGCGATGGCAGCCAAGCGCCACGCGGCGGTGGTGAGATGCACGAATGGCATCAGCAAGAGCAGGTTGAGCAGCGCCGACCCCAACATCCAGAAAGGCATCACGCGCCCAAACAGCCCGCGAAAGACGAGCGCAACAAGATGTGCGTCTCGAGGGGTTGGCGGCTGATTGTGGGATGACCGAATGCAGCGATGTTAAGTTCGCTTCCGCACATGAGACCGAGCACGAGCAGAGCTACGAGTTCCAGCGCCATAACTGACCTCCTACATGGACCGAGATACCGGGCCGGCTGAGGGGGCGGCTAGTTCTGGCTGGGCGACAATCGCTTACTGGTTAGATGTTTTAAATGTGAAAGAGATAGTCTTCGATTCGTGGGGGGCGATGGTGACTGTCTGGTCCTGCGTGCCGAGCGATTCGTGCCAGGCTTCAATTGTGTAGGTGCCGGGAGGAAGATTTTTCAGGTTGAAGTTCCCTGCTTTCAGCGTGACGGCGAAATACGGATGGTCGAAGACGAAGACCATCGAGCGCATCCAGGGATGCACGTTGCACAGAACCGGCATTGCGAATTCCGCGTGCGTGAAGGTCTCGTGGAGCGCGGCGGAGCCGGCTGGTTGCGAATTGCTCCATTGCCGGTTGTGCTTGGGCATGGGATGGACATTGTGCATGGTGGGGTCGTTGTTCTGGACCTCGAAGGGCTGGCCGGTCATGAGCGCGACGACGTGCGGCTCGTACATGCAGTTTTTCTGCTGCAGGACGGCGGTTTCGGATGGCACGTGGTAGCGATAGTTGCCGAGGCCGTCTTTCACGTAGACGACGACGTTGCCAGCGCGCCTCTGTCGCCGGTGACTACGGTTGGCGGCGTGACCGGCGAGGGATTTGCCTGCACGCAGGCGGGCGCGGCGCTCATGTCGATCGGTTTCGCTGCGGGCGGAGCGCCGTCGAGCGTTACGGTTCCGGCAATCGAGCCGGCGGTTGTCGGATCGACCGCGGCGGTGGCGGCGGATTCGTTCGAGGAATGGCCGCAGCCGATAAGAGTCAATGCCGATATGCAGAATTGCAGGCAGAAGTTTGTACGCCATCAGAGTTCGCACGTTTTCGCGCCGAATGAAAAGCTCAATCGTCCCTCCGGGACTTTCGGCTGTTAACTTCGCTTACCCGGCACTCCGCTCGCCGCGGCGAGCTCCGTGCCGGGCTAGTTTCAATCGCCGCTCCGCGGCTTTCGGAGCAGGCGGCTAGTGCGTGTCGAAATTGGGGATGGAAACGGCGCAGGTGATAACCGTGAACCATATCAATAGTTCGATGAGGCCGGCGAACTTGGCGATGGCTGGAGTTTCCGTCGTCAGTCCCAGGTCTTCGATTTCTGCTGGTTGATGATGTGGAGAATGATGCCGAGCGGGATGAAGATGCCGAGCTTGATCTCGAACGCCGGGTTGGGGATGTACTTGGTGGCGGCGCTGGAGAAGAGCAGGAAGCCGCCGGTGATGGCGACCAAAAGGCCGAGCCAGTTCCACCAAAAGAGCGCTTCGGAAAGTTCGGCTGCGTTGCGGCGTTTCTTGCCGACGCCCATCAGGCGCAGATCGAGCGAGAGGTTGGTACCGATCCACAGAGAGAGCCCGGTGAAATGCGTGGCCTGCACGAAGGGATAGGCCCAGGTGGAACCGCTGATGTCGAGCGCCCACCAGGTGCCCTGCAGGTATTTCGCGATGGCCATGAAGAAGGCAAGCATTCAATCAAACCTCTCTGCCGCAAGAGCTTCAGCGAACGGCCTATCCTCAGGGGCTAAAGCCCCGATTTGTGGCGAGCGTTTATGTCGGAGCTAAAGCTCCGACCCCCTACAAAGCATCTTCATCTATCCCACGCCCGAGATGGCGGGGACTTCGACGGAAACGAGAATCGAGCCGATCCAGAAAATCAGCGAGACGAAGGCGGCGATTTTCGCTGCGGCGGAATAAGTTTGCTCCGCTGAGCTGCGGCGCACGTAGCGGAACATGAGCGCTCCGATGACGATGGAGAGCAGCACGACGACGAGCTTGTAGCGGAACCAGTCCGCGAGGTAGAAATCGACGGCATCGGACGAGAACATGAAAAATCCGGAGAAGAGCGCCATGCCGAAACCGATCCACATCCAGGGACGAAGCTGGGCGGCGAGCTCGGGGGCGGGCTCTTTACGGCCGGCGAGGCCCATCACGCGCAGGTCAACGATGGCGGTGGTGCCGACGAGGAGGAAAAATCCGGAATAGTGCATGATTTCGAGCGCCAACGAGAGGATCACGTTGGTGTCGATCCACATGATGAACGAGTTTTGTTCGAGCCACCTGCAGAAGTGGATCATGCCGACAATTCCCCCGCGAGATGGTACATCGGGGAGTTGCGAAGTCAACCTATCCTTTGGCCAGGCCGGGCCGCGAAGGAAGGCCGAAGGCGAAGGCAAAACCAAAGTCGAAGGCAAAAGCTGCCGGGCTAGAGACCCCGGCGCCACATTTAATTCCAAGTCTAGGAACGGAGGACGAGGCCGTCGGCTAGCGTTACGGAGGTGCAGCGCATCGTTTTGGAGCCGCTTTTGGCTGCGCCGCCGGTTACGGTGATTTCGTCGCCGGGCTTTATCGTTGTGCTGGTCCAGCCGTTGTGGCGCAGGAAATTGGGGCTATTGATTTCCATGGCCCACTCGTCGACGCCGCCCTTTTCGTTCTTCACGTTGAGATAGATGTAACCGTGCGGGTTGGTCCATTCGACGCGGGTGACGACGCCTTTGTAGGTGCTGGGGTGCTCCATGTCGTACATGGACGTGGAGTGGTGCGCGCTGACGACGGGCGCGGCGAGCAGCGCCACGAACGCAGCCAGCAGGATTGCAGCTTTAATTCTCATGGCTTTGATTCTCACGATAAGGGCCTCCTGATTTCACTTTGTCGCGGCCTGGCCGCGCGGATTATTCGAATTCTGTTGCGGATCGAAGAGAGATTTGTAGTCTTTGTTGTTATCTTCGCAGACGTACTCCTGAATTTGCCACTCCGGATGAAGATTCAGCGTGCCGACGATGGTCCAGGGCGCCGCGAAGACGTTGGGGTCCTCGATGGTCGCTTCGTACGACATCGTATCGTAAGAAACTCGGCGATATCGCTCGACGACGTGCAGCGAGGCGGTGTGGCGGAAATCCTCGACGTATCCCTTGTCGTTAAATCCGGTGACATCGACAACGAGCGTGTCGCCCTCCCAATGGCCAACTGAATTCCCCATCCAGGACGGATCGAGATCGTCTGGATGCGAGGAGCCGTCGGTGGGAATGACGCGGAAAAAATGATCGCCCTCGTAGAGAATCACGATCAGGCCGGGCTTTTGCACGAACTGAAACGGATAAGGCCACTCGGTGATGCCGGGAACGCCGGGCGGCAGGCAGTGCTCGGTCATGTTGAAGCCCCAGTCGGAGCCGACGTGGAAGCTTTCGGCGCCGGGTTTTACTTTTGGCGGCGCGGTCGGATGGATGCTCGTGTAGGGGGCGATGTAGATACCGGAGAGGTCGGGATGGCCGTCGGCTGCGCGAGGGACCGGCCGGCGGGCCAGCTGCTTCGGTACGTGCGTCGGGCGCCGCGGTGGTGCCAGCGACGGTGATGGTGACGGACTCGGCGCCGTTTCCAGCGTTGCCGTAGCCGATCGCGCTCATGTGGTACGTGGTGGTGGATTTCGGAGCGACCGAACGGCTGCCGCGGGCAGCGACGACGCCGATGCCGTGGTCGATCGTGATTTTGTCCGCGTTCACCACGGCCCATTTCAGGATGACGGAATCGCCCGGTTGAATCGCATGCGAGTTGGCCGTGAAGCTTAGAATTTTCGCCGGCGGGCCTACCGGAAAACCATCGCGCGGGACGCGGTCTGGTGGAAGGCCTCCGTTGGGCGGGGGCGGGGGCGGCGGCTCCTGCTGGGCGCGCGCGGCGCAGACGGATAGAGCCGCGACGAGCAACAAGAACGAAATTTGACGGGCGAAGTTCATTTTCGGAGGACCGGGCGCCCGGTGGGCGCTATTTGCTTTCGAGCAGATCCTTGTAGTCCTTGTTGTTATCTTCACAGACATATTCCTGAATTTGCCACTCTGGATGCAGGCGCATCTTGCTCGACATGGTCCAGGGCGCGTCCCAGACGTTGGGATCGTCCATGGTGGCGGAGTAGTCGAGCTCTTCATAGGAAACGCGGTGGTAGCGTTCGACCACGTGATAGGACGTGGTGTGCTTGTAGTTGCCGATGAACGTCTTGTCGTTGAAGCCGGTGACGTCGACGACGAGCGTGTCGCCATCCCAATGGCCGACGGAATTTCCCATGTAGGTGGGGTCGAGATCGTCGGGGTGCGTGCTGCCGTCGGTGGGGATGACGCGAAAAATGTGGTACGCCTCGTAGAGGATGACGACGAGGCCGGGCTTCTGGATGATTTGCAGCGGATAGGGCTGCATGGTGGCGGCGGGGACTCCCGGCGGAACGCAGGTGACGCCCTGGCCGAGGTCGTCTTCCTTGGGAACGATTTTGAAGCTTTCCGCGCCGGCCTTCACCTTGATGTTGTCGACGGGGCGGAGGCTGAAGCCGGCAATGTAGACGCCGGAAAGATCCGGGTGACCGTCGGCCGAGCGCGGGATCGGTTGGTTATGCGGATCGCCACAGGCGCCGGTGACGGAGGCGGGCGCGGGTTGCGTGCCGGCGACGGTGACGGTAACGGATTTCGTGTCCGAGCCGGCGCGGCCTTTGGCGGTGAAGGTGTAGGTGGTGGTTTGCTTGGGCGTGATTTCGCGACTGCCGAACGTGGGAACGATGCCGAGGCAATTGTCGAGGAAGGTGTCGTCGGCGTTCACGGCGTGCCAGTGGAGCGTGGTGGTCTGGCCGGGCTGAATGGTGGCGGGATCGGCGCGCAATTCGAGAATTTTCCCCGGAGGCCCCATGGGAAATCCGCCGACAGCTGGGCGGCCCGGCTCGGGCTGAGCGGGCTGCTGGGGTGGGGAGGCCGGCTGCTGTTGCGCGATTGCTGATGCCGCGATTGTTGCGACGGCTATCAGGACGATTGAAAATCGATTTACTGCTCGCATGCTGACTTCCCCCCGAGAATCGTATTAGTAGCGGTCACACACCATTTCATGGCGCTAGGACCTGAGCTGCACGCCGCTGGAAAGCTCGATCGTCATTCCGTGCATGAATTTCGAACCACTTTTCGCCGGTGGGCCCGTACAAATGATGGTGTCGCCGGCGCTGACGGTGGAGCTGGTCCAGCCGTTGTGGCGCAGGAAGTTGGGGCTGTTGATTTCGATGGCCCATTCTTCGACGACGCCTTTGTCGTTCGTCACGTTGACGTACATGAACGTGTGCGGGTTCGTCCATTCCATCTTGGTCACGGTGCCCGTGAGCGTGATCAGGTGCGCCATGTCGAACATCGCGCCGGAATGATGCGCGAGAGCCGGCTGCGCGGCGAGCACTAACACGGCAGGGATCAAAGCCGCAGCAGGAGTTCCTGGCGCAAGACACAGTTTCATGACGAAATCACCCAAACCGGTAACAGGATAACGCAGTCCACGGGCGGTCTGCCAACCGGCGCGACGGCGCATGATGCCACGAGCTCGACTTGCGGCGGAAGAATTTTTCGAGCAGCCGACGGACCGCGCCGGCTGCTCGGTAGGGATCGCCATCGTGCTGCTAGAAGGTGTACTTCAGCGCGAACTGCATGATGCGCGGGTCGTTCACGGTTTGCGCCAGAGCGCCGAGACCTGCAGTCGTTGCCGGACTGGGCTGGCCGAACGTGGGCGCGACGAACGCAGTTTGCGGGTTGTAGAGGTTGGGGTGATTCGGAACATTGAAAACTTCCCAACGGAATTCGATGTTCTGACTTTCGGTGATCGGGAACAATCGGGACAGTCCCGTGTTCACGACGATTGAACCCGGACCGAAGATACTGTTGTTTTTCAGGTCACCGAACGTGTAGGGGACCGGGGCTGCGAAGGCGCAGGGGTTCACCCAGAATTGACGATTCTTGACCTGAGCCGGAGCCACGCAATCCGGATTCGCGGTGACCTGTCCACCGCGATAAGGATTTCCGACGAGATCAGGACGCTGCGTGAGGCCATTCCCGCTGCCGGAGAAATCCAGAATCAGGATCGGCGAGACGTCGATTCCAGATTGCACGACGGCAGAAACTGACAGCCGCCAGTGAGAGAGAAGGATATTTTCCAGGTGATTCGAGAAGTCGGGAGTCTCGGCGACCAAGGACTGGTTGAAGATCAGGTGCGTATCCGCGCTGGGGCAATTGCCGCGATCGGCGCGCCGATCGTATGGGACCATCTCCGCAGCCAGGAAAAAGCCGAGGGTGGTGGTGTAGTTGTCCGATATGCAGTGCGACCAGGTGAAATTCGTGGAGGATGTGAAGTGTTGGGTGAAATTGTGCCGGGCTGAAAGTAACAGGCCGTTGTAGTTTCCCGTTCCTCCCTCCTCAAGCAAGAGAGTCTCACCGTAAAGCGGTCCACCCTGCGGCCCCACTCCGCCGCCCGCCGGGGCGTTGAATTCGGCCAACATGCGGTTGGCCTGCAAGGAATAGGTGGGCCCGAAAAACGTGCTACAGAGGAACGGAGGCGCCGGGCAGGGGAAAGGCGCGGGCGAATGGCAGGTGACGCCCGGTGGGAGCGGATAGGCGACCGGGCAAGCGCCCTGCATGCCGGGATTGGCTTCGTTGTTGCCCCAGAGATGGCGCTGCTGATTGCCGAGGTAGCTGGCCGAAACGATCCAGCTATGGCCGAGCTGATGCTCGACGCTCAAGTTGTACTGCATCACGTAAGTCGGCTTGATCGATTGCGGGTAGCTGAAGACGAGCGAGCCGGGAAGATACGCAGCGTTCGCCGGTCCCGTGCCGACGAACTGGGGAAACGGATCTTCGCCGGTGTGGACGTTGCCCTGCTGGTCGGCGAATTGAAAAGGAACCGGCCCTCCCCAGGGGTCTGACAAACAGGTAGTGGTGCAACCGTTGGCGGGAACGGTAACGGCGCCGCCATATGGTTCCTCGAAACCGAACTGGTCGTAGGAGAAATTCGGAAAGTCGTAGAAGATTCCGAATCCGGCGCGTATCGCCCACTTTCCGTCACCGGTGGGATCCCACGCGATGCCGAGGCGCGGGCTCCATTCGTCCAATTTATTCTTGGTCAGCTTGTTGTTCCGCGGACCGCCGGGATCACCGTCAAAGAGATAGCCGGCAGGTGCGCTCGGGAACTTCGTGCTGTGAACGTTGGCGATCAGGTCGGGCAGCGAAATGCTGACAACGTGGCCCTTGGGATCGGTGTGACCGAAGAAAGGATCCCAGCGCAAGCCGGCGGTCACGGTGAGGCGCCGGTTGATCTTCCAGGCGTCCTGCGCGTAGAGCGAGAATACATTCTGGTGCTGGATGGATGGAATCGGAGCGTCTTGCGCGAAGCCGCTGGTGGCGGAGGTATACCCGATCAAGTAGTCGGCAAGCCCCTGGCTGGGCAGCTGAGCGCCCGTGCGCGAACCGTCAAAAGTGAACTGGCCCTGGTTCAGCAGGAAGTTGTCGGCGAAGGCGCGGAGATTGATGAATTCCCCACCGAATGAAAACTGGTGCGCGCCGTGCGTCCAGGATACGTCGTCTTTGAAATCGAGCGTGTCGTACGGCTGGATGCTCGGCGTGGAGGCGGTGAAGCCCTGGAAACCGCCGTTCACGTCGAAGCCCGCCATGTAGTTCGGGAAGAATTCCCGACGCTGGGCCCGAGCTGATAGACGTTCACATCCGCCGGATCGACGCCTGCCGCCGTGAACAGATCGTTGAGGTCCACCGTGCTGTTTTGCAGCGTCAGGTTCTTGCTGCGGTTCCCCGTGGCACGAAAACTATTCACCAGGTTCGGAGTGATCAGGTACGTGTCGCCGAGGGTCAGGTTGTAGACGCGATCGGCCTGGCCATCAATCGCCGCGATCAAGAGTCCGCCCGCCGAGGCAGGCAGGCTCGCGTTGCCGGGAGGCTGATTCCAGTTGGTGACGAAAAATCGGCCGAAGATGGTGTTCTTGCTGCTCTGCTGGTAGTCGACGCGCGCGAGCCCCTGATTTTCGGTGAAGCTGGAAGGGGCTTGGTAGCCGTATGCGCCGCACGCCTGGGGACTGTCGACGGCGCCGCCGCCGGGCGCGACCGGGAGATGCGATTCGAGCGCCTGAATGATGGGGCTGAAATTTACCGGATTGATCACATTGTTGCCCGTTGCCCCGTCACCAGCGGTGCCAGTTCCGTAAGGTCCGCCGAGAACCGGCCCGGTTCCCAGACAGGGCTGGAAATCGCCTTCGAGCATGGCTTCGGTCGGCAAGGTCGTTGAAGCAGGATTCGTGGAGTGCTGAATGGTTTCCTGCCATCCCAGGAAGAAGAACAGCTTGTCCTTCACGACGGGCCCGCCGACGGTGCCGCCGAACTGATTGCGCTTGAGGCGATCCTGAAAGTAAGGGGAGATGTCCCCGGCGAAAGCGGTGTTCTTGGCGTCGAACATATCGTTGCGCAGGAATTCGAACGCGTCGCCGTGGAAACGGTTGGTGCCGGATTTGGTGACCACGTTGACGGCGCCCGAGGGATGCGTGCCGTATTCGGCGGGCAAGGAGCTGGTCTCGACCTTGAATTCCTCGACCGTGTCCGGGAAAGGCAACGGAAGATTCTGGTTGCTGAGTGGATCGTTGTGCGTGCCGCCGTCGAGCCAGTAGGCGACGCTGCCCTGCGCACCGCCGGCAATGGAGGGAACCGCTGAAGAGGGATAGGACGCGCGGAAAGCGCGGCCTTCAGAAACGGCGCCGGACAGATAGAGCAGGTCGGTGAGCTGGCGGCCATTGAGCGGCAGATCTTGGACTTCCTGCGGCGCGATCACTTCGCCGACGCCGGTGCTCTGGGTGTCGACCGTGACGGTTTGCGCTTCGACGGTGACTTCCTGCGTCATGGCGCCGACTTTGAGCGCGACGTCGATAGTGGGATTGACACCGACCTGCAGGACGATTCCGGTCTGGACGTATTTATTGAATCCGGACTGCGTGACTTCCAGGCGGTAGCTGCCGACCGGCAAATCGGCCAGCGTGTATCCGCCGTCGCTGCCGCTGATGGCGCTGCGCACCGCGCCGGTATTGATTTCAATCAGCTTGACTTCGGCGCCGGCAACAGCGCCGCCGCTCGGATCTTGAACCGTGCCTCTGATTTGTGACGTGGAAATCGTCTGCGCGGAAACTGCGGCGGCAAAAAGGAAAAAGCACAGCCCAAGGATCGTCCAGGATCGCATAGCCCCCCCTGACTTGCGTCTCGCCCGAAGACAACAGTCCCTTAGCCCCAACCCGTGGAGGCATATAGCAGAGGCTTTGAGAAGATGTCAATGATGTGAGGACGTATGCGTTAAGGCCGCGCGAGAGACGGCGGCGAACTTCGAGACACTTATCAATGGTTGCCGGGGTTTGTCAGGGTCAATCGAGGAGTGCACTCGACCGGCCGGAAAGCGCGAGCAATTACCAGTAGGCGATCCAGCGGCCAGCGGCGATCACGCCGACCCAAGCGACGAGTGAAAAACAAGCGCAGAACTTGCCGAGTGCCGGAGCGCTGCGGCCGACGTCCCAATTTGCGACATTGCGCGATGCAATAAGCTCGAAGACCATCGCATTGAGCCCGGCGGCCACGATTAGAAGCATCTTCAAGCGGAAGGCGCCGTTTTCGTACATCTTGGTCGCCTCCGAGGCGAACATCAACGAACCGCTGGTGATCATTACGGCGAATCCGAACCAAGTCCATTTGATGAGCCGCTTGTGCAATTCGGTCACGCGCTCGTTGGTCAAAATCAGCCCGAGTAGCCGAAGGTCGAGGACGCCGGTGCATCCCACGAGACAAATGATTCCCCAGATATGTACGGTTTCGATCAGCGGGAAGAGCCAGAGCGATTCGGAAACGTTGACGCCGACGGTTGTGTGCTGCAGCCAAACGCAGAAATGATAAAGCCACATCATTGCGACCCACCCCCTGGGCTCGGATGCGTTGACGTCCTCGTCAGCGCGAAAATGAACTTCGCAAAAACCGTCCTACATTAGGTGCGGCGCTCGTTCCTGTCAAGCGAGCGGCGGCACATGGCTCGCGCCCGCGTTTCACGATTTGAAACGAAGAAACGGATTTGCAGGAGAGTATTCGGTTTGCATGGTGGCCCCGAAATTCAGCCAGGGTCTGCAACCCGGGGCTGCGCGAGCTCGTCTGAATAATTGCGAGACGTTTGCTATTATGAATGGCGTGTTGTAGACGTTCCATTCAAAATCCCCGGGGGGAGACTGGCACGAGATGAGCGCGCGCGAGAATCCGATCTGTTGCAGGTTTGGCAGAAAGACGTTGGCGATTTGCGGGCTGGCGATCGGCATCGGAGCCTGCCTCGGCGGGGAGATGCTGTCGGCACGGGCCGCAACTCCCATCCCCGTGGCGAGCAAGGTGAGCGCGAGTCCCGCGCCTGATGGGGCCAAGACGACGCTCGATGGTGTGTTCACCAGCGACGAAGCGGCGCGTGGCAAAGCGCAGTACAACAACAGCTGCAGCGCCTGCCACATGGAAGACCTGAGCGGCAGCGGACAGGCACTTCCTTTGGCCGGTGACGCGTTCATGGACATCTGGGAAGGCCAGACGATGAATGATTTCTTTCAACTGGTCGAGGGGACCATGCCGCAAGACAAGCCCGGCAGCCTGACGGCGGACCAGACGCTCGACGTGATGTCGTACATCCTTCAGCAGAACAAATTTCCGGTGGGAAAAGACGAATTGAAGAACGACCCCGACGCGCTGAAGAATATTCTGATTACGAAGAAAGCGCCGGCGCCCGCACCGGCTTCGAAGTAAACTGCGCTACAGCAAAATCGGGGCCGAATGTCCTCTTCACGGGACCGCGGCGAGCTACGTTACTTGGTCGAGAACGCGAGTAGCACGTTGCCCGGCATGCCACCGCCCACGTTGGCGTAGCCCGAACTTACGTAGACGATGCCGCCCGCTATCACCGGGCCAGGTCCGCCCATCGAGCCACCCTTCGCCGCGACACCGTTGACCGTCTTGAAATCGTGCGCGGTATCGAACTGCCAGACCACGTGGCCGTCGTCCGCGGAGAGAGCGCGCACAATGCCGTCCCAGCCACCGGTGAACAAGACGCCGGGAATTCCAGTGACGGCGGCGGACTGGCCAAAGCGCAGGCCGGCCTTGGTGCGGTTTTCTCCGTTGATCGTGGGCGCGCCGAGTGTGTCGAGCGATTGGAGCGTCACATCCCAGGCGAGTTTTCCGCTGGAGAGATCGATGGCGACGAATCTGCCGTCTTCGAGGCCGAGATATGTTCGATCGGAATCCGTGGCTCCGCCAAAGGCAATCTCGCCATTATTCGGCGCAGGCTTCAGGGCAAGATTTATCTTCCAGATAACTTTCGCGCTCTTATCCGGGTCCAGAGCGAACACAGTCCCGCTCTTCGGCGTAGCCAAGAGTATCCGGCGGCCGCTGGCGTCGCGAACGAGCACAGGCGAAGATCCGAAATCCCAATCGACGCCCAGATCCTTCGGACAATTTTCGCTTGGGACCGGAACACACCCAACCATCCAGGAATCATTGGGGACCGCTTGAAACGACCAGAGAATATTTCCCGTGTCCAAGTCCATCGCCACGACGGCGTCGGAGTTCTTGGCAGCCGGCTCGGTGAACGCGTCGCCGGTGCCCCCGTACAGGGCGTGCGCCTTCGGATCGATCGTCGGCGAATTCCAAACCGCGGCGCCCGCCGGGGCCATCAATTGCGTGCCGGACGAGTTCTTGTGCGTAGGCTTCGGCACTTCGGGGATCACGTAAGTTTGCCAAACTCGCGCGCCGGTGGCGGCATCGAGCGCGACCACGCTTCCCCGGAAGGTGCAGCAGGGATACGCCGGACTGGCGCTGAATGCTTCCTCGGTGGCGGAAATCGGCACGTACAATTTTCCGCGGTAGAGCGCCGGCGCGGCCGTGATGCGGGACGTGTAGTGATCGGAGAGCTTTTGCATCCAGATTTGTTTGCCGGTAGCAGCGTCCACGGCATAGACATTCGTACGCATGTCGCCGAAGTAGACGGCATAGGTCCTGGCCGCTCCGGTTCCGCGCACGGGCGCAACCGTCGGCGCGGTTCGCACGCCAGCATGCGCGTGAAACAACCAATAGACGCAGCCGGTCGCGGCGTCGAGCGAGTAGACATATCCTATGTCGCTTCCTACGTAGACACGCCCGCCGACGATGGCCGGCTGCCCGTAGGCGGTATCACCATTGGGAAAGCCGAACGCCCATTTCAGCTTCAGGCTGGGCACGTCGGCCGCGCTTAATCCCGCAATGGCGACGGTTGCGAAGCGCGTGTTTCCTGCGCTGGCGCTCCAACCATTCCACGACGGGCCGCTCCCAAGGTCACCGGGAGCGGAGTTCAACGCGCAGTGCCCGGTCATGGAGGTTACGCCGCCGGTATGTTTGTCGTCGAGCGGTCGTCCACCGAGATATTCCGCGACCTGGCGCTTTTCGGTATCACTCAGGTTTTGCGCCGGCATTACCATCGGTCCGCTCGTCATCGCGGCGAGAACCGTTTCCGGCGTCAGTTCCATCAGGGATTTCAGATCGGGTGCGCGCTCGGCGGGGGGCGGGCCGACATGGCACGAGGCGCAGTTCGCATTAAAAAGCTCCTGGCCAGGCGACGTGGGGAGAGGCGACTTACTCTGCGCGTTTGCCGGATGGGCTGAGGCGATACAAAGCAACGCTGCCAACATCACAGCGCAGTGCGAACTGGTGGTCATTCGGACGCTCCTACTTGTGGCCGTAATATTGTTTTGAAACCGTCAGTTCCTTCGAGGTGATGAATTCGAGCAGCGCTGGCACGCCTTTCTTCGTCTGCTCGATTCCCCGGCGGATTGCCGGGACGATTTCCGAGGGCTGAACCACACGCTCGCCGTAGCCGCCGAAAGCACGCGCCATCGCGGCGTAATCGCCGGAAATGTCCGTGGAGCGATATTTTTCAGTCGAAACCGGCATGATCGGCAGTTCCATGGCCATGCTGAAATTGTTGAGCAGGATGGAAAGAATGGGAATCCGCTCACGCACGGCCGTTTCGAAATCCATTCCCGTGAACCCGATCGCGGCGTCGCCCCACACGTTGATGCACAGCTTTTCGGGAGCCGTGAGCTTCGCGCCCATTGCCAAGCCGAGACCGTAGCCGAGTTGCGTGGTCTTGCCCCAGCCGAGGTAGGTGAGCGGCTGTTTGGTCACCCAAAAAGGCGCGAGCTGATCGCGGGGGCTGCCCGCGTCGTGCGTGATGATCGTGTTGGCCACGTCGACCGTGTGCTGCAAATCCCAGAGTACGCGATAGGGCGAAAGCGGCGTTTCTTCCGAGGTGAGTTTTGGGCGCCATTCATCGAGCCAGCGTTTTCGAATCGATGCGATTTCTTCCACCACGGTGGCCGGCCTTTGCGCTTTGATGAGTTTTTCGACTTCGCCGCACAGCGCTTCGAGCGTGAGGCCTGCGTCCCCGATCAATCCGATTTCCGCGCGTACGTCCTTGTTCAAATGATTCGGATCGATTGTGGCGTGAATGAACTTTTTTCCCTTCGGCATCGCGATTCCGAACGATGTCTCCGTAAAGCTGCAGCCGGCGCCGAAGATCCAGTCCGCCTTTTCCAGAAAATGCGGAATCATGGGAGGAAACGCGAGGCCACCAGAGCCCAGCGAAAGCGGATGGTATTCGGGAAACGAGCTTTTGCCCGCCAGGCTGGTGCAAACCGGCGCTTGCAGCAATTCCGCGAGCCGGCGCAGCGGCTGCCACGCACGCGCCCAATGAATTCCCTGCCCCGCATAGATGACCGGCGCCTTCGCATCGACAAGCGCCTTCGCAGCTCGCTGCACATCGGAAACGTCCGGTCCATAACGCGCCGCGCTCGCAGGTTCGTAGGCCAGCGCGCCGGGAAATTCTTCGCTGAACACATCCACCGGAATTTCCACCAACGCCGGACCGCCGCGGCCGTTACGCAGCCGCGAGAAGGCCCGCCGGAAAATATTCGGGATTTCCGCCGCCGACCAGATGGCCTCGCCCGATTTCGTCACCGAGCGCATGCTGGCCACCGAATTGAAATTCGGATCGATCTGCGCCAATCGCCGCGCGTAACCCATGGGCATCACGAGAATCGGAATCGATTCGCTGTATGCTTGCGCCACGCCGCCGAACGAATTTTCCGCGCCCGGTCCGTGCTGCATCGCGAACACGCCTATTTTTCGGCCGCTCGAGACCCGCGCCATGGCGTCCGCCATGTGCAGCCCCACGCGCTCCTGCCGCACGATTACCGGCCGAATTCCCGCCACCGCCGCGGCCTCCAGCACATGGTTCACCGGATAGCCGAAAATAATTTCCACGCCCTCGCGCTTCAGAATTTCGGCGATCGCTTCGCCTACTTTCATTCGTGACTCCGGGGAAACTATATACTCCATTCGCGCGCCGCGTATAATTCCCAAACGCCCGCGACGGCCCAACAAACTCTCGAACAAACGTGTGAGGATACCCGGTAAAATGCCCGCGAAGAAAGGCAATTCCTTGTGCTGCGATTCTTCTATGGACAGGGCCGCTGGCCCATGCGCGGTGTCGGGGCGATGAGCGCACGCGCGAGCAGCGTGGCGTCTCCGCGCGTGGTGAATATCGGAGATCTGCGCCTGGCAGCCCAGCGCCGCCTGCCACGCGTGGTGTTTGATTACGTCGACGGCGGTGCCGACGGCGAAGTGACGCTGCGTGAGAACACGCGCGCGTTCGAAGAAATCGTTTTCCGTCCGCGCAACGCTGTCTTCGTCCGCGGTTGCGACATGCGTACGAAGGTCCTCGGATGCGACCTAAGCATGCCTCTGCTGCTCGCTCCGGTGGGATTCAGCAGAATGATTCACCCGCAGGGCGAAATTACGGCTGCGCGCGCCGCGGGAAAAACCGGCGTCGGCTTCTGCCTCACCACGATTTCCGGTTGCAAGCTTGAAAGCGTCGCAGAAGCGGCCAACTGTTCGCGCTGGTACCAACTCTACCTCGTCGGTGGACGCGAGTGCGCCGAAGCCGCGCTCGACCGCGCCTGGAAAGCCGGCTTCACGGTGCTGGCCATCACCATCGACACCGGAACTTTCGGTTTTCGCGAGCGCGATGTCCGCAACGGAGCAGGCACGCTGCTCGGTTCCAGCCTACTGAAGAAATTTCCGTTGCTGCCTAATTTACTCGCGCATCCGGGATGGCTTGCGGGATTCCTGCGCGATGGACGCATGCTCGAACTGCCAAATGTGATCGTGCCTGGCCGCGGTCCCATGCCGCTGGCGGAAACGCAGGCGAGCCTAGCGCGATCGGTGGTTACCTGGGCCGACCTGCGCTGGATTCGCAAGGTGTGGCCGGGCCCGCTCGTCGTAAAAGGAGTGCTCACCGGAGAAGATGCCCTGCGCTCGCTCGATGAAGGCGCTGAAGGCGTGGTGGTCTCGAATCACGGTGGCCGCCAGCTCGATGGCGTGGCGGCCGCGCTCCGCGCCCTGCCGGAGATCGTAAAGGCAGTCGGCGGCCGCGCCGAGGTCCTGATGGACGGAGGCGTACGCCGCGGCAGCGACATCGCGAAGGCGCTCTGTCTGGGCGCGAAAGCGGTGCTTGTAGGCCGCGCCTATGCCTACGGCTTGGGAGCAGCCGGGGAGGCCGGAGTCTCCCGCGCGATTGAAATTCTGCGCGCGGATTTGCAGCGCACGATGGCGCTCCTGGGCGTGGAATCAATCGCGGAGTTGAATCGATCGTTCGTCGACGTTCCCGCAAGTTGGGACATGCAGCCGCGCTAGCCGGTTCGTGAAATCAGGCGGCGGTAGCCGTGATCTCTTTCGAAGTGATCTCGTATTGGAAGTTGGCGGCATCGAGGCTGTCGAGCCGGCCGTTCGCCGTCTGGGCTTGCGGGTACATCAGAAATGGCAGCGGGGCGCCAGCTTCGCCGGGCAACGCCACGTCGTGCGCGAAGTTGTAGGCCATCCAGTTCATTTCCCACGAGCCGAACAATCGCTTGCGCGCGTTCTTCACCATCTCATCGTCCAGCGGGCGATTCCCCGGCGGCTCTTCGAGAACGACCTTGCGCACGTCGGCCGGATCAACGGGAACCCATCCATACGACTTGAGATAAACCTCCGCGCGGCAGTGCTGCGATTTCGAGACATTCTCTGACGAAGCCCCGAGGCTCTTGTAGCCTAGTTCCGATTTCGCCAGCCGAATTCCGTACGCATCGCGCGCCGGCAAGCCCGACGCATGCGCCAAGCCGACGAACAGCGCGTTCAGGTCGGCGCATTTGCCACCCAAGTCGCCAGTTTCCAGCATGAAACGGATATCGCCCAAGCCGCAGCCCTTGGTTTTAGGGTCACGAAACGTTTTTTCGACAATCCATTCGTAGATGGCCCTGGCCTTCTCGACGTCCGTGCCCGCGCCCTTGGTGATTTCATCGGCGGTCGACTTGACGATGCCGTCCGAGGGAAGCAACTTCGAGGGACGCAGGAAATATTCCTGTTCCGTCTGGCTCGCTTTCGGTCCCGTTCCGGGCCTGGAAAGATCGACAGCGTAATTCTTGGTCTGCACGCGGCTCGTCAACGTGAGGACCGGCTTTTGTCCCTCGGCAAACTTCGCGGACACGATGCCAAGCGCATCGGGCTTGACCTCGACCATGCCCGCCTTTCCGTCTTCTACCTGATATTTATTCGAGAGGGTCCGTTGAAAGGGAGTCCGGGTGACGAGCGCCGCGGGGAGCCAGATGGACGTTGGGCCAGAGGGTTTCAGCACCTCCACTCGCGTGGTCACGTCGAACGTGCGCCAGCCAGGCTTCGCAGCGTCTTCGGCAAAAAGCGCGTCCACGTTCGCGACCGTCAAGGCCGCGGATACGGCGCCAGCTGATTTCAGAAAATCTCGACGATTCATATTGAACCTCCCTCATGGTTCATTCGTCTCGAATTCACACCTACTCTATTGGACCGCCAAACAGGATTTCACGTTTCAAAAGGGCGGATGCAGCTCCGCATCGTACTCCGGATTCGTCGGGACCGGCGAAAGAGTAGGCCTCTAGGCCCACGAAAGCGCACGAGCGCCAACGGGCCTTAACCCTGCGCGCTCGGGATGGAACCATTTCCGAACAAAGGATGTGGCTCGACCATTTTGCCTGGATTCATCCGGTTGTCGGGATCGAAAGCTTGCTTGATCGCACGCATAGCGTCAAGCCCGGCGCCGTGTTCGTCGAGCAGATACTTTTTTCGCCCCGTGCCGATGCCGTGCTCGCCCGTGCAGGTCCCGCCCATCTCCAGCGCCCGCCGGATGATTCGCTCTTCCACCACCTTCGCTTCGGCGAGCTCCGTCGCGATCGTGGGATCCAGGATAAACGACATGTGAAAGTTTCCGTCGCCCACATGCCCGACCACCGGCGCCGGAAACGAGCACGTGGACACATCCTTCTTGGATTCCACGATGCAATCGGCGAGCCGCGAAATCGGCACGCAAATGTCGGTCGTGAACATTTTTCCGCCCTTGCGGATGGCGCAGTTTGCGAAGTAGGCCTCGTGCCGCATTTTCCAGAGCGCCTCGCGCTCTTCGGGCGTCGAGAACCAGCGGAAACCCAGACCGTGGTGATTTTCCGCCAGCTCCTTCACTGTCTCGGACTGATCCTTCACGTTGCGCTGGCTATCGCCGTGAAATTCGAAGAAAAGGGTGGGCGCCACGGCATAGTTCGTCTTGGAATATTTGTTGCAGGCGTCGATTTGCGCTTCGTCCATCAGCTCGATGCGAGCTACGGGGACGCCGAGCTGAATCGTTTCGATCGCCGTCTCGACCGCATCCCGAATCGACGGGAAATTGCAGCTTGCAGACCCCACCGCCTCCGGTTGCGGATGCAGCCGCAGCGTGACCTCTGTGATTACGCCGAGTGTTCCCTCCGCGCCCACAAAGAGATGCGTCAGATCGTAGCCGGCCGACGATTTCCGCGCTCGCGAGCCGGTGCGGATCACGCGCCCGTCGGCCAAGACCACGGTGAGCGCCATCACGTTCTCGCGCATCGTCCCATAGCGCACTGCCGTAGTGCCCGAGGCGCGCGTGGAGGTCATGCCGCCGATGGTCGCGTCCGCACCCGGGTCGATGAAAAAAGTGAAGCCGGTATTCTCCAGCGCCCTCAGCAGCGTCTTGCGCGGAATTCCCGCTTCGACTGTCGCCTGCAAATCCTCCGCGCTGATACGCAAGACTTTGTTCATCTCGCGCATGTCGATGGTAATGCCGCCGTGAATCGCGTTCACCTGCGCTTCCATCGAAGTGCCCGCGCCGAACGGGATCACCGGCACCTGATGCTTCGCGCTGATCTTCATGATCGCGCTGACTTCCTCGGTCGATTTCGGAAAGCACACCGCGTCCGGCAGCGCAGCGGGGTGATACGACTCACCGTGGCTATGGTGCTCGCGGATCACTTCCGCGGTGGTCACGCGCTCGCCGAGCAGCGATTTCAGGTCGCCGATCGCGTCCTGCATGCGGTCCTGAACGTTTCGAGCCACGTTTGCGGTCGCCATGATCGCGCCTCTCGCGTCAAATACTGGATCAAACCTACCAATGAATCGTCACGTCGTAATGCAGCACTGCGCCGTTTACGTCCACCGCCGGATCGATGCGCAGCACGGTGAACGTCCGGTCCTTCAAATCATCGACCGTGCGGCCCAAAATATCGTGCGTCTCGCGCTCCAGCTCCGGAGTTGGCCGCGCGGTGCGTTTCTGCGGGGAAAGCGCGGAGGCATCGAGCCGGTAAATCCGCGTCTGGTTTGCCGAATCCTCGGACACGAATTGCACGCTGGTGTTCGCCCCCACGCCTTCCTGCGGCCGGTCGTGAAACCAACTTCGCGGCGTGGCCAGCACGAAGATCAGAATCACGACCACGAGCACATCGTACGGCCAACTCCCGCGGTCGTACGCCCAGAAAACGGAGTTAACGATGCCACGCCAGATGGATCGCATCTCAGGAGTGCGCCGCGGCTCCGTTTACGACCGCGCCGTCCCTCATGTGCAGCACCCGATCGCCGTAAGTAGCCGCTTCGGGATTGTGCGTGATCATGACGATCGTCTGCCCGAGTTCCTTATTCAGCTTGCGCAGCAGCGCCAGCACGGTGTCCGAGCTTTTCGTATCCAAATTTCCCGTGGGCTCGTCGGCCAGCACGATTTTCGGCTCGCTGATGATTGCGCGCGCCAGCGCCACGCGCTGTTGCTCGCCACCGGAAAGTTCCGAAGGTTTGTGCTTCAGCCGGTCCGCCAGGCCCAGCAGTGCGGTGACGGCCTCAAAGCGGTGCGGATCGAAACCGTTCCCGTGAATGTGCTGCGCAAGCGTGATGTTGTGGTACGTATCGAGCGTCGGAAGAAGATTGAATCGCTGAAATACGAACCCGACTTTGTGCCGCCGCAGCAGGGTCCGGGCCGCATCGCTCATCTCCGTCAGATCGTTGCCGTCCAGCAGCACGCGGCCCTTGGTGGCTTGTGCCAGCCCGCCGATCACGTGCAGCAGCGTCGATTTGCCGCAGCCCGATGGCCCCATGATCGAAACGAATTCTCCGGGGAGAATGGAAACGCTGACTCCGCGCAGCGCCGGAACTTCCATCCGGCCGGTGCGGTACATTTTCCACAAGTTTTCGGTCTTGAGTATCGGTTCCAACAGCCATTCCCCTGCGAGCGATCATGCCTCTGAGGATTCGAATAGTCTAGCCGCGATATGCGTTTCTGCATAGACCGGCAGGATCGGAGGGTTTTATGGGCGGAGGCGTGTGTCTTAATCTAGGAAAAAGATCGCCGCTGAGAGCAGGCTCTGGCCGCGTCCGCGCCTACTCGTACGCCAGCGCTTCGACCGGATCCTTGCGGCTCGCCAGCCACGCGGGATACGTGGCGCCCAGCAAACCGCCCAGCACGGCAATCATGCCAGCCAGCATGATCCACTTGAACGTAATGAGGATGGTCAGCGATGGAAACGCCTTCAGGAAAACGGCGCGCATCAGGAAACTGAGCCCGACCCCGGTCAGCACGCCGGCGATGCACAGCAGGGTCGTCTCACTCAAAATAATCTCGACGATATAAGTCTTGGACGCGCCCAACGATTTCAGCACGCCAATCTCGCGCGTCCTCTCGATGATGGTCGTGTACATGGAGAGAAATGTCACCAGGAATCCGATGGCCACGGCGATCCCGATCATCACGTTAATGAACGCGCCCAACCCGGGCAGATTCGACGAAGTCATCAGCGAAATATAATCTTTCAGCGGACGTACCTCGTAATGCGGCAGCAGCTCGCGCACTTCATCCGCGGCGGCAGGCGTGTGGTCCGTGCGGTCGCACTTGATGAAAAAGACGGATGCTTTCTCGCGCGCCCCGGCCATATCTTGCAACGTCGACATCAGTACGAACAGCCGCGCGCCCTTGCCATGCTCGACGATTCCGGCCACGTGAAAATCGTGCTCCAGAATGTGGAGCGTCTGCCCCACTTTGATTTTTTTCGCGCGCGCGTAGACATCGTCCACCAGAATGTCGTTAGGGTCCGTCAGCTCTGTGCCGCCGTGCAGCACGAATCCGCCCGAAACCGCGCGAAATGTTTCCGGCTGAATTCCGTACACGATGTCGAGCCCGTTCACGGAATTGAACTGCACCAGCACCGGCGCCACAGCCTGCACGTATTCCAACTGCTGGAGCTTGTCGGCGATGGCGATCGGCATCGGGGCGCCGCTGAAGGCCATGAAGACCGAGGCCGATGGCGGCTGCACCATGATATCGGCGCCCACGCCCTCGGTGCGCTTGGCTGATTCCATCAGCAGGCCGCTGGTCAGCCCGACCACGATGATGACCAGCGTCACTTCCACCGCCACGGCGATCACGGTGATGAACGTGCGCACCGGCCGGTGCATGGCGTTCTGCACGATCATGTGTCCGATCAATTTTTGGGCTCCGCGGGTTTCATGTCTGGTTTCTTGCTAGAGTCCGCACCTGGCTTCGCGTCAGGTTTCGCATCGGGCGAGTTGCCGGATCCTGTGTCGTCGCCCACCCTCACCAATTCCTCACCCTCCGGCTGCCTCAGCTCAAACCGATCGGGCGTAATCGTCTCATTGAACGTGGCCTTGGTGATACCGATCTGTAGCTTGTAATCGTTGCCCGGACGCGTAAGACCAACCTGCCTGGGGTAGTGCAGCTCGCCGAACGTGTCCCAATTTCCGTAGGTGACGTCCGAGCCTATTTTCCCGCCCGCGTCGTAAGTCTGCCGGCGCGCCACAGTCAGATCCGCGCGGTCTATCCATACTTTCTCCAAAATGTCCCAATCGGTTCCAGATTCTTCGGCACCCTCATGCCCGCGATGAATTACCGTCAGCACGTAATACCGGCCGCCATCGCCCGCTTCCTCCATCAGCACTGGATCGCGCGGCGGAATTGCGTCCCAGAAAATCGCTCCGGTCAGGTGCTGCGGCCGCAAATTCTCGATGGGCTTCGCGGACGGCTTTTCCAGTTTTGTCGGCCCGGTGATGAATTTGTGCTGCGAGGGAATCGAAATCTTAAACGTTTCCGCGTCGCTGACCATGTCGAAGATCTTCGTGCCCACGATCGGCGCCTGCCCGATCACGCGAATATCGGACGGCTTTTGGGCCAGGACGAAGCCGTTCACCTCGTGATACTGCTTGATCACACCGGTGTAAGCCGAGCCCGCCGTCAGCGTCATCGTGACGCTCAGATTCATGGATTTGACGGATTGCGCGAGCGTGTTGTAGCGGTCCACCAGCTCCGCCTTCGTCTCCGTCTGCAGCTGCGCCGGCAGACCCGACGGTTTGACCACGGTCGTGTGGCTAGCCGAGCACCCAGCGACAAGAAAGAACGCGGAGAGTACCGAAACAATCGGGAGAAAAAGCGGAAGCTTCCGTGTGGGGACCGTGATGCGCACCACCATCAAAATTAACAGCCGCTCCGCAGGGTGTCAACGAATCGAGCTTTCAGGTGGGCACAGACGCTCCCGTCTATGCTCGGACGATTTCCGCTCGCCCAAAAACAGACCGCGCGCGCAAGAACTAATTGCGATTCACGGAATCGTGTCGTCCGCCGATGTCGCTATGGCGCCGTGGTGGTCTTCCGCGTGGACTTTGCCATCGGCGTCGAGCAAGAACGAGCGCTTTCCGGTTTTGCCGTAATCATCGGGCACGGCGCTGACTTCGAATTTCGGCGTATCGACCTCGGCCGCGCCGATCACGCGGTAGCGAAACAAATAACCGCCGGAGCTGCCCGCGGCGAGCTTGTCGTTCAGCAGCGCGGCCTGCTCGGGCGAAATTTCGTCCTTCGGCGCTGGGCCCATTTGCGCGAGCGACTGCGGCAGCTTGCCCCACGCTGTGCGGTACGCCTGCACCGCATCTGCGATGCCGCGCAGATTCGCGACCGCGGCATCCTCGCGAGCCAGCAGATCGCCCTCGGCCCATTGCTTCGTCAGCTGCGGGATGTCGAGCATCACCAGTCCGAGCGACAGCAGTCGCCACCCGCCGTCTTCGCGCACTAGCCCGAAGACCGTCTCCTGGCTGTTCACCGCCGCGACCGGAATAAATGCCAGATTTTCGTGCACGCGCGCGTCGCCGAAGCGGAACTCCGCCGTGCCCGCCGGAGCCACGCAGCGAAGCACGGTGCGATTGCGGTCGTCGGCGGCAATCAGCGGGCGTCCTGCTAGATCGGAAAGCGAAAACCGCCGCATGAATTGCGTGCGCCGGTCGACTGACAAGGATTTGAAGGCCGCAACGCTGTCCGTGGTCAGGTAATTCGCGAACTGCGCCTCATTGGCGCGGCAGGCGGCCGTCAGCGCCGCCGCAAGCGCCGCCGCCGGCTCCGCTTCGTGTCCATCCTGCGCGAACGCCGCGGGGATGCAGGAAAGCGGCAGCAGCAGCGCCGCGAAAATGATGGCTCGAACCGTGAGCTGTTTCATTGCGAGTCGGATTTCGCGCGCGCGAGGATGGTTGCCAGATTCTGCGTGAATTTCGAACGTGGCATCACCTCCCGGCATCCGGCGGCGCGGGCGCGCTCGGCTAGATCAACCTGCACGTGCGAGAGAAACGCGATCAGCGGAATGGCCGAGCCCCGCGCGTGCAGCCGCTCGAGCGCCTCGATGGGTTGTGAGGCAGCGTTGAGGTCGACTACCACGAGTCGCGGAGCGGCCTTGGCGATCTCGGCGTCCAGCGCGTCGGCTGTGGTGCAGGCGCGCACTTCCACGCCTACTTGCTTCGCCGTCTCCAGCAGCTTGGCCTGGAAGAAGATGTCGTCGATGAGTGCGACTACCTGCGCCATTCGAGACGGCTCCTGATTTTTAGTTTAGCGCGCAGGGCGGTCTGCGCGGGGAATACATGCCGCGGGTGAGGCGGCGCACTGGAAAGCGCTTCGCGCGGCCGTTCCTTCTTGTCGCGGCTAAAGCCGCGACCCACAAACCAAACGCTGCCGGGCTGGAGGACCCGGCTCTACGTTTAAGTCAAATGCACCGGGCGGCCAGCTGCGGAGGCTACGTGTTCCGGACGGCGTTGTAGCGTCCGGAATTGAGCGCTTCTTCGCTCACCCACATGCCGTGGAAGGTCATGCGCACGCGGTGAGGGAGCTTTACGATTGCTACCGGACCGGCTTCGACGTTTGAGGCGTCGAGGATCGCGAGGTCACTGCGATTTTCCGCCATGCGGTTCACCAGCGTCAGCAGGTAGCCGTCGCCTTCGGGCGAATTCGCCTTGCGCGGGGCGAACAGCGGCTCCTGAACGCCGGAATCGGCGCCGGGATTCCAGATTTTCGAGCTGCCTGTCTTGTGGTCGAACTGGCCGACGCATCCGAATCCGATGTTCCCCGCCCCCGGAGTGTTGGGATCGCGGCAAATCACGTAGCCTTTGCGATAGGTCCCGTTGCCGTAGTAACGGTCGTCGGCGCGCGGCATCTCGCACATGTAATCGTAAAGCTGCGTGGTCTTGTAGTCTTCCGTGTTGCCGGCCAGATCGAACGTCAATCGGGTGAGGTGGGGCAGCCCCAGCGAGGGATCGGGCGGCGTGCCGTCGTGATTCGGGAAGAAAAAGAACGAGCTTCCTTCCGAGAGACAGACGTCGAGGCTGACTTTCGAGCCGTCGGTCGATCCGTTCATCATGTGCCCCGCAAAACTCGTCGGTCCCTTGAACCAGCGCACTTCTGCGGACTTGCCGTAGCGCGGGACCACTGCGACCACGGTCGGCCGGTCACGATGCCAGGTGTAAAACGGGCCGCCTTTTTTCAGCACGTCGACATCGGTAAGCAGCGGGAAGAACGGGAAGATCACATATTTATCGGAGATGGCGAAGTCGTGGACCATTCCGGCCCACGGCGCGTTGAACCAGCACTCATGCTTGAGTTTTCCATCCGGCCCGATCACGAAATACGCCACGTCGGTGGTGCCATCGCCCTTCGCCTGGTACGCGAAGGTGAGCAGCTCGTTGGTGGTCTGGTCCACATGCGGATGCGCGGACATCCAGACGGATTTCACGCTGCCGTCGTAGTCGTAGCGGCCGACCGTATCGAGCGTATAAGGATCGAGCTCGTATGGCATGTCGTCTTCTTTGAGCGCGAGCAGCTTGCCCGCATGCCAGACAACGTTGGTATTTGCGGTGCCAGGATTGCAGCCCTTCGCGAGCGGGTCGCGTGTATAGCGGTTGCGGTAGCGGCCGAAAAGCGCGCGCCGATGCTCGGCCTGCAGCTTGAAGCGCTCCGTCTTCACGTAGCGGCTGCGGTAATCGACATGGCCGTTATCGAAACGGAAGCTGACTACCATGCCTTCGCCGTCGATGAAGATGTCGTCCCCGCCCATCGGAGGATATTGGCGATCCGGCCCGCAGCGATAGAGGATGCCGTTCAGATCCCTCGGGACAGAGCCGTAAGTGACTTCGCAATCGCGCAGGTCGGCTTCCAGGCGGCTGGGCGCCCCGAATCCCTGGTAAATGGGAATGTCCGGAAAACGCACCGCGCCTACGGCCGACAATTCCTCCAGGTAGATGCTGCCCATGATGGACTCCTTGGCTGGTTCCCTTCGCGTTCGTCGCGAATTTCGTTCGCTCGTCCAGATGCTAGTCGCTTGCGAAGTTGTTTGTCAACGTTGGCCAAATCGCGCGCGGCTGGGCACAATATTCAAAAACAGAGCTCAAAAGGCGGTACGGAAAGCGCCTGAAAAGCGAGCCTGAGTCGGTGGGGTCGGCAGCCATTGCGCAGTTTGCGCACTGAACTACTCCTTTTTTTAGGCGCGAGATTGCGCAGGATGCGCAATCCATCGAACTAGCGGCGGCTAGTGATCGCTAGACTCGTGCGCGCCCACGGTTTCGTCGGGCACGTCGCCGACTCGGCCTTTTACGCGGTCGTAGACGCTATAGTGGCAGGTGGAACCAAGCGCCTCGTTGTAGTAAGTCGAGACGCCCAGCGCCGTGCGCAGCTCTTCGTTAAACTGCCTCAGTTCACTGAGTTGCGCGACCCGGATCGGTACCTTCGCGCCTTCGTTAGTCAGCAGGAATTTCTGATAGCCCGCGTCCCAGAGCCGCGTGAACTGGCCCTGCAGCATAATTGACGGGATGATCGTCATTCGGAAAGTGCCGCCGTGTGGCTCTTTGCGCAGTTCGGCGCCGCAGTTGTATTTTTCGATGCGGACAACTCCGCCCGAATTGCGGACCAGGAAGCCTTTAGCCGAGAGTGACTCGATTTGAGGTTGGGTGAAGAGCTTGTCGACGTACCACATGGGAAGATCAGGATAGGCAGAGCGCTACGGGATGTAAAGTCAAAAATCCCTCACGTGCGGGTTCCGTTGCACGAAGATCACAAAGTAGATATAAGTTGTCGCATTAAAGCGAGCGGTCCAACAGCCATGAATCGACGGGTCGCTCGCAGGAACACAGACAAGAGTGTCTGTGCCACTCAAAGCACTCCAACCGGGGGCTGGAAAATGAATTTGCATCGTCGGGTGTTGGCCATAGCTGTGACGATTGCTTTCTGCTCTGCTGCAAGCGCCCAGGAGCCGGATAAGGCGGCGCTTTTCAAAGAGCACTGCTCGGCTTGCCATATTCATGGCAACGCGAAGGGGTTGATGGCACCGTCGGTTGAGGTGCTGGGGGAGAAGACGCAGGAGGAGATTTTGCGGGCGCTGGAATCCGGGCCGATGACGATTTATGGGAACCGGATGATCGAGAGCGAGCGGCGGGCGGTGGCGGCGTTTCTTTCGTCGCAGACGGGGAATGGCGCGGAGATGGCGCAGGCGAATTTCTGCTCGACGAAGCCGGCGGCGATGGCCAGTGCGACAGTGCTGGACCGGTGGGATGGATGGGGCAACGGTCCGTTGAATGCGCGGTTTCAGAAATTCACGTGGTTGCGCGCGGAGAATGCCGGGCGGCTGAAACTGAAATGGGCGTTTGGGATTCCGGATGCGAGCACGGCCTATGGCCAGCCGACGTTCGCGCAGGGTAGGGTGTTTTTCGGATCGGGAGACGGCACGGTCTACTCGCTTGATGCGAAGACGGGATGCACGGTCTGGACCTTTCGCGCGGTTACGACTGTGCGGACGGCCGTGCTGCTCGGCGGAGGGTTGCCGGGGCACAACGGAGTGTATTTCGGAGATGGCGAGGCGAATCTTTACGCGCTGGATGCTGAGACGGGAAAACTGGCGTGGAAGGTGAACGTGGGCGGGCATCGCTCGGCGAGGATTACGGGAGCGCCGCAATTTTATCTCGGGAATTTGTACGTGCCGGTGGCGTCGAACGAGGAATTGAGCGCGGGCGACGCGGATTACGAGTGCTGCACGTTTCGCGGAAGCGTGGTGGCGGTAAACGGCATGACCGGAGCGGTGATGTGGCGAGGTTACACGATCGCGGAGGAGCCGCACGCAGCCAAGCCCGGCGAGAGCCATGCGAAATTCTCGCCCGCAGGCGCGGCTGTGTGGGATACGCCGACGATTGACACGAAACTGGGGCGGCTCTACGTAGGGACTGGCGACGCGTATGTGGACCCGGCGGCGGATGGGACGGATGCGATTGTGGCGTTCGATCTGGCGACGGGGAAAAGGTTGTGGGTGCAGCAGAAGACGCCAAACGACGTGTTCAATTTCGGCTGCCTCGATCCGCGACATTTGAATTGCGGGGAGCGGCCGGGGCCAGACGTGGATTTCGGGTCGTCACCGATACTGGTCGATCTGGGCGGCGGGAAACGCGTGCTGCTTTGCGGGCAGAAGACGGGCGTGATGTACGGGCTCGATCCGGATGACGACGGAAAGGAATTGTGGGAGGCGCGGATCGGCAAAGGCAGCGGGCTGGGCGGGATCGAGTGGGGCTCGGCGACCGATGGTTTGAATGTGTACGCCGCGAACTCGGATATTTCGACGTTGACTCCTTCGGGGGCGAATCCCCCGCCCCCGGGCGGCCTGGCGGCGATCGATATTCGCAGCGGGAAAATATTGTGGAGGGTGATGCCGCCGAAAACGGATTGCACTGGGAAACCCGGTTGCAGCGGAGGTCAGCTGGCAGCGGTGACGGTGGCGAATGACGTGGTGTTTTCTGGAGCGATGGATGGGCATTTGCGGGCTTATGCGGCGGCCGACGGGAAAATCTTATGGGATTTCGACACGACGCCGAATTTCAAGACCGTGAACGGCGTGGCGGCGCACGGCGGATCGATGAGCGGGGGCGGAGCGACGGTGTCGGACAAGATGGTGTTTGTGGCTTCTGGATTTACGGTGACGGCGGGGATGGCGGGGAATGTCGTGCTCGCATTTGAGCTGGCTGGGCAATGAAAGCGGTCTCGACCGAGGGCGCCGGGAGAGATTCTTCGACTGCGGGAGCGGACATTCCGGCTTCGCCGGAATGAAATGCAAAGGCGTCCGCTCCCTCCGCTCAGAATGACGATCGACCCTTGCGTCGTTGGGTTGGCGTCCGGCATCATATAAGTGAGTGAACATGGGCGATTTCATGGTTCGAAACCGAGTGCAGTTCCCTGCCGCGGCTTGTCGCCGCTGTTGCTGTTGACCTCCGCTTTGATTTGCTAGACTTTGCCGAATTAATCAGCTACAGGGAATTTCCGAACGCCAGGAACGACGATTGTGACTGCTGTGAACAAACCGCTGGTATCGAGCACGACGCCCGCCGCGGGCGGGGCGATCGGCGCGAGTTTGCTCGACCGGATCGGGAACACACCGCTGGTGAGAATTTCGCGAGTGACCGCGGAATTTCCGAACGTGACGTTTGGCGCGAAGGCGGAGTGGTTCAATCCGGGCGGATCGGTGAAGGACCGGGCGGCGTATTCGATGATTCGCGCGGGCGAGAAAAGCGGGGCGTTGAAACCCGGCAAAGTGATTTTGGACGCGACGAGTGGGAACACCGGGATCGCGTATGCGATGATCGGGGCGGCGCTCGGTTACAAGGTGAAGCTGTGCCTGCCGTCGAGCGCGTCCCCGGAGAGAAAACAGATTCTGGCCGCGTACGGCGTGGAGATCGTGTCTACGCCCGGCGGAGACGGAACGGACGGAGCGATACGGAAGGTTCGCGAAATCTACGAAGCGGACCGCGAGAAGTATTTCTATCCCGATCAGTACGGCAATGCGGCAAATCCCGCGGCTCATTACAACACTACGGCGCCTGAAATCTGGGAACAGACTGGCGGGCAAATCACCCATTTCGTGGCCGGGCTGGGGACGAGCGGGACGTTCGTGGGCACAACGCGGCGGCTGAAGGAATTGAATCCTAGAATTCGCTGCATCAGTTTTCAGCCGGATTCGAGCTTCCACGGGCTGGAAGGCTTGAAACACATGGCGACGGCGATCATGCCGCCGATTTACGACGCGAAGCTGGCGGATGAGGATTTGGAAGTGCAGACGGAAGACGCGCAGCGGATGGCCAAGCGGCTGGCGCGAGAAGAGGGAATATTGGTGGGCGTGAGCGGGGGCGCGGCGCTGTGCGCGTGCCTGCAGGTGGCGCGACGGATTCCGAAAGGCGAGCGAGCGGTGATCGTGACTGTGTTCCCCGATTCAGGCGAAAAGTATTTGAGCGAGCGATTCTGGAGCGAGGATTGAGCGCCTTCCGGCTGAAGGTTCGCGAAGAGATGTACAAGCGGATTCACGCGCACGGCGTGGAGACCTATCCGCATGAATGCTGCGGGGCGCTGCTGGGACGCGAAGATGATGGAGGGCGTCAGATTTTGGATTTGATGCCGCTGGCCAACCAGCGGAACGATTCGCCGCGGAACCGGTTTGAGATCACGCCGGAGGACTTCCGGCTGGCGGAAAAAACGGCGAGCGAGAAAAAGCTGGAGTTGATCGGGTGGTATCATTCCCATCCCGATCATCCGGCGCGGCCGAGCGAATTCGATCGCGAGCATGCGTGGCCTTGGTACAGCTACATTATCGTGAGCGTGCATCAGGGCCAGCCCAAGGACACGACTTCGTGGAGGCTGCATGACGACCGGGCGGCGTATGACCCGGAAGAGATTGAGACGGTGGGGTAGCTTCTAGCCCCTGGGATTCCAAGGAGGAAGGCTGATGGCTGTGAAGGTGATTATTCCGACGCCGTTGCGCGCATATGCGGGCAAGCAGGAGAGTGTGGAAGTCGAAGCGGCGACGGTAGGTCAGGCGCTAGGCGCGTTGACGGCGAAACATGCGGATCTGAAGAAGCATCTTTTCTCGGACGACGGAAAGCTGCGGAGCTTTGTGAACGTCTACGTAAACGACGAGGACATTCGTTATTTGCAGAAGGACCAGACGGCTTTGAAGACTGGGGATACGATCAGCATTGTGCCTTCCATCGCGGGCGGCGCGAATCGCGCGAGCATCCAATAGGTTAGAGACGAGGACGGGAGTCCGGACAATGGCAACGAAGACGGCAGTTCCGGCGGCGAGTCTTTCCAAAGAAGAGATCATGCGTTACAGCCGGCACCTGATCATGCCCGAGGTGGGGATGGAGGGGCAGCTGAAGATCAAGGCGGCGAAGGTGCTGTGCATTGGCACGGGCGGACTGGGCGCGCCGCTGGGGCTTTATCTGGCTGCCGCGGGCGTGGGACACATCGGCTTGGTCGATTTCGACGTGGTGGATTCGACGAATTTGCAGCGACAGGTGCTATTCGGTTCGCACGACGTGGGGACGCACAAGGTGGAGGCGGCGGCGAACCGTTTGCGCGATCTGAATCCGGACATCGAGATCCAAACGCACGAGACGCAGCTGACGAGCGCGAACGCTCTGGAGCTTTTCAAGGACTACGACATAATTGTCGACGGGACGGACAATTTTCCGACGCGATATCTGGTGAACGACGCGTCGGTGATGACGGGCAAGCTGAACGTGTACGGCTCGATTTTCCGGTTTGAGGGGCAGATTACCGTGTTCGGTGCGCCGGATGGTCCGTGCTACCGCTGCCTTTATCCTGAACCGCCTCCGCCGGGGCTGGTGCCATCGTGCGCCGAGGGCGGGGTGCTAGGCGTGCTGCCGGGAATCGTGGGAACGATCCAGGCGGCGGAAGCGCTGAAGCTGATCATCGGCAAAGGCGAACCGCTGATCGGGCGGCTGCTGCTATTCGACGCGCTGGCCATGAAATTTCGTGAACTGAAATTGCGCAAGAATCCGGATTGCCCGGTTTGCGGCACGCATCCGACGCAGAAGGGGCTGATCGATTATGCGGAGTTCTGCGGCATTCGCGGCGAGGAGGCGCCAAGCACCGTGACGAATATTCCTGAAATCACGCCGAAGGAGCTCAAGGCGCGGCTCGACAAGGGCGATGACATCTACGTGCTCGACGTGCGTGAGCCGCACGAATATCAGATTTGCAATATCAACGGGCATTTGATTCCGCTCGGGGAATTGCCGCAGCGCGTGCACGAGCTAGATAGTTCGAAAGAAATTGTGGCGCATTGCAAATCGGGCAAGCGCTCTGCGCAGGCTGTGGAATTTCTGAGGGGCGCGGGGTTCAAGAAAATTCAGAATCTGAAGGGTGGTATTCTGGCCTGGTCGGATGAGGTCGATCCGAGCGTGCCGAAATATTAAGGCCCGGCCCTGTGCCGAGGCGGTTTCAAGATTTTGCCGCGCTGGGCGGGTCTGCGACCCACCCTACGAAGACCCTTTGGGGAGGATTGAATGACAGCTACTAAGATTACGGTGCGGACGGATGGGTCGATTCGAGTGGAGGGAGATTTCGAGATCCTCGACCAAGACGGCAAGGCTTTCGGACTGGCTGGACGAGACAAGATCGGCCTTTGCCGCTGCGGACATTCCGCGAACAAGCCTTTCTGCGACGGGGCTCACAAGAAAGTGGGCTTTCAAAGCCCGATCCAGGCATTCGATCTTCCGCCGATGCCACCGCCGAACCCCGCAGTTCCTCCCAAGGCATAGGCTTCCCGCGCAGGTAAGAAGCTCTCAGGCAGGTAACATTCTCCAAGGCGGCTGAGACCGCAAGTGTATCATTTTGCGACGTTCACAGAAATTGCTGTCCAATTCCCCGCATAAACAGGGTACTTAGATAGAGGGGGCGGGCACTGCGGAAACGGCAGGTGATTTGCTGTTTCACTCTGGGGCATGCCTGTCCGGGGTGTGTTTCGGAGTCAGTCGATTGGGGGATGTGTGGGCGTTGTAGAGACAATTCGGGGACGATACCGCGTCGGATTCATCGCGCTGGGTCTGGTCGCCACGGCCGGTTTCGTGGCAGTGTTGTGGTTTCTGCGCCATTCCCGGTACACCTCCGACCCGTTGTTTGACGCTTACCTGGAAATGGCCGGGAGCCTGGTCGCGTTCACGTTCGCGGCCAATGCCATGGTGCGTTTCCGGGGAACGCACGACCGGATTTCGCTGATTCTGGCCTTTGGATTCGTCCTGGCGGGGCTGATCGAGGCCGCAAGCAGCATGACTTTTTATCGCGGGATGCTGGTGACCCCGACAGCGGGAATGCAGATTTCGCTGGGCTGGCTGGCGGGGCGGACGCTGCTGGGTGTGCTGTTGCTGGCCGCGCTGGTGGTGGAGCGGCGGATTCCAGTGTCGCGCGATCCGGCAAAGGAAATCGCGGGCGTGACGCTAATCGTGGGGGCGGTGGCGTATCTGACCAGCGTCTTCTACTTCATGCTGCCGCGCGCGCCGAAGATTCATCCGGGCATTTTCATACCGCGGGCATGGGATTTGTTGCCGGCCGTTCTTTACATCGCGGCGACGGTCGGGTACGGCTGGCGACTGCGCCGCACCAGCGCCGCGCTGGACCGTGCACTTTTCATTGCGGCGGCGCTGAACGTGGTCTGCCACATAACGATGAGCCAATCTGAGCGCATGCTGGACGCGCCGTACACGCTGGCGCACGCTCTGATGGTACTGAGTTTCGTGGTGGTGCTGGGTGGCACGCTGCTCGACAATGCGCAACTGTTCGACCAGGTGAGCCGGCTGGCGGCCTCGGATTCGCTGACCGGGCTGGCGAACCACCGGCGATTGCTTGAAGCGATGGAAAGCGAAATCCAGCGTTCGCGGCGGACCGGGCGAGAATTCGCCGTGCTGCTTTTCGATCTGGACGGGCTGAAAAAGATCAACGACAAGTACGGGCATCTGACCGGCAGCCGTGCCATTAAGCGGCTCGGAAACGTGCTGCGAAGCAGCAGCCGCGCGATCGATACGCCGGCGCGGTTTGGCGGCGACGAATTTGCGCTGGTACTGCCAGAAGCGGGCGCGCACGACGCCGAACAGGCCGCGGGCAGAATTTGCGAGCAGCTGGCGTCGGACGGCGAAGAGCCGTTCATCACCGTAAGCGTGGGCCAGGCAGTCTATCCGACGGATGGCGCTTCAACCGAACAGCTGCTGGGCGCGGCTGACGCGGCGCTATACAAGATGAAGCGGCGAACCACGGGGAAATTTCAGCTCAAGCATCTAGCGGCTTGCTTATAGATCAAAAAAGGGGGCATCCAGCATGCCGCTTGGGATAGGCGGTCCCAAGTCATACAGCGCAGTCCGCAGCGAGACGCGGATTCCCATGGAAGTGGGTGTGCACATCACCGGACACGGCGCTCAGCCGGGTACGGAAACCACTTTTACAGAGAACGTGAGTTCCCGCGGTGCGCGGGTTCTGACGATACGCCGCTGGAAGATCAACGACCGGATCGAAGTGACGACGCTGGCCGGATCGTTCCGTACGGTGGCGCGGGTGGCCTACTGCCACACGGTTCCGTCGGCTGGCTACGCGGTGGGGCTGGAATTTGTCGAGCCGCCCCAGGGATGGGTGGTCGACGACGGATTCAGATCCTAACGATTGCCTCGCGCGCCGGGCGCATGCTGCCGGCGCTACCCGTCTTCCACTACTGCACAAATCCAACTTTGGGATCGGCATCCGGGCCCGGAGCATCGGGCAGCGCGCCGAACTGCGCTTCGTAGCGCGCGATATTTTCCTGCAACGCACGCATCAGGCGCTTGGCATGGCGGGGATTCAGGATCATGCTCGCAACCAGCTTGCCCTGCGCCACCGTGGGAAACATGTAGATAAAATTGAGCGTGAACTCCTCGGCGTTGTGGTGAACCACGACGAGGTTGGAGTACTGCCCCAGCAGTTCCTTCTCATCGGCTTTGATCTGGGCCTGTTGTTGTTTTTGCGGTTCGGCCATTTCGCTCTCCTCTCGTGGGTGGCGCGGCAATTCGCTGCGACTTTTCTGCAATCACTATAGCAGACCGAACGCGCGGGATGCCTTTTCGGAGGCATCGCGCGATCCATAATTGACTGCGAAACATGTTAAGCGTAGTTTATACGAGAGGTTTATCGCAGTTAACCTATGGGCGCGCGAAAGACAGAGTCGGAAGAGAGCGCCTTCGGCGCGGCCCGCCCGACAACAGAGATCGCGGCGAGTTCGCCCGTGGCTGGCGATCTGGCCGGGCTGCTGACTCACGAGGACGAGGATCGAGCGCGCGATCGATGGCGCGTGACACGCGCGCGGTGGAAAGGGCGCGGCGCCCAGAGATTTCGCGGACTGCGAGTGCTCTGGCTGCTGGTAGGTCCCGGCGTGCTGGTGTTTTTGGGCGAAAATGACGCGCCGAGCATGCTGTCGTATTCGGCGACGGGCGCGCGATTCGGCATCGGCTTCTTCATTCCCTTTGTGATCCTCACGTTCATGATCGGCATCGTGGTGCAGGAGATGACCGTGCGACTGGGCGCGGTGAGCCATCGCGGCCACGCTGAGCTGATTTTCGATCGCTTCGGAAAATTCTGGGGATTTTTTTCGATGGGGGACCTGGTGCTGGGAAATTTTCTGACGCTGATCACGGAGTTCATCGGCATTCGCGCTGGCCTCGGCTTTTTCGGAGTTCGTCCGGTGGTCGCGGTGAGCCTGGGCTTGGTGGCAGTAGTCGCGGCGATCACCACGGGCCGCTATTGGACGTGGGAAAGAATCACGATGGCCCTGGCGATTTTCAATGGGCTCTTCATTCCGGCCGCGATTTTGGCGCGTCCCGAATGGCCGGCGGTGGGACACGCGCTGCTGACGTGGAGTCCCCTGCCGCAGGGTAGAGGCTCCGACATCTTGCTCCTGATCCTCGCAGATATCGGCGCAACCGTGACGCCGTGGATGGTTTTCTTCCAGCAGAGCGCGGTGGTGGACAAAGGCATGCAGCCACGCGACATCAGAGCCGGGCGCTTCGACACGATTCTCGGAGCGGGACTGGCCGCCGTGTTCGCCATAGCGGCGATTCTGGCCACGGCGCCGCTGTTTCATCACGGAATCGACGCCTCGCAATTTCAAGGCGCGCAGTTTGCCGAAGCGCTGGAGCCGTGGATCGGCCACGTGGGCTCAGCGCTTTTTGCGCTGGGAATCTTCGAGGCCGGGATCGTAGCGGCGATCGCCATTTCGACTTCATCGGCGTATGCGTTCGGCGAAGTGATGGGCACGGGGCACAGCCTCAATCGCCCGGTGCGCGATGCATGGCCGTTCTATTCGACGCTGCTAGGGTCGGCGGTCGCGGCGGCGGCGCTGGTGCTGATCCCGGGCGCGCCCCTCGAATTCGTGGTGCTGACCGTGAACGTGATCGCCGTGCTGGCGATGCCTCCGGCGCTCGCCTTCCTGATCTTGCTGGTGAACGACCGGGACGTGATGGGCGAACACGTGAACGGATTCTGGTTGAACGCCGCCGGTATTCTGGTGACCGTGTTACTGGTCGGCGTGGGAATCGCATTCGGGGTCTCGACGGTCTTTCCCAGATTGCTGGGCGGGTGATGCATGAAGCCGATCGAAACTAACGTGGAACTTCTCCGTGGCTGGGGCGAAACCGGATCTAAAGGATCCGCGGGTGGTGCTATCGCTGCTTGAGGCCGACCAGGTGGTTGCGGCAAAGCAGCAGACGCGCTTCGGTCGCAGAACCTTGTCGCCGGGGGCAAAGCTGTTGCTCTGGGGCTTGCGAGTTTACGTGGTAGTGATGCTGGTGCTCGTAGTTGTTTCCGTTGTCCGCGCGATTCATTCGACACCGTAAAACGCCGCGCGGATCCGAAGGCAGGGTGCGCTCGAAATAATCTTCGCGGACTGCCGCTGCTGTTGGGCATTCCAGCCGGTTATGGGACAATTTCGAGCGGGAATTCCCTTTCAACTGTGACCGCAGGGCAATCCAACTCGAACGCTCGTTTGCTTGGAATTCTGGCGTTCGTGGTGATTTTTCTGGCGGCCGGGATGGCGGTGGTGAACACGGCGCGGAACTGGAGCGCCACCGCCGCAGCGCGCAAATTGAAGAATCCTGTACCGCCAACAGCCGACGCCATTGCCGCGGGAAAAGCGGACTACAGAGAACACTGCCGCAACTGCCATGGCGAGAAAGGCGACGGCAAAGGCGAAAAGGCGCCGGAGCTTTCGGTAGCACCCGGCGATTTCACCGATCCGCGAAAGATCAGTGGACGAACCGATGGCGAGCTCTACTGGCAGATCACGCGAGGGCGGCTGCCCATGCCCGCATTCGAGGACAAGCTGACCGACCAGCAGCGCTGGCAACTGGTGGATTACATCCGCACGTTCGCGCCGAAATCATCCAGCGCCAGCGCGAGCCCGGCTTCGAAGCTTACTTCACTTTTGAAAGAGCCTCAGAAACTTCCTTGATGTCCGGCAGCGACGGAATGTCATAGTTCTTGAACCAGACCACTTTGCCGCCGCGATCGATAATCGCAATGGCGCGGCCGGTGATTCCCTTGTCCGCCAGATATACGCCGAATTTATCCGCGACGGCGCCACGCGGCTGAAAATCCGCGAGCAGCGAATAGTGGATGCCCATTTTCTCCGCAAACGCCTTGTGCGACCAGACGCTGTCGACGCTGAGGCCCAGCACGGCGGCATCGAGCTGCTCGAAATTCTTCATATCGTTGACCATGCACATGTGCTCGTTGGTGCAGACCGGACTCCAATCGAGCGGGTAAAACATGATCACGACGTTCTTCTTGCCCTGAAAGTCGGACAGCTTCACGTCCTTCTGATTCTGATCTTTCAGTGTGAAATCCGGAGCCGCAGCCCCGACGGAAATTGCCATTCGCTTCCTCCTGGTTCGCTTTCGCGAAAAGTATTCGATCCGGCGCTCAGCGCGTTTCGACAAAACATGATATCCGAAGGCGCCGGGCCGCACAAACCGCGAAGCTGAGCTGCTGGTTCAACAAAAAAGGCCTTGCCGGTTTCCCGGCAAGGCCTTTCCGATTTCAAAATCAGTCGCGACGCCCGTTACTGTTTTGGCGCAGCCGGAGTGCCCGGAGCAGGCCGCGGTGCAGGGTTCGTCTTGGGAGCGCCCGAAGCGCCGCCGGCGTTTTTCACCGGATAGCTTTGATCGTAGAGGCGAATAATGTCCTGCGTCACGTCAATCTGATTCGCGGCGTAGATCACGGGAGTCTGCTGCGAGGAATCGTCGAGAACCACGGAGTAGCCATTCTCCTTGGAATACTTGTTCAGCACGTCGACGACCTTGCGGCCGATGCGGTTGACGACTTCCTGCTGCGCTTCGTTCGTGTCGTCCTGCAGCTCCTGCTGCTTGCGCTGATACCCGCGAGTCAGCCTCTCTCCTTCAGCCGTGAGGCGTGCCTTTTCTTCGTCGCTCAAAGTCGACTGGCCGGCCTGGAGACGATTCTTCACGTCTTCGATCTGCTTTTGCAGGCTCTGAAGCTCGTTCATGCGCGGGGTAAATTGCGATTGCAGCTCGGCCGCAGCCTGCTTGCCTTCGGCGGTGCTGGCGATGGCCGCCTGGATGTTGATCACTCCCACTTTTCCGGCCGACGCCGGCGCCGCAGCCTGCGCCCACACCGCGGGCGTCATTACCAGGGCGGCAATCACTGGAACTACAGCTCGAATCTTCATTCTCACTCCTCATTTACACTGTTTGGGAAATTTAATGAATGCAAACGCCGAATTATAGCTTTGAAGCCGGAAAAGGGTCAATTGGATTCGGCTCGCAACGCTGCTGCGAAGGCCGGTTGCGCACGGACGCTTGCCGCAAGAGCACGCTTGGGCGCCTCCATACATCCGATGCCCTCTATCGAGGCGCGGTTGGCCCCCCCGTTCAGCCGCCCTAATTGCGACCGACTTAGTGCGGGAGCGGCACGAGCAGAATGCGCTTGTTATCCGGGTCGACAACAACCGCGAGATTCAGTTTCGGATCGACAGCCACGCCATTCGGTCCGAGCACCAGCGTCGACGACTGCGAACCGCCCAATCCGAACACAGCGCGCACCTGCGGATTGAAGCATGTGGGCCCATCGTTCGGCGGACAAGTGTAGTCGAGCACGGACATCGTGTGGCTGCCGGCATTCAGCGTGACAAGCGAGCTGGTCTGGAAATTGTAGTCCACTGAAGTGGGAGCAATGCCGACGCTGACCGTCGTGGAATTCGCGGACGAAGGATCCGTCAAGACAATGTTGTTGAGCAGGCTATTCACGGTGATGAAGACCTGGTTGACCGGGTCGAAGGCCACGCCGCTGGGATTCTGCAGGTTGTTGACGCGCCCGACGATCGTACCGGTCTTGATTCCAACGATGTCCAGCTCGCTCGTCGAGGACGCCGCGGCGACCCCCGCGAAAGCGAGTGTCGGATCGACCGCGACCGCGACCGGATCCTGATCGACCTGCACGCTGGCGCCGAGCGCGGCGGTGATCGTGGTCGAGTTGGTTCGCCCGACGCCGACGAAACTGACCTCCCCGTTGGTGAACAGAATGTTCGAGTTGGTACTGGTGACGACTGCCACGTCCAGGTCGTTGTCGAAGGCCACACCAGTGGCGTCCAGACAGTCCGCGCCGCACAGCGCCACCTGCGGCAGCGCAATGGAGGTCGTTTCGTCAAGAACGGTCACGTTGTTGCTTCCGTTGTTGGCCACCACCGCTATACCAAGCCGGGGATTGACCGCGACTCCCTCAGGCGTGGTGCCCGTCGAAACGGTGCCGCCGGTGGGAAGCACTCCAACGTTCCCGAGTGACTCGGGTGAAATCCCGTCATTGTCAGAGGTGAGCGAAACGAGCGAGACGGTGTTGTCGTTCATGTTCGTAACCACCGCCAGATCGCGATCCGTATCGATCGCCACACCTACGGGACCGTTCCCGACTGTAACGGGCTGAACCACCGTCAAGTCTTCCACGTTGGAAACGGCGCCGCCCGCATTCTGTACATCCAGCAAGTAATGCCGCGCGGACGCGAGCAGGGAGCTTGGAATCGTGGTGGTGATCTGCCGTGGTGTGACCGTGCACGGATTGGCGCCCGAGCAGATCGACGTCTGGTCGAGCCGCACCACGGCGCCGACTGCAAAGTTCGCGCCGGTGATCGTGAGGGGAACGTTGGCCGTGGACGTGAACGTCAGGGCCGGGTTGGCCTCGATAATCTGAGGCTGCGCCAGAGCCGGACCGAGGGAAATGATCGAAGCCGTGTTGTCAGCCGCGTCGACGATGATCGCTTGGTTGCTGGCAGGATCGACGGCGACGGCCTCGGGCTGCTTCCCGAGTCCGTTCACGGGCGCCAGGACAATTCCGTTATCGAGATCGGCGATCACGCCGGTAGCCCCGGTCGGGGTGTTCTGCACGGCGATGCCGAGATTTTCGAGCGGGCTGACCGCCGCGGACGCCAGGTTCGGCGTGGCCAGCGAGTTGCCCTGGAAAGTAAAGGTAACGGGCTTCACGGCATCGTTCATCAGGCTGAATGTCGTGAGCGTTTGTGCCACCGGATCGGCCAGCAGGGCTTCGTGGGTTTCCGTGTTGATACCGATGCCTTGCACGGTGGACGAAATCGAGAGGCTGCCAATCAGTTCCGGACGGCGGCCGACATCGGGGACAAGGCCCGCGGACGGCGCGCGGCCAAGATCAATGATGGAGATGGTTCCCGCTCCTCCCGGCGTGACCATCGCCCAATTCAGCCGTGGATCGACGGCTACCTGCGGATTCTGGCCCGTGCCGTACGGGGTGATCCCACCTGTCACTACTCCGACGGGGCAAGGCGGCGCGGCGCATCCCACCGCTGTGTTGGCGTTCGCCAGATCGAGGATCGTTCCCACATTCGTCGACTGATTCGCTATGAATGCGCGGTGCGTCAGCGGATTCACGCCGATGCTGTACGGCACCGTGCCGGTGGGAATCACCGACGGTTCGTATGTTGCGAGAGAAAGTGTTGCGATGTTGGTGACGGATACGAGATCGATGACCGACACGGTGTTGTCGCCACTGTTCACCACGTACGCCAGGTGATGTGGTGTGGCCATGTCATCGACGGCGACGCCCGTTGGTTTCGATCCCGTCGGGAGGGTGGCGCCGACTGTGTCCGTGAGCATGTTGACGATCGTCACCGATCCTTCGGTGGTATTGGCGACAACCGCGAGGCCGTCGGCTAGATCCATGGCGACAGCCGTCGAGCCCGGGGTGGCAGTCGTGCCCATCGGCAACGTGGAATTCGGCGCTTTCGCAACGCTCGTCGCAGCTGGATTAACCGCGAGATTCAGCCCCGTCAATGAAGGAACTCCGGCATTGAGTGCGTCGCTGGTTTGCACGACCAGCGGGTAAAGTCCCGGCACCGTGAGCGCCGGATCCTGAATCGAGACGTTCAGGTGCCTGCTGTCGACGAAGCTCGTGCAGGCCTCTCCCGGGCCGCCGCAACCGAGCCCGTTGAAAGTGGCCAGCGTCTTGCCGGGAACGAAGTAGCCGCCGGTGAGGCTCGCGGTCAGGCTGATTCCGCCGCCACTCTGCTGCACGCTGCTAGGCGTCGACGCGATGACCACGGGACGCACGGGGATCACCGTCAGTGACGCGGTTCCGGAAAACTGCGTGCCGCCTTGTGATTGCAGTCCGAAGACGACGGTCCCAGGTTGCTGCAGTACGGATGCCGGAACCGTGACTCTGAGCAGGGTTGAGTTGATGAACGTCACGTTCGCGGCCGGAATCACAGTGCCGTTGGCGGTGACCTCGGTAGTCGTCAAAATATTGGATCCTTGGAGGTAGATATCCTGCTGGATTGACCCCTCGGCTGCGACCTGCGGCTCGGTGGTGGTGCCGGTGAGAACCGGAGCACCTCCGGAACCTATTGTGACGGCCGCGGTGCCCACCTCTGTCGGATCGGCTCCCGATTGAGCGCCCACTGTTACAGCGCCCGGAGAAGTGCTCGGCGCAAAGTACTCGCCGGCGTTATTTGCATTGCAAAGATTCATTCCATCCTGGTTGCCATCGGGGCAAATGAACCCGTGGGTGGCATCGCCGCCTGGGACGGTGTTCACCAGCCAGATGACACTTGTGTCGTTCGTGCCGGTCACGACCGCCTGGAATTGAAAATTGTCGCCTGGATTAATCGTGGCGGTTGAGGGTATGACCTGCACGCGGATGCCGGAATCGAGCGTGAACGCGAACGTGGCAAACGCGGTGGAGCGGACGCAACTCGTGGCTACGATGACAAGCGAGGCCGGACTAGGAACGGTCGCAGGCGGCGTATAGAGACCGTTTGGAGTAATGGTGCCGAAACCGGTTATCGGAGTCTTGACGGTCGGAATCGGGCATCCGGACGGGCCCTGGCCCTGCGTGCACACGGTGGGCGGCATCGTAGTCGAAGGAACCGAGAGGGGCTGGCAGATCTGCCAGAAGACCGTGGAAGCCGAAACGCCCGTCACCGTGGCCGAAAACTGCACGGACGGACGACTGATAATAATCGTCAGCGGCTGCGGACTGGGACCCGTGATGGTGATTCCCACCGTAGTGGAATTTCCGCCGCATCCCGCCGCCCAAATCGCGAGAAGCAGCATTGCCGCCAATCCCCAGGCCTTCATGTGCGTCCCTCCGCCAATGTCCAATCGGTTCCCCGCGCCTCTTGCGCGGCTCGCTCCCGCCACTTGCTTCTCCTGGCGCACGCGCGCCGACATTAGAAGGTCCGGCTCACGGCAAACCGCAGAGTCGTCTTCGGTTCGAACAGTCCCGGCGGAATCGTTTGCTGCGCCCGGACCTGTTCCAGGAAATTCTGCAGCGAGGGAACAATCTGCGTGTCGTACACGCCTAGATCCCTCAGGCTGTCTCGTTCGGCGGGCGGAACGAAAAACGCCCCGAGCGGAGGCGTGATCGTCTGATCGAAGCGCAGGTAATTGTACGCCCAATAAATGCGAAACGGCGCTTGGATGATGGGGATCTGAATGTCCACTTCCACGCCTGCTGAAGTGTGCGGCCGAAAATTTGTGCCCGCGGCGATCGGCAAATTGTCCGGAACATTGACGCAGGGCGATCCCACCGGCTGGCACGGAAAATCTGGGTTCGGATACTGCTGACGCAGCGAAGCGATTGCCGCCGGGTCAAGTTGCAGTTGCGACCGGCGCAGGATGCCATTCAGGCCCAAATCGTGAAACAGACTCAAGGTCACGTAGGAAGAAACGATGGGTATGCGGTACTCGAGGTTCAGTATGCCCTTGGTGTCGCCACCCGGCCGCGTGGGCACGAATTCGAGCACGTTGACGGGAATCTGCTCGATGGTAGGAAGGCCCGTGGGACCCAGATTGTGGGGGTTCACGAAGGTGACACTTGTGGTGGTCGAGAACGGAATGAAAACGAATGGTGAAATCGTGTAGAAGTCGAAGCCGCGGACGTCCTGCTCGCCACCGGCGTAGAACCGCGTGTTGGGCGGCACTTCCTTTCCGCCGTAACCATTAATGTTGCTCAAGCCCAGGTGCACCGCGATCGTGTTGCGGTGGTGATGGTTGGGATGGAAATACGACATCTCGAATTGGTTGCTGATGGTATTGACGTTGCCACCCAGCGGGCCGCCCACGACGCTTGCGGCATACGAGAAACTTTTTCCGTGCGTGGGATTTATGGGGCTGTCGACGGTGTTGTAGGTCAGCGTGGGAGTAATGGAACTCTGGCGGATTCCATTCAGCGCGGAGGGACCGGCCAGGCTGGTGAACTTCGTGAACTCGAACAGCAATTGCGCCGACTGGCTGAACGGAGTGATGTCCGTGCTCGAGTATCCGTAGCTGACGCCCAGGCGGGTGAACGAAAGCCGCCGCAACGGATAGGTCGCGAAAATCGTGAAGCCCTTGGAATCTGTGTTGTAGTTTTCCTGCAGCGCAGGATCGATGGCCACGTTCTGGCCGAGGAGAATTCCCTCCTGCCGGGCCGTGTTGTAATCATATTTTGTGGAAAAGATCGTGAAGCCCGTGGCGATCGGGCGATCGAAAAGATACGGCTCGGTGAAACCGAAGTTGATGCTTCGCTGGATGTCGCCGATCTGCGCGGAAAGAGTGAGCGTCTCGCCCAATCCCAGGAAATTGTTCGTCTGGTACGAAAATCCCACGAAGCTGCCAGAAAGCCCGCTGACGCCGCCTGAAAAGCTGATCGACTGCTTGCCCTTTTCCTTGACCTTCAGCTTGATGTCGACCGTGCCATTCTTCACGTTTTTCTTCAGCTCAGCGTTTTCCGGCTTGATGGTGTCGAAATATCCAAGCTGGTTCAATCGCAGCAGGCTGAGCTCCCAGTAGCGGTTATTGAACACCTGCCCTTCGTCGAGCAGCAGCTCGCGGCGAATGACCTTGTCGCGGGTGGTCGTGTTGCCGGAAAACTCGATGCGCCGCACGTAGAACTGTTTCTGTTGGTCGAAGTCGAGCGTCAGGTTCACTATTTTCTTTTGGTCGTTCACCTCGAAGTTCGGCGTCGCGCTGAAGTCGATATAACCGTACGTGCCGTAGAGCTTGCGGAATTCGTCGAGCGATTTGCGGATTTTGTCCGCGTCGAAAATATCGCCTTCCTTCAGGGGGAACGCTCTGGTCAGAATCTCCGACTTGAACAGCAAACCCTGATCCGGATCGGCGCTGCGGAACGCGAGCTTCCCCATGCGATATTGCTCGCCTTCTTCAATGCGAACCGTGATGTTCGTCTGTTTCCCGTTGCGATTGCCGATCAGCGGCAACCCGCCCTTCACGTCGACCGTGTGCAGATCCTTGTCGTCCACCACGACGGATACCTTGAAATATCCGTGGTCCTGATACAGCCCGCGCACGCCGACTTCGAGATCTTCATCCAGCTTCGGCCGGTCAAACGTCTTGCCCATCACGGGAATGTAGGTGAACTCGAGCGGAATCCCGTACGGCCGGTCGTTACGCATCGAGCGAACGATTCTGCGGCTGGAGAACGCGTGGTTCCCTACCACGGTGATCACGCCGACCTTGACCTTCGGGCCCTCGTTGATATTGAAGACGAGTTTCACGGCGTTCGATGCCGCGATGCGTTCATACGTCGGCTTCACCGTCGCGAACTGATGCCCGTGAGCCGCGAGCAAGCTTTTCAACACGACTTCAGCCCGCTTGATCTTCGTAGGATCAAACTGGCTTTCCACGCTCAAGCCAACCTTCTTCTCCTTGAACGCGTCCAGAATGTCGGATTCCGTGATTGACTTGTTGCCCTTGTACTCGATGCGGCGAATGATGGGCCGCTCCGTTACGTTGAAGATGACGATTTTCCCGTTCGGAACTTGGGGATCGTCTTCCACTTCGAGCCGGATGTCTTCGAAGAACTGCGTGTTCCACAACGCCTGAAAATCGCGGTGCAGAGCCTCGGGAGAGTAGGGATCACCCGGGCGCGAAAAAATCCGCGCCTGCAGCGTGTTGCGCTGCACGCGGCGGTTGCCGAAAAATTCAATCTTTGTGATCGTGTATTGCGATCCGCCTGGCTGCTGTTGTGCGGAAACGAATTGCCCGCAGACGAGGGGAAGCAAACACACAACGGCCAGCACTTCACACGCGTAAAGAAGTAGTTTCCTGCATGCGGCCAAGGTTCTGGTCAAGGCCGCAATACCCCGCACAAGATTATTTGCTCCCCCGCTGGACGTGTTTTAGGCCAGCTCGCGCGTGTAGGATTCCTAGTGGGCCACCGGGGTTGCTTCCGCGACAGGACGGAACGCCAGCGACTCGCCGGAGAGAAAAATCTCCAGCGTGGCAGGCATCTGCAATCCGCCCTGAATGAGAGCTTCCGACAATGGGTCTTCGACATATTTCTGCAACGCGCGCCGGAGCGGCCGCGCGCCGTAATTCCGATCCCCGCAAGTTTTTTCGAGAATCCACTGGCGCGCTTCAGGTGTCAGTGCAATCTGCACCTGGCGATGCACCAGCGTCTCGTTGATCTGTCCGATGAGCAGGTCGATGATCTGCAGCAAATCCTCGTCCGACAGTGACGCGAAGAGTATCACTTCATCGAGCCGATTCAAAAACTCCGGATTAAACACCCGGCGTACCTCGCCCATCACCATGTCGTCGACCGACTTCGCCGCCAACGCCGTATCCGACGACGCGAAGCCCAGGCCCGACTGCTTCTGCAATTGCCGCGCGCCCAGGTTCGACGTAAGGATAATGATTGTATTGCGGAAATCAACCGTATTGCCGAGGCCGTCAGTCAATTGGCCGTCCTCGAAAACCTGGAGCAAGATGTTGAAAACGTCTGGGTGCGCCTTTTCGATTTCATCCAGCAAAATGATCGAATAAGGAGTGCGCCGCACGCGTTCCGTCAACTGGCCGCCCTCTTCGTAACCAACGTATCCGGGAGGCGCGCCGATCAGCTTCGAAACCGAATGCTTCTCCATGTACTCGGACATGTCGAAACGGATCAGAGATTTTTCGCTGCCGAACAAGAACTCGCCCAGCCGCCGTGCCACTTCCGTCTTGCCTACACCCGTGGGGCCCAGGAACAGGAAGCAGCCGACCGGCCGTCCCGGCGCCTTCAGTCCCGCCCGGCTGCGACGAATTGCCCGCGCCAGCGAGGTGATGGCTTTGTCCTGGCTGATGATCCGGCGGTGCAGCTCATCCTCGATGCGCAGGAGTTTCTGCTGTTCGTCTTCCTTGATGGCCGTGACGGTCACGCCGGTCCAGCGCGCCACGACTTCCTCAATGTCCTCACGCGTCACCACGCCGGTCGAGGAATCGTCGATCTTCAACTTTTCGCGCAACACCCGGAGATGTTCCTTCTCCTTGCGCTCCTCTTCGGAGTAAAACCGCGCCTTTTCGAACTCGTGATTCGCGATGGCGGTTTCCATGCGGTGCGTGATGAACTTCACGCGCTTCTGCACTTCGGAAACTTCGTCCGGCAGCATGGCCTGGCGCAGCTTCACGCGGGCACCGGCTTCGTCCAACAGGTCGATGGCCTTGTCCGGCAGAAAACGATCTGGAATGTACCGGTTCGAAAGATAAACCGCGTAGCGGATGGCCTCTTCCGTGTAGCTCACTGCGTGGAACTTCTCGTAGCGGTCGCGCACGCCCTGCAGCACGCGGATCGTTTCGTCTTCGTTCGGTGCCGAAACCTTCACGGCTTGGAAGCGCCGCTCGAGCGAGCGGTCCTTCTCGACCGACTTGCGATACTCTCCGGGCGTGGTCGCGCCGATGCACTGAATTTCGCCGCGACTCAGTGCGGGCTTCAGGATGTTAGCGGCGTCAAGCGAGCCTTCCGCCGATCCGGCGCCCACCAGCGTGTGCAACTCGTCGATGAACACGATAGCGTTCTGGCTCTCCATCAATTCTTTCATGATGGTCTTGAGCCGCTCTTCGAATTGCCCGCGATACTTTGTGCCCGCCACGATCAAAGACAAATCGAGCGAAAGGATTCTCTTGTCCGCCAGGAATGGCGGCACATCGCCATCGGCGATTCGCTGCGCGAGCCCTTCAACGATGGCCGTCTTGCCCACGCCCGGCTCGCCGATCAGCACGGGATTGTTCTTCGTGCGGCGGCAGAGGATCTGAATCGCGCGTTCCAGTTCGCGATCGCGTCCCACCAGAGGATCGAGTTGGCCTTCCATTGCCGCCTGAGTCAAGTCGCGACTGAATTCAGCAAGCAGTGACGCTTCTTTTGGCCGGTTCACGGGCACCTTCTCTCCCGCACTGCGCGCCATTTCCTCGCGCACAGTGGAAAGCCTCAATCCCCGCTCCAGCAGGATTTCGGCACCAAAGGATTTTTCTTCCCGCAACACCCCAAGCAGCAGATGTTCCGTTCCAACGTGCTTGTGCCCGAGCCGTTCTGCTTCTTCCGCGGCGTAGTTGAGGATGCGCTTGCATTCCTGACTGAGAGGAACTTCCACAGACGTCGAGATGCGTTCGCGCACGGTGATGCGCGACTCAATTTCCTTCCGGATGGACTCGATCGAGCCGTGAGTCCTGAGAAACCGATTGGCCAGGGCCTTGTCCTCGCGCAGCAGACCGAGCAGGAGATGCTCCGTCTCGATGTACGGGCTGCCGTATTGGCTAGCCTCGTATCTCGCGAAAAAGATCACACGACGTGCTTTCTCTGTGTATCGCTCGAACAAGGGTTACCCACGCTCTCCCGGGGTCCGTACCCCAATGCGTGCCGGTCGCGCCGCATGACCCGCGGCACCTGCAAGCACTTCCGCGCTCGGAGCCAGTTTCCCGTGCTCCAGGGCAAGAACACGGTCCGTGCGCTTCGCCAAACTCAAATTGTGCGTTGCTAGAATCGACGTCAAGTGGTGGGACCGGTGCAGGCGCTCAATGAGTTCGAAAATGGCCTCGGCGCTCCGTTCGTCCAGATCCCCTGTCGGCTCATCTGCCAGAAGCAACACGGGCTCGTTCACCAAAGCCCGCGCGATCGCCACACGCTGCTGCTCGCCACCCGAAAGCTCTCCTGCACGCTGCCCCGTGCGATCGGCCAATCCAACTTCGGCCAACCAGTCTCCCGCTGCACGGAGCGCCGGACCCAGCGCTTGGCCTTCCACTAGCAACGGCATCGCCACGTTTTCCGCCGCGGTGAAATCCGGCAGCAGATGATGCCGCTGCCACACAAACCCGACGGACTTGTTGCGATATCCGGCCAGTTCTACCTCTGCAAGCGAACGAAGTGATTTCGCGCCGAAGTATACTTCACCGTTTGTCGGAGTGTCCAGCGCGGCCAACAAGTGTAGCAAAGTGCTTTTGCCTGTTCCCGAAGGCCCGACAATCGCAATCATCTCGCCGCGCTCAATCCAAAGATCAATTCCATCCAGCGGCGTGATCTGTTGATTTCCTGAAGTGAAGGCCTTGCGGAGAGCTGCTGCGCGCAGAACATGCCCGGAAATCTGGCCAGTCCCCTGTTGAGGGCCGTCCAGTACGACACCCGTGGCTGCCTGGCTATTCATGCCTACCCATACCCCTCACACTTTAGATGCCGAAACTCGCGATTGGTATGTCCTTTTCCTACATGCACCTAGTTCCCTTAGATCGGGGGTTTTAGCCCACTGAATTCCACACTTGTCCTTCGCTGTTCCCTCCGCGTCTGGTACGAGTGCCAAAAATTGCCTACATCTTTTCTTCGCCCGTAATCTTAGCACGCGACTCCGTTCGAAAACGAAAGCAAACTCCGATTAAGATTTGAATCGAATTGATTCGCCGCGGAGAATTTCCGTGGGATGCAGCAGGACACTTCGTTCAGCCGTTCGAAGCGAACAATTTCGACAGGCTGGATGCCCGACGCCCAAGTCGCCGGCACGATTACGATCGCATGCAGAACTTCAATCGCGCTCTGAATGTATGAATGGATTCTCGATCAACATACCCGCGATCCGCTGCCCGGCGTTCAAATCCTCCGACAGAATCCGGCTGGCGCCACTCTTGATGGCGGAAGCTACAATTAAGGCGTCCCAGAAATTGATCCCGGACTCGTCCTCGATGCGAAATGCGGCCTCGATCTCGTCCGGTTCCAGTGGCACACACCATTCGGTATATTGGCGTACAACAGATCGTGCTTCTACTTTCGATAAACGCGAGCGAAGCTTCCGCGTTACGTTCACGTAAAACTCTTCCAGAACTTGAACGCTAACCGCGCCCGTATTCTCGTCCCATAATCGGTCCACGATCCGGTTAGCCGCCTCGTACTTCGCACCGCCGTCTACGTCGTGGGCGTAAACCAGCACGTTTGTATCTATGAAGGTCTTATCGTTCATGCAATTCGTCGCGGCTGACGGGAACACCTTCGCCACCCAAGTGAAAACCCGTTTTCAGCAGGGCCTTCGCCGAGCGTTTCGCGCGCTCGTACGCTTCGTCTTTTCCAACCAGTACCTCAATCTGTTCCGCCAACAGGCCGCTGATCGAAGTCGACCGGCGGGCAGCGATAACCTTGGCCTTGTGAATCGTCTCTCGGTCCAAGCTCACCGTAACATTCTGCTTTCGGGCTTTTGGATTAGGCATTTTCGGGTCCTTGCACGTATTATACGTGTAGCACGTACTTCACGTGCAGTCAAGCCTTGGGGTTGGTTTGAGGCTTATTCGAAACGGAGGATTTCGACGGGCAGGATTCGCGCCGCCGAACGGGCGGGAACAATCGTGGCTGCGACGCTGATGGCAAGCGCCATCATGGCGATCCAGATTGCGTCGAGGCCGTTCCCGTGAAACGGTACATAGGGGATCGCGTAGACCTCCGGGTTGAGCGGAATCAGCCGCCAGCGATTCGCAATCCATGCAAAGCCGTAGCCCGCCACAAGACCTGCGACGGTTCCCGTGATGCTGACGACCAGCCCTTGAAGTACGAAAACCCGACGGATCTGCGCACGCCGCGTGCCAAGCGCCATCAGCACGGCAATGTCCCGTGCCCGCTCGGTCACCGTCATGGTCAGTACCACCAGAATATTGAGTCCGGCCACGAACGTGATCAGCCCGATAAAAAGCGCCGTGACTAGTTTTTCCAGGCTCAACGCGCGGAACAGCGCCCGGTTTTCGTCCATCCAGGTCGTGGCCGTAAATCCCGGGCCGGCGCGACGCAGCAGCTCCGCCTCCACCGCGCTGGCGTCGTCCAGTTTATCGACGCGCACTTCGAGCAGGCTCACCACATCCCCGACACCCGCCAGTCCCTGTCCCGATTCAATTGTAACGAACGCCCAGTTCGCGTCGTAATCATAAAATCCGGAGTCGTAAATCCCGCTCACCTGGAAACGCCGCGACCGCGGCAGCATTCCGAAAGGCGTCAAATTTCCTTGCGGGCTCGTGAGCGTGACGTAGTCGCCGACGGAGATTTTCAACTCGTCCGAAAGGATCTTGCCGACCAGCAACGCCGGGATTCCGTCGCTGCCGCGTGCAAAGCTGTCCGATCCGGCCACAATATTTCGGAGCGCGCCGCTCGCCTTGCGCTCGAGCTCCGGATCGACGCCTTTGAGCACCACCCCTCGCGCGCGGCCGCCGCACGACAGCAAAACTGTGTTGTAAATCGCGGGTTCGATTGAACGCACGCCTGGAACGCCACTCAGTTGAACAATTTTGTCACGATAGTCGTGGATTCCATCGGGGCCAAGTGGCTTCAGGTTCACGTGCGCGGTAACGCTCAGCAGTCGGTCGCGAATCGCCTGGCGAAAACCGGTGTTCATGGCCAACGCGATCACCAGCGTGCCCACGCCAGCCGCGATTCCAATGACCGCCAGCAGCGTTACCAACCGCAATACCGCCGGCCGGTTTGGCGCTCGCAGGTAGCGCAGCGCCACCAGCCATTCGAACGTCATTTTGTTCCTTCGTCGGGTTCGCGTGCGAGATTTTCTTCCGCGCTCTCCGACTCGCTGCACCCGCGCAACAGCGGAAACAGAATCACCTCACGGATCGCGTGCGAATCCGTCAACAGCATCACCAGGCGATCGATTCCGATTCCCTCGCCCGCCGTGGGCGGCAGGCCGTGGCTGAGCGCGCGAATGTAATCGACGTCCACTTCCTTGGGCATTTCCTGCCCGCCTTTTTCCACTTGCGCGCGAAAACGCCGCTCCTGATCGTCGGGATCGTTCAACTCGGAAAAGCCGTTGGCGATTTCCATCCCGGCAATGAAAAGCTCGAAGCGCTCTGCGAGCGACGGATCGTCCGCCTTGGGTTTGGAGAGCGGCGAAATCTCCGTGGGAAAATCATAGATAAATGTGGGCTGGGTCAGATGCTCTTCGGCGAGCGCCTCGAAAAGCTCTCCCGTCAGCTCGCCATCGGAGAGCTGGTCGACTGCGGCAATCGGTTCGGCGCTCGAGGAGTGAGCGTAGGTGTTGTATCGCGTCGCAACCGCGCGCGGACCGCCCTTTTGCGCCATCTCGCGCGCGGCGGGCCCAGAGCCCGCTGCCGGGGGCCAGAATTTCACGATCGCTTCGCGCATTGAGAGCCGTTGGAAACGGCCGAAATCAATTTCCTGTTCGCCGTATTTCAGCTTGACCGTGCCGCAGACTTTCTGCGCGATGCCGCGTAACAGCTCCTCGGTTAAATCCATCAGCTCGTTTCCGTTGCTGTATGCCTGGTAGAACTCGAGCATGGTGAATTCCGGCTGGTGTATCGCGTCGATTCCCTCGTTGCGAAAATTGCGGTTGATCTCGTAGACGCGATCGAGCCCACCCACCACGAGCCTCTTGAGGTAAAGCTCCGGGGCGATGCGCAAGTAGAGATCCATGTCAAATGTATTGTGATGCGTAACAAACGGCCGCGCCGTCGCACCTCCCGAAATCGGATGCATCATCGGCGTTTCCACTTCCGTGTAGCCGCGCTCGTCGAAATAGCGGCGAAATTCGCGGACGATCTGTGCGCGCTTCTGAAAAATCTCCCGCGCGCGGTCGTTGACGATTAGGTCGAGGTACCGCCGCCGGTAACGCGTCTCCACGTCCGCCAGGCCGTGCCATTTTTCGGGCAACGGCAGCAGCGCCTTGCTGAGCAATTCCAGTTTGTCGACGCGAATCGTCAACTCCGCCGTCTTGGTGCGGAAAAGCTCTCCGGAAATTCCGATGATGTCACCCAGATCGAATAGTCGAAAAAGCTTGTACGCTTCCTCGCCCACCGCATCGAGCCGCACGTAAATCTGCAGCCGCCCGCCGTCGCCGGAAATGTGCGCGAACGCCGCCTTGCCCTGCGAGCGCAATGCCACGATACGCCCGGCCACGCGCACACGCGTCGGCTCCGCGGCCAACTCCTCGGCCGTACGGCTGCCGAATAGTTCGATCACCTGCTTGGCGGTATGGCTATAGTCGAAACGGTGCGGATAGGGAGCGTGGCCCAGAGCCTCGATTTCGCTAAGCTTTTTGCGGCGTTGCTGGTACTGGTCGAGCGGCTCGAATTCCAACGGAACAATCCTTTCCCTTGAGGGCCTGCGGCGGAATCTGCGAAAGTATATAACAGGACTAAGCTGAAAGCCGCTGCCGGGGGAATGGGTGTATGATACTCCGGCTATTCCGAGGGGGGACTGGGGGTCCGTGTGTTTCCTAGGCGCTCGAAGAATCGGCACGAACAACGCAAGGTTTTGGACGATTGGGTAGCAACTTTGCCACGCGAGAAGGACGATCTGTATCAGACTGTCGTCCGACGGTGGGAATGTTCCTACGCCATGATGAGCGTGGCGCTGGATGAAGCGTTCTCCCTGCGCGCGGCTGGCGAGCTTGTCTGCGCGCGCCAGCAGGTTTCCATTGCCGCCAGCATGCTCACGCGTTTGTCTCCGTCGCTGATTTCGTTGTTCGAGACGCTTTCCGCGCGCGGCCTGCGCGTGTCGAATTTCCCGGCGGTCGAGCCGATGAATTCAGATTTTTTCCGCGGCAATACGGGACAAAGCGCCGCATCGTGGAACGGGATTCTGCATCACGTACTGTTCAGCGCGCGCTCGCGCTTCTTCCACAAGCTGCGCATTCTGTCGCATACCGTCGGAATGCTGGCAGAGGAATTCGACGAAGCCGCCGGCGACATCTCTAGAAACCTGGCCACGCAGCCGGCCGACAGCTGGCTGCGGCTCGACAATCTTCACTACGATCTAAACACCTGCCTGCGCGAAGCCGAGGTCGTGCTGAAGTCTTTTCTCCGCATTCTGCCCGAAGCCCATTTGGCGTCGCTCGCAAACGAGCTCGACGCCCCGCAGATTCGCCGTCCAGTCCGCGTTAAAGCCCGCCTTTCGGACGCGTCTGCGTCTGCGTGAAGGCAACTCACGAGGCCCGGGGTCGGGACGCGGGGCGCTTTCTCCTTCTCGTGCGCCTGCGCTCGGGCCGAGCGCGACGCAACAAGCCCCCAGGCCCCGTACAGGATGAAAACGACGACGCCATACATTCAAATTATTTGAAAACAAGCGCGCTGTCGCTGGACCCTACGGTCAAATCCTACGAGAATAGGGATGTCCTGCCATACTAGCGCAGCATCGAATTGAGGTTTGCCGCGCAAACTCATTGCGGCAGTGCGCAGATATCCTCCTCCGCCAGCCCGGATGCGAGGAACGTTGCAATGTAAGAACGAGAAGTACAACTTCCGGTGCGGCCGACGCATCGCAGTGAGGGATGCGTCCCGACGGGTAGCGTGGCCCGAACGAGACGAATCGAAACTGGGGAAGTACCGGAAGCTGAATCGATCCGGCGCGCCCAGCAAGGTGATGCAGCGGCGTTTGAGCGGCTCTATCAGCTGCACAACCGTCGCGTGTACTCGTTATGCCTTCGGATGGTGGGGAACACGGCCGAAGCAGAAGATCTGACCCAGGAAGCGTTCCTGCAGCTCTTCCGCAAAATCGCCACGTTTCGCGGCGAATCCGCGTTTTCCACATGGCTGCACCGCCTTGCCGTAAACGTCGTTTTGATGAAGCTCCGCAAGAAGTCGGGCAAGGAAACCTCGCTTGAACAGGTCACCGAGCCCGACGAGGAATCCGGCACACCCCGGCGGGATTTCGGAGCGCCCGATCTGGTGCTGAGCGGATCGATCGACCGTGTGAATTTGCAGCGGGCGGTCGAGCAGTTGCCGCCGGGCTACAAGTCGGTGTTCGTACTGCATGACGTTCAGGGATACGAACACAACGAGATTGCGGAAATGATGGGCTGTTCGATCGGAAATTCCAAATCGCAGCTTCACAAAGCGCGGATGCGGCTGCGAGATCTGTTGCAAGAAGAAGTGCGGGCGAAAGCGCGCGAGGATCGCCGGGCCGCGGGTGGCGGGGCGGGATCCGAGGACTAACTCAATGGGTGAGATGGGTTGTAAAGAATTTCGAAGTCAACTCGAAGGGTGGATGGAAGGCGAGCGGAGCGCAAGTGCGCGCGAGCACCTTCTTTCATGCGCCGAGTGCGATGCGCTGGCGGCGGATTTGGACGCCATCCAACAAAATGCGCACGCCTGGGGAACGGAGGAAGTGACGCCGCCCGAACGTGTGTGGGTTTCGCTGCGCGCGCAACTCGAAGGCGAAGGAATCATTCGCACCGACGCGGTCGTCGGAACCATGCCGAAGACGGAGACCCGCAACCCGGGCTGGTTCGCCGGGGTCTTCGGCGCCGTGCCGCGACCGGTGCTGGCGGGTGCGTACTTGGCGGCGCTGATTGGCGCGTCTGTAGCGCTAACGGGACAATCCACGCGGCAACTGGACGAGGCTCGCTGGATCAACGGTACTCAGGACACGACAGGGACGCTGAGCGCGAACCTTCAGAACGCGGAACGAGATACGGTTTCCACCATCGCCGGGAGCGATCCGGTAGTGACGGCCTCGTTGAACGATAATCTGGCGATTGTTGACAACTACATCGCTTTGTGTGAAAAAAGCGTGCGAGAAGATCCCGAAAACGAAATCGCTCGCGACTACCTGTACGAAGCATACGAACAGAAAGCGGATCTGCTTGCGCAGATGACGGAACGCGGAGTCAGCGGCCGATGAGCATGACTACCCGAGCCCCTCTTCGGAATCAGTATCACTGGAAAGCAGCTGGCCTGCTGGTTCCAGGCCTTCTGCTTTGTAGCGTTGCTTCGGCCGACCGCATCGAGCGCCATTTCAAGGTAGAAGCGCATCCCGTCGTCACCATTCACAATCCAAACGGTCTGGTGACGGTCCGCGCGTGGACGAAGTCCGACGTGATGGTAGTCGCCAAGCGTGCCACCGCTCAGGTGGAAGTAGATGCGGAACAGAACGGAAATCGCGTCGACGTGCTGACGCGGCAGGTGGCGGATACGGCCTCGCCGGACGATCTGCGTACCGATCTCGAAATCAGCGTGCCGCAGGATGCCGAACTCCAGATTCACAACGACGCCGGCGGCGTGAACGTCTCCAATGTGCTGGGCGACATGAACGTGGAAACGATTGCGGCGGGCGTGGACTTAGAAGATGACGCCGGATACATGACGGTGAAGACCGTCGGCGGCGCGTTCCAGTGTGTGCGGTGTTCGGGACGGTTGGAAGTGAGCTCCATCAGCGGAAATTTCAAGCTCATCGACCTCAAGAGTGTGTACGTCCGCGCGCAGACCTCGGAAGGCAACATCCTTTTCAACGGCTCATTCATGCCAATGTCCACCTATGTCCTGAAAAACTACAGCGGACAGATTGAACTGCGATTTTCGCCCGGCGATTCGTTCGATTTGAGCGCCCGATCGCTGAAGGGCAAGGTTAATAACGAAGCGAATTTGTCTCCCTCCATGCACCACCACATAGCAGCGAGAGTCGGCAACGCGCTGTTCGGCACTTTCAACTCCGGACGCGCGCACGTCGAGCTGGAATCCTTCGATGGTACAATCAACATCCTGAAGAAGGATTGATTGCGTCCGAAGGCGCCAAACCTTTGAGCTCGACGATCCACTGAAGTATGACTGGCGGAAAATGACTACCGAGAATCGCACGCGCAAACTCGTGTGCCTGACCGGATTCATGGGCAGCGGCAAGTCGACAACCGCACGCGTGCTCGCCAGCCAGCTCGGATGGCTGAACACCGATCTCGATCGCTGCATCGTCGAGGCGACCACCTTTCAATTCCCGAAATTTTCGCGCGAATGGGCGAGCCGGAATTCCGGCGTATCGAGCGCGAGCAGTTGTCGCGCATCGTGGCGGAGTCAACGGCAACGCAGAAGCCGCGGATCGTTTCGCTCGGCGGAGGAACGGTCATGCAGCCGCAAAATTTGGCGCTGCTCCGCGAAGCCGGCGCGGCCCTGATCTGGCTGCACTGCCCCGTCGAGGAGTTACTGCATCGCTGCGCGCACATTACCGACCGGCCGCTTTTCCGCGACGAAGCAAGCTTCCGGCTTCTCTACCAGGAGCGCCTGCCCACATACGAGATGTCCGACTATCGCGTCGAAAGTCACGGAGAGCCCGCCCGCGTGGTGGAGCAGATCATGGCGCTCGGAATTTTTCCGGGGGTGACCGCATGAAGCGAAGGATTTGCATAGTCATCGCGGCAGTTGCATTTTTGTTCGCGGCCGGGGCCGCAATCGCCGTTTCAAATGGATCGGCGGCCAGCCGGACAGCGGGGCCAGGCGCGAAATCAGCTTCGCTTTTCGTGCCCGAAAAAGGTAACTTCAAGATTCTCGTGAATGGACAGCAAATCGGCAAAGAAGAATTTGAGATCGGCCCCAACGGCGGCGATTGGGTGGCGAAAGGCAGTTCGGAAGTTCAAACCACGGACGGCATGACGCACGTCTCTGGATCGCTCGAATTGCACGCGGACGGAACACCTGTGACCTACGAATGGTCCACGCAGGGCCCGAAAAAAGCCGGCGCGACTATCAACTTCAGCGGTTCGACTGCAACGATCGATCTGCGCTTGGAGGGACGCCGGCCTTTCACTCAACAATTCACGTTTCAGTCGCCGCAAATCGCGGTACTCGACAACAATCTTTATTATCAATATGCCGTGCTGGCGCGGCTCTACGATCGGGATAAGAAAGGCGCGCAAACATTTTCGGTGCTGGTGCCCCAGGAACTGACTCCGGGAACTCTTACCGTCGAATCGCTCGGCGACCAGAACACCGGCGGTGGTAAGAAAATGGAAGAGCTCGTGGTGAAAACCGAAGACCTCGAAGTGGATCTGTTCCTCGACGGAGGAAAACTGATGCGGATCGTCGCGCCCAGCACCAACGCCGAAATCGACCGCCTCTAGCTCATAAGCAATTGCTTGGCTCCCAACCTGTCCATTCCGCGTCGGATACCCGACAGACGCAAAACTACGTGCGTGATAGTGTCCGGCCCTCGCATGGACCTGGAATACGACATCTTCGAGCGGCTTCCGGACGGCGCCGCCATCTGGCGCGGATACGCAAGAGGATTGGACGATGCGAAGAACAAGCTGGACGAGTTGAGTCGGAGATCTACAAACGAGTTCTTCGTTTTTCACGCACCGACGAAACAAACCATCGCGCGCGCGAACACCGCGGAATAGCAGCCGCGGAGCTCAGCTCAAGTCTCCGTCGTATTGCCTCACCACTTCGTAACACTCGCAGGCGAATTGCTCGAGTTTTTTTCGGTTGACGATTTTCACCGAGCCGCGCTTGTACTCGAGAATTTGCTTGTTCTGCAGGATCGCCGCCGCGACGCTCACGCTCGGCCGGTCCGTGCCCAGCATCGTGGCCAGAAAATCGTGGGTGATGGGCACCGTGCCGGAATCAATGCGATCCTGCGCGATCAGTAGCCAGCGCGCCAGGCGTTCCTCCACTTTGTGCAGACGGTTGCAAGCGGCAGTTTGGGCCACCTGCATAGCCAGCGACGCCGCGTAGCGACTCAGCACTTTCTGCAGCTGCGGCGCGGACGGAAGTATGGAACGCAGCGTCTCGACGCTGACGCGAAATCCGGAGCCCGCAATCTGCACAATTTCGCGCAGCGCGCTGCGCTCGAGACCCAGAACTCCCGGCAGCCCCGCGGCTCCCTCCTTTCCCAGCAACCCGGCTTCAACGCTTTTTCCATCTTTCAATTCGATCACCAGCGAAATCAAACCGGCGTTCGGAAAATGCGCGAATCGCAGCGCGCGGTGCGGCTGGTGAAGGCTCAGGTGATGGGGCATGTCGATGAATTCCAGGTGCGGGCGAATCATGAGAAATTCGTCGTCGGGCAGCCTCAGAAGCACGCGATTCAGAATCGGCCTTCCACCCGGAGCCGTGCGCTCGCCCGGCCGCACTTCAGGGGGCTTCTGTCGTGTGGTCAAGAGGACCTCATCGCTTTCTGCTCTGGGGGATTTATAGAGTACAAACGACCTCCGTCTCTGTCGCGCGCACTACATTAGATGAAGATAATTAGCGGATAGATATCGGCGTAGCGGCGGGGTTTAGCGTGGCAGCGAATGGTAGGCGGTGATCGCTTCGTGCAGTCGAGAAAAAATATGGTCGCGGCCCACGGCATCCGTGATGCGATGGCGGTCGAGGTCCGCTTGCAGCTCTGGATGAACGCGTGCGAAAACTAACGCGGTGCCGCGCGCGGCCAAATTTTGGTTCAGCAGGCGCACCACGCGCGCCGCGGAGTAGTCGACGTTGGTCATCGCTTCGGAATCGACGATCACCCAGCGAAGAGCCGTACCGGCGTGCGCGGCGAGGCCGGCGACTTCCTCCATAAAACGTCCCGCGTTGGCGTAGAAAAGCGGCGCGCCGAAGCGATATACCACGAGACCGGGCTCCGTAAGAGCGCCCGAAACAGCGGGCTCCGTGCGCCAGTCGCCATGGGGAGTTTCAACCAGCACGCCGGTGTGCGGCCGGTAACTGTGCCGCACGATGCGCAGCAGCGAGAGAACCATGGCGAAGATGATTCCCTGCTCCACTCCCACGGCCACAACAACAATCGCGGTCAAAACCGCCAGCCAGAATTCGCCCGGACTCTCGCGGCGAATTTCCCGCAAACCTTTCATGTCGATCAAGCGGACCGCGATGACGAATACCACCGCGCCCAGGACGCAACGCGGCAAAAATTGAAACGCGCGCGTGAGGAAAAGCAGCACGCCGGCCACCGTCGCGCCCGTGACGATTTGCGCCAACTGGCTTCGCCCGCCGGCGCTTTCGACCATTGCGGTCTGCGTGGGGCTGCCGTTGACCACGAAAGTTCCGCTTAGCCCCGCGGCCAGATTCGCCGTTGCAAGGCCCAGCAGGTCGGCATTTTCATCGAGCGCCTGGCCGTGGCGCATGGCGTATGCGCGCGCGGTGGCGGCGCTTTGCGCCACGACCACCATCAGGCACGACGCTGCAACCGGCACGAGCGTCTCCACATCTCTCCACGCGAAAGGCGGAATGCTCACATGCGGCAGCCCTCCTGCGACCGGCCCCACGATCGCCACGCCGCGCGAAGCCAGATGAAAATACGCGCTCGCTGCCACGCCGCCCGCCACGGCCAGAATCGGTCCAGGAAATCCCGGTGCGATGCGATGCAATAGAAAAATCACAGCCAGCACGGCAATCGAAATGTAGAGCGTGAGCGGGTGAACTTCGCGAATGTGCTGAATGATTCCCGCCAGCAGGAAGAGCGCGCGCCGGGAGGAGACGTCGCCCCCTAGCATTTGCGGCAGCACAGTAATTCCAACCTGAAAACCGATGCCGGTGAGGAATCCCACGAGCACCGTGCGCGAAAGAAAATCCGCGATGAATCCGATCCGCAACAGCCGCGCCACCAGCAGAAAGACGGCGGTCATCAACGCTACGAGACTCGCGAGCGCGATATAGCGCTCACTGCCTACCGCCGCGATCGACGAAATGCCTCCGGCGAGAATCGCCGCCGTGGCAGAATCGGCGGCCACAACCAAGAAACGCGACGAAGCGAACGCCGCGAAGCCCACTACGGGCAGCAGCAGCGTATAGAGACCCGTGACAAAGGGCATGCCGGCGATCTGCGCGTAACCGAGGACCTGCGGAATGTTCAGTGCAGCGAGTTGCAATCCGGCAAGTGCATCGCGGGCCACCGAAGCAGCGGTGAGCGGACGAATGCTCCGAAACAAACCCGACGGTGTGTTTGGTTCACGAGCAGCGTTCGCGGTGTCGCCCATTCAGCTAATCATAATATGCAGGTGACTTCTTCAGCTTCGCGTTTCCGGCAAGATCGTGCTGGATCCAGAGCTGGGCTCTGGTTTGTTTCAAGAATGCTTCGATTGCCGCTCGGCTAGCGCGCGTCTGGTCCCGATTGAAGTCGATCGTCGGCACGCGGCCCAGCGTCCGTTCTTCGGCGTAGTGATAGAGATCGCCCGAAAGCACCACGCCGCCGGTGTGGACGAGCTTCACATAGAGAACCTGATGTCCCGGCGTGTGCCCCGGAGCGAATTTAATCACGACGGTTCCGTCGCCGAAAACATCGTAGTCGTTGGTGGTGATGATTTTGGTCTTGCCGTCGCGCAGTTTTGAATATGTCTGAGGGTCTGTCGTCGCCGGAGGTTTGTTCGCAAACATGGCTTCGCGCTCGACCTGTCGAACCAGCCACGTTGCTCCGGCAAACTCGTTCGCGTTCGCGGTGTGATCGTAATGGTAATGCGAAAGAACCAGGTAGTCGATCATGCCTGTCGAGTAGCCGGTCTCGGCGAGCTGTGGTCCCAACCTCCTTCTCACCGTCAGGTCGCGTTGCTGCCCGTCGGGAAGCGCAAGATGCACGTCGACGGGAATTGCAGGCAGATTCCACATGCGATCGCCCTTCGGCGTCCAGGCCGTGTCGGCAACCGCGCCCGTGTCCCAGATCAGAGTCCCTTTCGGATGCGAGATTAAGAAGCACGGCACGGAAAGATCGATATTGGCGACTTCTTCCTTCTTCAGCTGAAAACGACTCACATCGGCTACATACAGCGTGCCGCAATCAAACACGTACAAGCGGACCGACTTCGGCGGTTTTGGTCGACCGAACGTCGCGGGTTGTCTGGCGTTTCCTACTTGGACTGCATTAACGAGCGCGGCAACAGCAAGCACAAGAAAGCAAAGAGAAGTGTTTCGCCGGATCATCAGTGCGCCAGCGGATCGGGGCGATATTGGAAATGCACCACCTTCGGCTGCGTTCCCTTGCCCGTCTCGCTGTGAAATGCCGTGCGCGTGCCCCATGTCGTGTACACGCCTTTGCCTTTCCATCCGGCTCGCGCGTCGTCGATGCGGCCATCCATTCCCTTAGCGAAAAATCCCAGCGGATACGGCACCCGCAGGATTATGAATTTTCCGTTCACCAACGCGATCAGTGAATCGGAATCGTTTCCCGTGACGATCGGCGTGTTCTTCCCGAGTCCCAACGTGTCGAACTGATCGACCCACACGTAGTAATGCGAGTCATCGCTGCCTGAAAGCGTCACGTTCTTGAACTTCGGCCCCGGCGTCTGGTACAGCGTCCAACCCTCCGGACATTGCCGACCCGTCGCCGTCGGTCCGTTCAGCGGACCTTTGCATTTCCGCCGATCGAAACTCGCCAGATGTCCGCTCGCCAGCGCCACCCACACCACGCCGTTCGTATCGATGTCCATGCCCCGCGGCGAGAATCCCCACGTCTTTGCCTTCGGATCGTTCCATGGCGCTTCGTAATATTCCGCCAGCGCCGTCTCGGGCGGATTCGTCCCCGGGTTCAGCCGCACGATTCCGCCCGGAAATCCCAGTACCGATCCCCAGATCATTCCGTCGTACCCGATGGCGATTCCGTAGAAAGCCGCGTTCAATCGCGTGTCCTTGGTCGGATCGGCGGCGGCATTCAGCGCTTGCGCGTTGCCGAGACTCTCGCCACCCGGCGTCGTCGCCACATTCTGCGCGCCCTCGACATACGCATCACGCTTGCCGTTTCCATTCGTATCGAGCACCAGCGCCGTCCATCCCTGCGATTTCGCGGCGTCGTGCGTGGCATCCCACATTTTTGCGTTCAGCCAGCCGACTACTCCTCCACCGCCCCCGCTGCTGGTCCACAGCGTGTCGTTGGCGTCCCGCGCGAATTGCAAATGATGCGTGCCGTAGCACGTGTCGATCATCTCGATCTTCTTCGTCGCCGGATCGTACATTTCCAGCTGCCGCCCCGAGCGATCGAGCGGCGTCAATTTCGCCGAGATCAAATCCGAGCCCGCCTTGCAAAACGCCGGATCGTCCGCTCCGCGAATGCGCGCCGTGAACCAGAGCCGACCCCGCTCGTCGAACATCGGGTTGTGGACCGTGGTGTGGCTGTCCCAGATCGCTTCATCGCCCCAGAACGCCGAAGGCTTCAGCGGCGGCGGCTGTCCCGGCGTGCCCGGCTGAAATTGCGTTTGCACCCGGCTCGTCGTCGCATGCACTGGATCGAGCGCCGGCAGATAATCGCGGCTCTCTTCGGGCGAGCCGTATATCATTCCGTTCGCGTTCACGTGCGGATCGCGCTTGTCGGTGGAGATTTCGTCGTGCAGGTAGGCCTTCTCATCCGCCCAATCCCACTGCGTGATCACGATGTTGCGTTCCGCCCCCTGCGGCCGCGCGGGGGCTTCGCTGGGCAGCTCGCCATTCTTGATGCGCGTGGTCCAATCGGCGAACAGCGCCGCCGCGCGCTGCGTTCCCAGCTGACCGAGGCCGCCGATCATGATTGCGCCCGCTTGTCCGGATTGGACGCGGCGAATCCACGCCTGCGTCGGATCGAGGTCGTTGAACAGCGCCGGAATCGTCCGCGTGTACGCGTTGCCGAGCTGGTGGCAGGATTCGCAGCTATCGGTTTTGATCAGGTGAATCCACTCCGCTTGCGATCGCACGCCCGGAAAAATTCCGTTCCCGCTCGCGCCCGTGCCCGGAAATTCATTCGCCGCCGGCACGTTCATCAGCGCGTACCAATAATTCGCCGGATAGTATTGAGCCGCCGCCCGCGCATCCGGCGCCACCTCCGGTTTCAGATCAACCGTTTGCCCCAATTCGGTTGTAACCACCGGCGAGTCGACTAACCCGTAGCCACGTGCCCACACTACGTATCTCACCTTCTGGACGTCGACACGGTCCACCGGGATCATCGCGTGTTTGCCGATACTAGGAGGCTCAGTGAGTGACGTTGTAAACGGACCGGGAAGATCAGGAATCAAATACTGACCTCGATCGTTGGTGACTACTTCCTTGATGTAGCGCGTTGGCAAATCTCTCGTCTCCGCGATCACCCAAACGCCAGCCTCCGGGCCTCTGCTGCTTGTTACCACGCCACCGATATCGTTCGGGCCGATTTTCACATCCTTTGCTGGATCGGGATAGGCGTGCATCACGGGCGCGCCAACAATCAACGCCGCTACAGCGACAGCCGTCGTGCCGATTAGGCAAATCGATTTCGCTCGAGAGCTTTTCATCACGGATAAACCCTCACATCAATTCTGCGCCGACCGCGTCTTGCGTCCCCAAAGCTCATCGCTCGCCCGCGCGGCTCCCTCGGCCAGCGCCTTCAACTTCGCCCAGGCGATCGAAGGATGAATCCGCCCGCCCATGCCGCAATCGGTGCTGCCGATCACGTTCTCGCGTCCCACCGCTTCCGCATAGCGCACAATCCGGTCGGCGATCGTCTCCGGATGCTCGAGCACGTTCGTCTTATGCGTCACTACTCCGGGAATCACTGCTTTCCCTTCCTGAAGCTTCGCGTCTTTCCACACTTTCCATTCATGCTCGTGCTGGGGGTTGGCGGCTTCCACCGAATATTGGCTCGCTTTCACCTTGAGCATCAGATCGACCACCTCACGCAGCGGCAAATCCGTGCTGTGCGGACCTTTCCAGCTTCCCCAGCAGATGTGGTACCGCACTTTATCTTCCGAAATTCCCGCCAGCGCGTGATTCACCAGCTCGATGTGCTCCGCCGCCCACTTCCGGAACCCGGCCATGTCCCCGCTGATCGAATACTGCCATTCGTACACGTTGACGATGATGGGATCGTCCAGCTGCAGGTTGATTCCCGCGCTGGTGATCGCTTTGTACTCCTCGCGCATTGCTTCGGCCACCGCCGTGGCTTGCTCTTCCAGGCTGTTGTAGTATTCGCCGGGCAGAATACTCACGCCCGTCACCACCGCGGTCATGAACGCATCCTCCGCGCTCTTACCCGCAGTCGCCAACGCCGCCTTCAGATTCCGGATGTCGCGCTGAATCACTTCGTGTCCCGTGTAGCGGATAGGTGCCACGTTCAACGGGAAGCGCATCAGGCGGGACGTGGGACCGGCGTAAGCCTCGGGTGAGCTGTAATATTCCGCGAAATCCCGGCGGTCTTTGCTACCGCCCATCAGGGATTTCAGGATGTTGAAATCCTGCGGCAAATCGCGCATCTCAAAACCGCTGACGCGCCCGTGAACGTATGTCGCCCACGCTCCGTAGTCGACTTCGTCCGTCATCGGCTTGCCGTATTCGCCGTCGTTCACCACGTCGATTCCGGCGTCGACCTGTTTGCGGACCACATCGCCGACGGCGGTCGCCAGCTTGCGGCTCCAGCTTCGCGGCCGGTGCTTCTTCCCTGTACAGCGCCATTAAATCCGCGGGACGCGGCAGGCTCCCCACATGAGTCGTCAAAATGCGATGGCTGCTTCGCTTCATTGCAAGCTCCTGACGACCACCCCAGTTGTATTCCCCGCAGACCTTATAACGCTGGGGGCCAGCAATGACAAGAACGACAAGGTTGGCGCCGTTTCGGCGGCGTGATCGGCGCGCAGAGCTAAAAAAAGGGCTTTTGAAATTTTGTGACACTTCTTTGGCACACGTTTTGTTTGTTTTCAGTGGTTTAGGGCGCAAAAAGGGTTGCGCGCTGTAACACCCTTTTTATCGTCTGGGACTCCGACGATCGACTGAGAAGCGTCGGGATCGAGGAGGGCATTGTGACGCGCGGGCGCGACGGTAGCGGACGATCGAGGCGTGCGTTCGTGCGGCCAACTCACAGTCTGTGGTCCACCTTGTTTCTGCTTCGATTTCTGTTTTTCTTGGGGCTTTGGCTCTACTGACCTTGCTGGGGAGTTGCTCTTGCGGCGATGCTTGGCTTGCGGACTTACACACTGAACGTAGCAGATGCCCGAACTAATAGAAACTGTACGGAGGGACGGATTTGGTACAAGCGTGAAAACTGACGCTGAGCGGTAGAACCAGGAAAAGCGAAGCAGCAGCTTCGTGGGTTGCTGCTTCGCGAAATTCTTCAAACGCCGGGATGTTCCAGCAGCAGCCGAATCCCGCCATTCACGGTCCGCACCGAAATCGGACCCCCGCCGTGCCCGATCCTGCCGTGAAATGCGCGCGTGCCGGGTATCGCTTCCGAGGAGCTCACCGGAAAATCGGAATAGAGATCGCCGTTCGTGTTCCGCACTTTCAGATCGGCGCTGGCATTCGAAGGTAGGCCGAGCACCACCGAGCCGTTCACCGTTTCCACATTCATCGGCGCGCCGGCGTTTCCCACATTGCCAACGTTCAGCTTGCGCAGTTCCACGTGCACGTCGCCATTCGTGGTCTTGGCGCTGAACCGCCCGGAGCTGTCGGTTACTTCCACGTTGCCGTTTACGGATTTCAGATCGCCGCCGGAATTCACGCCGCGCACGCTCAGGCTGCCGTTCACTGTCGTCACGCAGGCCAGCAGCGTGCGATTGGGGACGCGAATGTGGTATTCCACGGCTACTTCACCGATGTCTGTCGAAGGATAATGCGTGTGTACGGCCACCGTTCCAGGCGTGCTTTCGACTTCGATCTTCACGTCCTGCAAGGCGCGCGCGTCGCTCGGCGCGGATTTCACCGCCTGCACCTCGACCTCGTCGCGGTCCCAGCCCTCGACCTGCACCGAGCCGTTCACGTTGTCGAGCTGGAAGTGCCCGCCGGAGGAAAGCTTGAACGATTGGTTGTAGACTTCGTCGGTGTTCGCGAAGCTCGGCAGACAGGCGAACAGGAGCGCCGGCCAGCAACACCAGCGCGCGTTCCCATAGACCCGAAGGGATACACCTTGCGTCATCGTTTGCACTGTACGCCCCCTATCGTGCAACCTCGACTTTACGGACCCGAAACCAGTTTGCCCGCTCCACCCTGGAGCCGGTCACTTCTTAATGCGCGCGGCGCCTATTCGCATCCCTGCCGCTACTCGTTCGGATCGTCGTCAGGCTGGTCCTGTTTCTGGCCGTGATCGTGACCGTGTTTCTCGCGTTCGGCCTGCTGCTGTTGCAACTGCTGCGTCTGCTGCTGCAGCTGCTGCATCTGTTGCCGCGACATTTCCATTTGCGTGTTTGCGTCGCTCAGCACGAAGCGGATGTTTCCCGCCACCGTGCGCAACTTTCAGCAGCTCGCCGCCGCCGTTCAGGTCGCCCTCGGCGCGAACCGTGTGCGAACCTTTCAGGTCGTCGTAGCTGACCTTCAGCGGAAAAGCCGGATCGACGATCACGCGATGATCGCCGCCATGCATCACCAGCGCGTCGATCGTCACCGGCAATTCGCGCGGCAGATGCACGATGATGTCGCCGGAGCTCGATTGCAGCTCGCAGACTCCGGGAGCCTTCTTTGGCGCGACGAACCACGCCGTGATTCCGCCGTCGCTGGTCGAGGCTTTCACCGCGCTGTCCACTTGCGTCAGATAGATGCTGCCGCCGGAAGTTTCCAGGTCCGTAGGTCCGAACGTGCGCACGACCTTGATTCCGCCGCCGCTGGTGTGCGCGCGAACCACACCGGCCGCTTCGCCCACCGTGATTTCGCCGCCGCCCGTTTCCGCCGCCAGCTCCGCGCCGGAATGTTCGAGAGTGATATTTCCGCCGCCGGTTTCAAAATGCGCGGTTCCCTGCACCGACGTCACGCGGATGTGGCCGCCGCCGGTTTTAGCGTGGCGTCGCCGGCCACCGATCCGATGGTGATGTGCCCGCCGCCAGTGTTGGCAAACAGCTCGCCCGAAACATTTTTCGCGATGATGTTGCCGCCGCCGGTTTCCAGGCGCGCGGGGCCGCCGATGTCGCCCGCGGTGATGTTCCCGCCGGCTGTCGCCAAGCCCACGCGGCCTTCGAATCTGCGTTGCGTCGATATTTCCCCCGCCCGTGGTTAACGTCGACGCTCGCATTTTTCGGCATGTCGATTTCCATGCGTCACCCAGAGCCGTCCGGCGCCATTGCCGTTCCGGGCCGTCGGCTTTCAGCAGCACGCCGTCGCTGGTCGTGCGCGCCGAAATGGTGAAGCTCTTCAGCAGCTGCTGAGCGTCTTTTTGGCTGCCGTCGGTTTCCAGATGAACTCGGTGCGCCAGGACATCGGCGGTCGTGTTGCGCGTGTTCATTGAAATATTGCCGAGATCGGTCTCACCCTCACGTGATCGCCATCATGCGCGGCGATCATGCCATTCAGATCGGAGGTCGAGCGATTGCCCGATTGCGAGGGACCAGGCGAAGGAAGGCCGTGCCGCGCGGATGCGCTGACAGCAGCAAACAAAACCGCGCCGAGCGACGCAAACAGAATCAGGGAATCGAATTCGAAAAGAAATGGATTTCGAAAGCCGCGAGGGGAAGTTCGGCTGGCGCTGAAATCGCATCTAGAATTTCTGGCACGGCCCGATATCGCGTATGGCCGCCACACTTTCCAGCCGGATTTCAGTGATCGGATCCTCTGCATCCGCTCGCGCAGCACGTCCACGGAGTGATCGTCCGATCCATCTCGCCGATCGCGGCCATGTTGCGCAACGCATTCACCGCTTCCACGCGCACGCCAGCAATACATC
>CAWDBK010000016.1:0-271292 GCA_963800535.1 uncultured Acidobacteriota bacterium
TTTTCGAGCGACCATTCGACCGTCGACGCTTCCCAGAATTCGCTGCGCTGCCCGAGCTCGCCGCCCATGAAATGCAGTTTCTTGCCGGGATGCGCGAAGAGGTAAGCGAACAGCAGGCGCAGGTTCGCGAACTTCTGCCAGTCGTCGCCGGGCATTTTTTCCAGCAGCGAGCGCTTGCCGTGGACCACTTCGTCGTGCGAGAGCGGCAGGATGAAATTTTCGTGGAAGGCGTAGAGCATGGAGAAGGTCAACTTGCCGTGATGGTATTGGCGGTTGATGGGGTCCTCGTGCATGTACTTGAGGACGTCGTTCATCCAGCCCATGTTCCATTTCAAATCGAAGCCCAGGCCGCCGATGTAGGTGGGGCGCGAAACCGCGGGCCACGAGGTGGATTCCTCGGCGATGGTGAGCGCGCCAGGATGGCGGACGTGCAGGACTTCATTGAGCCGCTTGATGAAGGCGATGGCTTCGAGATTTTCGCGGCCGCCGAACTGATTGGGAATCCACTCGCCGTGCGCGCGTGAGTAGTCGAGGTAGAGCATGGACGCGACGGCGTCCACGCGCAGGCCGTCGATATGGTACTTGTCGACCCAGAAGAGCGCGTTCGACAGCAGAAAATTCTGCACTTCGTTGCGGCCGTAGTTGAAAACGAGCGTGCCCCAGTCGGGATGCGCGCCTTTGCGCGGGTCTTCGTGCTCGTAGAGGTGCGTGCCGTCGAAGAACGCCAGGCCGTGCGCGTCGCGCGGGAAATGCGCGGGCGTCCAATCGAGAATCACGCCGAGATTTTCCTGGTGGCAGCGGTCGACGAAATACATGAAGTCGGCGGGCGTGCCGAAGCGGCTGGTGACGGCGAAATAGCCGGCGGTCTGGTAGCCCCAGGACGCGTCGAAAGGATGCTCCATGATGGGCATCAGCTCGATGTGCGTGTAGCCCATCTGCTTGACGTAGGGGATGAGTTCATCGGCGAGCTCGCGATAGGTGAGCCAGCGGTCGCCTTCGTCGGCTTTGCGGCGCCAGGAGCCGGCGTGGATTTCGTAGATGGACATCGGCGAATGGAGCCAATCGCGCGAGGCACGCGCGGTAAGCCACGCGGTGTCGTTCCATGAGTAGCGGTCGATATCGGTGACGACCGACGCGGTCTTCGGGCGCATTTCCGCCGCGAAGCCGTAGGGATCGGATTTCAGGCCGAGGTGTTCGCCGACGCGCGAGAAGATTTCGAATTTGTAGAGCGCGCCTTCGGCTAGCCCGGGCAGAAAGATTTCCCAAATGCCCGTTGGCCCGCGGCTGCGCATGGGGGCGACGCGGCCGTCCCAGCTGTTGAAATTGCCGACGACGCTGACGCGCTGGGCGTTCGGCGCCCAGACGGCGAATTCGACGCCGGTGACACCGGCCATTTCGCGGACGTGCGCGCCGAGCTTTTCGTAATTCAGGTAATGCGTGCCCTCGCCGGAGAGGTAGAGATCGTATTCGGTGAGGATCGGCGGGAAGGCGTAGGCGTCGTAAGTTTCGAAGGTGGCGCCGTCGGGGAAGAGGAAGCGCAGGCGATAAGTGGTGGGCTCGATCGCTTCGTCACCGTCCAGACCGAGCGTGCTCGCGGGGATGACGGCTTCGAACAAGCCGCCGGGGTCGATTTCCGCGGCGGGAAAGATCGCTTCGCCGGGGCCGGCGGCGCCCCAGGCGATGGAAAGGCCGCTGGCATCGGGGCGCAGACTGCGAATGGCGAGGGCTTTTTCGCCGCCGCGCTCGATCCAGTGCGGGCCAAGGAGGCGGAAGGGATCAGATTCGCGGGCGGCGAGGAGATCTTCGTATTCGTCGGCGCCGCTGCCCGGGTGCGAGGAACTGGCGCCCGGAACTATATTTCCCTTAGTCATCCGTTGCCTCGATGGGGCGCGCGAGTGATCGATAAATTCATGCGCAGGACCATCTTACTCGGGTGATTTGAGCGGTTGCCATCCAGTTTTTAGGGGATGGCGCGGAATTACGACCGTCTGGATACGAGTAAGTGTTGGCGCAACTCAGGCATCGACTGGTACCAACGTACCATTGTGACCCCTGGTACCCGGCTTATAAATTGAAGGGGGGATGTCCTCGGAGTCTTGCGTAAACTCCGGCCCTACAGCCGTCTACAAACTATGTCGAGCAAGAACTCGAAGCTGCACCTGAAGCAGTACGCTCCGACGCACGCCTTGAAGCGCGCGGACGGAAGCTCGACGCTGGATGCGCCCGCGAACGGTTTCGCTCGCGGCGAAAACGTGGTCTCCGCCGATCGCCAGTTTGAAGTGCTTTTCACCAAGAATCCGCTGGCGATGTACATCTGCGAACAGCAAACGCTCGAGATTTTGGAGATAAACGCCGCGGCACTGCGGCAATACGGCTATTCGCGCGAAGAATTGCTGGCCATGAAGATAACCCAGTTGCGGCCGGCTGAAGATGTGCCGGCATTTCTGGATTCACTGCGCAAACTGGGCGTCTCGCCGGACGGCGTGGGCCACATGCGACATCGCCGGAAGAACGGCGAGGTTTTTTCGGTCGAGGTGACCAGCCAACGGCTGGCATTCAATGGACAAGACGCGGTGCTGGTGGTGACCAAGGACATCAGCGAACGGCTGGCGGCCGAGCAGAAGCTGGCTGAAAACACCGCATTTGCGAATGCGCTGACGGAAAACAACCCGCTGGCGATTGTGGCGATGGATCTGCACCATCACGTGCAGACTTGCAATCCCGCGTTCGAGCGGCTCTTCCAATACAAGCTTGCGGAGATTATAGGGCGAAAGCTTCCGTCTCTGATCGCGCCTCCCCAAGGCGAGGAGGAAATGCTTGGGTACATCGATCGAGTGATGAACGGCGAGATCGTGCGCATCGCGGACAAGAGGCGGCGGCGGGATGGTTCGGTTGTCGATGTGCGGATTCTGGCCGTTCCGCTGGTGGTGAAGGGCGGGCAGACGGGCACCTTCGCGATCTACGAAGACATCACCGAACGCGGCGTGGCGGAAAAGGCGCAGCAGGCCGCGGAGGAGAAATACCGCCGCATTTTTGAAAGCGCCGTGGAAGGTTTTTTCGAATCCACGCCGGAGTGTCGCCTGGTTACCGTGAACCCCGCCATGGCTCGCATCACAGGCTATGCATCGCCAGCGGAAATGATTCGTGAAATCTCTGATTTCGGCAGGCCGCTTTACGCCGACCCTGAATCACATGAGGAACTGAAGCGCCGGCTGGAGGCGGAGGGCACTGTCGAAGGATTCGAATGCCCGATGCTGCGAAAGGACGGCAGCACAATCTGGATATCGATGAACGTGCGCGCGGTGCGGGACGCGAGCGGGAAAATCATCAGCCACGACGGAACCGCCGAGGACGTGACGCAAAGCAAGCGATCGGAATTGATCCGGCAGGTTACGACGGAGATTATTCACGCCGTGAGCGTGACGGAGAATCTTGACGCGCTGCTGCGGCTGATTCACGCGGCGCTGAGCAAGGTGCTGGACGCGGGGAATTGTTTCGTCGCGCTGCGCGATTCGGCGACCGACAAATTCCACTTTCCTTTCTTCGTGGACCGCTACGATGCGGCTCCACCACCCGACGAGCTGCAAGATTTGGACCGGAGCTGCACTTCGTACGTGTACCGCACGGGCGAAGCGGCGCTGATTTCGCAGGCGCGGTTCGACCAACTGGCGAGCAAGGGCGACGTGGAGCTGGTGGGAACGCCGTGCCCTTCGTGGCTGGGCGTGCCGCTGCGGACGCCGGCGGAAACGATCGGCGTGCTGGTGGTGCAGAATTACGAACGCGAGAATGTGTACACGCAGCGGGATCTGGAATTCCTGTCGTCCGTGGGCGGGCAGATTGCGCTGGCGATCGAGCGCAAACGCGCCGAGGAGCGCGCGCGCGAGAGCGATGCGCGGCTGCGACTGCTGATCGAACAGCTGCCGGCGGTTTTGTGGACGGTGGACAAGAATCTTCGGTTCACTTCGGCGGAAGGCTCGGGACTGGCGCGGCTGGGCCTGAAGCCAAATCAGATCGTGGGCATGACGCTTTCCGAATATTTCGAGACGAACGACCAATCATTCACGCCGATCGCGGCGCACTTGCGCGCGGTGGCGGGCGACCCCGTGACGTTTCCGGTGGAGTGGAAAAAAGGCTCGTATGCCTGCCACGTGGAGCCGCTGCGAGATTCCTCCGGTGGAGTGCAAGGCGCGATCTGCATGGCGCTGGATGTGACGGACCGCAAGCAGCTCGAAGAGCAGTTCCGGCAGGCGCAGAAGATGGAGGCCGTCGGCCGGCTGGCGGGCGGCATCGCGCACGATTTCAATAACCTGCTGATGGTGATTCAGGGCTACGCGGATTTGCTCGCGGACCGCTTGCCGGTGGGCGAACCGCTACACCGGAACGCGGAGCAAATTCAGACAGCGGCACAGCGCGCCGCGGCGCTGACGCAGCAACTGCTGGCATTCAGCCGCAAGCAAATCCTAGCGCCGAAGGTCTTGAACGTTCACAGCGTGGTCGCGGACATGGAAAAAATGCTGCAGCGGCTGATCGGTGAGGATATCGAGCTCGAGACTTCGTCGAAGGCCGACCTGTGGCTGGTGAAGGCGGATCGGAGCCAGATCGAGCAGGTGGTGATGAATCTGGCGGTGAACGCGCGGGACGCCATGCCCAAGGGTGGACGCTTGATGATCGAAACCGCGAACGTGGAATTCGATGCGTCGGTGTCCCACTCACCCGCCGTGGTTGCGCCGGGAAAGTACGTGATGCTGGCCGTTACCGACAACGGCTGCGGCATGGACCAGAAGACGCAGGCGCACATTTTCGAGCCGTTTTTCACCACGAAGGAAAAAGGGAAGGGCACGGGGCTGGGACTCGCGACTGTCTACGGCGTGGTGAAACAGAGCGGCGGATACGTGTGGGTCTACAGCGAGCCCGGACACGGGACGACTTTCAAGATTTACCTGCCGCGAATCGAAGACGAAGCGGCGGCGGATCCGCGCGCCGGCGATAAGGCGAGCGCCCTGCCGCGCGGATCGGAAGTGGTGCTGCTGGTGGAGGACGAGGCCGGGGTGCGCGAGCTGGCTCGCGAGTATCTGGAAATGAGCGGATACACCGTGATCGTCGCGGCGGATGGCCACACGGCGATCGAACTGGCCGCGATGCACCAGGGCGTGATTCACCTGCTGATGACGGACATGGTGATGCCGGGAATCGGCGGCCGGGAATTGGCCGAGCGGGTCCAGGCGGCCCGGCCGGATATCAAGGTTCTGTACATGTCGGGTTACACGGATCAGGCTGTTGTGCATCAAGGGATTTTGGGGACGGATGCGCCGCTTCTGCAAAAGCCTTTCACCCTCGCTACGCTCACCATGAAACTCCGCGAGATTTTGGCTACTGAGGTAGTGCGTTAAACGTAAGCTCAAGAGAGATTCTTCGACTGCGTGTCCCGACAGCCCGCAGGAACGGGCTGAAGAAAAGACGTCGTGACACTCCGCTCAGAATGACGGCGCCTGCGTTACGCTTCCTGCGTTCTTGACCACCTGGCATTGAATCGTCCGGGCAATCCGCCGCTTTCATCGTAGAATCTCCTCGCCGCTTCGCTGAGCAGCGTCGATGAGCTCCCCCGCGCACGAATTTGTGAGTCCCGAGAAAAGATTGCTGGTGGCTTGCGCGCGCATGGTGGTCGAGCCGGCTGTGGCGCGCGACATTCGCGAGCTTTGCGCGGCGCCGCTGGATTGGGAATTCGTCGTAAACGCGTCCGCAGTGAATTCGATACTGCCGCTTGTCGCGCGGAATATCGCTGCCACCGCAACCGATCTTGTCCCCGCGAATCATTTGGAGCGGCTGACCAAAGGCGCGCGTGCAAATGCGTTGCGCTGCCTTTCGTTGACGGCAGAATTAATCAAGCTAATGGATTTGCTGCGCGCGAGCGGCGTGCAGGCGATGCCTTACAAGGGGCCCGTGCTTGCGGTGGACGCGTATGGCGACGTGGCGCTGCGGGAGTTCGAGGATCTCGACATCATCGTGCGGCAGCGCGATATGGCCGAGATCGACGCGATCATGAAGGGGTTGGGCTACCGGCCGAATCATGTCTGGAATTTCGACTCGGGCGCGTCATCAAGTGTGGTGCCGGGAGAATACGACTACCGCGACGAGCAGCGGGGGATGATCGTGGAATTTCACACCGAGTTCACGTTGCGGCATTTTCCTGTGCGGCCCGATCTGAACGAGATGGCGCGACGGCTGGTGCCCGTGGGGATCAGCGGGCACGAGATTGCGACGTTCGCCGCCGAAGACATGGTTTTGCTGCTGTGCGTTCACGGATCGAAGGATTTCTGGGACCGGATTTCGTGGATCGCGGACGTTGCGGAGTTCGTGCGGTCGCATCCGCGAATCGATTGGAGCGCGGTAGTGAAGCGCGCGGACGATTTGCGAGCGGGACGCATGCTGAATCTGGGCCTGGCGCTGGCGAACCAGCTGCTTGGAGCGCCGCTGCCGCGGCAGATGGCCACGCATGTGGAGCGTGATTCAGCGGCTGCTGCGATCGCATCCGATATTGTGCGCAGGCATCTGATGCGGGGGGCGCCCGAACGCGGGGCTGGCGAACGCTTTGGTTATCGGCGGCGGATGGTGGCGGGTGCGGTGGCGGGATGGCAATACTCGATGCGATTGACGACTCTGCCTGCCGATGAAGACAGCGCGTCGATGGGGTTGCCGCGCGCGCTGGCGCCGCTGTACGCGGTGCTGAGGCCGTTCAGGCTATTGCGGCAATATCGCGCCGGGAGCGGGCCGGAGCGGCGCTAGATTCAAGGAGATCGAAGATGGAAATGGGATTAAAGGGAAAGGTCGCGGTCGTGACCGGATCAAGCAAGGGAATCGGCCGTTCGATCGCGGAGGGGTTTGCGCGCGAGGGCGTAACGGTGGTGATTAACAGCCGCAACGCCAAAGAGCTGGAGACGGCTGCGGCGGAAATGCGCGGCACGGGCGCGACGGTTCACGCGGTAGCATCCGACGTGACCACGGCCGAGGGCGCGAGGCTGCCGGTCGAAGAAGCGGTGAAGAAATTCGGCACGGTGCATATTCTGGTGAACAACGCGGGCGGAGCGGGGCGCTTCGGATCGTTCGACGATCTGACGGATGAGGAATGGATGGACGTTTACAATTTGAACGTTCTTTCGGCCGTGCGTGCAACACGTGCGGCGCTGCCGCACATGCGGAAGCAGAAGTGGGGGCGCATCATCAATATTTCGTCGGAGTCCGGCGTGCAGCCCGATCCGATGATGCCGCACTACAACGCGTCGAAATCCGCGCTCAACAGCCTGACGAAAAGCCTCTCGAAGGCCTACGGCAAGGACAACATTTTGATCAACACCGTCTCGCCCGCATTCATTCGCACTCCGCTGCTGGACGGATTTCTGGCGCAGACGGCGAGAGACCGCAGCGTGAGCATTCCAGAAGCGGAGCAGATTCTGCTACGCGAATTTCGGCCGAATATCCTATTGGGCCGCGCCGGAAAGCCGGAGGAGACGGCGGGGATATGCGTGTTTCTCGCGTCGGAGCAGGCGACTTTTATTACCGGTTCGAATTACCGTGTCGATGGTGGATCGGTAGCGAGTCTGTAATCAGCGCGTTAGCGAGATTTAAGGTGGCCGGGTCACACTGGGACGATTTCGAGGAAGTTTCGCTTCACGGCGTGGCGTGCGCTAAAATGGATATTGGACGGTCAGGAGAGTGAAATGAGCACAACCACGAAGGTACCGGCTCCCTCCCAGCAAGCCTCGCAGCATGAAAATCCACTGAAGGCACTCATCAAATTCGGGCAGTCGATCTGGTTTGACTATATTCGGCGGGACCTGATCACCACGGGACAGCTCGCGCGGCTGATTCAGGATGACGGCTTGCGCGGTATGACGTCGAATCCAACGATTTTCGAGAAGGCGTTTTCGAGCAGCCCTGACTACACAAAGCCGCTCGGTGAACTGGCGCGCAAGGGCGGGCTGGACGCGAAGGGCATCTACGAGACACTGGCGATTCGAGATATTCAGGATGCGGCGGACGCGCTGCGCGGAGTGTACGACCAGACCAAGCGGCGCGACGGGTACGTGAGCCTGGAAGTTTCTCCCTATCTGGCGCACAAGACGCAGGAGACGAAGGACGAGGCGCGGCGGCTCTGGAAAACGGTGGGACGCGAGAACGTTATGATCAAGGTGCCGGGAACGGCGGAGGGAATTCCGGCGATTCGCGAGCTGATCGGCAGCGGGATCAACATCAACGTGACGCTGCTTTTTGCGCAGGGCGTCTATGAGCAGGTTGCGGAGGCCTATATTTCAGGGCTGGAGGATCTTGTGGCCCGAGGCGGGGATGTGAGCCGGGTGGCGAGCGTCGCGAGTTTCTTTGTGAGCCGCATCGATGTGTTGATTGACGGCAAGATCGACGGGATGCTGAAGGATCCGGCAGCCGGTGCCGATCAGGCATTACTGAAGAGTTTGCAAGGCAAGGTTGCCATTGCCAACGCGAAGCTGACCTACCAACAGTACAAGAAAATTTTCAGCGGGCCGCGGTGGCAGGCGCTGGCGGCGAAGGGCGCCACCACGCAGCGCGTGCTGTGGGCGAGCACGGGGACGAAGAATCCCGCGTATAGCGACGTGCTCTATGTGGAAGAGCTGATTGGGCCTGATACGGTGAACACCGTGCCGCCGGCGACGTTTGACGCTTTTCGCGATCACGGGAAACCGCGCGCGAGCCTGGAGGAAAATATCGACGGCGCGCGAAAGACCATGGCCGATCTGGACCGATCGGGCATCTCAATGAAGGCTGTGACCGATCAGCTGACCGAAGACGGCGTGAAACTTTTTGCGAAGGCCTTCGACGAATTGCTTGCCGCGGTAGAAAAGCAGTCCAAGCTCGCGACTTCCGGTGCAGGCCCCGACGGACCATCCAGCGGAAAACCGTGATTTGGAAATAATGATCGGAAAACAATGATCGACACATTGCCCGAGCCGCTCGCCAAGGCCGTCAAGGCCACTCTGGAGGACTGGAAATCCAACAAGAAAGTGCAGCGCCTGTGGGGGCGCGATGCGTCGCTGTGGACGAACGCCGACGAGGCGAAATGGCTCGGGTGGCTCGGAATCGTTGACGAACAGATCGAGAATTTGGACAGCTTCAAGAAAGTGGCGCAGGAAATTCGCGGCGCGGGCTTCACGCATGCGGTTTTGCTCGGGATGGGTGGGTCGAGCCTTTGCGTGGAGGTCCTGAAACTTACGTTCGGCAGGATCGCGGGCTTTCCTGAATTTCTTGTATTGGATTCGACCGATCCGGCACAAATCAAGACGCTGGAATCGAAGCTCGATCTGGCTAAGACTGTGTTCATCGTCTCCAGCAAGTCCGGCAGCACGCTCGAGCCCAATATTTTCAAGCAGTACTTCTTCGAGCGGGTGAAGCAGAAGGTCAGTGCGGCTGAGGCGGGGAAGCATTTCATCGCGATAACCGATCCCGGCTCGCACATGCAGAAAGTGGCCGAGGGCGACGGGTTTCGCCACGTGTTCTTTGGACTGCCGTCGATTGGCGGGCGGTATTCGGCGCTGTCTGATTTCGGCGCGGTGCCGGGGGCGATCCAGGGAATCGACATCGGGAAGTTTCTCGAGCGCGCGAAGAAAATGGTGACCGCGTGTGGCGCGTCCGTGCCAGCGGATCAAAATCCTGGCGCGATGCTGGGTGCGATTCTGGGAACGCTGGCCAAAGGCGGCCGCGACAAAGTCACGATTTTCACGTCGCCGGGGATTTCCGATCTGGGGGCTTGGCTCGAGCAGTTGCTGGCCGAATCCACCGGCAAGGAAGGGCACGGCATCATCCCAGTCGATCGCGAGCGGCTTGGTGCGCCCGAAGTTTATGGGAACGATCGCGTGTTCGTGTATTTGCGGCTGGAAAGCGGGCCGGATGCGAAGCAAGAGGCGGCTGTGGCGGCGCTTGAAAAGGCGGGGCAGCCCGTGGTGCGGATCTCCGTTCCTGAGATTTACGACATTGCGCAGGAATTTTTCCGCTGGGAAATTGCGACCGCCGTCGCCGGCTCGATCATCGGGATCAATGCGTTTAACCAGCCGGACGTGGAGGCGAGCAAGATCGAGACGCGCAAGCTGACCGATGCGTACGAAAAATCCGGATCGCTGCCGTCGGAGTCGCCGGTGTTGCAGGATGCGGGCGTCAAACTTTTTACGGACGAAAAGAATGCCGCCGCGCTGAAGCAGGCCGCCGGGAAAGACGCCACGCTAGTCGGCTATTTGCGCGCGCATCTGGGGCGATTGAAGGCGGGAGATTATTTCGCCGTGCTCGGTTACGTCCAGATGAACGACGCGCACGAATCGCGGTTGCAGTCGATCCGGCACGCGGTGCGTGACAAGCGGCGAGTGGCCACATGCCTCGGCTTCGGCCCGCGTTTTCTGCACTCGACCGGGCAAGCTTACAAGGGCGGGCCGAACTCCGGCGTGTTTCTGCAGATCACTTGCGATGATGCCAATGACCTTCCCGTGCCCGGACAGAAATACACTTTCGGGATCGTGAAGGCGGCGCAGGCTCGCGGCGATTTCCAGGTGCTGGCGGAGCGCAATCGCCGGGCGCTGAGAGTTCACCTGGGAGCGGACGTGGCGGCCGGCCTGGAAACGCTTCAGCGGGCAGTGCAGCAGGCGCTGGCCTAGGCTGAGTCTTCCGCCGCGCAGTCGCATTCCAACCAGCCAGATTCAGGGGAGCGGTCAACGTGAACGCCACCGACTCGACGAATATATCGCAGGACGCGCTTGGCGGACCTGCGGGCCCCTGCGCGGTAGTTGTCTTCGGCGCGGGCGGCGACCTAACCAAGCGCCTGCTGGTCCCGGCGATTTACAACCTTGCGGCCGGTAAATTATTGCCCGAGCAGTTCGCCATCATCGGCGTATCCATCGAGCCGTACACCACCGAACAATTCCGCGATTTCGCAACCAAGACGATCCATCAGTTCGCCACGAGCGAGGTGACGACAGAGATTTGGGACTGGTTCGTCAAGCGGATCTATTACGTCTCCGGTGATTTCAAGGAGCCGAGCCTTTACTCGAAAATCAAGGATACGCTCGGGCAGGTCGAAAAAGAGCACGGCACCGCGGGAAACGCGATTTTTTATCTCGCCGTCAGCCCTGAATTTTTCCCGGTGGTCGTCGAGCAGTTGGGCAAAGCCGAGTTGACGAAACAAGAAGGCGAAAAATGGCGGCGCGTGGTGATCGAGAAACCGTTCGGCCACGATCTGGCGTCGGCCATCGAACTCGACAAGACGATCGGAAAAGTGCTGGAGGAAAAGCAGATCTTCCGCATCGACCACTACCTGGGGAAGGAAACGGTCCAGAACATCATCGCTTTCCGATTTGCCAACGGAATTTTCGAGCCGGTTTGGAACCGGCGCTACGTCGATCACGTGCAGGTGACCGTATCGGAGACGCTGGGAGTGGAGCAGCGTGGCGGATATTACGAAACGGCTGGCGCGCTGCGCGACATGGTCCCGAATCATATCTTCCAGCTGATCACGCTTTGCGCCATGGAGCCGCCGATTTCGTTTGAAGCGGACGCCGTGCACGACGAGCAAGTAAAAGTGCTGCACGCGATCCAGCCGCTCAGCGCCGAAGCGGCGCTGAAAGACTCCGTCCGCGGCCAATATGGCGCCGGTGCAATCGACGGAAAACCCGTTCCCGCCTATCGCAGCGAGCCGCACGTGGCGCCCGATTCGCAAACTCCGACTTACGTTGCCATGGCGCTGCACATCGACAACTGGCGCTGGGCCGGCGTGCCTTTTTATCTGCGCACCGGAAAGCGGATGTCCAATGTGGCCACGCAAATCGTGATCCGCTTTCGGCGGCCTCCGTTCATGCTGTTTCGCAAGACGACGGTTGGCACGCTGCCACCGAACGAAATCATCATCGACATCCAGCCAGACGAAGGAATTTGCCTAAACTTCGAGGCGAAGGTTCCCGGACCGGTGGTGAAGCTCGGCTCCGTCAATATGACGTTCGCGTATTCGGATTATTTCGGCGCGACGCCGCAAACGGGATACGAGACGCTGATCTACGACTGCATGAAAGGCGACCCCACTTTGTTTCAGCGCGCGGACATGGTGGAAGCTTCGTGGCGCGTGGTGCAACCCATTCTCGACGCGTGGGGGTCCACACCGCCAACCGATTTTCCCGATTACGCGGCCGGATCGTGGGGACCGGAGGCGTCGTTCGAGCTTTTGCGGCGCGACGGGCGCGAATGGCGCGACCCGACCGTGTGCTACCCGTCGAAGGGCAAAGCGGGCGCGCCCGCCAAGAAGTGAGCGGAAAATGAATACGTCCTACCGCCTTTAGCCCTGCCAGGGCCCGCGTTTTTGCTATAATTCGCTTCACCCAAAATGGACTTCGACCATCTCATCACATTCTTGGAGATCGCCAAGCAGGGAAGCTTTTCGCGCGCAGGCCAGAAATTGTATCGCTCGCAGCCCGCCGTGAGCGCGCAAATCCGCCAGCTCGAGCAGGAGTACGGGCAGAAACTTTTCGATCGCGTGGGCAAATCCGTCCGGCTGACGGTGGCCGGCGAGGCTTTGCTCGAATATGCCGGAAAGCTACTGACGCTGCGCAATGAATCGCTGCGCGCCGTGGCCGACCAGTCGAGCTCGCCTCATGGGACGCTGGCGATCGGTGCGAACGAGGCCACCTGCCTATATGTGCTGCCCGATATTTTCGCCGAATACCACCGGCGCTTTCCGGGCGTGCAGATTAGCATCTATCGCAACTTCAGCCATAAGGTTCTGGAGAAGGTCGAGGATGGCACGGTGGACGTCGGCATCGTGACGATGCCGGTGAAATCGCCGAGCCTGAAGGTACATGCGATTTTCCGCGACCGGCTGATGCTGATGGTCAGTCCCGCGAACCCGCTGGCTACCTATAAAACCGTGCGGACCAGCGACATCGCCGGGCAGCCGCTGATTTTTCCGAAGACGGGTTTTACGCGGCAGGTGCTGGACAAGCAGTTTCGCCCGTTCCGTTCGCGGCTGCGCATCACCATGGAGCTCGCGAGCGTCGGCATGATCAAGCGGTTTGTGGCCGCGGGACTGGGCGTTTCGCTGATCAGCGAGCGGTTCGCGCAGGACGAATTGCGAGCGGGGCAGGTGAGGCTGATTCCGATTTCGGATATGGAGGTTTGGCGCGAACTGGGCCTGGTGTATCGCCGGGACCGCACGCTGCCGCGATCGGCGTCTGCGTTCGTCGCGCTTGCGCGCCACGGTATCGGCGATACGTCCGCTGAGTCGGAATCAAAAGTCGTTGCGCACAAGCGCTAGTTTCTCTGAAAGTGCCGAGCTAGACAGGTTTCTTCAACTGCTTGTATAGATCGTTTGCCGCCTGGAATTCCTGCTGAAGTTCTTTTCTCGCGAGGCTTGTCCGCAAATAATCAACCGCTTGCGCGAGTCGATCGAGCGCGCGCGAGACGTTGTCTGTGTTCGTGAGCAGAATATCGCGCCAGATATCGTAAGAACTGCCCGCCAGCCGCAGCATATCGTGCAAACCGGGGCCGGAAAGCGAAAGCGGCAAGCCCGTTTCGTCGCTCTCATCCTGCACTACACGCGCGAGCGCCACTGAAACGAGCTGCGGCAGGTGTGAAACGATGCCCACGGCCCAATCGTGCGTTTCGGGGTCCGTCCAGACGGGCCGCGCGCCGATCGCACGAACCATTTCCGCGAACGCCGCAATGCGGGCATCGGACTCGGATTCGAGTCCCATGAGCGCGTAGGGCGCGCCGCGAAACAGCTTTGCATCCGCGTGCTCCACACCGGACTGCTCCTTGCCCGCCATGGGATGTCCGCCAAGAAACCGTGCGCCGCCGCGAAAGTGCTCTTTCGCCGCGCGGCCGATCGCGGCTTTCGTGCTGCACGCATCGGTGACCAGAGCATCTGCCCCGGCTGATTTCGCAATCGCGCGGAGTGATTCAATCGAAGCGCCGATGGGCAGCGCAATATAAACCAAATCCGCGCCGCGCACTGCGGTCGCCAGATCGGCGGTGGCTTCGTCGACCACGCCTGCTGCGCGAGCGCGCTCGCTCGATCCAGCGCGGCTGTAGCCGACCAATTCAATATCCGGAAATTGTTCGCGCAAAGCCAGCGCGAACGAGCCGCCGATCAGGCCCGTGCCGATGATAGCGACGCGGCGGAAGGGAACTGTGCTTGGCATGATGGAGTTACCGCAGGCGGCTCAGAAGTGTGCAGCAGCCGGCGCGAGATTCTCTACGCCGGCTGCCGCGCCTATGCTTACGCTCACGACTACTTCTTGCCCTTGCCCGCGGCTGCTGTTTCCGGCTTGATCCACGACATTTGCGCGCGCAGTTCCTTGCCCACTGCCTCGATGGGATGATTTTTATCGCGATCGAGCAGCTTGTGGTACGTAGGACGGCCGGCCTGGTTTTCAAGCACCCATTCGGTGGCGAACTGGCCGGTCTGGATTTCCGTGAGGATTTTCTTCATGTTCGCGCGAACGTGATCGTCGATCACGCGATTGCCGCGAGTCAGATCGCCGTACTTCGCCGTCTCGCTCACAAACTTGTGCATCTCGGCGATGCCGCCCTCGTAGATCAGGTCGACGATCAGCTTCAGCTCATGCAGGCATTCGAAATAGGCGGACTCGGGCTGGTAGCCGGCCTCGACCAGGGTCTCCCATCCAGCCTGGATCAGCGCGCGCGCGCCGCCGCAGAGGACGGCCTGTTCGCCGAAAAGATCGGTTTCCGTTTCTTCGGCAAACGTGGTCTGGATGACGCCGGGCCGCGTGCCGCCGATCGCGTGCGCGTAAGAAAGAGTGCGGTCAAATGCGTGTCCCGAGGCATCCTGATGCACGGCGATCAAGCAGGGCACTCCGCGGCTGCGCTTCATACTGCCGGCGGACGAGATTTCCCGGGCCCTTCGGTGCGACCATGGTCACGTCGACATCCTTTGGCGGCGTGATCTGGCCGTAGTGAATATTGAACCCGTGCGAGAAAAGCAGCATGGCGCCCGATTTCAGGTTGGGCGCGATCTCATTCGCGTAAATTTTCGCCTGCGCGATATCCGGCGCGAGCATCACGATCACGTCCGCGCCCTTCGACGCTTCCGCCGGAGAGACAAGCGCCCAGCCGTCCTGCTCGGCCTGCTCCCACGATTTGCCGCCCTTGCGCAGGCCCACCACCACGTTGAGGCCGCTATCGCGCAGATTGAGCGCGTGCGCGCGTCCCTGGCTGCCGTAACCGATCACCGCGATCTTCTTACCCTCAAGCGCTCGCGGATTTGCGTCTTTTTCCCAGAACATCTTGGCCATCGTCTTCTCCTTGGAACTGCAGAATATTTCAGGCGTTCGTTACGGCGCCTTCGGAAGCCGATGAGACCAGCTTCGCGTATTTCGCCATCACTCCGGATTTGTATTTCGGCGCGGGCGGTTTCCATTGGGCGCGGCGCTCGTCGAGATTCTCTTCTACGTCGAGGCGACGAGCTTTAACATCGAGAGTGATTTTGTCGCCGTCGCGCACGAACGCAATCGGGCCGCCCTGCGCGGCTTCCGGGGCCACGTGGCCGACCATCAGGCCGTGCGTCGCGCCGCTGAAGCGGCCGTCGGTGAGCAGGGCGATCGATTCACCCAGGCCCTGGCCGACAAGGGCGGCCGTGACCGCGAGCATCTCGCGCATTCCGGGGCCGCCGCGCGGGCCCTCATAGCGGATCACGACCACGTCGCCGGCTTTGATCTGCTGCTTTTGCACCGCTTCGAATGCCAATTCCTCGGAATCGAACACGCGCGCGGGACCCGTGTGGAAGACGCGCTCATGGCCCGCGAGCTTGACCACGCAGCCTTCCGGCGCAAGCGAGCCGCGCAGAATGGCGATACCACCGTCTTTCTTGATCGGGTTCGCAAGCGGGCGAATTACTTGCTGCGACGGAGTTTCCTTGGCGTCCGCAAATTCAGCGAAAAGCGTGCGGCCGGAGACTGTCGGGCCATCCTGCAGCAGACCCGCTTCCCGCAGGCGCTTTCCGAGCAGGCGCATGCCGCCGGCGTGGTACATGTCCGGGGCGGTGAATCGGCCGCCTGGCTTGAGATCCGCGAGCAACGGAGTTTTTGCTGAAATTGTGTCGAATTCGTCGATGGTGAGCGGCACGCCTGCATCGCGCGCGATGCCGAGGAGGTGCAGCACGGCGTTTGTCGATCCGCCCGAGGCGGCCACGGATGCGATGGCGTTGTGAAGCGCCGCGTGGGTGATGATCTGGCTGGGTCGCACGTCCTTGCGCCACAGATCCATCACGGTCTTGCCGCAGTCGATGGCCACCTGCGCTTTTCGGGGGTCGACGGCGGGGACTTCGTTCGCGCCCATGGGCGAGATTCCCAGAAACGAAATCGCAGTCGCCATGGTGTTCGCGGTGAATTGGCCTCCGCAGGCACCTGCGCCGGGGCAGGCGTGGTCTTCCAGATCGGTCACCTGCGCTTGCGTCATGCGGCCAGAGGCGAATGCTCCGGGAGCCTCGAACACGTCCTGAATCGTGACGTCGTGCCCCTGGAAGCGGCCGGCCATGATCGAGCCGCCGTAAAGCACCAGGCCCGGCAGGTCGAGGCGCGCCAGCGCCATCACCGTGGCGGGGATGGTTTTATCGCAACCGCAGATGGCCACCACCGCGTCAAACGCGTGCGACCGCACGAAAAGCTCGATTGAGTCCGCGATCACTTCACGCGAGACGAGCGATCCCTTCATGCCTTCGGTACCCATGGTGATTCCGTCGGAAATCACGATCGTATTGCACTCGATGGGGGTGCCGCCGGCAGCACGAACGCCTTCTTTCACTTTTTCCGCGAGCGACCGGAGGTGAAAATTGCACGGAGTCACCTCGCTCCAGGTGTTCGCGACGGCGACCAGCGGTTTTTCGAGATCCGCATCGGTCAGTCCGGTGGCTTTCAACATCGCGCGCGCCGGCGCCCGTGCAACTCCCTTTTTTATGGCGTCACTCTGCATTTTCCAAGCTTTCCTTGGCCCCAAAATAAAAAGCCCCGCGACCTGGTCTCAGGTGCGGGGCGCATTCGCCTGAACTTTTCTCAGGCGGGTGGCCCCCACTGAATGCTTACGTATACGGGAATGATCGATTGCCGCGTCATAGAGTAACGTCTCGTTTCCGATTCAACAAACGGTTTCCACGTTTCGCGATCGCATCGGAACTGAATGGCGCGCTGGCCGGTTCACATCGCGAAACACCAGTAGACGCGATCACGCCAGATAAGTCAAATTTGCAATTCTTGCGGCCCATATAATAATAATTTATATGCACACCGGGTGCGCCTTCCGAATCGTCGCTTGACGCGTCCCAAACGCGTTCTGTATAGTGGCGATTCGTTCGAGCCGTACGTTCGAGTGACCAAGGATTAGCAAAGAGCGCGCCATGCATCTGTACTCTAGCTATTTCGCCTTTACGTACCGCTTCCTCTACGCGGGGGAGCGGGCCGGCGAAACGCGCGCAATCGATTGCACCGTCTAATCAGCGCATAGTTTCGAAGCAACCGGCCGCGAACCTCTACCGAGGGCGCGGCTTTTTTGTTGTTCGGAGTCAGATTCCGGCTCGGCCGGCAAGAGAGGCGAACAAGTTCATGAGCAAGATCATCGACTGGCGAGGCAAAATCGACGCGATCGATACGGCCCTGCTGCACCTGCTCAATCTGCGCACCGAACTCGCGCTCGAAGTGGGCCGGCTGAAGGCCGACGAAGGCGTCAGCCTCCGCGTTCCGGCGCGCGAACAGGAAATCATGTCGCGCATGAAGGCCTTGAATCCCGGACCACTGGCGATCGACTCGGTCATGAAAATCTATCAGGTGATTCTCGACGAATCGATTCGCACGCAGCAGCAGTACGGTTTTGGCGCGCACGAGTCGCGCAAGCCGCCCGCGGCATCGTCCGCGCCTGCCGCGAAAAAAGCGCCTCGAGCGAAAAAATGAAAGTCGCGAACAACGCGCGCGTGGCATTTCAAGGCGAGCGCGGCGCCTTCAGCGAGGAGGCGGCCGTGAAACTCTTGGGCGAGGAGATTCAGCTTGTCCCGCGCCCCACGTTTGAAGCTGCTTTCAGCGCGATTAGCGAGCGCGTGGCCGATTATTTACTCGCGCCGATCGAAAACAGCCTCGCCGGCTCGGTGCACAGGTCTTTCGATCTGCTGGTCGAGAGCAATTTGAATATTTTGGCGGAAGTGGTGATTCCGATCGTGCACAACTTGATCGCCGTGCCGGGCGCGTCGTTTGACGATCTCACGGTAGTCGAATCGCATCCCGTCGCGCTCGCGCAGTGCGAGCAATTCTTCATCGCCCATCCGCGGCTTAAGCGCGTGGTCACCGAGGATACGGCCGGCAGCGTTCGCGCCGTCACGCACGCACGGGACAAATCGCGCGCCGCCATTGCCGGCCGTCGCGCCGCTTCGATTTACGGTGGCCACATCCTGCGGGAGCATCTCGAGGACAATCGCGAGAATTACACGCGCTTCCTGCTTCTCGCGCCCACCTCCGCTTCACCGTCTGACGCGGACAAGCTTTCGCTCGTCTTCCAACTCGATCATCGTCCCGGCGCCCTGGTGCACTCGCTTGAGCCGTTCGCGCGCCGCAACATTAATCTAATGAAGATCGAAAGCCGCCCGGTGCACGGCAGTCCCTGGCAATATCGTTTCTATCTCGACTTGCAGGCATCGCGCCGCGATCCGCAGGTCGCCGCGGCGCTCGCCGAGCTCGAAAACCTGGTCGTGAATCTGCGGATACTCGGCTGCTACGTCTCCGCGGCGCGATCAGATAAACAATCCCAGTCACAGTGAGGAAAGCGAAATGATTTTCAACATGTCAGGCGAAGCTACCGACGCGCAAATCCAGCACATCGTCGACCGCATCAAGGAATGCGGCTACGAAGCGCACCTTATCCGCGGGAAGGAGCGCACAGTCATCGGAGTGGTGGGTAACAGCCGCACCAGCCGCGAGGAACTTTTTGCGCTCAGCTCCGCAGGAGGCGTGGAAGAAATCGTCCGCATCTCGCATCCCTACAAACTTGCCGCGCGCAGCGTGCGGCCGGAGGGCACGGTGCTCGATTTGGGCAAAGGCGTCACGATCGGCGGTCCGGAAGTCATTGTCGCGGCCGGTCCCTGCGCGGTGGAAAGCGCGGAGCAGATCGAAAGCATCGCCGCGAGCGTGGCGAAAGCAGGAGCGAAATTATTGCGAGGCGGAGCATTCAAGCCGCGCTCGTCGCCCTACAGCTTCCAGGGCCTCGGCGTCGAAGGGCTAAAAATGATGCGCGACGCTGCCGACCGCCATGGCCTGCTTGTCGTCAGCGAGGTGATGGACCCATCGCAGATCGAAACCATGCTGCCGTACGTCGACGTGCTTCAGGTCGGTGCGCGGAACATGCAGAATTACCACCTACTGCGCGGCCTCGGCGACGTGCCGAAGCCGGTGCTGCTGAAGCGCGGCATGTCCGGAACCATCGAGGAGCTGCTGCTTAGCGCGGAATACATTATGTCCGGCGGAAACTACAAAGTGATCCTGTGCGAGCGGGGAATTCGCACGTTCGAAACGGCATTGCGGAACACGATGGACATCGCCGCGATTCCCGTGCTGAAGAGCCTCTCGCACCTGCCCGTGATGGCCGATCCGTCGCACGGCACTGGCAAGCGCGACAAGGTGGCAGCGCTGGCTCGCGCCGCGGTAGCTGCCGGAGCGGACGGCTTGATCATCGAAGTACATCCCGATCCGGAGCGTGCCATGTCCGACGGCGTGCAATCGCTCTATCCCGATCAGTTCGAGCAAATGATGAAGGAAGTTCGCGCGATCGGCGCCGCGGTTGACCGCCGCGTCGCATAGCGCCGGCGTGTTTCTGGCGATGCTTGGCTTGATAGCGCGATCAGATCTGAGGGCGCAACGGCTGGGGCTATGGCCCGGCGGGTTTGAAGCCGTACTTTTCGAAAACTGCCGTCCCTCTTGGCCCGGATAAGAAATCCAAGAACGCCTTGGCCGCGTCCGGATTTTTCGAATCCTTAATCACCGCCGCCGGATAAATCACCAGCGCATGAGATTTCGGCGGCGCGGTGGCTACCACGCTGACTTTCGTCGACGAAAGAGCATCGGTCGCATATACAATCCCCGCATCGACGTTCCCGGTCTCGACGTACGTCAAAACCTGCCGCACATCCTTCCCCAGCACGGCCTTGGCGTTCACGGCGTCGAAGATCCCGAGCGAGGTCAGCGTCTCTTTCGCATATTGTCCGGCAGGCACGCTCACCGGCTCACCCAGCGCCACCTGCTTCACGTTCGCCCGCGTCAAATCTTTAAATGACGTCAGGCCCAGCTTCGAATCCTTCGGCACGATCAGCACGACCTCGTTCTGCAGCAAGTCCTTCCGCGTCCCTGCCCGCAGCAAGCCTTTCGATTCCAGCGCATCCATCTGCTTTGGAGCCGCCGAAAAGAAAATATCCACGGGCGCTCCCTGCTCGATCTGCAGTTGCAAGGTCCCGGACGCGCCATAGTTCACCGCGATGGCCATGCCGGGATGATCCTTCGCGTAGAGGTCCTTCGCTTGGTCCAGGGCGTCCTTCAAGCTGACGGCGGCTGACACAGTGAGGTCTGTTTTCGCCGCCCTCGCCTTCGGACATACTCTGCTGGGGCTGAACACAACGCTGCCCCCGGCAAGAAAAACGAGCGTGGCGACGCACAGAAAGGAAATTCGTGAAACTGAGCGCAACATGGAAACCCCTCCAGGAATGGCCAACCGTCGACAGGGACGAGATACAGGCGGCTGTATACGGATTAACACGTTACAGCGCGTCAGGTCAATTTCGTTCTAGTCGTCTTGAGAGGGAACTGCCCGGCGGTATCCCCTGAATTCCTATCTAGATTCGGACAATCATCACTTCGGTTGACTTGATCAAGGCTGCGGCCTTGTCTCCCACCTTGAGCCGCATCTCGCGCACGGCGTCGGCCGTGATGATGGAAGTGATTTTCTGGCCGCCGATAGAAAGCGCCACTTGCGCAATCAGCCCGTCGACTTTGATCTCAGTAACGCGCCCGGCCAATTGATTCCGGCCGCTGATCTGGCGGAAATTCGGCCTCCGCTGCTCCACCGGCAAGCGCTCGGAATGAAGATGCAGGAATTCGTCCAGTTCGGACTCAGGAATCCGGTGATGTCCCCCGGCGGTCGTCACCGTGTGCAGTTTTTTCTTGTAAATCCACTGCTTCAACGTCGGATAGCTGATTCCCAGGATCTTTGCCGCATCGCGAGGGCTCAGCAGGCGGGACGTTCGCGTAGTGTTGGCCATCGAGAGAGTTGTAGCCTACTCCGCCGGTTGCGTCAATCGGCGCCTTCGTCGCATCTAATGGCTCAGGTCTCGTAAACGGCTGTGGGCACGTCGGTTGACAGTGTTGGCCACCGAGACTAGACTGAATCGGTACGCTATGAATACGAAAACGATGCTCCCGAACGCCTGTCGCTGTACTTGTTGTCCCTGCGCTTGTATGTGCGCGTCTACGGGGGCGCCGGATTCATAGACTAGGTTTGCAGCGAAACCAAGCTTGAAACCAACCCGCCCCCGGAATAAACCGGGAGGCGGGTTTTTTATGTCGGCAGCGGGGCGAAATCGGAGAATAGAGTTCGATATGGAACTTCACGAAATAAGACCGGGGGTAGGCTCAGCAGAAGCAGCTCTGAGCATGCCGAGCCAGCTCCATCATCTGAAAATGCTGGAAGCCGAGAGCATTTATATCCTCCGGGAAGCCGCGGCCGAATTTGCGCATCCGGTGATGCTCTATTCGATCGGAAAAGACTCGTCGGTCATGTTGCGGTTGGCGCAGAAAGCGTTCTATCCCGGCAAAATTCCGTTTCCGCTGCTGCACATTGACACCAGCTACAAATTTCCCGAGATGATCGAGTTTCGCGACTGGTACGCGAAGCACGTCGGCGTTGAGCTGATCGTTCACAAGAATCAAAAGGCTCTCGACGATGGCGCGAATCCCTACGATCTGGGAACGCAGAAATGCTGCGGCTTTCTCAAGACACGCTCGCTGCTCGATGGCCTCGCCGAAGGCGGTTTCGATGCTGCGTTTGGCGGAGCGCGCCGCGACGAGGAAAAGTCCCGCGCCAAGGAGCGCGTTTATTCCTTCCGCGACTCGCTCGGCCAGTGGGACCCGAAAAATCAGCGACCCGAGCTTTGGAGTCTTTACAACAGCCGGCACCACAAGGGCGAAAGCATTCGTGTATTCCCGCTCTCGAATTGGACCGAGCTCGATGTGTGGCTCTACATTCACGCGGAAAAGATTCCCATCGTGCCTCTCTATTTCGCCAAAGAGCGGGAAGCCATCGTGCGCGGCGAGCAGATCCTGCTGCTTCAGGCCGGTGTCCGCGCGCTGCCGGGTGAGAAAGCGCAAATGGTGAAGTGCCGCATGCGCTCGCTAGGCTGCGCGCCCTGCACCGGCGGCATTCGGTCGGACGCCGACACCGTGCCTAAAATCATCGACGAGATGATTTCGTTTCGCCGCTCCGAGCGTGAAAACCGCGTCATCGACCACGACGAAGAAGGCTCGATGGAAATCAAGAAGCGCGAAGGGTATTTCTGATGTCGACTACCACGCCAGAGCCCACCCACGCGTTGTCTGCTTCTTCGTCGGCGGCGCCCGCGTATACCACGGTGGGCGGCTCGGGCTCGCTTTCCGCGCCACTGGGACTACTGCGTTTTTCGACGGCGGGCAGCGTCGACGACGGGAAATCCACGCTTATCGGCCGGCTGCTCTACGACAGCAAGTCCGTCTTCGAGGATCAGCTCGCCTCCGTGCAGAAAAGCAAAATCAATCGAGCCGCCGGACCGATCGATTTCTCGCTGCTGACCGACGGGCTACGTGCCGAGCGCGAGCAAGGCATCACTATCGACGTCGCTTATCGCTACTTTTCGACGCCCAAGCGCAAATTCATCATCGCGGACACGCCGGGCCACGAGCAGTACACGCGCAACATGGCCACCGGAGCTTCCACCGCGGAAGCCGCCGTCGTCCTGATGGACGCGACGAAGGGCGTTTTGCGCCAGTCGCGCCGCCACGCGTTCATCGCGCACCTGCTGGGCGTGCGACACATCATCGCCGCCGTGAATAAAATGGATCTCGTGGGATTTTCGCAGGAAGTCTTCGACCGCATCGCCGCCGAATTCCAGCAATTCGCCAATCAGCTTGGCATCAACAACGTCTACGCCGTTCCGGTCAGCGCACTCGAAGGCGACAACGTGGTGCGAGCGAGCAAGCGCATGCCGTGGTTCCAGGGCCCGCCGCTGCTCGAGTTTCTCGAATCGATTCCCGCAAGCATCGGCTCGGCGTCCGGGCCGTTGCGCCTGCCAGTGCAATACGTCATCCGTCCCGACGCGAGCTTCCGGGGATTTGCGGGCCAGGTCGTTTCAGGCACTTTGAAACCGGGTGCGGTCGTCGTCGCGATGCCCAGCGGCGTGAAAACCAGAGTCCAGTCGATCGTCGCGTTCGAGGACGAACCCGCGTCCGCCGAGCCGGGCGACTCCGTGACTATTACACTCGAGGACGAAATCGACCTCAGCCGCGGCGATATGCTCGTGGGAGAAGCAAATCCTCCCGCGTCGGGCACAGAATTTCAGGCCACTCTGGTCTGGATGCATTCCGAGCCGCTCGATCCACACAAGATTTACGTGCTGAAGCACACCACGCGCACGGTGCGCGCCCGCATCAATCAGATTCGCTACCGCGTGGATATCAACACGCTCGAGCACCAGAAAGCCACGAAGCTGGATCTCAATGAAATCGCCGCGGTCGACGTGAAGACCACGCTACCGCTGTTTTTTGATCCGTATGAAGTAAACCGTCTCACAGGCAGCTTCATCGTGATCGATCCGTTGACCAATGCAACCGTCGCGGCCGGCATTATCGAGCGTGCCATCGAGCCGAAGCACGGTGCGAAGGCCGCCGCCGCGCATCGCAAGCACAGCACGAAAGAGGAACGCATTCTGCGCTTCGGCCACCCCGCGGCGGCTGTTTGGCTGAAAGGCCGTCCGCATGTCGCGGAGCTTTTGGAACGCCGGCTTTTCGACGAAGGCTGGCAGGTACAGCTTGCCGGTTCCACCGATTTTCTGTCTCACGAACTCGTCACCGTGGCCAAAGCATTTCGGCTTTCGGGCTACATCACGGTTTTCTGCCCGCTCGATGACGGCACGGACCAGAAAGGTGTCGTGCGCGCGATTTTCGGTCCCGATGCCTTCTTCTCCGTGCGCATCGTGGACGACACCGATGAAGAGGCCGTCGACCGCATTATGAAAGTGCTGCGCAAATGGCGCGATAATTATTCGCTCGATGCGGAAAAGGGAAAGTCATGACCTCGCCCGCGATCGCCGAAGAACTTGAGAGACTTTCCGCCGCCGAAGGCATCGACCGGCTGCTCGCAGGAAACTCTGCTGCGGTGAAACGCGGCACCGTCTGCATCACCTGCAGCTTCCAGGCCGAGGACATGATCGTTCTCGACATGCTGCGCAAGCGCATCCCCGATATCCCGGTCCTTTTTCTCGACACCGGCTATCACTTTGCCGAGACCTACGCCTATCGCGACAAGATGGCTCGCGAGTGGAATCTCAACGTGCAGAATCTCGCGGCAAAACAATCCGTGCCCGAACAGGAAGCGGCGTTCGGAATTCTCAACCGCACCGATCCCGGCCGATGCTGCCATCTGCGGAAGGTCGAGCCGCTATTTTCGGCCCTCGAGAAATTCGACCTTTGGTTCACCGGGCTGCGCCGCGAGCAATCGCCTACGCGCAAGAATTTGAAAGTGGTCGAAAACCATGAATTGCCCAGCGGGAAAATTCTATTGAAGGTCAGCCCGCTCGCGGCATGGACCTGGGGCCAGGTTTGGGAATACACGTCCCGCGAAAAAATCGAGTATCTGCCGCTCTACGACGCGGGCTACAAGAGCATCGGCTGCGAGCCCTGCACCGCGATTCCTGCCACGGGCGCCGATCCTCGATCCGGCCGCTGGGGCGGCGCCAAGCTTGAGTGCGGCATCCACACTGAATCGAAACGCTCCGATCAATGAACGGCTGGCTGAATGAATTGATCGGGTTCCTGATCGCGCTCGCGGTCGGCATTACAGGAATTGGCGGCGGCAGTTTCACTGTTCCCGCACTCGTACTCATCGTTGGCATGCCCGCCGCGTCGTCGGTCGGCACCGCCTTTGTCTTCGCGGGAGTTCTGCGCTTGCTCGCCGCGCCCTTTTATCTTGCGGGACGCCACATTCACTGGCGCTATCTATGGCTGCTGATCCAGGGAGCGGTCCCGGGCCTGCTGCTGGGCACTTTGTTTCTGCGGCTACTCAGCAAATCGGGTGGCAATCCGGTAATCGTCGTGGTCCTCGGTCTGATTCTGACCGCGTCGTCGTGCATCACGTTTATCGCACCGCTCCAGAATCGTGGCTTCGCGCAGAAAAATTCGCGGTGGCTTCCGTGGCTGGCGTTACCGATAGGCGTTGAAGCGGGGTTTTCGTCCGCCGGCGCGGGCGCGCTGGGCACAGTGCTGTTGCTCAACTATTCGGAAATGTCTCCGCCCGAAGTGGTGGGCACGGACATTTTGTTCGGGCTCGTGCTGGCGGCGATTGGCAGCCTGTTCCAATGGAAATTCGGCGCGATCGACAGCCACGTCTTGGTGCAGATTCTCGCGGGCGGCGTTCCCGGCGTGCTGATCGGCTGCCTGCTCGCGAAACGCGTCCCTGCGCGAAAGCTGAAATTCGTGATCGCCGCGATCGCCATTTTCGCTGGCGTGCAACTCGTGTACAGCGGTTCGCGATCGATGGCTGCAAAGCGCCCGGCGGACACCACGGTTCGCGCGGCGCCCAAAAGCGAAACAAAATAATTTAGTAGAAATGCCGCGACTACAGGTCCATGCCCAGCTGGAGTTTTGCGGCTTCGGACATGCGCGAGGGCCCCCACTGCGGCTCGAAGACGATTTCCACGTCCACTTCACGCACTTCGGGCAGTTTTTTCAGTTTGTTCTCGACGTCCATTTTCAGGACGTTGCCCATGCCGCAGCCCGGAGCGGTCATCGACATTTTGATTTCGATCCGGTTGCCGCCCACCTCGAGCGGCTTGATATCGCAGGCGTAGATCAGGCCCAGGTCCGCGATGTTCACGGGGATTTCCGGGTCGTAGATGGTCTTCAGCTGGTCCCAGACTAATTTTTCGCTGAACTGGCGGGCTCACCGCCAGCTTCGGAGGCCGATGCGGGCGGCTGCAGACCAAGAGCATCGGCGTCTTTCACGTCGATGCGAAACATTCCGTGCGCGCCAGTCACCGTCCAACTGCTGCCGAGGAACGACATTACGCTGACGCCGGTGCCGGAGGGCAGAATCGACGCGGTACCGCTCGGAATGGCGATCGCGGGTGTTTCGCGCTTGAGTTGAATGTATTCGTTCATGATGCCGATCCGATCATTCAGTAGAAACGGGATCCTGCTTGCCCTCGATCGCGGCTTGCAGGGTATGCCAGGCGAGCGTGGCGCATTTCACGCGAACAGGGAACTCGGAGACACCGGAAAAAACCGTGAGCTTGCCGAGCTCGGATTCGTCCGCACCCGTTTCGTGTTTCCCGGTGACCATTTCATGGAAGCGCTCGAAGATTTTCTCGGCTTCCGCCATGGTCTTGCCCTTGACGCTCTGGGTCATCATCGAAGCCGAAGCCTTGGAAATCGCGCAGCCCGCGCCCTGAAAGCTAACGTCCTTGATGGCGTCGCCTTCGAGTGTGACGTAGACGGTGAAGCGATCCCCGCACAGCGGGTTAAAGCCCTCGGCTTTGTGATCGGCCGTCGGCTGCACGCGAAAATTTCGCGGCGTCTTGCTGTGCTCCAGTATTACGTCTTGATACAGATCGCGCAGGTCGGACATCAGGCGAAGACCTCCTTCACCTTTTGGATGCCGGTCGGCGAGCGCATCGATTTCGGCGCGCGTGTTATAGACCGCGAAGGAGGCTCGCGCCGTGGCCGGAATGCCGAAGCGCTCCATGACCGGCTGCGAGCAATGATGTCCGGTGCGAATGGCGATGCCTTGCTGATCGAGAATCGTTCCGATGTCGTGCGGATGAATATTTTCGATCACGAACGAAACAACCGAGGCCTTTTCCTTGGCCGTGCCGATGATACGCACGCCTGGAATCGCGGAAAGCTTGTTGGTGGCGTATTCGAGCAGATCGTGTTCGTGCGCGCCGATATTTTCGATGCCCAGAGCGGTCACGTAGTTGAGCGCGGCGCCCAGCCCGATCACGCCGGCGATATCGGGGGTGCCGGCTTCGAATTTATAGGGCAGCTTGTTGTAGGTCGTCTTGTCGAATGTGACGGAGCTGATCATGTCCCCGCCGCCTTGATAGGGAGGCATGGACTCGAGGAGCGACGTCTTGCCGTACAGAATGCCGATACCCGTGGGCCCGTAGATCTTGTGGCCGGAGAACGTGTAGAAATCGCAGTCGAGCGCCTGGACGTCGACCTGAATATGCGGGACGGCCTGCGCGCCGTCGACGAGAACGGGGACTTTGTGCGCGTGCGCGAGCTCGACCATGCGCTTGAGAGGGTTGATAGTGCCGAGCGCATTCGAGACGTGCGTAACGGCGACCAGCTTCGTTTTCGGTCCGATCAGTTTTGCGTATTCATCGAGCAGCAGCTCGCCAGCGTCGTTGATGGGAGCGACGCGGAGCTTGGCGCCGCGTTCTTCGGCCAGAATTTGCCACGGCACGATATTGGAATGGTGCTCCATGGCCGTAATCAGGATTTCGTCACCCGGCCCGATATTGACGCGGCCGAAGGTTTGCGCGACGAGATTGATGCCTTCCGTGGTGCCGCGGACAAAGATGATTTCGTGCGTGTGCGCGGCATTGATGAATTTCTGCACGATTTTGCGAGCGCCTTCGTAATCTTCCGTGGCGGTTTCGGAAAGATGGTGCACGCCGCGGTGAACGTTGGCGTTGGTGCCCTGGTAGTAGCTCACGATGGCGTCGATCACCGCGCGGGGCTTCTGCGAAGTGGCGGCGTTGTCGAGATAGACGAGGGGCTTGCCGTGGACTTGCGTTTCGAGGATGGGAAAATCGGCACGCACGCGCGCGACATCGATCGGCCCGGCGGCCGAAGGCCTCGGCGAATCGAGCTTATGAGCGGCAGTGGTCACGCGACTCTCCCCAGCGAGGTGGCTGCGAGGCGCAAGGCCTGCTCGTGGATCAGTTTCTCGACGTGAGCGCGGACCGGACCTTCCTTCATGCGATCCGTGCACTCGCTGGCAAAGGCCACGAGCAGCAAGCGGCGCGCGGAGGCTTCGTCGATGCCGCGCGAGCGCAGATAGAAGAGCGCAGTTTCCTCGATTTGGCCGATGGTCGCGCCGTGCGTGCACTTCACGTCGTCCGCGTAGATTTCGAGCTGCGGCTTGGTGTCGATCTGGGCGCTATCGGAAAGCAGCAGGTTGCGATTGGTCTGCTTCGCGTCGGTTTTTTGCGCGTCCTTGTGCACGATGATGCGCCCGTGAAAGACGCCGTGCGCGCGACCGTCGAGGATGCCGTTGTAGAACTGGCGGCTGCCGCAGTGAGGGCTGGCGTGTTCGACGAGCATGTAATTATCGAGCTGCTGGCGGCCGTCGCCGATAAACAGGCCGTTGATCAGGCATTCGCCGCCTTCGCCCGCGAGAACGGGGTGGACGTTATTGCGCACCAAACCGCCGCCCAGAAGGACAGAGTGCGAAGCAACGTCCGCCGCGCGGCCCTGCTGGATGCGAAGCGTTGAGACGTTGTAGGCGCCGGCGTGCTCGCGCTCGATCATGTAATGCGAGACGACGGCATGATCGCCCGCGACCAGCTCCGTGACGGTGTTGCATAGCGCTTCGCTAGCGCCGAGCGAGATGTAATCTTCGACCACGGTGGCTTGGGCGTTTTCCTCGACCACGATCAGGTTTCGCGGATGGCTGACGACCGGAGAATTGTGTTCGGTAGAGACGAAAAGGATCGCGATCGGAGTCTCGAGCGCGACGCCTTTGGGAACGTGGACGTAAGCGCCGTCTTCGAGGAACGCAGTATTGAGCGCACCGAAGGAATCGCGTTGGATGTTGAGATAGCGGCCGAGGTGCTTCTCAACAGCGCTGGGATTTTTCTCGATGGCGGCGGCAAGGCTAGCGACGGTCACGCCTTTTGGCAGCTCGCCGACGGAAGAGAGTGCCGGCGCGAAGTGGCCATCGACGAACACGAGCCGGCAGGCGGCTCCTGCTATGAGAAACGGAGCGAGCGATTCCTGAGCCGGGTGCTTATGCCCATTGCCCGCGAGGTGGAACGCCGTCTTCGTGATCGCGCCGGGATTCGTGAAGCGCCAGTCCTCATCGCGCATGGTGGGGAAGCCGGCCTCCGCGAAGCGGGCGAATCCGTCGTGGCGGAGTTTTTTCAGCCAGGCGAGATCGTGGCTCGGAGCGGATTTTTCGAATCCGCCGAAGGTCTCGGCGTATTTTGCGATCGCGGTTGAGGCGGTGGCCAATTCTTCGGTCCTTACCTTCAGACTGCCGGGCTCCAGACCCGGGTGCTGCGTTCAAACTTCAAAACCGGGCGCAGCGGGCAGCGCCCCTACGGAAGAAAATCGAACTACGCGCCGGCGCTGGCGCCGTAGGCGCCGTAGCCTTTGTCTTCGAGCTCACGAGCGAGCTCGGGGCCGCCGCTGCGGACGATGCGGCCGTCGACAAGCACGTGGACCTTGTCCGGAACGATGTAGTCGAGCAGGCGCTGGTAGTGCGTGACGACAAGAATGGCGCGCTCCGGGCTGCGCATGGAGTTGACACCATCGGCTACGATGCGCAGAGCGTCGATATCAAGGCCGGAGTCGGTTTCGTCAAGAATTGCGAGCTTCGGCTCGAGCACGGCCATCTGCAGAATCTCGTTGCGCTTTTTTTCACCGCCCGAGAAGGCTTCGTTCACGGAGCGATTGAGGAGCTTGTCGTCCATATCGAGCAGCTTCAGCTTCTGGCGCAACATGGGAAGAAAATCCATGGCGTCCATTTCTTCGAGGCCACGATATTTGCGGATGGCGTTGAGCGCCGAACGCAGAAAGTAGGCGTTGCTGATGCCGGGTATCTCGACCGGATACTGGAACGCGAGAAAAGTCCTTCGCACGCGGCTTCTTCCGGCTTCATCGCGAGCAAGTCCTTGCCATTGAACGAAACTTCACCGCCGGTGACCTCGTACGATTCGCGGCGGGCAAGCACCTGCGCGAGGGTGCTCTTGCCTGAGCCGTTGGGACCCATGATCGAGTGCACTTCGCCGGGATTCAGCTGGAGATTGATACCGCGAAGGATTTCGCGGTCTTCGACCCGGACTTTCAAGTCTTTAATAGCCAGCAAACTCATTCTGTTTTTGGTCCTTTTTGTGTTCGGTACCCCTTCAAATAATTGTCGATTAGAAGTGGCCCGCATCCTTTGTTTTCAGCAGGTTACCTATGATTTCTATTCATTCTAATTGTCGAATAGAAACAAATCATCGAGGCAGTCACACTCATCCGACGCTGCCTTCGAGGCTGACGCTCAGGAGCTTTTGGGCTTCCACGGCGAACTCCATGGGGAGTTCCTTGAATACGCGTTTGCAGAAGCCGTTGACGATCATGCTGACGGCGTCTTCGGCCTTCAGGCCGCGTTGGCGGAGGTAGAACATCTGGTCCTCGCCTATTTTCGACGTCGACGCTTCGTGCTCCATGCGAGCCGTCGAGTTCTTCACTTCGATATACGGGAATGTGTGGGCGCCGCACTTGTCGCCGATGAGCAGGGAATCGCACTGGGTGTAGTTTCGGGCGCCGACGGCGTCCTTCATGATTTTTACTTGGCCACGGTAAGTGTTCTGTCCATGGCCGGCGGAAATTCCCTTCGAGACGATGGTGCTTTTCGTGTTCTTGCCGATGTGAATCATTTTCGTACCGGTGTCGGCTTGCTGGTAATTGTTGGTGAGCGCGACGGAATAGAATTCACCGACGGAATTTTCGCCCTGGAGAATGCAGCTGGGATATTTCCAGGTGATCGAAGAACCGGTTTCGACCTGGGTCCAGGAGATTTTGGAATTCTTTCCGCGGCAGGCGCCACGCTTAGTGACGAAATTGTAGATTCCGCCCTTGCCGTTCTTGTCGCCGGGATACCAGTTCTGCACGGTGGAGTATTTGATTTGCGCGTCATCGAGCGCGATGAGCTCGACGACCGCGGCGTGCAGCTGGTTTTCGTCGCGAATCGGGGCCGTGCAGCCTTCCAGATAGCTAACCGAGGCGCGCTCGTCGGCGACGATCAAAGTGCGCTCGAACTGCCCCGTCTCCGCGGCGTTGATGCGGAAATAGGTGGAAAGCTCCATGGGACATTTCACGCCCTTTGGAACGTAGACAAAGGAACCATCGGTGAACACGGCGGCATTGAGCGCGGCGAAAAAGTTATCGGTGTGCGGAACGACGGTGCCGAGATATTTCTTCACCAGATCGGGATGCTTCTGCACGGCTTCGGAGAACGAGCAAAAGATCACGCCGACATCGTTGAGCTTGCCCTTGAACGTGGTCGCGACTGAAACGCTGTCAAACACCGCATCGACAGCGACACCCGCGAGCATTTTCTGTTCGGCGAGAGGAATACCGAGCTTTTCGTAGGTGCGCAGGATTTCGGGATCGAGCTCATCGAGCGATTTGAGATTGGGCTTCTGCTTCGGTGCGGAGTAATACGAAATGGCCTGATAGTCGATAGGCGGGTAATGGATGTTGGCCCACTTCGGCTCGGCCTGATTTTTTTCGAGCGTCAACCAGTGGTGGAAGGCCTTCAGGCGCCATTCGAGCATGAACTCGGGCTCGTTCTTCTTGGCCGAAATAAAGCGGATGATTTCCTCACTCAATCCCTTGGGAGCGCGGTCCTCACCGATATCGGTGACGAAGCCCCACTTGTACTCCTGCTGCGCCAATTCGCGAATGGCGTCGTTCGTCGAGCTCATTGAATTCCCCCGGATGTGATCGTGGAAACGACGCGGCCCCGCGCGTCCTGAATGTTCGTAAGGTGCATGGGCTGCAGCAGGTCGGAGAGCGTGATTTTTTCGAGCACGCCGCGCACGGCCTGGTTGATGACCTGCTGATTGCTCTTGATCGGGCAGCACGGTTCGAGATTGCAAAGGCCGGTGATTTCACTGCTGCACTCCGTGAGCGCCATGGGCCCTTCGATCGCGGCAATCATCTCCAGCACCGAGATCTCATGCGGCTCGCGGGCCAACAGATAGCCGCCCTTGATGCCCCGATGGGAGACAAGCAGCCCGCTCTGCAGGAGCTCCTTTAGGAGCTTGCTGACAGTAGACGGCGGAAGCTTTGATTCGCTGGCAAGATCGCGGGCCGTGCGCATGGCCGAACCCTGGCTGCGGGCCATGCAGGTCATGATGACCAGTCCGTAGTCCGTTAGTTTACCGAGCCTTACCATGTGGTTCTCCCGCACCGTGCATATAGCACTAATTCGGTACAGTTTCATGTTAGCAGCGGTTGGGGTCGGATGCAAGTGGTAACGGGCAGTCACGGAAGCAACGCGTGTCGCTTCGGAGCATTGAAAGGAGGGATTAGACAGGGTAGGTGGGGCTTGATACTCTGCGGACTGAAAAGCAATTCGGCATTGGGAAGCGGCTCGCTCACTAAGGGAACTCATCCATGATCGCTGAGTTCAATGAGGGTGAGGTGGCTGTGCGGCCACCTGGGAATCCGACCTGGAACGGCGTAGCCGCTCGAAGCGGCGCAGAGCCGATGAGGTACGCCTCGGGAGAGGCGTCCGGAGAAGCGGTGCCGCGAAAGGCTGCCAAGACGTTGCGATCAACGTTGCGCGCGTACGCCCTTTCAACGGTGTTGGTGGGGGTGGCGCTGCTATTCACGGTGCTGGTGCGCGGAGTACTTCCGTCGCCGTTTCTGTATCTTTTTTTCGCGGCGGTGATGGCAAGCGCGTGGATAGGCGGAACGCTGGTAGGACTTTACTCGGTGCTGATATCGGCGCTGGTGGTGGCGTATTACATCGTGCCGCCGTTCGACAAATTCTGGATGACGGCGGAAGACGCGGAATCGTTTGGGGTGTTCGTAGTATGCGTGCTAGTGGCGAGTTGGGTTAGCTCGGCGAAGAAGAAGACCGAAGATGCGCTGACAGACGCGCGGGATCAACTGGAATATCGGGTGGGGGTGCGGACTTCGGAGTTGCGGAAGTCGAATGAGGAGCTGCGGCGCAGCATCGAAGACGTGCGAAAGGCCCAGCAAGCGCTATTGAACACGCAAGCGGAGCTGGCGCATTTGTCGCGCGTGTTCACGATGGGGGAGCTGACGACTTCGATCGCGCATGAAGTGAATCAGCCGCTGACGGCGGTGGTGACGCAAGGACACGCGTGCTTCGAATGGCTTTCGGCGAATCCTCCGGATCTGGGAGAGGCACGCGAGTCTGCACAACGGATCATTCAGGATGGAACGCGTGCGGGGAGGATTCTGGGGCACATCCGTTCGCTGGTGAAGAAGGACGTTCCGGAGCGCGAACCACTGGATATGAATGAAGTGATTCAGGAGCTGACCATTTTTTTGCGGGGAGAGGCGCTGAATCAACGCGTCGCGCTGCGGACGGATCTTGAAGCGGGTCTCCCCTGCGTGCGAGGCGACCGCGTGCAGCTGCAGCAGGTGGCGCTGAACCTGATCATGAATGGGATGGAAGCCATGCGAGGATTGGGCGCCGGCGAGAAGGAAGTCTGGATTCGCACGCGGCGGGATGAAAAGGAGAACATCCGAGTGGTGGTGGAGGATTGCGGCGTGGGGCTTAGCGCTGAGATCGTGGACAAGATTTTTCAGCCGTTCTTCACTACAAAAGAGCAGGGAATCGGCATGGGGCTTTCGATCAGCCGCACTATCGTGGAATCACATGCGGGGCATTTGTGGGCTACGCCGGGCGCCGAGCGCGGGGCCGTGTTTCAATTTACGATACCGATCGAGTCTTAAATGACGATACAAACGGATTCGATGGTTTTTGTGGTGGACGACGACGCGTCGATTCGCGACGCGGTGCGAAGTCTGCTGAAATCGGTGGGGCTGCGATCGGAGTCGTTCGGCTCGACCGAAGAATTCATCTCCGCCACGCGGCCGGAAACACCCAGCTGCCTGGTGCTCGACGTGCGGCTGCCGGGAATGAGCGGGCTGGATTTTCAGGCCGATCTCGAGAAGCGCGGCGTGAGAATTCCAATCATATTCATCACGGCGCACGGCGATATTCCGATGACGTCGAGGGCGATGAAGGCGGGCGCGGTGGAGTTTCTGCCCAAGCCGTTTCAGAAGCGAGAATTGCTGGATGCGATTCATCAGGCGCTGGATAGAGATCGCGCGTTTCGCGCCGAGGAGGCGGGGCTGGCGGGTTTGCGGGCGAGATTCGAGACGCTGACGGACCGCGAGGAGGAAGTGATGGCTCTGGTGGCGAAGGGATTGATGAACAAGGAGGTGGCGGCGGAACTAGGAGTGACGGAGATTACGGTAAAAGTGCATCGCGGCCACGTGATGCAAAAAATGAAGGCTGAGTCGCTGGCGGACCTGGTGCGAATGGCCGAGCGGCTGAAGCCGAAGGTTCGTAAGTAACTAATTCCACAGCGTTTATCGAATTATACTAAGGCATAATTGTGCCTTTCTTGTACCCATTGATAGCCTCCCTCATGACGACGACGCCCTGGACCGGCCATTCGGTGAATTTGCGGAACCCAGCCATCGCGACGCTTCCAGATCGTCCCACCGCCGAGATGCGGCAGGACGGGGATTACTCCCGTCTGCTCCATCGAATTGCGACTCGGATTTCCTCTGCAGCGCCCCTCGACGAAATTTTGAGCGAAGTTACGGAGTTTGCGTGCGGCTGGGGCCGATGCGAATCATGCGGCGTGTATGTGGCGGAAGGCGAGAACCTGATTTCGCGCGCGGCGCAGAACCAACATGCCGAAGCGGTGCAGCGCGTCAAGATCCAGACCGTGCTGGACGCGACCGGCTGGACGGCGGGCAACACGGCGCTCGTAGCAGCGGCGCAGAACGCGTGGACTGATCCGCGCGTGAAGGTTTTCTTCAACAATCCGCTGCAAGACCGAGTTGAAAGATTTCTGGCGATTCCGATGGTGAGTGGTGGGCGATTGGTCGGGTCGATTAATCTGATCGATCGGGCGGGGCAAGGGCCGGATGACGCTGCGGTAGCGTTAATCGCCACGCTGGGTATCTTGGCGGGAGCAGAGATCGAGCGAGTGAGGCTGGCGGCCGAAAATACTCAGCTGGCGGAGAGGCTGGAAGCGCGAAAGATCGTTGAGCGCGCGAAGGGAATATTGCAGCGCAATCTGCAGATGAGTGAAGAAGATGCTTACCTGACGCTTCAGCGGGAGAGCCGGCAGCGGAGGAAGTCGATGAAGGAAGTGGCTGAGGCGATTGTGCTGAGCGAAGATTTGAAGAAGAAGAAGTAAAGCTGCGTCTTTAACCTGCCTGATTTCCAAGTCCCTTTAATTTGCTTTGATGGTTGGAACGCTGCGATTGCGCAGCAATAGGCGCGAGTGCTGAGTTCCATCGCGCTGGCTCGCAAGAACGACGCTGGTGGGATGCCGGCGCTACGTAAGGTGTTAGAATTCGCCCGGACTGGATGAGCCCGGCTTCCACTTTTGCGACTGGCGGTGAGGCTGCGCTGATTAGCGCGCGCCTCGATCGGCTGCCTACCACACGATACATCTGGAAATTGGTGCTGCTGCTTTCACTGGGCGGCTGTTTCGAATTCTACGATCTCTTCCTAATGACTTATATCGGGCCCGGGCTCGTTCGGGCCGGGTTGTTTACGGGTGCGTCCATTTCGTATTTCGGGATGACGGGGCTGGCAAGCTTCGTCGCGGCAACGTTTGCGGGTCTCTTCGTCGGGACGCTGGCGTTTGGATTTACGGCGGACCGGTTCGGGCGGCGGGCGATTTTCACGTTTTCGTTGTTGTGGTACACGGTGGCGTCGATCGTGATGGCGTGCCAGACGACGACGGGCGGAATTCTGCTGTGGCGTCTGATTGCGGGGATTGGCATCGGCGTGGAGCTGGTTACCATTGATACGTATATCGCGGAGCTGATGCCGAAAGAGATTCGCGGGCGAGCGTTCGCTGTGAATCAGGTTGTGCAGTTCACTGCGATTCCAGTGGTGGCGCTGGTCGCCTGGCTGCTGGTGCCGCTACGGCCGCTGGGAATCGACGGATGGCGATGGGTGGTGCTGATCGGCTCGGTGAGCGCGGTTTTCGTATGGTTCATCCGGCGAGGGATTCCGGAGAGTCCGCGATGGCTGATTGCGCGAGGGCGCCTGAGAGACGCGGAAGAGGCGGTGGCGCGGATCGAAGCGCGTGTCGCTGGGGAATTCGACCCGAAACTTCCGGGGGTTGTCGTTGAGTCGGCAGGCGAAGCGCCGTCCAACGATGCGGCAGGTTTTGCGCGAATTTTCCGGCCGCCGTATTTACGTCGGACCGCGATGTTGACGGTGTTTCAGCTGGCCCAGACGATTGGCTACTACGGATTTTCGTCGTGGGTGCCGACGCTTTTGATCGCAACGGGAGTTCGCACGACGGCGAGCTTGGAATATTCATTCGTGATTGCGATATTTGCGCCCGCGGGGCCGCTGCTGGTGCAGGGGATCGCCGACCGGTTTGAGCGAAAGTGGCAGATCGTGTGGAGCGCGGTTTGCATTGGTGGATTTGGATTGCTGTTCGCACGGGGACACGGGCCGGCGTGGCTGATCGTGCTGGGCGTGCTGTTGACGTGCTCGAATAATTGGATGTCGGTGGCGTTTCACGCGTATCAAGCGGAGCTATTTCCGACGCGAGTACGGGCCCAGGCGGTGGGGTTCGTCTATTCCTGGAGCCGGTTTAGTGCGATTTTTACGAGCCTGACGATTGGATTTTTTCTAGGTCACTATGGAGTGCGGGGTGTGTTTGCCTTGATTGCCGGGGCGATGTTGACCGTAGTGCTGTCGATCGGATTGTTTGGACCGCGGACGCGAGGGCTGGCTCTTGAATCGATATCAAATTGAAGTAGAGGACGCCAAGCACGCGCCGAAAAACGCCGGCAGGATCCCGGAGCTACGGCTTTGCGATCATTGACGCAGCGGTTGGCAACTGGTTGGCGTCCCAGCCGCCGCCGAGGGCTTCAATTAACTGAACGCTGGATTGCATTTGTTGCATGCGGAGATTTACCTCGGTTTGCTGATTGCCCAAAAGTGCGGTTTCGGCGGTGATCACGTTGAGGTAGGGATCGAGACCGAGTTTGTAGCGGTCCGTCGCTATTTTGAGCGTGTTCTGCGCCGATTTCACCGCAGTGTCCTGCTCCTGATATTCCAGCTCGAGAATGCGCAGTCCGGCGAGATCGTCTTCGACTTGCTGAAATGCCGTTAGCACGTCCTGGCGATAGTTGGCGATCGTTTCGTCGTAATTGGCGCGGTATTGCTGGACCGTGGCCCGGCGGAGTCCACCGTCGTAGAGCGTGTCGCTCATTTGCGGCCCGGCGGAGAAGAAGCGGCTCGGCCAGGTAAACCATTTGGCGATTTGCGAACTTTCAAGTCCCAACGATGCGCTCAAGGTGAGGGACGGAAAGTAAGCGGCGCGCGCGACTCCGATTTGCGCGTTGGCTTGGGCCATGCTGCGCTCGCCCGCGGCGATATCGGGGCGGCGCTCGAGAAGCGCCGAAGGGACGGCGATCGGAACGTTCGGCGGCGGGGTGTCGAGCGGCTTCATGGGAATCGACAATTCTGACGGTGCCTTTCCGATGAGGACAGCGATGGCGTGTTCGTACTGCGCGCGAAGGATGCCGAGGTTGGTGTCCTGCGCTTGAGCCGTTTCCAGCTGCGTCTCGGCCTGGGCGACGGCCTCTTCGTTGTCGATGCCGGTTTCGTAAAGAGCCTTGGTCAGGTTGAGCGAGTCTTGATAGGCCTTAACCGTCTGATCGAGCAGTTGCTTCTGCGCGTCCTGCGAGCGGAGATTGAAATAGTCGACGGCAACCTCGGCTTGCGCGGTCAGTCGAACGTTCTGTAGGTCGGCGGCGGAGGCTTGGGCGGCGTAGACGTTGGCTTTCACCTGATTGCGAATTTTTCCCCATAGATCGACTTGATAAGTGGCGTCAAAGGGCAGAGTGTATTCGGCAAACGTGCCGCCGGCGGTTGACGTTGTACCGGTTCCCCCTGTGCCGCCCGTTCCGCCGGTGCCATTGGTGCCTGTCGAAAAATTTCGCAGCGTGGAGGATTGGCGTTGCCAGGTAACACCGGGATTGACCGTGACAGTGGGGAAAAGTTGCGAGCGGGCCTCCTTGACCATCGAGCGAGCGACCAGAAATGCTGCGGCAGCTGCGGCGACGTTCTGGTTTGAAACGTTCACCTGTTTTTCGAGATCGTTTAGCTCCTGGTCCCCGAACAGCTCCCACCAATTACCCTTCAGAGCGGTGTCCTGTGGGTCGGCCTGCTTCCAGCCGTCCAGTTCTTTATAGGCAGGCGGAGTATCGACGGGCGCGCGAGAATATTTCGGTCCGACGTTGCAGCCGGCGACTAGCGCGAGGATGGCGATCGCCGCCGATGCCAGGACGAAATGGATTTCGTTCGTTGCGCCGAGTTTGTGGGGTTTGTGCATTTTGATTTTCTCGAGATTAATCGGCTGCACCTGCTTGCCACTGAGCTTTGCCGAAAACGTTGCTGCGCTTTCCTTGGACGCGCAGGCGGATGCGATCGAAAGTGAGATAGACGACGGGCGTGGTGTAGAGCGTGAGCAGCTGGCTCATGATTAGTCCGCCGATAATGGTAATGCCGAGCGGACGGCGGAGCTCGGACCCTGTGCCGGTGCCGAAAGCGAGCGGCAGCGCGCCCATCAATGCGGCCATGGTCGTCATCAAGATCGGACGAAAACGCAGGATGCAGGCTTCGTAAATCGATTCCGCGGGACTCTTTCCCTCCTCGCGCTCGGCTTGTAGCGCGAAGTCGATCATCATGATCGCGTTCTTCTTTACGATGCCGATGAGCAGCACGATGCCGATGATCGAAATGATGTTGAGATCCACTTTGAAGATGATGAGGGCAAGCATCGCGCCGACACTGGCAGGTGGCAGGCTGGAGATGATCGTCAGCGGATGCACCAGGCTTTCGTAAAGAACGCCGAGGACGATATAGACGGCGAGCAGCGCGGCAAGCACGAGAATCGGCTCCGTGCCTAGAGATTGCTGATAGGCCAGGAGCGTGCCGGCGAAGAATCCCTGAATCGTAGAGGGCATGCCCAGGCGATGCTGCAAATCCTGGATACTCGCGGTTGCGTCGCTCAGCGACTTGCCTGTTGCGAGATTGAACGAAACGGTGATGGACGGGAACAACCCGGTGTGATTGATCGCAAGCGGAGTTGTGTTGGCGTGCGCATTGGCGACCGTGAGCAGCGGGATGTTGCCACCGTTGTTTGCCGCCTGGAGGTAAATGTCCTTCAAGCCCTCGGGCGATTGCCAGTATTGGGGAGCGGCTTCAAGGATGACGTAGTACTGATTCAGCGGTGCGCGTATGACCGAGACTTCCGATTGTCCAAAAGCGCCGTAGAGCGCCGAATCGAGCGATTGCGCGGTGATGCCGAGGCGGGCCGCGCTGGCGCGGTCGTAGGTCATCATTTCGTCGAGGCCGCCATTTTGCTGATCGGAGTTGACGTCCTGAAAGCCGGGCAGTTTTTTCATTTCGCGCAGCAGGATGGGGCCCCAGTGCGTGAGGTCGGAGACGCTATCGGCTTGCAGAGTGTATTGGTACATGGCATTGCCGCCGCGGCCGCCGATGCGCAGATCCTGCGAGGCCTGCAGAAAAGCGGAAGCCACCGGCATGCGATTCAGCTTGGGGCGGATGCGGGCGATTATCTCAGTGGCGCTCACTTTGCGTTGGTTGAGCGGCTTGAGCGCGATATAGATATTGCCGGTATTGGTGGCGCCGCCGCCGGTGAAGGCGATGACGTTCTGCACGGCGGGATCGGATTTGATCACTCCGACTATTTTTTGAAGCGAATCGTTCATCGATGTGAAGGAGGCGTCCTGCGGACCCTGCATTCCCCCATTGATCGTGCCGGTATCCTGCACGGGGAAAAAACCCTTCGGAAGTTCGACAATGAGGAAGACGTTGAGTGCGATGGTGGCGGCCAGGACGAGAAGCGTGACGACGGGATGGTCGAGCACCCAACGCAAGGTGTGGCGGTAGAGATTGAGTAGCGAGTCGAAAGCGCGTTCGCTGGCCTGGTATAGGCGGCCGTGCTTTTCATTGCGCTCGTCTCGCAGGAGGACGGCGCACATCATGGGCGTGGTGGTGAGCGAAATGATCATTGAAACGATGATGGCGGATGACAGCGTGACGGCGAATTCGCGAAACAGACGGCCGACGATGCCGCCCATCAAAAGCAGAGGGATGAAGACGGCAACGAGAGAAATACTGATGGAAAAAACGGTGAAGCCGATTTCCTGGGCGCCCTTGAGCGCGGCCGGAAAGGGTTTCATACCGGCTTCGAGGTGGCGGGCCACGTTTTCCATAACGACGATAGCGTCGTCTACGACGAAACCGGTGGAGATGGTTAGCGCCATCAGCGAAAGGTTGTCGAGACTGTAGCCGAACAGGTACATCACCGCGAACGTGCCGAGCAAGGAAGCAGGGACGGCGACAGCCGGTATCAGCGTGGCGCGCGGATTGCGCAGGAAAACAAAGACCACGAAGATGACGAGAATGATGGAGATGATGAGCGTACGCTCGACGTCGCTGATGGACGCACGGATGGTGGTGGTGCGGTCGAGGACCATGGTTACGTCGATGCCAAAAGGAATGGAAGCTTTCAGCGCCGGAAGCTGGGCTTTGATGGCGTCGACGGTTTGAATGATATTGGCGCCTGGTTGGCGGAAGATGATGAGCATGACGGCGCGTTTGCCGTTGAGGTAGCCGCCGGTGCGGATGTTTTGAACGGAGTCAGTGACATCGGCGACGTCGGACAGGTGAACCGCGGCGCCGTTGTGAAAGCCGACGATGATCGGTTTGTAATCGGCAGCGAGAGAGATTTGATCGTTGGCGATGATGTCCGCAGTGGCCCCGCCGTTGATTAGCCGGCCCTTCGGCAGATCGGCATTTTGTAGGCTGAGGACAGATTGCAGGTTTTGGAGCGTCAGTCCATAGCCTGCGAGCTGCGTGGGATTCGCATCGACCCGCACGGACGGCAGCGCACCGCCTCCCGCATTGACCTGGCCAACGCCCTGCACCTGAGACAACTTCTGTTCCATGATCGTCGAAGCGACGTCGTAGAGCTTCGCCGGGCCGTATTTGTCCGATGTGAGGCCCAGGATCATAACGGGGGAGTCGGCGGGATTTACTTTGCGATAGCTCGGATTGGACGGCAGATTCGCAGGCAGATAGGCGCGAGCGGCATTGATGCCGGCTTCGACATCGCGGGCCGCGCCATCGATATCGCGGCTGAGGTCGAACTGAATCGTGACCGAAGTGCTGCCGAGCGCGCTTGCGGAGGTCATCTCGGTGACACCCGCAATGTGGCCGAATTGGCGCTCGAGCGGAGTGGCTACGGAAGATGCCATGATTTCAGCGCTGGCGCCTGGTAGGCCTGCGTTGACGGAAATGGTGGGAAAGTCAATTTGGGGTAGCGGAGAAACTGGCAGGACATTGAAGGCAATGGCGCCGGCGATGGCAATGCCAACCGTGAGCAGAGTAGTGGCGACGGGCCGGTGAATAAATGGTGAAGAAATACTCATAGCTGCCCCGCCGGAGCCGGTTCGCCACCCGCTGGCGATTCACCTTCACCCGCATAGGCCGACTTGCGGGCCCGACCATGCGCGAGATTGTCGAAGAAAATGTATATGACCGGCGTCGTGTAAAGGGTGAGCGCCTGGCTGACCAGAAGTCCGCCGACCATGGCGATGCCGAGCGGCCTGCGCAGCTCCGAGCCGAATCCCGTGCCGAGGGCGAGGGGCAAGCCGCCGAGGAGCGCGGCCATCGTGGTCATCATGATGGGCCGGAACCGCAACTGGCAGGCTTCGAAGATCGCTTCAGTGGCCGTCTTGCCGCGATTGCGTTCGGCATCGAGAGCGAAATCGACCATCATGATGCCGTTCTTTTTAACGATGCCGATCAGCAGGATGATTCCGATAAGCGCCACGACGCTGAGATCCTGGCCGAAAAGAATCAGCGCGAGCAGCGCGCCGACGCCGGCCGAGGGAAGCGTCGAAAGAATCGTGATGGGATGAATGAAACTTTCATAGAGCACACCGAGGACGATGTAGACGGCGACGAGTGCGGCCAGGATCAGCAATGGCTCGTTGGAGAGTGAATTCGTGAACGAGGCGGCCGTGCCCTGAAAGCCAGCCTGCAGGCTGGCAGGCATGTTCATGTCCTTCTGCGCTTTGTTGACAGCGGTGATGGCATTGCCGAGGGAAGCGTTCGGCGCCAGATTGAACGATACGGTGATGGCCGGGAATTGGCCCTGATGCGTAATGACGAGCGGCTCGGTGGTCTTTTCGAAATGGGCGAAGGCGCTGAGCGGGACCGATTTGCTCATTGCGGAGCTCGTGGTCCCCGCCGAGGTGGCACCTTTACTGGAAGTTGTGGCGGAGGTGCTCGATGAGAATACGTTCGTGGGAGGCGTCAGCGTGTTGGCCGACGCGGTGTAGAGCGCGGTACCCGTGAGCGCGTTAGAGCCAGCGGAGGACGAGCCGGATGCCGCGAAGGATGAAGCCGCTGCCGTGCCTGATTGTCCGGAAGACGCGCTTGATTGAATGTAGAGATGGTCGAGAATATTGGGATCCTGCTGAAACTGCGGCTGGCTTTCGAGCACCACATGGTATTGATTCGTCTGCGTGTACATGGTGTTAATTAGGCGCTGGCCGAAGGCGTCGTAGAGCGTGTTGTCAATCGTGGTGGGCGCGATGCCGAGGCGCGAGGCGCTGATTCGGTCGATAACGAGCGAGACGGCAAGCCCTCGGTTCTGCTGATCGGTGGCGACATCTTCCAGCTCCGGCAGCTTTTTCAAACGATCGACGAAGCGATTGGTCCAATCGTTCAATTCGTTCTGGTCGGGGTCTTCGAGGGTGTATTGATATTGCGTGCGGCTGACGCGATCGTCGACGGTGATGTTCTGCACCGGAACCATGTACAGAGAAATTCCCTGCACGTCGCTGATTTTCTTGCTGAGGCGTCGGATCACGTCTGACGCGTTGATTTTCCGGACATTGAGCGGTTTGAGATTGATCGAAAGCCGCCCGCTATTGGTGGTCGTGTTCGTGCCGTCGGCGCCTATAAAGGATGAAAGGCTCTCGACCGCCGGATCGGCGAGAATCACTTTCGCAAGCTCCTGCTGCTTTTCGGCCATGGCTTGAGAACCGATGGCCTGCGAAGCCTCGGAAATTCCCTGAATTACGCCCGTATCCTGCACCGGGAAAAATCCCTTGGGGATCACGATGTACAGAATGACCGTGAGGATCAGCGTGCCGAGAGCGACGAAGAGCGTAATGGTCTGATAGCCCAGAACAAATTTCAACGTGCGGGCATAGAAGCCGATCATTCGGTCGAAGGCCCACTCGGAGAGCTGTGCAAAGCGGCTCTGCTGATTGCGGGGAACATGGCGCAGGATGCGCGCGCTCATCATCGGCGTGAGAGTGAGCGAGACGATTGCCGAGAAGACGATCGTTACAGCGAGCGTGACGGCGAACTCGCGGAACAGGCGGCCCACGACGTCGCCCATGAAGAGTAGCGGAATCAGGACGGCGATGAGCGAGACGGTGAGCGAGAGGATGGTGAAGCCGATCTGCTCGGCGCCCTTGAGCGCGGCTTGCATCGGCGGCTCGCCTTCTTCGATATAGCGCGAAATGTTCTCGATCATGACGATCGCGTCGTCCACGACAAAGCCCGTGGAAATCGTGAGCGCCATCAGCGACAGGTTATCGAGGCTGTAACCGCACATATACATCACCGCGAGCGTCCCTACGAGCGACAGGGGAACCGCAACGCTTGGAATGATCGTGGCGCGCAAGCTGCGCAGAAAAAGAAAGACCACAATCACGACGAGAATAACCGCCAGCATCAGTTCGAATTCCACATCGGAAACGGACGATTTGATGGACGTGGTGAGGTCCGTGAGGGTGGCGACCTGGATGCCCGTGGGAAGATTGTTTTCGAGCTGTGGCATTAGCTGCTTGATGCTTTTCACAACGTTGATCGTGTTGGCGCCCGGCTGGCGCTGCACGTTGAGGATGACGGCCGGAGTTTGATTCATCCACGCGGCTTGATCGTTGTTTTCAACGCCGTCGACAATCTGCGCGACGTCGGTAAGCATCACCGGCGCGCCGTTGCGAAAAGCTACGACGACGGTGCGATAGTCGTCGCTGCTGACGAGCTGGTCGTTGGCATCGATCTGAAAGTCCTGGCGGGGGCCGTCGAAGTTGCCCTTGGCGGCATTGACGCTGGCCTGCGTAACGGCGGTGCGGAGGTCCTCAAGATTGATCCCATACGACGAAAGTTGCTGCGGATTAGCCTGAATGCGCACGGCGGGCTTCTGTCCGCCGCTGATGGTGACTAAACCGACGCCACTGAGCTGTGAGATCTTAGGGGCGAGGCGCGTGTCAACGAGATCCTCGACCTGCGAAAGGGGTATGGAACTGGACGTAATGGCAAGAGTCAACACCGGAGCGTCGGCCGGATTCGTCTTGCTGTAAATCGGAGGGGCCGGAAGGTTGGACGGTAGCAGGCTTTGCGCGGCGTTGATCGCGGACTGAACTTCCTCTTCAGCGACGTCGATATCGAGGCTGAGGTTGAATTGCAGAACAATCACCGAGCAGCCGCCGGAGCTTGAAGATGTCATCTGGCTCAGGCCCTGGAGTTCGCCGAATTGGCGTTCCAGAGGAGCTGTGACGGTCGTGGCCATCACATCCGGGCTGGCGCCCGGATAGAAGGTGAGAACCTGAATTGTGGGGTAGTCAACCTGCGGCAGAGCGGACACCGGAAGCTGCGTGTATCCGACGATACCGACCAGGAAGATCGCGGCCATCAGCAGGGAGGTCGCGACCGGCCGCAAGATAAACGGGCTGGACGGACTCACGGCGCCGGACTCCCGCTTTTCTTGCCAGCCTTCTTGCCGGTTTGATTCGCGCTCGCGCCGGTGCTCTCGCTGCCTTGCTGGTTGTTCCCGTTATCGATGGCGACTTTCGCGCTGTCCTGCAGTTTGTCGAAGCCGCTGTTGGCCACCACATCGCCGGGATTGATGCCTTCGACTTGCGTGTTACCCGCGTCAGTGACACCCGCCTTCACGGTACGAAGGTGAGCGTAGTCATTCTGGATCAAGTAGACGAAGGAGGACGAGCCGTTCTGCTGTATCGCGGACGACGGAACGAGCGTCACGCCCATCAACGTGTTCACGAGCAATCGGGTGTTCACGAATTCGTTTGGAAAGAGTTCGTTGTTCTTGTTGTCGAATTGCCCACGGCCTTTCACCGTGCCGGTGGTCGTGTCGATCTGATTATCGATGGCGATCAGCCGGCCGCTCGCGATCTTGGTCTGCGCGCTTCGATCGTACGCATCGACCGTAAGAGTAGCTCGCTGACGCAAGCGCGTTTCGACGGGTCCGAGGCTGTCCTCCGCAATGGTGAAAACGACGGTGATCGGTTGCACCTGGGCAATCACAGCGAGGGTGAGCGTGCCACTGGATTGCACGACGTTGCCAGGATCGACCAGACGCAAGCCGACGCGGCCGTCGATCGGCGAAGTGATATGGCAGTAATCCACCTGCACCTGGTCGAACTGCACGGTGCCTTCATCGTTCTTCACGACGCCTTTGTCCTGTGCGACAAGCTTCTCCTGGTCGGCTTCGATCTGCTCAGCAATGGCGTTGCGCGCGAGCGCCGCTTTGTAGCGGTTGAGATCGAGTTCGGCCTGCGCGAGGACGTTTTGATCTTTTTCGAGCGTGCCTTGGGCCTGAAGGAGCGTGGCGCGATAGGAGCGTGAGTCGATGTCGAAGAGCGAATCGCCTTTTTTGACCAGTTGGCCTTCTTTGTAGTACACGTCGGTCACTTGGCCGTTCACTTGGCTGGTGATCGAGACCGTGTAGACGGGCGTGACGGTACCGATGGCGTTGAGATAGACGCCGATGTTGCCCTGCGTTGCCGTGGTGGTGGTGACCGGCGTGCCCTGCTGCGCGGCGCGCTTGGCCGCTTCTGCGGCCTTTCCCTTGGCTTCGTGGCTGCTCCACATCCTGTACGCGATAAAAATGATGAGAAGCAGGGCGATCGCGCCGATCCAGATCCAAAGGTGCCGGGGCTTGTGCGGCGGATGCGTTGAGTTCGCGCCGAGCGGCTGATCCGCGGATCGAGCCGATGACTGGCTTGCAGGTGTTACGGACGAAGTCTCCGATGGGGGTTCAGGAGGCGCAGGAGGATTCGTCGGATTATTGGCCATGAATTTTAGGGGGCAACCCCATCCTTCCTTCGATGATTAGGGGCTACGTAAGGTCACAAAACTGGGACGACTGCGAATGTACCGAGGTTTCGCCATTGTTGCCTTAAAAACGCTAAATCGGCGATGCGACGAAAATAAATTAGCACGAAGTTTGGAACTTTCGCGGTCCGCCGCCGGAATCGGAGCGACTTCGTGACGGAGTGTTCGCCCATTCGCTTCCACCCCGCCAGAAGCTGAGTCGAAAGTGTGCCCGTCTCGCGAACGTGCCTGCCGTCACCGACAGAGGGGGAGATTCGATCGTTGCTGCGCCGACCGGCTCAATCCAAATAGCCGTGATAATATCAACCGCGCTAAACCGCATGGAGCGGCGCGGCGTGCGAAATTCTTAGGGGGGGAAGTGGATGATGAAGCGAATCCATTGGCTGGTGATTTTCGTGGTGGGCCCTGCGCTGGTATTCCTACTCGCGAGCCGCGCCGGGTCGGTCTGGACGGCAGCTCGGGGCTGGATGGGCGCGACGGTGGACGCAGCAGCAGAGGGGTGCCCCAGCGACGATAGCGGGTTGAAGCTGCCGGCCGGATTCTGCGCCACGATTTTTGCGGACGGGATCGGTCACGCGCGCGAGATGGCGGTTGCCGCCGACGGCGTGCTCTACGTGAACACCTGGTCTGGCCGATACTACGGCAACGACAAGCCGCACGACGGCGGTTTCCTGGTCGCGCTTCAGGATAAGTCCGGCAGCGGCAAAGCGGACAATATCGAGCGCTTTGGCGAGACCGTGCAGACGGGCGGAGCAGGCGGATCGGGGATCGCGGTGTACAAAAGTGCGGTCTACGCCGAGATCAACGACCGAATCGTGAGATACCCTCTGACTGCGGGATCGATCGCTCCCAGCGGCGCGGGTGTGACGATTTTGTCCGGGTTGCCGTTGACAGGCGATCATCCGATGCACCCGTTCATCATCGATTCAAAGGGCGGGATCTACATCGACGTGGCCACTCCCAGCAATGCGTGCCAGGAAAAGAACCGCACGGCTGGATCGCCCGGCATCGATCCCTGTCCGGAGCTTGAGACTCGCGGCGGCGTCTGGCTCTACGACGCGAACAAGACTGACCAGAAATTCTCGCCCGCCGAACGTTACGCGACTGGGATTCGCAACGGCGAGGGATTTGCGTTCGATGGGGGCGGCCGTCTCTACGTTACGCAGCACGGCCGCGATCAGCTTCACGCGAATTGGCCGGAGCTATACAAACCGGAAGAAGAAGCCACGCTGCCCGCCGAACAATTCGTGCTGCTAAAAAAGGGCGGCGATTACGGCTGGCCGGAATGCTATTTCGACCCATTCCAGAACAAGCTGGTCCTGGCGCCGGAATACGGTGGTGACGGAGGCAAGAAGGTCGGCGTGTGCGCGGAGAAGGCCGCGCCGGTCGCGGCTTTCCCCGCGCACTGGGGACCCAACAGCATGGTCCACTACGACAAGAAACAATTTCCCCAGCGCTATCGCGACGGAATGTTCATCGCGTTTCATGGCTCGTGGGACCGCGCGCCGTACTCGCAGGGGGGCTACAACGTGACGTACCAGCCGCTTTCGGGCGACCGAGCGAGTGGCCAGTGCGAGATTTTCGCAGATGGCTTTGCGGGCGCTGACAAATCGCCGCAGGGCGCGGCGCATCGGCCAAGCGGGCTCGCGGTATCACCCGAGGGCGCGCTATACGTTGCCGATGACACGTCTGGTCGAATCTACAAGATCGTCTATCTCGGCGGCTCGGCTAACAGCGGCGGCGTGGTAACTCCTTGTCCCAGCGCAACGAGCCCCGCGGGAGAGATCGCCGCAGCTCCGTCCAATCCACCGGAAGGCGTAAATCCCGACGCAGGGAAGACCGCGGCCAGCGGCGGTAACCTACCCGAAAACGCCACACGCGAATCGGTTGCGCTGGGCGGGCAGATTTATCACGGCCAAGTTGGTGGCGCCACATGCACCGGTTGCCACGGCGCGAATGCCAAGGGCACTCCGCTCGGTCCCGATCTCACCGGAAAGGAATGGATGTGGAGCGACGGCAGCGACGCCGGGATCGCAAAAACGATCACGGACGGCGTGTCCCAGCCGAAAAAGTTCCGCAGCCCGATGCCTCCGATGGGTGGCGAGCAGCTCACGCCAGATCAGGTGAAAGCGGTCGCCGCGTACATCTGGAGTCTGAGTCACTAGCTCCGCGACAGTTCGGATGCCAAAACCCGCGGCACGCTGCGAACAGCAGCGATTTACAGCGTCCCGCGGGCTTTTGGGATGTCCGACGATGCTATGGCCTACTTGACGGGAAATACGCCTTGCGGACTAGCGATGGCTGAGCAGGATCTTCGCCACGGTATCAGCCACTTGTGATGCGAGGTATTCAGGAGGGATTTGCCAAGCCGGGATTCTCGAGGTAGCCAGACCAACCGCATCCAGAATCGCACGCGAGTCACAGCCCGAAAGCACGTTGGAACCGCATTCGACGGTCTCGGGCCGTTCGGTGACGTCGCGAATCGTCACGTTCGTCACGCGCAGGATGCAGGTTTCCTCCTGCACCGTGCCACTATCGGATATAACGCAGAATGCGGATTGTTCCAGGTGCACGAAGTCGAAAAACCCGAACGGCTGGCATGAAACGAAGCCGGGCCGATCGAAAGCAACCTGAAATTTTTCAGCCATCGCTCGCGTCCGGGGATGCACGGAGCAAATGACCGGGAATCCATAGCGCTCGTAGAGCAGGGAGAGACCGCCCAGGATCCCTCGCAGGCGCTCTTCCACGTCGACATTTTCCGCACGATGCATGGTGACCAAGAAGAACTGCTTTTCAGCGATGTTCAACCGGGACAAAATGTCGCTCGACGCGATTTTGTCCTTAAAATTGCACAGCACTTCGTAGATCGGATTGCCTGTAACATAGATATCGTTCGCGGCGATGCCTTCGCGCAGTAGATTCTGCCGGCTTCGATTTGTGTAGGGCATCAAAACGGAACTCAGGTGGTCGATGATTTTGCGGTTGGCCTCTTCCGGTACGCGGAAGTCGTAACAGCGGTTGCCAGCCTCCATGTGAAACACCGGGATGCCAAAGCGCCTGGCGACAATCGCGGACAAGCCGCTATTGGTGTCGCCGAGGATCAGCACTCGATCGGGACGCTGCTCCCGGAGCACGGATTCCATACCGCCGAGGATCTTGCCCAGCTGCTCTCCAAAACCGGACGCGCAAACGCCGAGGGAGATGTCAGGCGGGCGCACCTCCAACTCGCGAAAAAATAGACCGCTGAGACGATCGTCGTGGTTCTGCCCGGTATTGACCAAAACATGATCGCACTGTTCGTCCAGAACCTTGATGACCTGGCTCAGGCGAATGATTTCGGGCCTGGTCCCGAGGATAGTGAGGACTTTCAACGAAGTACCTCGCTGAAGTCGATGCTGATATCTTCGATCATGAGCCTTTGACTTCGAAGCAATTCGGCGGTTTCCGCCAGGCTGATGACGTCGTCCGCGGAGCTGTATTCTCTGGTCAAATTGGCCGCGCCATGGTCATCATCCCTGCGCAACTCGGGCAGCATAGGAAGAATCGCGTAATAAGGCCCGCGTTGTACGGTCCTAAAAGCTTCCTCTTCGCTGACCAGAATTTCATGCACTTTTTCTCCGGGACGAATTCCTACTATCTTTGTCTCAATGGGGCGTTGACCGATCAACGCCTTCGCGACATGGCTTACGCGCGCCGAAGGAACACGGGGGATATACGTTTCGCCCGGCGCACCTCCGCGTACGGCCGCGAAAATCACATCGGCGGCATCGTTCAAGCTCAGGAGAAATCGCGTCATGTCCGTGGTGGTGATTGTAACGGGTCCACCGTTGCGAATCTGATCGTGAAACAACGGAATCACGGATCCGCGGGAAGCCAAAACGTTGCCATAACGCACGCACAGGAAACGAGTTTTCGGGTAACGAATATTGGCCTGAATAAAAACACGCTCTTGAAGAGCCTTGGTCATGCCCATCGCGTTGACCGGCTTGCACGCTTTGTCTGTGGAGACGCCGACTACCGTTTCGACCGGCAAGGAGTATTCCTGGATTGCGCGCACGATATTTTCCGGACCCTCGATATTCGTGCGCACCGCTTCGAATGGGAAATATTCGCATGTGGGAACCTGTTTCAAGGCCGCGGCGTTGAAGACGATGTCCACGTCGCGCAAGGCTTGGCTTACGGCATGGAAATCACGAACGTCTCCGATACGAAATTCGAGGACCCGCTGAAAATTGCGGTAGATGATTTCGTCGGTGGCGGAAGACCTGTTCTGATACTCCATCCGCATCGAATGCTGCTTCGCTTCGTCGCGCGACAATACAATGATTTTCGCAGGATTTCCTGCGTGTCCGCCGAGCAGTCTGCGGACGAGCGTCTTTCCCAGCGATCCCGTACCGCCGGTGATCAGAATTCGCTTGCCTTCAAAAATTCTCGACTGCAAATGATTGCCATTGGTCGTAGGGAGTGTCATCGCTCGCAAGTTCCGCCACAAGCGTGGGCCAGCCAGGAGTGACGTAGCCGGTTGCCTGTTCGAACTTGTCTCCTTTCATGCTGCGGTCGCAAAAAAACTCATTGTCCGGAACAATTTCAACATCCATCTGGTAGGCATCGCGCAAGATGCCCAACAGCTCGTACTTCGAAATGCTGGGGCTGGTAACCTGATAAAGACCGGAGAGCACGGGAGAATCGGATACCAGTTTCTCGACGACACGCGCGAGGTAATTCGTGGTCACGCCGGAATACATCGCGCGGGTGTAGCCCGAAATGCGCCGGTGGTTCTGTGCCAGAAACCACTCCAGGAGCGAATCGCGATGCTCGAGCTCCCGCCCGATCATCGAGGTGCGGATCGTAATAGCTCCATCGGACGCCACTTCGCCTAGAAACTTGCTGCGGCCGTATAAATCCTCCGCATCGGAAGAATCTGCTTCGGTGTAGTTGCCACGCCTGCCGCTGAAAACACAGTCGGTGCTGAAATGAATCACGCGCCCGCCCCACGACCGGCATGTGGATGCCAGCCGGTGCGGGAGCAACGCGTTGATTTCGATACTGGGAATGGGCCTCCTTGCTTCGGGTCGCTGCTTGATAACTCCGACGCAATTGATCAGAAACCTCGGCTTCACGCGCAAGAGAAGGCGCTGCAGTGCGGGCCAGTCGGCAACGTCGCAATTTTCGATCACGTTGCCAGCATGAAACACGTCGACATTCTTGAGCGAATCCTGATGCACCAATCCGCGGATGGTGCAACACGTGTCCGGATGCGATTGCCTGAGGCGCTGAAAGAGCTTGTGGCCAAGCATCCCGGCGCCGCCCAGAATCAAAATGTCCATTGGCGAAGGTCGATCAGTTCAGAGTGAGTTGATACAGAGACTGCCATGTACGCCTTGCGCAGGCTTCCCAGTCGTATAGCCGGGAGCGATCCTCCGCTTTGGCAGCGAGCTCGCTCATTCGGGTGGGATCGTCCAGCAGAGAGGCCAGCTTTTCGGCCAGATCGGCGGGTGAACGGGGATCAAAATAGAGAGCGCCGTCGCCGCCGAACTCAGGCATTGGAGGACAGTGCGACGACAGAACCGGCCGGCCCGAGGCCAGCGCTTCGATTAGGATGTTCGGGCAGTTTTCGCATTCCGAGGCGAAGATATTCACCAGGGCATTGCGATAAATTTCGGGCATCTGCGAATGCGGCAGCGGGCCGGCAAGAAGAACGCTACCTTCCAGCCGATGATTTGCGATTTCCTTGCGGACCAGATTTCCGTATTCGGGATATTCCGGCCCGATCAGGAGCAGTTTTTCTTTTGTGGGGCGCTTGTGTTTTAGCAGTCCATACGCTTGCACCACTTCGATCTGAGCCTTGTAATAGTCGAGAGTCGATACGTAGAGCAGGTAGCCTTCCGGTGGCAGCGATGCGTTCGTCTGCGTCGCCTGCGAGGCCGTGGAGCGTTTGAAGGCGCGGGCCAGACCGTGCGGAATCGTGACTTGATTCCGGAGCTCGCTGCCCAGATGAGCCTCGATCGTAGCGCGCGCGTGGTTCGACAGAAAAATCACCAGGTCCGCGCCGCGCATGCTGTCAAGAAAAGCGCGCTTGAGTAGCAGATTCCGAAGCCGCATGTACCCTGGGCGGTATCGCCGCGTTTGCTCTTCGCTGAATGGAATCATGTTCCGAAACATAGTCACCGTCTTGCATCCGCTGGGAACGCGATTGGCGATGATTCCGCCCGGACAGAACAAGATATCGGCGCGGAGCTTTGACAAAAGGGCGGGAATACGGAGTTTTTCCCAAATCGCACGGGCAAAGGGGTTTCCCGCGGGCCATTGAACGGGAATCCTTCGAATCCGCGGGTCGTGGTCCGGCAGCCTCAGAGTGTCGGGCGCCAGAACGTAAATCACGGAAGGGAACTCTGCCGGAAGATGACTGAGCAAGTTCGTTACGTAGGTCTGGCCTCCGCCCTGCAAGGCGGAGAGTGCGTTGACAAGCACCGTAATCGTTCTGGTTGTTCCGGCTTGCATGGTTATCAAACCGAAGCCGCCGCCCTCGAATGCTCGGGCAGGGCGTTGACGAAATCGAGATGCACGAGGGCGGCCCAGAGCAGAGGATGCGCTTGCCGCGCTCCCGAACTGTGGATCGCTGCGAGCGCGATCAGACGTGACTGTTCGAACGGCGTGCGTTCGAAGTTTCGGGGATCACTAATGGTGTCATCCACCCAACCCTTCAACGGGCCGCGGAGCCAATCCGCAATTGGCACTTCGAAGCCCTTCTTCGCGCGGTCGAGAAGATGGCGCGGAACGTAGCGGTAGGCGAGTTTGCGAAGCAGGTATTTGTTAGTGGCGCCGCGTAGCTTCCATTTCAGCGGAAGCCGCATCGACCATTCGACCACGTCCTGGTCGAGCAGCGGCTCGCGGCTTTCGAGCGAAAAGGCCATGCTTGATAGGTCGACTTTTTGCAGGTAATCATCGGGTAGCGTCCAAAAAGTGTCGAGTCGCATGGCTATTTCCGGCGCCTTCAATCCAGGAGGAAAGCTTCGGGCAGTCTCCGCGAATAGCTCAGCCATTCCGATCGTGTTTCGCAGAACATCGCGATTCAGCAAGGCATGAAAATCCTTGGCGATGCCGCGGGCAAAGCAAAAGCCACGCAAGGAGTCAGGTTGGTCCATTACTGCTGATAGAAGCTTCATCTTGTGCTGGGAAAAGGATGCGACTGCGCGAGCCACCAGCGCTCGAGCTGGTCGAGGCAATCTGTAAAAACCTTCCAGAGCCCGCGCGATTCGGTAGTAGTGGTAGCCGCCAAAGAGCTCGTCGCCTCCATCGCCGCTGAGCGAAACGGTCACATATTTGCGCGCCAGATTGGACACCGCCATTGTGGGATAGGCCGAGCTGTCGAAGAAGGGTTCGTCAAACTCGCGCGAAAAGATCGGTTTCAAAGCCAGCAGGTCGTCGACGTTCATGCGCTCGCAGAAATGCTCAGTACCTAAGTGCTGGGCCACCGCCTCGGCGTGCGGACTTTCGTCGTAGGACTGCTCCTGGAAGCCGATCGTGAAAGTTTTCACGCGATGCGCGGAGTTGCGGGCCATCATGGCCACCACGATGGAACTATCGATTCCGCCGGAAAGAAACGCGCCGATGGGAGCGTCGCTGACCATTCGCGAGCGGACGCTGCGGACAAGAATTTCGTTGAGCTCATCGAGCAGGTCCGCTTCTCTGCGCCCCTCCCAGGCACGCTCCGGCACAATCTGCCTGAAGTCCCAGTAACGACTGATCTGCAGGCCCGATTCATCGCAGAGGAGCCAGTGTGCCGGTGGCAGCTTGCGAATCGCGCTGAAGATCGAGTAGGGCGCCGGAATGTAACCGCTCTCAATGTAGAACCGCAGCGCCTGGTCGTCGAGCGGACTCGTCCACTGGGGATTCAGCCGAAGCAGAGCGCGGGGGCGCGAAGCAAAGGCAAAACAATCAGACGAATAGTGGTAGTAGAACGGCTTGACCCCCATTCGATCGCGAGCCGCGAACATCGCTCGATCGACGCGATCCCAAATCGCAAAGGCAAACATCCCGTGAAATCGCTCGACACAGTCCGGTCCCCACTTCGAATACGCCGCCAAAATAGTCTCCGTATCGCTCTGACTTCGCCACTCGGCTGAGCTTCCGCCCAGCTCCTCCCGGAGCTGTCGAAAATTGTAAATTTCGCCATTGAAGACGATGACGTGGCGGCCGTCCGCGGAAACCATGGGTTGATGGCCCAACGGGGAGGGGTCAATAACGGCCAGCCGGCGATGCGCCAATCCCACGTTTCTGCTGACCCAAATGCCGCTGTCGTCCGGACCCCGCAGGCGCAGCGTATCCGCCGCCTGACTCAATAGTTCCGAATCGACATTTGAACGAGAGTCAGTGATGCCAACGATTCCGCACATGGTGAGGTTCTTTAATGGAGAAGGACGCTAGCGGCTTGCTAATAGCCCCGCAGCAGAGTTGGAGACTTCGAAGTCGAAGTGACGTCACCGGGCTTGCTTTGGAACGCCCTCAGGAAATTCACCGCGAGCTTGCCGCACCACCACAAAAGCAACATGCCGAGCGCTCGAGGCAGCAAATTGAAGGTCGTCACGCGAAACGTCTGATATGAAAACACGATGGCCCAAAGATAAAACGCATAGCTCCAATAAGAACCATTCCCATTCATGTACATCCGCTGAATCGCTCCAAACGCCCAACCAACCAGCAGCCCGCGCCAGATCACGTCGAACCATCCGAAGCCGACAATCGATTCGGAAATTGCGCCAAAGGCGAAACCCCCGCCCTGATTCGCGTATTCGGGATAAAAATTTTGAACGTACCACTGCGACGGGTCCAGGTGGATCGAAGGGAAAAACGTATCTGGAAGCATTCGAGTGAGGTCCACGAAGTAGATTTGAGGAACGACGTCCTCGACTTTTCCCGCGTATTTCATTTGCTGAAGGTCGTAAGCATTGGCGAAGAGCGCGTCGAACTCATTGCTCGATCCGAAGAAGGAATAGTTGCCGTCCCCGATCCCGGACGAGGCCGCGCGCGCAATTCCCAGGGCGATAAAGAAGACCACCAAAGCCAGCGCGATCGATGAGACGATCCGGAGACTCAACCGCTTCACAAAAGTGCTATACGTCACCGCAAAGGATAGCAACAGGACCATGAGCTCGGTGCGCGAGCCTACGCCGAAGATGGCGATGCCGACGAGCTCCACCGCGAGCCATACGTAGATATAACGCTTGTATTTCTCATAGTTCAGAACCAGATACGCCATCAGCGCGAGCTGCAACAACAGTGCGATACCGACCATGTGGTTGGCGAAGAATTGCACCGCGGCCGGCAGGTTGCTGTAGAGAAGATACGTGTCGCTATATGTGTCTGGCGTCCGGAGATGCCAGATTGTTTTCAGGGCTGCGAAGAAGACATACGTACAGCCATATGTCGCGACGAGCAGCCAGAGCAATTTCCGGCTCATCCCCGACACGGGTCGCGGTTCGACCGGTTCGGGACTACGGAAGAATTGATAGGCAACGGCGAAAGCGGCCAGGTAGATGGCGTAATACCACAGGACGGGCGCCACTTCAGCGGGTGAGGGATTTGCGCGATAAAGACGATAGTCGCTCAAAACCGAGAAACTCAAACCGCCAAACAGGAATTCGACGCAAGGGAAGACGCTGTAGATCAGAACAACTCCTGAATAGAAGACTCCAAGTTCAAAGAAATTGACACGCTGGCCGCCTCGGCGGAGAAGATGAAGGAAGGCCGATTCGACTGCCAGAATGAACACAAGCGGCAGGAGAACAGGCAGCCCTGAATTGAGATATTCAACCATGGTGGATGTGACGCGGAAGGGCGAACCAACGGCTCCTAAGTTCCGATTGCCAGCCGGGCCATGTCCAGCAAGCGGCTATGAAATTCGCCGCCCCGAGTCGCCGCAAAAAAGTTATAGCCGTAGTTCCTCGGCTTTTTGATACACCTGACCTCCGACAAATGCCGGACACCGACAGACCGACCGTCGTCGTCGATCCAAAACAACGCCAATTCATCCCGGTTCAACATATATGCGGAGTTCCGGCACAATGGGTCGAGACCGTGATCCTCGAAGATGATCAACACATCTTTTTCAGATAAGCACTGAGCGGCCTTTAGAGCTTCGATCTCATGCCCCTCTACGTCGAGTTTGATTACAAGCAGATCAGGTTTCGGATTTAACATCGCCGACAGATCGTCAAGCGAGACCGACTGGACCTGTTCACGCCGGTGAGTTTTCTCGCCGGGCGGCCCCAGGCAGATATGGGCCTGGTCGTGAGTCGGCGCCTCCATCCATAAAGTCTGCCCGGACTTGCCTGAGACTGCGCTGTTCAACGCCGTAAAGCGCAGTCCATTAAGAACGCAATTGGATTCCAGGACCCTGAAAGTGTCGGCTGACGCCTCGACGGCAACGACATTTCGCTTTCCATAGGGAAGTCCGCTGAGCAGGACGCTCCAGTAGCCATAGTTCGCGCCGCAGTCGAGCACTTGATAGTCCAATCCGGAGATAGCCGCAAACGCATAATGAAGCGATCGCTCGTAGATTGTGCCTGTGTACATGTAATAGCCCCAGTAGGGATCGGCCGCGTGGAATTCAAATACTGAATCCTCCGACAAAATCGCCGTGCAATAGGCATCTCGAAAACGCTCTACCCGCGAAAGCGCACTCAGGAAGCGGCCATATCCACGATGACCAGTTATCGATGACGCTAGGGCGGATAACCGAAGGATAGATGGCAACAACCCAGAGGCCGCCTCGCCCGAGAATCTGAGCGCCGGCTTGCGAACCAGCCTGCCGGATAATGTGAGCGGGTCAGTCGGCGAAGTTGAAGTGGCGACGGTGTTCATATCCCCTGCCTTAATTCTGTTCAATGGGAGTTCGAGTCGATGAGCCCGGACACGAATTTACGGAACTACAGTCTGTGCAGTGCGGACGCCGGCTCTGGCGGTGACGCCGGCTGCGACAAGTAGCGCCGCGGTCCAAGCCAGGGCACAAGCGCCAGCAAGGCCGAAAGCGCCGCTTCGGGGTATGAGGTAGTACGCCAGCGTTATCAGTAGCACGTCTCTGGGCATGATCACGGCGAGAAATGAAAACCACGCCCTTTCCTGACTTTGCAGGTGCTGTAGAACGGCTAGCGTGAGAGCTTGGAATATTGCTGCCGCTAGCATAACTAATAGAATTCGATCACCGGCTGGGAAGTCTTTGCCAAACAATCTCAGGATTTCGGGCCCCAGGACCGCGAGTGCAAGGGCCACGGCGGTCGCGGCCGCGCCAACAACATAGAGGTTCGTCTTGAACGTGCTTCGATAGCCCTCCGATTGGCCCAAGCCTTTATACCGGTTCAAAATTGACCAGCCGACTACGTAGGTATTGTTGGGGATGAAGAGCACGGCTGCCATCAGAGTAAACGCCGCACTGAAGAGAGCCATCTGAGCATACCCATTGGGTTGACGAACCAGAATCGCATTTCCAATCCAAATCGCCGGAAGATAGGTCAGTCCGCTGATGGCTGCAGGCAGCGCGAAATTCACCAGAATGGGACGCAGTTGTGGGAACGCGCCAATCCGTGGAGAAATGTTCTCACTTTCACAAGCCGACACGAGCTCTCTCGACATCAGAGCGCATCCTAGAATTGCGCTCAGCAGCAATCCAGAAAAAGCGCCGTTCAAGCCGAACTTCCAGGTCATTGCGCTGCACATCAGCAGGTAAATTGTTCCGTAGATAATCAGCACCCGCGAAAGCCCGTGATAGGCGTCCAATCCGGCGAGAGCTCCCATGAAGACGCCGATTAGGACATTGAGAAGCACCACGCCGCTGCCGAATTTCAAGCCGACTGACAGTTCCGGCGCCTTCAGAACGGAAGCCGCGAGCCAGGGAGCGATCACGAATAAGCCCGCTGCCGCCAGTAGACCCACAATAGCCGCGATTGCCAGAAGCATGCCGATGACGCGCCCGGTTTTTTCCTTGTCCGAGGAGCGGAACTCTGCCACGTACTTTGTCATCGTATAACCGCAAGCGAGCTGCGAGGTCTGGCTTAGCATGACGAGGGTGCTGGCCACAATTCCGTACTTTCCAAACGTTTCGCGGCCCAACAGATTTGCGGCGATAATGCTGAAAACAAACGTGCTGCCCTGGTTGAAAACCGCGCCGATCAGATTTAACGCCACTCCCTGCCGGAAACGCGGGTTTGGGCGCTCTGCCCGCTCTTCCATCAGTTCGGATTCAATCGCGGTAAGCACGGTTTGGTTTCTTGGAATGGCTGTAAGAGACTTAATACGGCACTGTATCTAAAATGGATTGCTCTGCGTCAAAGCTCGTCGGGGACTCCGTTCGAGCGACGAGGGCGATTCCGGCAAGTTTCCACTGCTATGGGAACGGAACATTTATTCGATCGTTACTACCGCTCGAGACCGGGCTACCACGGCGGCACCGAAGAGTTTCACCATCTGTGCGCCAAGAACCTCGGCACCGGGAGTCGCATTCTGGAGATTGGCGCAGGGCCTGCCAACCCGACGACGGCATTTCTAGCGACGATAGGAACGGTCGTCGGAGTGGATGTTTCAGACGAACTCCTGGGCAACCCATACCTCTCCGAGTCTCACGTGTGTAGCGGTATCGCTTTACCTTTTACGACGGAGTCTTTTGATTTGTGTGTGTCGAACTACGTACTTGAACACGTGGCTGATCCGGTCCCGCACTTCCAGGAAATCTTTCGGGTTTTGAAGCCCGGCGCCCCTTACTGCTTCCGTACCCCGAATCGTTGGCACTACGTCGCACTAGCCTCAAGCCTGCTGCCGCACTCGGTCCACCTGCGCCTGGCTAACAAACTGAGAGCACTGGACAAACAGGCCCACGAACCGTGGCCCACGGTCTATCGGGCCAACGATTCAAGGGAATTGACACGATTGGCTCAGGCGGCCGGCTTCGTCGCGGAGAGAATCCAAATGATTGAAAAAGAGCCGAGTTACGGCGCGGCGCACTGGTTGCTGTTCTATCCCATGATGGCCTACGAGAGGTTCGTAAACTCAACGGAACGATTGGGTTGGCTGCGTGCCAATATTTTGGGGACATTCCGCAAACCCGCCGGACGGTCTTAGCATCTACCCAGGAGTTGCGGAGAAAGTGGATGCGGTTTCTCGGTTCTCTTAAGTAGATAGTAGATTTGCTGATATCAGAATCTTTGCTTCGCGAGCTAGGATCAAGGGCTGGATTGAATGACTGCTCCCGGCGGTCCATCGAGTTCCGAGTCAGGTGAACATCCGATGTTTGGCGCCGGTAGAGATTTTCTAAACGCTGTTTACCCGTCTGTCTAAGTATCTGATATATTAATAAACAGTTTCGGTTAGAGGTTTACTGGTGGGTAATCGCAAGACCGTCCTTATTTCGTGTTCCAATCGCCTTCTGCGCGAGTCCGTCGCTCGCATCCTGGGGAAGAAGACCGACTTCCAGGTGGCGTTGTTGCCGGTTGGCGCCGCTCCTCCTGACCGGGCGAAGCGCGAACTAGCGGAAAAATGTGCTGACGCCATTGTCCTCGACTCCCTGCAGTTTCTTCAGGAAGCGTCGTGCGCAGGCTGCGTCGGCAGTCGCAACCGCCGCTACCTTCTCGTTGCAATGGAAGATGACCAACGATCTTTCCTGACTGCTGTTCGATTGGGCGCGTTGGGCTACGTTCTGCAAGATGCATCCGCTCTTGAGGTCGTGAACGCGATCCGATCCGTGGCCCACGGCGAAGGCGTCTGCCCTGCGCGCTATGTGAAATTGCTGTACGATTATTTGATGGTGCGCACGGCGGCTGGTCCCAACAGCCACGTCCGTTCCCAGCTTGGCCTTACGCGCCGCGAGCAGCAACTCGTCCCCCTCATCGAGCGCGGGATGACCAACAAGGAAATCGCGAATCATCTCAACCTCTCAGAGCAAACGATTAAGAATCACGTCCATCGCATACTTCAGAAGGTGGGCGTCGACAATCGCTTGAGTGTCCATGAGGCTGTACAGACTCAGTCCTTGGGAGTTTGAGTCAATCCGAGGCGCTCGCGGTCTTCACGTGAGCCACTTTTTGTGTTGTGGGACTCTCCATCCGCGCCGTGCTTCCCTCCGTAATCCGAAGTAGCGCCCGCGACAACGCCGCTCGAAAATCCGAGATCAGAATATTCAGGTCGACGAGAAAGGAATTATCACTGCTCCCGCGCATTAGAGTGCAGTAGCCCAGGCGCCGTTGGTTCTCTGCAGTGAGGTCGAAACGCAGTTCCCAGCTTGGCTCTCTTTTCTGAACGTTCTCCCACAGCAATTGAACTTCGTATTCATTCCTGTACTCAAGGGAGACGGACGTTGCGCTTCCAAAAGCACCCGGCGACACACACGCTATCCGAAAGCCCTCGAATCCCAGCGCCTGCAGCGTGTTTTTCAAGACATTGCAGAGGCGGTCGGCATCCGTGCATGTGTTCAGCGCCTCGATGGCGTGCCGCACTTCGACATTGTTCGCCACGATTCGCTTTTGTAGCGCAGTCCTTTGCAGGAGCCGCCGCACTTCCGAGAATTCGGCGTAGCCAAGATACTGGACGCCGCCCGCCACGCCGAAACCGATCACGATCAGCACCAACGCGATTAAAGTCGCATCGTGCAGCACGATGAGGCTCAGAAACGCAAAAACGGCCGTCACCGCGTACAAAATCAGCACCGCACCGCGCTGCGAGAGCCCTCGTTTCAAGAGCTTGTGATGGATGTGATCGGCATCCGCCGAGAATATGGATTTTCCACCCAGAAAACGGCGCGAGATCGCTAAAGTCACGTCGAGGATGGGAAGCCCAAAGGAAAGCACGGGTATCGCGACCGCAATTGTGATCGGCGCCTTTTCTGATCCCGCCAGCGCCAGAGCGGCCAGCATGAAACCGATGAACATGCTGCCGGAATCGCCCAGGAAAATCGATGCGGGATGAAAGTTGTAAGGCAAGAATCCCAGAATGACTCCCGCCAGCATGATGGTGATCATGGCCACGGCTGAATGCGGCACGAACAGAGACATGACGAACAAAACAGTCGTCGAGAAAAATGCCGACCCCGCGGCCAGCCCGTCCAGTCCGTCAATCAAATTGAAAGCGTTGGTAATCAGAAGCACCCAGATGATTGTGAGCGGCAACGCAAGGAGCGTCCTGAGAGGGTGCTCCGCGGAGTAGAGATCCAGCCGCTGGACTCCGATTCCTCCCGCATAGAGCAAAGCCGCGGCCAGTGACTGAATTCCGAATTTTGCGTACGGACCGATTCCGCGAATGTCGTCGTATAGCCCGAGTAGAAATATGATCGTGATCGAACCACACACGCACTCGATACCCCGAGGGGGAAGCGAGAAATGCAGGCCCCACGGCCTTGGCAGAAGCATTGCTAGAAGAGCTGTGAGGATAAAGGACCCGCAGATTGCGATACCGCCGACCCGAGGCACGGGTCTCTTATGGATGTGCCGATCGGATGCAGGTCCAGACGCCCAACAGCGCGCAAGGGCGTATCCGCGCGCCCAAGGTGTCAGGATCAGCGAAAGCAGCAAGCTGATCAAGAAAAACAGCATGTAAACGATAACAATCACTGAAGGCTTCCAATCGGCGTCGACGACAATGACGCGCTGGTTTCTATGAGGGTGTAGCTGCTATTGGTACGGGATCTCTTACGATCGAAGGTGCGGAGCGATTGGGGCAGAATGCCCTTGCTCTCTGCGCACTACCAAAAAGTTTAGCGCATTCAAATGAGTGAAGAGCTGGCTCACCGCGCTCTGGACCGAAAATTGGTGCTCTAACAGCCTGCGTGCATTGGCCCGCATTGTCGCGGAGAGCGCGCGGTCATCTGCCAGCCGAAGCGCCGCGCGCGCCAGTCGATCATCGTCTCCGTTGATGACACAGAACCCCGCGCCATTGTCTTCCAGGATTTCCAGAAGATCGTTCCCCGGGTTAACGCTCGCGAGTACCGGCAATCCCCAATAGAGATAGCTCAGCAGTTTTCCTGGCACGTTGTGGGTCGTCAGTCGGGCGTCCAGAGAGATCAATCCGACATTAAACTCCGAGACCATCGAAAGATAAGTCTGCTGGGGCACGCCGGAAATAATCTGAATATTCGTGAGTTGCCGTTCTGCAATGGCAGCATCCAGTCGAGGGGCTTCCGACCCATCTCCTACCAGTAGGAAGTGTATGTCTCGCCGCGGCGCAAGCCTGGTCGCCAGACGCAGGATATTGTCCATATCCTGCGCCACACCCATGTTTCCGCCGTACAGAAACACAGTCTTATCCTCTAAGCCGAGAGCGCTGCGATAGCTCGTCGGCGGTAACTGCGTTTCGTCCAGCGAAGTCCAATTGAATAGAACCCGCACGTGAAAATCGGTCAGAGGAAAGGTCCGCGCGAAATACGCGAGATTGGCGGGGGATTGCACGCCGATCACGTCCGCAGCCCGGTATTGCCGTACCGCCGCCCTTCGAAAAAACTCGTAGATCAAGTCTCTTTTGATCACTCGCGCGTCCGCCGCCCACTCGGGGAAGATGTCCCTCAAGATCAAATACGAGGGGCAACGCCACAACTTTTTCAGTCTACGGACGAGCTTCCCAAAGAAAATCGTCGGCGAATAAAACAGAATCAGATCGCAGGGATTCTCCAGGAGAAAGTCCTTCGCTCCACGCCACAGGTTTCCCGAAAGCCGCGCCTCGCGAATGGCGCGCTGGATCCTATTCGCGCCTTTGATGCGCCCGCTTTTCACTCGCACCACGGTGATCCCGTCCTCAGTCGCGATTTCAGCCGTCTGGTCGATGGAGTCGCTCGGCGTCAGTACCACGGTTTGGTCGCCCCGCCGGCAGAGTTCGCGGGCGAGGTCGCGAACCAGCTTGGCGCTGGATTTCGTGCTCGGGTAGTAGCAATCGACCAGTATTAGGATTCGCAAGCGACGTTCTACCTAGTAGGAGTTGCCGAGGTGCGAGTCAGGTTTTGTTCCGGAAAGTGTCTCAGTTGCGATTGCCCGCGATTGTCGTGCGGTCGCACGCGGGAGATCGGCTCCACGTCGGCAGCATCGACTTCAATGGTCGCGGACTGCCGGATTAGCTCGATCGAGATCAGCAACCTCAGGTAGCCCTTCTTGCGGACCAGAGCGCCTTCCAGCCCGGCCAGCACGCCCCTGGCGATTCGTACTCGCCGGCCAACGGCAAGATAAGGGTGCGGTTCCACGGTCGCGCCCTCGCTCAGTATCTTGCGAAGGCTTTCGATTTCGTCATCACCGATCGGCGCCGGCCGGTCACCGAATCCGACTATTTGAACTACGCCCGGTATAACCAAGACACTTCGCCGCTGATCGAAAGGAATCCGCACAAACAAGTAGCCGGGGAAGAGCGGCAGCAAAAGTCGCTTCTGCCGGTCCTTCCAGCGCCGAGCCGTTTGGTACGTCGGCAGGAAGTGTTCGACCGCCCTGCGGCTCATCTGTTCGGCGGAAGTCTTCTCGTGATGCGAACGCGTGTACACCGCGAACCATCGCGGAACCGAGCCGTCGACATGGATTTTGGCAGTCACGTTCAGATGTGGCTTCGCCCCGTCACTTACAGGCTTTTGTGACCTAACCGTCCTGCAATCTGATGTGTACCGCCGGTCCAATCAGCGATCGGCGCCCCTCGGAGCACCGTTTTCCGGATGGCCACCGCCGTTGGTTCCCGCGCGGTTCGCGGAGCCCTTTGTCGGAAACTTGGCTCGAATCGTTCCTACTACATCGTTTACGAAAATCATTCCCGGCGTGCCGGGATCGAGTTCATCCCACTGCTTGCGGGCCACAACCCAGGCGCCGGCCAGTAGCAGCGAGCACAGAGTTCCAGCGAAAATGATCAATGCCCGGGGAGGGGATGAGCGCCGTTCGGGAATTTCGGGAGTGTCCAGCACCTTGACCGATGGAAGTTCTTTCGCTTCCTCAACCTTTGCCAGCTCGTACTCCCTGGTGAGCGTTTCAAGAATCGCCTCATTTACCTTTAGCTGGCGATACTTATCCGCGTAGGGAACACCGAGGATGGGCAACTGCCGCAGCGTCGGATAGGAATTCTCGGTGGCAGCGGCTGGATCGCCCGTGTTGCTGTTTTCCTCGTACTTTCCTCCTAGTTTGGCGATTTGCGCACGAAGCTCACTGATGCGCGCCTCGGTCGAACGAACGCGCACATTGTTGTCGGAATAGATCTGGCGGAGGCCTTGGAGTTCCGATTCAGCGGCAATCAGCTGGCCCTGCAGCTGCGCAGAGCCTTCGACCATCGCTTTTCCTTGCGCCGTGATGTCGATAGCCGCGCTCTTGCTGGCGAATTGACTGAAGTTTTTCTCGGCGTCTTCCAGATCGCCGTTAACCTGTCGCAGGCGGTCCTCCAAAAATACGCGCTCCCGGTGCGCGGCTGTAGTATTCAGCTGTGCCATCAAGACGTTGAGCTGATCGATGTAGGCGCCGGCAATAGCCGCTGCGCGCTTCGGATCGTGATCGGTCACATTGATGGTAAGCACTCCGCTTTTCCGGTCTTCGATAATGTCCGTATTGCCGCCCAGGCGTTTTCGCGCTCCCTCCTGGGTCCCTTTCCAATAAACTGACTTCAGATGAAAAGTGTCGACGATTCGATCCTGCACGGTACGGCTGCGCAGTACCGAAATGAAAAGTGACCCGCTGGTCTTGACGCCAAGAAGATCGCTGGCCATCGACGTCAGGCCACCACCGCCCCCATTTTGCCCTCCGGTAATCGCCGCCAGCACCGCCAGTCCCGCTCCGGCCTGCGGATCGGGCGGCATCAATTGTGCCGTCGTGGTATAACCGGCCGGAATCAGAAACACGATCAAGACAGAGGCGAATAAACCCGCGAGCAGGCAGCGCCACAGGACTTTCCGCTCAGCCCAAAGCAATCGCAGCTTCTCCAACGTGTAGTTGTGCTTGGCACTCCCATCCGACTCCGGAATGATTATGTTGGGCGAGTTCGGCGCGGTGAGGATCACGCTGCTCGCGTTTCGTGTCGACGTTTGCATGTGCGTTAGCTTTGCCCGGCCGCCTATTTTTTTCTGTAGTCCGGCGAAAACCCGAACTCGACGATGGCCGCCACGTTGTTCTGCGGGCCGTTGAACAAAATCGGAAAGTGCGAAACATGCTCGTATTGGACCTGAGTCTTAAGATAGATTCCCGAAGTCGAATAGATTTCGCTCTTTACACCGTAATCCTGCCAGGCTCCGCCACCTGAAACGAAAGCGCTGCCGACTCCGTTGTCTTTGTAAACGAACTGCAGGGTGTCGCGGGGATTGAACGTGTAGGTCAGCCAGGTTTGATATGTTTCGCCGAGCCGCCCCACCGTGTTCCCGATCAGAAAACCGTCGTTCGTGTAGCCTTCCCGATAGGTGAAATTCCAATAGTCGAGATCGCCGATGTTGGGCTCACCCGAACCGATAAGCGCCGAGGCCGTATTTGCCGTTTCGAAGTGAAAATCAAGCTTCGGAACATGCGGAAAGTGCGTGATGTAAATCCCCGGGCGATAAGCTGTTCGGCTGGGCGCGTAGAACGGGATGGGATCATCGTCTGCATACCAGTCGCCGTAAAGCACAAGGTAGTTTCCAACGTGCGGGACGTTGAACGTCCAGTCGATATCGACGTGGGCGTCCCCCGGAACGGAGTGCGGTGGGCCGCTCGATCCCACGCCGAAGAAACTATCGACAAAATTGCGCGGAGTGAAGGGATTCCCGCCTTTTCCCCCGATTGTCACCGTGCGTGAAAATCCGAATTCGAAATTGGGAGCCGGTTTCAAACTGATCTTGTTGCCATAGATAAATGGCGCGTGAACTGCCGCATTGCCGCCCTGTAGCCGCCCGAGAAATTGGTCGAGCGTAACCGGCCCCAGGTAACGCAAAAACCCCGGTAGGCGCTCGGGCTCCGAATTCATCAGCCGCACCATGTCCACCGGCGCAGCGTTGTCGCTCCAGATCAGCGATCCTCCCGGCCCCGGTCCCCATTCCAAGCTTTGTCTTCCGGCGAGAATTTGAAAGTTGCCGACGTTTACTCCGATGTATGCCTCGAGCAATTCCGGCCGGTTGATCGTATTCACCGGTGCCGGCGCCGGTGCCGGAACCATATCGCGCGCCGCGATGAAGTTAAGCACTGCGTCGGACGGCGCCGGTGCTGCGGGTGCATGCTGATATTCCGCACGAACGTAAATGACAATCGGGCCCGCTGCCGCGCGAAATGCGCCGCCCTCCTGCAAATTCGTTCCGCGCTCGAAGGGTCGGCCGAAATCGTAGGAAATCGTCTGGCCGAAATGAAATCCGTCGGTTAGCGCAGGCCCGCTAATCGAAACAGTCCGCGTGTAGACGGACTCGAGCCCTGCCGACACGTTCCGGCCCGCATCCGCCATCCCCATCTCGTACCCAAACTCGCTGCGCAGCCGCATCACTATCTCGGCCGCTCCATCTCCCGCAATCCCGTGATCTTGCAGATTCTCAGTCGCTTCTTCCAGCAACCGCGCGACCTGCATGCGCGTCCAAGGTCGCAGCCCTTGTATCGCCGTGTGAACGTAGCCGAGCCCAGCCAGCCGGTCCATCGCCGGATAGATCCAGCTGTCGAGTTCCACGAAAGCGGTTCCCATGTTTCGCCGCGGCCGCTGCTCCTCGATGTAGGAGCGCGCTTCTGAAAAGGTGGGCCAACTCGAACCGCCCAACTCGCTGTCGTGATGAGCGCGGTAGGCCACTTCGCCAGAAATCCATCCGATTGCGCTGCCGATCAGAACGTCGGAAGGGAAGTGCTGTTTTGCCTCCAGCCGCGAAGCGCTGATCGCCGTCGCCATTCCGTAAGCTAGAATTTGTGTCAGTGGGCCGGGGTATTCGTGGGCGACAACCGTCGCAATCGACCAGGCCGCTGCGGCGTGCTCGGACGGAAACGAGTCGCCGCCGGTGAAGAATTTTCCCTGAAAGTTGTCCTGTAACGGGCGCTCGCGCCCGAACGAATACTTGAGCGCGTATGTCACCGCCAGGCTGTCGAGCGCGGCCTCGCCCGCCAGTAATCCTGTTTCGCGCTTGTGATCGTCATGGCTCATTTCACCCCAAAGCCACAGTCCGCCAGCGACACCTCCCATCGCACCGACGCCGAAATTCGCAAATTCGTTGCCATACTTAGTGCGCCTCGGAGAGCTTGAGAGGTGCTTGCTGAATTCCGTATCTGTCACGAAAAGGCCAGCCGCGGTTAGCGCAAAGGGCATCAACCACTCCGCGTCCTCCGGACGAGTCCGCGCCGGAAAAGTCCAAATCTGAAACTGATCCTGCGCCAGATGTTGAATGAAGCGCGGCCCGAGTAAAGGGTCATAGTCCCCGGAATTATCGCGCTGCACATCGGGCAACTTATTGGTGTTGGAGGAGAAATGCGGTGTTGGCTGATCTGGCAATCCGGTCTGATTGCTGTAGGCAGGATCAACCGACCGCTGCTGCGGAGTCGCCCGGCAAATCGCGCTGCTCGCTCCGTTCGCCACAATGTAAACCAGACCAAGCACAACCGTCCTCCACATAAGCCCCATCGCTAAATCTCTAGTAATGCGCTGCAATGAACGCCGCGCTCGCGACTGACGAAGCCACCTGTGCGGCCAGGAAAATCGTCTGCCACTGCGGCCCGCCGCCCACGGTTCGCTCCGGTACCACCACGGAATCTCCAGGCCTGAGCTCGCCGCTGAGCGAATCGCCGCTCCACAAGCCCGCTTTCGTCCCTTCGACCGATCCGTCCGCCCGGATCACAAAAATCGCTTTTCGGTTCGCAAGTTGAGTCGGTCCGCCCGACTGGCTCAAATACCACCGCGCGCTCTTTCCCGGCCGCCAGGACACGGCCGTCGGGTTATAAACTTGTCCGGTTACCGTGACGTATCCGGGCTTTTTCGGAATTTCGATCGAATCTCCCGCCCGTACTTCGACGTCCTCCGCCGTGCCTTCCCACCGGCTGACGTTCGTCGAGATGTGAATCGCCAGGCGGCCCGACGGCGGATTCGCACTCAGCTCCTGCACGGCCGTCTGCCACTGCTCCAGCGCCAAATCCTTCGCGCGTTTCTTGTCTGGGTCGGCCTCGGGCAGCATTTGCAGATTCGATTGCTCGCTCTTCAAGCGCACGAGCATTCTGTTTTGGTCCTTGCTTTCCAGGTCGCGCACCTGCACTCGCTTGAAAACCGTAGCGTAGGGATAGGCGCTCGATTGGAATCCTCCGGCCCGCTCGATCACCGAGCTTAGCCGCTCGCCCGGCCGTATGCCGTAGGTGCCGGGATTCTTTACTTCGCCTTTTACCGTGATCGATGCGCCCAAATCGTTCCATCCCGGCAGCTCGCGGATTGTCAGCACATCGCCGTTGTGAATCGCCGCGGTAAAATCCGCGTTTCCGCTCAGCGCCGCATGAATCGAAACCGATTCGTGCTGGCCGGTCAGCTGCCCGCCATCTGTGTAAGCGAAATGCGTCAGGTCCGCCGTTTCCGTGTCAGCGCTAGGCTTCAGGCCCCCTCCGATTCGGATTAAGTCGCCAACGGTCATATTCGTCGTCAGCGGATAGCGCCCTGGACGCGCGACGCCGCCTTGAACGTAAACCGTCGCGGGATCGGCAGCCTCGGCATTCCGGTGAATCAGCAGCCGGTCGCGCGACTGCAGAACGATGTCCTCTGTCGGATCACCCGCCAGCGCCTGGCTCAGATTCACGCTAAATATCTTGAACTTTCCATCCGGCAAATATCGAAACACCTGCGCGTCTTCCTTCTGCGCGTCCGGCGAAAATCCTTCCGCCAGGTGAACCGCGTCACTCAGCCGAATCTGTCCCGACGTTCGGTAAGTTCCCGGTTTGCGGACGTCTCCCCACACGGAAACACTCGGAGGATCCTCAAAATCGAATCTGCTGAAGATTCGCACGGTGTCCATCGCGTGCAGCACAGGAGCGTCAGCCGGATTGGCCAGTGCGTCTGCCAGGTTGAAACTCTCGACCGTGGGATGAAAATCGGGAGCGTTCAGCCGGATAATCTCCGCGTAACGCGAATCCGGTTCCGGCAACAGGTCCTTGTAAGACGCGATCACGTCTGTCACCCGCATGTTCTCGTGATACGAGTAGCGTCCTGGCCGGGTCACATGTCCGTCCAGATAGATTGCGTCCTGGTTGTAAGCTGAGATCGGGAACACACGGATCAAGTCGCCGTCCTGAATTGCGAATGACTCCAGCTTGTTGGTCACATCCGCCGGCTCGGTTCCATCGGGAATGTCGACGCTCAGCATCGTCTCTTTTTCGTGCGCCACCAGCCGCTGCACCTCGATGTGCCGCAGCGCCGCTGAAGGCAACAGTCCTCCCGCCAGCTCCAGTATGGACGCCAGATTTTTTTCATCCTTCAGTTCGTAAATCGAAGGCCGCCGCACCATGCCCTGCACCGTCACTTGCGGCCCCACGGGCGGCACCATCACCGTGTCGCCGTTGTCCAGCCTCGCGATGTCGCCCTTTACCCCGTGCAGCAGCAAATCGTAGAGATCGACGGTCTGCAGCAGTTGGTTCCCCCTGTAGTGCTTGACGATCCGCAGCGAGCCTTTCGGCGTCGGCCCGCCGGCGGCGAATAAAGCATTCAGTGGTGTCGATAGCGAGCTGATGTCGTACGCGCCCGGATTCGCGACGTCGCCAACCTCGTAAACGCGGATCGTCCGCAACCGGGCCAGCGAGACCTCCGTGGACACGTCGCGAAACTCCGTTCGCAGCAGCCGCTGTAGCTCCTGCTGCAAATCCGCCAGACTCTTTCCGCTTACCAATACCGGCCCGACCTCCGGAATGCTCACTTGTCCTGCCCGATCCACCGTCCGGAAAATTCGTTGCGACACTCCGCCCCACACGTCGATCGCCAGACCGTCGCCGGGCCCGACCACGTAGTCCGGCCCGACAGGCAAGTCCATCGGAATCATCTGTGGATCGCGCGTTCCATTTTGGAAAACTTCCGAACCAAATCGGCGCGGCGTCGCTGGTCGCGGTACTGCCTGCAGGTACATGTCGTATAGCGACGGGATATCTTCGTAAGGTGTCTTCTTTCGCACCATCTCCACCGGTTGCAACATCGCGCTCTGCTGCGCACGTAGACTGGCCGACCCCACGGGCGCCACCGGGGTCAGCCCATATGAGGGATTCAAATCGGACCCTCCCGATGCGACTCCTCGAGAACCCCGGTTGCCCTGCTCGGACCCCAGCACGTCGAGCGCCAGCCCGTTCGTCCCTTCTCCAAGTCCATCGGCACTATTCGACGTCGCAAATTCAGCGTTCACTTGACCCAGCGAATCGCCGGACCACTTCCGCCTCAGTGAGTTTGTGCCGTTGCCGCCGCCGTCGTTGCTTTCCGATAACTCGCCCACGCTCTCGGAAGATTTGCCTTGATCCTGGTTGAGCCCGCCCAAATTGATGCCAATCCCAAAATTGTCCTGGCCATCGAGCCCTGCCTGAAGCAGCTGTCCGCCGGGAATTACCGGCGGTGAAAGTTCATCTCGAGGATTCGTGGGATTGACCGGCAACGGCTCTCCCGTCCCGTTCGCGGGCGCGCCGCCATGTCCCGCTCCTTGAGGTTGTGCCCGACCGCTCTCACCCGTTTCCTCGCAATCGGCGTTCGCTTGCGGATCGCAAGCGCTGGCCTTTTGCAATTTCTGAGGATTCCGTTGTCGCGAAGCAGCGAATTCCTCCTGCTCGTTTTGTGCAATCCACTTGGACCGCTCCTCGATCAGCAACGCTTGCTGCTTGCCTAAAGCCGATTCTGGATTCACTTCAGGCTGTAGGTATCCGTACCGCTGCACAAGCTCGGTCGTCAGCGACCGAAACTTGCTGTCGGTTTCCAGGCGGTCGAAGATCGCGTCATCGGTGAGGTCCGAATCGCTGACGACCTGTCCGTGGTCAGTCGCGTCCTTCGCCACCCATTTTTTCAGCTCCACCATCAGGCCCGCTTCCTGTACCAGCACCGCCTTGAGCGCGGTAGCCGATGCTGATACGTGACTCAGGTTTTCCCGCGCGAGATCGGACGACGGAGTTGGCGTCGGCCGATTCGACTGCGCGAATAACGGTCCGGGGCCGAGGGACGCCACCAACGCGAGCGCCGCGAACCATCGCGGATGGATTCGCGTCGTGGCGTTCACCCCTTGCAGCTTCGTGACTGCCTCGGTGGCGGCATTCGTCATGTAGACCTTTCCGCAAGCGAGCCGTCGGAGCGAATCGCGGTTAATACTCCTGACTCGGATGTTTCAATCGTCTGCGACTCGATGTGCGTCGACGTCCAATAAAACATCGAGCTGTCTCGGCCGGTAGAAATCGCGATCACTCGCACGTGAGGATGACCCTGCAATATCTCCCCGTATGCCCGCGGAAGCTCCTTCGTTCTATCCAGAGCCACAATCAACACGTCTGGCTGTGTGCTTTCCACCAGACTCTCGAGCTCACTGTCGTGTTCAACCTCGCCCACTATTTCGATATCGGGCTGATCGGAGATCGTTGTTGTCACTAATTCGCGAATTAACCTCGGCCGGTTTGCCATTAAAACTCGAATGAGGCTCACTGAACCGACTCCCGCATTCTGGATCTCCCGCGCGAGTCTATGGGTGCGCCTTCAACGGCCCTAGATTCAAATGCGATCCAGACCGCTGATCTAAAACGGATTCAGAGGTTTCCTGTTGGAGGGCTAGTTCCGGTCTATGGGAAGGTTAGAAAAGTACCAACTTCGGGTGGGCAAGTCGCGCCATTCATACGCGCGCAGGAGCGATGCGGCAACCTTCACCGTCGCGCGAGACCGCGGTGCCTGTAGCCAGTTGCAGACTTTGGTGCGGCGCTCAAAGGTTGCGCGCCCGCGCTAACGCCTCGACCCGCCGACATCGGATAGTCGGCCCGATCGCTAATGTAGCTTCTTAGGATCTTCTCGAATTAACCCACAGCGCAAAAACGCAAGAAACGAGACTGACCGCAGAGCTTCCGTCTGGCGATATTTGGTGGGCCCGCTAGGATTCGAACCTAGGACCAACGGATTATGAGTCCGCTGCTCTAACCAGCTGAGCTACGGGCCCGCCGGGAATATCGCGATTTTATCCGAGTTTGCCGGAATTGACCCGCAACATTCCCGTGTAGTTTAGCCGACAGATTAGGGATCGAGAGCCCTGATACAGTGCTGGAAACCTTGGGGCGAGATAACGTTTACGTCCTCCTACATAGAACTAGGGATACAGATCGAATCAGTAGTTTGAGAATGTAACAGTCTCATGGTTGAGGACAGGTGCACGAATAAACCCATGCTGGTTCGGTGCCCCCGCTGTGCTGCGATCATCCATTTGGAAGATGCGGATAGTTCCGCCTCCGTGGTTACCTGTTGGATGTGCACCTCTGTGGTAGAGCGTGCCCCGAAGGCCTCCGATGGCGGGCCCGCCACACTAGCGTCTCCCAGCTTGGTCGACCGGGACAAACCTGCGGCGATCGGTCTGACCGAATCTCTATTTCTGGAGGCTGTGAATCCTGAGATCTTAACCGGGGATAAGCTTAAGCTCGAAGTCGTCGAAGGGCCTTCACCGGGAACCGAATTCGAGCTCTCAAAATCCATCACGACTGTCGGACGGATCGGCGGAGGCGCCGATATCGAAATCGATGATCCGGAAGTCTCGCGTTCGCACTGCGCCGTGGAAGTTCGACCGGACGCTATTTTGTTGCACGATCTGCGCTCGACGAATGGGACCTATCTGAGGAACTCGCGCGTCTCCGTGGCCCGCTTGGATAGTATGTCGGAGTTTCAAATCGGCGGGTCTAAGCTGCGGTTGCGTCCTATTTAACGGCGTGTGGCTTGAATCCCTGCGCGGTCAGCTTCTCTTGAGCTGCTTCGACTTCGTCAGGCGTGGTGTACGGGCCCACCTGCACATGGTAGGACTGTAGCTTCCATAGCATCGTTTTGTGCACGCAGATCGCATGAAATCCTAGTTGCGTCAGCCGCTCGACTGCGTCGTCCGCCCATTTCGTTTCCTTGAACGATCCGACTTCAAGATACGTGATGGAGATCGCGTCCGGTTTCGAAGCGTTCGAGCTGCTGTCCGCGGCCGGAGTTACCGGCTGCAGCGTGGCGGGCGCGGCGACGAGCGCGGGTTCAGCAAGCACAGGTGTGGCCCGCACTGCTGCCGAGGAGCGAACTGTGGTCTTGGCGACGGCTTGATTCTTGGCGTCTGCCAATTTGATCTGCGCCGGTCTTGGCGCCCAGGTTGTGCCTGCGGTCAGCTTTTTCCTTGCCGGAGCTGGCAAATCGAGCTGCGACAAGGTTTCAGCCGGCGACGAAGTGGCCGGTGAATCGCTGACTGAATCCTCAGAAACTGGAACGATTGTGTCGGCACCGCCGGGTTCGGACATGGTTGCGGTTTCTGCTGGCGTACTCGTGTTCGCGGCCGCGTCAGGGATTGTCGGGAGTGCTGCTACCGAAGATAAAGAAGAATCAGAATTGGGGAGCGTTTGGGCGGACGGCGACGAGGCACTCGGCGATATCGCTGCATCCCGTTTGTCGAAATTGCCTACGACCGCAGCGAACAGGGCGATTCCCGGAAGCACAACAGCCGCGACTGCTGCCCGCCTAGCCGTAATCTTCACTCTCACGGCCTTCGGCGTGATAGCGACAGCTTTGAGCACAAGCTTCTTGAATTCAATTTCGGCGAATAGCCCGAGTCGACGCGCTCCTTGATGAACCTCGCCGGTGAATCGATTCACATGAGGTCGAAGCTCCTGCCACTTGGAGGACGCGGATTTTAAGACGGCATCAACTCTTATCGCCGGCGATACAATTGCGACCACGGTCGATTTGGCGGTAGCTGGCTTGGAAAGCGCCGCATCGAGCTCGTCCACGGACTGGAAGCGGCTATCGGCGTTTTTGCGCAGGCACTTCAGAATCACAGCCTCAAGCCCCAGGGGAATTGACGATACGATTTCGGAGGGCCGTTTGGGTGCCTCGCGCAGTTGTTTTATTGCGACGGCAATCGTCGATTCTCCGGTGAAAGCCCGAGTTCCCGTCACCATTTCGTAGAGCAACAGGCCGAGCGCGTAGATGTCCGTACGCGGCCCCATGGCCCTGAGCTCGATTTGTTCCGGCGCCATGTACTCGGGTGTGCCCGCGATTGTGGTCGTCGAATGGTCGTTTTCCTGGGCGCGGCGCGCGATCCCGAAGTCCATGATTTTCACGACTCCGGCGCCGTTGATCATGATGTTCGCGGGTTTCAGATCGCGGTGCACGATCCCATGCGCGTGGGCTTCGCGAAGTCCTGCGCATGTCTGTCGGGCAATTGCGATCGCGTCGGTTGCCGGAAGAGCGCCGTCACGCCGTAAACGGGCAAGAAGCGTTTCGCCGCCGATGAATTCCATCGAGATGCAGGACGCAGTCGCAGAGCGATATAGCTCGTGAATGCGGCAGACGTTCTTATGCGTTACTTTCCTCGCCAGGCAAACCTCTTGGCGGAGTTCTTCGCGCATCTTCGGATTGGACGAGACCTCCGGTTTCAAGAGCTTCAGCGCGACGATTTCATCGGTTTCGAGGTCCCGGACCTTGTACACCACCCCCATGCCGCCATAGCCGAGCTCAGAGAGCACCCGGAAACGCGCCGGCACTCCCAACGGCTCGCGGCCGGTTTCGACAGCTACCGTGTCTCGACGGGAATACGGCGAGTCTGCCGTGACCGTGTCGGACAGGCGAGTTTCGCTTCGACGTGTAATGCCGGTTTCCATTTTTTCTCGTGAGCCAGAACCCCCAATTCTGGGGCGTGACGAATATGGGGCACGGTCTGGAAATCCCCAATGGGCAGGTGGTAGCAATCGCCCTAGTACGTAGGTTTGAGCCGCGAAATCAGGCTCATTTGTAGCACTCCCTACAGTTTGCATAAAAATAGCCCACTCGTCCTATAGGCAGCTCGGCAATGGCTTGCGAAACTTTCCGGGACATGAAAAGCCGACGGATACGAGTGAACTTGCCCGCCTCGAACACACATTCATACGACGGAGCGCCAGAGTAATGGAAAGCGACAGGCCAGACGCAAAAGAAGCGAGCGATCACGAGGCTTTTCGCGCCAGCCTCGAGGAGCTCGACCGCGTCGTAAAGAGCAGCTTCGTTGCGACCGGGCTGCAAATCACCGCGGTCATCGCCGCGGTCGTTGCGCCCTTTATGCTGGAAAGCCCCGCAACTACGGGCCATTTCAGCGCTGCAGGCGTCGCTTACAGCGTCTTGACTCTCGTTCTAGTGATGCAGATTTGCGACCTCGTCCGTCACGGGCATACCGCGCAAGTTCGCGACCGCCTTGCCAAACAGCTGAAGGTCGCGGTAATGCAGAAAATCCGCGCCAGCAAGTTGTATGACCTCTCGATTCTCGACCCGCTCACAGGGCTTCACAATCGCCGGTTCGGTGAAGAGCGCCTGGCGGAGGAAGTAGCCAGATCGGATCGCAATGGCGTTCCGCTGGCGATCCTTTTGTTTGATCTCGACTATTTCAAGGAGATCAACGACCAGTTTGGACACGCTGCCGGAGACGCGGCGCTCAAAGAATTTTCTCGCAAAATGAAAAGAGCCATTCGAGCGTGCGACGTGCCGGTTCGAATCGGCGGTGACGAGTTCCTTGTGATCCTTCCCGAATGTCCCAGAGAGAAGGTGGACCGGATTCTCGAGCGTATCGGGTCTCCGGAACTCCGATTCAACAACCAGTCGATTTCGATTCGATACTCGGTCGGTCGGGCGCACCATCAGGTTTGCGACACCAGGGAAACGATTATGCAAAGAGCGGACCAAGTGCTCTATGCGGTGAAGGCCGCTCGACCCAAGAATCGTGGGCAAGTAGAAACGATGCGCGACTCCCAACCGGAGGACCGCTTGGTATCTCAAGGCTCGCCCGAGCTCGAGCTTGAGGGTTAAGAAATCGGGCCGACCTATTGACGCAGGTGTTTCAGTTTTTCGGGTACGGTGGAACCGAGCGCATCCAACCAAGATCCGTACGTCGGATTTGGCAGCTCGAACCACTGCTCGCCCCACTTCGCTTTATTCGCTTCGTAGAGCTTGTCTCGTCCTGCCGAGTCCGCTGAATCGGCGGCGATTTGTAGGAAATCTCCGAGTTGGTCACCGAACATCAGCACGATCCGAAATTGTGCCGCGCACTTTTGCCTCCGTGGGGTCTTGTCTCCGCGATTGCCGTCCGCGCACAATAGGCGCTCGGCCGGTTTTTCTAGCGGCAGCCCCAACTTGCGCAGCACTCGCACCGTGGGATCGTCATCCTTCGTTGAATCGCACGCGCGATTGGTGATGTAAAGCGGTGTCACTTTGTTCGTGACGGCAAAGTCGAGAAAATCCTTCGCGCCAGGCACCAAACCCGCCGCGGCTTCGTTCATCCAGGCGGACCATTTCGCCGGATCGTAGGCTTCGCCCGACGCAGTTTCTCTAGCTTGAAAAACGGAATTGTCCAGCACAGTTTCGTCCAGGTCGAGAATCACCGCCGGCGGCAATTTCGAGAATTCGCCTCTTTGTTCCAGCGCCGCAGTCCAATGTTTGTCCTTGAGCCCGCGCAACAGCGCCGCTTCCGCCACATGGTAGGTCTGCCGGGTATTAGCCTGATACTCAACCGCCGTTTGCATCCATAGAACTGCGTTTAGATTGTCATAGGCGGGGGGCGCCGCTGGTTTCGCGCAGCCGAAAAGAAGCAGCGAAGCAATTGCCGTCAGGAAGTGTGCGCGGCGTATCATATTTTTCTCCGATTAATGAGTGTGGTCCTGCATCGGTGGTTGCCGGATAAAGAATTGGTTCTTGTCCACATTCGCCGGCACGGCCACATCGAAAAATCCGACCATCATTTCGTCATAGGTTTGATCTCCCCAATAGACGGCGCTCGTCGGGTCCGGGTTATGGGCATTGTTCTTGGAATTGTCAAACCACGCCACGGCCTGCAGCGTTGTTCCCGCGGCAATCGGGCGCGGGTGGGAGAGTCGGTAACTCAACTGCCAGTAAAAATTGTAATTCACGCGAAGCAGAGTTTCAGCGGTGCCATCGGCGTGAACGATGTTGTACTCAAACCGCTTACCGCGCAGATGCATATGCGGGAAAAAACTGAGCAATACAGCGTCGTTCGGCATGGTTCCGTGGACTTCGACGCGATAGTCGTCCACGCCGGGCGGAATCACGAAGTCGCTGTTAGTCAATTGCAGCGTCAAGACGCGCTGCGCTGGCGGCTGCTTCGCAAAGACCAGTCCGATTTTGGTTTGATCGATGGTCGCGCGGCCGTGCGTCGTGTAGTGCATTTGAAACACGAGGTCCGAGCCAGCCGGAATGTACTTGGCCATGCCCGCAGGCCAATTGTCGGGAGAGCTTCCCGGCGCGTAAACCAGCAGAATGTCCGCTTTCGTTGTGTGCGTATCGTGGCGGTCTTGTTCATCGGTCATGTCGGCAGCCGTAAAAGGCCGGCCCACCGGCGCGTGGCGCAGCCAGCTCGAGTCGGGAGGTCGAATGTACACCACCGCGTGATGAACGTTTTCGCGGCTGCTGGGTCGGATCTCGGCCATGCTTACCCATTTGCCGTCTGAAAAGCCCGTCGGCACGATCTCGTACGTGTATTCGACGTCGCCCTCTCCGGGAATGGGCACGGGCTTGGGCATCTGCACCACCAAGTCTGGAGTCGGGATGTTCCATCCGCGCACCCACTGGCGCTGCGGCGGCTCGTCTTTAACGTTTCCCGGTAGCGCGCCGGCCGCCACCCACGACCGCATCGCAGTAATTTCCTTCGCAGATAGCGAGGGGTCGTTTAGGAAATGGCCGACGGCCGGATCGGCAAACCAAGGCGGCATGCGGCGTGCGTTGACTGAGTCCGCGATCGCATGTGCGAGCGGCCGCGCCTGATCGTAGGTCATCAGGGGCATCGGCGCGATTTCACCGGCGCGGTGGCAGCTCTGGCAGTGTTTCTCGAGAATCGGTTGTATGTCGCGGTAAAAGGTGGGGCTTGGCGGCGATTCCTGGGCGCGACTCCCCGACGCCGCAATCGCGAGCGCGAGAACGAGAGCTGTGCGCAATATGCGCATCGAAGCACCCGGTTTTTTGAGAAGGTTAATCCGCATAATGCGCAAATTTCGCACGGCAGAATTGTGGCCATTCGCCCGCGCGAAAGCAACGGGCGCGCAGGCACGGGCGAAGGGTCGTCCTCGCTACGAAACACATTCGAAAAAATCTGGCTGCGGAAACCGGACCGCAACGTAGAATTTCGCCATGGCAAAGGGCTGGGAAAGCAAGGCGGTTGAGAGTCAGGTACAGGATTCGGAAACCAAGGGACGCAGCAGCCGTGGGAGCAAGTTGACGCCTTCGGAGAGTGAAACGAAAAGGCGCTTGGAAGTGCTCATACTGTCGCGCTCGCGCGTGACGCGAGATTTGGAGTCAAGCCAGAACGAGCGCTACAAAGCCCATCTCACCCGCGCCCTCGCAGATATCGAAGCGCAGATTTCTGCCCTGGAAGAAATTGTCGGCAGGGATTCCTAGCGGTTGGATTAGTCCCGAGGCGATTCCGATTCGGCGTCTTCGATGAAGAATACGCCTACACCGTTCTGATTTTCGTCGCGCACCGGGGCGCAGTGCACCACGGTGGCTCGCAGCGAAAGTGCCGCCGACCGGCTCGGATCTCCCACCCCTTCAATCATTACGCGCATCTCCGATTGCAGGCGCGGTCGGCTGTTCAACGACAAATACGCGCCCTGCAGGCTAATGTCCCGAATGGCGGCTTTTTCCTCGAACAAGGCGCCGTTCTCCGATGTCCCGGTAACCGTCGCGATGAATTTGAGCCGCCGCCGCTGCCCCAATCGCGACTCTGGAAGCGCCACCTCCGTGCCGCGCTCGCCAAGCTTTACGTTCATCCCCTCCATCGCGGCCCACGTGCACGGAAATTCCTGCCGCGCCGCCGATAGAAATCCGTCCACCATGCGGCTCGAGGAATCAGGATCGTGATGGAACAGAATTAGGTTCTTGACCTTCGTCTCTCTCGCGATTTTTACGCCTTCCAGCCAGCAGGAATGTCCCCAGCCCTTGCGCGTCGACGCGAGCTGCTCCGGCGAATACTGAGCATCATAGATCAGCACGTCGGCGCCCTGCGCAAGCTGCCGCAAATTATTGTCGTATTGCGGCACACCGGGTTCGTTGTCGGTGGCATAGACGATGGAACCCGCTGGCGTATCCATCCGGTAGCCGATGCATCCTTGCGGATGATTCAGCCACGCCGTGGAAATATGCGTGCCGTTGACGTCCCATTCGTCTCCGCCTTCGATTTCACGATAAAAGCGCTCAGCCGACATCATGTTGGCGTCGATCGGAAAATACGGGCTCGCGAATTGCGCCTCCAGCACTTGCCTTAAGCTGTTGCGTCCCAGATGCTTCGATTGGAAGCTGTAGAGGTGAAAGCGGTTCTGCGCTTCGAAGAACGGGTGAAAAAAGGGCAGCCCCTGAATGTGGTCCCAGTGGTAGTGGGTCACCAGCACGTGCGCTTCAATTCCGCCGTCGCCCTGCCAGCGGCTCCAACGGTTATGCATTGCGTGCAAATGATTGCCCAACATGCGCAATCCAGTGCCGCAATCCAGAATGAAATGCGGCCCGCCGGTGACATCCACTTCGAGGCAGGCAGTGTTGCCGCCGTAACGCCAAGTGTCGCGCTCGAGCGTCGGCGTAGAGCCGCGCACCCCCAGAAGGTCAATTTGGCGCTGTTTTCAGGCATGAACGGGCTGTTGGGAGCCCAATATTCGCCGGTTCCCCCGATTTTTCGGAATCCGGCCTCAATTTCATGGTAGGGGCGGCCTCCCGGTGAGTCAATTACGTTTCCGGATGACGCGGCGAGATACACACGGCCCGTTGCGCACCCGGCGACAAGCGTGCCGAGGTGTTGCGCGAGGGGCCGCGACTGCGAGTAGAATTCGAGCGGTGCACGTCCATGCGCACGGGGGACACGGCCACGAACGCCGCCACGGGGGCGGGCATATGCACAGTCACGGTCATAGTCACGGTCATGACCACGCGGCAGCGTTCGCCGATGGAGCCGCGGGAGTTCTGGGCGCCGCCGTCGTGGCGACGCTGGCACTGGTCGCGCTGGAGCTAGTGGCATCCTACGCGGGACATTCGATGTCGCTGCTCAGCGACGCGGTCCACAATCTCACCGATATACCGACGCTGGTCATTTCCTGGCTCGCTACGCGCTGGGCCAAGCGTCCTCCCACGCACGAGAAAACCTACGGATACCACCGCGCCGGAATTCTGGCGGCGTTCGTGAATGCCATGCTGCTGGCGCTGGCGTCTCTTTTCGTGCTCGGCGAATCGGTTTTGCGGTTGCGCCAGCCGGTAACGGTCGGGACCAGCCTGATGATGTGGGTCTCGGTTGCGGCGCTGGCCGTGAACGGCGGCATTACGCTGGCCGTGTCTCGCGGCCGGCGCGACCTGAATATGCGCACGGTTTGGATTCATAACCTGGGCGATGCGCTTTCGAACGTGGCGATTTTTGTTGGCGCGCTGGTGATTCGTGGGTCGGGCGCGCAGTGGGTCGATCCGCTGGTCGGCATCGGGATCGGAGCCATGGTGCTCTGGTCGGGGCAGGGAATTCTTCGCGAGAGCGGTCACATCCTGCTGGAAGGCCTACCGCGCGAGATTCGGCTGGAAGACGTCGCCGCCGCGATTCTCCGCGTTCCAGGAGTGCAGGAAGTTCACGACGTACACATCTGGACGCTGGGGACCGATTTGCAGGCGCTATCGTGTCACGTCTGCATTCCGGACATGCATATGGAAGAGAGCGAACGAATACTGGCGAATATCCGCGAGGTCCTGGAGCGCGATTTTCACATCACGCACACCACGATCCAGTTCGAGCGCGCAGGATTGCCAGCCACAACGGGCCTTTACATGCCCGGACCTGCGGACCGCACCGCGCCGTAGACTTTAACGTCGCGTCTTCATCTGCTTTTTGAGCCGATTGATCCGTTTGCGGGCCGTGCGAGGTGCGGGTTGGCACGCGGGGCAGAAAAAGCTGCTGCGGCCGGCGACGATTGCGCGGTGGATGACGCCGTCTTCCCGAAGACATTTCTTGCCGAGGCGCCCGTAGGCGCGGTGCTTGAGCTGAAATTCGCCGCGATTGCCGTTGGCGTCTACGTAATCGGAAATTGACGAGCCTTTCAGGCGAATCGCTTCCTTCAGAATCTCCCGGAGGGCGCGATAGAGGCGCTTTAATTCCACTTCCTTCAGATTCGCGCCAATTGTCATGGGATGAATTCGCGCGCGCCACAGGCTTTCGTCCGTGTAGATATTTCCCATGCCGCGCAGGACGGTTTGATCGAGGAGCAGCGCCTTGATGCGGGCGCGGCGCGATTTGACGAGCGCGATGAACTGGACTTCCGTGGCTTCGAGAGGATCGAGGCCCAGCTTTTCGAGCGGGGCATCGGATGCATCCCCGGAGAGCATGCGCATCTTGCCGAAGCGGCGAACGTCGACATAACGAAACTCGCGGCCATCGTCGAGCGCGAAGAAGACGTGAGTGTGGGGAGCAATGGGCGCTTCGGGAGCACAGACGAGAATCTGGCCGGTCATCCCAAGATGAATCAGCAGGGAACCGGCCGGAGCCGCATCCGCGGCGCTTTCCAGCGCGACCACCAGAAATTTTCCATGCCGGCGGATGCTCGTGAACCTGCTGCCCGGCAGATCTCGCTCCAGCGCCGCAGGATCCTCGATGAAATCGGTCTTGCCCAGGCGGACGTTTAGAATGCGCCGCCCAGGCAGCACTCCTTGCAGGCTGCGGACCACGGTTTCGACTTCGGGAAGTTCAGGCATGGAAAATTAGATGCGTGAGGATTCTAGCCGAACTGTGTAATCCAGGCGCGTACTGCGCGGGGAAAGTCTAAAGATGTTCCCACAGAGCAGGCATAGAAGGAGGGGAGAAACCGGGAAGACCTATGGAAGCGGGATTCCTGGGGACGCGACGATGCCGGCCAGTTTCAGGATTTCGGCATACTCTTCATCCGTGAGGGGGCAAATGGTGAGCCGCGTGTTTTTAAGGAACTTGATTTTGCGGAGCAGCTTATCGTCGCGCATTTCAGTCAGCTTCACCACGCGCGGCAGCCGCTCGATAGCACGCAAGTCGACAACCATGCGCTTGGAATCGGGCTCCTCGGGATCGGGATAAGGGTCGCGCGTGACCTCGGCGAGCGCATAGAGCGAGTGTTCAGGCTTGCCGTGGTAGCAGAGCGTGCGGTCACCCTTGTGGACCTGCTTGAGCTGCCGGGCCGCGTCGGGACGGTTGCCGGCGTGCCGCCACATCTCTTTGCCCTTTACGAACAGCGTATCCCAGTGGTAGATCCGGGGGTCAACTGCCAGTAGCCAACGTCTAGGTTTTTGGGGAGGTTGAATCATCCGTTGAAAAGCGCCGCGCGCACTATACACGCAAGGATAAAATAAATGGAAGCCCTCTCTACAAGAATTTCAGGGATAAAGTGACAAAAATAGCTGTACCGCTACCTGCGGGACCGCCATTTTGGCTTTTCAGGCGCCTACGTCCACAAAAACGTCGTCGCCACGGACTTCCACAGGGTAGGCGTCCACTCCGATGGTGGGGTTCTGAGCTACCTTGCCAGTCGTGACGTCGTATTGCCAGAGGTGCCAGGGGCAAGTGACTATGGTGCCATCGAGTTCGCCCTCGCCAAGCGGACCGCCTTCGTGGGCGCATACGCTATTGATGGCAAAGAACTTGCCGCCAACATTGGCTATGGCCACCGCCAGCCCGCCCACCTGGAATTCGTAAATCTTGCCAGGCGGCACATCCTGTTTTCGCGCTGCACGAACGAAAGCCATCTAACACCTCAGACATGAGTTCCGGATGGCCGCTTTAGTGAGCGGGCGCTCCGGCTGCATGATGATAGGTCTTTTCGCCCGCCGCCATCCGCACGTCCAGCCGGTTTTCAGGCGGTGGAAGCGGACACGTAGTGTAAGGATTATAGGCGCACGGCGGATTATAAGCCTGGTTGAAGTCCAAAATCACGCGGCCGCCAGGCTCGATTTTCGTGTCCAGAAAGCGGGAGGCGGCGTAGGTTTCGTGTCCGCTGGTGAGGTCTCGGAAGACGAGTTCGACCTCGCCGCTGCCAGCGTCAGATACGAGGCGAAGGTCTCTTCCGCCGAGCTGGAAGGAAATGTAGCCGAACATCGTGTCGTTGAGCGTGTCGCCCATCACGTTTTGGATTTCGGTCGGCTTGGGCTGGTCGAAAGGGACGAACTTGCCGATGACGCGATAGGATTCGTCGACCGGGAACCAGCGCGTGCCGGTGAAGGTCTTGCGCAGCGGGCTGTTCTTGTCGCGCAGGCGGATGGTGAAGCGGTCGCCGCTGGAGTGAACGTAGAGAGTCAAGTCGCCGAGCGTGAGTTGGTCGGAGTTCGAATCCGGATGCATCTCCGCGGAGTCGACGTGCTTGCCGTTGAGCAAAGCAGGGACGCCAGAATTGATGTGTACGGTCGTATGGCCGGCATGAAATTCGAAACTGCCGGCTTTGGCAGGCGCCGAAGCAGGGAGAACGATGTCGTTCAGCGGACCGGAGCCGAACGTGTTTTCGCCGTCATGCAGCCAGAATAGACCGCTAACCGAGAGCCAACCGTGATCCGACTTCAGCTCCGCCTCATATGCCTGCCGCCATTTTTCGACCGCGGCGCGATAGGTGGGATTGGCGACTGGCGTAGGCACAGCAGCCAGAGGCATCGAAGAGAGAGCGACGAAAATCGTCGCGATGGCGATCGCGGCGCGGCCGGAAACGAATCCTTCCATGGGGAGATTATACGCGACTGCCGCAATTCCAGCAGAACGAGCCGACTCCGTGAGATTGCGCGCCGCAGCGCGAGCAGTAGCGGGCGTAGCCCGGAGGTGGCCCGGCGACGGCGTAGACGCGCTGGCATTCCTCGGCGGTGCAGGCCCAGATCAGCGCGATGAACCAGCCGATCACCGTCCAGCCGAGAAACAGGTTCAGCAGAAAAACTCCCGTAAACGCCTGTTTGCGATGCGCGACGATCGAGGGTAGGAAATAGAGCAGGCAGCAGACGATGAATCCCATCTTCGCACCCCTTGTGTGAGCGGGCCGCCCGTGGCCGGGCAGGTCGCTCATGTGGGTATACGTTCCGGGCGTCGAATTTGTTTCCTGGCCCCCGGACTCAGCGGCCGGCGGCTTCGGCCTTGGCGGCTGCGGGCGCCTCGACCTTCGCCAGCAGCTCGGCGAAGCGGGCTTCCCGGTCCTTCTGATCCAGGCCCTGATAAGCCTCGGCGATCTGCGTAGTGTTCATGGAGCAGAATTTCGGACCGCACATGGAACAGAACTTGGCTTCCTTGTAGAAATCGTCCGGAAGCGTTTCGTCGTGCATGGCGCGAGCGGTTTCGGGGTCGAGCGAAAGCTCGAATTGCTTATTCCAGTCGAAAAGGAAGCGTGCGTAGCTGAGAGCGTCGTCGCGGTCGCGTGCACCGGGACGATGGCGAGCCACGTCGGCGGCGTGGGCAGCGATTTTGTAGGCGATCACGCCCTGGCGGACATCGTCGGCGTTCGGAAGGCCGAGATGTTCCTTGGGTGTGACGTAGCAGAGCATCGACGCGCCGTGCCAGCCGATCATTGCCGCGCCGATGGCGCTGGTGATGTGGTCGTAGCCCGGAGCAATGTCCGTAACCAGCGGACCGAGGGTATAGAACGGCGCTTCATAGCAGAGCTCGTTTTCTTTTTTCACCTGGAGTTCGATTTGGTCCAGCGGGATATGGCCGGGACCTTCGATCATTACCTGGACGTCGTATTCCCAGGCTTTCTTGGTGAGCTCGCCGAGGACTTTCAGTTCGGCGAATTGCGCTTCGTCGCTGGCGTCGTGCAAGCAGCCGGGACGGAGACCGTCGCCGAGCGAAAAGCTGACGTCGTGCTTCTGGAAGATCTTGCAGATGGCGTCGAAGTTTTCGTAAAGGAAATTCTGCGCCTTGTGGAAGCTCATCCACTGCGCGAGTAACGCGCCGCCGCGGCTGACGATTCCAGTGATGCGGTTGCGCACCAGCGGCAGCATCTCGCGGAGCACGCCGGCGTGGATGGTCATGTAGTCGACTCCTTGCTCGGCCTGCTCTTCGATCACTTCGAGCATGATATTAATTGTCAAATCCTCGGCGCGGCGCACGCGGGAGAGCGCCTCGTAGATTGGCACGGTGCCGATGGGCACGGGAGACGCGTTGATGATGGCCTGTCGGATGCTGGGGATGTCGCCGCCGGTGGAAAGGTCCATCACGGTGTCGGAGCCGTAGTGCACGGCGCGGTGAAGTTTCTCGAGCTCGTCTTTCACTTCCGAGGTGGTCGCGGAATTTCCAATGTTCGCGTTGATCTTGCAGCCGAAGGCCACGCCGATGCCCATGGGCTCGAGGTTGCGGTGGTGGATATTGGCGGGGATGATGGCGCGGCCGCGCGGCGATTTCATCGCGCACGAGTTCGGGCGTGATCTTTTCGCGGGTCGCGACGTAGAGCATTTCCTCGGTAATGACGCCTTTGCGCGCGTAATGCATTTGCGAAAAATTGCGGGTGCCTCCGTTCATCGCCGCTGCTCGCTTTTCGATCCAACCGTCTCGCAACGCCATGGTGCCCCCGATTTGCGCATGCAGGTAATGCGATGCGCGTCACGTTCGGCGACATTATCGCACCGGGTTCCACGCGCGGCAACAAAACACGTCCTTCAGGGCTGTCAGCAGGATCGTCGTCCTGAGCCAGCAGCTGATCGCGCAAACGGAGGTGGTTCGCAGCGAAATCGACCGGTCTGTTTGTGGAGTTTCTTTCGTAAGACACAGACAGGAGTGTCTGTGCCACGGAACGCTAGAAAGTGTATTTCAGAGCCAGTTGAATCAGCCTGGGTGAGGCTGCGTTAATCACGTGGCCGAAGAGCGGATTGTCCACGTCACCGCTCACCGCCTGCGGTCCGAAGAATTGCACCTGATTGAAGACGTTGAAAGTCTCCAAACGGAATTGCAGCACATTCGTTTCACGGATGTTGAAATTTCGCAGCAGCGCTAAATCCGTATTCAACAAACCGGGTCCGGAGAAGTAGCGGCGCTTCACATCTCCCGGTGTACCGATCGCGTTGTCCTGGAAGGCCGCGGGGTTGAAATAGACGAGTCCGTGGCCGCGCGGATTCGAATTGACGTCGAGCGGCTGACCGGTCGAGTCCGGCAAGTCCAGATCTCGATTGTTCACGCCGTTGGGGCTGCTTCCCTGCAGGGAATTGTCGCCGTCCGTGCTCAAAGTGACTGGGAAGCCCGTGCTGATGCGGGTGATTCCGGAAATCTCCCAGCCCTTCAACAGATACTGGGCGCGGTTCGTGAGCCGTTCCAGGGGCAATTGGTAGTCATAGGTGGCCACGAAGTTGTGCGTCATATTCCAGGCCGAAAGCTCGCGCGTGAAATTGAAATCGAAGGGATCGACAACGTCGGCAAGCGACGAGGCTTGATCGAGAGATTTGCTGTAGGTATATCCGAGCGTATAGGTGAGACGTTTGGAAACGCCCTTTAAACTCACCTGCAGAGCGTTGTAGCTGGAGTTTCCGATGGTTCCTTCAAAGTCATCATTCCCGAAGTAATTTCCGGGCACTGCGTTGTTGACAAGGCCTTTGTCCAATCCGCCGCGAGTGCCTTGCAGCGCTGTGCCGGCAGGGTAGGTGATTCCACCGAAGGTGAACGTCTCCGCCAAATTAAAGGTGTTGTTTTCACCGCCCGGACCGCAAGACTCGCCCGCAGTCAGCACGCCCGGTTGATCGAGGGCCAGGCAAAGAGCCGGATTGCCCGGACTGGCGGAATAAACGAGAGGCAGATGATGGGCCTGAGATCCGACGTAGCTCAAGCTTAGAACGTTCTGGCCGGGCAATTGGCGTTCGATCGAAAGAAAATATTGCTCGGCGTAGGGATAGGTATCCCACGGGACAGGAGCGGTCATGCCGGACTGCGGGATTGTAGACGCCGACGAACTGAACGCCGGTATTCGGACGGCTGGCTCGGGCGTTGAGAGGAGGGAACGTAAGGGGATAGGGAGTAATTCCCGGAGTGCCGTCGGCCAAATTGAAGGGCGTGGCGAAAAGTCCGTTCGAAACAGTATCGCTCAGTCCGTAGGGCGGTTGAGGCTCGTCAATGCCGATCGAATTGCCTTCAATTACGGAGGTAAATATTCCGTAGCTGGAGCGGATGCTGGTCTTTCCCGGCCCCCCAAAAAGTTTTCCCGGAAACCCGGCACTGAAGTTGGGCGAGTAGGCGATGCCGAGCCGCGGAGAATAGCGAAACTGCTCCGGAACCAGGGTGTTCGGGATACCGGGGTCGGTGGGATAAACCAATCCGGGAAATGCGTTGGGATACACAACCGATTGTTCGCCGGGGTTAAAGGTGGGAACCTGGTCGAATTTTTCGGACCAATAGCGCATGAGCTCGAAGCGCACGCCGTAGTTGAACGTAAGATTCGGCTTGATTCGCCAGGAATCCTCCCCGTACCAGCCGGCATACCGGTGGCGCGGGTAATAATGCTGCGAGTCTTGCTGGTTGAATTGACTCGGCGCGCCGACGAGGTAGTCGAGCGAAATTGCTGCCCGTCTCGTAGCCATCGAATACAAAGGTGCCATTGAATTCCGCATCGGGATTCACATTCACCTGCTCGAAGCTCAGTTCGACTCCGAACTTGAGCGTGTGGGTGCCGATGACTCTGGAAAGACTGTCGCTCATCAAGAACGTATTGTTGGCCTGCGCGACATTGGTGATGGGCAAACCCATCACAAACTGGCCCTGGAAGACTACGTTTTCAACTCCCGTCGATCGCGGGATCCAAGGGGAAGATGCCCGCCGTGCCGGCTCCCACCACGAACCCCTGGGATGGTAGCTGGGTCCCAAGCCCGCCTGCTGGCTGGCCCACGACGTTGGAGCTTCTCATGAAGCTGAAATGAGCTTCGTTTACGGTGGTAGTGCTGAATGTCTTGGTGTTGCTCACACTGAACAGTTGCGAACGGCCGAAATTCAAACCAGCGAAACCCGGAATGGTGGCGCCGCCCTGGCCGCTAGGGAATGGGTTCGTCAGACGAAAGTCGTCGAAGAAATAGTATTCGGAAAAAGATCCCCAGCGGCCGAGGTTCTGGTCAAACGCGCAGACCGAATTTGTCGTCGCGTACTCTTTCATCCGCTTCACCTGCGAATTCATTCGTGGGCCTTGATTGGGTTTCGGGATGTACTGCAGCAACTGCTGCGCGGGAGCGGCCCAGGCTGTCATTGGAAAAGTGAGCGTAGGAAAACGCACTGGGAAGTGGATGCGCACGTTGAGGCGTACGTAGTGTTCGGATTGCTGAGGGTTGGTTCTCCGGCGGTGAAGTAATAAGGCTCGCCGCTCGAAACCGGGTAGCCCAGCGAATGCTGGAGCTGCGCCGCCAGACCCGCTCCGGTGACTGCAAAAGGCTGCGCACCGGGCGGGGCAATTTCCGCGGCCAGATCGGAGAGAGCGCCGGAGCGATCCGCAAGAGACGGTACAGTGACCAGCCCGGTATCGATACCCTGGATCGTTCGCGTTCCCTGATAGTCCCCGAAAAAGAAGAGCTTCTGTTTCTTGATGGGTCCGCCGAGCGTGCCGCCGAATTGATTCTGGATATAGGTTTCCCTGACCGGAGAAAAGTAACTCCTCGAATCGAGATCGGTATTGCGGAGGAACTCGAAGCCTTCGCCGTGGATGCTGTCCGTGCCGCCCTTTGTGATGACGCTCACGATGCCGCCGGCGTAGTTGCCGTATTCGGTGTCGAAACTGTTGGTCAGCACGCGGAATTCGCTGATGGAATCCAGATTCGGAATGATGCTGGTTCCACCGTTCATCTCTTCCTTCACGTCGGACCCGTTGACGAGAAATCCGTTGGCGTCTTCGCGTTGGCCGCTGATCGATTGATTCCCTGGATTCAAGTCACCCGAAGGCGGAATGGCCACGGTGACGCCGGCCATCACCACGGAATCGTTCGTCTGGGTCGACATGGGCACGATTCCCGGCTGAAGCGCCAGCAGATCGGTGAAGCTCCTTCCGTTTAGGGCCACGGAGGTCATCACCGGGCCATTCACAACGTCGCCCATTTGCGTGCTTTGGGTTTCTACTTGCACCGCCGACTCTGCTTGGACGGTGACTTGCTGACTTTGATCGCCCAACTGGAGGCTTATGTCCGCCTGAAGTTTTGTGTTTACGTCGATCACCAAGCCCGTTCGCCTATAAGGCTTGAATCCGCTCTGGGAAACCTCGATCGAATACTGTCCCACGGGAAGAATCGGGAACGCGTAGACGCCCTCCGAGCCGCTCTGCGTTGTCTGCGACACTTTGGTCGCGGTATTGGTAACGGTTACCGTCGCGCCGGAAATTACCGCGCCGGTCGGATCTTGCAGAGTGCCCGAAATGCTTCCGGCTCCGCTTTGCGCCTGCGCGCGTGCGGCGCAAAAGCACACGAGAAGTCCAAAGATCCCCACCGGAAACCAAATAAACCGAAAGTCCCGAAACTTCTCGTGCACTTTCATTCCTCATTCCCCTTAGCGGTTGGAGCGGCGTCAGGTTTCGAAACTTGTGCGGGAGTTCGGCGGTTCCCTGCGAGTTGTACCACCCCATACACAAAGTATCGGCCATAGTGGTAGCGAACAAGCCATCTTTTGGCCATTTGTCGAGGCGTCGGTAGGTCGACAGGGAAGCGACAGTTGTGTCGTACGACAGACCTAAGTCATTTATTTGGAGACGATTACGAGTACGGTGAACAGCCGCGGGGTCTAAATGTCCGCAGCGATACCGCTACGAAACGCAGCCAGACGAAAAGAGCGATGGCGCCCCGATTAGCGCACCGTCTCGAGCGACCGCTCGATCGCGATGCGAACGAGCTGCGCGCGGGTGCGCACGCCGGTTTTCTCGAATAGGCGCTGCAGCGTGGCCTTCACGGAGCTCTGCGACGCCCCGGTCTTGTGGGCGATTTCCTTATTGGTGAGACCCTCGAAAACGCTGCGCAGCACCTGCAATTCGCGCTGGGTCAATTGTCCCGTATGCGGCTGATCGGCTGCCGCGATTTCGGAAGAAACTGCCTTGGAATCCATCCACTCGCCGCCGCGGGCCACGTGTCGAATCGCCTCCAGCAGCATCGCCGGCGAGTTGTGCTTCAGGAAGATTCCCGACACGCCAAGATTTCGCGTCGCCGCTACGTCCAGTGGAATCATCCCCGCCGTCACCATCAGAATCCTGCCCTTGTAGCCGGCTTCGTTCGCCTGGACGATAAATCGGCTGCCCGTTTCGTCTCCCAGATCGAAATCGAGCAGGACGACATCTACCGGAGTTCGCGAGAGCACCTCGAGCGCCTGGGCCGGAGTTCCGCACTCCGACACGGACTCAAAATCCGGCTCAGTCACCAGCAGGCGGCGCAGGCCTTCCCGAAACAACACGTGGTCATCCAGCAGCAAGACTCGTAGGCGTTGCATCTTCACCCTGTGTTGATTCCACCGTATTCGCCAATTCGATCACAAACGAGCATCCCGGATGGCGCGGATCGTGCCGCAAATCGCCGCGGAACGATCGCATGAAAGCGCGAGACAAATAAAGTCCCAGACCGGTCGCGTGGGCCTCTTTCTGCAAAGGCTGAAAGATCCTTTGCTCCGGCGGAATACCCGGGCCGTTGTCCGTAAAGCGAATGGAAACCCCATCCGATTTAGGAGTAACGGCGATGTCGATGACTTTCTGGTTGACGGGCTCGAGTGCACGCTGGCTGTTCTTCGCCAGATTCAGCAGGACCTGCATCAGGCTGTGGCGGTCCGCCTGTACGAGCCCAAGCTCCCCCGGAACGTTCCAGCGAAGCTGAATGTCGGACTCGTCGCACATCTGTTCCAGGACGATTCGAAAGTCCGTCAGTACTTCGCCCAAATCCGCACTGCCCAACTCGAAAGCTCCTACACTTCGCTTTAGCTCAAGCGATGCGATCTTGCTTAGCGTCTCCACGAGAGACCCGAGCGCCTCGAAGTCCTGATCTCCGTGTAGCGAACCTTTGCGCACCAGGTTTTCGTGCACTACTCCAATCGCGCCGCAAACATTTCGAATTTCGTGCGACACGGCGGCCACCAGAATACGCGACCCGGCGAGGAGCTGTTCTAGACTTGCCTCCTCGCGTTCACGCAGGTGCTCGGATGTATCGACTACCATCGCCGCGAGCCGCGGGCCGGCGGGCGTGTCGTAGGTGGAAAAGAAAATGTCGGCCAGGAAGACTTCGCCATTATCCCTTTGCCCGCGAGTCTGCATCTCGGTGCGGAATATCTTCGTGGCTTCGTTGCTCGACGGAATCGATCCGAGCGCCGGTATATAGCGTCCGATTCTCCGGCCAGACAACAATCCTTCGGTGACGCCGAGCAAGCGGTGGGCGGCTGGATTACCGAGGAGAATTTCGCCGCTGGCCGTCATCGTCAGAATCGCGGCCGGGCTCGTGTCGATCAGAAATTTGAGCTGCTCCTCCGCGGCGCGCTGAATCGCAAGGCCGTCTTTTTCGCGTCGGTAACTCTTAGTGAGGCTGAGCGACAGCATCCCCGTGACGGAAAGGGTCAGGAAAATCAGCGCGTCTCGCGCGACCTCCGTTTCCATCGGGAATGGATCGAGCCGGTCGGACAGGAAGGTGCAGAAAATGGAGGCCAGAATGATTTGCCACCAACCGAGAGCCGTTCCCAGCAGAACCATCGGGAAGATGTAGAGAAAGCCAAGAGTGGCATTGATTTCTACCCGCCAGTCCGTGATTGCGATGAGGGCGATCAGAACCGCGGCGTAGGCAATGGCGGCGCGCGAGCTCCACTGAAAAAATCTCGGGATCATGGATTTCGCCCTAATGATATACCGCGGCTCGCTAACAGGGGAGGGAAGCGTCAGAAAAGCCCGTACTCGCGGGTGTCGATCCTATCGGGATCAGATAGCGCGTGTGAGTCACCGCAGCTCCAAGCTACTCAGCCGAGTGACTATTTACATCGGTCCGCAACACCAACGGGCTTATCACGATAGCGTTCGTGGCAGTTGGAGCAGGCTTCGGTGACCACGCCGGCGGCGTCGAGCATCTTGTCGTTGCTCTTCGACTGAGCGGCTTTGTACGACGCGACTCCAGCGTCCCGGAGACCCTGAACAAACCTCGACCAGTCGGGATTGTTCACCGGGACCGGTAGACCGTTGGAACAGACGCGCCCTGGAATTTCGAGAAGATTGGCGGCCTCCGCCAAGGCCAGAGAACTGTTCTCGATCGCAGCCCATCCTCCGAAAGTGCCAGACAAGGGATCTGTGGCGAGCGACCGATCTCCGGAAGGCTTTACTTCGTCGGGATTCTTGTCTTGGGCGAAGAAGATGACGTTCGAATTTGGAAACATGATGCCCCTCATCAATTGGGCAAGGTTCGCATAGACCTTGGTGGCAGGCTTAGTAGCCCTCACGCTCTTGCGAGGTGCCTGACCGGGAGCCGGCGACGGCGCTTGCGACTGAGCCACTCCAACAAACATCGTGGCCGTACCCGTCAGGCCGGCGAGTGCCATTACGACTAGGCGCACGTTCTTCATCTAGGATCCTCCCGACGGAATTGTGTTGGGCCGACGATACACCGCCCTATTTGGGATCAAAGAAGCCATGACCGTTCGTCGGCGCCAAATGCGCGACTACCGGTGACGAGCCCCAACTGTGATTGGCGGCTATTGCTTCGCGCGGCTGCGCTACGGCCGGATCGGGATTGCGCCTCATCGTTGCGGCCGCAGCGTATTCGAAGACCTTGTGCAGGTATTCGCGGCTGAACCCGTCAATTTCGCGCGGCTTCTGCTGTCGCGGATCGCTGTGCAGCACGCGTTCCACCTTTGCCTGTAGCTGCGCGAACACAAGCTTCGCGTCGGCCGAAGCATCTACAGTCTCGAAATTGAATTCTGCGCTCAGCTTGTCGAATTCGGCGAGCAGCGCGCCCTGGTAGCTGCGGAAGTTTTCGAACATGTCCTGTCCCGGGAACATGTCCATGCCCGACTCCCAGTAATCGAACCCACGGGAGAAAATCACTCGCGGAATCAATTGCTCCACGTCGAGCCGCAGATAGAAGACCGCGTCCGGGATCAGCGCAGCGCTGTAAATTCCGCGTATCCAGTCAGGATTCATGCCGCGAACGATCGCGCGTGCCATCAGAGAGTAAATGTAGCGGTCGGTCAAAACGATGAAGCCGGCGCGAAGCGCGGGGATCATCTCGTTTTCCAGGCGGTCGATAAAATCCGTCGCATAAAAGAGGCTCTGCGTCACGCGGCCCAGACTGTTGCCTTCCTTCGCGCGGCGGATCCCTTCGCCCGCTAGGACGGAACGCGTCATGCCCGTGTCGAGCACGGCATGTCCCTGCTGCTCCAGCCACGGCCGCAGCATATCGATTTGTGTCGTGCGCCCGGCGCAATCGGTCCCTTCGAGAACGATCAACTTCCCCGCAAGATCAGACAGCTTCATTCCCGGCAGCATTTTTCCGTAGGTCTGTCTCACGGTCGCACCCTCAGGTTTCTCGCGCGGTCCAGATGTGTCTGGACGATCTGGCGCACCTGCGCCTGTTGGACTTCCACGGGAAGCGTTGCGTCGATGACGGTGAGGCCGTACTCAGGAATCATTTTTTCGTATTCGTCGACGATGCGCCCCTGAAACAGCCTGAAACTTTCCGTCGGATCGTCACTCAAGCCGATATCGAGCCCGGCTTCATAGAACTTGAAACCGTCGCGGCCAGTGATCAGGCGGCCGATGGCCGTCTCGAGCGGCACCCGGAAGTAAAAGGCCACAGCGGGCTTTGCGGCGAAGCCGTAGAGATCGCGAACCCAATGGCGATCCATGCCGCGGGCCACGTCTCGCGCGAAAGCTGTGTAGATGTAGCGATCGCACAGGACCACGGCGCCCGCCTTCAGCAGCGGCAAGATATTTCGCTCTATGCGATCGGCGAAGTCCGTTGCGTGAATCAGCGAGAATGTCGCCGGCGTGAGCATCTTTTTCTTCTTGCCCAGCTTGGTGGTGTCTTTCACCAGCTCGGACGAATTCCAGGTGCTGAAGACGACGCCGTAGCCTTTTGCTTCGAGCCATTTGTGCAGCAGGCTGAGCTGGGTTGATTTCCCCGAGCCGTCGATTCCTTCGACGACGAACAGCCGGCCGGGAAGTTCGTTTTCGGTGTGATGCCGCAGTCGCGTCGCAGCACCGGCCGACGGAAAAAACACCTCAAACGGACCAATGCGCGGATTCGTGCCGGAATGATTGCCGATGTCCATAGGCCTCTCTTGTGCCTGGGTGTGCGCACGCGTAATCCTGTGCGGACACTTCAATTGTGTGTTGGGTTTCCGGCTGGCTGCGGACATCGTCCCGGCGGACGACACATACTATCCAACATTTACAAAGCTTGCGCATCAAAATTCTGTGAGTCGCGCTGCTTTTGTACGAGTAGCTTCTTCAGCTGCGACGAAGCACCTGCACAATTGCTTGCGCTGAGTCTGGCGTGTGCCTAAGATGTTCCCGCAGCCTCGCGGAGTCGCATCGACGGCTGGATTTTGCACTAACTTATTGAAACAAAAGGCCGCTCCTGTTTCGCGGCACCCGAAACCAAGGGGGCAATTTGCGATTTCTACGTTCGATCCTGGCGATCCCGCTGCTCGTGATGTTACTTGCCGGTCCGGTGCCGCTTCCGCTCTCCGCCGCGCCGCGCCCAAAAACAGCCCCCCGGCTCGCGTCCAAGGACAGCTTTACCGAGTTGACGCAGGACAAAGGCTACCGGTTCGATCGCGGCGGCTGGACTTACGTGCATCTGGAAGGCGCGCCTCACGACATCGGTTACCAGCACGGCGTCTTGCTGGCACCGGAAATCGCCGATGCTTTTCAGACATTTCGCCTGGAGGCCACGCATAATTCCGGACGCGATTGGGAGTTTTTCCGCCGAGCGGCGCACGAGATGCTGTGGCCGAAGATCGATCCTGAGTATCAGGCCGAGCTGCAGGGAATTGTCGACGGCTTGCAAGCGAGCAAGACGAAGCTCGACCTTGACGACATCGTGGCCCTGAACGCATTCCAGGAGCTGCCCGATTACTACGTGCCGTGGCTGAATTCGCAGACACAGACTTCGAACGTAACTCGAGAAGAACACGGCCACTGCAGCGCGTTTATAGCCACCGGCAGCTGGACCAAAGATCACCAGATCGTGCTCGCACACAGCAACTGGACGAGCTACATGGACGGCGAACGGTGGAACATCGTGTTCGACATCGTGCCCCAGACGGGCTACCGGATGTTTATGGACGGATTTCCGGGCGTGATTGCGAGCGACGACGACTACGGCGTGAACTCAGGCGGCCTGATGATCAGCGAAACGACCATCTCGTATTTCCATGGATGGGATCCCAACGGGAAGGCTGAATTCGTCCGCGCGCGCAAAGCCATGCAGTATGCGGGTTCGATCGACGACTATGTGAAGATCATGCTTCAAGGAAATAACGGCGGCTATGCCAACGACTGGCTGATTGGAGATCGCAAGACGGGCGAAATCGCACGTTTTGAGGACGGCCTGAAGCACACGAAAGTCTGGCGTACCAAAGACGGCTATTTTTCAGGAGCGAATTTCGCGAGTGATCCAGACTTGATTCGCGACGAAACCACCTACGATCCGAATAATCTCGCGAGCGGCCCAAATGCTCGGAGAATTCGCTGGGATGAGCTTCTGAAAGGCAACAAGGGAAACATCGATACCACCATGGCGGAGATTTTTCTGGGCGACCACTTCGATACCTTTACGAAGAAGGTGGGGGCCAATCGCCGGACACTCTGCGGCCACGGAGACTCCAGCGACGTGGTGCCGGGCGCTAAACCCTTCGACCCTGAGGGTGCGGTGAGCGGCAAAGTGATGGACAGCAAGATGGCGGAATCGATGCGCTTCATCGCGCGCGCCGGACATCCTTGCGGAATCAAGTTCGACGCCGCGAAATTCCTGGCGAATCATCCGGAATATTCGTGGCAATCGCCCGTGCTGCGCGACATGGACGCCGGACCATGGACCGAATTTCGATCCGGCGAACACGTCGCGCAGCCCGCGCAATGAGCGTGGTCCACTCCTTGGTTAACTTCGATTAGGTGTTGTCGACTCGCAGGTTGTTGGTCACCGAGAAAGCTCCCGGCACCGAGTTGGCCCGGATTCCCGCGGCGTCCTTGTCCGATTCGCGAGCCACCGATCCTTCCAGAGTCACGTGGCCGCGGTCCACGATAATGTGAATCGTGGGCACGCTGCGCACCGCATACATCTGCAGGGACGGGAACGAATAGATCGCTCGGAACGTAGCGCGCCGGATGCGATCGTCATTGGGTGAAGGCGGCAACACTTCAATCTGATTGTCCACCGACTCCACGCCCTCGATGTGCTTCACGGCGCTAGCAGCTTCATCCTTGATCGTCGGCTGGGTGACTTGTCCAAGCAGCGTGACTTTGCCGCCCTCGACTTTGTATTGCAGGTTGTCGAAGACCGAATACCAGGGAATCATGACGAGTTCGTGACGCACCTGTTTGGTGAGCCATGTCTCGTACGCCGCCGAATCGCGCGCTGGCGCCTGTTGGCTGGTTCCCGCAAATGAGCTGGCCGCGGTCCCCAGAGTAAGTATGAATAAAACGAGTAAGATAGCCGACTTCTGGAAGCCCCTTCCTGTGATGTGACGCATGGTTCCTCCCTTCATAGCCTCGTGAATCTGCCTACACCTACTTAGACGCGGAGGTAGTGGGGAAGGATGTAATTCTTTTGTAATCGCAGCGGCTGCACGAATAAAGCGCGTCCCGTAGACCGATGATGTCGAATAGGCGGCAGCGCCCTCGCTGGAATCTGGCAAGTTGCTCGGGATGGTGCTACAAAAAAAGAGCGTGCGAAGGGTGGCCCGTGTCAGAACCGTGCTCGGCAAAAGGATGCAAGGCGACTGTTCCCGGTGGACTGTCGCCCGTCCACATGTGCATCCTGCATTTCACTCTATTCATTGAACAAGAGTGTGCGGAGATGCGTCGCGAGACCGCTCTCGCGCCGGTTGTGCACGAGAGACAGCGGGAGTTGATGGACAAAATTGCATCCCGAGGCGAGATGCTGGTGAATGTGGCGATGAGCGGCTTTCCGATGAGTGACGAGCTCAAGGCGCGCATCCTCAGCACGCTGCTCACGCTCATGAACACTCGCGAGAATATGGATCGAGCGGCGATGCGACAGTCTGCGTTGCGGCGCTTTGCCGGCTGAGCTTCCCGGGCAATTCGCTGAAGTAGTTCCTCGACGTAATTACCTTCGGTTATTCCCAGAAGGAAGTTCAGAAACGGATTATGCGCTGATATAGCGTGCGTACAGCGACCGTGCGATGGCCGGATCTCGGGTACCCTTTACGACCGCGCGACCATCGGCGAAGATCGTGAGCTCGTAGGGCGCGATGCGGCACCGCAGCAGGAAATCATTACTCCGCACCTGATCCGCAGACGCCCCAGATAGCCTGCGGCCCAGTTCCGTAAGATCGATTCTGCGGCTGCGGTCGTGAATTTGCACGGAATCGCGGCCACACATGGTGATGTGCGGTTGAGCCTCCCCCTCCAGATACGCAAATTCGCGCCGCGCGCAGGCGCGACAGTCGGGATTTCGTGACGCACGAATCGACTGAAATTTTCCGCTCCAGACGTCGCAAGAAACCAGTCGTCCGTGCAGTGCTTCCGCGTTTCCGGCGAGAAACTTAATCGCTTCGGTGGCCTCGATCGACGCGATCGCGCTAGCCGCGGAGGCCAGCACACCCGCGGTATCGCAGGTGGCCTCATTTCTAGCGGCAGCGCCAGGCAATCCAGACTGATCGCCGTTTTCGACGAGGCACGCCAGGCAAGCGGTAAGTCCAGGCCGAATCGTCATGCTGACGCCGTAGCTGCCGACGGCCGCGGTGTAAATCCAGGGGATGTCGAGAGACACAGCAGCGTCGTTAATGAGCAGGCGGGTCTCGAAATTATCGGTGCCGTCGAGAATCAAGGGAAAGCTACTGACTAGATCGACGATGTTCCTCGGCGTAACGTCGGCGACGATTCCCTCTACCCTTACGCCGGAGTTCACCGCACTCAAACGGCGTTCGGCGGCGACTGCTTTGGGCAGAGCATCCTCTGCGTCAGATTCCTCAAAAAGCGTTTGGCGCTGAAGGTTCGAAGATTCCACGAAATCGCGGTCGATAATCCGCAGGCGGCCGATCCCGGCGCGGACCAGCAGGTTCGCAACCACCGTGCCCAGCGCTCCGCAGCCAACCAGCACTGCGCTGGACGCCAGAAGCCGCTCCTGCCCTGCCTCGCCAATGCCGGCAAAGAGAATCTGGCGCGAATATTTTTCCCGCTGCTCGCGTTCCATGATTGTGTTTTCGTGTTCAAGGCATGATAGCGCCTTTTCGGCCAGGTCAGGCAACGCGACGTGCTAACCTTTCCTCTTACGCTCTTGGGGGCGATGAGAATTCGGCGCAAAACATCGTATTTACAATACATTCCACACCCCGCGGCTGTCGCCACCTCTCTATTCGCGGTTGTCGCGTGTCTGTTTGCCTTGATTTCGCCTGTTGAGGCGCAAGCGACGGCGGTCGAGGGCCAGCGCGTGACCAGCATCCGCGTGGTGGATCAATCCGGCGTCGAAGTCCTCGACAAAATCGCTCCGCTTCCACTCCAGGTAGGAAAACCTTTCGATTTCTCCGACGAACGCCGGAGCGTCCGCCAGCTTTACCGCATGGGCGACTACGCTGATATTCGCGTGGATGCGGCGCCGGACGACGGCGGAGTGCGGATCAATTTCGTTGTCCGTCGAAACTATTTCAACAATGTGATCCGGATCGTGGGATTGAAGGAGCCGCCCACCGAGCCCGCGGCACTGGCATCGCTCAGGCTGGTGCTCGGCGAACCGTTCCGCGAAAGTTCCGTACGTGAAGCGGTGGGCCGCCTGCAAACCGCGCTGAGCGACGACGGCCTTTACCAGGCGAAAATCAATTGGGCGCTGACGCCGCACGAGGACACGCGTCAGATGGACGTCGCTGTGCTCGTCGAGCCCGGACCGCGCGCGCTGATCGGCGATATCGCGATCGACAATCAAACGTCCTACCCCAATGCGCAATTGCTCAAACGCGCGAAACTTTCCGGGAAAGTCGAGCTGACCGCGGCCCGGATATCTCGTGGATCGGAGCGCCTGCGAAAATCCCTGGTCAATCAGGGATATCTGGGCGCCAGCGTGTTGGTCGTTCCGCAGACCTACGATCCAACCAACAATCGAGTGCCGCTAAGGATGACGGTTGAGACGGCCCGCGGGTGCGTATTGAAATTTCCGGAGCCAGGCTGACGAAGGGGAAGCAGAAGAAGCTGCTGCCGGTGTTTGCCGAAGGAGCCGTGGATGAAGACCTGCTACAAGAAGGCCGGCGAAACCTTCGCGACTATCTGCAAAGCCAGGGATATTTCGATGTCGACGTGCAGGTAAGTTCCCAGTCCAGCGACAAACCCGTGGAGCGCGTGATTCATTACGATGTTTCGCGAGGAGATCGTTTTCGCTTGGCCGGGATCGGATTCGAAGGCAATAAATATTTCAGTTCGGGGCTGCTTTCGCGCCGGCTCTTGCTGCAAACCGCGTCGTTCGCCTCCAGCGGCCGCTTCAGTCAGCAATTGCTGAAGGGCGACCAGGAGTCGATCCGCGGCGTCTACCTCTCGAACGGGTTTCTCAACTGCCAGGTCACGTCCATGGTAGACGATCGTTTCCGCGGCAAGAAAAACAATCTGTTCGTCTCATTTCGGATTATCGAAGGCGCACAGAGCCGCATCACCGACCTGAAGATCGACGGCAACCGCGCGATTTCAACCGACGAGCTGCTCAACGTGACGGGCTCAACCAAGGGCGAGCCGTATTCCGAGTCGGGAGTCGCGAGCGATCGCAATAATATCCTCGCGCTTTACTACAACGAGGGGTTTCCCGAGGCGGGTTTTCACGAAGAAGTGGTTCCCGGCGCCATCCCCACCGAAGTCAGCCTGATCTACCACGTTACCGAAGGGAAGCGCGTCAATGTCTCCAAGGTTCTGCTGACCGGCTATCAATACACACGCCCGGGAATTATCCGTCGGCAGGTGGATATTGAGGCGGGCGGCCCGCTTCGCGAAGGCGACGTGGCGAAAACGCAGCGACAGCTTTACAACCTTGGCGTGTTCAACCGCGTGCAGATTGCCCCGCAAAATCCGGACGGTACTGACCCCGACAAAGCTGTCGTCGTCGAAATGAACGAGGGCCAGCGCTACACCATCGGCTACGGGTTCGGGTTTGAAGTGCAGCGCATCGCCGGAGGCAGCACAAATCCCAGCGGGACCACGATCGGCGCCAGCCCGCGCGGTATTTTCGAAATCGCGCGCAACAACATGTTCGGCCGGGCGCAGACCCTTTCGTTTAAAGCGCGCGTCAGCACCCTCGAGTATCGAGTGGCGACCGATTACACCGCCAACAATTTCCTGAACGACAAAAACCTGAGCCTTCAGCTAATCGGTTTCGCGGATAAAACGCAGGACATTAATACGTTCACGTCGACGAGATTTGAGGGCGGTACGCAGCTGGTGCAAAAGCTCTCGTCGTCGAGTTCGCTGCTCTATCGCTATTTCTACCGGAGGGTGAAAGCCTCGAATCTGGTTTCGACGATCAACGAGGAGCAGATTCCGCTGCTGAGCCAGCCGACGCTGGTCTCTGGTTTCGGCCTTACATACGCCCGCGATCGCCGGGACGATCCGGCCGACGCCAAGCACGGGACGTTCAATACCATCGACGTGAGCGACGCCATTGAATCGATTGGATCTAGTGCCAATTTCTTCCGCGGTTTCTTTCAGAACTCCTCCTTCTACACGCTCGGCCGTGCTTTCGTATTCGCCCGTTCGGTGCGGTTCGGAGTAGAGGTGCCATACGGAAATACCATCGAGGGCAACTCGACTTTTAATCCGGATCAGTGCAACGAGCCGCCGCCGGACACAACGCCCTCCGTGATTCCGCTGCCGGAAAGATTTTTCGCGGGCGGCGGCACGTCCCTGCGAGGCTTCGGATTGAACCAGGCCGGACCGCGCGACCCGTGCACGGGTTTTCCGATTGGCGGATTGGCGATTCTGGTCTTCAACCAGGAACTGCGGTTCCCCATGAAGCTACCGATTGTCGGAAACCGCGTGGGTGGCACACTCTTCTATGACGGCGGGAACGTCTACAGCGACGTGAATCACATTTCCTTCGCCTGGAAAGCGCCGTCGATCACGAACTTGAATTATTTCTCGCACACAGTTGGTTTCGGTTTGCGGTACCCGACGCCGATCGGACCCGTCCGCGTCGACTTTGGCTATCAGTTGAATCCTGCGGCGTACCAGGCTACCGTTTTTCCGCCTGGCAGTACCGTGGGCACGCTTCAAACTTTGCACCTTCCGCATTTCGGATTCTTCTTCAACATTGGACCGATCTTCTGATGCGTCGCGCCCTGCTCATTTTCGTTGGTGTGATGTGTCTGGCGGGTTGGGCCGCGAGCTCCGGTGCGAGGCAAGACTCGGGCGTGTCTGTCTCGTCTGCGAATTCTGGTGCGCCTGCATCGGCTGACGCGCCGAATGGCCAGACCGTGGACGGCGTGGCCGCGCGCATCGAGGACGACATTGTGCTGGAAAGTGAAGTTCGCGAACTGGGAGCGTTTCAGGAATTGGTGGGAGGCCAGGCGAAGCCGCGCGACGAGCTGATTCGCGAACTGGCGGACCAGTGGATCGTTCGCGGCGAGATCGAAACGGCCAAGTATCCCGCGCCGTCGGAAGCGGATGTGAGCCGAGCCTATCAGCAGCTCGTCGGACAGTTCAAATCGCCCGAGGACTTCGCCAATCGCTGCGCTGTGGTAGGGCTTACGGACGCGGCAGTGCGCCGCATCCTTACGCAGCAGATACAGCTCGCGCGATTCCTCGATTTTCGATTTCGCCCGGCGGCGCAGGTCGATTCCAAGCAGATCGAGGCCTATTACAACGACAAATTCGCGCCCCAGTTGAAGGCGAAAAACGAAACCGTCCCGCCGCTGGACGACGTGGAAGACACGATTCGCGAAGTGCTCACGCAGCAGGCCATCAACGATCGCTCCACGCAGTGGCTTGACGACACACGCAGCCGCCTGAAAATCGACGTGGTGGCGCCCGGAGCGAAGCCATGAGCGGACGGCTGAAACGATGGTCGCGCCGCGTACTGTATTTTGTGTTGGCGATCGCCGTATTGGTGATCGTGATCTTTGAGTTCGGACTCGCCGACCGTTGGTTGCGCAACGAACTGATCTCGAAAATCGAGCAGGGCACCGGCGCCCGCGCCGAAATCGGCGACTTCCATTTTCATCTTTGGGGACTGGATGCCGAAATCGACAGGCTCACGCTGCACGGCCTCGAGAACGCCAGCCAGCCGCCCCTGTTCCGCGCGGAACGCATTGACGCAAGAGTTCGCATTCTTTCGTTCTTGGGACGCGAGTTCGCGCTCGATCAACTGGTGGTCGAGCGCCCGCAGACCGTCATTCGGATCGACCACAACGGCCGCAGCAACGTCCCCACGCCGCCCGGGCCGCGAAGCGATCGGCCGTGGCGCGCTACTTTGTTTCAGCTCCGTATCGGCGAGCTCGCGCTCAACGATGGCTACGCGCAGTTCAACGATCAGCGCACGCCGCTCGATATTCACGGCAACGATTTCAATTTCGCGCTGCACTACGATTCGCCCGCAAGCGGCCCGGATTCCTACGTCGGAAATTTGAGCTGGCAGCAAATTGTGCTCGCCGCACGAAAGGACGTTCCATTCCCGTTCGATCTGTCTCTGAAGTTCACGCTTCACCGCGATTCGTTTTCGGCTGACGAAATAACTCTCAAGGCGCTCCATTCGCAGTTCAATCTGCAAGCCGAGCTACCCACCTTCGCGCGCTCGGATTGGAATCTGAAATATCGCGGCAGGCTTTCCCTGGCCGATGTGCGCAAAATCACGCGCGAGCCGACTACACCCGACGGTGACGCGGATTTCTCGGGGCTGGCACACTACGTCGCGTCCGACAAGGACGCCGGAATTTGGACGGCGAGCGGCCACTATTCAAGCAACGACGTCCGCATGCCGTACAAATGGTTCCACACCGGCGGTATGCAGACGTGGGGCGATTATCAGGTGGCGAATCGCAAGCTGACAGTCGCGAGTCTCCAGGTCCGCGCGCTGGGAGGTTCGGTCACGGGACGGCTCGGCCTGGACTTCAATAGCCTGGCCTTTCGCACCGAGACGCAAACGCGCGGAATCAGTCTCGCTCAGGTCTTCAATGCGCTCGAGAATGATGATTTCCCAGTGCCCGCTCTACACTGGGACGGCGGCATCGACATCGACTCGGTGAACACCTGGAATGCGAACTTCAAGCATTTCCACACTGCTGGCAACATGCAATGGTCTCCGCCGGCGAGTCTTGCGCCCGGCATGATTCCCGCGAGCGCTCGCATAAATTTCGACTACGGCACAGACAACGAGATCGTATCCCTCGTGAAAAGCCAGATCAGCACGCCGCGGATGCAGCTCGATTTCGACGGCCCGCTTGGCGCAGGCGACTCCGGGCTCGAAGTAAATTTCCGCGCCGACAATTTGCTCGAATGGGATGATTTCATCGCCGCGATTCGCGGTCCGGAAACCGGCATGCATCGCGTCGACGGCCAGGTGGCGTGGCGGGGGCGCGTGCTCGGCCCGTTGGTTGGACCGTCATTCGTCGGCCATCTGCACGTGCTGAATCCTGTCTACGATCGGCTCACCATGGACACCATGGAAGGCGATATGGATTACTCGCCCGACGGACTGCATCTCACTAAAACTACCCTGACGCGCGGGCAAACTTCCATCGGCGTCGATCTCAACCTGAAATTCGACGGCGACTGGAATTTTGTGGACTCAAGTCCCTGGACACTTGACGCGCGAATCCAAAATGCATCCGCCGACGAATTGGAATCCGTAATGTCCGTGAAGTATCCGGCGTCGGGACGCATCAATGGCACGATTCACGCAACCGGAACCCGCGCCGCGCCGGTTCTCGACGCCAATCTAGCAGTCGACGACATTGACGTCAAAGGCTGGCACTTCGATCGCTTCACCGGGGAACTCCACTGGCGTCGAGATGAAATAAGTCTGACTCACGCGCAGTTGCATGGCGGGTCGGGAATGGTCGCCGGAGACATTCTGTACCGTCCCGAAGAGGCGCAGACAGAATTCAATGTCTACGGCACCGGCCTGGAGCTCGAAAAAATCAAGAATATTCAGACCTCGTCGCTCGCAGTCGGCGGAAAACTCGACGTTAATTTGCAAGGCAGCGGACCTGTGCTCGCTCCGAACGCGCAGGGAAAGTTCCATCTCACGAACCTGACGTTGGGAACGGAATCCGAAGGAGACTTCGCGGGCCAGTTGACCTCGGACGGGCACGAGGCCCACTTGACGCTCACTTCCGAGCCTCAGCGCGAAAAATTACAGGGCGACTTCACGATTGGTCTCGGCGGAGACGAGCGTATCGCGGGGCGGCTCGCGCTCACACAATTCGACCTCGATCCTTTCATCGTCGCTGGCTTGCATTTGACGCAGCTGACGGGTCACGGCAGCGCCGACGGAGTGTTCACAATCGCCGGCGCTTTGCGCCAGCCCGATTTGATCGAGGTCGACGCGGACATTTCCAGAATTTCGTTCAATTACGATTTGGTTCAGCTGACCAACGACCAAGATATCCGGCTCGTCTATCGCAAGAATGAAATTCGAGTGGATCAGGCGCACTTGCACGGGCCGGACACCGATCTGCAGTTGGGCGGCACGGCGCATTTCGATCGTGACCGTCGGATTCAGTTTTCGCTTTCGGGTAGCGTCAACTTGCGTTTGCTGAAGGGATTGGTGCCGGATATCGAGGCGCAGGGCCGCGCGGATGCAAACGTCTCCGTCGAGGGCACATTGGATCGCCCTCGCATCACCGGACGGGCCAGCGTCCGCGGCGCAGAAGCGCATTACGCGGATTTTCCCGTCGGACTCAGCAACGTGAGCGGCGATCTGGTCTTCGATCGCAGCCGGCTGCTTTTCGATCGGGTCACGGCCGATGCTGGTGGCGGGCATTTGACGCTTGGCGGCAGTGTTACCTACGGCGAAGGTCCGATGCGCTACGAAATTACAGCCGCCACGTCCACCGTGCGCATCCGTTATCCGGCTGGCATGAGCTGGCTCGCCAGCGGCACATTGCAGCTTTCCGGTACCAGCGATGCCGCTTTGCTCGCGGGACGGGTGCAGGTCGAGCGCCTGCTGTTTGCCGAGGGTGTTGACGTGGCGTCGTTTTTTGCGTCGGCGTCGGACACTTCTCCGGCAACCGAATCCAGTTCGCCGTTTCTGCAGAATCTTTCGTTCGACGTCGAGGGCCAGTCGAAGCCGGGTGCCCGCATCGAATGGGCCGGCGCGCATATCGACGTGGATGGCGACGTGCGGCTGCGAGGTACCTGGGATCGCCCAGTGCTGCTCGGCCACATTCATCTGCTCGGTGGCGTGATGCCGTTCCGCGGAAACAATTTCGAGCTCACGCGCGGCGATATCAATTTCGCGAATCCGTTCCGTCTCGACCCGGTGCTTAACGTTGAGGCGACATCGACGATCAATCAGTATCAAGTGACCATAGACTTCTCCGGCCCTGCCAGTCACCTCGCGCTCAACTATCGCTCCGATCCTCCGTTGCCGGATTCCGACATCGTCGCGCTGTTGGCCCTAGGTAGTCCGGGGGAGGGAAGCGCCTTGCGGTCGGCCCCCGGATCGGCGCAGAACTACGGTGCCACGGCGTTGCTGTCCGAGGCGATTTCCAGTGGAATTGGTGGCAGGATCGAGCACCTTTTCGGCATCAGCTCGTTCCGCGTGGATCCATTTGTCGCCGGCACCGCGACGGAATCGAACGCCGCTGCCCGCGTGACGATCCAGGAACAGATCACCCACGATCTTGAAATTACATACTCTACGAACGCCGCCACTTCAAATCAGTATCAGCTGATCCAAGTCGAATACACGCTCAAGCGCGGCCTTTCGGTGGAATTCCTGCGCGACATCAACGGCACCTCCGGTTTCGATATCAAGTGGGTGAAGCACTTCAAATAGAGCACCTGTGCCATCTAGTCAGGCAGTAAGAAAATCGATTCGCGCGGCAGCCGGACATGCCATGGCATGGGCTGATTGCCAATCAGCCGCCATTTTTCCTTGGTCAACTCCGCCTGTAGATCAAACGATGGGCTCTCGCTTCGTGTCGCAGCCGGTGGTCGCAGCCGCAGATAGAGCGTCACCCGAAATGGCGTCTCAGACGATCGAACCAACCAGCAGGGAAGCACGTTCTCCCGGGCGGCCGTGCCGCCGGTCTCCGCCAATTCAAGCTCGTGCGCGCGAATTCCAAGATGTGCCACGTCCTGCTTGATTTCGTGAGCGACACTCAATCTGCAGCCCCAGTCCACAGCCTCGACGGCTCCTGCAGAAACCATTTTCGTGCGCGAAAAATTCTTGCAACCGGTCAATCGAGCTACTTCAAGGCTCGGCGGGCGCCGGAAAATCTCTTCTCGCGTTCCGAACGCCGCCACCTGGCCGCGGGAAAGCACGAGCATCCTCTCCGCCAGCCGGTAAGCTTCCTCGATATTGTGCGTCACCAGCAATGTCGGCCTGCGATAGGCTGCGAATGTCTCCTGAAGCTGCGCTTCCATCTGGCTACGCAGATGCGTGTCGAGCGCCGAAAGAGGCTCGTCCAGCAGGAGCGCTTCGGGATCAGTCGCGAGCGCGCGGGCCAGCGCCGCGCGCTGCTGCTCGCCTCCGGAAATCTGCCGCGGATATCGTTCACCGAGCCCGCCGATATGAGTGCGTTCGAGCAGCACATTCACACGCCGTTGCTGTTCGTCGGCCGCAAGTGTCGCAAGTCCGAACCCGACGTTTTCACCAACGGTCTTGTTTGGAAATAGCGCGAAATGCTGGAACAGCATCCCCACGCGCCGCTCGCGTGCCGGGACCTGAATGCCCTTCGAGGAATCGAACAACGTGCGGCTGCCGAGTGCCACGCGTCCGCGATGCCCGCGCTCGAGTCCCGCAATGCACCGCAGCAACATTGTTTTCCCGGCGCCCGATGGACCCAGAACGCTCAGTGGCTCGTCGCCCGCGGTGAATGCTACGTCCAGCGTGAACTCAGCCAGCTTTTTCTCGATTTGTACCTCGAGTGCCATCTCAGCGGATGTCCCACCGGCTGCGGCCACGCACGCGCGTCCAGTAATAGACCCCGCCCAGCAGCGCGATCGAAATTGCGACATCTGCGAGGCACCACGCAATAGCGTGTTGAATGTCGTCCGATTCCACGGCGAAGTAGATGGCAATCGGAATCGTCGCGGTTTTTCCGGGAATATTTCCGGCCAGCATCAGCGTCGCGCCAAATTCCCCGAGCGCCCGGGCGAAAGAAAGGATCGTTCCCGCCAACACGCCGCGCCAAGCCAGCGGCAACGCTACAGCATGCAGGACGCGCCACTCGGACGCGCCTAGAGTCCGTGCCGCCTCCAGGAATCGTGAGTCCACCTGCTCCAGCGCCGCTCGCGCCGATAAATACATCAGCGGAAACGCCACCACGGCAGCCGCGATCACCGTAGCCGGCCACGAAAAGACCACCGACGTGCCCAGCCGCAGCAGGATTTTTCCGAGCGGACCGTGGCGTCCAAAAAGCAGGAGAAGGAAAAATCCCACGACCGTCGGTGGCAGCACCAGAGGCAGCAGACAAATCCCGTCAACAACGGCGGTCGCCGGTCCCGTTCGTCCCTGCCGCCAGGCCGCGGTGGCCAAACCCGCCACAAACGTGACCATGGTGGCCGCGATGCTCGTCTCAAGCGAAATCCATAGAGGGGACCAGTCGATCGTCACGCTCGGCGCGGCGTACAACATGAGCACAGTCAGGGGCATCGGCAGAGGATCTGTAACCCTTACTTCCGATTTCGTTTACTTGGTGGGCGGTATGGGAGCTGGCGCCGGCGTTCGATCCGCGCCGGGCGCCTTGTCGGCGCCGCTATCCGGCTCGGCCTGGAGCATCTGTTTCAGCTCCGGATATTCGTTCGACATGTCTTGCAAAACCGTGAGCGCGCCCTTCTGCTCGATCTGCACGCCCACCCGTTGCGAATTTTGCGACACTTGCGGCAGAGCCTTTACCACTCGCTGCCCCAGCGGCGATTCGTAGAACTGAATCAAGCCCTGGATATCCTCCAGCGAGAATGCTTTGGCATAAATCGGAATTACGGCATCCGTGACGGCGCTCGCAGGCGCCGCGGTGTCCATCTTCACGCTGAAATCCTGCATGAATTTCGCCAGCCGTTCCGGAGGTAGAGCCTGGCTCAGGCCGTCATGCACCTGCTTCGTGATGTACGCGTTGATTTCCTCCCCGGTGCGCGTGGTCCCGGTCAGATCCATCAGGTGCCGAATGGCTTCATCCTTGGCCGGGTCCACCGTGTCCACGTTCGCGGGCTGGTCGGTTGAGCTCGTCGACGGCGCGGGACGCGGCGCGGCCACGCCAGGCTGGTGCGCGGGAGGCTTCGTCGGTGCGGTGGTCGGGGGCGTCTGCGCCAGCATGGGACCGCCGAACAATAGTGCGGCCGCAATCGTGGCAGCTTTAAGATTCATTGAGTTCTCCTGAAGTCATCGAAGCGGGAACGACTCATCGTAGCGGACCCGCGCAGCGGAGGCAATTTGACCCGCGACCTGTTCCAATGGCCACATCGGACCCGCCTGTGATAATTTCGCTGCAGATGAATGGCAACGGCGATCGCACCTTTAGCAACGGCGCGAATTATGAGGACCTCCGGCACGATATGGTTGCTTGCCAGATTCGCAACCGCGGCGTTCGCTCGCCCCGCGTGCTCTCGGCGATGGAGACGGTGCCCCGCCACCTGTTCGTATCGCCGGAACTGACGGGAAAAGCCTACGCCGACGAGGCTTTGCCCAACGCAGAAGGGCAGACAATCTCGCAGCCGTATATCGTTGCCGCCAGCGCCGAAGCTTTAGCCCTGGAAGGGCACGAGCGAGTACTCGAAGTCGGCGCCGGAAGTGGATACCAAGCCGCCGTGCTTTCCCTGCTCGCCCGCGAGGTCATCGCGCTCGAAGCGATCTCGCCTCTTGCAAAGTCAGCGCGCGAACGCCTGGCGCAGCTCGGTTATTCGAATGTCCGCGTTGAAGTGGGTGACGGTTCGGCGGGTTTCGCCGAGTCAGCGCCATTCGATGCGATTCTCGTTTCGGCGGCTGCGCCGGGAATTCCTCAGCCCTTGACGGAGCAGCTCGCGGAAGGCGGACGCCTGGTGATTCCGGTGGGGAACACGGATCATCAGCAGTTAGTGAAAATCCTTAAGTCGCAGGGCCGCATCATCGAGCAAGAGCTTTTCGCCTGCCGGTTTGTTCCGCTCGTCGGCCAGTACGGCTGGCGCTGATTTCATGCCGGCCATTCGGAAATGGAACTTCTAAACGACCATGCCGCCAGAACTCTCCATCGTAATCCCCGCCTATAACGAAGCCAGCCGCCTCGGTCGCGGGCTTTCCCGCATTCGCGAATATTACGAAGGCTGTCCCGGTGGTGTCGCCTCGATTGAGATTCTGGTCGTGGATGACGGCTCGAACGACGACACCGCAAGCATCGCCCAGAAATGGGCTCGCGAGCTGCCGCAGGTTCGCCTGGTTTCAAACGGAATAAATCGCGGCAAAGGATACAGCGTCAAGCACGGCATGCAGGAAGCTCGCGGCCGCATCGCCATTTTTACCGACGCCGATCTCTCATCGCCCATTGAAGAATCGGAAAAGCTGCTCGACGCCATTGCGGCAGGGAACGACATCGCCGTCGGATCGAGAGCTCTGGATCGCTCCCTGATTTTCGGACGTCAATCCAAGTTCAGGGAAGTTGCCGGAATGATTTTCAACGCGTGGGTGAGACTTTTCACCGGGCTGCCGTTTGAGGACACCCAGTGCGGATTCAAGGCGTTCGTGCGCCAGCGTTGCGTCGTGATCTTCGAGCAGCAACGAATCGAACGCTTCGGCTTCGACCCCGAACTCCTGTTCCTGGCCAAGCGTCACGGCCTTCAGACCGCGGAAGTCCCGGTTCGATGGGCGCACGATCCGGGGACGAAAGTCCACATGCTGCGAGACAGCCTGTTAATGTTCAGCGACCTGATCTTCATCCGTTGGAACTCGCTGATCGGCTGCTATCCAAGGAAAGATTCCTAAAGGCCGAACGCGTCCGGCTCATCAGCGGTGGTTTCCAAACGCGCCGCAGGAGAGTTTACTTTTTCGGTTGAGCCGTCGGTGGCAGCACGCCGTTTAAGCGCAGGTACATCGCCGCGGTGGCGTAATGGTCGCCCAGGTCTTCCGACATGGTTACCACCATGAATCCGCGCGATACCATTTTCCCGCCGAAGAAAGGCACCTGCTCGCCAAAATGGGAGTCATCGATTGGTGCCAGTGAATCCGTGCAGAATTGAAACGAAGTCTTGAGCGCCGGCACAAGGGTGTCCTTCGCATCGTCGTCCTTCAGCGTCGGCGGAGCTGGCGCCTTTGCTCCCGTGATCAACCCGCACAATCCGTAGTTCGCGCGGATCATATGGACCACCAGATGTCCGAACGTGTTCTGCGCCGGCGTGGGCTTGAATCCGAACTTATCCGCGGGCATGGCCTCCACTGCGGCAATCGTATTCACCGATTCTTCGGCCATCAGTTTCCGAAATCCGTTCGAAATGGGATTCGCTTCCGGCGCGCTCGCGTGCGGTGCGGTGGCAGGGGACGCCTGCTGCGCGTGCAGCTCCGGGGAGGTGAACTGTGCCAACGCCACAGCGAGGATTGCCAGACAGATTCGCTTCATCGAAATGCCTCCGTTTGAGTTCGAGCGCCCAAGGATAGTCCGTCGTCCCCGCGCGCACAAGCGGTTCCGTTTCGGTGCGGCTGATGCGCGAATTGTCTTGTGATATTCACGTAAACTTTACATCGCAAAGTACTTGACAATGTAGCGAGGGTTGCTAGGCTATTGGCATGCAGCCTTTCAGCCCACGCCCTCCTCAATCGCAGGGCCCCGTGGCCCTCGACGACCGCGCTCGTGACAACATTCGCTTCATCCGCGAAACGATGGAGCGCGCCACTTCTTTTACCGCCGTTTCTGGCTGGGGCGGGATCGCGATGGGGATCACCGCGCTCGGCGCCGCGGTAGTCGCATCGCGTCAGGATTCAACGTTGCTCTGGCTGATCACTTGGCTGGCCGAAGCTGTCGTCGCTATCGGCATCGCCGTCTGGACCACCTACACCAAAGCCCGCGCGGCAGGCACCGCGCTTCTTTCGGGGCCCGGCCGCCGGTTTGTTTATAGCTTCGTGCCTCCGCTGTTCGTCGGCGTGCTGCTCACGATTCTTTTGGTTCGCACCGGTTCGATTGCCGAAGTGGCCGGCGTGTGGCTGCTTCTCTACGGCACAGCCGTCGTGGCTGGTGGCGCATTTTCGATTCGCATCGTTCCCCTGATGGGCTTGTGTTTCATGGTTCTGGGCACGATGGCACTTTTCTGTCCCGCGGCTTGGGGCAACGCGTTTTTGGCGATTGGTTTCGGCGGCTTGCACGTGATTTTCGGAGGAATCATTGCGGGGAAATATGGCGGCTAAATCGGGAGCCTTTCGCGCCTCGCGAGAGGAAAAGTCGAAGCAGGGGACTGTCGCGGTCGGCCCCGCCACCGCGTCGGCTCCGAACCTGGACCGCGTCATCCACGAACGCACGCGTCTAGCGATCGTCAGCGCGTTGGCGGTGAATGCCTCGCTGACTTTCAACGAGCTGAAGCAGTTGCTCCGCGTCACCGACGGCAACCTGAGCGTCCACGCCCGCAAACTGGAAGATTCCGGCTACATCTCTTGCGCGAAATCGTTCGACGGCCGCATGCCCAAGACCGAATATCGCCTGACGGCATCGGGCCGCCGGGCCCTCGAAAAATATCTTGATCATATGGAAGCTCTGATACAGGCCACGCGGGAAGGCTAGAAAGGCTCACGTCCAAATCGTATGGGCAATAGCACATCGCGGGTCATTCCACCTCCCAAAATTCACGTAGCCATTCTGCTTGATGGTAATGGACGGTGGGCGGCTGCGCGTGGTCTCGCGCGTTCGGAGGGCCATCGCGCTGGCGTGGCCGCCGTGCGCCGCATCGTCGGCGTCGCTCCGTCGCTTGGCATCGGCACACTTACGCTCTACGCTTTCTCCGCGAATAACTGGGAACGGCCCAGCGGCGAAGTCTCTGCGCTGCTGGCTCTGCTCGAGGACTATCTGCGCACCGAAGCCCCCGAATGTGCCGCCCACGGCGTGCGCGTCCGCGTGATTGGCCGCCGCGACCGCATTCCCGCCACGCTCGTGGAAGCTATCGAGTGCGCCGAGCGCGTAACCGCGGCCGGCCGTGCGCTCGAACTGCGCATCGCTCTCGACTATTCCTCGCGCGAAGCTATCCTCCGCGCGTCCTGCTGGATGATGTCCAGCCTCGAGGTCACCGAAAGCGAATTTTCGCGCCGCTTAGCACAAGTCACGCATGCAGGGCCCACCGCGCCCGAGGTCGATCTTCTGATCCGCACGGGCGGCGAGCATCGGCTCAGCGATTTCATGCTGTGGGAATGTGCTTATGCGGAGCTGCTTTTTGCCCCGAAGATGTGGCCGGATTTTGAAGCAGCGGATCTGGAAGCCGCCGTCGATGATTTCTTGGGTCGCGAGCGTCGCTTCGGCCGGCTGCCCCAGACCGCAGCAGCAAGCTAGTTCCTCGAAGTAGTCATTCTGGATAGTTATGTAGCGGCCGCCTTCATGCGGGCGCTTTTGGCGCACGATTTGCCATCTCAAACGCCCTCAAAATCACCCGCGTCGCCGTCTCTGAAATCGCATACTTCGCCAATTCGGCGGGCGCAGCCCAGGCCACATCCACCACATCGCTGCCTGCCCGCGCTTCACCGCTTACGGCCTCGCACAAATAATCCAGCACCACGAAGTGATACCGCGTCTTCGCGTCGCCATCGGGAGTGATGCGCTCGAAAACCTCGATCAATTCGCCGACGCGCACCTCAATCCCCGTTTCTTCCAGCAACTCCCGCCGCACGCCTTCCAAAATCGTCTCGCCCACTTCCAGCATGCCCCCGGGAATTGACCATTGCCCCTCAAGCGGCGCCCTGCCGCGCCGCACCAGCAGCGCGCGTCCGTCCGAAATCACCACTCCGCCCACTCCCACCATCGGGCGCTCCGGATATTCGCGGCTGCCAGGCACTCTTACATGAACCCCCGCCCAAAAATTTGACATCCGCGTTATATAATACGTCTGTCCGGTAGCGGTTAGCTCTGGAAGGAGAGTTTCACGTGACCAAGTGCCCGGAATGTGACGCGGACATCGACTTGGACGAAGACGAAGTCGAAGAAGGCGAAATTGTGAGCTGCGGCGAATGTGACGCCGAACTCGAAGTGACGCAGATTCATCCCGTGCATCTCATCGTCCTATCCGAAGATGATGACGAAGAAGACGAGGAGGAGGACGAGGAGGAAGAAGCGGTGGTGAGCAAGGACGACGAGGACGAACCGGGCATCGATGACGAGGACGAAGAGTCCGAGTAGGTCGAATTCGTCTCGCAAACGGCTCTGATGTCGGGGAGTGGCAAGTTCCGGAGCCAACGCATTTAAGGAAGCGAAGTTTTAGCTCCGATGTAGAGCTCGGCCTCGTCGCCGATATCGCTCGACGCCGTTCGCAATCGTTTTGGTGCCGGGAGGCCAGTCGTGAAGATTCGCGCGTTTCTGCAGTTTGCTGTGGTGATCGCGCTCGGAATCGCCTTCGCAATGCCTGCCGCGGCGCAGGACAAAAAAGGCGACGCCCAACTCCGCACTATTCGTGGCACCGTGCTGGATAAAGACGAAACTCCGCGCCCGTCCGGCATCGTCTACCTACTCAACACGAAAACGCAGGCCGTAAAGACCTACATCGCCGACGAAACGGGCAATTACCGCTTTAGCGGTCTCGATCCCAACGTGGATTATGAAGTCCACGCGGAATTCGAAGACATGACCTCGGGTACGCGCACGATTTCGAGCTTCGATTCACGCCGCGACGTCGAGCTCGTCCTCAAGCTCTCGCGCAAGAAAACCGGGAAGTAGCTCCGGCTAGCGTCGTTACGGAAGACTGAACACCGAAACCGCATTTCCCGCCTCGCCCACCACGTACTGCTTGCCGTCCACCGCGTACGTGATCGGATTCGCGCGCACCGCGTTCCCCAGCTGAATATTCCAAAGCGGTTTGCCATTGTCCGCATCCAGCGCGAAGAATACGCCCTGGCTGTCCGCGCAGAACACCAGCCCGCCCGCCGTTGCCAGAGTTCCCGTCCACGAATCGCCCACCAACTTGAACTCCCACTTCCGGTCGCCCGTCGTCGCTTCGAGCGCGCGCACCGCGGTATAAGCGGCATCGCCGTTCACGAGCTTTTGGCCTCCGCCCCCGCCGACGTCGTTCGGATTGTGGGGATCGATCGTCGGATGCCCTTTGTAGTAGTAAGCGCCCTGCTCCCGCGTGTCTACGTAGAAAAGTCCCGTCAGCGGGCTGTAGGACGAACTCGTCCAGTTCACGCTCCCCGTGATGCTCGGATAGATCAGGTTCCCCTGCGTCGTCGGGTCGATGTTCGGATTTTCGATCGGACGCCCCTTCGCGTCCAGACCCTTCGCCCAGGTCTCTTTCGCGTACGCTTTTCCGGTAATGAATTCGCCCGTCACGCGGTCGATGACGTAATAAAACGCATTGCGATCCGCCTGCGTCACGATCTTCCGCTTCTTCCCGTCGATCGTCGCATCGAACAGGATCGGCGGTTCCGACGCGTCCCAATCGTGCGTCTCGTGGGGCGAAAACTGGAAATACCATTTCAGCTTGCCAGTGTCAGCATCGATCGCCAGTAGGGAACATGAATACAAGTTGTCGCCCTTGCGCGCGTCGCCGTTCCAATCCGGCGCTGGATTGCCGGTGCCCCAGTAGAGCGTGTTCAGTTCGGGATCGTATGCACCGGTATTCCACGTTGTCGCCCCGCCATACTTGTACGAGTCGCCTTCCCACGTTTCCACGCCCGGCTCGCCCGTCGTGGGAATCGTGTAGAGTCGCCAGAGCCGCTTGCCGTCTTTCGCGTCGTACGCGTCGATGTACCCGCGCAGCCCGCCTTCGCCGCCACCCATGCCCACCACAATCTTTCCATTGATCGCCATCGGCGCCTGCGTGATCGCCACGGCCTTTGAGTTGTCGCCAATTTCCACACTCCAGCGCATGACTCCGGTCTTCGCATCCAGCGCCACCAGATGCGCGTCGATCGTCGCCACGTAGACCGTATCGCTCAGGATCGCCACCCCACGATTCGTCGGGAATAGCCCGATCGTCAGCAGATGTTGCGGCAGATCGGCGCTCCATCGCCACACGGGACGCCCCGTCCGCACGTCGAGCGCCGTCACCGTCGTCGGCGGTTCCGTCACATACATCAATCCGTCGACCACAATCGGCGACGACTCGAAAATCCCCGTCTTCCGCAATTGATAAACCCATCGCAGCTTGAGTTGATTTACGTTCGCCTTGTTGATCTGCTTCAGCTCCGAAAACCGTTGCGACGCGTAATTTCCGCCATAGGTCAGCCAGTCCTCGGGGTGGCTCGCAGAGTGCAGGATCTCGTCGTACGTCACGTTTTGTGCCCGCGATTCCAAGCGCGCTCCGAGCATCAGCGCCGCCACGGCCGCGCCGCAGAGAATATATTTTGCCGTGTTCATCGCGCCTCCCCCAGACTCGAAAGGTACGCCACCAAGTCATTGATCTGCGCCGGTGTCAGCTTGTCTTTGTAACTTGGCATGAAGCTTGTCCCCGGTTCCGGCTCGATTTTCTGCACATCGAATTTCTGAATCGAGTGCAGGCGGCCCTGCGCATCCCGCAGCTGAATCGTGAATGAGTCTTCGTTCAGGCGCATGCCTTCCAGCGACTTGCCATTCTTGAGCGTGACCCGGTACACCAGATACGCGGTGTAGCTCGCGCGCTCCTGCAGGCCGGTATCGAGCGGCAGATTGTGTCCTGGATCGTTCAGCGTATCGGCAAGCGAGACAATCGACCGGTTCACTCCGATATGGCTCAAGTCCGGTCCCAGATCTCCACCCTCCGCGCCGATCGCGTGGCATGTGGCGCATTTGTTCGCGTCATAGATCTCTTTGCCTTTTTGCGCGTCGCCGGTCGCCACGCCGGCATCTTCATGGCCGAGCGTCATCACGTAATCCACGATCTTCCACACCGTCGCATCGTCCAACGCCGTAAATGCAGGCATCCCCGACCCGATCGGTCCTCCGCGGATTCTGGCATACACGCCCTCTGGGCCCATCTGGGCGCCCACGCCGCGAATATTGGGACCGTTCGAGCCGCTCCCGTCGATGCCGTGGCAACCGGCGCAGGTGCCCGCAAAGATGTCCTTGCCCGCCGCCACGCTTTCCGCAGTGGCCTTCGGGTGCGGAGAGTGTGGTGGAGTCACGGGATTCGCCTGTGCGTCCGTAGGCCTTGCGGTAAGTGCGGAAAACCCCAAAATGAACGCGGCGATGCAGAACGAGCGAAGTGTGGTCATTCCCATTCCCCCCGAAACGCCCCCAATTACTTCGACTTGGCCACAATCCTACCACCGCCCAAGAAATTTTCGGCCACGGTTCTGAGCCGCAGAGCGGCGATTGCAATTAGCCCGGCACGTAGCCCGCGGCGGCGGGCGCAGTGCCGGGAAAGAGCGGGAGGAAAGACACAAGTCCGGAAGGGCGATTGATGTCGAGCCTACAAGGGCGACGCGCCGAATTAGTTCCCAATCGCGCAACCGCGATCCGAACTTCAGCCTACGGCAAACTAAAAACAAAAAGCGTATTCCCGGCCGAATCCACCACGTACTGCTTTCCATCGACCGCGTAGGACACGGGATTCGACCGCACGGACGATCCCAGCAGTAAATGCCACAGCGGCTCGCCTGTCTCGGCGTTCAGCGCAAAGAAATTCCCGGCCGCATCCGCGGAGAAAACCAATCCGCCCGCGGTCACCAGCGTCCCCGTCCAGGAATCGCCGACCATCTTGTACTCCCACTTCTTGACGCCGGTCGCGCCGTTCAGCGCGCGAATCGAAGTCACCGTCTCATCCGCCGGACCCGGCCGCATTCCGCCTCCGCCTCCGCCCACCACGCCGTTCGAGTTGTTCTTCTCGAACTTCCGTTCGCCCTTCACGTAGTAAGCGCCCCCGTCGCGCGCATTCACGTAGAAAAGTCCTGTGAGAGGGCTATAGCACGGGCTCGTCCAGTTAATCGCCCCCGTCAGCGTCGGATACACCAGCGTGCCTTCCGCGCTCGGTTCGATCTGTTCGGCCGGCAATTTGATCGGCCGCCCCTTCGCGTCCAGCCCCTTCGCCCACGTCTGCTTCGCAAATGGCACGCCGGTCAGGAATTCTCCCGTCTCGCGATCGAGCACATAATAGAAAGCGTTGCGATTCGCCAGTGCCACCAACTTCCGGGTCTTTCCGTTCACCGTCGCGTTGAACAATATCGGCGGCTCCGAAGAGTCCCAATCGTGCGTCTCATGTGGCGAAAACTGGAAATACCATTTCAATTTTCCCGTATCCGCATCCAGCGCGATCAGTGAGCAAGTGAACAAGTTGTCGCCCATGCGCCCTTCGCCGTTCCAGTCCGGCACCGGATTTCCCGTCCCCCAATACACCAGATTCAGCTCTGGATCGTAGGAGCCCGTGTTCCAGGTCGTTCCGCCTCCATTCGACCAGCTTCCGTCCGCCCACGTATCCGCGCCCGGATCGCTCGCGCTACGCGGCACGGTGTAGTAGCGCCACAAAAGTTTTCCGTCGTTCGCGTCGTAGCAGCTTAAGAATCCGTGCGCGCCCGCCTCACCTCCTCCCACACCCACCACGATTTTTCCATTGATCGCCAGCGGCGCCTGCGTAATCGCGTAGCCGTCCGCCTTGTCCGCGATCTGCGTATTCCAGCGCACCAATCCGTTTTTCGCGTCGAGAGCGATCAAGTGATCGTCGATCGTCGCCAGATACAAGTTCGCGCCCAGTATCGCCACTCCGCGGTTCGTCGGAAAGAGGCCCACCGGCACGAAATCGCGCGGAATCTGCGGCGCGTAATGCCATAGCGGCTTGCCCGTCCGCGCGTCCAGCGCCGTCACGTTACTCGGGGGCTCCGTCACGTACATGATTCCGTCCACAATCAGCGGCGAAGATTCCATCACGCCGCCTCCTCGGATCTGATACGCCCACGCCACGCGCAAGTCCTTCGCATTCGCCGGAGTCATCTCTTTCAGTCCCGAAAACCGCTGCGAGCCGTAGTTGCCGCCGTACATCAGCCAGTTCTGCGGTTCCGTGTCCGATTTCAGCAGCCGCTCGTAGGGAACTTGCGCGGCGCTCGGTAGCGCCCCGCAAAATGCCAGCACCATCAGCAGATATTTCGCGGCTTTCATTGGGCCCCCTTCAAGCTCGAAAGATATGCCACCAGATTATCCATGTCGGTCGCCGAAAGATTGCCGTAGCCTGGCATCACTGTTTTCCCCGGCAGCGGTTCGACTGTCTTCAGGGTCGTTTTGTCATACGAATAAAAATGCCCTCCCACGTCGCGCAGTACGATTGTGTAAGTGTCTTCAGCCACCTTGATTCCGGTCTCTTCGTGACCGTCTTTCGTCACCACGCGGACAAGATCGTAGCCCGGCGGCGGATTCTTCCCGGGATCGGGCAGGAAATCGTAGAAATATTTCGGCGGCCGCGATCTTCCGATGGCCGTCAGCTGTGGACCCACTCCGCCGCCCGTGGTTCCAATAGCGTGGCAAACCGCGCAACCGTTTGCATCGTACACGGCCTTGCCCTTCACCGGATCGCCCTTCGCTGCTTCCATTGGTCCCGCGTCCCCCAGCGTCCGCACATAACCGACCACCTGCCACACGCGCTGGTCGTTTAGAGCCATCACCGGTGGCATCGCGCCCGTGCCATTGCGAACTACTGCAAAAATCCCGGCGTCGCCGCGCCGCGCCAGTACTCCGTGGAGATTCGGCCCCAGCTGCCCGCTGCCGTCAAATCCATGGCATCCAGCGCACTGCGCCGCAAAAATCCGCTTCCCGTTCGCAATATCGTCCGGCGCCAGCTTCAGAGCGGGATCGTCTTGCGCCGCGGGAGGTCCAGGCGGCGCTTGCGCGGCAACGCGTGGCAAATTGGCCGCCGCTCCCACACCCATAAACACAAGAATTGCGGCACACCAGCGCCAGAATGCGGTCATAGAGGCCCTCGCTTGATTTCGTGACGCGTGCTAAGTAACTACGGCGCGAGATTTCTGTCAAGCCGTGTTCAGATCGCTTCGTGCGCGCGTCACTGCGCTAAAATATTGATACGCAAGACGCCCCCGCACGGTTTCACCTTCGAAGAATCGAAACTCTGCGATGTAAATCGCGGTCCTTGCTACTCAACCCTCCCTGCACTAGAATCCGCCCGACTTGTGGGGTGGGGGAGTCGTCATGGTCAGCTGTGATTCCCGCGGTGGGCTTGCGCGGTTTCGATGGCGAATCATATTTTTTGCTTTCCCGCTCGTCCTGATCCTTGGGTTGTTCGTCAATCGTCCCGCTGTTGCGCAAGACGATCCCTCGGCCGAATGGGCCAACGTGTTCCACGAAGACGAGCCCGAGCGCATCCCCGGCCCCGAAATCGGCGACTATCTCGGCCTGCCCATCAACGCCGCCGCTCGCCTGCGTGGCGACACTTGGGACGCGACCCTGCTCGAGCTTCCAGAAAATCAGTGCCGCCCGCATCCTTCCGACTACGCCTGGCGTGGCCCTGCGCTTTTGCGCATCTGGAAAGAAGTCGACCCGCTGACGCAGCGCCTGCTCGCCTATCACACTCACATCTCGTGGCAATCGCCCGAGCAAACCATCTGGATGGACGGGCGCGTCCATCCGCCGGACTACGCGCGCCATACCTGGCAGGGATTCTCCACCGGAAAATTCGAGGGCGACACGCTCGCCGTCGTCACCGATCACTTGAAGGAAGGCTGGATTCGTCGCAACGGAATTCCGCGCAGCGCCAACGCGACCGTCAGCACGCATATTATGCGCCACGGCGACTACCTTACCGTCGCCGTCGTGATTTACGATCCCGCCTACCTCGCCGAGCCTTTCATTCGAACCACGGATTTCGTAGCTTCGCCGCAGCAGCAGATTGATCCATATCCCTGCGAAACGGTCGAGGAAGTCGATCGTCCCCTTGGCGTCGTCCCAAATCATCTGCCGGGCGCCAATACCTTTCTGAACGAATTTCCGGCCAACTACGGCATTCCGCCCGAAGCCGCACGCGGTGGTCCAGAAACGATGTACCCCGAATACATCGCGAAAATGAAATCCATGAACAAGCTGCCGCGCCCGCCGGGAAAACATGTCGACCGCTGATAAATTCGTCGTCAGCCGTCCGCTCGCGATAGCTGCGTGTGGGTTTCTGCTTGCGGTATCGAGTCTCGGTTCGCACGTCACCGCGGACTCCGAGCTTCACCTCGTCCCCGTGCAAGGCCACGTCTACATGCTCGTCGGCGCCGGCGCCAATATCGCCGTCCAGACCGGTGACGACAGCGTACTCCTGGTCGATACCGGCAACGCGTCGGCGAGCGACAGAGTTATCGCGGCGGTGCGCACACTGTCGGACAAGCCTATTCGCTACATCATTGATACCTCGATTGATGCCGATCATGCCGGCGGTAATCAAGCCGTTGGCAAGGCCGGCAGCACCCTCGCAGGAGGGAACGTCCTCGGCGATATCGGCGAAAGCGCCACCCAAGGCGCCGCCATCATTTCGTTTCAATCGATCCTCGACCGCATGAGTGCGAAAAACGGTCAAGACGTCGCTCCGCAACCTGCTTGGCCCACCGACACTTACTCGCTGCCGAAAAAGGACCTCTTCGTCAACGATGAAGCTGTGCAAATCATGCACGAACCCGCGGCCCACACCGACGGCGACAGCATTGTGTTCTTTCGCCGCTCCGACGTTGTCGCCACGGGCGATATTTTTTCGACCACCGGCTACCCGATGATCGACCTCGACCGCGGCGGCAGCATCCAGGGCGTCGTCGACGCGCTCGATCATTTGCTCTACCAGGTCACGGTCTCCGGTCCCAAGCAGGAGAACGGCACGCTCATCATTCCCGGCCACGGCCGCATTTGCGATCAGGCCGACCTCGTCGTTTATCAGGAAATGATCACCATCATTCGCGACCGCATCGCCGCCATGATCGAGAAAGGCATGACCCTCGATCAGGTAAAGGCCTCCAAGCCCACATTGGACTATGACCCCGTCTACGGCGCGACCACCGGCCGCTGGACCACTGATATGTTCATCGAGGCTGCTTACAAAAGCCTCTCCGAGAAAAAAGGAGCATCACGATGACGCTCCGGGGATCGCCAATCTCTCAATGGGTGACTTTCGCAGCGTTAGCTTTCGGCGCGGCAGTGTCTTTTTGGGCAGTCGCCCCATCACGCACGACCGCGCAATTCGGCCCTCCGCCGGGCCCACCCAAATCTCCCCGCGCCGCCGCCCCCTTCGATCTCACCGGTTACTGGGTTTCCATCGTCACAGAAGACTGGCGCTTCCGCATGATCGTCCCCGACAAAGGTGACTTCGCCAGCGTGCCGCTCAATCCCGAAGGCCGAAAAGTTGCCACCGCCTGGGACCCCGCGAAAGACCAAGCCGGCGGCAATCAATGCCGCGGCTACGGCGCCGCCGCCGTCATGCGCGTTCCCGGCCGGCTCCACGTCACCTGGCCAGATGACGCGACGCTGCGCATCGACACCGACTCGGGCACACAAACTCGCCTCCTGCATTTCGGCGTTGCGCCGCCGGCCGAAGCGCCGCAAACTTGGCAAGGTTTTTCGAGCGCCGAATGGCAGGGAACTCGCGGCGCTATGAATCCCTACATGGGCCAGCATTCTCACGATCAGTCAGCGGAGGGCTATCTAAAGGTCGCCACCACGCGCATGTTGCCGGGCTACTTGCGAAAAAATGGCGTCCCCTATAGCGCCAACGCAGTCCTTGAGGAATATTTCGACTCATTTACAGAGATGAACGGAGACAGGTGGCTCGTGGTCACCACCATCGTCAAAGATCCGCAATATCTCTATCAGCCGTTCATTACCAGTAGCCATTTCAAGAAACTAGGCGACAATTCCGGCTGGGATCCCACGCAATGCAAATCCGACGAACCCCGCTGACGCGCTTCGGGTTTCACGTTTCTTCGTCCGCTGAGGGATTTGGCTGCCGCCATTTGCGCGGCACTCACTTCGGCATTAGGATGCCATTCGCTCCAAGGAGCTAGCCATGTCCGACACTAAGACCGCCGCGCCCAATTCCAGTTCCCGTACCCGGCCTTTCACGTCGCAGGAATTCATCGAAAGCCTTCGCGACGACCGCGAAATATGGATCTACGGCGAGCGCGTCAAGGACGTCACCACGCATCCCGCCTTCCGCAACACGGTCCGCATGCTTGCTCGTCTCTACGACGCGCTTCACGACGACCGCAAAAGCATCCTCTGCACCGAAACCGACACCGGCAGCGGCGGTTACACCCATCGTTTCTATCGGCCCGCGCGCAACGCCGAAGAAATGGTCGCCTCGCGCGACGCGATCGCCGAATGGGCCCGAGTCACCTACGGCTGGATGGGCCGCAGTCCCGATTACAAAGCTGCCTTTCTTGCCACGCTCGGCGCCAACCCCGACTTCTACACGCCGTACCAGGAGAACGCCAAGCGCTGGTACAAAAAAGTTCAGGAGGAAGTGACCTTCGTCAACCACGCCATCGTCAATCCTCCCGTCGATCGCAATAAGGAACTTTCGGAAGTCCGCGACGTCTACATGCACGTCGAAAAAGAAACAGACGGCGGCCTGATCGTCAGTGGCGCGAAAGTCGTCGCCACTACTTCCGCCCTCACGCACTACAATTTCATAGCCAACAACGGCGCGCTTCCCATCAAGACGAAAGATTTTGCCTTCGTCTGCATCGTTCCCACCAGCGCGCCTGGCGTGAAACTTTTCTGCCGGCCCTCGTATGAAATAGCCGCCGCCGCCGTCGGCAGCCCGTTCGACTACCCGCTCTCAAGCCGCCTGGATGAAAACGATTCGATCATCGTCTTCGATAAAGTCTTCGTGCCGTATGAAAACGTCTTCGCCTACGGCGACATCGACAAGGTCAACAATTTCTTCCCGCGCTCGGGATTTCTTCCCCGCTTCATGTTCCACGGGTGCGTGCGTCTAGCGGTGAAGCTCGATTTCATCGCGGGCTTGCTGCTGAAGGCCGTCGAAGCTACCGGCGCTAAAGAATTTCGCGGAGTGCAGGCGCAAGTGGGCGAAGTCCTGGCCTGGCGCAATCTTTTCTGGGCCCTCACCGACGCGATGGCACGCACCACTACGCCCTGGACTCCCGGTTACGTGCTCCCGAATCTCGATTACGGCCTCGCCTACCGCGTCATGGCCAGCACCGCCTATCCGAAGCTGAAGGAAATCATCGAGAACGTTCTGGCCAGCGCGCTGATTTATCTCCCCTCGCACGCCGTCGATTTCAAGGTCCCCGAAATCCGCCACTATCTCGACCAATTCGTCCGCGGCTCCAATGGATACACCGCCGTCGATCGCGTGAAACTTATGAAGTTGATGTGGGACGCCATCGGCTCCGAATTCGGCGGCCGTCACGAGCTCTACGAGCGAAACTATTTCGGCAATCACGAAAGCATTCGCTTCGAGACCCTGATGGTTTCCGACATGATGGGACAGTCCGCGAAATACAAAGGCTTCGCGGAAAAATGCATGAGCGAGTACGATCTGGATGGATGGACCGTCCCCGATCTCATCAATCCGACCGATATTAATCTAGTGATGAAAAAGGCCAGCGGAAAATAGCGGACAATTCCGCGACGCAGAGGAGAAATTCAATCGCCGGCGCTCAATCTTTTGACCCTCTCCGGTTCCGCCACGCGCTTGGCCGTTTCGCCACCGGCGTCACGGTCATCAACGCATTCTACGAAGGCCGCACTCACGGAATGACCGCCAACGCGTTCACGTCCGTCTCACTGGAACCACCGCTCGTACTCGTCTCGCTCGACAATCGCTCCAATATGCACAAGATCCTGCCGGTCGTGCGCCGCTACGGAGTCAGCGTCCTGGCCGAGCATCACGAACACCTGAGCAATCACTTCGCCGGGCGCACGATCGAAGGCCTTCACGTGAAGTTCTTTCAGCAGAGCGGCGTGCCGCTGATCGAGGGCGCCGTGGCTCACTTCGTGGTCGAAGTCATTGACGCGCATCCTGCCGGAGACCACACCCTCTACATCAGCCGCGTGGAATTCTTTCAATCCTACGACGAAAAACCGCTCCTCTTTTTCGCGGGCCAATACCAACAGATGCGCCCCGAAAAAATTAAATCTGCCCAGTATCCTCAGGATGAGTTTTCGCTCTTCTCCATCGGCTCGGTCGACCCACCAGTCGGCTGATGGTCGCTGAGGTGAAAAAAACGGCGCGTCCGGAACAACTCCGGGCGCGCCGCCACTGCCTTGCGTCAGGACTCCCGGGTGGACGGGAGTTTGGGCCCCGACCTCGATCTACTTCGATGCCTGCATCTGCGCCGCGCCGGTGGCGGAAACCAGTAATTGCGTCCCGCCATCCAGGTGCACGTTCTTGCTCGTGGAAGTGATCAGCGAGCCTTGTGTGGCGTCCGACGCCGAGGAAGTCAGGTTCAACCCCTGCATGTCGAAAACTCCCTGACTGTTCGACGTCAGCTGTCCCGCTGCATTCAACCCACCAATCGCTCCGCGCGTGGACGTTCCGGCCGCGCTGGCGGTTGATCCAACAGCGCCGCGCGAGGTCGTTCCCACATTGCTCACGGGCGCGGTCGCCGAGCCCGCGGCCTTCCCAAGGCCGGACGTCGCACCGCCCAGTCCGAGCGCTCCGCCTCCTCCGCCCGCAAAGCCCGCGCGTCCCGGTCCCGCGCTTCCGCCCCCCACGAGTCCGCCGCCTGCGGCCCCTTTACTACCGATCGACCCGCCGCCAAGTCCACCGTCGTCGATATTGTCGGCCGTCGACGCGGTGTTTTGCGCCGCCGCGATCGCTTGAATGGAGCCGTTCATCGGAACTTCCTGTCCGTTTTTCAGCACCGCCTTGTCGAACACGATGCCAAGATCGGACTCTGACTGCTTCTTTCCGCGCGATTGCGCCTGTGTCACGTGGCCTACCAGTTCCGTGCCCTTCGGCAACGTTGTGCCGTCTGGCGACTGCGAGGCATGCGTCGTGCGCGCCGTCACCGGATCGCCGGGCTTGTTCTTCTTCGCATCAACGGGATGGACCAGGGCGGCGTTCATAGTCGACGTCGCTGTCGAGCTCACCGCGCTGTTCTCCACCTGCGAACCGCTCTTGCCGACGCTCGCGGAGGAATCACCCGCCAGGGAAGTTCCCTCCGCGTTGTTGTCCCTATTGTTGTTGCCATGTTGTGCGGACACTGCACTCGAAGAAGACGTGGCCGCCTGTACGCCGCTCCCGCGGCTCGCGCTCGCCGTCGTGCTGCCCGATGCGGATGCGCCCGCCTGGGTACCCGGCTGCGGTTGCGACTGTGCAATCGCGACTCCCGAAGAAAAAAGTACGGCAAGAATCAAGAATTTAGCCCTTTTCATCGATTCCTCCCTCTGAGCAGGTCGATTTTGATTTAGGCCACGCGATCGGTTTCCTCCTGATCGCTACTCATAAGGGGAATGGGGCCGGGGAAAAATGGGAGGTCTCGCATCTGGGCGGACGAATGCGTGGCGTAAAGCTAATACGCTTTTCGCTGTAGACAAAAACTGTCAGGCGCGCCGCGAGAACCGCTCCCGGGCAAAGAGCAACCGGACATGGTCAGACGCGTCTGCCTCAGTGTTCGCTAGTGCGCAGCGCCCTTGCAACCCGGATGCCCGCAGCGGCAATCAATATCGGGAGTCTTCTCGACGGCTTCGCACGCTGCGCTGCAATATTTCCCGTCGGTCACTTGGCACGAGCAATTCGGATGCGCGCATTTCTTGCTGCTCGACATGATGTCCTCCCATCGATCCACCTGCGCCTCGAACGTAGCCGCTTTAAAGCACGCAGGTGAATAGGGGAGAAAATGTAGAAATGCTTCGGGACTCCCGCAAAAGGTGTGCTGGACGGTCGCGATTAGCGATCGAGCCGGACGCGGTGCAGCAGCTCGATGAATCGCGGATCACTTCGCAGGGGATCGAACGCGGGCTCAACCTTCAGCGAGGTCATCACATTGGAATGATCTTCGTAGGCTTGGTACATTAGCTCGATCGCTTTGTCCTTGTCGCCGTGGCCCAGATACGCCCATGCGAACACCATGGGACTCAGCGCGCTCTTGGCGTCTATCTTCTGCATTGCCCTTAATACCTCTCGCCACTCCGCTTCCTTACCCCAGCGGCCGTAGATGTATGCCTCTCGCATCAGTGCGAACGTGCTTTCGCTGTCGGACTGGCCCACGGACTTCAACTCCGCGATCGCGTCGGCGTATCGGCCTTCCTCTCCGTAGGGATACACCACGATGTGACCGCGGGGATAGTTCGGATCCATTTCCAGGACCGTTTTCAGCTTCGCGATGGACTTGTCGTATCGACGCGAATAATAGAGGATCGCGCCGTTGTCCGCGGCTATGATCAGCGATAGCGGATCGAGCTCGCGCGCGCGTTCACTTTCCTCCAGCGCCTCATTGAACCGGCCCTCCCACATTAAATGTTCCGCGTACCACTGGTGGCCGGTTGCGTAACTCGGATTCAATTCGATCGCGCGCCGGAATTCCTTATCCGCCGTGTCCCAGTCCCAATCGTAATTCTGGACGATCAGCGCCAGCGCCGTGTGCGCTTCCGGGAGGGAATCGTCCAGCTGCAAGGCCCGCAGCGCTGCCTCGCGCGCTCTGGGCATGTACCGCCTTTCGACTCCTCCCCCATATTCGCCGTCAAGCACCACGGAATCCGCAAGACCCGCATACGCGCGAGCGTAGTCCGGATCCTTCAGAATCGCTTGCTGGAAATAGTCGATCGCCTGGTGGAAGCCAGGAAGCGTCCGCTGATTCAGGAAATACAGGCCCTTCAGATAGAGATCGTACACTTCGCTCGTGGGCGGATTCGGGCGCGGTTGCATTGCGAGGGCCGGCGCAGGATCTCGCAGCGTGCGGTGGAGTTCGTCCGCCATCTCCTGCCCCATTTCGTCTTGCAGCAGGAGCAGGTCGTTCACGTCGCGTTCGTACTCATGCGACCACAGCTGCGTTTGATCTTTCACCTGAATCAATTGCGCGGAGATTCGCACGCGTCCCGCGTCCCGGCGCACGGTGCCTTCGAGCACGTACTGCACGCCGAGCTCGCTCGCGATTTGCGGCAGTGGTTCCGGCAAATTTTTGTAGTGCATCACGGATGTCCGTGCGATCACGCCCAGCCGTGCCGGATCCGTCTCGCCGATCTGCGTGATCACTTCTTCCGTCAGGCCATCGCTGAAATAGTCCTGATTCTGATTTCCACTCAGGTTTTCAAACGGCAGCACCGCGATCATCAGCCGCTGCGGCGCTGAGTCAGCCAGTCGCCGGTGCGAACCTGACCATGCGAAGTAGATCGCGCCACCCAAAGCCAGTACGACTGCAGCAGCAATCAGCGCTATGCGTAGGTGCGGCACTCTGCTGACCGTCGCAGCGGATTGCGGCGCTGCCCCGGCGACGGGCGCGGGTGCCGGATCGGACTCGCGCAATGGCGCCGGCTCGGACTGCGCCGGGCCGAAATCCCGTTCCGCTGGCGCGATCATCCGGTACCCCAGCTTTGGCAGCGTCTCGATGTATCGCGGCTCACCAGCCGAATCGTTCAGCGCCGCGCGCAGCTCCTTGATGCATGTGTTGAGGCTCTGGTCGAAGTCCACGAACGTTTCGGAGCGCCACAGCATCTCGCGCAGTTGCTCGCGAGACACCATCTCGCCGTTCGCGTCCACCAGGGCACGCAGCACTTCAAAAGGTTGTGGGCGCAGCTTCAGCCGGATGCCCAGTTTGTACAGTTCGCGGGTGTACGGCCGGAGTTCAAATGGGCCGAAGCGGTACGCCTTTGGCGGCGCTGCCATAGCATTCCTTGTTGGGTACACAGATATTGTGCGACGGCATCGGGAGCCCCGGCAATTTAAACTTTGTCGTATCAATCACCTGGACACTCAGATCGATTCCACGTTTGTTTCAGGCTGCCTCCATTGGCTGCGGGTGGGCAGTCCTGCTAACTATGCTGCACGCAAGCGGCAATCGGTTCTTCATTCGAGCCAGGGGAAGGCCCGCTCAGTCGAGCCTCCTGGCCCCAAGCGGCAGCGCTCGCTGAACCAGCGGGCAAGGAGCGGTCATGAAGTCACGGATTTCGCGAATGGCATCGGTCTTCGGCGGCAAGAAAAAATGGTTCGTGGTGCTGGCCATGTTAGCGGCCACCGGCGCGGCCTCGGCGGCGTTCATTCCCAACTTGTTCCCGTTCCTCGATCCGACCGGCTTGGTCTCGACCGAGAACGTGAATGGCCGGATCGACGAGAACAACGCCTTCTTCCAAAGCCTCGGCACCAACGGCCGCAGCTGTGCCACCTGCCACGTCGCCGGCGACGCCTTCGGCCTGAGCACGACAGACGTCCAATTCCGCTATCTCGGCACCCGCGGCCGCGATCCGCTCTTCGCTTCGGTCGATGGCGCGAATTGCCCCAGCGGAAAGCCCGGAAATCCCGCGGACCATAGTCTGTTGATCCAGAACGGTCTGATTCGGGTCGCGATCACGCTACCCGCCACTCCGCAATTCATGATCTCCACCGTCAACGATCCTTATGGTTGCGGCATCGTCACCGATCCTGGGACTGGTGCCGTGACCGTTTCCGTCTACCGCCGACCGCTGCCGACCACGAATCTCGGCTTCCTCAGCACGATCATGTTCGACGGCCGCGAAACGATCCAGCCTCTCAACGTCGAATCGACCTTCCAGCAGAATCTGGTAACCGATCTGACGCATCAGGCGGTTGACGCCACGCTCACTCACGCGCAGGCGGCGAATCCGCCGACAACCGCTCAGCAGACTGCCATGGTGAATTTCGAGCTCGGGCTTTATAGCGCGCAACTCTACGACGCGCGTGGGGGATTGCTCACCGATGGCGGCGGGCAGGGAGGAGCCGTAAATCTCTCGCATTTTGCGCCGAAATACTATCCCGGCATCAACGATTCGCTCGGCAAGGATCCCTCGGGCGCCGCGTTCAATTCCTCGGCTTTCAGCCTGTACTCGCCTTGGGCCAACGCCGCGGCCGGCCGTAACGTACCCGCGTATCAGGCGCAAGCGCGCCGCGAGATCGCCGCCGGCGAAGTGATTTTTAATACGCACCCGCTAACGATCGCGAACGTCCGCGGCCTAAACGACAACACCGCCCTCGGCAGCCCCAGCTCGTTCACTGGCACCTGCACCTCATGCCACGACACGCCCAACGCCGGCGACCATTCGTTCCCGCTGCCGCTCGACATCGGCACGGGACACAACCTGACTGCCGAGAGCGATCCGCAGATTCAAGCCGCGCTCGCGCAACTCAGTTTCCCGAACGTTCCGGTCTACAAAATCACCGGCTGCCCGAATCCGTTCAACCCGTCTTCGACCGATCCGTACGCGATCTACACGACCGATCCCGGCAAGGGATTGGTCACCGGACTGTGCAGCGACGTGAACCGTGTGAAGGGGCCGTTGCTCCGAGGTCTTGCCGCGCGCGCACCGTATTTTCACAACGGCGCCGCACGCAACTTGAACGAGGTCGTCAACTTCTACAATCAGCGCTTTCAGATGAATCTAACGCAGCAGCAAGAATCGCAGCTCATCGCATTCCTGAATTCGCTGTGATCGAATCGAGAAGGGGACCGCTGGAGCAGAGAAATGGTGCCGGCGGGGGGAATCGAACCCACGGCCTAGGGATTATGAGACCCTCGCTCTACCACTGAGCTACGCCGGCCGGACAAAAACGAATAATCGATGCTACGGTCCGCGTTGCGGAGTGTCAAGACGCCGATTACTGCTTCGTGCGCGACTCGGCCATGATTTTTTCGATTTCGTCGGCGGTGCGCGGGAGGCGGCCGGTCATCAGCGTGTAGCCGTCCTTCGTGATTAGCACGTCGTCTTCGATTCGCACTCCCAGGTTTTCTTCCGGGATGTAAAGCCCCGGCTCCATTGAAATCTCCATGCCGGGTTCGAGCGGGCGGGACCGGTCTCCGGGATCGTGGACATCGAGCCCGATGTGGTGGCTCACCCCATGCGGATAATATTTCGTCAGCACGTTGCCGCGGCTGTCGGGGTGCGTGTTGAAATAATCGATCACGATCTGCTGGAGACTATCCTTGTGGCCGACGATCGTCGCTCCCGGCTTCGTCGCTGCCAGCGCGGCGTTCTGCGCACCCAGGACTAGGTCGTAGATCTCCCGCTGGCGCGGCGTGAATTTGCCGTTCGCCGGGACGGTGCGCGTGATGTCCGCCGCATAGCCGCCGTATTCGCCGCCCACGTCCATCACCACCAGGTCACCGTCCTTGATTTCGCTATCAAGCGCGCTGTAGTGCAGCACCGTCGAATTAAATCCGGTGCCGACGATCGGCGCGTAAGCTTCGCGCGCACAGCCGCCCATTTCGTGAATTTCCTTCATGCGCGCCGCCACTTGATATTCGAAAAGGCCCGGGCGCATCATTTTCATCGCAGCGAACTGAGCATCGATCGATAGATCGGTGGCTTTCTGCAAAAGCGCCAGCTCGCTATCGGACTTCACCTGGCGCTGAGCGAAAAGTTTCGGCGAAATGTCGCTCACCTGCGCGCCGGGCACGAGCGCGCGCAACGCAGCGACCGATTCGGTGAAATGCGGATAGCCGTCTTCCTTTCCGGAAGGCTCGATCGTATTGAAAGTTTTGTACGCAGCGGCCAGCTTCGCGAGATCGTGTTTCAGGTTCGCGATCGGCTCCACATTCGCGAAGCCGGTCTTTTCGTGCACGTCCGGATCATCCGGCCCGATCTTCGGTCCTTCCCATGTTTCGCTGCTCGAATCGTGCGGATTGCGATTTCGCGCCGGCAGATACAGAGTCTCCAGCGCCATGCCGGCGCTCGAACCGCCGACGCCGGCACTGGGCACGATCAGGAGTACCGCCCCTGGCTCGTCGTGCCCAGTGAGGTAGTAAAAACTCGGCTCCTGGAAAAAGATGGCGACTTCCGACGCATCTTCGTGACCCGTGTAGCCATAAATCACGATCGGGCCGTCAACGCCCGCGCGAAGCTTTGCCCGCCGCGCAGCGTATTCGTTGTTCGGCTGCCGAAATCGCGCCGAAGCCACACCGCAGGCGCACAGGATCGCCAGCGCCGCGAAGATGCCGATTCGCTTTCGTGTTTTTAAGATGGTCAGTTTCATAATGCCGGTAATCCTATCAGCTTGGTCCGCCGACTCCTGCACCATTTTGCTTTTTGACGGGCGAGCCGCCGTTTCGGTGACTTTCAGACGTCGCCATTTGCGATTTCGCGAAACCGGATTCTGTGGCGATTAGCGTGAGTCTTCGACGCGTGTTTTCAGCGGTCTCCATGGGGTTTTAATCTCAGCGTTTGGCGATTAGGGCGGCGGTTCATCCAGCGGCCGGAGCCGTCGAGGTGCGCGGCGACATAGACGGCGTTAATGACGGAGCGCGCGTTTACCTGGACCGCCGCGGCCCGCTCGATGAGCGGATCGAGAGCGAGACGGAGCCTATGCCCGCGCCGCTCATAGAGGCCGGTGGCATGCGCGTGGCGATAGATCGAGGAATGGTCGGCGATGCCGTACGCACGCGCGATGACGTCCGGGCTTCGCCAGCGCAGGAATTCCTGTTCGATATCGGCGCGCAGGGGATAGCGGCAGACACTGCATTTTCGACGATGCCGGTTGAGCGCAGCGCCAGTGGGTAGCCGGCAGGCATGTTTGTTCTTAGCGGACGTGTGCGGCATTCCTTCCGAACTTTCATCTAGCTTGATAAAACCTTGTTCCAGAGCTTCGCGAATTTTCGAGCGCATCGTGCTCATCCTTTCTTTCGGGCTCGATTTTTCATCGAAGCCCGAGGCCATTTCCGGGCGAACTGCACCCCGAACCGACGCTAGCAGGTTGGCGAGGAGGAATTGTCAAGCAGCGCCTGTGGACTTTTGGCGATTAGGCCGAACGAGATCTTTGCAATTGCAGCAGAACAGCTATGCGACAGATATCGGCTCTCGACGAGGCTTCGAGAGCAACGGCGGGAGCAGAGATTGGCGGGGCGTCGGATCGGATTGTGCGGTACCTGCGGCAGTTGGCCTGGTTGCCGATTGCGTGCCCATTTCGGGCTGGGTAGTTTTGCAGCGACCGAGGCGCTGATAGCCCGGAGGCTCCGCATCAGAGAGATGCAGGACGACCGAGCACGACAGTTGAAACAGCGGGTGGGCGAGCCTAGAATTCTGGCGCGCCGGTGATCGCGAGAATGAAACCTAAATTTGGACGCAGCCGCGACGCGCGCGGTAGTGGATGATGCATCTATATGTTGGCGAGTTTTGCCTGGAGAGATCGCCCCAAATGAAGACGACCTTTGCAAATAGCTTTTTGCGCCGCTGCTTGTTTCTCAGTACTGCAGGACTTTGTTTTGCGGGTTTGTGTTGGTGGTTGAGCGGGTTCAATGTGTTCGCGCAGGCGACTAGCTTTTTTTCGAGCGGGCCGGCGGTCAGCCTCACCTTGGCACAGGCGAATCGCGGCAAGTCGGTGTATGACGACAATTGCGCGAGCTGCCATGGCGCGAATCTCGACGATGGCGAGTTCGGTCCCGCGCTGCGTGGCGCGGCATTCAAGGCTCACTGGTCGAACCAGTCCGCGGACGCGCTGTACTCCTACATCTCGGCAAAAATGCCGCCATCCGCGGCCGGCGGACTCAACGACAAAGCCTACGCCGACGCCGAGGCCTATATTCTTCACGCCAATGGCGTCGCTCCCGGCAGCAATGAATTGGCGCCGGCGCGCGCTCAGTACGACATCCTCGCAGCGGGACAGGCCAATCGCGACGCGGTTTACAAATCCGTGATGGCCGCGCGCGAAAAGCTGCTCACAGACATGACGCCGGTAACGGACGCCATGCTGCAGCATCCTGTTGATGGCGATTGGCTGCTGTGGCGGCGCACCTACCAGAACATCAGCTTCAGCCCGCTCAAGCAGATCGGCACGGCGAACGCGCATGAACTGGGTGTCGCGTGGACGCTGACCCTGCCGCCCAGCGCGAATGAGATCACGCCGCTCGTGCATGACGGCGTCCTGTTCGTGGAAAGCGGAGCGAGCATTCAAGCGTTAAGCGCCGCGACCGGCGAGCCGCTCTGGCAATACACGCGATCGCTGCCAGAGGGGCTGCATAACGGCCGCGAGGCGCGCATCAAGTACCTCGGACTGCACGACACCACCCTCTACGCCGTTACGCCCGACGGACATGTGATCGCGCTGGAGGCGAAGACCGGAAAATTGGTCTGGGATCATGAAGTCTTGACGCGCGATCAGGGTTTGCACGAGGGCGAAGTGGACGGCGTGGCATTTCACCTGGACGGCGGACCGCTGTTTGTGAAAGGCAAACTGATCGTCAGCACCAGCCTGGGCATAAATACGGGCGGTGGCAATTTCATCATCGCTCTCGACGCCGCGACCGGAAACGAAGCGTGGCGCTTCCACACCATCGCACGGCCGGGAGAGCCTGGCGGCGATAGTTGGAACGGCGCGCCGATCGAGCAGCGGTTCGGATCCGGTGTGTGGACTTCCGGCAGCTACGATCCCAAACGAAATCTTATTTACATCGGCACCGGCAATACCTATGACGCTGGCACATTGATTCTGCCCCAGGCGCGCGCTGGGGAATCCAAGGACGCGCTCTACACCGATTCAACCCTTGCGCTCGATCCAGACACCGGGAAATTGGTGTGGTACCACCAGCACATGAACCGCGACGTGTGGGATCTGGACTGGGTTTTCGAGCAGTCGCTGATCACGTTGCCGGTGAACGGAAAGCCGGCCGACGTGGTGGTCACCGGCGGCAAGACGGCAATTTTCGACGCCATGGACCGCACCACCGGCAAATATCTTTTTTCGCGCGATCTGGGCCTGCAGAACGTGGTGAAGTCGATTGATCCGGTCACGGGCAAGGAAAATACGAACCCCGATCTCGAGCCCGCGCCCGGGAAGTCGGCGCTTCTGTGTCCGAATTCCAATGGCGCGCGCAACTGGCCGACCACGGCGTTCGATCCGGTGACCAATATCCTGTACGTGCCCTTGGTCGAAAGCTGCGCGAACTACAGTTGGCAACCGCGCAGCGCCGCTGAGGTTGCGACGGGTGGGAACGACATTCGCTTCGCCACGCGGCCGCGGCCGGACTCCGACGGCAAGTTCGGCCGGCTCGAAGCCATCAATCTGGCCAGCGGCAAGGTCGCATGGATTCATCGGCAGCGCGCGCCGCTGGTGAGTTCGCTACTGGTGACGGCGGGCGGGCTCACATTTGCGGCGTCGCTTGACCGGTCGTTCGCCGCATACGATGCAGCTACGGGCCAGCAGCTGTGGGGGACGAAATTGAACGCCCCGGGCAACGCGTCTCCCGTGACTTACAGCGTCGGGGGTGAGCAGTACGTGGCGATTGTGGCGGGCGGAGGTGGGCCGCTGAGCTTAGGCTCGGGGTTGACGCCTGAGATCGTTAGTCCGCCAGCCGGGACGACCGTCTGGGTGTTCAAATTGCTCTCGCGTTAACCATGCGCATGGCCGAAGCGAGACGGCCCAAGATCTTTCGTGGGAGCGTCGTTAAGGGGAGATATACAGACGCCGGCCGAACCTTGACCTGGGTGCCTGCACTACTCACCGGACGAGCTAATCGGAGGCGGAGGATTCGGCCGTAGCTGTCGCTTGAACTGCCACTGGGACAGGCGCCGGTGCGGGCACTTCCTTCGCTCCGGAACGGAAGCCAGCAATGTAGGTTTGCGCCAGCGACATTGAGCCGGTGTAGAGATATCCCCAGACGAACAGAAGCAGGAAGGGCACCGTGAGGTAGTTCGTGTTCTGGATGCTGTAGACCACGGCGCAGGCGAAGTAGATTCCCAGGGCGACTTCGAGCCAGGGCATCCAGCCGGCGCTCTTGTGGTATTTCTTTTTTGCCAGGTCGACGGAATGCTTCCCCCCGGCTTCCACTTTGTATTTCGGCGTGCGCACGAATTCCGATTTCACTCCACAGATCGCCTCGATCACCGCTACGGCGTTTTTCACTGAAAGGCCGATGCCGACGGCCATTACGAACGGCAGATACCAGAACGTGCGCTTCCAGGTCTTCGGGTAGAACGCTCTCTGCGCGCACAAGTAAAAAGACGAAATCGAGCAGGTCGACGCCAAAAACAGCGGCAGGTCAATCAACAGCACCTGGAACCAGCCCTGATAGAAGCGCACGATCATGGCCGGCAGCAAAATGATCGAGAGAAAAACCATCAGCGGGTAGCTGATGTTGGCGGTCAGATGGAAAAACGCCTCGGCCTTGGCTTTCGGGGGCGCGTCCGAACGCATCATCTGCGGCAGGATTTTTTTCGCCGTCTGCATCAAGCCCTTGGCCCAGCGCGCCTGTTGGGACTTAAAGGCGTTCATTTCGACGGGCAGCTCGCTGGGGCAATCGATTTCCGGGAGATAGAGGAATTTCCAGCCGCGGATCTGCGCGCGATAGGAAAGATCGGTGTCCTCGGTCAGCGTGTCGTGCTGCCAGCCGCCGGCATCCTCAATGGCGGTGCGGCGCCAGATGCCCGCGGTGCCGTTGAAATTGAAAAACAGCCCGCTGCGGAAACGCGAGGAGTGCTCGATGGCGAAATGTCCGTCGAGCAGGATCGCTTCCACTTCGGTGAGCTTGGAGTAGTTGCGGTTGACGTAGCTCCAGCGCGTCTGCACCATCGCCATCCGGGGCTCGTTGAAGTAGGGAACCGTGCGGCGCAAAAAATCAGCGGGCGGGATGAAGTCCGCGTCGAAAATGGCGACGAATTCGCCGGTGGCGGATTTCAGGCCTTCCTGCAGCGCGCCGGCTTTAAAGCCTTCGCGATTGTCGCGATGAATGTAGCTGATGGGGACGCCAATAGCTTGGTGGCGCTCGACGCAATCGCGCGCAACCTGCTGCGTGGCGTCGGTGGAATCGTCGAGAACCTGAATATCCAGCAGCTCGCGCGGGTAGTCGAATTGCGCGACAGTTTCGATGAGGCGTTCGATCACGTAGCGCTCGTTGTAGATCGGCAGCTGGACGGTGACTTTTGGCCATTCGGCCACGGGCGGCGGCGGCCCTGGGACATTCTTGCGGTTCTTGAAGTAATGATAGACCAGCGCGTAACGGTGCAACCCGTACATGGCCAGGATCGCCATGACGAAAAAATAGGGAAGCATGATCGCGAGGTCGAAGGTGTTGGCTTGGTAGATGCCGCGGAAAGTCGGGTCGACCAGGCGACGGAAGTAGGACGTTACCGGGTTAGAGCCCCAGAAAATCAGAGTGGCCAGGATGTATGAGGGCGTCAACTCTAGCCTGCTTTCGATTCGGCGTGCCTGGGGGCCCGCAAAGACTGGGCGAACATAATTATACGGCGGCGGCGCGGGCTGTCAACGATTCTAACCAAATCGGGCGGATCGGGAATTTTATTCCGACGTCGTGGAAAAAGCATTCGCAACATCTGGTGGGGCTGGGGAGAGTCGAACTCCCGACACGCAGTTTAGGAAACTGCTGCTCTATCCATCTGAGCTACAGCCCCGCGCGGAGAAGTCTAGCATAGCGCTGGAAATCGTTAGTGGCCTGCCAGAATTTCCGGCGGCGCTTTTTCCATCTCCTGTTGGTCTGAAATGTGTCGGCGGCGCAATGCGGATGTTTCGGCGGTTTGCGGGGCCGGAGGTTTCTGCCGCAGAAAAGAACCACTACCAATATTCCGATTACTAACAGATGTGTAGAGCTATTCCACACAGTCGACCACCGCAGCGCCGATCCTAACACAAGAGTTTGCTTGCTTTTACGAGCAGCGCGGCAGTGCCGGACGGGAAACAGCGGCTGCGAAATTTCTTCGCCAGACGGCGACCGCAGTACTACCTTCAATAGAGGTACTTTCGAGCCGCATAGGCTCGTTCGCCATGTCTACGCCGAACCCGATTCCGTTGCCGGACGCACAAATCGAGCAGCGCGCCGTCGAGATTCGCCGGAATCTGCGCAAGATTGCGCGTTCAAATTGGACGCTCTGGTTCCTGGCGGTGGTCATCACGCTGGCGCTGACGCTGGCGGTCGTCACGCTTTCGATGACCGTAATTTTCGACGCGCAGGACCCTTTCTACGTCTTCCGCATCAGCCAGGCAGTCCGCGGGCTTGTCGCGATGGTGCTGCTTTTCAGCATTTACACGCTCTACCAGCAGATGCAGCTGATGAACGCGCGGAGGCGGTTGGCCGAGGAAGTGCAAGTCTCGACTGAGCAACACCTGCTGGCCGAGTCTTATTTGAAGCTCGCCATGCTCGACCCTCTGACCGGGCTGCACAATCGGCGTTATGCGCAGGAGCGGCTGCTGGCGGAAATGTCGCGTGCGGAGCGGTTGAAGACCACGCTGACCGTGCTGATGGTCGATCTCGACGAATTGAAAACGCTCAATGACCGTCACGGCCACGCTGCCGGTGATCTCGCACTGAAGACCTTTGGCGAGCGGCTCAGCCGGGCCATTCGCGGGTCGGACCTGGCGGTGCGCATTGGTGGCGATGAGTTTGTGGTCCTGCTGCCGGAGTGCGATACGAAGCAGGTGCGGATCGTGCTGGACCGGCTGGCCGATCTAGAAATCGAGCTCGAATCCGGCAAAGTGCCATTTCGTTTTTCGGCTGGCTGGACGGACTACAAATACGGCGAGACGCAGGAAGATCTGCTGGATCGCGCCGATCACGCGCTATACACCGAAAAGCAGGCGCGTAAAAACCTCGCGATTCCCGTGGCTTAGAAAACCCCGAAAAATTGACGCAAGACGTTTTCGCGGCTGGGCAATTAGCGATGGGTCGCGTCTCGCCAACGTTCCTTGGCGGCGGAGGCCCTTCGCGTGGCCGTCTCGCGGAGTTACTTGAAGTAATCAGTGTTTCTTTGCGGGGGTGACGTCTTTCACGCGGTGATAAGTGATTTCGGTGATTTGCGGATCGCCTTTTTCGGGCACAATTTCGGACTTCAGGATGTACGTGTCTGGATCCACGCGCGTAATCGTCGTGCGCTTCGGCTGGCCGTCGACGGGATTTTCAAAGACGATGGACTTGGCGTCGGCGCTTAAGAGATCGAGCACGGTCGGCCCCGGTTTTTCCCATGCCACCAGCGACGGTGTGAAATGCCGCAAGTGGAATTTGATTCCGTCGCTACCATCAACCATGGTGAAAAGCTCCAGCACGAGAGTCTTGTCATTTTCGGCCAGCTGGAACGTCCCCATCATTATTCCGGCCTTCGGCGCGGTCCACACCTGCTGGGCCACGCGGGGCCCCCAGGCGCCCTGCCAGCGTCCTGCAAGCCACGCGAATTCGCCGAGACTTGGTTTGGAGGGCGGATTCGTCGCGTCGGCCGGATCGCTCGCTGAAGTCGCGCGGCTTGAATCAACCGGAGGCGCTAGGGCGGACTGCGTGCCGGCGCCCGTAGCGCTCTGTGCCAGCGCCGGATAGGACGCGACAGCCAGCAGTACCGAGGCCGCGCTGGCGAACGGCGCAATAAACCGTGCAAACTTCCGCGCGTAGTGAAAAACGGTATTCATGCGAGACCGGGACTGGGGCGAATCGCCGAGCGCCTCGGTAAAGATTGTAAGCCCGAACCGCGATTCCAGACTAGTCCCCGGCGCCCGGGTTTCGCACGAAACACCCAGATAGTAGTGGCCACAGGCTCGGAGCGCGTACACGGCAAAACACAACCGGATTTCCGCGGCGTGCGTCTTATGATCGTGCGATAGTGGCCAGAACGAGCCAGGGACACCGCGGCGGGGAAAACTTTGACGGGTGCGCCTGCCTGTACGATAATAAAAATCCGCACTGAGTAGGCATATATATGAACATGTATACGGTCATTGGCGCCGCGATTCTTAGTGTCTTCGCAGTTGCGGCCGCTGCATTTGCTCAGTCGTCGACGCCCGCCCCGCCAGCGCCTGGTCCGGCGCAGATTTCCGCCGGCGATTCCGCCCACGCCGACGCGTATTACTACTTCACGATGGGCCACATGCAGGAGCAGCAGTTCGAAACGAACTCGAGCTCCGACATGGCCACTCAGGCGATCGATTCCTACAAGAAAGCGCTCGGCTATCGAGCCGAATTCCGCCACGATCCTGGAGCGGCTCGCGGAAATCTACGCCAAGTCCCAGCATGTTCGCGAAGCCGTAGTGCAAGCGCAGGCTGCGCTGAAGATCGATCCCGACAACGTCGACGCGCATCGGCTGCTGGCCCGCATCTACGTGCGCACTCTGGGCGACATGAACGCCGGGGAAGTGCAGCAGGAAAACCTAACCAAGGCCACCGAGCAGTTCCAGGCAATTTTAAAGACCGACCCCAACGACACATACTCGCTTCTCTGGCTCGCGCGACTTTACCGTTTTCAGAACAAGCACGCCGAGGCCGAAAAAGTGCTGCGCCGGTGATCGCGCACGATCCTGATAACGGCCCCGGGCTGGAGCAACTCAGCCAGCTCCTGATCGATGAAGGCCAGGCGGCGGAAGCGATCCAGCTCTTGTCGCGCGCGGCGACCGACACATCTTCACCCGATATTTACGACCTGTTGGGCGACGCATACACGCAGTCGAAAGACTACGCGAAGGCGGAAGAGGCTTACAAACAGGCCGTCGTCGGCGATCCGGACGACCCCGGCCATCGCCATGGCCTGGCGCAGGCGCTGCTGTCCCAGGACAAATACGCGCTGGCGCTCGATCAGTTCAACAAACTCACCGAGCTCGAGCCCGGCACGTCGGAAAATTTTCTCCGCGCGGCGCAGCTCTACCGCCAGCTCGGAAAGTTCGATGAAGCCGCATCGAGCCTCGCCCGCGCCAAGCAGCTGGCGCCCGGAAGGCTCGAAATTCTCTACAACGAAGCGCTGCTCTACGAAGATCAGGGTCACTATGACGACGCCGTGAAAGTGCTGACCGACGCCATCGCGGGCGTGAAGAGCCAGGCGGGCGGCGACGGCAATCCCAGCGCGCTCGCCATTTTGTACGAACAGCTCGGCCACGCGTACGAGAAGCAGCGCAATTTCACCTCCGCGCTTTCCACCTACGACGATCTCGGCAAGCTGAATCCCGATGCGCACAAGCGCGCCGAGATGCTCGCGATCGAAGCCTACCGCATGAATCACGATATCGACCACGCTATCGCCGAAACGAAGAAGGCGCTGGTTGAGACGCCGAGGATTCAGCGGACCTGACCGTCACCCTCGCCATGCTATACGGCGAAAAATCCGATACCGTGCAGGCTCGGCAGTTGCTGCAAAGGGTTGCTGAAAGGCAACGACGACGATCTGGAGGTTTATCTCGATATCGCTCAGGTGGAATCGCGCGGCAAGAAATTTGGCGACGCCGAGCAATCGGCGGCCAAAGCCGAATCGCTGGCGCACGAGCGGAGAAAAGAATCCGTATGGTTCATGCTCGGCGCGATTTACGAGCGCCAGAAAAAATTCGACGATGCCGAGCAGGAATTCCGTAAGGTGCTGGAGTCGAACCCCGATAACGCGCCGTCCTGAATTATTACGGCTACATGCTGGCCGACCGCGGCGTGCGCGTGGACGAAGCGACAACCATGATTCAGCGCGCCCTCAAGCACGATCCCACCAACGGCGCTTATCTCGACAGCCTCGGCTGGGCCTACTACAAGCAGAACAAGCTTGTGGAAGCGGAGGAGTATCTCCAGAAGGCGATCGAGCATGAAGGCAGGACCCCACCATTCTCAGCCACATGGCTGACGTGCAGCTGAAGCTCGGCCAGAACGAGCGCGCCGCGGATTATTTCGAGCGTTCGCTCGCCGCAGTGGCAGAAGGCGCTGCCCGCCGATTACGAGCCGGAAAAGGTCACCGAGATCGAGACGCAACTTCAAATCTCTGAAGAAGCGCCTCGCGCAGAAATCCTCGCCGGATTCGGTCAAACCGCAGTAAGCTCCCCGGATCCGGGAAATCAGGCAAGACAAAATCACTGCGGATTCGTGCGTATGCGAAGGTCAATCTCTCGCTGAATGTTCCGGGAAGCGCCCGGACGGCTACCACGAACTCCGCACGATTTTTCAGACCATCTCGCTCCCCGATAGGCTCGAAATTTCGATCGCGCCGGGACGAGATCTCGAAGTCGTATGTCACCTGCAGCGATCTCGCATGCCCGGCCAGGACAATCTGGTGTGCGCGCGATCCGGGACATCGCGCCCGAGATCGGGTTTGCGGGCCAGCGTCCGCGTGCATCTCGAAAAGAACATTCCGGTCGCGCGTGGCCTGGGCGGCGGGTCCAGCGACGCGGCCGCGGCGTTAATCGGAATGCTGCGCCTGACGAAAACAAGCTTCCGCTGGAGCGCCTGGCGCAGATCGCCGCTAGCCTCGGCGCCGACGTGCCGTTCTTCCTCTTCGGCGGACGCGCGCTGGCCGTGAATCGCGGCGACGAAATTTATCCGCTGCCAGACGCGCCGAAGCGAACCGTCGTGGTGGTTTCGCCCGCAGGGAATCGGCGTCCCCACCAAGGACGCCTACGGCTGGCTCGCTCCGCGGAATTGACAAGACTGACGAAACCCAATAGAATCTGGAGGTTCTGCGCTCTGTGCTGGAGCCGGCAGGAAACACTCTCGAACGATTTTGAGGGACCTGTTTTCAGCCGACATCCGCGACTTGGAGAAATCCAGGCGGATTTGCTTAAGCGAGGAGCCGCAGATGCCGCGCTGGCGGGTAGCGGGTCGGCGGTGTTCGGACTATTCCGAAACCCAGCGCGTGCGCGCCGAGCCGCTCGTGCGTTTCCGGAAGATTCGGTTTTCGTCGTCGAAACCCTATCCAGGGAAAAGTATGGCCGTGCCATGGGTTGGTCCGCCTCGGCGGATAAAACTGCGGCTGGCTGAGGGAAACTTTGCTGACAGACAAGTGTAAGGTTTTCTGCGGCACGGCGAATCCAGCGCTGGCGGATTCGATCTGCGCCTATCTGGAGGTGCCGCGCGGGCAGGGCCGAGCACGGCATTTCTCCGACGGCGAGACGCGCTATCAGATTTTGGAGAATGTGCGCGGCGCGGACGTTTTCGTCGTGCAGCCGTGTTGCGCGCCGGTGAATCATCACCTGATGCAGCTGCTGCTGATGATCGATGCGTTCAAGCGCGCATCGGCCTGGCGCATCACGGCGGTGATTCCGTATTACCCGTATGCCAGGCAAGACCGCAAAGATCGGCCGCGCGTGGCCATCTCGGCGAAGCTGGTGGCGGATTTGCTGGAAACGGCGGGGGCGAGCCGCGTGCTGTCGCTCGATCTGCACGCGCCGCAGATCCAGGGATATTTCAATATTCCGGTGGACCATTTGTATGGCGCGCCGGTGATGGTGGAATATTTTCAGAAGAAAAACCTCGGCCAGGTGACCGTGGTTTCGCCCGATGCGGGCGGCGTGGAGCGCGCCAGGTTGTTCGCCAAGAGGATGGACGCGCCGTTGGCCATCGTCGATAAGCGCCGCATCGACATGAACGTCAGCGAAGTGATGCATCTGATCGGCGATGTGAAGGGCCGCCCGGCGCTGGTGATCGACGACATTATCGATACCGCCGGGACGCTGGTGAAGACGGCGGAAGCGTTGATTGAAAATGGCGCGACGCGGTTTTTGCGGCCTCGACCCATGCGGTGCTTTCCGGGCCGGCGGTCGAGCGACTGACGAAATCGGCGATCGAGGAAGTGGTGGTGACGGACTCGGTGCCGCTGAGCGCGGAGGCCGCAGAAGCTTTCGAAGATCAAGGTCTTAAGCGTGGCGCCGCTGTTGGCCCGCGGCATTCAGTCGATTCACGAAGAAACGTCGATCAGCGAACTTTTTATTTGAGCTGCGGCTGAGATAGAAAAAGGAAAGGCACATGGAGACGTTTACAGTCGAAGGCAAAATTCGCGAAGGGCGCGGCAAGGGTCCGGCGCGACGCACGCGTCTGGACGGGCATGGTGCCCGCGGTTCTCTATGGCGGCGCACAAGGATTCGATTTCGCTCGCGGTGAACGCGAAGCAGGTGGCGCGAATTCTTCGTTCGGAAACTGGCCACAACACGATTTTCAGCGTGCAGGTAGCCGGCGGCGCCGAAGAAAAAGCCATGCTGAAGGATTGGCAGGTCGATCCGGTCAACGGATGCGCTGCTGCACGTGGACTTGCTGCGCATCGACATGAACGTGCGATGCGCGTGCGCGTGCCGGTGCACACCTTCGGCGAGCCCCAGGGCGTGAAGCTGCAGGGCGGCATCTTCGAAATGGTCTCCCGCGAAGTGGAAGTCGAATGCTTGCCGGGCGACATTCCGGAAGAGTTCAAGGTGGACGTGAGCGCGCTGATGATCGGCAAGCAGCTTCGCGCCGGCGATCTGCCCGTTGATCCGGAAAAGATGAAGCTGCTCACGGACGTGAAGCGCGTGCTGGCGCACGTCGTGACGCTGAAGAAGGAAGAAGAGCCGACGCCGGAGGCGGCTGTGGCGGCGGAAGCGGCGCCGGCCGAGCCCGAAGTCATCAAGAAGGGCAAGAAGGAAGAAGAGGGCGAAGGCGAGGGCGCGGCGAAGCCGCAGCTCCCAAGGCCGAAAAGAAGGGCAAGGAGAAGTAGCCGCCGCCGCGAAGTCGGCGCGCTGCGGAACTCGTCGTGCCACGCGCGACTGGGCGCGATATATGAGACTGATCGTCGGCCTCGGCAACGTGGGCGCGGAGTACGAGTGGACGCCGCACAACCTGGGCTTTCTGGCGTCGATGCGCTGGCCGGGCGCGGCGGGAATTCGGGTCACGCGGCCGGAAGCCAAAGCGCTGGTCGGGCTCGGCGAAGTTGGCCGGGCAGCGAAGTGGTCCTGGCCAAGCCGCAGACGATGATGAATCTGAGCGGCGTCTCGGTGCGCGGGCTGCTGGAGCGGTACGAATGCGAGCCGGCGGAAATGATCGTGCTGATCGACGAAATAGATTTGCCCTGGGGCATGTTGCGCATGCGCGACAAAGGCCGCAACAGCACGCACAACGGGTTGAAGTCGATCATCAGCGCGCTCGGCACGGATGAATTCATCCGCGTGCGGATGGGCGTGCAGCCGGAGCGGCTGTGGGGCGACCGCAGGGACTACGTCCTGCGCGACGATGGGGCGCGCGGAACGGAAGATGCGCTGCAGCAAGATGGCCGTCGAAGCGACGCGAACGCGGTCGAAGTCGATATTGACCGAAGGCGCTGAGCAAGGCGATGTCGAGATTTAATCGCAAAGAGTTGCTTTCGAAGACGAGGATTCGGAGTAGAGGATTGTCGTAGATTGCGCAGAGAAGGCAAGGAATCGAGAGGACACATGGAAGAGCGTCTAGTACGAACTGATTTTCATCTGCCGGCCGGATACGCCGGAGGCCGATGTCGACAAAGTGATCGCCACCGTCGAGCACGCCGCCACGGAAAGGGCGCCAAGATCGAAAAGACCGAGAAGTGGGGCCGCAAGCGCATGGCCTACCGCGTTCAGCGGCTGCGCGAGGGCTACTACGTCTACATGGTCTTGAGATCGAGCCAAGGCGAGGTGGTCAAGGAACTCGAGCGCCGGCTGAAGGTCGCCGATCCGGTGATGAAGTACCTCACCGTGCGCGTCGACGAGGAATTGAAGCGCCAGGAAAAGCTGAAGCGCCATCGCGAACGCCGCGCCGCGCGCCGTCCGCGCAAGACCGCGCCGCCCACCGCGCTCCCGCGCCAAGCGGCGGCCGGCCGCCGCTGCGTCAGGCTTGGCTAATCAGTTTACCGTGCGGAGCTTAGCCCGGCAGCATTGCGACAGACCTGAATTGGAATTCGAGGGAGAGATCGAATGGCAGATGAACAAGCACCACGGCCACCAGCGCCCCCGCGGCGCCATCGGATCCGGCGGCACTCGGACCATCAGGTGGCACTCCGGCGGACATCCGGCGGACCCGCAGGGGCATTCGGGTCCTCCGCGATTCGGAGGGCCGGGCGGTCCGCGTCCAGGCGGGCGTCCAGGAGCGGCGGTCCCGGAGGTCCCGCAAAGCGCGGCAAGCGGAATTTCGTTCGCAAGAAGAAGGTTTGCCGCTTCTGCGTGGACAAGTCCGACTACATCGATTACAAGCGCGCGGAGATTCTGGCGCCGTTCATGCAGGAGCGCGGGAAGATTCTTCCGCGCCGCATGACGGGCACCTGCTCGCGCCACCAGCGCTGGCTCACCGTGGCGATCAAGCGCGCGCAGAACATCGCGCTGCTCCCGTTTGCCGCGGAGCTGTAGGTATTAGCGGTTTCATCTCGCCTGTCTTGAGCGCAGGCAGGGTTCGCAGCTGCTTTGATTTGCTGATGGCGTAAGGGACCGCTTTTCGGAGGCGCATTGGGATCGATGGAATTAGGGGAGAAGGATCATGCAAATCATTTTGCAGGAAGACGTCGAAAAGCTCGGCACTCGCGGCCAGGTGGTGGAAGTAGCAGAGGGCTACGCCCGCAATTTCCTTTTGCCGCGCAAGCTCGCCCTCGAGGCCAACGCCGGCAACATGAAGCGCCTGGAAAAGATGCGCGCCGTTTTCGCCAAGAAGGAAGCCGTCGAAAAGGGCGACGCCCAGAAGCTCGCCGAACTGCGTCTCGGCCGTTTCGCTCGAAATCACGCGCAAGTCCGGCGAAAACGACCAGCTCTTCGGCTCTGTCACGTCCGCGGACATCTCCGAAGCGCTCGCCGCCCAAGGCTTCACCATCGACAAGCGCAAAATCACGCTAGCCGAACCCATCAAGGCGATCGGCGACTACGAAGTCCCGCTGAAGCTCCACCGCGAAGTCACCGCCAACGTGAAGCTGCGCGGTGAAAAAAGAGCAGAGCCTTAGATTCTGGTTTTCTCCCCGTAGGGGCGGGTCTAAGACCGCCCGCTCGACGCCTACCTGGAATTCCTCCAACAGCCTCAATCGCTCGTCAAGATATGTGGAGTGCGGCGGCTTGCCGCCGCTGTTGGCCGTCCCGGCTCGCCGGGACGTGCTCCTCACGTGTTTTCACGCCAAAGATCGCAGGCAAGCCTCACCCAAAACAGCGGGAGCAAGCTCCCGCACTCCACATGTCTCCTGTTCGGCGTGTGATTCATTCAACGAAGAGGACTTTGTTTCGCTTTTCCACTTTTCCGAGAAAGTCCACAGGCGCATCTCATTGACCGGGACGTTTGAAGTGCGCACACTCGCTCGCGTTGTCACTCCCACGAAAATTTTCGGATGAAATGACGGCGCGCGCGGGCGCTGAAAATGCTCGCTTGCGCCAAAATTAGACTTAGGCGAAACTAAAGCGAATCCTATGGCGAGCGACACCACTCTCGAACGGCCTCTTCCTCACAATACCGAAGCCGAGCGCAGCATTCTCGGCGCCGTCTTGCTCGATAACCACGCGCTCAACGCCGCGGTCGAGCGCCTGCAGCCCGAGGATTTTTTCCTTCCGCAGCACCGCCACATTTTCGAGCGCATGGTGGAGCTGGCCGAAAAGCAGCAGGCCATCGACCTCGTCACGCTGATGGAGGATTTGGACGCGCAGGGCGAACTGGAGGCCGCCGGCGGCGTGGCCTACCTCTCGCAGCTGGCCGACGGGTTGCCGCGTGTCACGAACGTCGACCACTATTCGAAGATCGTGAAGGAAAAATCGATCTTGCGGAGCCTGATTTACTCCGCGGCCGTGATTCAGGAGCAGGCGCTGGCGGCGGGCGACGACGCGGACGTGATCCTCGATCGAGCGGAGTCGTCGATTTTCCAGCTGGCCGAAGATCGCGTAAAGGCCGGGCTGATCAACGTCAAGGATTTGGTGAAGGATGGCTTCGAGCGCCTGGAGAAGATTTTCAGCGAAGGCCGGCGCATCACTGGACTCGCCACCGGTTATGCCGGGCTCGATAACGAAACCGCGGGCCTGCAGCCCCGCGAGTTGGTGATTCTGGCGGCGCGGCCCTCGATGGGGAAGACCGCTCTGGCGCTGAACATCGCCGAAAACGTCGCGCTGCGCAATCGCGAGCCGGTCGCGGTGTTCAGCCTCGAAATGTCGAAGGAGTCTCTGCTGCTGCGCTTGCTCGCGTCCCATGCGCGGGTGGACGCGCACAAGTTCCGCACCGGCCACATGAACCGGGACGATTGGGGCCGCGTCACGGCATCGCTGGGGAATTGGGCGACGCGCCCATCTGGATCGACGATTCCGCATCGTCCACCGTGCTCGAAATGGGCGCGAAGGCCCGGCGGCTGAAGCGCGATCGCGGTTTGTCGCTCGTGATCGTGGATTACATCCAGCTGGTGGTGCCCAGCACGAACCGGCGCAATTCGAACCGCCAGGAAGAAGTCTCCAGCATTTCGCGGGCGCTGAAGGCGCTGGCGAAGGAATTGAAAGTGCCGGTGGTGGTGCTCAGCCAGTTGACGCGCGCGCCTGAGCGCGAAGACCGCAAGCCCCAGCTTTCCGATCTGCGCGAATCCGGCGCCATCGAGCAGGACGCGGACGTGGTGATGTTCATCAACCGCCCGAATTTTTACAAGACGGACATACCCGAGGAAGAGCGTGCCAGCGCCGAACTCATCATTGCCAAGCAGCGCAACGGCCCGACCGGCAGCCTGAATTTCGTCTTCCTCAGCCGCCACACCCGCTTTGAAGAAGCTGCCCCAGACGCCTGGAGCAGCGGCGGCGAAGAGTAGCGTTTTCAAGGGCCAATACGGATTTCTAATCGCAAACTATGATTATTAGAATCCGCCAAAAATCCTTATAAAACGACGTTTTCGACCGTTCTAATCGGTAATTTTTTCGATATTTCGAATTTTCGCCAGCTTTCTCTTTTTATTCGCTCCGCATCCCTTTTACTGGCTGGCCGGCGCCTAGATTTGGCCTACGCCGCCGTCGACGAACAGCTCGATGCCCGTTACGAAGCTCGAATCGCTGGAGGCCAGGAACAGCGCGGCGGTGGCGATTTCTTCCGGCTGGCCGATGGTCCCCCGCGGAATCAGCGACACGAAGTGGTCCTTCGCTTCTTTCGGAATGCCATCGAAGATCGCTGTGTCAATCGTCCCCGGGCTCAGCACATTGACGCGAATCTTGCGTTCCTTCAAGTCGTTGGTCCATGTGCGCGCGAACGAGCGAACCGCCGCTTTGCTGGAATTGTATACGCCGAAATTCGCAAAGCCTTTGATGCTGGCGACCGAGCCGTTCATGATGATCGAGCCGCCGTCGGAGAATAACGGTAGAGCTTTTTGCACTGTGAAAATCGTGCCGCGCACGTTCACGCCGAAGATTTTGTCGAAGTGCTCCTCGGTCACTTTGCCGATCGGCGCGAATTCGCCCACGCCGGCGCTGGCGTAGAGCACGTCGATGTGTCCTTTTTCGCGCTTCACCGTGTCGTACAGCCGGTCGAGGTCCGCCAGATTCCCGGCGTCGCCCTGCACGCCGGTCACGTTGCGTCCGATCGCTTTCACGGCAGCATCAAGATTCACCTGCCGCCGCCCGGTGATGAAGACGTGAGCTCCTTCGGCGACGAACAGCTTCGCGGTGGCCAGCGCCATGCCAGACGTGGCGCCAGTGATCACCGCGATTTTTCCCTCAAGCTTTCCCATGTTCTGTCTCCCTTGCAAGATGAGTCACTCGGCCAAATCCATCGGATGCCGTGCCAGTGGCGCCTGATTCAGCCGTCCGACGGGCAATCGAGAGATCCGCTGGCACGCCTCTGGGGCGTCATTAGATAGCGACAATCGTGTTCGCCTGCCCGCAGCGACGGGAAAACGCTGTCTCATCCCGCTTCCGCGCCCAAGCCCGCAACCTCTGCGTTTGCCATCACCTCAGGACACAGTCGCCGGGCGCACGGTGCCTGGCACGACGTCTGCACATGTCGAATTGGCATGTTTACCCAAACGGTGCGAGCCGATTTGCAGCCGGGGATTTGCGTCGCCGGGCGGGGGAGAGTCTGGCATCCTAAATGAACATGGCAAAAGCAATCAAAGTGGTGGGGCGGCCGGTGTGGGCGGAGGTTTCGCTCGCGGCCATCGCGCGAAATCTGCGCACGGTGCGCAAACACATCGGCCCGAAGACGCAAATTCTGGCGGTCGTGAAATCGAACGCCTACGGGCTGGGCGCTGTGCCGGTGGCCAAGGCTCTGGAAAAGGCCGGCGCCGAACGATTCGGGGTCACCTGCGCGAACGAAGGCGTCGAACTGCGCGAAGCCAGGATTCGCAAGCCAATTCTGGTTCTCACCGGTTTCTGGCCCGGCGAAGAAAAGAGATTCATCGAGCACCGCCTGACTCCGGCGCTGATCCGCGCTCGAAGACGTAAAGTCTTACGAGCGAGCGGCGAAAGCGGCGCGGCTGAAATCGCGCGCGCGGTTCCATCTGAAAATCAATACGGGCATGAACCGGCTCGGGATTCTGCCGTCGGAGCTCGAAGCCTTTGCCGCGCATGCTGGCGGATTCGCCGCACATTCGGCTCGAAGGCACCTTCACGCATTTCGCTTCCGCCGAAGATTTCAGCGCGCGCCAGACCGTCGATCAGGAAGAGCTTTTCCGCCAGTGCCTCGAGCGCATGCGCGGCATGGGTTTCGACCCCGGCATCGTGCACATGGCCAATAGCGGTGCGATCTGCGCGCGGTCCAGCACCTGGGCGGACATGGTTCGTCCGGGTGCGATTCTTTACGGCTATTACCAGTCATTCGATCCGCCGGAAAAGGGTCAGGAAATGCCGCGATCGCCTGCGCGTCGAACCAAGCCTTTCGCTGCGCGCGAAAATTATCACTCTGCGCGATCTGCCGGCCGGGCAGCCGGTGGGTTACAGCGCGAAGTTCGTGACGCAACGGCCTTCGCGCATCGCCGTGATCAATGCGGGTTATGCTGATGGTATCCTGCGCCAGCGCACCAATCGCGGTTGCGCATTGCTGCGCGGCCGTCGCGTGCCGCTGGTCGGTGCAATCTCCATGGATTTGACCACGCTGGACGTGACCGACGTGCCCGACGCCCAGCTCGGTGACGTCGTCACGATCTACGGCCGCGACGGCAGCGCGGAAATCAAAGTGTCCGACGTGGCCGCGGAAATCGGTACGGTCACCTCGGATCTGCTCTGCGCGCTGGGCAGGCGCGTGCCTCGCTATTACGTTTGACTGCAACTTCCCGCCTTGCATAGCGCCCGTCGTTGACTCCCGCTTCGCGCACGGTGCTATACTGGCATCTAATACAGTTTTCGACTCATACCCGGCTCGATTCATATCCGGCTGCGAAATCTCATAATTCGTCTCGCCGGCGAACGTGAAACGTGGGTCCACGCTGACTCATATATTTATATATTTCATAGGGTGAGACCATGGCAAAGCTATCGTACCGCGCACGGCCGGATTCCGGCCGGTGCGAATATGGATTCGCAGCCTGTCCGTCCTGCCTGCGGTTATCCGCTCTCCTACCGAACGGCCCGGTTCCTTCTGGGACATGCTGGCGCTGCAGATCGTCTTCACGGCGGTCTGCGTAGTTGTTGGATATCATTTCCGCCCTTTTAGCATTACGCCGGAATTGGGCGCCGCGGCCGGTTTGCTGTTCGCGCTGGCAGTAATCTTCTTCGAGACTGCGCTTGCAGAGGATCAGCCTGCGCCGGTTGATCGGCGCGTCGGTCGGGTCGATCCTCGGAATTCTCGGCGCGTATCTCACCTCCCTGATTTTCACGCACACGACCATGCCGGAGAGCACGCGGTCGTTTTTCAGCCTCGCGGTGTTTCTGGTGATGACCTATATCGGCCTGGTGCTGGGCGCGAACAAGGGCGACATGCTGAACCTGCAGGCGTTCGGCGGCGTTTTCGGCAGCGAGAAGAACACGAGGCATTCCGTTTAAGCTGCTCGATACCAGCGTGATCATCGACGGCCGTGTGGCGCGATATCGCCGAAGCGCTGTTTCTCGACGGCACGATCATCATTCCGCAGTTCGTGCTGCGCGAACTGCAGCTGGTGGCCGATTCCGCCGATCCGCTGAAGCGCCAGCGCGGACGCCGCGGGCTGGAAGTGCTGCAGCGCATCCAGAAAATGCCGCACCTCGACGTGCAGATCGCCGAAGACGATTTTCCGCATATCCCCGAAGTGGACATGAAGCTGATCGAGCTGGCCAAGCGCTACGACGCGAAAGTCGTGACCAACGATTTCAATCTGAACAAAGTGGCCACGCTGCAGGGCATCGAAATCATGAACGTGAACCTGCTGGCGAATGCGCTGAAGCCGGTGGTGTTGCCGGGCGAAGCATGCGCGTCTTCATCCTGCGCGAAGGCAAAGAATACAACCAGGGCGTCGCGTATCTGGACGACGGCACGATGGTGGTGGTCGACGGCGCGCGCAAGATGATCAACAAGACCATCGACATCAGCGTCACGTCAGTTCACCAGACCACGGCCGGCAAGATGATTTTCGGCCGCTACGACGAGCGCGGCGAGCAGAGGCACCGCGCGCCGGTGCCGCCGCCGCTCGAAGCGGCGCTGCGCCGGGCCGCGCGTCGAGGAAGCGCGGCGGCGAGCGTCCTCCGCGGCCGCTCTATCCCGAATCCGGCCGCTCGTAAGCGGCGTTCATGCGACTCGCGATTTGGACGTGCTGTATCGTTTCCGCGCCACTTGCGTCCTCTGCTCGCCAGCGCCTCGATTGCGATAGACTTCTAACGCTCCTATGAGCCGAATTGCTGCCATCGTTCCGGCTGCTGGACTCGGCACCCGCATGGGCGCCGAAACAGCCGAAGCAGTTCCTCGAACTGGACGGCATGCCGCTGATTATTTTCACGCTGCGGCGTCTGGCCGCGTGTCCTGCGATTACGGATTTTTTCATTTCGACGCGCGCGGACGACGTGGTTTCGCTGCAGGACAAAGTGGCGAAAGCGGGCTGGGCCGCCCGGCGCGCGTGGTCCACGGCGGCGACACGCGGCAGCAGTCGGTGGCGAACGCGCTGGCGCAGGTCGATCCCGCGACGGAAATCGTGCTGGTGCATGATGCGGTGCGTCCGTTCGTCACGCGTCGAGCAGATCGATCGCGTGATCGCCGAAGCGCGCGCCCGCGGCGCGGCGATTCTGGGCATTCCCGCGATTGACACGGTAAAGGAAGTGAAGCGCGCCAGCCTGCCTGAGGATATGGCGCTGATTTCGAGCGACGATTCCGCGCGAGCGAATCGTGCTGGCGCAGACGCCGCAGGTATTCTCCTACACGCTGCTGCGCGACGCCTTCCGCAAGGCGCAGCAGGACGACGTGACGGCGTCGGACGAAGCTGCGCTCGTCGAGCGCTTTGGGCACGACGTGTTCGTGGTGCTCGGCTCGGAGCGAAATATCAAAATCACGCGCCCCTCGGATATGGATCTCGCGCGCTTCTATCTGGAGCAGGAGCGCAGCGCGGTGAAAGCCATGACGTTCGCGCCCAATCCGCCGTCGCGCACGGGCATGTCGCCCGTCGTGCGCACGATCTTGTTCTGGCTCATGATGGTCGCGCTGGCGGTCGTGCTGTGGCAAATGGTCCAGAAACCGCAGAATGCGCCGAAGCGGCCGACGCCATGAGCTATTCGGATTTCATGGGCCAGGTGGACAAGAACAACATTGCGTCCGCGAAATTCTTGGAATGGCCGGAGCACGCGCGAAGTTCAAGGGCAGCTTCGCCAGCCGGCGCAGAATTTCTCGGCCACGATTCCGAACGAAGTGATCCCGGATTTGACTGCAACGCTTGCAGAAACAGGGTGACGGCTGTCGACGTCCGAGAAGCAGCGGGCCCAAATCACTGCAGAGCACGACTTCCTTGTTAATGAACCTCGCGCCGCCTGCTGGTCATCTTTGCTGCTGAGATTTTTCGATATGCAGGCTCCGAAGCGAAACCAGCGGAATCCGGACTGCAGCAGAGCACTCCCATCGAACAGGCCACTAGGATGAACTTCTCCGGAATCGGCTACGATCTGCACCGGCTGGTCGAAGGCCGCAAGCTCATGATCGGCGGCGTCGAAGTGCCATTCGACAAAGGCTCGCAGGGCCACTCCGATGGCGACGTGCTGAGCCACGCGCTTTGCGACGCGCTGCTGGGCGCGTCGGGCCTCGGCGATATCGGCACGCATTTTCCGGACACCGATCCGAAGTGGAAAGGCGCGTCGAGCCTGATTTTTCTCGAGCATATTCGCGCCACTGCTGACGAACCGCGGTTTCGGATCGTGAATGTCGACGCGATCGTCGTTTGCGAACGGCCGAAGCTGGGGCCGCATTTTCCGGCCATGCGCGAAAGCGCTGGCGAACGCGCTGGGGATCACCACCGAAGAGATCAATTTGAAGGCCAAGACCAACGAAGGCGTCGACGCGGTGGGCCGCGGCGAAGCCATCGCGGCGCACGCGATCGCCACACTGAGTCAGCACTAAGAGGCCAGCACTGACGCATGTCTTCCGGCGCTCCATTCGACGCAATCTCCGCAGTCATTTCGTTTACGTCTGAAGACATCGCCGGAATTCTACAGAGCGCGTGGCTGGCTGACCGTGGCCGATGAGCCGAACGCCGCAACGCGGGCGTGGTTCGCGCGCGCCGCGGAGCTGCTGGGCCCTCACGCGGCGGATCGCGCGGCGCTGGAAAATCTGCTCGCGCTGGTCTTCGTTTACGATGCGGCCGCCATCCTGCAGGACGCCTGCCAATCAGGCCGTGCTGGCGCGGGAAGGGGCGCGCGACGTGATCCGCGAACTTGCGAATCGCCTGCTCGCGGGCGGCGAGCTGTACTCCGATTTGGATTCCGATCGGCTTAAAGAAATAATCGACGGCATGAAGGCGCTTTGCCGTATCGCAGCCGCGAGATGTTTCATCCGATTCGCCTGGCACTGGCCGGCGCGGCCGGCGATGGGGAACTGGACCGCGTGATTTTGCTGCTGGACGCCGCCGCGAAGCTGCCTTTTGCCGTGCCGGCGAAGGGCGCGCGGCAGCGCATGCTGGAGTTTTGCGCTGCGCTTGGATTAGCAAGGTTGCCGGCGAGACGCGGAGAGGGATCTCTCACCCCTGAAGGGGTGCGGGATGACACGGTTGGGATTGGATGAACTGGATCACCGGATTTCACGCGATTGAGGAAGCGCTGGCCGCTGGGCGTCCGCTCGATCGCATTCTGATCGCGAAGGGCGGCACGGCGAGCGCGTGGAAGAAATCGTGCGGCTGGCGAAATCGCGCGGCGTTCCGGTGCGCTTCGAAGATCGCCAGCAGGTCGATCGCGCTCACGGGTACGCGGGAGCATCAGGGAATCGCCGCGGTGGGAGCGGCGAAGCCCGCCGTGGGGCTCGAGGATTTGCTGGCCGCGAAAGAACGCGCAGGGCTGCTGGTGCTGCTCGATGGCGTCGAAGACCCGCACAATCTGGGCGCGATCGTGCGGACGTCGCTCGCGGCCGGGGCGCAGGGAGTGGTGATTCCGGAGCGGCGCGCGGCCGGGCTGACCGACACGGTCGAGCGCGCGTCCGCCGGCGCGCTTGGCGCATCTGCCCGTCGCGCGCGTGAAGAATCTGGTGCGCGCGATGGAAGAGATGAAGGAAGCGGGCTACTGGCTCGTGGGGCTCGACGAGCGCGCGGAAAAACGCACACCGAAGTGGACTTGAAAGGCTCCGGTCGGAATCGTGCTGGGCCGCGAGGGCGAAGGGCTGCACGAACTGACGCGCAAGCGCTGCGATTTTCTGGTTTCGATTCCCACGCAAGGGCCGGTGCGGTCGCTAAATGTTTCGGTCGCCGCCGGCGTGATGCTTTTCGAAGCAGTCCGCCAGCGGCGCGCCGGTTAACGATCAGGCATTCGCGCTCGCTCTCACGCGGGCGAATGTATCCTCCCAGCGGATTTTCCCGGTCATCTGCATTACCACGAACAGTGTGACGATCGAACCGATGGTGATCGCCAGCCCGGTGAATCCCTTGAAGAAGAACGCGTAGGAAAACAAAACCAGGTAGATGAACTGCGCCAGTCCGGCTTCCAGCGCGGCGAAGCGCATGCCGACGACCAGCCGCGCGTAGCTAACGACCAGGAACGTCGAGACGAGCGAGCAGATGAAGAACGCGAGATGGATCGAGATGTGATCGACGAGGTATGCGAGCAGCAGATGGAATGAGAAGAACGCCGCCGCAAAAAAGAAATAGTTCATGGGGTGCAGGTCGATGCCGCGCAGAGTGGTAATCATGAACATCAGAAAGAAAAAGAAAAACAGTGACACCGGCGCGAAGTAGCTGATCTGCCCTGCGAGCGGGCCGGGCTGCAGTTTTTCCGGCATGGCCATGCCGATGTCGTAGCCGGCGACGAGGTTCGTATAGGTCCACGCGAGATCCCAGCCATTCGAGGTTTCCGTTTTCGTCGTAGGCGAGATGGTGTTCTCCGGGAAGTCAATCGCCTGGAAATTTGCGTGCATGTTGAGAGTGAAGTCGCGAATCTGCGAGATTCCATCGCCAAAATGGTAGCGCCAGCTGTCGAGCCCCTGCGAGCGGTAGCCTGCGTGCAAAACGACCGACTGGCCAGCGGCGACATGCGCGGTGCCGGTGACACCATCGCTACCGCTACGCGCGCCGAGAGGACGGCCGTCGATCGAGAGGGTGAGATCGTCATACACGGCCTGGCTGGCGGGAAATGGAAGCTGGAAGGTGACGTTGCGGTCCTCGCCTGAGTTGTTCGTGAATGTGTAATCGCCTGCGAATTTGACGGCGTAGGTGCTGTACCAGAGAAGACCTTTTTGCCGATGCGCAAGATTCAGCGTTACGTCGATTTTGCTCGCATCGATTGGCAGCGCCGCGGTCTCGGTTTTAGTTACTTTTTGAGGCCCCTTGTCCGTTTGTTGTTCCGTTGTCACTTCGTAGGAATACGAGGCCTTCGGCGGGGACTGAGTCTGCTGGGTGCCCCAGCTGGCGGCCACACGGGATTTGAGATCGGATGTTAAGGGAGAATCGGTTCGCACCAGGATCGTCGTGCCAAGAATGGCCCAGGCGATCGAGGTGCAGACGAAGATAAAGGTGAGTGCGGCGATGCGCTTGATCACAATTCACTCCTCGGTGGATTTGTTCACTGAAGGGAATGCAAGGGCGCGGCCGGACGTTGAGGGCGGCAAGAAAAGAACTTAGGTACCCAGCGTGGGTGCTAGAACGTGGCTCGCCGCACGCAGGTGAGCGTGAAGTGACACATGAGCCCTAGGCGATAGGATCGCAGAGCGGGATCTTTCTGCTAGCTGTCGTACTTCAACAGAGAGAAGACGTCGACGCCGGGGAGTTTCTTGCGACCGGCGAGGAAATTTAATTCGACTGCGAAAGCGGCGCCGACCACTTCGCCGCCGAGCTTGCGCATGAGTGCGATCGCTGCTGCCGCCGTGCCTCCGGTGGCGAGGAGATCGTCGCAAAGCAGCACGCGCTGTCCTTTTTTCACGGCGTCCTGGTGAATTTCGAGCTGGTCGCTGCCGTATTCAAGCTGATAGGTTTCGGAGACAGTCTTCCACGGGAGTTTTTTCGGCTTGCGGACGGGGATGAACCCGGCGCCGAGGCGGTAGGCGAGCGCCGGTGCGAAAATAAAGCCGCGCGCTTCGATTCCCGCGACGATGTCGACTTTTTGGCCGCTGTAGTGATCGCAGAGCTGGTCGACCAATGCGTGAAATCCCTTGCCGTCCTGAAGCAGCGTGGTCAGGTCGTAAAACAAGATTCCCGGCTTGGGGTAATCAGGAATTTCGCGGATCAGTTTTCTCAGGTCGTCCATCGTCTCCTCTTGTGCGTTTCAGTCGTCGTATTCGATTGAAAATGCGTTTGCGAAGCGGGGATCGATCTCCGCAGGCTCTTCGGTCACGCCGCTGACGGACGAACCCGTGGGGCCGCGCTCGAGGCTCGCTCGCAGTGTGGCCAGCGCCTCGTGAGGGCCGATCGCGTAAGCCTCCACGCGGCCGTCGCTTAGATTCCGCACGTATCCCGCCAACTTCAGGTGCCTCGCCGCGCGCTCGGCGAAATAGCGGTAGCCCACGCCCTGCACCGTTCCGCTGACGAAGAAGCGCTTTGCGTTCTGTTCTGCGTGCACGACAGACTCAATCCAGCCCCAGCAAACGCGAAATTCTAACCCATGCGCAGCCGCGCGCAGCCTCTCTTTTTGGAGAGGGTTTCGAAGCGGATGTGATATTTTGCGCTCGGGATTCGGCGATAGGTGGCGAACGTCTCGACTCAAGGCCGCATCTAATTTCTGGAATGATCCAACGACATCATCGCGTGAGTGTTTTGTGTAGCGTGGCGTTGACCGGGACCGCGCTGCTGCTAGGCGCGGGCGGATTACGCGCGCAGGATGATAATCAGGGGCCGATGGCGCCTCCGCCGAAGTACGAGGTGAAGCGGATACCGTCGGTGCCGCATCCTGGGCCGCCGCCGATTCCTCAGGATGAAATCGTGCGCAAATTCGCAGCGGCGGAGGACGCCGCTAAGAAAGTTTACAGCGGCTACGATTTCATGCAGACGATTCGGATTGAGGAGCTGTCAACTCCCGGCGGAAAATTCACGGTGACGGGCGAGGAGTACACGCGGCCGGACGGGCAGCGCATGTGGCGCGTGGTGAAGCAGCCGGAGTCGAATCTGAAGCTGACCCACTATTCGTTCGAGGACGTGCGCACGATCACTACGCTGCCGGTATTTTTTCTGACCTCCGACGAAATCGCGAAATACGATTTTCTTTACGCCGGGCAGCAGAAGCTCGACGAGCTCAATTGTTACGTTTTTCAGGTGAAGCCGAGGCAGCTCAGCCGCAGCCAGCGGCTGTTTCAGGGCGTGATTTTCGTGGACGATCACGATCTGGCGATCGTGGAGACGTATGGAAAGTTCGTGACCGAGCTGATCGACGAAGGCGCGAAACTTCCTTTCGATCTTTTTGAGACGTATCGCGAGAACTTTCAGGATAAATACTGGCTGCCTACCTATACGACCTCCGACGATTATCTGGGTTCGGGCGACGATCAGTTTCAATTGCGGCTGGTGATTCGTTCGAGCGAGTTCAAACCGAATCCTTCGGGCGCACCCGCGTCTGGGTCAAACGCGATGCCTCCTCCGGCTCCCGCCGCGTCTCGAAACTAGTCCGCCTGCCGCAGGTGTCGCGGAAGATCTCGAATCGAACGTAGCAGTAGATCGGGCTTCGCTGCGCGGATTTGCGCGGCGGTGGGGAACGGTCCGAGGACGCCGATGGCACGGACTCCGGCGCGACGGGCCATTTCGATGTCGGCGGGGGCGTCGCCGACGTAGACGCAGTCCTCGGGCCGCGCCCGCATGCGGGAAAGCGCCAGTTCCAGAGGAGCGGGATGCGGCTTCTTGTGGCCGGTATACTCGCTGAAGACGCAGGCGGAAAAGTGATCGCGCAGTCCGAAGTAGCGCAGTTGCTGCCGAACGCGGCCGCGGCTGCCTGCCGTTACGATTCCCATGCGAAAGCTGCGCGCCAGAGTTCGCAGCGCCACTCGAGCCCCCGAAAGCAGTGGAGGCCGCTCGGTGCGATAGGCGGTTCGCCACAGCCGGTCGGCGCGATCCCAGTGCAGGCGCGGAATCTGCGCGGCGCGATAGACGCGATACCAGTCGGGGGAGTAGTAGCGGTCGATTTCGCTAGCGCCCCATTTGATTCCCAGGGCGCGAAACATCGCGAGATAGGCGCGCTGGTCGGCGGCGTAGGAATTCAGAATGGTGCCGTTCCAGTCGAAGAGGATTACGCGGGCGTGGAAGAGTTGTCGCGTCACGTCACGGCCATCGTAGCAGAACCGCGGGCGTGGATTTCTCTTCACGTAGCGACGAAAGTAGTTGTCGAGTGCGAGGAACGGCCGAGGCAAGCCTCGACCGCAAACAGCGGCGGCAAGCCGCCGCACTTCAGAGGTCTCTTTGCTTTCGAGAGTGGTAGCGAAGTGAGCGAGCGTTAGCCGACGTTGTAGCGCATTGGCAGAACGTCGTCGCGTTCGAGCGCAAAATCATCGAAGCTCGCGGCGTAGGCCCGCCAGCCGGGCATGTCGGTGTCTTCGGCGCGGACCACGTGAGCGGCGGTGCACATCTGCACCCGACCGAAGCCAAGCGGCCGGTCGACGAGCGCGACTTCCAGCTCGATGGCCATGCCGGGCTCGATTTCCCGCGGCGCGAGAAAATAAACTCCGCTCGAACTGATATTGCGCGTCACGAGCGAGACGGGAACGGGTTCGACCGCGTCACCAATGCGCGTGAGGCGAAGTGGAAGGCAAAGCGAAGCGCGCGGGTAGCGTCTGCGTTCCGCCGCGACACCTATCGTATGCGTCGGCACGCGGGCGAAACGCCTGGGCCCGGGTTTGCCTGTTAGTGATGGTACAGATTCTGTGCGGCTTGCATCTTCACGAGCTGGAGAGAAATCGGCGCGATTGTCACGTTCCGGCACAGCTCCCATCGGACAGCCCCCAAGAACTTCCCTGAATGCCTGCCTAAGACCCCGTTTCAGGTTGAACGAATATGCTGGACGAAGGCGAAAGGTTCAATATGGGCGCGACAAAAAGTGCCCTAAAATGCAACCCTCCCAAGGCAACCGTATGGGCACGAAAACAATGAGCTTCCGGGGCTGGCGCTCACGGCCAAGAGGTCAAATATTGATCGTGAGAATCGGATAGCTCCCGTTTTGAACCTCGTCTATTGTGAGGGCGTTGAGTCTGGCTGAGGGGGATGAATTGAAAATGCTCGGAAGGCGAAGCGAGGCGAAAACAGGGTCGGGTCGGGCCGCAAATGGCTCGCACTGGCGGGCGGTGCAGGCTCGGGATCGTCGAGCCGACGGAGACTTTGTTTACGGAGTTCGCTCGACAGGCATCTACTGCCGCCCTTCGTGCCCTTCGCGCAAGCCGGGCCGCGAGCAGGTGGAGTTCTTTCTGCTTCCGGAAGCCGCCGAGCAGCGAGGGTATCGCGAGTGCCGGCGTTGCCACCCGCGTACCGTACCGATGCGGGACGCCCGGATCGATACCGTTGCGCGCGTGTGCCGCGAAATCGAGGCGCATGTGGCGGCCGATCCGGGAATGGACCATCGCAGCGACACACGGCTGACGCTGGCTGCGCTGGGAAAGTCGGCAGGCATGAGTCCCCACCAGCTCGATCGCGCCTTTCGCAGCGCGATGGGTATTACCCCCCGCCAGTACGCCGACGCGCGGCGCATGCGGCGGCTGAAATCGAATTTGAAAAAAGGAGACAACGTGACGACAGCACTGTACGAAGCAGGATACGGATCATCAAGCCGGCTTTACGAACGCGCTCCGGCACATCTGGGAATGACACCCGCCGAATACGGGCGAGGCGGGGTGGGCATGGAGATTCACTACGCGATTGTCGATTCGCCACTCGGCCGGTTGCTGGTGGCTGCCACCGAGCGCGGCATCAGCGCGCTTTACCTGGGCGAATCCGATGCCGTTCTGCGAGCGGCGCTGCGCAAGGAGTATCCGGCGGCACATTTGACGGCAGAGGACGGGCTTGGCGGCCGGGGAAGTCTTGGCGAGCGCGTGGGGAAAATCCTGGCGCATCTTCGCGGGAAGGAGCCGCACCTCGATCTGCCGACAGACGTGCAGGGGACGGCGTTTCAGCGGCGCGTCTGGGAAGAGCTGCGCAAGATTCCTTACGGCTCGACCAAGACGTACACGGAGGTCGCGAAGGCGATCGGCCGGCCGGAGGCGATTCGGGCAGTGGCGCGAGCGTGCGCTACGAATCCGGTATCAGTGGTCGTGCCCTGCCATCGCGTGGTGCGGCGTGACGGGAATCTGGCGGGATACCGGTGGGGTCTGGAACGGAAGAAGGCGTTGTTGGAGCATGAGCGCGGGGCGGGGAAGAGCTAGTTGTCGTATTCGCGGACAGGGTCCGAAGCGTCCGCAGGTTTCAGTCGTCCCTGCCGGTGAATCGCTTATCGCGCAGTGAAAGCGCCGAAGGCGCGATTGTAATTAGCCCGGCGCGGAGCGCAGCGCAGTGCCGGGAACGCCAAAAGCACGAGCGGTAGTCCCGGAGGGACGGTTGAGTTAGCTTCCGTCCGCAGACAACCCGTTTCGCCGCAGAAATACTCGCCACTCCTCGGCAAAATCGCGCTTACGGTGATGCTCTGGTTGATGTCGAATGTAATCGGTTGTTCGATCGATCAACGATGTGCTTACGCTGGCCGCCAAATATCCCGCTTGCCATTCGAACTGGCCGTTAGCGAATGTCTGGTTACACCATTTCGACGAACCTGCCTTGATGAGCTGGATCGCCTTGGCCAACGGCATCGTCGCGGGAACGGCGATTAAGACGTGCGCATGATCGTTATGACCGCCAACGGCAATAGGCCGGATGCGGCCGGCGCGCGATTCCCGCCATGAACGACCAGAGACGAGATTGCATCACAGAAGGTATCCCTCGCGTGCGATTCTTCGTGCTGAAGACGCAATGCACGCGGTTGGCGACGTGGGAGTCCGGCACGCGCGGACGATAACATTTCAACCGTCCCGACGGGACTCGTAATACTACTGACTCCGATCCCGGCACTCCGCTTCGCTTCATGCCGGGCTACGTACAGCCGCCGCTCCGCGGCTTCGCTATGTCGGGACTTCCTGCTTAGAGGCCCTGGGGGCGGATTCTTTCAGTGCCTTTGGGCCAGTGGGGTTTGAATTGCGAATCCGAGAGCTGCGGGTTTCGCACGATCTTCGAATACTTCACGATCGAATAATCGCCGGAGCCAGCTTCGAAGAATTCCTGCTGCACGGGCACCCAGGTCGTTTCGTCCAACCAGATCTGGATTTTGGAGATCTGGCTGCGGACGGCTTCCATTTTCGGCGTCAGTTCGAGCTCGATTGCCTTGCGATCATCGATCTTCTCTTCCTTCATGTAGGTGACCAGGTAGCTTTTTCGCATTTCCTGGCTATCAGTGCCGAAGCCGAGCAGCAAAAACTGATCCAGCAGCGCGCGATTCTTCCCCAGATTGTATTCCTCAACGCGCTTCAGGCCGGGCGTGTAAACGAACAGGCTGTCTCCGGTTCGCAGAATCGTGCGCGGGTCGGGTGCGGTGAGGTCCAGCAACATCCGATCGCCTCGAACCTTGATGCTGCCCGACTCGGTTGATTTGTCGTTGACGACGACGGTGACTTTGGTGCGTTCGATATCCGCGGAAACGCTGTGGAAATCTTTGGCCCGGGCGTCGAGTTCGTGAAAGACGCTTTCGAGGTTCTGGCCGCCCTTTGCCTGCGCCCGAACGGACTCACTCTGCCACACCAACGCGGCGCCGACGATGGCAAACGTGGCCACCGCCACTCTAAAGCCTCTACAAATCCCCAAATTCCCCCCAATGAATCGCAACCGCCAGCTTCGCGATTCATCATAGCACAGGGAAAAGCGGCGAAAGGATGTGCAGCGAGCGCTTCATTTCGGGACAAACTCTCGTTTCGCCTGAAGGCGAAGGCACTTCGTCGCTTGGCGAGTGAATGAACCCGAATCATTTGAAATCGCGTTTGACAGGAAGTCTAGAATTATTCCCGCGGGAGCCGGGAAAAGGCTTGACAAGAAATGGCACCCTATGGAGAATGCCTTGCGCGCCGTTTCTGCCTTCCCTTGAACGTAGTCGTTCGTTCCTCCCCTTTCGCATCGCCGGAATAGTCTGCGAGGAGACCGGTGGCGGAAAAAGAAGCAATCGCAACAAGCATGGACATGGATAGAGAAGTCATCCGCTGTCAAGTATGCGGGTTGGTGCAGTACCGCACGCGGACGGGAAATTGCCGTCGCTGCCTGCGTTTACTGCCCCCAAAGGTGACGTTCGTCATTCCGACGCCGTCGCCACAAGACCTGCCAGGGGATGACCGGCAATTGTTTGAGAACTGGCCGAACCGCGAGACGGTGGAAAACATCGGCCAGCGTATACGGCAGCTGCGGGAATCGCGCGGCATGACTCAGAGCCAGCTTCAGGCTCGCTCGCGCGTCTCGCGATCGTATTTGTCCCGCATTGAAAGCGGCCAGATGACCCCCAGCCTCGGCACGCTCGAGAAGATCGCTGAAGCGCTTGGAGTCGGATTGAACCGCTTTTTTGTGCCGGAGACAAACGGAGAAACGGTGCTCGAGGACCCCTTCATTCAGGGCCTGCGGCCGTTCCTGCGGCAGCTGGATTGGACGCAGTGGCAGGGCATTCTGAAGAGGCTGCAAGCGATCAGCGAGCATGTGAGCACCAATCACATGGTGCGCCCGATGGCTCCGCAGACTTCCGACCGGATGCCTCATGGCGTGCCGCGCCGTACGGCGCAGGGTGGGCACATCGCTTCTGCCTTACATCGTTAGAGCGACCGCAGCGGGCTGCTGCTCTAGCGCGAAAACAGACTCGGCCGGGCGCGTAGAAGATACGCGCCCGGCCGTTGGTGTCTCCATTCGAAGTATCTTCTGGAAGTATCGTCCGTTTCCCGCCTGTTACATGATGCGAACGCGAACGTCCGAGCCGCGTTCCATATGCGACGGAATCGATAAAGCGTATCTGTCGCTGATCGAGGGTCATAATCAGCGATGAGGTTCGCGTACCGTCGCCGAAGAACCTGACGCCTTTCAGCAAACTCCCGTCCGTCACACCCGTGCAGGCGAAAATGATTTTCTTGCCGGGCGCGAGGTCAGCGGTGTCGTAGATTTTCTTGGGGTCTTTCACTCCCATAGTGGCGAGGCGCTCCTCGTGTTCGGGCTTGTTGACCACAAGCCGAGCGATAATCTGGCCATTGAGACAGCGCAGCGCGGCCGCGGTGAGCACGCCTTCCGGCGCGCCGCCCGTGCCCATCACGACGTGCACGCCCGAGCCCATGAGCGCGGTGCTGATGCCGGCGGACAGGTCGCCGTCCGAGATCAGTCGGATACGCGCCCCGGTCTTGCGGATATCGCGAATGATTCTTTCGTGGCGCGGACGGTCGAGGACCATCACGACCAGGTCTTCCACGTCACGTTCGAGCCGCTTGGCCACGAGGCGAAGATTGTGTTCGACGGGCGCGTCCAGCTCGACCGCGCCGCGGCAACTGGGGCCCACGATGATTTTTTCCATGTACAGATCGGGAGCGTGGAGCAAGCCGCCGGATTCGCTGGCCGCGAGCACGGTGATCGAGTTCGGCGCACCCGTGGCGCAGAGGTTGGTGCCCTCGAGTGGGTCCACGGCGATGTCGACGGAAGGATTTTCACGGCCACCGGCGCCCACTTTTTCGCCGATATAGAGCATGGGGGCTTCGTCCCGCTCGCCTTCGCCGATCACGATCGTGCCGTTCATGCTGACGGTGTCCATCTCGGCGCGCATCGATTCGACGGCCGCTTGATCGGCCTTGTGGCCGTCTCCCAGGCCCATGGTGCGCGCCGAGGCGATCGCCGCCACCTCGACCACGCGCAAGAATTCCAGACTCAAAGCACGTTCCATACATCCCCCTGAGAGTGAGCTTGAACTTACGACAAGGTCCCGCCCGTTGGACCATCATATTCCAAACGCATGGCGGCGGGGCCAATTTCGGGCTGCTATGTGCCCGGAATTAGATGAATGCGGAGATACCGGTGACACGCTCACCGATCACGAGCTTGTGAATATCGTGCGTTCCTTCATAGGTATAGACCGATTCAAGGTTGTTCATGTGGCGCATGATTACGTAGTCGTCCACGATGCCGTTGGCGCCCAGGATTTCGCGCGCCATACGGGCGGTTTCGCGGGCCATCCAGACGTTGTTCATCTTGAGCATGGATATGTGCGACGGATGCACCCGCCCCTGATCCTTCAAGCGGCCCACCTGCAGGGCCAGGAACTGGGCCTTGGTGATTTCGGTGATCATCCAGACGAGCTTTTCCTGCACGAGCTGATGTGAAGCGATGGGCTTGTCATTGAATTGCTTGCGCTGCTTCGCGTAGCTGAGCGCGGTGTCGTAGCAGGCCATGGCAGCGCCGATGGCGCCCCAGCCGATTCCGTAACGCGCTTGATCGAGACACGAAAGCGGGCCGCGCAGGCCCTGCACGCCAGGCAGCAGATTCGCGGCGGGGATTTTGCAATCGGTCATCGCGAGACCGGACGTGACCGAAGCGCGCAGAGACTGCTTTCCGTGAATGGCCCAGGCCTTGAAGCCCGGAGCGTTCTTTTCGACCAGGAATCCGCGGACCTTTTCGTCCTCGCATTTGGCCCAAACCACGGCGACATCGGCGATGGAACCATTGGTGATCCACATCTTTTCGCCGTTGAGGATGTAGGTGTCGCCGGTTTTCACCGCGCGAGTGAGCATCCCTCCGGGATTGGAGCCGAATTGCGGCTCGGTGAGTCCGAAGCAGCCGATTGCCTTGCCCTGCTGAAGAGCGGGGAGCCATTTATCCTTTTGCGCGTCCGAGCCAAACGCGTAAATCGGGTACATCACCAGCGCCGATTGCACGGAGGCGAAGCTTCGCAGCCCGGAATCGCCGCGCTCGAGTTCCTGCGTGACCAGTCCGTACTCGACATTCGACATTTCCGCGCAGCCGTAACCCTTCAAATTCGCGCCGAAGAGTCCCAACTTCGCCATCGCCGGCACCAGGTTCATCGGAAACGTGCCTTCGCGATCGTGCTGCACGATAATGGGCAGCACCTCTTCGTCCACGAACTGCCGGACGGATTTTCGCGCCAGCTTTTCTTCGTCGCTCAGCAGGGAATCGAAGTCCAGAAAATCGACTCCGGCAAATGAAGGCATGAGGGGTCTCCCGCGGCATTCTACCGGAGATACACAGCGCCGCGCCACCGGCCACGGATCGGTTTGCGCGACCCGCTGGGTTGGGTTTCGGGTTTGCAGGTGCATATGCAGTCTCTACGGTATTAACCGATCGTCACAATTCGTGCCGTAATGGGACGGTTGCCGGTTTATCCCGTTAAAATGTATGTTCGAGCCCACGATGGCTTTTCGGCCCCTCTACTAGCTTATTTGCTCTTCGCGGAATTTCGCCCTGGAGAGAGTTGATGTCGGCTGGAAATGGCGGCAAGCCAATGCGCATGGAGGCATCTTCATCCGGCCCCGGTCGGGGCGGGTGGCTACTCGTCCTTCTTTTGGTTCTCTTTGTATTACCACTGATGGGCAGCGCCTACTGGATGTATCTCCAGACCACGGGGGAAATCGAGAATCGCGAGCTTGCCGAGGATTTGGTCCGCGCACGCACGCTGGCGGCAATTATCGACAAGGATCTTTCTTCCGCCGAGAACATCCTTACCTCGATCGCGGGGCGCGACACGCTTCGCCACGATTGGCAGCGTCGCAACCTGCCCTCGATCGAACGTGATCTCCAAGAGGCCCGAACGTTCGAGCCTGCCTTTCTGTTTGCCAGCATCTACGAACCGGACGGCACGCTGCGCGTGATCGTTCCTTCCGACAAAATCGTGGGTCGCAATTTCGCCTATCGCGACTGGTACAAAGGAGTCGTTGCGCGCTGGCAGCCGTACGTTTCGAATGTCTACCGAACCGACGCCGGGTCGAAGCCTCTGGTGGTCGCCGTTTCCGTTCCGATTCTCGACGACCAGGGCAACGCCGCGGGAATACTGATGGCCACGTATAGCGTGGATGCGCTTGCGGCGAAGTTCAACGCGATGGGGTGGGAGGGATTCGCCATAGTGGATGCCAATGGCGTGGTCGCTGCGTCGCCAAACATCGCCCCGCCAAGCGCAACGGCGAATATCTCGCTCTCGGGCTTGGTGGGCAAAGCCATGCATAGAGCGGAAGGCAGCGACAAAGTCATTCTCGACGGTGAGAACAACTTTGTGGGCTATGCGCCCATTCCTCGCCTCGGATGGGCAGCGCTGTACGAACGCCCGGAAAGCCTGGCGCTGGCCCCCGCGATGCGGCTGAAGACGCGATTCCGCAACATCACTCTGTACCTGCTGCTGATCTATTTGGGAACGGCGACGTTCGCCGCCTTGCTCATGCGCCGCCAATCGCGCCTCGCCACGGCCAACCAGGCATTGGCTCGCGAGCTTGAAAAGCAGATTGCCGAAGTGCGGCGCTCGCGCGAGGAGGTCGACAAGTATTTCACGCTTTCGCTAGATCCTCTCTGCATCGCCGGCTTCGACGGATATTTCAAGCGTGTGAACCCGGCTTGGGAAAAAGTGCTCGGCTGGACGCCCGAGGAGCTTACCTCGCGCCCGTTCACCGCGTTCATCCATCCGGACGATCGCGAACGCACCGCTGCGGTGGCAGCTCGGCTGGCGCAAGGCCATGACGCGATCCAATTCGAGAACCGCTATCTTTGCAAAGACGGCTCGTTCCGGTGGTTCATGTGGAACGCGACCACGTCTCCGGAAGACAAGATCATCTTCGCCACGGCTCGCGACGTGACCGAGCTGAAGCAGGCCCAGGAACAACTCGTGGCCGCTAAGAACGACGCCGAGCGATCCAACAAATTCAAGGACCAGTTCCTTTCCACCATGAGCCACGAGTTGCGGACGCCGCTGAACGCTGTTCTCGGCTTCTCCGATCTGCTCGGCGAGGGCCGCTATGGCGCGCTCAACGAAAAGCAACAGCGCTACTTGAGCCATATCACCAACGGCGGAAAGCATCTCCTCCGACTCATCAACGACATTCTTGATCTTTCGCGCATCGAGGCGGGACGCCTTCAGCTGCAGATCGAAACCGTTTCCCTGGAGACGTTGTTTTCCGAAGCATGCGACACGCTGCATCCGCTGGTCAGCAAGAAACGCCACGTCCTCGAGCGTCATGCGGTACCCGGTCTGAGCGTCAAGGCCGATTCCACGCGCCTCAAACAGATCCTGATGAACCTCATTGCCAATGCCGTCAAGTTCACTCCGGAAGGGGGAAAGATCGACCTCTCGGCCCGGCGAATTGGCGATGCCGTGCGCATCGACGTTCGTGACACGGGCCCGGGTATTCCTTCCGAGGAGCAGCGGCGGATCTTCGAAGCGTTTTATAGGCTCAGCCACAGCGCGAAAGCGCCCGAAGGCACGGGCCTTGGTCTGGCCATTACCCAACGTCTGGTCGAATTGCATGGAGGAAAGCTGGGCCTCGAAAGCACGGTGGGGCAGGGAAGCTGTTTCTATTTCACGTTGCCGTACGTTCCGGAGGTGACGCAGAGCGAGCAACTCACAGTGGAGCGCTCCGCCAACCTCGCGCCCGCGGCCCACATACTGGTAGTTGAAGACGACAAGGCCGCCGCCGCCCTGCTCGAGGCACAGCTGGTCTCAGCCGGATACCGCGTCACGCTATGCACCGATCCGCAAAGAGCGGTCGATATTGCTGTAGAGCTGCAGCCCGCTGCCGTCACGATGGACATCGTGATGAAGCCGATCAACGGCTGGCAGATTCTCACCGCGCTGAAAAGCGACCGCCGCACGGCCCACATACCCGTGATCGTGGTCACCATCGTGGACCAACCCTCCGCGGGCGCTTTGCTCGGCGCGGACGAATATATTGTCAAGCCGGTCGAGAAACTGGTCCTGCTGGCCTCCGTCGATCGCGCGCTCAGCCGTTCGCCACGCTCAGGTCCCCGCTCGATTCTTATCGTTGAAGATCATCCGCCGACGCGCGAGTTCATCGCCGAATCGCTGATGCATCGGGGGTATCTGGTCGACATCGCAGGCGACGGCGCCGCAGCCCGCTCACGCATCGCGAACGTGAACGCTCTGCCAGGGCTTGTGATCCTGGACTTGATCTTGCCCGACGCGAACGGATTGGACCTTCTTGCCGAATGGCGCAGTAACCCCGCCACCGCCGAACTTCCCGTTTTCGTCCTGACCAGCAAGGATCTTACCCAGTCGGAAAAGGAATTTTTGGAGTCCCACAGCTCGGCCCTGCTTCGCAAGTCCGATCGCTGGCAGGATGTGCTGTTCCAGCAGCTAAAGCTCACCGTCCCGCCCGATCTCGTAGCGGAATGATGAGTCAACGCGTTTTCCCCGGCAAATTCTGATTCGAGTGGGGGGCCGCGCGACCCAGCCAGCCGCCATCCGGTCTGCCGTCCTGCTGCTTGCGTCCCTAGTACTATTACCTGTTTGTCTCACTCCGGAGCACAAAGATGCTCAATTAACGCTCGCGACACTAAAATCGTAGTTTGTCGGTACCGTCAGCGGCTCAGGGCCGGCCTCCTGGGGTGGGAAGTTCCACATGAGGGTTTCTTCATATTCGAGGCAGGTGGACTGGATATCCAGCTGCGTCCAGCTTGTTCGTGCCCTCCTTGCGCGGCCTGTCGGCGCGTCCGCGTTGATTTTCTTAGTCATGTGTATGGCTCCGGTTGATGCGGCAAAGGCTGACAACCCTCCAGACAACCAGAACCCGGCCGATGACCTGAAGCAGCTGAGCCTTGAACAGCTGGGTGCGGTAGAGGTCACCACCACGTCCAAGGAACCGGAAGAAGTCTGGAACACTGCCGCGGCAGTCTACGTGATCACTGAGGAAGACATTCGCCGCTCAGGGGCTACGAGCGTGCCCGAAATCCTGCGAATGGTTCCCGGGGTGGAAGTGGCGCGGATTGATTCGGACCATTGGTCCGTGGGGATACGCGGATTCGGCAGCGAGTTCTCGAAGTCGGTGCTGGTATTGATCGACGGCCGCAGCGTGTACACGCCGCTTTTTGCCGGGGTCTACTGGCAACTTCAGAACGTACTGCTCGAGGATGTCCAGCGCATTGAGGTGATTCGCGGGCCTGGGGGCACGATCTGGGGGGCGAATGCCGTCAACGGCGTAATCAACATCATCACAAAATCCGCCAAAGATACTCACGGCGCACTCGTCAGCACGACCGGCGGCAACGTGGACCAGGGCATGGGTGATTACCGCTTGGGCGGAGGGAACGGCAAAGATTTCGATTACCGCGTCTACGGGATGGCTTTCGGCCGGGCGGCGGAGTTTCACCCGGACCACTCGGAATTCGATGCGTGGCAGATGGGCCAGGCGGGCTTCCGAACGGATTGGCAGCAGGACACCCGCGATTCGCTAACCTTTCAAGGTGACATCTACAAGGGCTACGCCGGCGAACGCGTGCAGGTTTCTCTATATGCTCCGCCCTCGATTGAGACCATCGACCAACCACATGACGACGCCGGGGGCGATCTGCTGGTTCGATGGCGGCGCCAGGTCGATGAGGATTCAGATTTTCAATTTCAGGCTTATTACGACCGGACCTCGCAACTTAGCCCTCAGCTGGACGAGACACGAAATACGGTCGATGTCGATTTTCTGTACCATCGGAAGCTGGCGCATCGCCACGATATCTTGCTGGGTGCCGGCGCCCGATGGAGTCCAGACAGCATTACCCAGAAGTTCGAGACTCTGGATTTCGAGCCACATCAAGAAACCGACAGCATCTATAGCTGGTTTCTGCAGGATCAAATATCCATCGTTCCCACAAAGCTGTCCCTGATCGTCGGCTCCAAGTTCGAGCACAATAATTACAGCGGATTCGAAATTCAGCCGAACGTCCGCGCCATTTGGACGCCGACTGCTCACCAGTCACTTTGGGCCGCGGTGACCAGGGCGGTTCGAACGCCTTCGAGGCTGGATACAGACCTACAGCTTACGGATTTTCTTGGGCAGACACCCGGCAATCCGCCCTTGTATCTCCGGGTCGTCGGCAACACGAAATTCGAATCCGAACAATTCCTGGGCACGGAAGTCGGCTATCGAACGCTGGTCGTGAAGAAGTTGTATGTGGATGTCTCGTTCTTCCACAATGACTACAACGATCTCTACGGCTACGGCCCGGAGTCGGTACTTGTGGAGATACCGCCTCCTCCGTCTCCTGAGCCGCCGCGCGTAGTCCTTCAACTGCCTCTGACCAATGCGACGAAGGGCGATACGGATGGGGTGGAAATCGCGCCTGATTGGAAACCGTTCAAATGGTGGGAGCTCAAAGGCTCCTATTCCTTCTTGCATCTGGTCGTGGAGAACAATGCCCACGCGGGCGCCTTCAACTCGTTGATCACGGCGGCCGATAACGGGTCGAGTCCTCATCATCAGGTGGAAATGCAGTCGCTCTTCAATTTACCGAAGGGCTTCGAGTTTGACTCAACCTATCGCTATGTTTCGGCGCTGCCGGCACAGACCGCCATGCCCGCAGGGCCGAGTGTAGGTGACTATTCGAGCTTCGATGTGCGACTCGGTTGGCATCCCTATCACAACCTGGAGCTTTCGTTCACGGGCCAGAACTTGCTGCAAGATCACCATGCCGAATTCGGCGGTGATGACGGGCCGCTGGTAGGAATTGAAAGAAGCTTCTACGGCAAAGTCACGTGGAGATCCCAGTCCCGATGAGGGCCACGCAGCGGAACGACTTCGCAAGCGAAATGCGAAAAACGATTGAGCATCGGATCGGCTGGAGATGTCGCGGCGCCGTGGGAATCCTTGCGGCGGTTCTCTGCTGCTCGCTTTTGCCAGTCTCGCGCGGACAAGCCCAGCAGGCAAAAGCCAGTGAATTCCAGGTGAAAGCTGCATATCTCTACAATTTCGGCAGGTTCGTTCAGTGGCCGGATGATGGTGGCGCCGAGCGCACGGAATCCTTCGAGATTTGCGTGCTGGGCGGACCCGTTCGGCCAAGCCCTGGATGCCACGCTCGCGGGTGGAACCATTGCGGGAAAGAGCGTGGCGGCAAAGCGAATCGCCAAACCGCAGGAAGTGGACAGCTGCCGCATCCTCTTCATAAGCTCCTCGGAAGAAAACCATTTGAAAGAGGACTTGGCGGCGCTCGACAAGACTCGGGTTCTCACCGTCAGCGACATCCCTCGATTTTCAGAACGCGGCGGCATGATTGGATTCATTCTGGAAGGGAATCGCGTTCGCTTCGATGTGAATCTCGATAGCGCGCAGGGAGCTGGACTGACTCTCAGTTCCGAATTGCTCAAGGTCGCGACCAGTGTCCGCAAAGTTTCTCGTACAGGAGGCTTCTGATCGATGCGGAATTATGCCAACGCGTCGATAGCGAGAAGGCTGACTTGGATGAATATGCTGGTCAGCGCCGCGGCACTCGTGCTGGCGTGCGCGGCATTCATCGGCTACGACCTGATCACCTTCCGGCAGACCATCGTTCGCAACCTTTCGACGCAAGCGCAGATCATCGGTTCCAATAGCGCTTCCGCTTTGCTGTTCAACGACCCTCAAGCCGCGGAAACCACACTGTCTGCGTTGAAGGCCGCACCCAATATTTTGTCCGGCGTAATCTACATGCCCGATGGCCAGCCTCTGGCCACGTATTCGCGGGATCGGAACGGTCCCATTCCGGCGGCCCCATCTCTTCGGGCGGGCCAGATCGAAACGCACGTGCTTGGAGGGGAGCAAATCGAATTGGTGCGGTCGATTGTCTTTCAGGGAAAACCGATTGGAACCGTCTTCATTCGATCGGATTTGGAGGAACTGAACCAACGTTTGAACCGCTATATGGGCATTGCCGCCATCGTGCTCCTCGTTTCACTGATGGCAGCGCTGCTCGTTTCATCCGTGTTTCGCAAAGCCGTGGCGAAACCGATTGTGGACCTTGCTCAGATTGCCAAGGCCGTTTCCCACGACAAGAATTATTCCGTGCGCGCGACCCCGATCTCGAATCAGGGCGAGCTGACGATCCTGATCGACGCATTCAACGAAATGCTCACGCAAATCGGCAAAAGCGAGAACGAATTGCGTAAGGCTCACGACGGGCTGGAGCACCGCGTCAGAGAACGCACCGCCGAGTTGGAGACGGCCAAGAGAGAAGTGGAGGCTTTTTCGCAGTCTGTCCTTTTGGCCAAAGAGGAACTCGAGCGCTCCAGCAAGTTCAAGGACCAGTTCCTTTCAACGATGAGCCACGAGCTGCGGACGCCTCTGAACGCCGTGCTGGGCTTTTCCGATCTGCTCGGCGAAGACCGCTACGGTTCGCTCAACGACAAGCAGCGCCGCTACGTGAACCACATTTCCACCGGCGGAAAGCACCTTCTCCGCTTGATTAACGACATCCTCGATCTCTCTCGCATCGAGGCGGGACGCCTTCAACTCACGATCGAAACGGTGCGCGTCGACGCCAGCTTGTCGGAAGTGTGCGACACGCTGCAACCGCTGGCGAGCAAGAAAAACCATCGTTTGATCAAGCATCCGGCGCCCGGGCTGAGCGTTCGCGCGGACTCCACTCGCTTGAAGCAGATTTTGATGAACTTGGTCGGAAACGCCGTAAAGTTCACGCCGGAAGGCGGAACGATCGAATTGGCCGGCAAGCGAGTGGGAGATCAAGTGCGGCTGGAGGTCCGTGATTCCGGTCCCGGCATCCCCCCCGACGAACAGAAACGCATCTTTGAGGCGTTCTACAGGCTTACGCAGAATGCAAAGGCCGCGGAAGGGTCCGGTTTGGGATTGGCTATCACGCAGCGGCTGGTCGAACTGCACGGCGGCCAACTCGGCCTGGAGAGCGAGCCCGGTAAGGGCAGCTGTTTCTTCTTTACTCTGCCATTGATTCCGTCCGTCGAGCCACGGGAAGAAATCGAGATTTCAAATAAAGACGCCGTTCCGTCGGCCGCCCGAATACTTGTGGTAGAGGACGATCGGACTGCGGCCACGCTGCTGGAGACGCAGTTGGTTTCCGCCGGCTACCAAGTCACTCTGTGCGCGGAACCGGCACGCGCAGTCGAAATGGCAGCCGAGCTACAGCCTTCCGCCGTGACCATGGACATCGTGATGAAGCCGATTAACGGCTGGCAAATATTAACTGCGCTGAAGAGCGACCGGCGCACCGCCCAGATTCCGGTGATTGTGGTGACCATCATCGATCAGCCGTCCACGGGCGCACTGCTGGGCGCCGACGAATATGTTGTAAAGCCGGTGGAAAAACTTGTGCTGTTGTCGGCGGTAGACCGTTGCCTTCGGCGCTCGGCACGTTCAGGAGCCGCATCCATCCTGGTCGTGGAAGATCATCCTCCCACACGCGAATTCATCGCCGAGTCGCTGATGCACCGGGGATACCTGGTCGAAATTGCCGGCGACGGGGCCGCCGCTCGCGATCGAATCGCCCGCAGGTTGCCTAACCTGGTAATCCTCGATCTGATCCTTCCGGACGTCAGCGGCTTTGAATTGCTGAAGGAATGGCGGTCCAATCAATCGACGGCTGAGCTGTCTGTCTTTGTGCTGACCAGCAAAGACCTCACCCAGGCCGAGAAAGAATATCTTCGGTCCAATAGTGCCGCGCTACTTCGCAAATCTGACCGCTGGCAGGACGTCTTGTTCCAGCAGTTGAAGCAGGTCGTACCGCCGGAGCTGGTGACAAAATCATGAAACATCGCATTCTCGTGGTCGAAGACAATCCCGCCAACCTCGAACTGCTCGTAGATTGGCTCGAATCCGAGGATTTCCAAGTGCAAACTGCCACGACCTTGGACGAATCCTTCGCCGCCTTCCAGGGCGATCCGCCCGAAACGGTGTTGCTCGACGTGCAATTGGGCGCTCAGGACGGCCTTGAATTGGCCGCATGGATCCGCAACCAACCGAAACTTCGCGCCATCCCCGTTATCGCGGTGACTGCGCACGCTATGCTTACCGATTATGAAAGAGTAATGCGCGCAGGATGCAGCGCCTGCGTCTCGAAGCCTATAAACTTTCGCCAGTTGCGCGAGGAACTTGATCGCTGGCTCGCCGCGTCCGCGAAGCCCCAGCAGGGGACCTGAGTTCCAGGCCGCTGGAATGACTGTACCCAGCACGGTCTCTTTGGAGGTGAATATGACCACGCGAGCTCTCGTCGTCGACGACGACCCGTCAAACTGCGAGTTGATCAAGGAAGTCCTGCATTCCGTGGATATCGATTCGCTCGCGCTCACGCACAGCGGCCAGGCCGTCACCTTCCTGGCGCGCGAAAAATTCGACGCCATTTTTCTGGACGTCAACATGCCCGCGCCCAACGGCATCGAGCTGACCCGAAAAATTCGCTCGGGCGGGCTCAACGTTTCCACTCCGATCATGGTGATTACCGGCGAAGACGAGCGCGCGCTTCTGGCCCGCGCGTTCGAAGCCGGGGCAAACTTTTTTCTCTATAAACCGGTTGCGCGCCAGGACATCCTGCGCCTCGTCCGCGCCACCACCGATTCGATCGAGCACGAAAAGCGGCGTTTTCGCCGAGTGAAGGTGTCGTGCAACGTGGTGATCCAGTCAGGCGAGACGCAATTGAAGGGCACGACGCTCGACATGAGCTTCGGCGGAATGTTTGTGCAGGCGTCCGGCGTTTTGCCGGTCGGCACACTCACTCAAGCCACCCTGCACGTGCCGTCCGGGCCCCCGCTCGCTCTGGTGGCCCGCGTTCTGCGGGTCGCCGGCACGGATTCAATGGGAATGCAGTTCGAAGGCCTCAATCTCTCGCAGAGCAAGGCACTTCAGGAGTTCTTGCTGCCGGTTATTGCCGCAAAAACGATCTAGCTCCTGCGCGTCCTCCGTTCACGCGGTGGAAGAATCTCCTGCGGCGGCCACAAGCTGCGCGGCGCGCAGGCCTGTACCCATCCCGAGGCGCTGTGGTATCCTTGGTCGCTTCTGAACGGCATTCAAGCGCCAAGACGCTCACGCCAAACGCCGGATTTTTCAAGGCCTCAGCAGTCAGGGACACACGGTTACGGGTCACGTGTCTCTGTCAGCGAGGGTCAGCAACGGCCAGCGAGGCGGGCGGGCGATCCGTGAGCGCGGAACGGTTACGAACATGTCGACACCAGCCACGGCCCACGAAACGGTGACCCTGCAGCTCGCGCACTCTCCCGATAGTGACGATGCTTTCATGTTTTATGCGCTCGCCACCGGCAAAGTCCGCTTGCCGGGGGTGAAATTCAATCACGTCCTCTGCGATATCGAGACGTTGAATCACGCCGCGCATCAGGAAACTTACGACGTGACCGCGGTCAGCTTTTTCGGCTACACGTTTGTCGCCGATAAGTACGTATTGCTGGATTGCGGCGCAAGTTTCGGCGAAGGTTACGGGCCGATTGTGGTGGCCTCGCATCCCATCAAGAAAAACGAGCTTGCCGGAAAGAAAATCGCCGTCGCCGGCACCCGCACCACGTCGTATCTGGCTCTGAAGATCTTCGAACCGAACGTGGAAACCGTGACGATGCCGTTCGACAAGATTATGGCCGCCGTGCAGGCCCACGAAGTGGAAGCCGGTCTGCTGATCCACGAAGGCCAATTGCTTTTCTCACAGATCGGTTTGCACAAAGTCGTCGATCTCGGCCAGTGGTGGCAGGATCAGACGGGACTTCCGCTGCCGCTCGGCGCCAATGCCGTTCGCCGCAGCCTGGGCCCTGACATGGGCCGCCAGATCGGCCGCATTATCCGCGAAAGCGTCTCGTACGCGCTCGAGCACCGCGAACCCGCGGTGGAATACGCGCTGCAGTTCGCCCGCGATATGGATCCCATGCTCGCCGACAAGTTCATCGGGATGTATGTAAACAATTGGACGCTCGACTACGGCGAAGAAGGCCGCCGCGCGGTCCGCGAACTCTACAAACGCGGAGCCGCCGCGGGCATGGTCGATCCGAACTTTAAAGTAGACTTTCTTTCCGAGGCCTAAGGCACCGCTGATTTCGCGTTACTGTTGTAGGGGCGCTGCTCGCTGCGGTCACCAGTCAACGACCAGCTCAATCGAATCTATTCCCAATGTTTTCGCATGGCCTTCAGGCGGGCGCATTTTCTCCGGGTTTATCCCAGGACGTAAACGCCAGAATCAGCACCATGGCCGCTGCGATCACCAGCGTCGACGTGATTCTGCCGAATTGCAGCCCACCCTCAGCGTGCGGTTTGGTCAGCGTGTCACCCAGCGTCGCGCCCAGCGGTCGCGTCAGTACGTACGCTGCCCAAAACAGCACTGATTTTGGCAGACGCGTAAAGAAGTGCAGCGCGGCGACGACCGCGATCAGCCCGGCGAACACCAGCGCTCCGCGTTCGAAGCCGAGACCTGTGTCCGACGCCGTGAAATCGCCCAGGGCCGTTCCCAACGTATTGGCCACCAGGATCGTCAGCCAGTAGAAGAATTCGTCCCGGCGCGAAACCACGTTCTGAAACTCGATTCGTCCAGCGACGAAGTGCCAAACGGCGAGCACCACGATCACGCCCATGAAGAGCGCGATCGACGATTTGATGTAGCCCAGCCCCAGCGTGCGGTCCATGTAGTCTGAAGTGGTGGTTCCGAGCGTAGTGGTCGCTACCACAACCAGCCAGTAAAACACCGGATGATAGCGGCGTGACGCCAGCTGCGCCGTCAGGGTGATGGCGAAAAATCCCAGAAAAATGAGCGTACTCACCAGGTAGCCTAGGTTGAGCGTCATCGAAAGCGCGTCGCCGCCCGTCTCTCCAACGGTCGTCGCCAGAATCTTCACGATCCAGAACGTCAGTGTGACGAGCGGGACCTTACTCCACGCCTGCGCCATCGAACCTTGGTTTTGAGCATCGCCTTGCAAGTATCACCTCACGGCGCGAGTATGCCGTTGCACTCGAACTGTAACTCTAGCAGCGGTTACTGAAGCTCGCTGTATACGATGCGACCGCCGACCACCGTAAGAACGGATTTTAGCTGCTTGATCCCTTCGTCCGAAACTCCCTTGCGGTCGAAATAGTCGTCGCTAAGCACAGCCACATCGCCCAGCTTGCCCGTCTCCATCGACCCCAGCGCGTTCTCCTCGCGAAAAAACCAACCGTTGTCCGCCGTGTACATGCGCAATGCTTGTTCGCGCGTGACCTGCTCGCCAGAATTGATCAGCGCGCCGGTACAGTCTTTGCCGGTCACCATGTAATAGATTTCATACCAGGGATCGAGCACGGAAATGTCGCCCGCATCCGAGCCCGCGCCGGCGTGAATCCCGCTTTCGAGGATCGTGCGATACGGCGGACCCGCCGGTTGCCCGGCAGGCGTGCCCTGTCCGCCCTGCAGATATTTCCAGCCGTGCAGCGCCATGCCCACGCCGATCGCTTTCATGGATTGCAAAGTCTGGGGATCAATCGCGGGAACGTGCGCGATCGACCAATGCAAGCCGGCTATCGGTGTGATGGCGTTGACCTTTTCATAGGTTTGGGCGGTGAACTGCACTTCCGCGAGAGACAACGTGTGCTGCTGGTAGGGCCAGCCGTGCTTGGCCACCAGCTGCAGCGCCGTTTCGTAATTTTCCGGATGTTGCCCGCCTGCGAAATTCGCAAACCAGGGTGACGCGAATTCGCCGATCCCCGAAACTCGAAGCATGTCGTCGCCAAAGTCGGGAAAAACGTGGCGCAAGCGTTCGCTCAAGATCGGCAGGGCCATCGTTTTGTCCATCGAGAGAAGAAAGATACGGACGCGTTCGTCGAGTTGGTGCTGCTGATCGAGCGCGAGAATCTGGTCGTAAACGGTCCATGGGTTCGCGCTGGCGATGCCGGGAAACGTAAAGCTGTCCTGCAGATCCGGGCTGCCGGGATCAGCGAAGACTCCCATATCGACGCTGGTTGTTAAACCGTAACGCAGCACGTAGGCCTGGGCGTCCTGGGCGCTGCGAATTTTGTCGTCAAGAGTCTGCATCTTGCGCAGCGCGCCTAGTGCTGCTACGGCAGCTGGACCCTCCAGGGCGCCCGTGGTGGCGTTAACGGCGATTCCCTGGCTCTCGAAAATCTTTTTCCCCGCGCTGTTGGTAACCGCGGGGCCGAAAGTAGCGAAGAACACGGGATGGTCCGGCACCGCTTGATCCAATTCCGCGAGCGTGGGCAGGCGGTTTTCCGCGAAAAGGCGCGGCGTCCAGTCGCCAATCGCGGTCACCCAGGCGCCGGCGGGAACCGTTCGGGCTCGCTCTGCGAGCAAAGCCATCGCTTGCGAAATGCTCGTGGCGGTCTCGATCATCACGTTGTAGCCGGGGCGCTGGCTAAACAGTACGAAATGATTGTGATTGTCGATGAGACCAGGGACCGCGACGCGCCCGTGCAGATCGATTACCTTCGTGCATGGATTCACTTTGCGGTTTCCCAGCGGCCCGACATAGGCGAAGCGGCCTTCTTGAATAGTCACCTCGCTGACCACGCGATCCTGCGGATCGAGCGTATGAATCTTGCCGTTGACGAGGCGCACGTCGCGCGACCACGAGCAGGCGTCCTGGCCCGCGGTGGAAGCGGCCGCCGTCAGCACGGCTAGGGACATCAGCATTAGAAATCGCATGGCGCTTTCCTCCGGAAGGTTCTTTTGAGATTTCAGCTGATCACCGACTCGCGTTCGCTGGCTTCGAGGCGCGAGAGATCGACTGCCTAGACGGGCTTCAGGTCCTTGCCGCAGTTCTGGAGATCGAAACCCTCGGGATCTTTTACGTGAAAGCTGTTCTCGGTGTCGGGTTTCGGATCAAGCCCGCCACGCTCCAATTCAGCCTTCACCGCATTCTTATCCCAGTTCTCGATGGTGTATGCAACATGATCGATCTGTGGCGGAGTGCTGCCGTCGGGGGCCCTGCGCGGAATCACAAACGTATTCGTATCGCCGATGATCAATCTACACAGAGCGCCCGTGTCCCCCACGAGTTTCATTCCTAGCAGATCCGTGTAGAAATCGCGCGTCTTTGCGTAATCTTTCGCCTGGTAGGAAATGTGATTGACCGCGACCGCCCGGAATCCCTTCGAACTTCCTCCTGACGCCGGTGTCACGGATGTCGCGGCCGCTCCGACGACGGCAAGGCTTTTGATCAGCTGGCGTCGCGTCATTCTCCCGCGGTCAAAATCGTCCAGCAGTTTGGCGATCATGCTTTCCATCTGTGTCCTCCCCAAGAGGCTAGGGTGCACCGACGGCCGCAATTGAACCACGGGACAGGTATCTGCGGACACAGATTTGCGCGATCGAGACCGGCACTGACCGTCCCCCGACGATCAGTGTCATTGTCCGGCGCCTATGCGTAGAACTTTACCTGTCCCGCTAGCGTGCTTGACCAACGAATCCCTGGTCGAGCGCGTCTTGGCCGGCCCAGCTCTGTTCGAGGTCCTCATGCGCCGGCACATCCGGTTATCGCCGGTATCAGGTCACACGTTGATGATGATTGTAGGCGTAGTGGAAATCGCCGCGGGCATTCTCGTCGCCGTCAGGCCGCGTATCGGTGCCTATATCATTATGGCGCGGCTCTGAGGAATTATCATCGACCTGCTTCTGCTGTCCGGATATTACGATGTCGCCCTGCGCGATTTTGGACCGTCTTTGGGCGCATTGGCCTTAGGGCGTCTGAGCGCGGATTTCTAGTGTACTTTTCCGGTTTCGGACCATCAAAAAAGTGAAGGTCCAGCATGAGCGAAGGACCAGCACTACGGCGAAATCGGCGATAGTTCCAAATTGAAAGGAGAACCAATGAAGAAGTTCGCAGTCACCCTCGGTGGAGCCTTGATTTTCGTTGGCCTGAGCCTCGCCGCTCCGGCGGATAAAACCTTTAGCGGTGAAATAATGGATAGTGCTTGCGCGTCGATGGGCTCGCACAGTGGAATGATGGGAAAAGAAGGCGGTCCGAAAACCGCGAAGGCCTGCACAGCCGCGTGCGTCAAAGGGGGAGCCAAGTACGTCCTCTATGATTCAGCGACCAAGACCACTTACCAGTTGGACGACCAGACCAAGCCCGAGAAGTTTGCGGGCGATAAAGTAAAAGTTATGGGCAGTTACGATACGGCCAGCAAGACGATTCACGTCACCAGCATCAAAGCTGCGTCATAGTTTTCGGCTGCAGCGGGCTGGCGCATGCCCGGCTGGCCCGCTCCACTCTTGAACGTTGCCTGAGGAATCATGAAAGGCAACGGCCGAACGATGATCCGAACGACGATCCGAACAATGGCCCGAACAACGGACGTCATAGGATGCAAGCCAGTAACAAATCCCCGGCTACCTCCTTCTGAACGATCTGAATCTCTCCCGATCCGAGCCCTCTATTGACGCCGGAACAATTTCCATCGACGATAGATGGTCTCTCGTCACTGCAGCACCGAGGGCAGGATGCAGCGAATTCTTTCCACAAACATCTATCGCGGCCAGCCGCTGACCCCGTTGCTGATGTCGGATATTTCCAATACTGGAATCGAGGCGCTGGAGATTTTCTGCGACTCGTATCATTTCGCATACGGCTCGGCGCCCGCTGTCCGCGAAATGGCCTCCGCGCTGAGCGAAAATGGCATGACGCTTCATGCGCTGCACGCTCCTGCCGATCGCGACAAGACCGGGGGGCGGGGAAGCGGAGTGACGATATCGATAGCCGATCCCGAGCGGATCCGCCGGCAAGATGCGGTGGATGAGATGAAACGAGCGCTGGAGGCGGCCGAGCTGATCCCTTTTCGGTTTTTCGTGCTGGACTTGGCTACCGGGCATCAGGCGGCTGATCCGCGCAAGCTCGATGCCGCTTTCAATTCGCTCGAGATCCTGTCCATTTTCGCCAAGCACCGCGGAGTAACGATCGCGTTACAGAACACGCCCAACGAAATCGGCTCGCCCGCGTCGCTCGTGCAGTTCGTCAAGGACACGCATCTGAACAGTTTGCGATTCTGCTTCGATATCGGCCACGCGCACCTGGAAGGAGGGGCACTCGCCGGCTTCCACGCGATGCGCGGCCTGACCGTGACGGCACACATCCACGACAATCACGGCGAAAAAGATGAGCACCTGCTGCCGGGGGATGGCACGATCGACTGGGATGCAGCCTTCGCCGAATTTGCGTCCGCGCCCGAGCCGCTTCCGCTGGTGCTGGAGCTGAAGGAAACTGCACCTGGCGCGCCCGCATTCGATCAGATCCGCGCTGCGTTCGACAGAATCGAGGAAAATCTCCACGGGAAAGGCACGCGCAGCGATCCGGCTCACGCCTGATACCTCGACTGAAAATTCCATGAACCAACCATCGCAATCGCCCGTTCCTGTTATTGCCATCGAGAGCGCTGCGCAACACGTTGGAAGCCTCGTCACGATTCGCGGCTGGCTATATAACATGCGCGAATCGGGCAAGCTTTTGTTCCCGATTTTTCGCGACGGCACCGGAGTCATCCAGGGAGTCGTGTCGCTGAAAGAAACGCCCGACGCTTTCGCCGCGCTCAAGGGATTGACGCAGGAATCGAGCGTCATCGCCACGGGAAAGATTCAGGGCGAGCCCCGCGCACCCGGTGGCTGCGAAATGCATGTCAGCGCGATAGAGGTCGTGCAACGCGTGCCGGAATCGCAGCCCTACCCCATTCAGCTGAAAGAGCATGGCGTCGATTTTCTGCTCGACCAGCGCCATTTGTGGATTCGCACACCCCGGCAAGCGTCCATCCTGCGCATTCGCGCCGAAGCGATCCGCGCCGCCCGGAATTTCATGGACGCGCAGGGTTACACGCTGACCGACGCGCCGATTTTCACGCCCGCGGCCTGCGAAGGCACCACCACGCTCTTCGAAGTGAATTACATCGACGATCAGAAAGCGTATCTGACGCAGTCTGGCCAGCTGTACGTGGAAGCCACGGCCGCGGCGCTGGGAAAGGTCTACACGTTTGGACCGACTTTTCGCGCGGAAAAATCGAAGACGCGGCGCCATCTGACCGAATTCTGGATGCTCGAGCCCGAAGCGGCCTACGCCAATCTGGACGACATGATCGCGCTCGGCGAAGGACTGGTCAGCGCGATCGTGCAGGGCGTGGTGCAGAACCGTGCGCGCGAGCTGCAGACGCTCGGTCGCGACGTAGAAAAGCTTTCGAAGATTGTGCCGCCCTTTCCGCACATCAGCTACGACGAAGCGGTGAAAGTGCTGCAGGACGCCGGCAACCCCACGAAATGGGGCGATGATTTCGGCGGCGACGAAGAGACGCTCATCTCGAAAGCGTTCGACAAGCCCGTGGTGATCCATCGGTATCCGGCGGCGATGAAAGCCTTCTACATGGACACAGACCCGGGGCGGCCCGATCTCGCGCTCAGCTTTGACATGATCGCGCCGGAAGGTGGAGGCGAAATCATCGGGGGAGGCCAGCGCCAGTCGAGCTATGAGACGCTGGTGAAGCGAATCCGCGACGCCGGACTGCCGGAAGAATCGTTCCAGTGGTACCTCGACCTGCGCCGCTATGGCAGCGTGCCACATGCCGGCTTCGGTCTGGGCTTGGAACGCACGGTGGCGTGGATTTGCGGAACCGAGCACATCCGCGAAGTCATCCCCTTCCCACGCATGCTGTATCGCGTCTATCCTTAGAACCGCCTCTGGCAGCTCCTTCGCCGTCTTGGGTCGGCGACAAAAGCGTCAAATATGGCTGAAAAGATACGCATCATCGGTGTGCCGATGGACCTTGGCGCGAGCCGCCGCGGCGTGGATATGGGGCCGTCCGCGCTGCGCGTGGCAGGCTTGCAATCCCGCCTAAAGCAGTTGGGTCGGCAGGTTGACGACGAAGGTAACGTCATGGTGCCGCAGGCCGAAGAACAGCCCTACGGCGAGAAGAAGGCGCGCTATCTGGACGAAATCGCGCAAACCTGCAAGGGCCTGGCGGAGATGGTCCGCAAGACTCTGGACGAAGACATTTTTCCGCTGGTGCTCGGCGGAGACCACTCGATCGCGGTGGGCACGGTGGCCGGAGCCGCGGCGCACTACCACAAGGAAGGCAAACGCATTGGCGTCATCTGGCTCGACGCGCACGGCGACATGAACACACCGGAGTCGTCGCCTTCCGGCAACATCCACGGCATGCCGCTGGCTTCAATCATGGGCTACGGTCCGCCGGAGCTGGTCGATCTCGCGGACGTGAAACCCATGGTGGAACCGCGCAATGTGGCGCTGGTCGGCATCCGCGATCTGGATTCGAAGGAGCGCCGGTTCGCGAAGGAATCCGGTGTGCATGTGTTCACGATGCGCGATATCGACGAGCGCGGCATGCGCGAGGTGATGGCGGAAGCGCTGCGGTTCGCGACGGACGACACCGCAGGAGTCGCCGTGAGCCTCGACATGGATTTCGTCGATCCGTCGGACGCGCCGGGAGTTGGAACGCCGGTTCGCGGCGGCGTCACTTACCGCGAGGCGCATCTGGCTCTGGAAATGATTGCGGACAGCCGCGCCATGGTGTCGTTTGAGCTGGTCGAAATCAATCCGGTGATCGACTTGCATAACACGACCGCGCTGCTCGGTGTTGAATTAGTGCTTTCAGGCCTGGGGAAAAAGATTCTGTGATGACCACTTCCAAGAAACTGCGCGTGGGCGTGATCTTCGGCGGGCGATCCGGCGAACACGAGGTGTCGCTCGCCTCGGCAGCGTCGGTAATTCGCGCGCTCGATCCTGAGAAATATGAAGCTGTGCCGATCGGCATCACCAAGGATGGCCGCTGGTTGGTTGGAATCGGCGCACAGAAACTGCTGCCGGAGGTTTTGAAATCGGGCGAGCGCGTTTCGCTGCCGGCTGATCCCACTTCGGCATCGCTGATGCCAATTGCGCCGTCGTCCGGGCACCCGAGCATCGCCGTGGACGTGATGTTTCCCGTGATGCACGGGACGTTCGGCGAAGACGGAACGATTCAAGGATTGCTCGAGCTGGCGGGGCTGCCATACGTGGGCGCCGGCGTGCTGGCGTCCGCTGTGGGCATGGATAAAGACGTGCAGAAACGGCTGTTTGCCGAAGCGGGGCTGCCGATTGTCCCGTTTATTGCCGTGCGGCGATCGGAGTGGGAGCACGAACGTGGGAGGGTGATCAAGGCGATCAAGAAGAAATTCAAGTTTCCGCTTTTCGTGAAGCCGGCGACGCTGGGTTCGTCGGTCGGCATGACACGGGTGAAGGCGGCGCATGAATTGGGCGCGGCGATTGATACGGCTGCGGAGTTTGGCCTGAAGGTCATGGTCGAAAAGGCTGTGACCGCGCGAGAGATCGAAGTGTCGGTGCTCGGCAATGACGACGTGCGAGCGTCGATTCCCGGCGAGATTTTGCCGCATCGCGAATTTTACGATTACACGGCGAAATACCTGGAGCAGGGAACTCGCCTGCTGATTCCAGCGCCGCTGAAGAAGAAACAGGTCGAGACATTTCAGGAATACGCGGTGCGGGCGTTCAAAGCGATCGATGGGACTGGCATGGCGCGCTGCGATTTCTTCCTCGAGAACAAGACCGGCAAGATTTTCATCAACGAGCTCAATACGATTCCGGGTTTCACGTCGATCAGCATGTACCCGAAGATGTGGGAAGCTTCTGGCTTGCCCTACACAAAGCTGATCGATCGCCTGATCGAGCTGGCCTTCGAACTGCATCGCGAAAAAGCCCGCACGAAGTATTCAATCGAGCTTCCTGCCGGCGCCGGCGGGGCGCTGGAAGGCTGATTTCTTTCCTCGCTTACCCCCTCCAAATAATTGTCGAGTAGAAATGGCCCCGAGGCTTTGTTTTCATGAAGATATAACGATTTCTATTCATTTACATTGTCGAATAGAAATATCCTCCCGCTGGCGGGAACGGCGCCAGGAATCGCGCTTTCGATGAGGCCGCGGAGCGGGGATGGCCTTGGCTTTCGCGAGAATGGCCTTCGCAAGACCACAGACAAGAGCGTCTGTGCCACTTACGGCTTATTCAGTTGTCAAAGAGCATGCAGCCCCGGCCCGCAGGGCGGGGCACTGTGAAGCGTGCCGTCGGGGCCCAAGAAGTCCCCAACCGACGTTAATCGGGCGAATCGTCGCGGTCAATGGAACTGCGGTAACAGGACCAGCGTGCTGAGCGAGTTTTCGGATTTGGCGGTGCCGGCGACACGTCTATAACACTGCCCAACGGTCGGCGCGCTTTACTGTTCAAGAGCCCGCATGAAGGCGGCCCGCTACCTAGCCGTTGCTCGTGGCGGCGGGGATGCCAAGTATTTTTGTCGCGCGTAGCGGTGCTACGCCCCTGCGATCGGCAGGCTCCTTGCGCGAGGATGCGCCAGCGGCGGCAAGCCGCCACACTCCACGAATCTCGAATTGCGACCGGAGCATCTAGTTGCATTGCGCGATCGCTTGACAGGCGCTTCGCTGCTAATTAAACTAACCGGTTAGTTGAAGAATATCTTTGTCTAATTCAGGAGAATTAACGATGCAATACCGGCGGTTGGGGAAGAGTTCGCTCGTGGTGTCGGCGCTGGGGTTGGGGTGTATGGGGATGTCGCAGTCGTATGGGACGACAGATGACGCGGAATCGACGGCGACGCTGAATCATGCGATCGACAAGGGCATCACCATGCTCGACACGGCGGACATGTACGGCGGCGGGACGAACGAGGAGCTGCTGGCGCCGGTGCTGGCGAAGCGGCGCAATGAAGTGATCCTGGCAACGAAGTTCGGGAATATGCGGCAGCCGGATGGGCGGTTTCTGGGCGTGAACGGGAAGCCGGAGTACGTGCAGTGGGCCTGCGAAGAGAGTTTGAAGCGGCTGAAGATTTCGACGATCGATCTTTACTATCTGCATCGCGTGGACACGAGCACGCCGATCGAGGACACGATTGGGGCCATGGCGCGGCTGATCGAGCAGGGCAAGGTGCGCTACCTGGGAATTTCCGAGGCCGGCGCGAAAACGATCCGTCGTGCACATGCCACGTATCCATTGACCGCGTTGCAGAGCGAGTATTCGCTTTGGACGCGCGATCCGGAGGGCGAAATTCTGGACACCTGCCGCGAGCTGGGGATTGGGCTGGTGCCGTATAGCCCCCTAGGCCGGGGATTTCTGACGGGGCAGGTAAAGAGCGCGGATTTCGGGCCGAAGGATTTCCGGAGAATCTCGCCGCGATTCCAGGGGGAGAATTTCCAGAAAAATCTGGCGCTGGTGGAGCGGGTGGAAAAGCTTGCGGCGGAGAAAGGATGCACTCCGGCGCAGCTCGCGCTGGCGTGGGTGCTGGCGCAGGGCGATGACATTGTGCCGATACCGGGAACGAAAAGGCGGAAGTATCTGGATCAGAACCTCGGCGCGTTGGACGTGAAGCTGACGCCTGCCGAGCTGAAGCAGATTGACGGGCTTTTCGCGCGAGGCGCGGCGGTCGGCGCGGTACCCCGACGAATACATGAACCGGCTGGGAGTTTGAGACGGGGTCGCAGGCTCAGGGGCTAAAGCGCCTTTGAAGTTCGAGCCGTTAATGTCGGAGCTGAAGCTCCGACCCCTAAAAGGCGAAGAAGGAGTCGAAACAAAAGTGGGTCGTGGACGTAGAAAAAGTGAGGACCCGGCGACGGCGCGGCGAATTCTGGCCGCGGCCGAACAGCAGTTTGCCGCACAAGGGATCGAAGGGGCGCGCACGGACGAAATCGCCACAGCGGCGCACGCGAATAAGGCGATGCTGTACTACTACTTCGGCGACAAGCGCCGGCTGCATCGCGCGGTGCTGGAGAACCTGCTGCGGCAATACCGCAGGGGAGTGCTGGGGCTGGCGAAGAAGGCGACACGTCCGCGCGATCAGTTTTTTGCCTACGTGAACGGCTATTTCGACTTTTTGGCGAGCCATCCGAACTATCCGCGGCTGGTGCAGCGGCAGGCGATGGAAGCGGGCCGGGGATTCGAATGGCTCGTAAAGGAGTTCTTCCGGCCGCTGCATCTGGAACTGGCGCGCATCGTTCGGGAGGCGATCGATCTGGGCGAGTTCCGCCGCGTGGACCCCGATCAGATCGCGCATATGGCGTTGCAGATGACCACGGGGTATTTCGCAGCGGCGGGCATCCTGAGCCGGGTGAAGGGGAAGAACCTGTTGGCGCCAGAGGCAGTGGCGGCGCGGAAAAAGGCCATGATGGATTTTCTGGAGCACGCACTCGAGAGCCGGAACGGACAAAACAGATGAGCGGCAGCAAGAGGACATTCATCATCATCGGAATGGTGTTTCTGATCGCGCTGGGTTTCTACGTGTTCACGACGCCGTGGGGAGGCGACATTCCGCTGACGGGAATCGTGGACGGCAACGAGGTGATCATCAGCCCGCAAATCACGGGGCGGATCATCAATTTGACCGTAGACGAAGGCTCGCAAGTGAAAAAGGGCGACCTGATCGCGGAGCTGGACCCGAAGGAGCTGGAGGCGAGTCTGGCAGCTGCGAACGCGAACGTGGCGAGCTTGCAGGCGCAGGTAAGCGAGGCGAACCACAACTATTCGATGACTGACGATCAAACGGGCGCGAGCGTAAAGCAAGCTGGAGCGATGTTGACGCAGACGCGCGCGCAGCTGGATCAGGCGAAAGCAACGCTGTGGCGCGATCAGACCGATTACGAGCGAATGCAGAAGCTTTTCGACAGTGGCGTGGAGTCGGCGCAGGATCGCGATCACGCGGATGCGACGCTAAAGGCTTCGCAGGCGAACGTGAAGTCTCTAGAGGATTCGGTGAACGCACAGGAAGCGGCGCTGGGCGTGGCGCAGGCCAATCGCAAGCAGGTGGATGTGCGTGGGAGTGAGATCGCGACAACAATTGCGCAACTGGAGCAGGCGCGGGCATCGGCGGCGGAGACGGCGACGCAACTGGGCTATACGAAAATTTACGCGCCGATCGATGGGATCGTGTCGGTGCGCGTGGCGAAACAGGGCGAGGTGGTAGGGCAGGGTTCGCCGATTGTAGTCGTTGTCGACGTGGACCACTTGTGGGTGCGTGCGGATGTGGAGGAAAGTTACATCGATTCGTTGAGCTTCAACCAAGTGCTCAAGGTGCGATTGCCTTCCGGGGATGTGATCGAAGGGCCGGTGTTTTTTAAGGGCGTCGAGAGCGACTATGCGACGCAGCGGGATGTGAGCCGAACGAAGCGGGATATCAAGACGTTTGCGATCAAGGTGGCGGTGCCGAATGAGGGGCGGACGCTTTTTACCGGGATGACCGCTACGGTGTTGTTACCGCCGCGGAAGAGCAAAGGAAATTGGTTCGCGAAATTGTAAGAATGAGGCGGGGAAGCAGAGGGGCAAAGAGGCTGAGAAACGTCGAAGTGGGAATGGGCAGCCGTCGTGACGCGGGAACTGGTTTCAACCGTCCCACCGGGACTAGGAGTTTCCTTTTCGTGCTGCACCCGGCACTCCGCCCGCTGCGGCGGGCGGAGTGCCGGGCTAATTTCAAGCGCGCCTCCGGCGCTGGGCCGAGCCTGCCGCCGCGTATTTTTGAACATTGAGCGCTGCGATCGTTGAAAGAAAAGCTATTCACAGCCAAGAGGCAGAGGGCGCTGAGAAATCTTAGGAGAACGGTGTCTAACGGACTGAGATGAATGCAATCGAAGTGGATCATATGGTCAAGAAGTTTGGGGATTTCACGGCGGTGAATGATGTTTCGTTCAGCGTGGCACGGCAGGAGATTTTCGGATTGTTGGGACCGAATGGAGCTGGCAAGACCACGCTGATCCGCATGATGACGACGCTGTTGGCGCCGACGTCTGGCACGGCGCGCATTGGCGGGCACGATGTACGCACCGATGCGAACGGCGTGCGCAACGTGCTGGGGGTAATTCCGCAGGCGTTTACGTCCGATCCCGAGCTGACAGCCAAAGAGAACATGACGATTCACGCGAAGCTCTACGGCGTGCCGGCGGACAAGCGCGATGCACTGATCGATTCGCTGCTCGAGCAAGTGGAACTGCTGAATTTTCGGGATGCGCTGGTGCGGACGTTTTCAGGCGGCATGAGGCGCCGGCTGGAAATCGCGCGCGGGCTGGTTCATTCGCCGAAGATCATGTTTCTGGACGAGCCTACGACGGGGCTCGATCCGGTGTCGCGGACGAACGTATGGGACATGATCCGATCGCTGCGAGACCGCTCGGAGCTGACGATTCTGCTGACGACGCATTACATGGACGAAGCGGACAAGCTGTGCGACCGGATTGCGATTGTGGATCATGGGAAGCTAGCGGCGCTCGATACGCCGACACGTCTGAAGGACAACGTGCCGGGCACGGAGGTTGTGGAGGCGGAATTTGTGGGAGAGCCGCCGGATTGGATCGAGCAGCTGAATGGGCTGTCACACGCGACGGGCGTTTCGCCGCGAGAGGACATCGTGCACATCACGTCGAACGATGGGCCCGCGACTGTGGCGGCGCTGATGGACCTGGCGCGGGCGAAAAAAGTGACCGTGAAGCGGGTAAGCGTGCAGACGACGACGCTCGACGATGTGTTCCTGCATTACACGGGGACAGCGCTGCGAGATGCGCCGCAGAAAGCGGCCTACCAGCCGAGTCCTTTTTCTCGCTGAGAGCACAGGGAAACTAGCCGATGAAACTGTATCGAGTAAGCGCGTTGATCGAGCGAGACATGCGGAAATTCTTCCGCAGCCCGGCGCTGATGCTCAGCTCGTTGATTTTTCCGCTGGTGCAGCTGGTGGTGTTGGGCTACGCGTTCGGCGGGAAGATCAAGCATGCCGATTTGGCGTTCGTCGACGAAGACCATTCGGTGCAGTCGCGGCGGATCGAGGAAATGTTCAACGGGGTGACCGCTGGGCCCGATACGTTTCGCGTGGTGGAGTACAGCTCTTTTCCGCGCGCAGTGGACGATTTGCGGGCGGGTTTCGTGAAGGCGGTGATCGACGTGCCGCATGACTTTTCGCGCCGGTACTACCAGCACGACCGGCCGCGGCTGGTGTTTACGGAGGATAATACCGACCAGTTTATTTCGAGTTCGTTGATGCAGAGCGCGCAGGACATGACCACGGCGTTGAATGCGCCGGACGTGACCGGGCGGCTGGACGGGCAGGTGGAGCTGAACGTCGTCGAGGTGTATCCCTACATCGAGTACATCAAGTATCTGCTGGCGGGATCGACCGCAATGGGAATTTTCATCACGGCGATGATCGGTGGCGGGATCACGTACATTGACGACAAGCAACGCGGCTTGCACGAAGGATATTTGCTGACGCCGATTCAGAAAACGGAGCTGGTAGCCGGGCTGATCGGATCGGGGACGCTGAAGGCTTTCATGGCAGGAATGTGTTTGACGATCATTGGCGGATTGATCGCGGGAATTCCGGGGCTGTGGCATCCGGAGCGGCTGCTGTATCTGGCCGTGGTGATTTTCGTGGCGGCCCTGTCAATGATCAGCCTGATGTTTCTGGTGATGGTGCGAATCGACGATCCGCTGGTGCCGCGGGCGATCTTCGGCGTGCTGAACATGCTTCTGTTCTTCCCCTCGGGCGCAGTTTATCCCACGGAGGCCTTTCCTTCGTGGCTGCGATGGATTTCGGTGATCGATCCCTTTACGTACACGGTGCACGCGCTGCGGAATCTGACGCTGAAAAATACGGGCATTGAAGGCATTTACATGGACGTGCTAATTTTGATCGGGTTCTCGGCGGTCATGATTTCAGGCAGCCTGGCGCTGTTCAAAAGACAATTGTGAGACGGGGAGAATTCGTGGGACTTCTGGACGCGACCGAAGAACATCCGCATTCGAAATTGCGGCGCTACCTGATCATGGTGGTCGCGCTGGTGGTGATTGGCGGCGGAACGATCTGGTGGTTGCTGCGGTATCACGGCGAAAAAGTAGCCGTGTATCATTTTCTGAACGCCGTGGTCACCGGCGATATGCCGAAGGCGTACGGGATGTGGAGCCGGTCGGAATCCTATTCTCTGAAGGATTTCGAGAGCGATTGGGGCACCGATGGTTATTACGGTCCGGTGAAAAGTTTCAACGTAACGGGGACTTACCGGCCGCCGGACGGATCATCGGGGGTCGTTGTGATTGTGGACGTCAGCCCGTATCAGCCTTTTCCGGATAAAGACGATGCGTTGAAGCAGAGCAAATCGAAAGAAGTGCGATTGTGGGTGCAGTTCAAGGACCGCTCGGTGCAGTTTCCTCCGCCGCAGTACGACCACCCTTAGATATTTCTCCCGGAAAATTTTAAGTTAGTCCGGATCGATGCGCGCGTCCGTGACGATCATGATTGGAATGTCGCCGCGAACGGGATAGACGCGCTTGCACGAGGAACATTTCAAGCCCTGCTGATCGGGCGTGGGCGTGACGGGCGTCTTGCACTCCGGGCAAACGAGAATATCGAGAAGATCTTTCGAAACGGGCATCACACCTCCGAATTTCTGTTGCTGCTGAACTTTAGCAGTAGCTTTGGCCCGGCGCAATCGAGCGCGAAAACGACCGCAGAGACTCAGAGCAGCGCGCTCGGCTCAGTCCGAATCAAGCCAAGTGGGCAGCGCGAAGGAAGAGGTGGCCTTGCCATTCGGCGCCGGAGGCGAGCTCGACGGGCCAGACGGCGGCGATTTGCGAACCCTGGTAGATGCGTTCGAAGCCATCTTCGGATTCGGAAACAGTCTCGATCGGCGCGACCCAGAAACTGCGGGCGGCGGGAGCTTCAAGCGCGACGGCAGCTTTCTGCCATTCGTCGACGACCCGCAGGAACGGCGCGGGAGCGGCGGCGGAATAGCGCAGCGGGAAACGGCGGCTTTCCACTTCGAAGTAGCGATCTTGCGCCGCAGGTGCGAGAAAATTGACAATCACTTCGATGGCGACGTGAAAGGATGCAGCGCCGGGGGCCATGCGGCGCAATGCCACGTCGCAAGCGATATCGAATCCGGCCGGAGTGGGTGAGAACGAGATGGTCTTGAGCGCGACCCAATCGGTCGACGAGTCGGACGCGAGCGCCACAGCGGTCGACGACGATCCAGTGACGCGATAGCGGCCGCCGGCGAGGTCGGCATCTTCGTTCAGTTGAACCTTAGCGTAGTCTTCCTGCGTCTTTTCGCGCGCGAATAGCAGCAGACGGAACGAATTTCGCGGCCAGCGGTCGTATTGCAGCCAGCGCTCGAGATGGTCTTCCTTCGCGCGAGTCTGTTCGTGGATCGATTGCGCGCCATGGGCGTGCTGCGTGGAAAGATTGCGAAGCTTGGCGTGGTAGGTTTCCGGGCGCCGGGCGAGCGAGTTGATCAGCGTGACGTTGGGTGGGCGAAAATCCAGCGCCGAAATGGTGCCGCCGTCGTCCGGAGCCAAGAGAGCGGCATAGCGATCGGACGTGAAATAAATTTCGTCGCGACCGTCGGCATCGAAATCGAGCGTAGCGGCGTGCACGAACGGCTTTTTATGATGAGCGAGCGTGTCCGCGATGGTTTCTGCCTGCTCCAGCGCAGTCCAATTCGCAGTGCGCAAGTGCGGCGAATAGAGTCCGCCGAAGACGCCGTGCCAATAGGGATCGTTGCACTGTCCGCGTAGCAGTTGCGTAGAGGCTTCCTGCCGGCCGCGTTTGAATGCGCGATCGAAGCGCCGACTTCGCGAGAGACGATGGATCTTGTGCGAGACATGCAGCATTTTCTTGTGCAGCAGGTTCGATTCCGCGTATTTCGAAAGGAATCCCCGCCAGATTCCACCCCGAAGGAAGGGCATCACGTCCGCACGCGACGAAAACTGATCGAGCAGGCTGTGGTATCGCTCGCGGGCCGGCGTGGGGAGGGACCACTCCATCATTTCCGTATACGAGGCCGTAGGGAGATCGGCGCGGCCCAGGGGCGCATGGGAAGCAATGGTATCGGCGGGCGTGGAAGTGGAGAGCCAGTCGGAATTGCGCTCCAACTCGGAAAAAAAGCGTTCCAGCCAGCCGTCCGCGTAGCAAAGCTTGTTCGTCTCCGGCCAGACGCCGAATTTTTCGAGATCGTCTCCCATGGCCGCAAAACCGCTGGGATGACGATCCGCCGCAGCGCGCAGAAAATTCGTGGTTTCGCCGACGTCCTGAAAGGGAATCAGGTAACGCAGCGCCTTCAGGCCCGGAAATACTTTTACGTGATGGCCCAAATCCTCGCAGACGTAGTAGCCGAAAAGCTGTTCGAGTTCGAAGCCCGCGCCGAGGAAATGATTGTCGTCAACCAGCGTGTAGTCGACTTTGGCGGCGGCGAAGCACGAGGGCATCTGCGGCTCCCAGACGCGCTCGGCCAGCCAGGCGCCGGTAGGGCGCGATTTGAAATTTTTCTCAGCATAGGCAGCCAGCCGCGCGATTTGTTCCTGGCGGTCTTCCGGCGGAATTGTCACCAGAATGGGCTCGTAGAACCCGCCACCGACGATCTCGATCTGGTCCGAAGCTACGAGAGCGCGAAGTCGGTCGAAGTACTCCGGGTGCGCGTGTTCGATCCATTCAAGCAGCGGACCTGTGTAGTGGAGGCCGATGCGGATCGCGGGATGCCGCGAAAGAACCTCGATGAACGGAAGATAGGAATCCTGATAGGCGCGTTCGAGTACATCGTCGAAATTACCGACCGGTTGATGGGCGTGAATCAGGAGAACGAGTTCGAATTTCGGCAACGGCGGACCTCAGCGATCCATTACAGAATAGCGCGATTCAAGTAGCCGACCGGACGGGAGTTTGAATTAAATCCATAAGAGAAATTACGTATGCACGGCGGAGTGCACCGCAGCGGTATTGGCAAATTCACCAAGGCGCTCGCCCAGGCGGGACATCGCCAACTTTATGGACGTATCGGCAGCACCGGAAGGTGCGTAGATCACGATCAGAACCTCCCGCGCCGTCTCAGTGATCATGCTGCGCGTGGAATCGCTGATCGGGCTGCCGAAAGGACCTTCGGGATCGGCCAGGACCGGGCGTCCTTCGAGATGCCAGGTACGCTTCCCAATGCCTTCGTACCGTTCGCTGGTGGCGCCGTGACGAAATACGATCGGCGGCCGAATCCGCGAGCGATCGTAGCAGCCGAGCGGCCAACCCGTTTCGATCGAGATGAGGTTGCCGATGTCGACGACATTTGAAACGCGGTAGAGCCCCTTGCCTTGGACTACGCGGCGCAGGAGGGCTTCAGACGACGGGCGATATTTCGAAGGATCCATATCCCAGGCGCGGAACATGGCGCGGACGGCGCGGGTCGACTCGGCTTCTGCCAAAGTCTCAATCGTGAACTCGCGAAGCGTTCGGTTGCAAACGTCGTCCATGAGCCGCGAAAGGTTTTCACCGGCCGGTGCAACGTGAAGAGCGTCGGCTTCCAGGACACCCAGTTTGACCGCCGGCAATTCGATCGTTATTTCCATCGTCGTTCGAGGGACTCCCGGCTGTTATCATCGCGTGCTGCAGCGATGGAATTCTAGCGGCAAATGACCGGGCGGGCGATGAAAGAACGGGGACATTTCCGGCGGGCGATGGCACTCTTCAATTCCCAAAAGTACTTCGAGTCACACGAAGTTTGGGAGGAATTGTGGCTCGCGGCTTCCGGCGATGAGAAAGCTTTCCTGCAGGGACTGATTCAGCTCGCTGCCGCCCTTCATCATCATGGCCGGGGGAATTCGCGGGGGATGAAATCGCTGCTTGCGGCGGGTTTGGCCAAGCTTGACGCGTTTCCGGATGGGCATCGGGGAATTGCGGTTGCGAAGTTGTGCCGAGATGCGCGAGAGTGGGCAGGTAACGACGCCAAGACAGGGCGGTTGCCGCGGATCAGATTGGCCAGGCGATCTGGACCCAAGGCATGAAGCGTCCGCTTGCTTGAATGCAGCGGGATTGGGATCGCTGGTTCGCGAGTGGAGAATCGTCGGAACACTGACTGGTGTATCTGTGCCCCTGAAACCAAGACCAGCCAGCGGCTATGCTTTCTTGTAGTAGTCGGCGTTAATCTTGGTGTACCCGGTCCATTTTTCAGGGAGATCTTCCAACGCGAAGATGGCCGTCACTGGGCAGACGGGAACGCAGGCGCCGCAGTCGATGCACTCATCGGGATTAATGTAGAGCTGGGTGGCGGCTTCAAAGTCGCCTTCGTCCTTGCGCGGGTGAATGCAATCCACCGGGCAGACATCGACGCAGGCGCTATCTTTGGTTCCGATGCACGGCTCGGCGATCACGTAGGCCATCGAGCGTTCTCCTGGGATAAACCTGATTAAAATGACTTTTGCGCATCCAAGGATACAACTAGGAAACCAGTTTTGTATCGCCAAATTTGCAGCTCAGCTTGGGCTGCCGTTTCTTGGCGCTATAGCAGGTTACTCGTTTGCGCCAGGGGAGTTGCCGGGGCTGCTGGCGAACCGCTAAGATTGCGATATGGGGTGAGTGACCGTGCGTATGCCATGGCGAATTCTGTTCTCGATTTCATTGTTATCGTTCGCGGTTCTAGCGGGAGTTAGCTTCGCGCGGCAGCCTGCGGCCGTCGCAAAGGCGGCTCCTATTACCGAGACCAAGCCCGGCGACCCGGCGCTCGTCGACCTGGCCGGCTACAAGGACGTCGTGGCGAAATACCACGGCAAAGGGCTGCTGGTGACGTTCTGGGCTACGTGGTGCCAGCCCTGCCGCGACGAGTACCCCATGATCATTTCGCTCTCCAAGGAATATGGGCCACAGGGGCTGGCCGTGGTCGGCATCAGTCTTGACGAGGACGCGGACCTGGGGCTCGTTCGCCAGTTCATCGACAAGAGCCAGCCTGGATTTCCGAACTATCGCCAGAAACCGGGAATCGACGCGGACGCGTTTTATCAGGGCGTGAATCCGGACTGGCGAGGCACGATGCCGCAGACGGATTTCTACGCCAAGGACGGTCACCTGGCGCGATATTTCGTCGGCGAAAAAGGGAAGGACGCGTTTGTTCAGGCCATCAGACTGATTTTGCTGACCGGCGAATCAGGACGGCTTTCGACTTCTCAGCCTATCACCGGAAACTGACCTTCGGGCGCTTAGTGCGTTGGTTCGTAATATCGGTAGTGGCCGGTAATCTTCCACCTGAATAGCACGTCCTCCATTTGGGGTCCGGCACCGATGTTGTGTACAACTTCGTAGCGATCGCTACCTACTGCTTTCCGGTCGACCACAATCCCAATGTGTGGCACGTTGCCGCCGAGATCCCATGCGACCAAGTCACCGGGCGAATAGTCCGTGGCTCGGAGAGTTACCGGCAGAGTTTCTCCCTTGCGCCTGAAAAAGACGCCAAGATTCGGAACGCGACGGTGGTCGATGTTTGTGTCGGGATGAGGTTCTTGCCATTGCCGATCATGGGGATAGGCCGTCCAGTTCGCCACGATATCGTCGTGAACCTCTTTCTGAAGATCAATTCCAACCGCGCGATAGGAACGAATCACTTCATCGGTACAGACGCCTGTACCGGCCGGCACGTCGCCGCCAGGATAGGGAATCCGAACGTAAGCGGGGTCATAACGGACGTGATGAGATGTCCGCTCGATAGCGGCGGCGGCAAGCCTTTGCAGAAATTGCTTCTCGGCAGAACTTTCTTGCGCATCGACCAGCGCGAACTCAGAAACGAAGACAGCGGCTAACGCGATCAGCAACGCCCGTCGTAACGGAACGGCAAAGCGAATCATCTCAAACCCCCACCCGAAGTCACGCCAGCGGAGGGATTGCCACCTGGGCTTAGCCCTTGGCTGCGGCGAGAAAGCGCTCGGCTTCAATGGCCGCCATGCAGCCGGAGCCGGCCGCGGTGATCGCCTGGCGGTAGTGATGATCTTGCACGTCGCCCGCGGCGAAGACGCCTTCGACGTTGGTCTTCGGACCGTGTGTGGTGATCAGGTAGCCGTTATCGTCCATCTCCAGCTGGCCCTTGAAGACTTTCGTATTCGGATCGTGGCCGATGGCGACGAAGACGCCCTCGACCGCCAGCGTTTTGGTCGAATTGTCGGCCGTGTTCCGCAGCGTGACGAGCTCGACGGTTTTCTTGGTCACGTCGTGAACTTCCTGAATTTCGTAGGGAGTGACGAACTCGATCTTCTCGTTAGCGTGCGCGCGATCGAGCATGATTCGCGAGGCGCGAAATTCATTGCGGCGATGCACCAGATAGACTTTCTTGGCAAATTTCGTAAGGAACGTGGCCTCTTCCATCGCGGTATCGCCGCCGCCAACCACGATGATGTCGCGATTGCGGAAAAACGCGCCATCGCAGGTGGCGCAGGTCGATACGCCATAGCCCAACAGGTGTTTCTCCGATTCGATGCCGAGCATGCGCGCGGAAGCGCCCGCTGCGACGATCAGCGTTTCCGCTTCATAGGTCTCTTTGCCGACGGAAATCTTGAAGGGACGCTTGCTCAGATCCACCGAAGAAACCGCCCCCGAGCGAAACTCGGTGCCGAATCTCTGCGCTTGCTTGCGCGTGCGCTCGACCAGTTCGGGGCCCAGGATGCCTTCCGGAAATCCCGGGAAATTCTCCACTTCGGTGGTCAGTGCGAGCTGCCCGCCGGGCTCGTAACCATCGAGCACCAGCGGTTTTAGGTCCGCGCGCGCGGCATAAATAGCGGCGGTAAGTCCCGCACAGCCGCTGCCGATGATGATGACTTTATGCACTTGTTTCCCCCGGGTCGATTAGATCGCTTGAGATTACAGTTGGATTCAAAGGTCGAGCCCAAACCGGAATAGTATAGCAACCGCTCGGCTTGCCACCAACGGCTTGCTTGGGAGCGGCGCAGGCGCGATAATCCGCGCCGATACGGGGACTTCATGGCGAGCGCCGCGAATCTTTTCCGGATTTTGAGCGAATTCATCTTTCTGCTGCTCGGCGGACTGATGATTTTGATCGCGCTTACGCGGACCATCGGCCTGCCAGCGTATCCGGCGGCGCTGGTGATACTGGGAGTAGTGCTGATCTATTGGGGGATTCGCACGTCCATGCGGCCGGTAGAGCCGGCCGATCGCTGGCCAACCCGGATTCGCGCGGGATCGCTGGTTCTGGTGGGAATGCTGGTGCTGGGAATCCGGATGTTGCCGGTGCAGCATGCACCGTTGCTTTTGGCGGCTGCTGGCGTGGTGCTGGTTCTTCGCGGATTGACAGGTGCTGTGTTTCTGACGCGCCAGCGCGCATCCTAGCGGGGCGGCAATTGCTTTGTTTCAGCTTGCCAGCGCCGGCCGTTCTCGCTAACCTCGTGCGCTGCGGACGGGCGAAATCCGCGAACATCTCCAGGACGATTTCTCCCCGCCGAAATCGTCAACTCAAGTCAACCTACTCAACCGCGAAATTCAGGGGGAGATCATGTTCAAAGAATTCAAAGAATTTGCGATGCGTGGAAACGTGCTGGATATGGCCGTCGGTATCATCATCGGGGCGGCCTTTGGCAGGATCATCACTTCGTTCGTGAATGACGTAATTATGCCGCCCCTGGGGCGGCTGATCGGCAAAGTGGATTTCTCGAGCCTGTTCGTGAATATCTCGGGCACGGACTACCCGACGCTGGCGGCGGCGAAGGCAGCGAACGCGGCGACGATCAACTACGGCATATTCCTGAACACGGTGCTGGATTTCCTGATCGTGGCGTTCGTGATTTTCATGCTCGTGCGGTCAGTGAATCGGTGGAAGAAGCCCGCTCCGGCGGCGGCTCCGACGACGAGGGAATGCCCGTACTGCCTGACGCAGATTCCGCTGAAGGCCACGCGCTGCGCGGCGTGCACGTCGGAAGTGCGAGCGGCTTAGCGATCGGTCGAAATGCCGTTCCCTATGGGCGCTGGGAATGGTCCGGCGAGACAGCGAGGTAGGCCGTGGCTAGGGCGTCAGGCGGCGAGTTTTGATCTCGTTAATATGTTCCTGTAACCGCTCGACCACGGCCGGTGCGTGTCCCTCGGAGATTTCCCGCTCCACTTCGGCAAGCGCGAAATGCACGATGTCGTGGTGGTGAATTTCCTCGCCGGGCAGGGGATCGCTTAGCTCCAGCCACACACGATGCAGCAGGTCGATTTCCTTCGGAGTGAGCCGTGGAGCATGCGGGCCAAGGTAAAAAATCTGCTCCTGGCCCTGCGGCGTCAGAATTTCGAGCGAGACACGCGGACGCGGCTCTCCCATGCGTTCCCAGGCGAAGCCGATTTCTCGCGCCTGCTCCTGTATATCCATTTTCGATGAGCTTCCCGCCACTACGGTAGCCGACTGTAGGTTGTCGGCGGTGCGCAGAACGCCTTCCCACAAGTCGTTCGCGGCGACCACCGCCAGGCGCACCGGCTTGCCCTCTTTTTCAGCCAGCGCGAGAACCTTGGTGAAAAGCAGTTGCTCAATGGTGCTGAAGAGCTGATCGGGCGAGAGGTCGTACTCGCCGGTAGCCGCGCGGCGCAGGATTCGCACATGCAGCACGACGATTTCCGCCTCGCGGCGTTTGGCCCGCCGCAGCGCTGCTTCGAGAGGATACAGGGCGTACTGCGTGCTCACCGGCACTAGAATATTTTTCGGCTTCACCCCGACGTTCTGCAGCGTGAGGTCACCAGCCTGAGCCAGATTGAATTGATCAAGCTCCACGTGGCGCTCGCCGCGCGTCCGCTTCTGCGCCTGGATGCGTTTTTCGGAGACTTCAAACACGGCGAAAAGTACTGCGGAGAACGCCACTCCTGAAATCGTCGCCGCAGGTTTCGTGAACAGGTTCACGACGGCGATTGAGAAAAGCACCAGCGTAATTAGTGCGACGCCTACCGGAACCTCCGTCTTTCCGATGCGGAAGTTCAGCGGGACCTTGAATTCACGGGCCTGCGGCTGCGTGTAACGCAGTACGAGCACAGCCGTGCCGTTGAGCACGAAACTCCAGATCACGCCGAAAGCGTAGAGGTTCGCAAGAAACGTGACGTCGCCGCGACTCATCACGATCATCACGATCTGCAGCGCCACCACCATGTTGATAATCCTGTGCGAGGTGCCGAATCTCGGATGCGGTTGCCGAAACCAGTCCGAAAGCACGCCGTCCTCGGAGACGCGGTTCAGCACGCCGTTCGAACCGACGATAGCGGTGTTCACCGCACCGGAGAGAATCAGCGTGCCAACGACGACCACGAACACGTGAAAGCACAATCTCGCAACGAACGGCCCGGTCAGGCTCATGGCCAGACCGCCAATGAGGTTCTCGAAGAACTGAGGCCGGGTCTTGTCCGGGATGATCATCACGGCGAAGAACGAAACCAGCGACGTGAACACCATGCTGTAGATGAAAATCACGAGCGCCGCTTTTTTCAGGTTCTTCAGTTTGGGATGTTCGATTTCGCGATAGACCTGCGCAAGCGATTCGGCGCCGCTCATGGCCAGCACGGAATGCCCGAGACCGACGAAAACGGCGACCAGCGTGAAACTCTGCAAGATGTGGCTGTGGGCGAGCCAACCGAGGGCGTGGTCGCTCATCACGATGTTGCGGGGCGCGGGCGCTGGAGGAAGGTGTCCGCCGCGCACCAGCAGCGTGTAGCCGCACCAGGCAATCAGCGCGATCACCATCACCGTGGTCAACTGCATGATCCATAGCGCCTTTTCGCTCGATTCGGAAATTCCCTTGATGTTCTGCCACCAGAAATAAAGCGTCGCCGCCACCGCCAGCATCTCCGCCGTGCCGTTGGGAGCAAACGTGAAGTGAATGTGACCGTACGCGAGCAGTTCGTTCAGCAGCCCGGCGAGATATTGGCCGGCGGAAACACCGCTGATGGGCCCCGTGAGGATGTAATCGAACATCAGCGCCGAAACCGAAAATTTCGCCAGCGCGCCACCCATCGCTTCCTTCACGACGCGATAGACGCCGCCGCGCACGAACATGCTGCAGCTTTCGACGTAGAGCTGCGACACCGCGTACGACAAAAGCATTGTCGCGAAGATGAACCATGGCGCCGATTTGCCGATGAACTGCTCGGCTTCACCGCCGGCGTAATATGCCGAAGACGCGAGGTCGTTCAGAACGATGGCAGCGGCGCGCCAGTAGGAAATGAAGGCGAGCATCGCCGTCGTCGCGACCAAGACCTTCGCGACAGGGCGAACTGCCGGCAAGGATGGAGAAGAACCCGTTGGGACCGAAGACATAAACGATAGATAAACGCGCGAAAAAAACTATACGTGGAAATTGCGGCAAAAGGAAGGTGCACATAAAGCATCTTTAATTTCAATCGCTTGCATCGCTTGTTTGAATAGGGAATTCGTGGGAACTATGCAGTTCTTTGATTCGCCTTGGGACGGAATTCGCCCGCGCAGGTTTCACAGGGGCACATCTCACGCAGCGCGGCGAAGCTGTAAATGCCGGTCGAGTGGCTATCGGAGAACTGAATCTGAATCGCGTAGTTTCCCACCGAAGTTGCCGCTTTCGCAGTGACGCGCGGCTTGTACATCGGAAGCAGATCGGCGCTGCGCGTCTTGTCCTGCGCCTTGGTGTCTCGCTCATCGTTACATGTGGCGCAGGGACAGTTATCGCGCAGGTAGGGGAACGTGTACCGGCTCACGTGGCCATCGGACCAGGTAATCGCTACGCCTTCGCCCGACGTGACGTAGACCTTCACGTCGGTAGGATTTTTTCGCGAATCAATTGGCAGAGGCATCGGTCGGTAATGCGTTCGGTGTGATCGCTCGTTCGGCAGCGGGAATATCGAGCTGGCGATTCGAATCGGCCGGCGCTGTCGCGGCTTCCTCGGCGCGAATTCCGATGCAGCCAAGCACTTTCGTCGCGCCACCCAGCGTTTCAACCAGATCGGCTCCGATCCGGTTGATATCCTCGATGGATTTCGGCCGGCCGTCTCCCGATCCTGGAAAGACCAGATAGAAAATTCCGCCAGAGATTCCGCCTCGCCGGGCGTCCGAATGAATTCCAAGGTTTTCAGCCAGCGCGATCGATCCCTCGCCGAACGCGCCGACATCGGCAAAAATGGCGAACGAGGATTTACCGGACTGCTCGTTGTACACGAGGACCAAGTCTCCCAGACGCGTCCCCGTGCGCTCCGCTAAATCTCCGGGCAATGCCACGTATGGAATCTGCGTGGCATCGACGAACCGTGACGGATCGCTATGAAGTTTGGTGCGGTCGAAAAGCGACGTGCACGAAATGTAGTACCCGGGAAACGGATCGTGGGGACCCTGCACGGCGGGGCTGCCGTCATCATCTCAACGATTCCGTCCCACTGTCCCGGCTGGCCTGCGTTGTAAAGATGATCCAGGCCAGTGTCGTCGGCGTTGTAGGCGTTCGGCGCTCCATCGGCGTCAATCGACATACCGGTCCGGAAGAAAAAGCCACGTCCGTCGGCCAAATGCCAGATGGGAGCTTGCTCCCTCAACTCGCCCCAGCGGTAAACGTCGAAGGTCAGCAGGCGCGCACTCGCAGGACATGCTTCCACGTGAGATTGTCCTGCCAGCGCTGGAAATCCAGAGGCTATGCCGGCACACGGCAGTGCAAGGGCCAAAACTGTCGCTAGAAGTTTGCTCGATTTTTTCATCACGCACAATTATACACCGCGTGCGAATTGATCGAGGGCAGCTGGAAGCGGCAGTTTCCGAATCGATGTTCCGATTTGGGGCACTCCGATCGCGCGTGCTGCATGTAAAATGCGGGCGACGAGAATCTGCGAGCTTAGGAGCGGAAATGCCGGCCGACTATTTGCTGAAGACCGAACCATCCGAATATTCGTTTGAAGACTTGCAGCGTGACGAAATCACCGAATGGGATGGAGTGTCGAATCCAACGGCGGTGAAGAATCTCCGCGAAATGACGCCGGGCGCGCGCCTGATTATTTACGAGACGGGAGATCGCCGCACGGCCGTCGGCACGGCGACGGTTGTCTCCGTCGACGCAAAGGATCCGCGAAAGCCCATCGTTAAGATCAAAGCCGGTAAATCCATAGCGAAGCCGGTGAGCCTCGATGAAATCAAATCCAACAAATTGTTCGCAAATTCACCACTCGTAAAAATTGGACGGCTTTCGGTCGTCCCGCTCACAGCGGCTCAATACAAATTCCTCACTGGCGGCTAGACCCGCCGTGCCACCGACTCGGCCGCGAGCCGCCCGTGTGCCAGGTCGATGCGGCGATCGGCCAGCTCGCCTATGGAAGGCGCGTGCGTGACCATAAGGATGGTGTGTCCCTCCGCGTGAAGACCGCGCAGGAGCTGCAGCACGATTCCTTCGTTCGCCTCGTCCAGGTTTCCAGTAGGTTCGTCGGCCAAAATCAGCTTGGGTGAGTTAATCAGCGCGCGCGCCACGGCCACGCGCTGCTGTTCGCCGCCGGAAAGTTGACCGGGCAGATGCTCGATGCGATCCGCCAGCCCCACGCGTCCCAAAGCCTCTCGCGCCTCGCGCTCGTCTGTGGTGCTGTGAAAATACTGCGCGAGCATAACGTTTTCGAGCGCGGTCAGATAGCCGACCAGATGAAACTGCTGAAAGATGAATCCAATTTTTTCCGCCCGAAATCGAGCCAGGCCACTCTCATCCAGCCGCGCCACGTCGACGCCATCCACCAGCGCACGTCCTGAAGTCGGCGTGTCCAGGCCGCCCAGAATATTAATCAGCGTGGTTTTGCCCGAACCCGAAGGCCCCATGATTGCGATCCACTCGCCGGCCTGCACGTCGAACGACACGCCATCGAGCGCACGCACGCCGCCGAATTCCTTGCGCAGATTGTCGATTTGGACCAGCGACGCCACTATTCTCCTCGCAAAATCACTGCCGGCTTCACTTTTCCCAGCCTTTGCAACGGCAACGCGCCGGCCATCGCTACCACGATCATCAGCGCAATCGTCAACGGGAAAATTTCCCAGCGCGGCGCGATCGCCGCGCCAAATACGCGGCGTCCGATCCACCCCGCCAGCGCTACTCCCGCCACACAGCCGATTGCTCCGCCGGCCGCACCCAGTACGCCCAGTTCGGCGAGGAACAATCCTACAATGCGCGCAATCGTTCCTCCGAGCGCCTTCATTAGTCCCACGTCCGCGCGCCGCTCCGTCGCCAGCGCTGCCATCGTCGCCAGCACGCACAGCGCCGTCAGCGCCAGAATCAGTACCACCATCGAGAACACCAGCAGCCGCGTGCGATTGAGCAGACTGCCTTCGGCTTGCGTCACCGCTCGGATGGGCTGGACATTGTAGCCCTCAAGCGCTGCCGCGAGGGCCGAGCTGTATGCAGCGATGTCCGGTGAAGTGCCGGACACGCGAATTTGTTCGGCCTCGATTTTCCCCTGTAAGCCGGCGAGCATTTGCACCGTACCGAGATCGGCGAGAATCTGATCGTCTTCGGCCGCCCCCGAGTCGAGTGTGGCCAGCACGTGCAGCGAAGCCTCGCGGCCGCCATAACTCAAGGTCAACGTCTGTTCCGGCGCGATCTTGAATTGACGCGCGACATTTTGCCCTACGTAACAAGCCATGTCGTCGAGCGCGTACTTGGGAGTCAAATTCCGCAATGGATCGTCAATGAGCCAGGTCGGATTTATGTGAACCACATCCTTGAGATGCGTTCCCGCTACGACAACCGGTGCGCCGTTCACTCGAGCGACGATATAAAGGAATGCCGCAGAGCCGGAAAAGCTGCGCGAGGGGGTCCGAGCGATCGCAGCGCGTACAACGGCCTCGTCCATTAGCGTCGGAGCGCTCGCGCCAATCGACGCCTGAGAAGCTCCATTCAGCGTAACCACAATATTGGGCCCCAGCAGACTGAACTCGCTGGTGAGTTTGCGTGAAATGTCGAGCTCGACTGTGAGCAGAGCGGAAATCACCGCGGCCCCGCTGATCACGGCCACTAGCGCGACCGCCAGCCGGCCGCGATTGCTGCGCAGAAGTTTCCAGAGCAGGCGGCCGAACATTACTCGCCCCGCAGGATCGGCGCAGGGTCGAATCGAGCCGCTCGCCGCAGGGGAATCAAGCCTCCGATAAGCGCCACCAGGGCCGCGAGTGCCACAATTATCGGCAGAAGCACCAGGCGCGGCGCCGTAGCCGTGCGGAAAACGCTCTCGCCCAGTGCACGGGCAAGTCCGGCGCCCACCAAGAATCCTAGCGCTCCGCCGATCACCGCAAGCGTCAGATGCTCGGCGAGAAACAGCGCGGTTACCGATGTGTTCGTTGCGCCGATCGCTTTCATCACGCCGATTTCTGCGCGCCGCTCGAGCACCGCTGCCGCCGATGTGGCCGCAATCGCCAGCGCGGCGGCGATCAGCGCAGCCAGTGTAACGATCCAGAGTAGGGAACTCACGTGCGACAGGATTTTGCCCTCCGAATCGGCCACGCGCCGGATTGCGTGCACGTCCGTTCCCGGCAGTACCTGTTCGATCTGATAGCTGATCGAGGAAATATACGGCGAGCAGAACCAGCGGTCGTATTCCGTCGGCGTCAGCGATTTCGGATCGCGATCGGCCAGCGCGTCGGCCGGTTTCGTGATCGCGCTCACAAAAAGACTGCGGAACTGGCCCGTATGCCCCGAATACGCCTGAGCAACTGAGAGCGGAACGAGGATCGCGTGGTCTTCGTTGTCGCCCGTAGTTGCGATTCCGGTAATCGTCAAAGTCGAAGCGAAATTTGCCGCCACGCTGTGCGTCAACTCGATTGTCTTACCAATGCTGTACGCTTGCGGGTCTTGGGCGGCCAGCGCCGCACCGATCACAGCTTCGTTTGCACCGTCGCGAAACCAGCGCCCTTGAATCTGCCACGACGGATGAGTGGATTTCAGGCCTGTTACGAAACTGGTTCCGTCCGGTACCGGAACAGTGTGCTCGTACCATGTCCCCACGAGGGTGACTTGCTCGGGCTTGGGTGTTACAAGGGTTGGCACGTCCAAAAACGGCGTGAATCCCAAAATGTTGTGCCGCCAGAAAATCGTTTTCAGCTTGCCGAGGTCTCCCTCTTTCAGGTAGGCGCCTTCATCGACCGGGCGATAGTCCACCCCGCCGATTTCCAACGGCAACGTATCCGATTGCGGAGTCACGACCAGGTTCGCGCCCAGGCTGCGAAATTCCCGCGCCATGCGGTCACCCACGTCGAGCGCGACTGACAAAGTCGCCGTCGCCACAGCCATGCCGAGCACGAGGGCCGCAGCCGTAAGAGTCTTCCGGCGCGGATTACGCACGAAAGATTCGCGGACGAGGCGCAAAAACATTTTAGTTGTGGATCAGCGCGATGGAATCCGTCAGCGCCGAAAGGTCGACAATCACTTCGCCGCCCGCAATTGTCGATTTCACCGGAATGGGATTGCAGCCGCCATGTTCGCCGATGGACGGGGCGTAGATCGACGCGCCACAATTGCGGCAAATAATGTTCTGGCCTTCCTGGCGGTACCCGGCGCGGCCGCAGATTTGGCAGGCGTCGAGAGCCGTGGCGTAATTGCCGTTCGTCTGGTGAATCACCAGGAAACGGATCACCGTGCCGTCGACATCCGCCGTGTAGAAATGCAGGCTTTGATCGGTGAGTTCCGTCAGAGGGATGCGCACCCGGCCGTTTTCTCCGGTCAGCGTTTTGCTGGGCGCCAGCGCATTCACTGCGCGCGCGTAGGCGAATTCAGCGGCTAGAGAAACCACCACCAGCGTGCACAAGATCGCCGCCGCGAAGCTCCAGCGCCGCTGCCGCCGGTATTCCCATTCGCGCATGCGCCGCTCGGCCGGATTCGCGGCCGGATCTTCGATCGGTTTGCGCGCACTGAACCATTCGCGCATCACCACCAGCACCGCCGCGCCCAATATCACGGCAAAAAAGAAAACTTCGTTCCGGACGATCGGCCCGACGTACGCCATCTCGGTCTTGCTCGACCAAATCCACATCGCCTCGCTCAGCTCGTGCACGCCAGTCAGCGCCAGCTGAAAAGCAACAACGATCAGAATCATGCTCGTGGCCGCGAAAAATCGATGCAGCGGAATCTTCAGCGTGCCCTGGAAGAAAAACGCACCCACGCCGATAGCAATTGCAATGCCAAGCAGCGTGCCGATCCAGACCTGCACTCCCGCGGTCGAGAGCTCCACAGCACGCAGGATCAGCACCAGTTCCGCGCCTTCGCGCACCACCATGAAAAACACGAACGCACCCACGGCCCAACCCGCCGCCCGTGTCGATTTCTGCGCGTATGTTTCGACCCGCTGCTCGATCTCTTTTCGCAGCGTGCGCGCCACGCGGTTCATCCACACAATCATGGTGATCACCAGCGCTGACGCGAGTAACATCAGCAGGCCTTCAAAGCCGTCTTCGTTGATGGCCCAGCGCTGGAGGAGAACTGCAGCCGCTACGCTGGCGGCGCAGGCAAGAAAGACGCCCGCCCAGGCGTAGCTCTTGAGCGCGCGTCGGCCGGTTCGATTCAGATACACGAGGACGATGCCGACGACGAGAGCGGCTTCAACGCCTTCACGGAGAGCGACCAAAAGAGCGGAGATCATGGAATCCCAGTTGTAAACGGCTTGCAACTACAAATACAGATTAAATTCTTGCTAACGCAAAATCAAGCGAATTCAGGCCCCGGCCCACGCAACGCAATCCCTGTACAATATGCATCCTACACACGATGGCCGATAAGTTTCACGTTTCCGGACGCCGCCTATTGGCGCGCCTAGCTCGCGTCGCGTTGCCAGCGGTATTCGTGCTGATTGCGTCGGTCGGCACCCTCTTCCCACAGAGCACCCCGCCTCCTCAAACCCAACCGTCTGCCGGACGGTCCGATGTGAAGCCTGACGCCAAGAAAGCCAAAACCGCTTACGAGTTGGGGAATAAGGCCGAGCGCGAAGGCGATTGGGAAACGGCTTACACCGATTACATCGATGCCACCAACTTCGCTCCCACCAATCGCGACTACGTGATCCGGCGCGAAATCGCCAAGAGTCGTGTGGTGCAGATGAAAGTGGACACGGCTGAGCGCGATGCGATTTCCGGCCGGTTGGACGACGCCCAGAAGCAGTTGCTGAGCGCGAGTTTTGTCGACCCGCTGAACCCGACCGTTCGCAAGCGGCTTGTGGAACTGGCCACCGCCGATCTGGGCAGGAACCAGAAGAAGCCAGATGTCCAGCTCGCGGGCGAACCGCAACTCGCGTACAAAACGGGCACGCGGAGCTTCGACTATCGCGGCGATACGCAGGGTGCTTATCAGGAGCTCGCGCGCCAGTTCGGCATCGAAGTCGCGTTCGACGTGGATTTGCGATCGCGGCAGGTGCGTTTCCGCGTCGACGATGTTGATTTCCCCACGGCTGTTCGCTTGCTGGGAGATGAAACGGCAACGTTCTGGCGCCCGCTTTCCGCGCGGCTTTTTTTCGTGGCGGACAGCAGCTCGCAGAAGCGCAAGGATTTCGAGCCGTCGGTCGTGCGCACGGTCCTGCTGCCAGCGTCGGAAACGCCGGATCAGATGACGGAAATCGTGCGGATGGTCCGCGACGTGACCGGGATCACGCGCACGCAGCTGGATACCGCGAACCGAACGATCACCCTGCGCGCATCGCCGCGCGCCGTCGCGCTGGCGACGGACCTGATCGACGATCTTGAAAAGCCCACCGGCGAGCTGATCCTGGAAATCGAAATTCTCGAGGTCGACCGCACGAACGCCCTGAACCTGGGCATCACGCCGCCGCAAAGCGCCACGGCCTTCACGATCAGCACGGAACAGATCCGCGAGGCGGAAGCGTCAGAACAGGGACTTATCGACGTGATTCAACAGGTGCTGGGCACATCCGCGCCCAACGTAATCGCATTCGGCGGAGGATACACGACGTATTTCGCGACGCTCCCCAACGTGTCCGCAAATTTTTCCCAGATGCTTTCGCTGGTTCGCCATGGCCGGCGTGTGCTGCTGCGCGCGCAGGATGGCCGCCCGGCTGATTTCTTCGTGGGCGATCGCGTGCCCGTCTCGTTCGCCGCATTTTCGCCCAGCCTTCTGAATGGTTCGATTACCGGCACGGGCGCGATCAACAATCCGCTAACGAACTACGCGGTGGGGAATTCACCGTCTTTCATAGCCGCCAACGTGCTGCGCGGCGACAGCACGTTCGAGGATCTCGTCGTCGCCAACTCCGCGGACAACACCATCTCGGTATTGCTCGGAATCGGCGACGGGACTTTCGAAAATCAGGTCACCTATCCGCTCGTCGCGACCACGGACAAAAATCCCGTTTGGATCGCCACCGGAGCTTTCAACACTCCTAACGACTCGAACCTTGATCTCGCCGTGGCGAATAAAGGCTCGAACACGGTCTCAATCCTGTTGGCCAGACGGATACGACCACCGGCCTCGCGACCGGCACGTTCGTTTCCGGCGTCGATCTTACTACCGGTAATTCGCCAGTCTCCGTGGTCGCTGCGAATTTCCACGACACGGCTAAACTGGGTTTCTCGATCTCGCCGTGGCCAATCAGGATCGACGATTCGATTTCGATTTTTCAGGGCAACGGAAAGGGAACGTTTCTCGCACCCACCGTCGTTCCATTGATTCCCGGATTCAAGCCGACGGCGTTCGCAACCGGCAATTTCACAAACAGCGGTCACGTCGATCTGATCGTCGCCGAAGAATCCGAACACCACCGGAAATGCCGGGCAAATACAGGTTCTGCTCGGCAACGGCGACGGCACGTTCAGTCCAAGCTCAGAATTCCCCTTACGCGGCTGGCAATCTGCCGGTTTTCGTGGCCACCGGTGATTTTAATGGCGACGGCGTCACCGATATGGCGGTCGCGAATAACGGCGCGCCATCCACTTCATCCGCCGGCGCAGGCGTGGCGGGCAATGCGGTTTCGATTTATTTCGGCAATCCGAATACGAGCCAAGCAAACGTCGGCAACGGAACTTTCACCCGGCAGACGCTCTACCCGGCCGGGACCGCGCCTACTTCGATTGCCGTCGGCCGACTTCAATCAGGACGGCTTCCTCGATCTCGCGGTATCGGACAGCACGGACAATGCAGTGACCTTGCTTTTCAACGAGGGCACGGGCATTTTCACTTCGCCCACTCCGGAAATTCCGGTCGGCACGGCGCCGGCTTCGATCGTCACCGCGGATTTCAACGCCGACGGCCGGCCCGACGCCGCTACCGCGGACAGCGGCTCGGCCGAAGCGACGGTAATTCTTAATAGCGCCAGCCTTTTCCCCGGTGGAATCGGCTCATCGGTTGGCACACCTTTCCCCGGCGCGCAGTATCTGGATATCGGATTGAAAATCAAAGCAACGCCGCGTATTCATCCGAATAACGAAGTCACGCTTGATCTGTCCTTCGACATCAGCAGCCTGAGCGCGCAAAGCTTCAATGCCATTCCGGTGATTAACAACGAAACCGTCACGCAGACCGTGCGCCTGAAGCAGGACGAAACTGCGGCGGTCGCCGGATTCCGCTCCACGCAGCTTTCCAACGCCATCACCGGCAATCCGGGGCTATCGCAAATTCCGGGCCTGGGCTTGCTCGATCAGGACGTAACCAAGAACAACGAAGACACACAGCTGTTGATTTTGGTAACGTCGCAGCATGGTTCGCTTACGCGCCGCGCACCGACCATGTGATCTACGCCGGTCAAGGCTCGATTGAAGGCCAAGGCGGCGGTGAATCCACGCCGAACGTCGTGGCACCGCCAGGTTCCTCCCGGCCCCACGCCGCCGCCTCCTGTAAACGCGCCGCCGCCGCAGCCGTCGCCGCAGAATGCGCCGCCTCAGCAGCAGGCTCCGCCGCAACAGTAGGCCGCATCGCTTGTGAGAAGTTTACGGTGTCGCTTCCAGGACCACTACCGGCTGGTATGTCCGCGGAACCACCGGCTCCGCGATCGCAATCAAATGCCCCTGCTGATTGAACACACGCAAGCGCGAAGGCTGCCACTCGCCCGAATCCAATTGTGCCGGCGCGCCCTGCGCGGCAACGGAACTCCCGGGCTGAATCTGCGCGATCGCTAGATTGAATTTCGCTCCGTGCCGCACACGCTTCTCGACGATGGGCAGCACCGTCGCCCGCGGCAGATCCGGCAACATATTTCCGAGCTTGATCACGCGCGAGTCGATTTTCCCAGTCTTCGCGTCTTCGATTAGATCGGCCAGGCTCACAGCATGATCGAGCGTGAATTCGCCTACGGCGGTGCGCGCAATCTCCGCCAGATGGGCTCCGCTGCCCTGAAGCTGTCCCATATCGTGCGCGAGCGATCGAATGTAGGTGCCCGAGCCGCACTCCACGGCAAACCGCGCGCACGAGCCCTCCACGCTGGTCAGGCGGAATTCATTCACTTCCACTTCCACGGGCTCCAGCTTCACCGGCTTCTGCTTTCGCGCGAGTTCGTGCGCTGGGCGTCCATGAATTTTCTTCGCTGAAAATGCGGGCGGCGTTTGCTGTATTTTTCCCACGAAGCCCTCGGCCAGCTTCTGTATAACGTCGGCATCGATCGCGGGAGCGGCGTCCGGCCCCGACGCTTCGCCGTCCGCGTCGTACGTATCCGTGGCGAATCCGAACCGCACGGCGCAGGTGTATCGCTTGCGCCTCGCGCCGTAAAAGCGCGCCAGCCGCGTGGCCCGCCCGAGCGCCAGCACCAGCACGCCCGTCGCGAGTGGATCGAGCGTACCCAGGTGGCCGATCTGTCGGAATCCCACGAGCCGCCGCACGGTCTCGACCACATCGTGCGAGGTCTTGCCGCGAGGCTTGTCGATCACAAGAATCCCGTCGATCGGCGCAGGTTTAGGTGTCTTTGGCATTGCGATTCGTAGCGCCGGATTCGAGCCGGCGAATTCCGTGGAGCGCGCGCCCCGCTACGATTTCTCCGGTTGGTTCACTTTCTTCAGGAGTTCGTCGATGCGATGTCCGTATTCTTCCGAATTATCCGGAATGAAAAGCACTTCCGGCGCCCGCCGCAGCTGCAACCGTTCAACGAGTTCATGGCGAATGAATTTCGATGCCGCCTTCAATCCCTTCAAGGCGTTTTCACGCTCTTCATCCGTACCGTCTACCTGCACGAAGACCCGCACGACCTTTATTCCCGGCGCCACGCGCACTTCCGTCACGATAAGCGGCACGGCGAGTCGCGGATCTTTCAGCTCTCCCGCCAGCATCAGCATCACTTCGTTGCGAATTTCCTCGGCGATGCGTTCGGACCGAAATCCCCCGACGGTCATGACTCGTCCTCGAAATACTCGATTTCTCGCGACACCAGATCGCGTCCCAGCACGCGCTCCGATTCGTCGGCAATGGCCTGGAGCGACTCCTCCAGATGTTTGCCGTCGCCCGATATGGTCACCACTCCCACGCGCGATCGTTGCCAGGTCTCCTGATGCTCCAACTCCGCCACCGCCACGTTGTGGTGCGCGCGCAAGCGGTCCTTCAGGCTGCGCAGCACCTGCCGCTTATCCTTCAGCGACTGCGCGTCGGGAATGTGAATTTCCAGAGTGAGGAGGCCGATCGGCATGCGCGCCCCATCGAAATCCAGCGGAGACGTTCTCAAAAAGCTAATCTCTGCAAACTCTAGATGCGCCGCGCGTCACCCGTATCAGGTCGCCCGCGATCCGGCGGCAGAGCGGCTTCCAGCGGCGACGATTTTTCGATCTTGAAACATTCGAGAACATCGCCTACCTTTACATCGTTGAAGTTCGAAACTCCCACACCGCACTCGAAACCCGCGCGCACTTCGCCGGCGTCTTCCTTGAATCTCTTTAGCGAACTCACTTGGCCGGTATAAACCACCGCGCCGTCGCGCAGTACCCGCACGTCCGCGTTGCGCTTGATGATTCCGTCCTGCACCGAACAGCCCGCGATCACGCCCGAGCCCTTTACCTTGAACGTATTTCGCACTTCGGCGCGGCCCAGATACACTTCCTTGATCACCGGCGCCAGCAATCCCGCCACAGCCTTGCGCAGCTCGTCGAGCAGTTCGTAGATGATCGTGTGCAGGCGGATTTCGACGCCTTCGCGCTGCGCCAGCTCCAGCGCTTTGCGCTCGGGCTTCACGTTGAAAGCGATCACGATCGCATTCGACGCAGACGCCAGAATCACGTCCGATTCCGTCACCGTGCCAACGCTGGCCTGCATCACCTTCAACTTCACCTGATCGTTCGAAAGCTTCGGCAACATCTCGTTCAACACTTCCACTGAGCCCTGCACGTCCGCCTTAATAACCACCGGCAATTCCTTCAGCTCGCCGGCGCGGAGCTGCTCGTGCAGCTGATCGAGCGTCAGCCGGCCGGCCGTCGCGGTCTTGGCCAGCGCGGCCTCGCGCTGCTTGGCCTGGCGGTATTCGACGATGTGGCGCGCTTTCGCTTCATCGGCCACCTGGAACTGATCGCCCGCTTCGGGCACGCCCTGCAGCCCAAGCACTTCGACGGGCGTGGAAGGCTCGGCTTTCTGAATCGCCTGGCCGTGATCGTCGAACATCGCGCGCACTTTTCCGTACACCGCGCCGACGATGAATACATCGCCCACATTCAACGTGCCGTTCTGCACCAGCACGGTCGCCACCGGCCCGCGGCCCTTGTCCATGCGCGACTCCAGCACGGTTCCGCTTCCGGGAGCGTCCGGATCGGCCTTCAGTTCCATCAAATCCGCGACGAGCAAAATCATTTCCAGCAGCTTGGGGATGTTCTCCTTCGTCCGCGCGGAGACCCCCACGGTCACAGTCGTGCCGCCCCATTCCTCGGGCATCAACCCGCGGTCGGTCAGTTGGCGCTTCACGCGCTCCACGTCCGCATTGGGCTTGTCGATCTTGTTGATCGCTACCACCACCTGCGTATTAGCAGCCGCTTTCGCGTGGGCGATGGCTTCCTCCGTTTGGGGCATTACGCCGTCGTCCGCGCCCACCACCAGTACTACGATGTCCGTTACTTTCGCGCCGCGCGCGCGCATGCGTGTGAACGCCTCGTGGCCCGGCGTGTCGATAAAGACGATCTTGCGATCGCCAGTATGAACTTCGTACGCCCCGATATGCTGCGTGATTCCGCCGGCTTCGCCCGCGGCTACGTCCGCTTCGCGGATGGCGTCCAGCAAACTTGTCTTGCCGTGATCGACGTGACCCATGACGGTCACGACCGGCGCCCGCGGCAGCATGTTACCCGTGCGGCCCTCTTCGATTTTTTCTTCCTCGACCAGCTGCTGCTCGAAGGTTTGCACTTCGACGATGCCGTTAAATGCTTCGGCGAGGTTTGTCGCCGTCGGCACATCGAGCGCCTGGTTGATGCTCGCGAAAATTCCGCGGTCGAGCAGCACCTTCAGCAATTCTTTGGCGCGAATGTCGAGTTTTTCCGCCAGCTCGCGTACGGTGATGCCTTCTGTCACCGTAACGGCGCGCGGCTCACGCTGTACCGGTGCCGGAGCTTCCACATGCGCGCGCCCTGCGGCCGCACCTTGGCGCGCGCGCACGGGATGAAGCCGGCGCTCGCCTTCGGCATATCGCTTCTCGATGGTCGGGCGTCCGCGCGACGCAGGGGGCTTGCGCGCGTAAAGCGGCTTGCCCGGTTCTGCTTTCGGAACGCCACCCGTCGCGCCGGGCCGCTGGCTGCCAATAGGTTCTGATCCGGGGCGTCCGCCGGGCCGCGGCGGGAATCTTCCCGGAGGGCCTCCCGGGCGTGGCGGGCCACCGGGGCGTGGAGGTCCGCTGGGACGAATTTGTCCAGGCGCCGCTGCCGGGCGCATTCCCTGGGGCGCGCCAGGCCGCTGCTGATAGGGCTGTCCGGGTTGACCGGGCCGAGCGGGGAATCGCTGGCCCTGCGGAGGCGGCCCGCTTGCCGGGCGCGGCGCTCCTGTACCAGCGGGAGCTGTTCCTGCAGGACTCGCTGCTGCGGGTCGCTGCGCCGACGGCGCTCCGGCAGGTCGCGGAGGCGCTGCCGCAGGCGTGACACCGGGCCGCGCGGGTGAAGTCGGGTGAGTCGGATGCGCAGGATGCGCAACGGGATGTGCTGCGGCCGGCGTCGCCGCTGCTGGAGCTGCCGCGGGCCGCAGAGGAATGCCCGGAGTTGGAGTGGTTGCTGGGGCACCCGCCGGTCGCGCCGCTGGAGCGGCTACGGCCGGAGCGCCGGGCGCTGCGGGCCGTAACGGTGTGGCAGCGCGGAGCCGCAGGAGCGGGCGCCGCCGCGGGCTTGGGCGCAGTTTTTGCTTTCGCCGCCGCGGTCTTCGCGGCTTCCGCGGCTGCTTCTGCCGCCGCTAGCCCCGCGAAATGCTTCCGAGCCTTTTCCGCGTGCTCGATATCGATCGAGCTCGAGTGTGTCTTCTTTTCGGTGACGCCGATCGTCGGCAAAAAGTCGATCAGCACTTTAGCTTTGATCTCAAGCTCGCGCGCCAGCTCGTTCAACCGGACTTGTTTGGAATCAGACATTCGATATTTTGTAATTCTCTCCGTTACTCGGCGCCTTCGCTTTTTTGCGCGCTTTCATCCACCGCTTCAACAGCCGCACGATCTGCCGCGGTCGTTTCTTCGTTTTCCGGTGATTCTTCGGCGTTCGCTTGCGCGTCGGGCCCGCCTTCAGCGGATGATTGTTCGACCTCGGCTTCGGTTGCTGGTTCGCCTTCCACAACCAGGCTCTCGGCTGCCGCTTCGTCCTCGGTCGAAGGCTCTACCGGGGCCGTCGCCTGCGCTTCCAGCGCCTCGAAATACGCCGCGACTGACTGGTGAATCTTCTCCACCATCTTCTCGCCGATGCCCGGAATTTCGACTAACTGCTCCGGAGTCATATCCGCGAGCTTTTCCACCGAAGTGATGCCCGCGGCCTCGAGCTTCTCGATCGTCTTCGGGCCGACGCCTGCCAGTTCCGTAAGCGGAGTGCCGGGGGCCGTAAGCGCAGCCATCTGCGCCTCGATTTCGCGACGCTTTTCTTCCTCGCTCTTGATGTCGACGTTCCAGCCGATCAGTTTGCTGGCGAGCCGGACGTTTTGGCCCTTCTTGCCGATGGCGAGCGAAAGCTGAGTGTCTTCGACGATCACTTCGAGCCGCTTTTCTTCGGCGTCAACGATTTGGACGCGCGTGACCTTAGCCGGGCTCAGCGCTTTCTGGGCGAACGCGATCGTTTCTTCGCTGTAGGGGATGATGTCGATTTTTTCTCCGCGCAATTCACGAATGATCGACTGCACTCTCATGCCCTTCATGCCCACGCAGGCGCCCACCGGATCAACGTCCTTGTCGCGGCTTTCCACCGCGATTTTCGTGCGCTCGCCGGCCTCGCGAGCCACAGCGCGAATCTGCACCGTGCCGTCGTAGATTTCCGGGACTTCCATTTCGAAGAGCCGCTGCACCAGAGCGGGATCGGCGCGCGAGACGATCACCTGCGGCCCCTTCGCCGCGCGCTCCACGGCGCGAATTGTTACGCGCAACCGGTCGCCGACGTTATAGGCCTCCAGCCGAGACTGCTCGCGCTTCGGCAGTCTCGCTTCCGTGCGGCCCAGGTCCACGATCATGTCCGGGCCTTCCATCCGCTTGACGACGCTATTGATCAGCTCTCCCACGCGCGTGTGGAATTCGTTGTAAATCGTATCGCGCTCCGCCTCTCGCACTTTTTGCAGGATCACCTGCTTGGCGGTTTGCGCGGCGATGCGGCCCAGTACGTCGGTCGGTTTGGTGGCGACAATCTCGCCGCCCACTTCGATATCGGGGTTTTTCTTCCGCGCGTCGGCCAGGGAAATCTCGCGCAGCGGGTCCGCGACTTCTTCCACCACCGTATGCACCGAAAACACGTCTATCTGGCCGCTCTCCGCGTTGAACTTGGAACGAAGATCTTCTTCCGTGCGGTAATACTTCCGCGCGGCGACCACCATCGCGTCCTCAATAGCCGCAACGATGACCTCCGGTTCGATGTGCTTCTCCCGGCTGATCTGCTCGATTGTCTGGTACAGCAGACTCGCCATCCCTGTCTCTCCTCACTCCCACCCGTCACAGCTCCACCACCAGGTTCGCCTTCCGAATCCCGGCGTACGGCACGACGACTTCCCGATCGCGCACCGTTAGCTTCACGATCCCGTCTGCATAGCCCGCCAGCCGGCCCTGAAAAAACTTTTCGTTCTCCACCGGTTCGTTGAGCCAAATCTTCGCCAGTCGCCCCGCGAATCGCTCGTAGTCGCCCGGCTTGATCAGCTTGCGATCGAGCCCCGGCGAGCTCACTTCCAAAGTGTAGCTCGGACCCGGTACTAGTTCTTCCACATCCAGCAACACGCTCAGCTGTTCGCTGACTGCTTGGCAGTCGCTGTGACTGACACCCGCCCCGTTGCCCAGGTTACTCGGGGCGGCAGCACTTGGCAGCCGGTCGATATAAACCCGCAGAAACCTCTGCTTGCCCACTTTCCATTCTACGTCGAAGATCTCGAGACCGAGCGAATGGGCCACGCGCTCAGCCGCCTCTCGAATCCGATCCAGGTCCATACTCTTCTAAGCGCGGCATTTACGCCCGTCGCGCCCAATTTCGTCACCCGGCCAACAAAAAAGTGGGCTCGCGCCCACTGGTTTGTGCGACCTATCTGGAAGCGACCCAGTATAAGCCCCGATGAACTTCTACGCAAGCCGTCTCGGGGCGACGCCGAATGCGTCCGCCGCCCGCTGCGCGAGACGTAAGCCGCGTGCCGATTGTTCTGGTACGATACGGCTGATTCAGGCGGGCGGTTCGAGGCGAGGCGATGACGCTGCGCGATATCGTTCAAAAGTATCTGGCTGTTGCGGGTGGTTATGGAAAGACCACCGCGCTTTCGGCGCTGGGGCTTTCACCCCCGGAGCTTGAGAAGACTTTCGATCAGCTTGACGAGGATTACCACATCAGCCGCTACATTCACCTGAGCAAGGCTGCGGGCGCGACGTTTCAGATCAACGGCTTTCCGCAGACCCACGTTTCAATCGATCCGGAGATTCAGTCCGTCCTGTAGTGAATCACCGAAAAATTATTGCAGGGGCGGGTGGAAGTCGAAGTCGGGGTCGACGTCGACTGGGATGTCGGAGCCCTTTGCCAGCGCGGCGGAGAGCTCGGTTGGCATCACCGCGTATTTCTTAAACCAGGCTTCTGTGCGGGCGCGGTCGCCGGTGTTCTCCTGCTCGAGCAGTTCCTTGGCCAGAGCCGCCATTGCCGCCGGCATTTTTTCGAAATCGGCGGAGTAAAGGCCGGTGGATGCATCGCGGCGAATCGCGCCGCGCTCGGTGAGGTAACTGATCTCCATCATCGCGGCGGCGCCGTGGGCTTCGGCGATGCCGAAGCGGATGGTACGGAAATCGTCCCCGAGAAACGACGCGTAGATCTCGTTCAACTTTTCCTTCGGAATCGCGCCATGGTCGACGAGCCACTTCACGCACATCATTCCTGTGATATCCGCTTTCGCCTCCTCCAGCGCCGAATATTGCGGGCCGATAGCTTCGCCGATGCCTTGTTTCGATCCGTGGACGTGCAACGGGCCGAGGCCGTGCGAGATTTCGTGGAGCACCACGAAATCGAGGGTGCCTTCGCCGGTGACGAGCTTCGCCTGGTCAGCGGGCATCAGCCGCTGGGCGAGCGGCAGGATCACCACGTTGACGCGCGCGTCCATGAAATTCTTCCAGAAGATTTTCTTTGAGCCTTTTTCCTCATGGATGCGCGGGTCGTTGGGCAGGTTATCGGCGACGGCCTGATATCCGTGCAGCAAGTCGCCGGCGCGGTAGATGGCGTCGACCACTTCCATCGGCTGATTCTTGCCGCGCTCGGAAGGCAAGTCCGCCGGAGGGAGGGGAAGCGATTCCTGCAATTCCGGCACGTACTTCTGGAACATCTCAAGCTTGCGGCTTTCGGCGTCGTTGCGAATCATGATCGACGCGCCATAGCTGGTTTTCACGCCCAATAGGCCGTCCAGATAAACCTCGTAGGGCGCGAAAACCACGTCGAATTTCGGATTTTTCAAATCCATCCAAGCGAGATCACTTTTGTAGTAATCGTCGTTGAGTAGGGCATCCGCGCGCAGGCGCAGGAAATTGGCGAAGGCTGGATCGTCGCTCAAATCGGCGGCGGCGCGCAGATCGTCCGCCATCGGATTGATCCAATCGCCGTAAGCGAAATGATAAGGATCGAAGCAAAAGCCCCAATAGTTGGCGTTGGTGCCGATGGGGCAGCCTTTTTCAACCGTGTAGGGTGAGAACACGTCCGCGCGTTTGAAAGTGCCTTCACTGATCGCCTGCTCGAGGTGCTCGCGAGTTTCTCCCGGCGCGTAGAGGTTGCGGCCCGGGGGACCGGGTTTGGTGCCGATAAACGGCTTGTCGTTTTCGATTTGCAGATAGCGGCTGCCGTTGATTTTCAGCAACTCGCGGATTTGCTGGTCCTGGGGATTCGTGCTGTTTTCGAGTTTCAGGTACAACTTCAGCCCTTCGAGATCGCTTTGGCGCCAGTAGACGATGTCGAGCAATCCGGCGGCGTCGACGAGCTTCTGCACCATTTTCTTTTCGCGGTCGCTGAGCGCGGATTCGTCGAAGTGAATCTTTACCGGCTTGAATTTGGCAATTTCAGCCGAAAGTTCCTGCGGCGTGATCGAGAGCTGGTTATCGGCAGGGGCGGACTGCGCGGAGGCGCTCGGAACTAAGGCGGCGATCGATGAGAAAACGAGCAAAATCCCGGCAAGAAATCGCATGGAGACAATTCCGTTTCTTTGGCGATTAGAGCATTCGCCGATCGTTTGTTTTATGCGAGTTAGGCCGCATTCTAATCTCGGGCTTTGGCGATCAGAAGCAGCATAAGAGCCTTCATCTCGAAGCAGCCGCTTCAGCTCGCTGTGGATATCGCTCATTTGCTTGTCGAATTGGGCGTATCTCATCACGCCGCACATCTTAGAGCAGAACCGGGGAAGTGCAAGTGTGGAGTTGTGTGGACTTTTCTGTTGGCGATCTATGGCAGGGGCAACCCTGCAGTGGCAGCGGCATTAAACGCGCTCCGTTGCGCGGCGCACTGCTAGCGTTCGTTGTTTGAAAATGGGCGGAGGCGGATGAATGCGGCTGCGCCTACTGGATGTGGACCGTAAATTGGGCGCAGCGTGCCGGGGACACCGTAGGTCGTGATCTGCGCGCCGAGGGCTGAAGCCAGCTTCGGGATCAAGTCGAAATCGTGATCGAAGCCGAAGGTATAGGCTTGCACCTGGCCGATGGGCCGCTCCACGAATCCGGGCGGCAGGGGGTTTTCACCGAGGATGAGTTCGTTGGAGCGCTCGGCGCTTTCAAATCGCGTCCATGCGTAATTGCGTGTCAGGAATCGAACCGTCGACTCGAAGAGATAGCTGTCGAAAATGGTGTTGTCGCGGAGCGAGCGAGTGCGGCCGCAGAGCAGGGTGCTATTCCAGTTGCCGTCGCGCAGCGGGCGGTTATACATCAACGATGCGGTCATGCGTTCCTGATCTTCGGTCGGAAAAAGCGCTTCGGGGCTCGCGATGCGGGCGTAGGAATACTGCCCGCTCCAATTCTTGCCGGGTTGGACGGTCATGCGCATGGACCAGGAATCGATCGGGCCCTGATCGATGTTCCAGCGGAATTCGTCCGGCTCGCGGCCGTGAAAGCCGGAGGCTTCGACGCGGACGATCTTGTATGTCAGACCGACGGTAGCGACGTCGGCGGCGATGTGGCTGGAATCTTCCTGATGGTGGCCGAGCGCGGCCACCGGATCTTCGGCGGCCGAGGCGCGATGTGGATAAGCGGTGGGACCGATCGCCGGGTCGCCCGTGGGCGCGAAGTAAAATGAGAGCAGCGCGTCGTCGCCGAGCTTCAGATCGTAGAGAGCGGCAAGCTCCATCACGAAATCGTGGGGATGCTGGCCGTCCACAATGGGCACGCCGAAGGCGGTTTCGCCCTGCTGAAACAGAAGCGAGTAGCGGCGATCCGTGATGGTGCCGGGCTCGAGCGTCGACATCGCGCGGACCGTGAATTTGCCTGGGCCGGCATCATGCTGGGCCATGCCCATGAACCAATTCGTGGAGAAAAACTTGTCGCCGCCCCGCGGACTGGATTGCTGCTCGTCGAGCACGAAGACGTTGGCGTGGAACATGAGCGTCCAATCGTGAGCGCTGGTCATTAACATGGGCGTGGGAGTGGAATTCGGTTGGGCGGAGGTGCCAGACGAATCGTGGGCGAGGATTTCCTGAATAAGAGTGGCCGGCTGCATGTTCATTTGATCGCCGGGGGCCATTTTCATGCCGGGCATTTGGCTCATATCCATACCGGGCGTCCCCGCGAAGGCGTCCTTGCCCGTGGTCTGTTGGGCGGAGGCGAAAGCCGGTAGGAACAGCATTGAAAAAGCGAGCATCCGGAGTGATCTCATCGCAGGTCCCTTCCTACGGGCTCGGTTCGTGACTGCAGCAAAAACGACGAGACGGATGCGCGGGATGTGCTAAATACGAAGGCCGGTCGCGGGACGATCCATGGGACCCGCAACTGCGTCCCTGCACATTCCGGTTGAATGTTAGCGCCGCGAACCAGGCTTGTCGAGCGAAGCAGGGAAGGATAGTCTCGCGCTACACGGTGAGAAGGGCGAGAATAGGCAGTTACGCAACTTATTCGAAAGCGACGAATCGGGGGGCGGGACGTCGAAATAGGATCATAGGGGAGATTTCATTGCGGAAATCAACAGCACGAATCGCGATTTTGTGTTTCGGACTCATCTTGCCGGCCGCCATTTTGGATGCGCAGCAGCCCGCGGCCGCGAAGGGGGAGCCGTCCAGCCTGGCGGCGCGCGTGGGCGATACGGGGTTTGTCCAACTCACGACGGACAGCTTCGCCGGGCTTACGGCGGATCAGAAGATGGATGCGTACTGGCTGTCACGGGCGGCGATTGCCGTCGATCCCATCGCCTACGATCAGAATTCTGCGGACGGCTTGCGCGAGAAACACTTGTTGGAAGCCATTTTGACGCACGCGAACGGAATCGATCCGGCGGTTCAGAAAAAAATCGCCGAGTACACCATGCTCTTCTGGGGCAGCAAAGGAAATCACGACGCGAATACCGCCGTGAAATTCCTACCTGAGTTCACGCCCGACGAGCTGCGCGCGGCCGCCGAACAGGCGAGTAAGAACGGCGCGCAGCTGGGTTCGGCGACCGCGCTTGAGCGAGAGTTGCAGGAGTTGAATAAGACGATCTTCGATCCGAATTATCAGCCCAAGCTGGTGCAGAAGAATCCTCCCAATGGAGAAGACATTCTGGAGGCGAGCAGCGAGAATTTTTATGACGGCGTAACGATGAAGGATCTCGTCGGGTTCACGGAGCACTACGCCCTGAATTCGCGTCTGGAAAAAGTGGATGGCAAGCTCGTCGAGGACGTCTATCGCGCGGGGACGCCGGAAGGCGTGGTTCCGGCGATTCCGCCGGGAAAATACGCGCGCGAGCTGAGCCTGGCGATCCGAAATCTGCAGCAGGCGGTGAAGTACGCGCCGCCCTCGCAACAGAAGGTGATCAACGATCTGATCCGCTATTACCAAACCGGCGAGCGCGCGGACTGGATCCGCACGGGCATCGATTGGGTAAAAGACAAATCCAATCCGGATTTTTCGAACGGATTCGTCGAGGTTTACAAAGACCCGCGCGGGCAGAAGGGCGCGATTCAAGGATTCGTCAGCATCGTGGACGACAAGATGAACAAACTGACCACCGGATTCGGCGCGAACCTCGGTTATTTCGAGCAACACGCGCCGTGGGACGAGAAATACAAGAATCCGAATCCGACACCGCCAGTGGTGAACGCGGTGGAAATGGTCGCGGAGACGGCGGATTTCAACGTCACCACCATTGGCGACAACCTGCCCAATGAGGACGAGATTCACGAAAAGTACGGCTCGAAGAGTTTCATTCTGACCGGCTCGATCCGTACGTTGAACGCGGCGTTCGGGACATCAGTGTCTGACGAGTTCCTCGCCACGCAAGAGGAAAAAGATCGCGCGCGCCAGTATGGCGATCTCGCCGAGAATCTCGAAACGGCGATGCACGAGGTGATCGGGCACGGGTCCGGCAAGGTGACCGCGAAGGTGGGTCACGATCCGGAGTCGTTCATCAAGGAATACTATTCCACGCTCGAGGAATCGCGGGCGGACCTGATGGCGCTGTGGAATTTCTGGGATCCGAAGCTGCTGGAGATGGGCGTGATGCCGAATACCGATGTGGCCAAGACGGCATACGACACCGAAGCGCGGGCGGCGTTGGCGCAGTTGCACGAAGTGCCCACGGGCGACACGATCGAAGAGGATCACCGGCGCGGCACGCAGCTGATCGTGAATTTTATTCGCGATAAGACGGGAGCGATACAGCCGGTCGAGCACGACGGTAAAGTTTATTTGCAGGTGACGGATTACGCGAAGATGCGGCAGGGCGTGGGAATGCTGCTCGCGGAGCTGATGCGCATCAAGGCCGAGGGCGATTACTCCGCGGCGAAGGATTTGATCACGAAGTACGGGATTCATTTCAACACGACGTGGCGCGATCAGGTGGTGGCGCGCTACAAGAAGCTCGACATTCCCGAAAAGTGGGTGGGAATCAATCCGGACTTACAACTGAGGCGCCGGCCGGGCGGGAAGATGGATGTGACGATTTCTTATCCACGGGATTTTGCGCAGCAGCAGCTGGAGTATTCGAGAATTAATGGCGAATAAACGCCCTCAGGGGCTGAAGTCCCTTCGTTTTTCTTGGCGTTTATGTCGGAGCTGAAGCTCCGACCCCCTAAAAGGCAAAGAGCGAAACCTACTTTGCGGCAACGGTGGAGCGGGACAGGCGGTCGGCCAGGGCTTTTTGTTCGTGAGTGATGGCTTTCGGGAGGCGGTCGCCGAACTTTTTCAAGAATTCGCCGATGGCTTGGTCTTCGGGGATCCAGTCGTTCACATCGACGTTCAGGAGCTCCTTCATCGTATCCCGCGAAATGTTCAGACCGTCGAGCGTCAGAGACGACGGCGTGGGCACGAAGCCGATAGGCGTTTCCGTGGCGGCGGCGCGCCCCTCAATGCGATCGAGCATCCATTTCAGCACGCGCACGTTTTCGCCGTAGCCCGGCCAGAGGAATTTTCCGTCCGCGCCCTTGCGGAACCAGTTGACGTGGAAAATCTTCGGCGGATTCTTCATTTTCCCGCCCATCGCGAGCCAATGGCCGAAATAGTCGGCCATGTTGTAACCGCAGAAAGGAAGCATGGCCATGGGATCGCGGCGCGAGACGCCGACCGCGCCGGTGGCGGCGGCCGTGGTTTCCGAAGCCATGGTGGCGCCGATGAAAACGCCGTGCTGCCAGTCCCGCGACTCGTAGACAAGCGGCGCCAGGCGCGCACGGCGGCCACCGAAAATAATCGCGGAGATCGGAATTCCGGCGGGATCCTCCCAATGTTTTGAAAGTGTGGGCGACTGCGAGGCGGGAACGGTGTAGCGGGCGTTGGGGTGGGCGGCGGGTCCATCTCCTGGCTTCCACTTTTCGCCCTTCCAGCTGATCAGGCCGTCGGCGGGAGGGCCGTCGATGCCTTCCCACCACGGTTCGCCCGTCGAAGTCATCGCCACGTTCGTATAAATCGTGTTGCGGTTTGCCGCCGTCATCACATTCGGATTGGTCTTCGCATTCGTGCCCGGGGCTACGCCGAAAAATCCGGCTTCGGGATTGATCGCGCGCAATGTGCCGTCTGCGGCGATGTGCATCCAGGCGATGTCGTCACCTACCGTCCAGACGCGATAGCCCTGCGATTCGAGCGCGGAAACCATCATGGATAGGTTCGTCTTGCCGCACGCACTCGGAAAAGCCCCGGCCATGTAGGTCACTTTGCCCGACGGATCTTCGAGGCCCAGTATCAACATGTGCTCGGCCATCCAGCCTTGATCTCGCGCCATCCAGCTCGCGATGCGCAGCGCAAAACACTTTTTCCCCAGCAGCGCGTTGCCGCCGTAGCCGGAGCCAACGCTCCAGATCAATTTTTCCTCGGGAAAGTGCGTGATGAATCGACGATGGGGATCGAGATCACCAAGGGAGTGAAGGCCAGGAACGAAATCGGCCGAGCTGCCCAGCCGGTCGAGCGCGGCCTTGCCCATGCGGGACATGATGCGCATGCTAGCGGCGACGTAGGCACTGTCCGTGATTTCGACTCCAATTTTGCTGTAGGGAGATTTCTCGGGACCCAGGATGTAGGGCACCACGTACATGGTGCGGCCCTTCATGCTGCCTTCGAAAAGCGGGCGCAGCTTGTTTTTCGCTTCGGCGGGAGCCATCCAATTATTGGTAGGGCCGGCGTCGTCCTTTTTCTGGGCGCAGATAAAGGTGAGCTGCTCGGTGCGGGCGACGTCGTTGGGATTACTGCGGTGCAGGTGGCAGTTCGGGAAGGTCTTCTGATTCAGCTCGACGAACGTGCCGTCGCGGAGCATCTCCGCCGTCAAACGCTCGTTTTCGACTTCCGATCCGTCGCACCAGACGATCTTTGCAGGCTTCGTAAGTCTGGATGATTCCTCAACCCAATTTTCAAGAGGTGTGGCCACCCTGTCTCCCCTGGGACCCGTGCGGGCTGGCCGCGCGATGATTGCGGAGGAACCCGCAGCGCGGCCGCTATGATAACTCGATATTTGTCTCCAGAAAATTCTAGGGCACGCGGGGCGGAAATGCAAGAAACGTGCGCTGCGAGTGTTATTTGTTGTGCTGATCTTAGGCGCTGCGATTAATTTGCTGTCCCCTGCGTTGATTTGCCGAGCGCCCGGAAGCGTGCTTTAGCCGCAATGTTATACTCGCGGCCAAATGTACGCGCGAAAGCTGACGGCGGAAATGACCATCGGAGCGGAGCGGCGGACGGTGCCGCTGGACTGGCTCGACAGCTTTTGCATGCGGAATTTCACGGGCTCGGCGGAGTTCGACGACACGCTGCCGAAGGCCGATGGGGTGCTCGAAGCGGGGCTGAGCGTCGATCCTGAGCGGCTGGCCGCGGCGATGAGCGAATGGTTTACCAAGCGCGGAAAAGGAAACGGCGCTGCGGTCGTTGTCGAACTCCGCGAAGATACCTGATCTTTTGCCACAAGCGACGAGTCTCGGTTCAGGAGCAAGGTCATGCCCGACGCGGTTTTTCTCTTATGGTTCGTGCGCGAATTTAAGGACCAGGACGATCACGAGATGCTGATCGGTGTATCGTGCGGAGGACAATGCCAAGACTGCCATTACGCGTGTCGCCGGGAAGCCGGGATTTGTCGACTTCCCGGAAGGATTCCAGATTTGTCGCTACGAGCTAAACGTGGACCATTGGACGGAAGGCTACGTACTGCGATAGTCGCCGAATAGCGAAATAACGAATCAATCGGAGAGGAAGAGCCGGGAACCCTCGCCGCGTGATTGGGGCGTTGCAATTTTCACGCCGCGAGCGGCCCGGCTCTCTAAATCGTTGGACGCAGTCTCGCGACGATCGTTAGCAGTGACAAAATGGATGGCCACCAGCGGCTAGGTGGCGTCGATTTTGCGGGCGTTCGAGCTGCTGCGTGGAAGAGTCGCGGGGTCTTTCGCGAGCACCGCTCGAATTTTCGGCAGCGCGGCGCGCGTCGCCGTTTCTCCGGCGGCCACCAGCTGCGGGGTCTTCACGAATTCATCCCACTGGATGTGATGGACCTCGGGCTCGATCAAAACATCCACGTCGGTGTGCCATAGCTGCGCCGCGGCGGTCTGAATAATCGAAAACGAGCGGCTGATCACCTCAATCGTATTTTGCGGAGGCGATCCCAGCAATCCGGGCTCGAGATGCACGCCAATCACGATGTCCGCGCCCATTTCTCGCGCAGCCTCCGCCGGCACGGTTTCCGTCAGGAATCCGTCGACCAGAATCTGTCCGCGATATTCCACCGGCAGAAATAGCCCGGGGTACGCGCACGAAGCGCGCAGCGCAGGGCCAATTTCACCCTCCGTGAAATGAACGGATTTTCCGGTCATCAAATCGGTGGCTACCATGCTGAGCGGAATTTTCATCTCGTGGAAAAATTCCGCGCGAGTGAATTTATGCAGGTAATGCTCCAGGCGCTCGTTCGAGGCCATGCCCATGCGCGAGAGAGTCCAGCGGCCGAAATCATGGAAGCGAGTGGCCGAGCCCTGCGCCTCCATTTCGTCGAGCGACGTCCCGCTGGCGTAGGTGGCCGCGATCAGGGCGCCCACGCTGGTACCGGCTATGCAATCGATGGGAATTTCATTTTCTTCCAGAACGCGTAGCACGCCGATGTGCGCGATACCCCTCGCAAATCCGCCGCCCAACGCCAACCCGATCTTCGGCCGGTTGCTGTGGCCCGCGTAGGCGAACGACCGCAGGCCGCGGACGGCCTTGCGGATCCATTTGGACGTCGTATTCATCGCATGTCCCATTGCTTACGCACACTTTAACAAAGTAAGACGTGCCGCGGGCGTTTCCGGTTGACCGGCGATGGCGCTTTTGCAACGATGTGCCGAACCTGTCCGGGGGTATTCGCTGGATGCGACGGCCAATCGAGAAAGCCGCTGTGCTGGGAGCGGGCACGATGGGCGCGCGCATCGCCGCTCATCTAGCCAACGCCGGCATTCCTTGCTACCTGCTTGATATTGTCCCGCCCGATCTGACCGCCGATGAAAAACGCAAGGGCCTGACGCTCGAAAAGCCCGCGGTGCGCAATCGCATTGTGCTGGCGGGGCTCGACGCGGCGAAGAAAGCCCGTCCCGCGGCGTTTTTCACGCCTGAAACTGCGCGGCTGATCACTCCTGGCAACCTCGAGGACAATCTCGCCTGGTGCGGCGAAGTCGACTGGATCGTTGAAGCCGTCGCCGAGAACCTCGAGATCAAGCGGAAGCTGTTCGAGCGCGTCGATGCAGTCCGCAAGCCGGGCACGATCGTCACCTCAAACACGTCCGGGCTGCCGATTCGGTTGATTGCCGAAGGCCGCTCCGAGGATTTTCAACAGCACTGGGCGGGGACGCATTTTTTCAATCCTCCGCGTTACATGAAATTGGCGGAGCTGATTCCGGGGCCGAAGACCTTGCCCGCGGTGATGGAAGCACTGGAAGAGATATGCGACCTGCGCTTGGGCAAGGGTGTGGTCGTCGCGAAAGATACTCCGAACTTCATCGCTAATCGCGTGGGCACGTTTTCGATGCTCAATGCCATCCAGCAAATGCTGGCGCTGGACATGACCTTCGACGAAGTGGACGCATGCACCGGGCCGGCCGTCGGTTGGCCGCGGTCCGCCACTTTCCGTACAGCCGACATCGTGGGGCTCGACGTGCTGGTCCACGTGATCCGCAACATCTACGACAGTATTCCAGACGATGAGTCGCGCGAAATGTTTCGCGTGCCGCCCCAGATCGAGGAAATGATGAAGCGCGGCTGGATCGGTGAAAAGGCGGGCGGCGGATTCTACAAACGCGTGAAGGGCGCGGGAGGCGATTCGGAAATTCTGACGCTCGATTGGAAAACGATGGAATATCGCCCCCAGCAGAAAGCGAAATTCGCCTCCATCGAAGCGGGCAAGGCGATCGACGATACGCGCGAGCGGCTGAAAATGCTCGTAGGCCCGGCGATGGACGGCGCGGGCGGAGACAAGGCCAACAAATTCATCTGGTCGGCGCTGAGCGAGACGTGCCTCTATGCCGCGCGCCGGGTGCCGGAAATCGCCGACACCGTGATCGACGTGGACCGCGCCATGCGCTGGGGCTTCGGATGGGAAATCGGCCCGTTTGAAATCTGGGACGCGATCGGCGTCGAGCCCATGGCGAAAGCGCTTGAACGCGGCGGCAAACAAATGCCGCCGATCGTCGCGAAGGTCCTCGCGTCACTGGAAAAATCGTTCTACGTGACGGACAAAGGAACCACGCAGTATTTCGACCTCGCATCGGGCGCCCAGACGCCCGTCCCGCAACCTCCCGGAATCCTGATCCTGAAATCGCTGAAGGATCGCACCCCTGTCATTCAGGAAAACTCCGGCGCGAGCCTGATCGATCTCGGCGACGGAGTATTGTGCTGCGAATTCCACGCGAAGATGAATGCAATCGGCGGCGACATCACTTCGATGCTCAATGCGGGTATCGCCCGGTTGGAAACGGAATTCGAGGCGATGGTGATCGGTAACCAAGCCGCCAATTTTTCCGCCGGCGCGAATCTGATGCTCCTGTTGATGACCGCGCAGGAAGGCGAGTGGGACGATATTCATCTCGCCGTGAAGCAATTCCAGCGCGTTAACATGGCCATCAAATACGCGCCGCGGCCGGTGGTTTGCGCGCCGCAGGGAATGGCGCTGGGCGGCGGATGCGAAATGAATTTGCACGCGGCGCGCATCCATGCCACGGCCGAGGCTTATATCGGACTCGTCGAGGTCGGCGTGGGCCTGATTCCGGCCGGCGGCGGCTCAAAAGAGATGCTGATTCGCGCGAGCGAGCATGCCGCCGGCGGCGATACGCTCGATCTCACGCACGCGCTCCGGCCCATTTTCGAAAACATCGCCACCGCCAAAGTCTCCACCAGCGCGGAAGACGCGCGATCGTTCGGATACTTGCGGCCGTCGGATTTGATCTCTATGAATCGCGACCGGCAAATTGCCGATGCGAAGCAAACGGCTCTGGCTATGGTTCGCGCCGGATATCATCCCCCGGCTCCGGCGGCAATTCGCGTGCTTGGCGAGGAATTTTACGCGCTGGCGCGACTGGCCATTTACGGCATGGTGCGCGGCGAGTTCGCCACGGAGTTTGACGGCGTCGTCGCGCGCAAGCTCGCCTACATTTTGGCTGGCGGCTCCATCACGGCCGCGCAGAACGTCCCGGAGCAATACATCCTCGATCTCGAACGCGAAGCATTCGTTAGCTTGTGCGGTGAGCGCAAGACGCAGGAACGCATCGCGCACACACTGAAAACCGGAAAACCGCTCCGAAATTAATCCGCAGGCCATCCGTACAGCGAACATTCGCCGAAGGTACCAACGTACTATTGCCGCCGTAAATCCCTCTGCCGAAAATGAAAATGCAGCAATAAATCAGGACCTTTCGGGGGGAATGGCGCGGACCCGTTGGTACTATCATGACGCCTCTCAAAGACACATTAGAAGTTTCAAACTCGTCTGCGGAATCCGTGTCTCCGCCGGCTGTCGAAGCTGCTGCAAAGCCCGACTCCGGTGGTTTGCGTTCCGACGCCGTGTCACTCGAAGTGCCGGTGAAGGTGCACGGCTCTCGCGTTACGGAAGTTGTGCGCGGAATCACGCCACACTCCGAACCGTTTGAAGAGCAGACGGCCACGATGATCGTGTTTCCTCAGGGCGGCGTGCTGCGAATGGCCACACCCGTGACCGCGGGGCAAATGATGGTGGTCACGAACGCAAAATCGGGACACGACGCCATTTGCCGCGTGGTCAAAGTCCGCGCGTACGCGCAGTCGCAGAGTTACGTCGAAATCGAATTTACGAATCGCCAGCCGGGTTACTGGGGGGTTCGATTCGCCGGCGACAACGTCGAACCCGCAAAGCCCTTTGCGCCGCTGTCACCCTCGCCGTCGCCTGCAATTTCAACAACGGTCTATTTCGAATCCCAGCGTTCGCCGGAAACTCCGGCGAAGCCCGCAAATCCCGCTCCTGCGGCCATCGCGCCACCTGCCGTTTCCAAGCGCCTGGAGCCGTCCCCTGGGTTTTCGTCGCAGAAAAAGCAGGCGGCGACCCGTTCCGACCGCGAGCACGCGGCGCAACTGAATAAAAAGGAATCCTCCTTCGTCGCGATCGGGGCGCAAGAAGAAGTGCAGCCCGCGGCTAGCACCACGACCTTCAAGGCGAAAATCGAGCGACCGGTTGCGCCTGCAGCGCCTCTTTCGATGAGCGAACTCCGCGGCGATTCGTCCGTGGCCGCACCCATTTCCACTTCCTTGGGGTCTGGTGTACCGGGAGAGATGACGGATCTTTCGGACGATCTCGAAGAAACGAGCGCTCACCAGCAGCAGGCCGAACAGCCACACACTTTAGCGGTTTTCACTCCCGCGCCGGTGAATACAGCTCCGCAAAAGGTGTTCGGCGCGCGATTCGATTCCATTGCACCGAGCGCCGCGGAGAGCGCGAGCGAAGCTCCTTCGTCGATGGGCACGAGCTGGTTCCTAATCGCGGCTGGAATCGCGGCGCTGATGGTCGCGGCGATTGGTGGCGCGTTTTACTGGCACGTGCTGCCGGGGACGAAGTCGAACTCGCCTGCCGGATCCGCTCCGCTGGCGGTAAACTTGCCAGCCGCAAATTCCAATATCCCCACGGCACCGGAAGTTTCAGGCGGCGTCGCCAATGTAGCGCCAGCGCCGGCAACACAGGATGCTCAGCAGAGGCTTGTTGCGTCGGCCCCACCGGCCAGCGCGCCGCCAGCCGCCACTCGCACGATAGAGCCGGCGTCTGCGAGCTCAAATCGAGCGCCGGCCGCGTCAGCCGTGAACCAGAAACCAGCGAAAGTGATGCCGGACATGTCCGGCGCGCTCACGGCTCATCCTGTCTCCGCGCAGCGCGCGGCGGGCGACCTCGATGCAGCGCCCTCCGTGGACGCTGGCGCGCCGAGTTCCGGAGTGCTTCAGCAAATGGCCTCCGCTGCCGATGTGGCGCCTCCTCCGGCTCCAGCGCCTCCCGTCCGAGTCGGCGGCGATGTGAAGTCGCCGAAACTGATTTCGTCCGTACTCCCGGTTTATCCATCGATGGCAAGATCGTCGGGCATTGCAGGCAACGTGGTGGTCCTGGTGTCGGTTAGCCCGACGGGTGCAGTTGTCGGCACCAAAGTGCTTTCTGGGCCCGCCGTGCTGCGTCAGGCCGCTGTCGAAGCATTGCGCCGCTGGAAGTATCAGCCTGCAACGCTAAACGGCACGCCGGTCGCCGTGGACGTCACCGTAACGATGTCATTCCACAACTAGCGCGGGAACTTCTCTCCAGCTCATCGCAAGAACAGCCCGTCCCTTGCGTTCATCTACCCCCGCGCGCAGGGTTGATTTTTTCTGCCCAGAAGCATCCAATGGAGTAGGTTTCGCGCGGGAATTCGTGTTTCGTTTGAGGTGATTATGCGAGAAGCCGTGCTGGTGAGCTCGGTGCGGACCGCTGTGGGCAAAGCGCCGAAAGGATCGCTGCGTGCGACGCGGCCCGACGACCTTGCCGCCGTCGCGATCAAGGAAGCATTGGCGCGGGCGAAGGGCCTGCGCGCGGAAGACGTCGAAGACGTGATTATCGGCTGCGCCACGCCAGAAGCCGAGCAGGGAATGAACATCGCGCGCATCGCGTCGCTGCGGGCGGGCCTGCCGGTCAGCGTATCGGCCATGACCATCAACCGCTTTTGTTCCTCGGGCCTGCAATCGATCGCGCAGGCGGCCGAGCGAATCATGTCCGGTCAAGGCCACGTGGCAATCGCAGGCGGCGCCGAATCCATGAGCATGGTGCCCATGGGCGGACACAAAATCTCGCCAAATCCGTGGTTGATCGAGAACAACCCGGACGCCTACATCAACATGGGCCTCACCGCGGAGAACCTAGCGAAAAAGTACGGCATCTCGCGACTCGAAGCTGACGAGTTTTCGCTCGCCAGCCATCAGAAGGCGCTCGCGGCAATCGCGGCGGGGAGATTCAAGGACGAGATCGTGCCCGTCGCCGTGAACTACACGCAGCTCGAAGCGAGCGCCAACGGCTCCTCGAACGGCGGGAAACCGAAAACCTTCAGCATGACGTTCGAGGTCGACGAAGGCCCTCGCGCTGATACTTCGCTGGAAGCTCTCGGCAGGCTCAAGCCCGTCTTTCATGCGCGGGGAGTCGTTACGGCGGGGAACAGCTCACAGATGAGCGACGGAGCCGCGGCTGCCGTGGTCATGAGCGCCGAGCGTGCGCGCGAATTGGGTCTCAAGCCGCTCGCACGGTTCGTGGCGTACGCAACCGCGGGCGCCCCGCCCGAGGAAATGGGCATCGGTCCCGTGCACGCGATTCCCAAGGCGCTGAGAATTGCGGGGTTGACGCTTGACCAAATCGATGTGATCGAATTGAACGAAGCTTTCGCAGCGCAGGCGCTCTCGGTGATCAAAGTCGCGGGGCTCGACCCGGCGCGCGTCAACGTAAACGGCGGCGCGGTGGCTCTCGGCCATCCGCTGGGCTGCACCGGAGCCAAACTCACGGCGACAATCTTGCGCGAGATGGAACGGCGCAACGCGCGCTACGGTTTGGTGACTATGTGCATCGGCGGCGGCATGGGCGCCGCGGGAATTTTTGAGCGCGCGGCCTAGCGCTCGGCGCAGCGCTGCTCGATTTCGATCACTCGCGCGGACAAGGGAGACTCCATCATGGCAACGACAACCGTTTCGCAATCGGTAGCTCGCGGCGGCGGATTTTTGACCTCCCCGATCGCTCCAGCCGATGTCTTCACACCCGCGGACGTGACCGACGATCAGCGCCTGATCGGTCAGACGGCTGCCGAATTTGTAACCAAAGAAGTCCTGCCGCTCATTCCAGATCTCGAAAAGCACAAGGAAGGCCTCATGCCGTCGCTGCTCAAGAAAGCCGGAGAGATCGGCTTGCTGGGCGCGGGAATTCCTGAAGCGTACGGCGGCTCCGAGCTCGACAAAGTCGCGGCGACCGTACTGACCGAAAAAATCAGCGTCTACGCCGCGTTCTCAGTCGCCTTCGGCGGCACCACCGGCATCGGCACGATTCCCATCGCAAGCTTCGGCACGGAAGCGCAAAAAAGGAAATACCTGCCCAAGATCGCCACGGGTCAATTTCTCGCGGCTTATTGCTTGTCCGAACCGCAAGCCGGTTCCGACGCGCAAGCCTTGCGAACACGGGCCGTGCTTTCGCCCGATGGCAAGAGTTGGATTCTCAACGGGCAGAAAATGTGGATCACCAACGGCGGATTCGCCGATGTCTTCATCGTCTTTGCCAAGGTCGACGGCGAAAAATTCTCGGCGTTCATCGTCGAGCGCGACACGCCCGGTTTTACCATCGGCGCCGAGGAAAACAAGATGGGCATCAAGGGCAGCTCTACCGTGCCTCTGTTTTTCGAAAACGCCTCGATCCCCAAAGAAAATCTCTTGCACGAAATTGGCCGCGGCCATATCGTCGCATTCAACACGCTCAACGCCGGCCGCCACACGCTCGGCGTCTCCTGCATGGGCGGCTCGAAAAAAGCTATCGAGCACGCAGCGAAATACTCCCGCGAGCGCGTCGCCTTCGGAAAATCGATCGATCAATTCGGCCTGATTCAGTCCAAGCTCGGCGAAATGTGCATTCGCACGTTCGCGCTGGAATCCATGATCTACCGTACCGCCGGCATGTTTGAGGCCGCCATGTCCGCGGGCTCTGCTGACAAGGTGAAGCAATCCATGCAGGTGCTCGAGGAATACGCCATCGAAAGCTCTATCAGCAAAGTCGCCGGCAGCGAAACGCTCGATTACTGCGTCGACGAAGGCCTGCAAATTTTCGGCGGCTACGGTTTCCACGAAGACTATCCCATGGCCCGCGCCTACCGCGACAGCCGCATCAACCGCATCTTCGAAGGTACCAACGAAATCAACCGCATGCTGATCATCCAGATGCTCCTGAAGCGCGCCATGGCGGGCACGCTGCCCTTGATTCCCGCCGCAAAGAAGCTGGCGGACGAATTACTCGCCGGCCCGTCGTTCGACGACGCCCCCACCGGCGATTTCGCCGAAGACGAGCGTTCGCTTGCGCAAGCCAAGAAGATATTTCTGCTCGCCGCCGGATCGGCCGTCGAGAAATTCCGAGACAAGCTCGCCGAAAACCAGGAAATCGTAGCCTCCCTTTCGAATGTCGTCATGGATATCTACGCCATCGAATCCAGCCTGCGGCGCGCCCAAAAATCCGGTGCCGGCGCAAGCTCGCCGATGGCCGATGCTGCTCGCACCTTTACTTACGACGCAATGGACCGCATCGAAAAAGAAGCCCGCACCGCGCTGGCGGCCACTTCCGACGGAGATACGCTCGTCACCCAACTCGCAGCGCTTCGCCGCCTCGCCAAACACGCTCCGATCGATACGATTGCTCTCCGTCGCCGCGTCGCGCAAGCGGTGATGGCGCAGGATAAATATCCGTTCGAAGGCCGCTGAAATTTTCGTCGGTTCCTTTCGCCTCGAAGCAAAATCGAATCCGTAATTCCCGTAATTCCTGTGCACTGACACAATCTGTCATTCAGGCAGTTTCAAAACGGCACCAGCGCCCGCGTCTCGCATTCCCACATAGCGGAAACCGTTTTCCGTTGCTCGCCCCCGCAGTGCTCAACGCCACGTAATTTCAATCACTTAGCGGTCAGTACTTTGGAATCGCCCGTGCATCTAATCAAGTGGAAGTCACGAGAGGAAACTGAATTGATGAAAATTGTCTTAGCTGAACTTTCTAAGCACGCGACGGCTTTCTGGCAGAACAAGCCGCTTCGGAATCGCACAGGTTGGGGCCTGGCGATTTTCCTCGTGCTGCAAATGTATTTCGTGCGCGAACTGATCGCCGCGGAGCTGCTTTTCGGAATGTTGTTTCTGGTGCTGTTTGCAATTGCGTCGCTGTTCTACGTAGTCGGCACCGTCGGCATCGAAGGCCGTTCGTGGGCGGAAGCAGGGGCGCGCGTCGTTGCTGTCTCGGCGCGCCGCGGTTACAGCACGCTGGAAGAAATCAGTAAAAAGCCATTCCGCCATCCACATTCAGAGTCTGCCCAGTAATCGCGCTGGCCTGATCGGAAACCAGGAACAAGGCTGCGGACGCGATTTCATCGGCCGTCTGCGGCCTTCCCTGCAAGATACTCTGCAACATCTGCTTCAGGGTCGCGTCGCCGTCCGATTTGAAGTAATCCGAAAACTCGCGCGTCAGATCCTGCGACATTTTCGTCTCCGTCACCGGTCCTGGGCAGATCGCGTTCACGCGCACGCCCTGCCGCGCGGCTTCGGCAGCCAGCACGTGCGTCAGCCCGATCAGCCCGGATTTTGAACTGGTGTAGGCGCTGCTGAGCCCGAACGCCATCTTCGCTCCCGCCGTCGAAATATTCAGGATCGATCCGGATTTTCGCGAGTACATTTCCGGAAGCACCAGCTGGCACAGAATCATGGGCGCGCGCAGGTTAACGTGCATCACCAAGTCCCAATCGCGTACCGGAAACTTTTCAACCGGCGCAACGGGCCCATAGATCGCCGCGTTATTCACCAGGATATCGATCTGCCCGAATGCCGCGCGCGCGCCGTCGACGATCTTTTTGCAATCCGTCTCGCGCGCCAAATCCGCGGTCACCGCTGCCGCTTTCCCGCCGGCGCTCTGAATCTCGCTCATTACCTCGTAAATTTCCTTCTCGCTCCGCGCCGCCACCACAACCGCCGCGCCCTCAGCTGCGAATTTCCGTGCGATCGCCCGCCCGATCCCCCGGCCTCCGCCCGTCACAATCGCTACTTGTCCTTTGAGACGCATGTGCTCTCCTTAAATCGAATTTCAGAGAATACCATCGCTAGGGACTTCATAGCGCTCCCCCACAGTGTTCCTGCCGGCGACTGTCGCATAATCATATCGACCTGGCTGCAAAATTTCGGCACACTCGGTACGCGCGGTCGCCGGGCCGCAACCGCATGCGCCGTATTCAATTCATCGAACTCCACGAGCAACGCTGGTTTCCGAAATTTCTGCGGGACGATATTACCGACACTCTTCAGTTCGCGCTCAGCAACACGGCGGCTTATGGCGAGATCGCCCCGCTCTTCCAGCGCGCGCTGTGCGCGGCTAAGCGCCATTCGATCGTCGATCTCTGTTCCGGCGCCGGCGGTCCCTGGCCCGATCTTGGCCGACGGCTCGAAATCGGCGTTGCAAACTTCCACATCCTGATGACGGACAAGTTTCCGAATATCGCCGCGTTCGAAACCGCCCGGTCCCGCTCGGAAGTTCCCATGAGCTTTTGCGAAAAGCCGATCGACGCCCGGGAAGTGCCGCGCGAGCTCGAAGGCTTCCGTACGCTTTTTTCGGCGTTCCACCATTTTCCGCCCGCCGAAGCGCGTGCCATCATTCAGGACACAGTGGACGCCCGGCAGGGAATCGGCATTTTCGAAATCACGCGCCGCACGGTGCCGGCAATCGCCTCCATGATTCTGTGGTCGCTCTCGCCGTTGTTGTTCACTCCGTTCGTGCGCCCGTTCCGCTGGTCGCGCCTGTTCTTCACGTATCTGGTCCCTGTAATTCCATTCGTGCTGCTTTTTGACGGCGTCGTTTCCTGCCTGCGCACCTACCGGCCAGGCGAGCTCACCGATCTGGTCCGGCAGCTCGGCGCCACAAACTACGAATGGCAGGCGGGTGAATTCCGCGAGTCCATCCTGAAGGCCCCCATCACGTACCTGATCGGATTTCCTTGCGCCGCGTCTGGCGACTGAACCAGCGCATTTGACTCCACATGCGCGCGCAGCATAGGATGCCGCACGGCCTTTCTCACGGGGGAATGCGCAAAATGGCGACGAATTTCGACCTGCTCGGCTCGTATTGGACACTCGCGGGAGGCGGCGCGGAGCCGCACACCGATCACGAATATTGTCCCTGGGATTTGCGAACCCGGGCCGAGGCCGCCGGGCGCGCGGGTTTCACGGGCATGGGTGTCTGGTACGCCGACCTGATCCATACGCTGAAGACCCACAGCCTGAAAGACATGAAAAAGATCTTCGACGACAACGGAATCAAGCACATCGAACTCGAATTCCTGCAAGGCTGGTTTGCGGACGGCGAGGAAAAGAAAGCCTCCGACATCGAACGCAAGAAATTCTTCGAAGCCGCCGACGTGATCCACCCCCACCACATCAAAGTCGGCTCGTTCGTGAAGACCAGCGCCACCATGCAGAAAATGATCGATTCCTTCGCGGAACTCTGCGCGGATGCCGCCAAACGCGGCATTCTGATCGGCTTCGAGCTGATGCCCTTCTGCGACATCGATTCCATCGAAAAAGGCATGCAGCTGGTCGATGGCGCCGGCGCGAAAAATGGCGGCATCTGTCTCGACCTCTGGCACCTCGCCAAGCTAAAAATTCCCTACGAGAAAATTGCGCGCATGCCTCTACGCGCCATCACGTCGATCGAAATTAACGACGGCACGCACGAATGTTCCTGGAGCCTGCACGAGGACACCATCAACCATCGTTTGCTGTGCGGCCAGGGCGAGTTCGACCCCAAGCGCTTCGTCGCCGAAATGTTGAAGACGGGTTACAACGGCCCGTGGGGCATCGAAGTGCTTAACGCGGAACTCAGGAAAAAACCGCTCAACGAGATCGTTACGAGCGCGTACACCACCACCCGCGATCAATTTCCCAGCTAGCCCGCGGCCCATGAAGATTGTCGCTCCTGCGATCGTGGTTCCAGTCGCCGTCGTCGCGCTGTTCTTGTTTGTGCCCGCGCTTCGCGACGAGCCCTGGACTCAGCCACGAATCGCAGGCGCTATCATCGCCGCGGTCGGTTTCGCGTTGGTGATGACCGCACGCATCCAATTGGGAAAGTCTTTCGCCGTCATGCCGCGCGCGCGGGGGCTCGTCACCCACGGATTCTATTCACGAATCCGCAATCCGATGTATGTCTTTGTCGATGTAACGCTGTTCGGATTGATCCTGGCGCTAAATCTGCCGTGGCTGCTCGTGGTGATACCGATTGTTGCGTTGTTGCAGGTGCGCCAGGCTGGAAGAGAATCGAAAGTGTTGCAGGAGAAATTTGGGCAAGCCTATATCGACTATCGCAAAAAGACCCTGTTCTAATTTGTTCTAATTGAAATCTGATCAGACGGCCACGCGCTTGGCCACAACAGATTCGACCGCTGCCACGATTTTCTCTTCATCCGGAAGCACAAAACTCTCCATCGGCTCGCTGTATGGCACCGACGTATCCGCCGCCGTCACCAGCTTCATCGGCGCCTTCAGATATTTGAACCCATGCTCGGCCACGTCCGCCGCGATAATCGCGGCCGCCGACGCATGCCGCGGCGCCTGATCCACCAGCACGATCCGTCCGGTTTTCTCCACGGACTTTACGATCGTCTTCGTATCGAGTGGCGAAAGCGTCCGCGGATCGATCACTTCCGCGCTGATCCCTTGCTTCGCCAGAATTTCCGCTGCGCCCAGTGCCTTCTTCACCATCCACGCCGTCGCCACGATCGTCACATCCGTTCCCGCGCGCTTTACGTCCGCCACTCCGAACGGCACCAGGTAATCTCCGTCCGGCACCGGACACTTGTCCAGCATCAGCATGTAATGATGTAGATAGACCACAGGATTGTCGTCGCGAATCGCGGACTTCATCAAGCCGTACGCATCGGCGGCGTTCGACGGAACCGCAATCTTCAGCCCCGGAATTCCCATCATCGCCCCGTAAATGCAGTTAGAGTGTTGCCCGGCCCATCCCGCCGCAAATCCGAATCCCGCCTTGAAAACGGCTGGCACCTTCACTTGTCCGCCGGACATATAGCGCAGCCGCGGCGCCTCGTTGATCACCTCATCGAACGCAACGAGCATGAATTCTGCCATGTACAGCTCGACTATGGGTCGCAGACCCATCATTGCCGCGCCCACCGCGATGCCTAGCTCTGCCGTCTCCGAAATCGGCGTGATGCGCACCCGGTCCTTGCCGAATTTGCGCACGAACGGATCGCGATCCGTCATGGCCATGTTCTGTCCGTAGAACACGACATTCGCGTCGCGCTGCATCTCTTCGGTGATCGCCACGGCGATCCCTTCAGCAAACATCATCTCGCGCGCCATGATTTTCTCCTTGTCATCATCCCCATTCCGTCATTCTGAGCGTAACGTTGCGACGATTTTTCTTTTCCGGCGTGCCCTTGCACGACGGTCGCGACGTGGAGTCGAAGAATCCCTCCGCCAGCGTAACAACTACGCCCAAACGTAATTCAACGCATCCGCCCCATTCGGCAGCGGGCTCGCCAACGCAAATTTCACCACGTCTTCCATTTCCGCCCGCACGCCGTCTTCGATCTTCTTCGCATCCGCATCGGCGAAAAATCCGGCCGAAATCAGGTGCGCGCGGAATTTCTTGATCGGATCGTTGTTTTTCGCCGCTTCGTATTCCGCCTTGTTGCCGTACACCTCAATGGCCTCGTGCTCCTGGAACTGCGTCGGCACCGGTGGCACGGTAATCGCGTTTCCGTGCGGGCTCATTCGGTAAAATTTCGACTCAACCAGCGTCGGCCCCTGTCCCGATCGCGCCCGCTCGGCGGCCACGGCTACCGCGTCGTACACCTTCAGCGGATCGGTGCCGTCCACGGTCACGCCAGGAATGCTGAACGCCTTCGCCTTCATCGCCAGCGGATCGCCCGCCATGGCGTTGGCGTCTTCGAGATCGATTTTCGTGTAAGCCTGATAGCCATTATTTTCCAGCACAAATACCACGGGCAGCTTCCAGATCGCCGCCATGTTCAGCGTCTCGAAAAATGCGCCCTGCTTCGACGATCCGTCTCCGAAAAACGAATACACCACCTGGCCGGTCTTTTTCACCTGCGCCGCGTAGGCCGCCCCGGCCGCGTGCGCGATGCCTTGTCCGATGATTCCCGAAGCCGTCGGAAAATGGTGCGTCGGATCGGCCAGGTGCATCGATCCGCCGAAACCTTTGCACACGCCATCTTTGCGTTGATAAATTTCGGACATCAGCGCCCGCGCCGGTGTCCCCAGCACCAGCGGATAACCGTGGCAGCGATAGCTCGGCATCACCAGGTCGTTTTCCGCGCGCGTCGCGAGACACCCAACGATGCTAGCCTCCGCGCCGTCCGCCAGATGCGCGTGCCCGCGAATCACGCCGGGATGCTCGACAAACGTCCGCTTCACGCGCTCCTCAAACTCGCGAATCCGGCACATCTGCGTATACATCCAGATCAGCCGGTCCCTTGAAAGCTGGCTCGAAGTTGCTACTGGCATGTCTCGCTCCTGTGTAACTCTCTTGTCGCGATCGTCGTCAGGGCACGACTTCAGTCGTGCCACAAAATCTCTCACATTGCGGCGGCTTTAGCCGCTTAGGTTTGATCGAAGCTAGCTCGGAACCTTATCCCCCGCCTTGCCGATATACCCCAGCGTCCCGCCGACATCCACTTCCGACGGTTCGCGCGCCAAAATCTTCAGCAGCACGCCGTCTTCGGGCGCATCCAGCTCGTAGCTCACTTTTTCCGTTTCCAATTCGACCAGCGGCTCGCCCTGCTTGAACGCGTCACCCTCATTCTTGATCCAGCGCACAATGGTGACTTTCGTCGTATTCATGCCGCCAGTTTTAGGCACCAAAAGATTCGTAACGATGGCGAATTCCTTCCTGCTGACGTTTTCGATTTCTGAAGAAAGTTTTGGCCGGTTCTAACGCGATTCGGTTACAACGTCTCGCGGAGGATCCAAACCGTGCGCGCCGCACCCTTTTTCCCACAAATTTCTTAAACTAATCCCCTGTGGAAGTCAACTTACCGCTGACTAGCCGCCTCTCCGCGCCCTTTATCAATGATTGATGTTCGCGCTCGTTAACAACTACCATCATCGCGGCCCCCGTTTCCGATTTCTGCTACTCTTTCCCCCGCTTCTCGGGGGGACCGATGAAGACCTATCCGCGACGCAGCCTCGAAGCTCTCGCGCTTGTTTCGCTCGCCGCGGCGCTCTTCGCCCCGCACGCAATCGCCCGAGAAAAATCGAAACCCGCGCCCCCGCAAAACTCCACCACCGCCGGCGAATTCCAAATCGATCCCCCCACGCTCGTCTCCCTCGGCTTCGAATGGCGCATTTCCGGCGACGACAACCGCAACGCCCGCGTCGACGTCACCTTCCGCAAGCGCGGCGACGCGAAATGGCGCGACGCTCTCCCGCTCCTGCGCCTCCAGCGCGAACAAGTCTCCGGTGGCCTCCCTCGCGAAGGCGGCCAGCATTATTTTCAGTACGTCGCGCCCAACATGTTCGCCGGCAGCATCCTCAACCTCGAGCCGGCGACCGACTACGAATGCCGCTTCGTCCTCAGCGATCCCGACGGCGTCCGTGGAAAACGCGAGCAGCTCGTCACCGTCCGCACGCGCCCCGAGCCGATGCCCGCTGAAGGCGGCCGCGTCTATCACGTCTACCCCTTCGGTTACACCGGCGCAAAGCAGGAGCCGGCCTTCACCGGCATCATGGCCGCGTACTACCTCGGCTCCGACCAGTCCGATCATTCCAACGCATTCCCGCCGCGTGTCGTCGCGGGCGACACCATCCTGGTCCACACCGGCGTCTACAAGGACAATCGCTACGTCTACTCCGGCTTCGACCGAACCATCCCCGCCTACGGCACTCCGTTCGACGGCACCTATTACCTCACCGCCAGCGGCACGCCGGAAAAGCCCATCGTCGTCAAATCCGCGGGCGATGGCGAAGTGATTTTCGACGGCGACGGTTGCCAGAACCTCTTCAACCTGATGGCGGGGAACTACAATTATTTCGAAGGCATCACGGTCCGCGACACGAACGTCGCGTTTCTGCTCGGCCTGAAAAATATCGCCGGCTCGAGCGGCTTCACGCTGAAACATTCGCGCATCGAAAATGTCGGCCGCGCCGTGCAGGACGAATGGTCCGGCTCGAAAAATTTCTACATCGCGGACAATGTCTTCATCGGCCGCCACGATCCGCTGAAGCTGCAAAGCTGGTGGACGCCGCAGGTCTGGTCGAAATTCCCCGGCTACCCGGCGCTCATCACCTCCGAGTACGCCATCAAGCTTTACGGCCAGGGCCACGTCGTGGCCTACAATTACGTCGCCAACTGGCACGACGGCATCGACATCGCCACCTACGGCGATCCCGACGGAGTCAACAGTTCTTCGCATGAAGAGCTGCGCGACCACGTCCCTATCTCCATCGACTTCTACAACAACGACATTTACAACATGGCCGACAACTGCATCGAAGCCGACGGCGGGGCGCACAACATCCGCGTCTTCCGCAATCGCTGCTTCAACGAAGCCGGCGGTGCCTTCAGCGCCCAGCCCACTTTCGGCGGCCCGCTCTACTTCTATCAGAACGTCGCCTACAACAACACCACCGGCGGCCCGCTCAAGCTCATCGACACGCCCGCCGGCGTCCTCATCTACCAGAACACCTTCTTCGGCCAGGGCCGCCTCATGGGTCCCGCCTCCAACATCCATTTCCGCAACAATCTCTTCATCGGTGACGGCTGGGCCGACCCCGTCTTCAACCTCCGCACCTTCACCAACTATTCCGACTCCGATTACAACGGCTTCTACCCAAATCCCAACGCCACGACGTCGTTCGAATGGAGCTCTCCAGATTTCGCCACCGCCGCGGATTATTCAGGAAAGTTGGTAACGCGCACGTTCAAAACGCTGAAGGAATATCAGGACGCCACCAAGCAGGATCAGCACAGCGTGCTGGTTGACTACAGCATTTTCGTTAAAGCATCGCCGCCTGATAAAAACGATCCGCAACGCCTCTACAATCCAGAAGACCTTGATCTGCGTCTGCGATCCCCTGAGCTGGCCGATGCAGTGACACCAGCGACGCCGGGAGGCGGGTCCGCAAAAATCGTGACGTACCTCAGAACGAGTCGCGCCATCGACGCCGGCATCCTGCTCCCCACCATCAACGATAATTTCACCGGCGCCGCCCCCGACCTAGGCGCCTACGAACGCGGCCTGGAAATCCCGCAATACGGACCGCGCGAATGGCCGTCAACTTCGTACGATCCAGACGCCCCGCGCTCCGTCTCGGGCCCTCCGCGCTCACCCCGTCGTCCGCCACTACTTTTTTAGTTAGCCTCTGCGCGAAATGCTGGCGGAAATGATTTCGACAGCAAGCTCAGAACTTTCCTAGCATACCGAACGCTCGGTCGACCTCTTTGGGTTGGTCTTCATTCATTGCGCGAAATGCTAAAATGAAGATCTTTACCAGAGATGAAATAACGTTCATCAAGGACAGCCGAGCATACCTGCGCTGTTTTGAGCGTGCCGGTCGAACCCGGAACGGTTCGCCTGGCACGGAACCGTGGCCGTCCAGACCTTCTACTGTGGCGTGAACAAACTGGCTCGTCCAAAAGTACATTACGTCGATGTCAAATCCGAGAATCTTCTCGTCTTCGGCTGGCTCGCGGCTGTCCGGTTCTAAAGCCATCATCCTTGCTTGCCCGCCATGTCCCGTCCACGCGCCCTTGAGAGGGAACTTTTGCGCGGTTTTCAGGACGTGCGGAGGGAGCACAAATGATGCAGCAGGATGGGTCGGATAATATTTCGCGCTAATCTTGCTCCACTCCTGTTTTACCTTAGCCTGATATTCCACGTAGGTTGTTGCGCGAGTCTCGCTGTCTTTGTTGCCGATGTAACGCACACAAAAGTAGATCTCCACCATTGTTCGAGACAGTCCGAACGCTTCGGTTAGAAATCCCTCTTCGACCAACAGGCAAATGGCTCGACCAACGGTAAGCGCCTTAGACATCAGCGCAAGCAGAACGGCATTCCGATAAAGCTGTGTCGCGGGCTCAAGCTTCATCCGGTTAAGACCGCTCTCAAGACGATTGATTTGCGCAAGGACTCTTTTGGCGCCCGGATGTTTCTTTGTGATGCGGTTCGGCATAAACCGGGATTGTATACCTCGCCGTTTTGTTTGCGGTGTGGTAAGAATCGCAATCGCTGCAACGAAGCCGTCTGCTGCACACCGTCCCGACGAGTGAAAAAACTGCTCCTGAACCTTTCCTGTCCTTTCGGCCAGCATACTTGTCGAATCCATTTTGCTAGCGTGAAATGGGGCAGAATCCGTGCCCATCGCGACGCACGCCTGTCGCGCGGGCGCTACTGGCTAGCGCCGAATTGCTCTTCGACAACTGAATACGCCTTGAGTGGCACAGACACTCATGTCTGTGGTCTTACGAAGGAAACCGTCCCGAAGGTCGAGGCCAATCTCGCTTTGCCGCAATATCAAGCGCGCCGCGTCTGTGATGGTATACCGCCGGCCGCAGCGCGTTTCTAATCGACACACGCGCCGAATAGAAATCGCCGCAACCCACAGAAAACAAACGGCCGGTGCACAGTCTAATCGACACAAATCCGGGGGGACTCCGGCAGCAACTTGCCGCGAATCACGAATTACCTGGGATCGCCAATCTCCCGATTGGCGCTCTGCGGTGTTTCACGAATCACGCCAATGGGAAGCGTCACACCATGCCACCGTTTTTCGGTCGTAAGCCCCTGAAAACAAGGAAAACGTGCACCAAAGGAGTGTCACACTTTTTCAACGCCCGCCGACGGATGACTTTCACCGCCTACTGCATTTAAGCCTTCGAGGGGCGCCATCGCTTTGCCAAGAAGCTTCGGTCCCGCGCGACCGGGGTAGGGGTGGGGGCGCCCTTCTCAACCGCCCACTGCTTTGGCCGTCATTCTGAGCGGAGTGGCCTGACGGTTTGGCGGTTCAGCACGCGCTTGCGGGCTGTCGGGCTGCCATAAAGGGCTCCCAGGTCGTTGAGTCGAGCCTGGGAGATCAGTGGAAGAATCCCTCTTACGGCTGCTGCTAAGGGCGCACGGGTTAGTCACACGCAATGGTTCGAAGTGGCAGTGATGCTCGGGTTACGGTAATATTACCCTGAATTCTGGAGACGCCATTGAGTCTTACACAAATTCAGGGTGCCACCACAGCCGGAGCCAAGACCTTGGTACGCGTTCGGCCGCGGGGATTCTGCGCCGGGGTGGTACGCGCAGTCGATATCGTCGAGCTGGCGCTGGAAGCCTACGGCAGCCCGGTCTACGTGCACCACGAAATCGTGCACAATCGCTACGTGGTCGATCAGCTGCGCGGGCGCGGCGCGATCTTCGTCGAGACCATCGCGGAAGTGCCCGTGGGCGCGGTGCTGGTATTCAGCGCGCACGGCGTGCCGCCGAAAGTTCGCGCGGAAGCGAAAGAGCGCAGCCTGAAAGTGATCGACGCCACCTGCCCGCTGGTGACGAAAGTACATTTGGAAGCCCTGAAATTCGCGCGCGAGGGACGCACGCTGATCCTGATCGGGCATCGCGATCATCAGGAAATCGTGGGCACCTCCGGCGAAGCGCCGGACCAGACGATCGTGGTCGGCACGGTGGAGGAAGTGGACAAATTGCAGGTTCCGGATCCGAGCCGGCTGGCGTTTTTGACGCAGACCACGTTGTCGCTGTACGACACGCAGGAAATCGTGGCCCGGCTGCGGCATAAATTCCCGTCGATCGTGGGGCCCGCATCGGACGACATCTGCTACGCGACGCAGAACCGCCAGGAAGCGGTGGAAGCACTGACGAAGGAAGTGGAATTGGTGCTGGTGGTGGGTTCGGCGAACAGCTCGAATTCGAACCGGCTGGTCGAAGTGGCCCAGCGCGCCGGAGTGGCCGCAAGGCTGATCGAGGATTCAAACGATATCGACGCCGCGGCGCTGGAAGGCGTGAAGTCGATTGGACTGGCGGCGGGCGCGTCCGCGCCGGAAGTGCTGGTGGAACAAGTCAGCCAGCGGCTTTCGGGATTTGGATTCACGAATCACCGGGACCTCGAACTGATTCGCGAAGATGTGCGGTTCACGCTTCCGGCGGAACTGGCCGCGAAGCTCGGCCGGAACGCGAATTAGTTCTACCGCTCGGCCATCACGGCGGCGACGAAGAGCCGGCAAGGCGCCGGCGCGACTGTCCCGGCGCACCAAAATAAAATAAGGAGTCTTCCTGTGGCGGTCAAAATCGTCCGCCAGCCGAACAAGATTGCTCTTTTGGGCGCGCCCACGAGTGCGGCCGCGATGTCCGCGGGGCACGAGAAAGCGCCGGGGGCGTTGCGTTCGGCCGGGTTGATCGATCGATTGCGCGCGATCGGCTACGAAGTCGCCGACTTGGGCGACGATCCCGTGCAGCTTTTCGCGCAGGACGATGAAAGCCCGCGCGCGCGCAACGTAAGCCGGGTGCTGAAATCGCTCGAGGCGCTGAAGCCGCGCGTGGAGCAAGCCGTCAAGAGCGGCGCGCTGCCGCTGATTGTGAGCGGCGATTGTTCGATTGCTTTAGCTACCATTGCAGGTGCCCGCCGTTATTTCCGCCACATCAGCGTGATTTACATGGATCGCGACGCCGATCTGAATATTCCGGCGACTTCGCCTTCGGGGATCGTCGACGGCATGGTTGTGTCGCATATTGTGGGCCGCGGCGCGGCGGAGCTCGTGCGATTCTGGGGCGAGCCGCCGCTGGTTCGCGAGCCGGACCTCGCGCTTTTCGGCGTGGCGCGTCTTGATCCCGCGGAGCAGGAAGTGCTGGATCGCACGCCGCTGCGGCGATATCTCGCGACCGACGTCACGCGGCTCGGGCCAACGAAGGCTGCGGAAACGGCCATCGAGCGGATTCACGGGCTCGGCAACCAATTTATTCTGCATCTCGATGTGGACGTGATCGAAGGATTCGCCGCGACGAAGGTGCCGGGCCAGGGCGGTTTGACGCTTGCGCAGGTGCGCGAAGCTTTGCTGGTCTTCGCCAAGCAGAAGCACATGGCGGCGGTCGAAGTCTGCGGCTACAACCCGACAAAAGATCCCGACGGGCAGTGGGCGAAAACTTTGATCGATCTGCTGGCGGAAGTCCTGGAAGCGCGGCTGGAAGCTTTGAAAGCGGACGCGCCCGTGGCGGAGTCGGCGGCTGCCACGAAAAAGGAAGGCAAAGACGCGCCGTTCCCACTGACGGAACCTGCGGCAGCTCCGGCGGCCGCGACGGGCGAGGCGCGGTCTTCCGACATGCTGGAGACCGAAGCCGAGACGGACCTGCCGAATTCGAATCGCGAGTCCGTGGAGACGGAAGATTCCTCGAGCGAGTCGCCGCGCAGCTCGGTCGAATCCGGCGACGAGCAGCCCGAAAAAGCGCCGTACGATACTCCGGAAGACGCAGGGAACGCCAATTCCGAATAAAACCTCCCGCAGGCGAGCCGCCGCAAAAAAATCCTGGCGCGGCGCCGCTCCCAAAACCAAATTCCAGCCCGAGGTGATCATCTTCGACGTCGATGGCGTGCTCGTCGACGTGCGCGGGTCGTTTCACACCACCGTGCTCGAGACCGTGCGCCACTTCACCAAAAAGAAAGTGACGCGCCACGAGCTGCATCAATGGAAGAACAGCTCGGGATTCAATGACGACTGGAAGCTTTCAACCGCGTGGGTGCAGTCGCTCGGTGGCAAGCACGAATACGATGAAGTGAAGGCCAAGTTCGTCGAGTTCTACTGGGGCCAAGGCGGCAAGGGCGGCAATGTCGAGAATGAAAACTGGCTGTTACCGCGAACGAGCCTGGCGCGGCTGGCGAAACGCGCGGAACTGGCAATCTTCACCGGGCGCGTGGCGCCGGAACTCGACTACACGCTCGATCGTTTGCGTGTGCGCCACTTCTTCACCCAGATCGTGACCGTCGAGGATGTGCAGCGGCCGAAACCCGACCCGGAAGGCTTGATGAAAATCCTGGCCGGGCGCGAACCCGCCAAAGCCCTCTATGTGGGTGACAATGTGGATGATGCGCTTTCGGCCCGGGCCGCGAAGATTCCGTTTGTCGGCATCCTCCCGCACAGCGTGGACGCGCGGCGCGAACGCGGCGCTTTGCTTAAGAAGCATGGCGCCCTCACCCTTTTGCGCGACGTAACTCAGCTCGAAAAGTGGCTGGGCCGCCATCGGGCCTCGTAGCCGAACCTCCGTCCTACCAATGGTATAGGACCATCGGGCAGTACCCACAAGGACACCAGTACCATTGTCCGCGCTGGGCTCCCCCGGCAAAATTCCCTCACGGCGGACCAGAGCTGAGGGACATGAACGAAAACACCAGCATGAGACATACGGCGGCGCGCGCGTTCGTGCGCAGCCTCAATATTCTACTCAAGTTCGCCAGAATGTATGACTTCGGCCACCCGCGGACGGCCCGGCAATACGACACCGCGTGGGAAGAGCTCCGCACGGCGCTGGGCACGGATGACGACTCCGGAATGCTGCTGGCAGTCTCGGGCGACCAGTTATTGCTGGATGGCACGCCAATCGATTCGGCCGCCTCGGAGAAGAGCTTCGCGCGGATGCTTTCGGCGGCGGGAATTGCCAGCGTCCATTTTTCCCCCAAGATAACGCACACCAGCCTGCAAAAGTTTGTTCGCGCGTTTCCCACCGGATCATCGTCGAAGCCTGCGCAGCTTGCCGAGCAGCTGAAGGCTTCGCTGCACGGCGACCCACACATTCACGTGAACGAGATTTGTTTCGTGCCAGCGGATTCAGCAGTGGCGAGATCGACCATGGCGGCGCAACTGGCCGCGCGCACGCTGGGGATGAATTCGACTGAAACGGACAAGCTGCTGAACGATCCGGAAAAACTGCTGCAGTTGATTGTGGCCGCGGACGGCATGAAGGGCGGCGGAGGCAACGGACCGGGATCGGGCGGGGTGGTGGCGGCAACGGCAGCGGAGGATCGGGCGGTGGAAACGGTTCTGTGACGGATGGGCCCATCGGGGCGGTGTACGGTTCGGGCGGCCATGGTGAGGATGTGGCCGGAACTGGCTGGAATATTGTTGGCGGCAGAAGCGGAAGTGGGTGGCGGAACGCCGCTGGATCCGAACGCCGGTGGATTCTGGCTGAACAAAGAATCGACAACGGGATCGGGCGAGTCGGGACCGACGCTGAGCGGTCCGGCGGCGGGCGTAGGCGGGAAAGCTGGCGCTGGGACGACGTCCCAAGCCGGCTGGAACATTGTCTCGAACGAAGGCACTGGGAGCGAAACGAAGCTCGATCCGAATGCGGGCGGATTTTGGCTGAACAAGGACGCTGAGGCGGGTGCGGACAAGACTTCGAAAACGAGCGTTGCGCTGAGCGGTCCAGCGGCGAGCGTGGGGACAAGTGGCAGCGCCGGAGACGGCAGCGCGGAAGCTGGCAATGCCGGAAAAGGCGGCTGGCCGATTCCGGGAGTGCCGCCGCGGAAGGGTTCGGATAGCCGCTGGGCGAATGCTTCGACGGGAATTCGCGCCACACGATCGGCGCGAGGCGGCACGGGGTCCATGGCAGTTGAAACAGGCCTGATGACCCTACACGAAGACGAATTGCAGGGCATATTGCAGGTGTTGGCGCAGATCGCGCGCACCAACGACGCTTCGCAGGACCGGCTCGACCCCGGAGCTTTTCAATCGCGGCTTTCCACGCTGCCCCGGCGAGCGCGATTCACGGTGAGCCAGGCGCTTTCGGCACTGGCGGCGCAGGCGCCATCGGAAAATTCCGACAAGCCCACGCTGCTGAAGCTCGCCGAGCACATTGCGGTGCGGTTCGCGCTGGAAAGCTACGAGCGCGGCGATTTGAAAGTGAACGCAGTCCGCGCAGATGCTGGATGAAATGAACACGGAACTGGACGGGCTTGCGCAAAATCCTTGGCGTCTACGAAGAAAAAATGGCGGCCGCCGGCATGCACGTGCAGACGCATCAGGAAATGTTGGCGCAGGAATTCTGGACGCAGGTTCCCGACGAGAAAAAGGAATCCGTGCTCGAGGGACCGGACGCCTGGTGCGTGCCGGGAGCGCGCATTCGCGAATACCTGGAGAAAATGCTCGAGCGCGGCCGAGAAGGAAGGCGTGGAAAGAATCCTGAAGAACTACACGAGCAGCCTTTCGAACAAGAATCTCGAAGCTCGGCGGCAGACCGCCATGGGACTTCAGGAGCTGGCTGGCCTCTACAGCAGATCGAGTGAACAGCTTTTCATAGACACGATCCGCGACCTGGGCCTGCAGCTGGCGGACGAAAAAGATCCGCAGCTACAGAGCTTGCTGGGCGCCGGGTTCGTCCGCATGTCGCAAGAAGCCACGAAATCGCGGACCTATCCCGCGATACAGCGCTCGGTGGAGCTGATCGAATACATCGAGTCGGAGCGGCCAGGCGCGAAAAAGAGCCTGGGATCGCGGATCGGCGTCGAAAACCGGCTTCCGGATTTCATTGAAGAATCGCTGAAAAGCGGAGTGGTGCCGACCGGATTGAAGGACCTGCTGCGGCGGATGCCGGAACGCGCGGCCGAGCAGGTGGCGATCCGATTCAGCCGCGTGGGATTCCGCGAAGACTGCGAGCTGTTGATTTCCATGATGGAGGTACTCGGGCCGGAAGCGCTGGATCACCTGCGCCGACAACTTCGCCAAGGCAGCCCGGCGGCGGCCATCGACACAGTGGGAATCCTGGTGCGGATGGACCTTGAAAGCGTCGAGAAAATTCTGCCGGAGCGCTTGAGAGATTGGAAACGCACGGCGCACGATCGCGTGGTGCGGCAGATCGCGTCGAGCGGGTCTCCGGAACGCGGACGGCTCCTCTTGCAGATCTTCGACCTGCTGGATTCGCTGATTCGCCCGCTGGCGATCGATGAAATCGGCATGAGCGGAGAGAAAACCGGCGACATGAGGCTGCTCCGGATCGCGGAAGGCGACCTACCGCGCGGCTCGACCGAATATCTGCGATTGAAAGCGATCGAAGCGCTGGGCCGCCTGCGCAGCGCCGGCGCGGAAGCGGTGTTGCGCAAAGTGGCCGAGACGCGCAAGGCTTGGCGCTGGGCGAATCCTTCGGAGCTGCGCATGGTGGCGGCGCAGGCGCTGGAAAAGATCGACGCGGAATGGGCCAAGGACTTCATCCCGAAGAGCGGTTTGAGCGTGGCGGAGCTGTCCATCGAAGTGCTTGACAGCGATCCCAAGTCGTCCGCAATCCGGCAGCGGCGTTATCCGCGGCTGCGGCTGGAACATTCGGTGCCGGCAACGACGACGAACCTGAAGGAAAATCATCCGCTGGAAATTCCGGAAATGGCGCTCAGCGGCGGAGTGGCCGTTTGCGAGCAGAGCCTGCATCCGGGCAGCATCGTGGATATCCGCCTGACTTCAGACGGGAAAGTTGTCAAAGCCCAGACCATCGTGCGCGACGCGAATACGCAGGCACGAGCGTTTGAAGTGGTGGACATGGATCTCGAGGAACGCTCGAAGCTGAGGAAATTGCTGGTCCAGCTGGGTGGCGCTACGAAGCAGACCACGTCGCAGGCACGCAGCCGGCGCGGGGCGCGTACGATTCCTACCGGCGGCCGGGATTAGTTTCCGCCCGCCCGAAAACGCAAAAACTCCGAAGCAATCCCATCCGTCGACGCCGAAGAGAGATTCTTCGACTGCGTAACCGGACGTCCGCCGGGCGGACGAAAAACTAAAACGTCCGGTGACTCCGGTCAGAATGACGACGTTTGAACTCTTCTGAATTTCTCCTCTGTTGAGATTTTTCCCGGGCGCGCGGCGGGTGAGTGCAGGTGCAAAGAGCCCATACGGATCGCCACGAAAAGCAATGATGCCAGGGCGACCGCGGCGCCGATCTCATTCCTCAATGATGGCCGGCGAAGCACGCAGAGGGCGATTGCCGAAAGTGCCGCCGTCAAGCTATAGAGCGCAGCCAAAACGCTGAAAATGGACCATCCGCGGGCACGTAAGATGTCGTAACCGTGGTGTCTATCGCCATGGAGCGGCGAAACTTGATGGCGAATGCGGCGAAGGGCAGCTAAGCAGGCGTCAAGCAGAGGAAGCGCTGCAACCAGCAGCGGGAACGCCCACGCCGACGGCGTTTGGCCCGGCGCATGCCAAAGATCAATTCCCAGGAACGCCATCGCAAAGCCGAGCAGCGTTGAACCCGAATCGCCCAAAAAAATATCGGCGACCGGCCAATTGGCGGGAAGGAGTCCGAAGCAGGCTCCCGCGATTCCCGCTGCGACGACGCGTCCCACGGGGCCCAGCATACCGAGCGGCAGCGCCAGGTAGGCGAGGGCCATGATCGCCACAGTGCCAGAAGCGAGGGCGTCCATCCCATCGAGTAAATTTATCGAATTGGCGAATGCCATGACGGTCGCGCAGACGATTACAAGACCGAGGGCGCTGCTTCCCAAGACGGAAATGCGCCAGGCCCCGGCCCAAAGCAGCGCACCGGCAGCAACCTGCGACACGAGACGAATGGCAGGGGAAAGGCCGCGCAGATCGTCGATGAATCCTGCGAGCCATACGGGGGTGAGCGCAGCAAGGAAGGTCGCCGTGGATCGTGCGCTGCGCGGGCCGGCCAGAGCGGTGACAGCGAAAATTGCGATAAAGATGGCCACTCCGCCCAGGCGGGGAACTGGGCGGAAGTGAATCTTCAGCGGACCGGGCGCGTCGAAGATGCGCCAGCGAATGCAGAAGGCGCGGACGACCGGCACGAAGCCGATCGTAAGCGCGAAGGCTATCGCGCACGCGGCCGAGGCTGGAAAACGAAAAACGATCATGCGAAAACCGCGCGAACGAGGCGCTTTATGTGGCGCATCCGCATGCGGCGCGCCTTGATAGCGAGACCGCGAACGCCGGAACCACGCACGGCCGCCGCCACATCGCGAGCGTAGAGGCGGAAGAGTCCGTTCGAGACGTCGCGATAGAACAGCCGCGTGGCGGTTCCGTCACAGAATTCCTCGGAGAGGTTCTTAAATCGCTGAAGTATCGCGGAACCGATCTGTGGCGTTGGAACGGTGCCGAATCCGGAGTCGGCGAGCCAGACCGGCCGGAGGTCAACGCAGGCGAGATCGCCGCTCGAGGTAAACCCGGCGACGACGATGAGGCCTTCGCGTTCGGCAAGCGACTTGAAGTATCCGGACACGATGCTACCGAGCCCGTAGAAACGAAAAGTGGGATTCGCGGCGGTTGTGTGGAAAAGGCGCGCGCCGGAAACGCGGTGGGAGTGTGAGGCGACGACCAGCTGAAATCCCGACGCGGCGATCGAATCGATGGTCGCGGCTTCTGCGGGATCCAAGCGGCAAGTCCCGACGGTGCCGGCGTGTAGTAGAGCGACGCAAACGCGCGCGCCGCTAGCCTTGAGCTCACGGAACGCTTCTCTGGCGCGAATCGCGGTGGCAGGCTCGACACCGCGCGAGGTTCGCGTAGCGAGATCGCGCGAAGCGATAGCGGCGGCCCAAAAGCCGATGCGGACGTCGCCCGCGCCTTGCCAAAGCCAGGTATCGGGCGCTTCGCGGAGTGTGCGACCGGCTCCGATGGGAATCATGCCGGCGCGGGCGACGGCGGCGCGAGTGCGTTCGGCGCCGGCGGGGCCGAAATCGAAATTGTGATTATTTGCGGATCCGATGATGGTGGCGGCGGGGCATCCGAGTGCGCGCAAGAAGTCGAGGCAGGCCGAAGGGGCGGAGACGTTCTGGCCCAGTCCAGCGGGCGGCCTTTGCGGAAGGTTATCGGAGTCGAGCGCACACTCGAGGTTGACGATGGCTGCGTCGCAATCCGCAAAAGCGCGAGCGAGTTCGCGCGCGGCTTCCTGCCAGCCGCCCGGCGGGATTGAGATTTGGCCCGCCGGCAGAAAATCGCCAGCAATCGCAATGCGGGCGGCGACGGGTTCGGCGCATGGTGATTGCCAGAGAATCATGCGGGGACTCGCATCAGCGCCCAGCGAATCAGCCGCGTGCGCATGGGATGAAACCACATCGTCAGGATGATTCCGGCCACGAGCGCCGATGTTGCGACTGCAACGACCACTCCCGAAATTGCCACGTACTGCGTCCGGACCGCGAACGCGAAATAGGAAATCGCCATGAGGGCGGCTGCGGAGCTGGCACAGAGCACGCTTCCGCTTTCGCGAGGCAGGAGTTGAGCGAGCGGCACGCGATTTTCGAAGTGATACGCAGCAAGCACAACGAGATAGCCGACGGCGAGTGAGATAGCGTTGGCCGCGACCACTGCGATTGCACCGAAATGGGCTCCGCCCATGAATCCCAGGCACACGTTGAGAGTGGCCGTGGCGACGCACCCGAGCGACACCCAGCGAAGAGTGCCGGTGCCCAGCGCTATGACGTACGCGGGATTAGAAAGCAAGTTTACGAGCCAGCCAGCGGCGAGCAAGCAGACGAATTCGACAAAGACTGGTTCGTAGCGGCCGATCCAAATGTAGGAAATGAAGGGGCTGAGAACGGCAACAATAGCGAACGACGGAACAGCGAGGAAAAAGATGACGCGATAGGATTCGCGGTATACAGCGGGGACCGATTGGGGATCGCGTTCGTGCAGGTGCGAGACGGTTGGAACGAGGACCTGGTTAGCCTGGGCCAGCATTTCGCGTACGGTAAAAACCAGTCGATTAGCCAAGTCATAGAGGCCGGTGAAGGCGAGGCCGCCGAATTTTGCGAGCAGCGCTTTGGTGACCGGCTCGCGCAGGGCCTGGCTGGCGGTGATGAGCTGGAAATGAAATCCGTAGGCGGCTAGTTCGCGCAGCAGCGTCGCGTCGAGGCGGTGGGGAACGATCGGGAGGGCCGGCGCGTGGCGGCGCAAGAGATGCCAGGCGACGGCGAGAATAGCAGCCGTTTGAATCACCTGCGCGCAAGCGAGTCCGAAAAGCCCATGGACGGGTACGAGCAGGTAGGCGAGTAATAGATACGAAATGGAGCCGGCGAATTCGAGGTAATTGCGGATGGTGATTTTTTGCAGGCCCGCGAGTCCCGCCTGAAGAACGCCTGCCATGATCGTCAGCCAGAGCGAGATGAGGGCGAGCGGCAGAATGGAAAGGGCCTCGACGATACTTTTTCGCGGCAACACCAGGACGAGAATCCATCGAACGAGGGGATAGAGACCGCAGGCCACAGCGGCGATGGCGAGGCCCATCGTCACGATCGCGGTTTGCATGAGCAGCGAGACCTTGGCCCCTTGGTCGCGAGCGGCGTACTGGGCGACGAACTTGACGACACCGGTTGAGAATCCTTGATTGGCGAGCGTGATGACGGCGGTGGTGGCGAGAACGAGCGACCAGATGCCCAGGCGCTCGAGGCCGATGGCGCGGATCAGGAAGCGGTAGAGCAGGAAAAGCGACGCAGCGCCGGCGATTGTCTGCGCCAGAGTCGTCAGCGCGTTGAGGACGACCTGGCGGCGGATCACTTCTCACCAAAAGCCCGAGAGACGACCGAGCGGGGAATTGGCTCGTGATTATTGCGATGTGGCGTCCAGCGGCCGGAAGTTTTGCCGCGGAGGCAGCGCGCGGTGCCGATTAGCGCCGCAAGATTGACCAGACAGAACGACATGGGAACAGTAAGCACGACGGCGGCCGTCGACCTTTGCTGTGAGCGTCCGCAACCGGCGGCCGCCAGGGCATAAAACGCCATCTGGAGGATCAGGACGGCGCGCGGGAGCAATGCGTGGCGCAGCGCGACGCTGGCGGCCAATAAAATCAGCAAGAAATACGGCACGAACCAGCGGATGAGCTTGTGGGACCAGAGGCCGAGAGCGAGGCCGCCGTGCCGCAGCGGGTTGAGAACCGCGCGATGCGTGAGCAGGGCGCGGAAATCTTTGTTAACGATGCGCGATTTCATCCGGAGCATGGAACCCGCGCGGCTTTGCGTGAGCGGCGTGGCGACGAAGGCGCGAGGCTCGAGGCGATTGATTCGTCCCGCCCGCGCGACCACCAGAGGGAGAACGAAATCGTCGCCGAGCGCGTGCGGCAGCGGCCGCCAGAGCGAGTGGCGCATGGCGAAAAGCGAGCCCGAGGCCATGGCCAGGATGCCGCAGTCGCTTTCCCGGGCTCGCAGCCAGGTGTCGTAGCGTAGGTACAGGCTTTCGTTTTCGGTGACGCTTGTCTCGCGCCGATTGGTGAAGCTGGCCTTGGCAGTGACCAGGCCGACGCGCGGGTCTGCGAAATGTTCGACGAGAAGTCGGAGCGAATCGCGCGATATAAGGCAGTCGGCGTCCGTAAACACGAGGAGTTCGCCGGAGGCCGCGGCCACTAAACCATTTTGCATGGCGCTCTTGCCTTGTTGCTTGGGAAAGGAGATGAGGCCTACACCGTCATGCCGGAAGGCGGCGACGATTTCTTCGGTGCGATCGGAGGAGCCATCGCTGCCGACCAGGATTTCGACGAGCTCGCGGGGATAGTCGAGCGCCAAAAGATTGCGGAGCTTGTCTTCGATGCTGGCTTCCTCGTTGTGGGCGGCGACAATGACGCTGATCGACGGGCGGATTGCGGCGCGAAGAAAGCGCTTGGGTGCGCCGAAGAGTCCGAGGCGCAGAAGCAGCGGATATCCCAGATAAACGTAAAAAATGGCGGCGAGTGAAACGTAGAAGAGGATAGGCATGAGATTGGGAGCAGCGAATTAAGGCAGCGCGGGCACCTCGGCTCCCCTGGGCGTGCTGGCAGGCCGCGTGCAAAGCTCTCCATAGGTGATCATCTGGATGCCGCTGCGCTGGAGCGCTTCAATCCATTCGCGGCCGGTGAGCCAGTGCAATTCTTCCTCGCGTTGGAGGCGAATCGGGTCGGTCTCCGAAAAGCCGTGCTCGAAAAGGCCGGGATGGCAGGCGAGCTCGAACGTTCCAGCCGGGAGCGCGGCGAAGGCCGCCTTCCAGCGCTCGCCTAGAGCGAAGAGATCGTGGCGATCGCGCGAGAGAAACGAGATTCGGCTTTGAGGCATGTCCAGGGCGCGGAAAATTCCGAGCTGGAGAACGGCACGATATGCCTGAACGAAGACGCGGCGGGTGACTGGACCTTCGTGGGGGCCACCGGCTTGATGGGGCCTCGGCCAAACGCTCATGCGCGGCGCCCGTGCGCGGCGGATGCCTTCGGCGGCGAGGACACGCGCGAAAGCAACGGCAGCGGCGGGATAGATGTGCATGTGATGATGCGAATCCGCGTGCGTGAGCGAAATGCCCCGCTGTTTGGCCCATTGGATCTGCGCGCGAAATTCCGCTTCGAGTTCGCGGCCGGAGACGCGCCACGTCCAGAGCCTTCGAATCATGGCGGCGGGAGGATGGAAATGTCCCGTAGCGGCAACCAGCGTGCGGACCTCGCGCGGATGGAGAATCGGGCGGCCAGCGCAAATATTCAGGTGCACGCCGACGCCGAGGCGCGGCACGCTCGCGAGGCGCGAGACGGCGTAGCCGGACGCGGGCATATTCGCCATCAGCGACGTGCTGGTGAGGAAACCATAGCGGTGCGACAGGATGATGGCCTCGGTGATACCGCGGCTCATGCCGCAGTCGTCGGCGTTGACGATGAGCCGGGGGCGGGCGCCGGTGCGGGCCGATGAGTCGTTCATGGCTTCACCTGGTTCACGATCAGCGGGATTTTTCCACCGGGTCGCGAGAGCGGAGCCGCGGCCAACTCCGCGATCGCTTCCATTTTCGGTCCCAGGAGATGCTGGAGGGCGGCCCGGATCTGCATGAGTTCGCCCAGAGCCTTCGCGCGGTCGCGCGCGACAGCACGAACGGCGACGCGATGGGGACTGTGGTGAACGAACTGGCAAAAGCGCAGCGAGCTTGCGTCCTTCAGAAGTTGATTCAGAGCACGCGGGGAGAACAGGCGTCCGTCCGGCGCGCGCAGGATGTCGCTTTCGCGCGTGATCGTGGGCACTACGAGTGGAAAAGCCCGGCTGCACGGGCACGATTCGCCGACGAGCCAGCGACCGCGATCGCCAATGCGATAGCGAATCAGGGGCATCGCTTCGTTGAGGAAGCCGGTCCAAACGAAATCACCCTCTTCGCCCGGCGATGCGGGATTACCGTTCGCGTCGAGAATCTCGAGAAACCCATACTCGGGCGCAAGGTGCGAGCGGCCAAACTCGCACTCCTGAATCAAACCGCAGTATTCGGTCATGCCGTAGGTGTCGAATGTCAGCGCATCGAAAGCCTGCTCGATCCTCATGCGTGTGGCGGGGTACAGCGGTTCGCCGCTGGTAAAAACGGCGCGCATCGGGATTTTCAGGCCGCGATCGAGGGCAAAGTCCGCCACGATGCCGAGCACGGACGGAAAACCTTCGAGCACTTCGCCGGAATGTCGACGAAGAAATTCGAGATAGTCGGGCGCTGTGGATTCGGACAGATGAAAAATACTCACGAGAACCTGACGCTCGGGCAGGTTGTGGGCCCAATACGGCGGCGCCTTGCGGTTGTGGGGCACGATTCGCGAACCCTGTAGCGTCACGCGCGGGTCGCGCGGCTCGACGCCAGCCCAAGCCCGTTGCCGCAAGAAAAAAGCCCAGTTGTCGCTGACGAGCCGCTCGGTGTAGGCGACGCGAAGGCTGGCGCCGGTGGTTCCCGTCGTCCCGGCACGAATTCTCTCGCGCGGCGGGATCGCTCGGGAAAGCAGGCGCTCTTGATTTTCCAGAACGGTCTCGCGTTCCAGGATGGGCAAGCCACGAAGCTCGCCCACGCTGTCGCATTCGAGGTTGGGATAGTCCGCGTAGTAAGGAACAGTGCGGACGGCGTGATCGAGTGTTTGACGCAGGGCGCCGAGCTGGAAGTAAGCGATTTGTTCGGTAGTCCAGGATTCGTCGCGGCGAAGCGCGCGGAGCAGTGTGAACGTTCTTCGCGAATAACGGAGGCGCGCGAGGAGCCACCCGCGGGCGCTTGTCAGCAAGTGGCGCGCGGGAGCGGGGAAGCGATCGTAGACTACCTGCAGATCCGGCAGGTGGTTTCTTACCAATGGCTCTAGCATATGGACCTGCCTTTCCAGGCGCAGTGCGCGCTTTGTCCCGTCATCAAGCCCTCGCGATTTGGGACACGAAACGGCGCAATTTGTGAACTTCGCTGGCGTTGTTCAGTCGCTCGGTAACGAACTCGCGCCCACGCGCGCCCATCCGTGACGCTTCCTGCGGGTGATCGAGCAGCCAGGCGATTGATTGCGCGAGTGGGCGGGCTTTTCCGGGCGGAACGAGCAGCCCGGTGCGGCGGTCGCGGAGAAACGGCCGGATGGGCGGCAGGTCGGTTGAGACGACAGGCAAGCCGCAGGCCCAATACTCGAAGACCTTCACGGGAATGTTCAGCAGAAATTTCGGCTCCGCGTGCAGCGGGCAAACGCCGACGCGTGCTTCGCTCAGCGCCCCGGCCATGTCTTCGTGGTCGATTCTCCCGTGGATCTCGACGCTCGAATCGAGGCCGAGCAGCCGGATGCGCGCGCGAATGGCGGCTTCGTCCGCTGCATGGTCGAAGTATCCGAGCAGAAGCAGGCTTACGGGCCTGGGGGCAGCGAGTATTTTCATGGCATCCAGCAGGTCGTACGTCCCCGCGCGTTCGGAGATCCCGCCGCGATAGACCACATCGAAGCGCTTTGTGCACGGACGCGGCGGAGGGAAGAAATCGAGGTTCGGGAAATTGTAGAACACGAGCTTGCGGCTGGTTCCAATTCGCGCGAGACGCCGCAGCGTGAACGGATCGGCGGTCATCACTCCGTCAAATGCGCGGGCCGCGAGACTTTCAATCGCCGCAACAAGCTTGGCCGCCAACGGCCGCAGAAAGCGGGGTATCGCGCGCTTGTTCGCCGCCATGGAAGGGAAGTCTTCGTAGGCGTCATAAATGACGCGCCGCCGGAAGAGCAGCTTGAGCGCGAGCGCGAGCGGAAGAAGCTGAGGATCCTGGAAGTGATAGACGCTGGCACACTGTGTGAGCAGCATTGCAAGCAGGCCGGGAAGCGCCGCGATGCGGCGCACCGGATGGGCTTGCATGGGCAGACTGACCAAAATCACGCCATTACGAGGTTCCGGCGGATTCCACGGGCGCCAGGAAACGAACACCAAAACCGGCGGCGGCCAGGGGCGCACATTCACGATGGAACGAGCGAGCCTTCAGCGAAGTGTGGGCTGTGGTGAAATGGCAGATCGTCGGCGGCCGCGTGGCAGAGGGCACGGCTGTTGCCGCGAGCAATTTGGCGGCATTGGTGGCCATGATTTACGCCGCAACCGCGCGCGACGCCTCCGAAACAAACTCTTTGCGTCTGCGAGTCCTAATCTGGAATCCGCGAACGATGAACACCAGACTGAGAAAGAGCCACGTCGAACGGTCGGAGTTGATGTCGCCGGTATTCGTTCCGTTGATAATTCCGTCTAGAAGCAGGGCAGCCGCGAGTTGCACCAGAATGAAATCGGCGTCGAGATGGTCTTTCAGCTGACGGAGCGATTCGCGGATGGCGCCGGCAAAGATGGTGCAGGCGATTAGCGCGGCCGGAATCCCCATCTCGCAGGCTACTTCGAGAAAGATGTTGTGCGGCCAGTTGTAGAGCGCGGGATTGGGCGAGCCGTAACGAAAGCCCTGAAGGCCGATGCCGATCAAGGGATGGCGTTGCAAGACCGACCAGCCGCTGTCGAGTAGGTCGCCGCGAAAGCTCATAAGCGCGGTCACGCTCTGGCTGCCAATTAGCGTGCCCAGATAGTCGACGGAGGATCCGGGGATATTTGCGAATGGCAGCGCCGCAGCGCCCACGACCGCCAGGAAGGCGACATCGAGCCAGCGGCGACGGTAGAAAAACAGGCTTATGAAGATGACCAAAGCGCAGGCGATGACTGGGCCGCGCGATCCCGATCCGACCAGGGCAAGCGCGGGCACGGCTAACAAGCCATAGGTAAGCAGGCGCCATGGGAGGCCCAGGCGAGGAATCACTGCGAACCAGATCAGCAGGATCAGCGCGCAGGCGATGTGGCCGAGACCGATGGTGTTGTCGCTCGGCGTAGCCAGACGGTCCGAACCTCCCAGAGCATGCAGCGACCAGGAGCAGATCGTGAATGCGATGATCGCAAAGGCCCATAAGAACCGCTTCATCGCCCGCGGAGTGCCCAGCGCGAAAAACGGTGCGACGATGGCGATGCTGGTGATGACTAGGAAGCGCCCGAGCTTTTCCAGGCCGGCGTCGAATACCGGCGTGTAGGCCAGGCTAGCGGTCATGATGCAGATCAGCGGAATAGACAGGAAATAGAGTGGGGGCATGGGCACCCAGCGCTTTCCGCGAAGGACGTTCAGGCCAAGGCCAGCCACTAGAATTCCCGCGAGCACCAGGGTGAGATCGTAGGGAGTCAGAGAAACGATGCGCTCGTCGCCCTTCACGTCTCCAATTACGACGTAAAGCGCCAAGGCAAACTCGGGCCACAACAGAAGTGCCGCAACTGCGCCCGCACCCGTCAAGGCAAGTCCGAAGTCTGCCGGTGAGGCACCGGTGGCGGATAGGCAGACTCCGATCGCCATAGCCACGCCGAGAGTTGCGATCGCTGTTAGCGGGATTCCGGCGCGGCCATCGATCGTGCTCGAATTATCCAGGTGACCCACTTTCTTTATCACTTACGAACAACACATCTTCCACTTGCCGGATGGAGCCCAACCTGACGGGAGTCTCGCCATCGGCCAGATCGCGCGGCGAGTAGCCATACTTCGCCATCAACACGCCGAGTTCTGAAATCTTGCGTCCCATTAGCGGATAGGCGCGCGGGGCGATTTCGCACACGATGGGCGGGCGGTGATTCGAAACCTGGAGGAAATTTTCGAGCCCGCGAAGAATGGGCAGCTCGAAGCCTTCGGTATCGATCTTGATCAGCGCCACGCGCCGGATGCGCTGCCGCTTGAGGTAGGCATCCAATCGCACCACGGGAACTTCCAGCGTGCCCAGGATTTCGTGGCCGGTTTTGTAGTCCGGAACCAGTGTGCTCTGGCCCGGCTCGCGAGCCACATAAATTGGGGATTTGCCGGGTATTTCGCCCGCTGCGCAGGAATTTGCAATGATGGAATATTCAGGATTGAGCGCCGCCAGCCGTTGAAGTTTTTCGAAGTATGCGGGAACCGGCTCGAACGCGTGCACCTGCCCCTGCGGGCCCACCAAATTCGCGGCGACGGCGGAAAGATAGCCGATGTTCGCGCCGATATCGAGAAACACGTCACCGGGCCGTAGAAAACGTTTCATCGCGTTCACCACGAGTAGGGCATAGGAGCCAAAATACATCGGCGCGGTCCCGTGGTAGTCCGCTAGGTCATATTCGAACTGGACTTTGCCAATGCGCCGGCGCACGGGCAGGGGGGGTAGGCGGCGGGTCGTGTTGAGCTTGGCAAGAACCAGCCTGCAAAAAAGAGAGGGATTCCGCGCGAGGAGCGCGGCGGCGCGTGAGGCGCTGGCTTGGAGGTGCATGGCATCCTTTCGGCTGCTAACCGGCGCTTCCGGTTGCCGGCATTTCGTGGTCGACTAAAGTTGCGTGCGCGAACATTCGCTGCAGCGGACTCATGCGCTCGAAGTCGCGGCGCCACATGCGATTTTCGTTTCCCGCCCGGTCCACTCCGCGCTTGTGACCGTGCAGATCGAGCTTGATAGCGGTGCGGGGTTTGTTTGCCGGGTCGCCGGGCTGCGGCCACGCTGGACCTTTGTGGATGCCGTTTCCATGAATGGCCGCAAGGCTGCCGCGACCGGTGCGGAGAATCGCCCATTCGCCACGCGGGTAGATGCGCTCGACTTCTTCGTCGCTCAGGCGGCCGTCATGCGCGGCGATGCCGAGATCGCGCGAAAGGCGCGGGCGGCAGGAGCGGACGTCATAGCGATTCGACCCGGGAACGTAAACGAGCGGGCCGCGCGAGTCATCGATGTCGACGAGATAAATGAAAATCTGCAGGGAGTCGGATTCGTCGTTGTCCTTGTGGAAATTGCTCGAATGCAGCGGGCGATTGTGTGGGAAGTCGCGCACCAACGTGACCCGATACAACGGCGGAATGCAGCCCAGGAAGTTCGCCGCGATTCTCAAAATTGTTTCGTCGAACGCGATATCGACAAGCTCGGGGATGTGCAGCAGCGGGTCGGTGAGCGCGATCATTTTTTCGGTGGCTGCCAACTCCTGGTACGAGAGGTGCTCGAGGCTGCGGCGTTCGCCGGTCTGAACTGAATACGCGCGGCCGAAATCGATCTGCAAGGCGCGGAACATCGCGTCTGCGTGCGCGAAGATGGAATCCACCGCCGCTTTCGGAGTGAAGTTTGGCGCGAGTGCGTACCCGTCGTGCTGCAGCGCTGCAACTTGGCCAGATTCGAACGCGTTCGCGCGAAATATACGGCGGTCGCGTTGAAACGCGTGTCTCGCGGTTGCGCCTGCGATGCGCCGGGAATGAAAAAGCCTGGCGCGGCAGACTGCACTATAAAGGTGTGGCTGCATACGTAGCTGGCGGACGAAAAACGGCGAATGCTGCGCGCGGGCTGGCGAAGCCGTTACGCTTGGCGGAACTACTGAGTCGTGAAGTTGTCCCGCTGTCGCCATAGTATTTGCGTGTTGCGCTGGGCCGCTACCGTGCGGCACTGCGCGCGGCCTCCTGAGCAGAAGATTTCGCTCGCGCGGGAATTTCTTTGGCTTCGGCGATGATTTCGCGAATTGCCTCGCAAACCTCGCTGACTTGGCCAGCCGTCATCGCCGGGAAAAACGGGAGAGCGAGGCAGCGCTCGGAAGCGGTTTCGGTGTGCGGCAACGGGCGGCGCGGAGCCCACGCAACTTGCTGAAGATACGGCTGTAGATGAATAGCGGGGAAGTAAGCCTGGCAGGCGATGCCGCGCCGGCGCAGACCGTCGATAAGCTTGTCGCGCAACGCGCCTCCGTCTGATCCGCCGATGCGAATCGGATACACGAACCAGCTTCGCTTTACAGCCGACGGATTCCACGGGAGCGTGATCCGCGGAACATCGAGCAGGCCGCGCGCGTAATTTTCAGCGGTGCGTTCACGCGCCGCCAGGAGCTCGTCGATTCGCTCGAGCTGGGCCAGACCGATGGCGGCGTGCACGTCGCTGAGCCGGTAGTTGTAACCGAGGCGGGCGTGACGTAGCCAGCCGGCGTTGTCGTCGCGGCCTTGATTGCGGATGCTGCGGACAATCGCGGCGATTTTCGCGTCGTCGGTGACCAGCATCCCGCCTTCCGCGGAAGTGATTTGTTTGTTGGGGTAGAAGCCGAACGCGGCGGCATCGCCGAATGACCCGGCGCGACGGCCTCGATACTCGCTGCCGAGCGCTTCGCAGGCGTCTTCAATCACTCGTAAGTTGAAACTGCGGGCGGCTTCCATAATCGGAGCCATCGCACACGGAAAGCCGAACACATGGACGGGCAGAATCGCTTTCAGCACCCGGCCGGACGTGCGATTGACCCAGCGCGCGCCTTCCCAGGCGTAGTCGCACGCCAGCACGTGGCGCAGGTGCTCGGGATCGAGATTCAAGCTGGGCGCGTCGATGTCCACGAAAGCCGGTAGCGCACCCTCGTAGAGCAGACAATTTACCGACGCCGCGAAGCTGAATGAAGTAGTGACGACTTCGTCGTGAGGGCCGATGCCGAACGCTCGGACCGCCAAATGCAGCGCCGCGGTGCCGCTGCTGGTGCCCACGGCGTAGCGCGTGCCCACATATGCGGCGAACTGTTGCTCGAATTCCTCGAGCACCGGCCCTTGGCTCAACGAACCGGAGCGCAGCACGCGCGTCACGTATTCGATCTCGCGCTCGCCAATCGACGGGCGGCTGAGCGGGATGGTCATGCGGCGCCGACCATTCGAATCGCCGGGCCTGTTGAGACAGGCGGGGGCGTGGGTGCCGACGTGCCGCTACCGGGGCGCGCGGCTACGGCTGGACCCTTCGGACGAAAGTCAGGGAAGGAATAATGTAAGTACTGAAGCAGCCGTTCGTTTTCGCCGCGCGAAAACAGATCCTCCATACGCCCGATCCTCGCGACAATGCCTCGGGCGCGCGGATCATCATTTCTTATGGCGAGAATACGGCCGAACTCAGTCGGAACGGGTTTTTCCCACGTTTCCCATAGCTCTTCGGTCAGCTTTTCGCCCTCCTGCAGCCCAATGAACTCCACAGAAACGTCTACTCCCGGCCGAAGGCCCGCGAAAAGCATCATGGTCCGGGCCAGGTCGCAGATGTTTAGCGGCGCGCCCATATCGAACACGAACGTTTCACCCCCGGCTCCAATCGCCGCCGCGCGCAGGATCAGGTGCACGGCTTCGTAGATCGACATGAAGTAGCGTGTGGCGCGCGGATCGGTGACGCGGAGCGGGCCGCCGTTCTGAATTTGATCCCAGAAAAGCCGCAGGACGCTGCCGGTGCTGCCAGCCACGTTGCCGAACCGGACGTTCGTGAATTTCGTGCTCGATCCGCGCGCCAGCTCCTGGACATAGAGTTCCGTGATCTTCTTCGAGAGCCCCATGTAATTCGCGCGGAGCCACGGCTTTATCGGTGGAGATGTTGATGAAGCGCGCCGCTCCGCATTGCAGCGCTGCGTCGGCGATGTTGCGTGTGCCAAGTACATTGTTGCGAATGGCCTCGAGTGGATGGCGTTCGAGCATGGCCACGTGCTTGTAGGCCGCCGCGTGGAAGACAATCTCGGGCTGCTCCTCGCGCAGGATCTGTGCAATCCGCGCCCGATCGGTCACATCCGCCAAGATCGGCTTGGCAACCAAGTCTTGCAGCCGCTCGCTCACCTCGCGATGCACGTAAAACAGGCTGTTTTCGGACTTATCGACCAGCAGAAGTCTCGAAGGGCCTGCCGCGGCGATTTGTAGGCACAGCTCGGAACCGATGCTCCGCCGGCCCCGCTCGACGAGCACGGTTTTACCGCCGACCGCCTTTCGCGTTTCGTCATTGTCGATGGCAATTTCCTCGCGCTGCAGCAGTTCCTCGATTCGAGGGCTGCGCAGGTCGCGGCGCGAAACGCTCCCGCGACTGGGGCCTCGCATCAGTTCCGTCAGCGAGGGCAGAGAGCGCACGGGCAGACTCGAGCGGCGAGCGGCATCGAGAATGTCGCGCATCTGGAGGCGCGTGGCACTGGGTATGCAGATCAGAATTTCGTCGGCTTCGCTTGCCGCGGCGATGCGCGCCAGGTGCTTCGTGCCGCCCACGACCGGGATCCCGCAGCACGTGCGTCCGCATTTTGCGGGTCGTCATCCACGAGTGCCACGGGACGCGAAGGTGAATCCGGATCGAGCGCCAGCTCCTTTAAGAGGGCTACGCCAGCGTCGCCCGCTCCCACAATCAGCGCCCGTTTTTAGGTGGCTCGCTTCGCAGCCTTGTGCACGCGAAGAGCTCGCGGCGCGAAATGCAGAGCACCCCGCGCCGTTTGCAGAAGCGCGGCATTCACCAGGAAGACCGTGGCTGGAATGTCGAGCCGAGGAAATTCCAGACAGACGACCGCGGTGAAAATCACCCCGCTGAGCCACGAGACCTTGGCAACGTAATCAGGTCCACCGCTCCCGCATGCCGCAGCGAGCGGCGATACAAGCGCATCGCGAAGGACAAAATGAGGGGCACGGCGAGAGCGATCCCTAGGGTCGACCGGATCACTGTGAGCGCCCAGGCAAGACCCCGGTCTGGCGCGATCAGCAGGATTGCGAGCAGATAGCAGAAGGCAGCGAGGGCGCCTTCCGCAACCAGAACCAGCGCCGAGCGGTCGATCGATCTAGCCCTGGCCTGGATCCACGCTCATCCGCGCGCGGATCGACCGAAGGTCTGGCGTGATTTGGAGCTTTTCCCGAGTGGCCTGTCAGACAGAGAGCGTTCCCATTAGTGGACACTTGCGACTGGATTCAAAGTTGCTTAACCTCGCCTGGATCGCTCGTTTCAGCCGTCCAAAGAACAAAATCGGAATGGCTTGTTGCTGGCGCTCAGCGCGCGTAAGATACCTTACCCTGAGTCCCACGGAGGACCTTGAACTTAGCCACTCGGACTTGCGCGGGGCGATTTCCCCGCTCGAACTTGATCGCGACCTTCGCCGGCGTCAGCGAGTTCATCGCTCGCATCGCTAAAGTCTCCGGTAGAGCGCTTCGGGAATCGGATACGTTCGGCGATTCAATACCGCGCCCAGCACGGGGATTCCAGCCGCCATCAAGCTTTCTTTCGCGATGCGCGCTGGCTCGCGCCGCGTGGTTGTTGCGCCGATCACCAGCACCATGCCGTCAGCCACTTGCCCCAACAGCTCCGCGTCCGCATGCAGGCTCATGGCCGGCGTGTCGATCAACACATGATCGAATTCCTGCCGCAGCTGTGCGAATTGAGACCGCAGCTTTGACTGGCTCAGCGATGCGCTTGTTTCCTGAATCGCCGCGCCGGCGGTGATCGCCCACAACCGCGCGATCCGCGCTGGTCGTGCGAGCTCGGCAAGCGGTCGCGACTGCTTCATGCCTGTCGGAAAACCCCGCATCGTTTTCCATGCACAGTTGTTCGTGCACAGATGGCGCCCGGAGATTTGTGTTGACGATGCAAACTCGTCCCGGTCCCTGCACCGCCAGAGCTTCTGCCGTCCGAGCGCACACCCCAAGCCGCAGCCCGCGCCGTCGTCAATTCCCGAAAATGCGACGACCTTTGGACCTGGCACCGCCCTGTGAAGATGGAAGACACGCTGCACCAGATTCACGATCTCCTTCGCGACGCCAGCCTGTTCGTCTGGCGGGGCCGCTGCCTGGTGCGAAGACGGGAAGGGAACGGCCGCCGGTCCCGGCGTCGCCGCACGCGCGTTCTCGCTGTGCAGAATGTCAAAGCTGCGGCTCACGGCTGTGTCTCCAGGGGCTTCGTTGATTTCTCTCGTTCGGAATTGCCGCTTTCCGGGGTTTGCGGCGACACCTTGAGTCGCAAATATAGAGGGAGACGAATTTGCTGGCCCGCTGGTAGGAGATTCGGATCGTCATTTCCGGGTTGAGATCAAGGATCGCCGCAACGGTCACTGAGTCGAATCGATCGAGATACCGAAGGCTCAGATGGCGCAAAGTGGTGTTCTGCTCGGCGGTGACTGAGATCACCCGCGGCTCCGCATTCGCGGCTGTTGCCGTGGAAGGATCAGGAGCTGTGGTCGTCGCGGGCAAATCAACCGCCGCCGAGGTCTCGAAGCTCGGATTTGTCTCCGGCGCCGGTAGGCTTGGAGGCACGGTTACTGGAAAGCCCGCTGCATTTTGAGGGGGGCGCGTGGCAGTGGCGAAGCTGCCTGCATCGGTTTTCCAGGAGGCGCCGGAGACGAGGCCGAGGCACAACACCGTTGAAGCAACTAACGTTGCGGAGATCAATCGTCCCGGCCTGCGCGAAGCCGCGACCTTTGCCGGCGCAGCACGGGGGTTGGCCATCAGCGCACGGAAGGGCACCGCGGCGCTGCTCTCGCGATCGCTTGGAATTCCTGGCGCGGGCGGTGGCAGTGAGCAGCTAGAATCAAGCGACAGGTCGCCGATCACTTCGCGGACCATCATCGTATCGACCTGTTTTTTGTCCAGGCCAGAGGCCAGTGCCATGGAATGAAAGCAGAGGTTGTTGATGTTTCGTGGAATACCTCCGCTATGCTGCGCAATGAGCAGCCGCGCTCCCACCGTGAAGATCGGCGGCCCCGCATAGCCGGCTACCCAAAGCCTGTGGTCGATATAGGCATTCGTTTCCTGTGGCGTGAAGTGCTCGAGCTGGATGATCGACGAAATCCGTTGGCGAAGCTGCGCCATGGACGGACGCGCCAGCATTTCAGCCAGTTGCGGCTGCCCGGCGATTACGATTTGTATCAGCTTGGCCCACGGCGTTTCGAAATTCGATAGCACGCGCACGGATTCCAGGACCTTTTCGTCGAGGTTCTGCGCCTCGTCAACTGCCAGGATCAGCCGCCTGCCGGCGCGCATTTCCGATTCGAGAAGCTTGTGCGAACGCGTCGTGCATGGCGGGCACGTCTTTACCGCTTGGATTTAGCCCGAGATCGGCGAGCAGATAGCGCAGCAGATCGCGGGAATCGCGCGCCGCATGGAACAAGAATGCCGTGCGAGCCTGATTGCGAAGGCTTTCCAGGTAATGGAAGAGCAGTGAAGTCTTGCCCATCCCGGGCGATGCGATCAGCGCCAGGATCCGCGATTATTCTCGGTCCCATGGACAAGCGACGCGAACGCCTCGCGATGCTTCGGCCCCATGTGCAGGAATCGCGGGTCCGGCGTGACGCCGAATGGCTCCTCGATCAGTCCGAAATAATCAAGAAACATCAGGCCTCGCCGTGGTCGCCGGAATCGAGGCGAGCACCTTCACATCGAGATAACGGCTCAATTCGTCGGGTGTCCGGAACGACGAATCCAGGCGATCGGCCGCGTAAGCCGTTCCCACGCTCAAGAGCGACGCGGAGAAGAATCCGCCCAGCAGCACCCAGCTCAGTTGCAGCGTGGGAAGCGCCGGGACGGTGGGCGCCTCCGCTATGGACGCGTTCACGATTCGCTTGCTGTCCAGCGCGTCCGATATGCGCGCTTCCTCTCGCTTGCGCAGATAGAGCAGATAGTTGTCCTCGGCGGTTTTCACGTTGCGAACCAGGTCGTCCTGTCTCGTGCCGTCGCGATCGAGTTCGAGCGCCGTGGCTTGATAGCGGCGTACCGTGCGTCCTGCGTCAGCCGCCTGCGTTTCCATCTCGGCGCGTTCCGATTGCGTTTTGGCGATCTCCGTGGCGATCCAGTCCTGCGCAGGTACACGATCGGTCGTGACGTCCTCAACGGGCGTCTCGCGGGCCTGCGCGATAGCCGCGCGCGCTTCTTCTATTTGCGTCTCGACGTCGCGAACCGGTGGATAGGTCGGCGCGTATTTCGAAAGCAGTTCGCTGCGTTTTAGTTCAAGCGAAAGCAAGTCGCCCTCGAGCTGGGCAAGCAGTTGCGCGTTGTCGAGCCGGCGAACTTGCGTGATCTGTCGCGC
>CAWDBK010000017.1:0-165610 GCA_963800535.1 uncultured Acidobacteriota bacterium
GCAGGGGTCCGGAGACAAAATTCGAATCATTTTGAAACTGCAGGATGTCACCGCCGGCAAGGAGCTTTGGAGCCAGCAATTCGACGGCGCAACAGGCGATCTGTTCACGTTGGAGGACGAAATCTACAATCCCTTAGTCTCGGCGTTAAATCTGAATCCGACGAACGAAGAGCTTGCCAAGGCCGAAGCTAGACCGACAGAAAACGTGGCAGCTTATGATCTCTATCTTCGCGGTCGAAATGCCTTGCGTGGCCACGATGCAAAGAGCATTCAGTCCGCCCTCGACTTCTTCGATCAGGCTTTGAAGGACGATCGGACCTTTGCGCTGGCCTATACAGGCATCGCCGATGCAAGTTTGCGTATGTACGGTATCAAAGTCGACAGTCTTTGGACCCAAAAAGCATTGGCTGCTGCCCAGCAGGCTCAGCAGTTGAACGAGAAGTTACCAGAGGTTCATTCCACCCTGGGGGCGGTCTACAATGCAACTGGAAAATACTCCGAGGCGATCTCGGAACTGATTCGCTCTCTGGCCCTTGCGCCCAACTCCGACGAAACCTATAGGCGTCTCGGAAACGCGTACTTGGCCAGCGGCAACGGCCCACAAGCAATTCAGGCCTTCCAAAAAGCAGTGACGCTGAATCCATATTTCTGGGTCAATCAGGATAGCCTTGGCACCGCGTATTTCCAGTTGGGAGACTATCCCGAAGCTCTCGCTGCCTTCACGCAGATTACCGTACTTGAACCGGATATCGACGCGGGCTATGAGCAGGTAGGAAACGTCTATGTTCAACAAGGCAAGTACCAGGAGTGCATTCCGTACTTCCAGAAGGCCCTACAGATCGAACCGTACTTTACGACGTATTCGAATCTCGGCACCGCCTTCTTTTTCATGAAACAATACTCGAATTCAGCAGAGATGTTCGAGAAGGCAGTGGCGCTGAATCCAAATAGCACGGAAGCGACCGTCAATTTGGCCGATGCCTACCGTGCCTCCGGCCAGCAGGACAAAGCCCGAACCGCTTACCAGCAGGCCATCTCGCTCGGGTATAAGGAATTGGCAACCAATCCGCAAGACACTGGCGCTTTGGCCGAGATCGCTGTGGCGTTCGCGAAAACCGGAAATGCGGACGAAGCCCTGAGCTTCATCAAACGCATACGCTCGATAGACAAGAACAACGTTAGCTATATCTATGAGGAAGCCGTAATCAACGCCCTTCTCGGGCGGACCAACGATGCCTTGAAAGCCCCTCCAGGAATCACTGCAAAAGAACTATCCGGCGCAATACGCCGCGGGGATCCGGACCTCTCGAACCTCCAAACGAATCCGCAGTTCCTGGTCCTAATCAAGAAATACTCCGCGGCGAAGCAGTAGGTCCTCGTCCGCTATCGACGATTTCCGGCACGAGCCAGGGCCACTCATAGCGCGAACGCGCTCGTTAAATACCTAGGGCCAGCCCAAAGTCGATGAGCTCTATTCGAGACAAATGGGGCGAACGGGTTGCGTCATCGGTGCTCACACAAAATAAAAACCCGCCGGGCTACGGCGGGCTTTTTGGTGTTCTGTGAACTCTAAATCCTGGTGGCGCTACTTCGCGAGCGCCTCGAACTTACGCCGAAAACCAACCAGCGCAGCAAGGCCCAGACCCAGCATCAACAATGTGCCCGGCTCAGGCGACACGATAATTGTCCCCATTTCGCCTGCGAAAATGTTGACGTCCGTAGCGAAGATCTCCGTAGAGCCCGGGTGCAGACTCGCAAAATCCGGATTTTCTACGACCGGAACACAGAAGTTATCCGTCGCAAAGACGTCTCCGTCGCAGCTGACGATGCCCGGCTTTATGGCTGGTCCCTCAAGCAAAAAGAAGATCGAGGTCAAAGTGCTGCCATCGGTCGGTAGGTACTCGAAGGTCTCACTTGCATCGAAGAAATCAAGCACTACAGGGGAACCATTGTCTCAGCGGTCTGCGTGCAACAGATATCCGCGACGCAAGTCGAAGGGTCGCTCGCGCCATTCATAATGATATGTGGATCGGAAGGCTGGTTGGCCTTCGCCGCGTAGGCGCGGCAAACGCGAGGGCCGCGATCCAGAGTCCGGTAGTGACCTGGCTGCTTCAGCTTCATCAGATTACCCCCTTAAATTTCCAGCGTAACAATTCAGTGCACGCCGTATGCCAAAACCCACGACTGAACGGAGCCGTAAGTCCTTTAATTTCAGCGTCAGATTCCGGCTCTTGAAAGCGAAACTTTAAGTGTGCAAACGTTTGCGTATGTTTAGCACTTTGCAAACTCCCCCATCCTGGGAGAGCCGACTTCCGCGAGGAAGTCTCAGACGGACACAATCGCCGCCCAAAAACCAGGCGCGCATTGTAACAGAATTTTAACTGTCGCAAATCAAATCTACACTCTACAATCCCAGCCCATGCCCATCGAGAATATGCAGGCCGTCATTACCGACGGCGCCCAGGCCGGCCAACGCGTCGTGCGCCTGAAGGGCCCCCTGAGCATCCACACGGTTTTTGAGTTTCAAAGCCTCATTCGCGCCGAAACCGCTCCTCACGTGATCATCGACTTCAGCGGCGTGCCCTTTCTCGACTCATCCGGCTCTGGGATCGCTGGGTCGGGGCGCATGTCTCGGCTCAGAAGGCGCGCCGCCGGCTGTCGCTCGCTGGGCTCAATATGAGGTGCTAACCCTGCTCGAAATGACCCGCATCCGGGGCATGTTCGCCATCTACCAGACGGTCGAGGAAGAATAGCCGGCGCCAGCTTAACTTCCACACGGTTGGGCAGACCTTTGGACGTCCCGAAATGGATGGGGCTTCCCCGGCCGGAAACCGCTGATACAATCCCCGGACGATGCGACTCCTCAAAGCCTGCCTTATTCTGTTGGCGTTTTCTGCCTCGACGCCGCTTCTGGCCCTGGCCCAGCAGCCCACGTTTCAGGATCCTCTGCTTGATCATTTTGTCGGGCACTGGGAGCTTCAAGGGATGATGGCCGGCCAGAAAACCGTGCACGACATTGACGCCGAATGGGTGCTCGCCCATCAGTATCTGCACTTGCACGAAGTCTCGCGCGATCGCAACGCTAAGGGCGAACCCGCCTACGAAGCGATGGCGTTCATCGCCTGGGACGCAAAAAAGTCGCAGTACGTCATCGCCTGGCTCGACGTATACGGCGATATCTCCCCGATCGCTTCCATCGCCTACTCCAAGAAAAATGGCAACGAACTCGCCTTCGTCTTCAACGATCCCGACGGCGCGTTCCACACCACGTTCGCCTACGACGCCAAATCCGACACGTGGAAGATGGACATGGACGCAACCGAAAAAGGCGAGCTAAAGCCGTTCGCGCGCACCACGCTGACGCGAGAAAAGTAACTCGCCGACGTCAGGTTTACCTGGCCGGCGGCTCGCGTCGCCTCCATTGCGCGCACGCGAGTTTCCTCGTGCAGCGTTCCTTATGACTTCCTTTTTCGTGATCCTCGCGGGGAAAATGGTCGGGGCGCGCGGATTTGAACCGCGGACCTCCTGCGCCCAAGGCAGGCGCGCTACCAGGCTGCGCTACGCCCCGACTGTCATGCCGATACTTCGATCTTAATTTAATTTAGGATTTTACGGTAAATCCGAATCGCGAAGTCGGCGATTTGTGTTTCGAGCCTTTCGCGAAGACGAAATGGTGCTTCGCGAGCATAGCGTGCACCGCTATCGCATCCAGCGTGATTTCGTTCTCGATTCTTGACGAAAAACCCGCCGAAAACAACGTTTGCCCCTCCCTACAGGAATGCCCGGATATGCCTAAAGCGTTGACTGTATTGTTGGCCCGCAGCCTATAGAGGAATATGGACTTGCCGTTACCGATTGGTCGAGCTCGGGATTCATTTAGTACCTAAATCGAGTCTTTCAGAAAGGCACGACCCATGATGACTCCGTCAGGCGCTCCCTCTCTCCGGACCCGCCCCGATACACAACTGGCTGCAAGCCGCACTGCAATTCCCGGTCGTTCGAGCATCGTGCTCGCGACCACCGATGCTCAAATTCTGGACGGCATGGGCGAACTTTTTCGCGGCTATCGTGTCAACACGATCTGGACCCGCGGAATCGAAGAGGTCCGCACGGCGCTCGCCGAACAAGATGTGCTCGCGTGTTTCTGTGGCTTCTGGCTGGTCGACGGCACCTACCGCGACGTTGTCCGCTTGCTGAGACACCAGCGCGCCGACGTTCCCATGGTCATCGTATGCTCGCCCGAGTGCCCGCAGGAATATCGCGATTACCTGGCCGCGCTGAATATTCGCGCGTTTGATTTCATCTGCCATCCTTACCGGAGCATGGACCTGGAACGCATCCTGGAGTCCGTCGTGGCGTTGCGCAACGCGCCTATTCGAACGGCAGCGCAAGCACGGACGACCGACCAATCCTTTGAACCCTACGGGCTTCGTCGCGCCAGCTGATCCGGAGTCTCGAAGTCTGCGCCCGGTATCGTTCAGCGCGTCCCCGCGTTCGCATCGGAACTCGACCGTCCATTTCGGCCCGGCTTACCAGTATCTGCGGCTGCAAGTGCAGGAAACGGCGCCGCCTTGTGCGAAAATGGTAGCCCCAGCGTTTTCTGCAGGTGTGTCTCTGCCAGTCCTTTGAGGACACGATGAGTGCGGCACCGCCCATCAGCGTCTTCGCCGAGAACGATGAACCGATTGTCGGCGAACTTTTCAGTATCGACCGGCTGGAGCAGCACGCCGAAAGCCTGGCGGCCGCCCAGACGATCACGCTCGCGCCCACTCCGGGCAAGCCGCTGATCGAAAGTGTGGCCGACAACGGCCACCTGCTGCTCGATTACTACCGCGACATCGCGAAGGCCATCCAGCGCGAACAAGCCATCACTCCGGCCGCGCAATGGCTGCTCGACAATTTCTTCGTCGTCGAAGAACAGCTCCGCGAAATCCACGACCATCTTCCGCCCGGTTTTTACCGCAAGCTGCCGAAACTCGCCTCGGGCCACCTCGCCGGTTATCCGCGCGTCTATGGTTTGGCCTGGGCGTTCGTCGCGCATACGGACAGCCACCTCGATCCCGAGGTGCTACGCCGCTTTGTGAACGCCTACCAGCGCGTCCAGCCACTTTCGATCGGCGAACTTTGGGCCGTGGCCATCACCCTGCGCATCGTGCTGGTCGAAAACTTGCGCCGCCTGGCTTCGCGCATCGTCCAGAGCCGGCAGGCGCGCAACGAAGCAGACGAACTCGCGGACCGGCTGCTCGGCACGGGCGGACAGGCGCTCGTTTTGCCCGCGGCCGTGCTTCGCAAATTCGAAAAGAAACCGCTTGACCGCGCGTTCGCCGTGCAGATGATTCAGCGCCTGCGCGATCTCGACCCCAAGGTCGGCCCCATCCTCGTCTGGCTGGACGACCGCTTGGCCGCCCAGGGCACCAGCGCCGACGAAATCGTCCGCGCCGAGCACCAGCAGCAGGCCAGCATGAGCGTCACAGTCCGCAACATCGTGACCAGCATGCGCCTCGCGTCATCCTTCGACTGGCAGACCTTTTTCGAGGAAATCAGCTTGGTCGATCAGGTGCTGCGCGATGGCAGCGATTTCGGCGCCATGGATTTCGCCACCCGCGATTCCTATCGTCACGCCATTGAAGACCTCGCGTTGGGCTCGAAACTCTCTGAAATCGACGTCGCCGAGCGCGCCGTTCGCCATGCCAAGCAGGCCACCGGAGTCGTCCCCGCGGGCTCCAACGGCTCAGCCGTCACCGACGATCGCCGGATGGACCCAGGCTATTACCTGATCTCGGATGGTCGTCGCGCCTTCGAACGCGAAATCGGATTTCAAATCGACTGGCGCCGGCGAATTCTGCGCATGTACGTGCGCGCCGCAGTGCCCGGATATCTGGGAACGATTGCGTTTTTGACGGCCGTGATTCTGGCGCTACCGCTGTACCGGTCCTGGGAATATGGCGTACACCGCTGGGAGCTGCTGCTTTTGGGCCTGCTGGCCCTGATTCCAGCATCCGACCTGGCGATTGCCCTGATCAATCGCAGTGTCACCGATCTCTTCGGTCCGCGCACATTGCCGCGTCTTGAGATCAAGGGAGTCTCCGAAAAGCTCCGCACGATCGTGGTCGTGCCCACTCTGCTCACGTCCGAAGACGTGATCCAGGAGCAGGTCGAGCGGCTCGAGATTCATTACTTGGCGAATTCCGACGGCGATTTGCGATTCGCGCTGCTTTCCGATTGGGTCGACGCGAAGGCCGAGACTTTGCCCAACGATGCCGCTCTGCTGGCGGCCGCCGCAAAAGGCATCGCGGATATCAACAAGCGCCACGGCCCCGCTCCAGGCGGCGGAAATCGGTTTTTTCTATTTCACCGCAAGCGCCTGTGGAACGAGTCCGAACAGAAATGGATGGGTTGGGAGCGAAAGCGCGGGAAGCTCCACGAGCTGAATTTGTTTCTGCGCGGTGCGACGAACACTTCGTTCATCAGCGCCGGCGCCGCACCGTTGGAATCGATTCCCGGCGTGAAATACGTAATCACGCTCGATGCCGACACCCGCTTGCCCCTCGGCGCTGCCGCGCGGCTCGTCGGCACCATGGCGCACCCGCTGAATCGCGCGGTGTACAGCCCCGCGGAAGGCCGCGTGGTCGATGGCTACGGCATCGTCCAGCCGCGCATCACGCCTTCGCTGCCGACCGATCGCGAAGGATCGCTTTTCCAGCGAATTTTTTCGGGGCCTGCGGGCGTCGATCCGTATGCATCGGCTGTTTCAGACGTTTATCAGGACCTGTTTCACGAAGGCTCGTTCACCGGCAAAGGAATCTACGACCTCGATATTTTCGAAGCGGCGCTCGAGGGCAAAGTCCCGGACAACATGCTGCTCAGCCACGATCTTTTCGAGGGAATTTTTGCCCGCAGCGCGCTGGCAACAGACATCGAACTTTTCGAGGAATTCCCTTCTCACTACGAAGCCTCGGCGGCGAGACAGTATCGCTGGGCCCGCGGTGATTGGCAGTTGCTCACCTGGATTGTAACCGGCCGCGCGGGCGCTTCCGGCGCGCGCAAATTCAAAATTCCCGTGATCGGCCGCTGGAAGATGCTGGACAATCTACGCCGTTCGCTGCTCGCGCCGTGCCTCTTCCTGACGCTGCTCGCCGGCTGGCTGATGCCGCATTTCTCTCCCTGGCTGTGGACGCGCTACGTTCTCGCCATGATCGTCTTCCCCACCCTGATTCCCTTCCTGGCCGGAATCAACGCCCGCCTCGAGGGCATCTCCAAGCGCAGCCATTTTCACGGTCTGTTTTCCGATTTCACGCTGGGAATTTCGCAGGCCGGCTTGACCACGGCGCTACTTGCCTATCAGGCGTGGCTGATGGCGGACGCCATCCTGCGGACGCTCGCGCGTTTGTTCTTCACGCACAAACATATGTTGGAGTGGGTTACCGCGGCGCAAGCCAAACATCGTGTCGATCTGAAATTGCTCGGCATCTACGGGCGAATGTTCGGAGGGGTGGCGCTGGCGTTTGCGACGCTCGCACTTCTGTGGTGGAAGGGCCACCACGCGCTCTACGTCGCCATTCCGTTCGTCGCCGCATGGGTCGCCTCGCCCGCATTGGCGTATTGGATCAGCCGCCCGCCCAGCCATATCGAGCAGGAGCACCTTCCCGCTGCCGGCACCCAGGCGCTGCGCTCCCTTGCTCGCCAAACCTGGCGATTTTTCTCCACGTTCGTCACCGCCGCCGACCATTTTCTGCCGCCCGACAATTTTCAGGAAGATCCCAAACCGGTCGTGGCTCACCGCACCTCGCCCACAAATATTGGCCTCTATCTTCTATCCACGCTCGCGGCTCGCGACTTCGCCTGGATCGGCACCGCCGAAACGGTCGATCGGATCGAAGCAACGCTCGATAGCATGGCCAAGCTCGAACAATTTCGCGGGCACCTGCTGAATTGGTACGACACAAGCGATTTGCAACCCCTCGATCCGAAATACGTTTCCACGGTGGACAGCGGTAATCTTGCCGGCAATTTGCTCGTGCTCGCCAGCGGCTGCCGCGAACTGGCCGTCAAATCGGTGATCGACAGAGAAATCGCTTGCGGGATCGACGATGCCGTAATTCAGCTCCGCGAGGCTCTGGCCGCGAACACAGCTCTGCCGCGCGCGCACGCCGTCACCGGCAAACAACTGAGCGGCGCCGTCGAGATGTTGGCCGCATCGATTCGTTCGATGCCCCAGGACGTGGTGCGCTGGGGTGCGAAGCTCATTGAAATCGCCGAACGCGCGCACACCGTCGCGGACCTGGCGCAAACCATGGCCCACGATGTCGGGGCCGACGCCAGCTCTTCGATTACCACCTGGGCCGACGCGGTGAAGGCATGTGCCGAAAGCCACCTGCGCGACGCCAAAATCTTCCTGCCGTGGCTTCGACTGGCCCCGAAGGATCTCGCGGCCATCACTGCGGTGGGATCTTCAAGGGTGCCTGAATGGAAAGCCATCGAAAAGCTTTTCCGGCCGGACGCCACGCTTGCCAGCATTCCCGAGAACTTCGAAGCCGTGTCGCGCGAGCTGACCGCGTATCGGTCGAATCCCGCGGGCCAGCTCGCTCCTGACCCGGATCAGCCTGCGCGAATTAATGCCTTGCTCCCGGCCATCGCCGAATCCGCGAAGGAGGCTCGCGCCCTTCACCAGCGCCTGCTCGAAATCGCCGACCGTTCGGAAGAAATATTCGACGCCATGGATTTCAAATTCCTGTTCGACGACTCGCGCAAGCTCTTCGCCATCGGCTATCGCGCCTCGGACGGACATCTGGACCCCAACTGCTACGACATGCTGGCCTCCGAAGCGCGCTTGGCCAGCTTCATCGCCATTGCGAAAGGTGACGTGCCGTCGTCGCACTGGTTCCGTTTGAGCCGCGCTCTCACTCCCGCGGGAACCGGCTCGGCGCTGATTTCATGGTCGGGGTCGATGTTCGAATACCTGATGCCGGCGCTGGTAATGCGCTCCCCCGCGAATAGTTTGCTCCAGCAAACTTACGAACACGTAGTCGCGCGGCAAATTGAATACGGAAAAGAGCGCGGCGTTCCTTGGGGAATTTCCGAATCGGCATTCAGTGCGCGCGATATCGACTTCACCTACCAATATTCCAGCTTCGGCGTGCCCGGACTGGGACTCAAGCGCGGCCTCAGCGAAGATCTGGTGATCGCTCCCTACGCGACCGCCCTCGCCTCCATGGTCGACGCGCCGGACACCCTGCGAAATTTCGAGAGGCTGAAGGAAGAGGGCGGCCACGGCTCCTATGGCTTCTACGAAGCGCTCGATTACACGCCGTCGCGCCTCGCCGAAGGTCAGAAAGTCGCCATCGTGCGCGCCTATATGGCGCACCACCAGGGCATGTCGCTGGTGGCCCTCGCCAACGCGATCAACGACGGCATCATGTGCACGCGATTCCACAACGTGCCGATCGTGCAGGCCACCGAGCTGCTGATGCAGGAGCGCACGCCGCGCGACGTTCTGGTCGCTCGCCCCCGCGCAGAAGAGGTCTCGGCCGCCGCGCAGGTTCGCGAGCTCGTCCCGCCCGCGGCGCGGCGCTTCGAATCGCCGCGCGATCCTACTCCGCGCACCGCGCTACTTTCCAATGGGCGGTACGCCGTGATGCTAACCACTGCCGGCTCGGGCTACAGTCGATGGCGCGATATCGCCGTCACCCGCTGGCGCAACGATCCCACCCGCGACTGCTGGGGCAGCTACATTTATTTGCGCGACGAGCAAACCGGCATCGTCTGGACCGCCGGATATCAGCCCGCGGGCGTCGAGCCCAGTACCTACGAAGCGGCATTCTTTGAAGACCACGCTGAGTTCACGCGCCGCGACCGCTCGATCGTCACAAATCTCGAAGTCATCGTGTCTTCCGAAGACGACGCCGAAATTCGCCGCGTCTCCGTGACCAACACAGGACTGCGCGCGCGCGACATCGACGTGACTTCCTACGCCGAGATCGCTCTCACTCCACAATCGGCCGATGAGGCGCATCCCGCCTTTGCCAATTTGTTCGTCGAGACGGAATTCGTCGAAGATGCCGGAGTCTTGCTCGCCACCCGGCGCAAGCGCTCGCCTGACGAGCCGTCGGTGTGGCTGGCGCACGTGCTGGTCGTCGAAGGCCAGCCCGCGGGACAGCTCCAATGCGAAACCGATCGCGCTCGATTCATCGGCCGCGCGCGCGACCTGCGCAATCCGATTTCCATCACCGACGGCCGCCCGCTCTCGAACACCGTCGGTTCCGTTCTCGATCCCGTGATCAGCTTGCGCCGGCAAGTTCACGTTCCGCCGGGCAAAACGGTCGATCTGGTTTTCTCCACCATCATCGCGTCCACCCGAGAGGACGTGCTGAATCTGGCCGACAAATATCGCGACGCGCGCACTTTCGAGCGCACTCGCACGCTCGCGTGGACGCAATCGCAAGTGGAGTTGCGTCATCTGGGAATCAGCACCGAGGAAGCGCAGCTTTTTCAGCGTCTCGCTAACGTGGTGCTCTATCCCGATCCCGCGCTTCGGCCGAATACCGGCGTCCTGGGCGCGACGGTGCTCGACAAGCCGGCTCTTTGGTCGCAAGGCATCTCCGGCGATTTGCCCATCGTCCTCGCGCGCATCGACGATGCCGACGATTTCGACATGATTCGTCAGTTGCTGCGCGCGCATGAATACTGGCGCACCAAGCAGCTCTCCGCGGACGTGGTGATCGTGAACGAAAAAGCCACTTCGTATGTGCAGGACCTGCAAGGCTCGCTCGAAGCGCTCGTTCGTGGCAGCCAGTTACGCCTTTCGCCGGATACCCATTCGGCCAGCGGAAAAATATTCCTGCTGCGCGCGGACTTGATCTCACCGCAGATTAACGCGGAGCTTCAAGCCATAGCACGCGTGGTGCTGCTAAGCCGCCGCGGCACCCTCGCCGAGCAAATGGCGCGCACGCAATCGGACGAGCCTCTGCCCGCTCCCGCGCCGCGAGTCGCGCGCGTTGCGAAGCCTGTGAACGGATTCTTGCCGCAGCAGTCATTTCAATTCTTTAATGGACTCGGTGGCTTCGCGGAAAACGGCCGCGAATATGTGATCGCTCTCACCGACGGGCTGCGGACGCCCGAGCCGTGGATCAACGTGGTCGCTAATCCCGATTTCGGTTTCCTGGCGTCCGAATCCGGATCGGGTTTCACCTGGGCGATCAACAGCCACGAGAACCAAATCACGCCCTGGTCCAACGATCACGTGATCGATCCTCCCGGAGAAGCGTTCTACCTGCGCGACGAGGCCAGCGGCGAAATCTGGTCTCCCACCGCGCTGCCCATTCGCCTCGAAGAAGCCACCTATGTCGCTCGCCACGGCCAGGGCTACACGTGTTTTCAGCACAGCTCCCACGGCATCTCGGCCGAGCTCACGCAGTTCGTTCCCGTGAACGATCCGATAAAAATTTCGCGGCTCACGCTGCGCAACGATTCCGGTGCGGCGCGGCGCATCTCCGTCACCGCGTACGTTGAATGGATTCTCGGCAGCTCGCGCTCCGGCAACTCTCCCTACGTCGTCACCGAGCTCGATGCAAAATCGCGCGCCATCCTGGCCCGCAGCCTGTGGTCCGGCGAATTCGGCGGCCGTGTCAGTTTCGCGGACCTCGGCGGGCGGCAAACCTCGTTCACCTGCGACCGCACCGAATTCCTGGGCCGCAACGGCTCGCCCGATCGCCCGGCGGCGCTGGAAAGTGACTCGGCCTTGTCGAAGAAAGTGGGCGCGGGCCTCGATCCCTGCGCCGCGCTGCAAACTCTCGTCGAGCTGAAGCCCGGCGCAACGGTCGAGCTGCGTTTCCTGCTCGGCCAGGCCGAAAATCGCGAGCAGGCGCTCGCCCTCGTGAGCCGCTACCGCACGGAGGACTTGCAGAAAACGCTCGATGAAGTGACCCGCCAGTGGGACGACATCCTCGGCGCCGTGCAGGTCACCACGCCCGATCCGGCCATGGACCTGATCCTGAATCGCTGGCTGCTCTACCAGACGCTCTCCTGCCGCGTCTGGGCCCGTGCCGCCTTCTATCAGCTCAGTGGCGCCTACGGTTTCCGCGATCAATTGCAGGATGTGATGGCTCTCACCGTGGCGAAGCGGTCCGTGGCGCGCGAACATCTGCTGCGCGCGGCCGGAAGGCAATTCGTCGAAGGCGACGTGCAGCACTGGTGGCATCCGCCGTCGGGCCGCGGAATCCGCACGCGCATGTCGGACGATTTGCTGTGGCTGCCCTACGCCGTGATCCACTTCATCGAAGCGACGGGCGACATGAGCGTGCTCGAAGAATCGATTCCGTTTATTGACGGCGCCACGCTCGCCGAAGGCCAGCTCGAATCGTATTTCGAGCCTCGCGTTTCCGAGACTCGCGCCACGCTTTTTGAGCATTGCGCCCGCGCAGTCGACCGCAGCATGACCGAAGGCCCGCACGGCCTGCCGTTGATGGGCACGGGCGATTGGAACGACGGCATGAATCGCGTGGGCCAAGGCGGCAAGGGCGAAAGTGTCTGGCTCGGCTGGTTCCAGCACACCATTCTCTGGGAATTCGCCAAGATCGCGGACACCCGTGGCGAGCGCCAGCGCGCCGAAAAATGGCGCCTGCATGTGATCGCGCTGAAAGCGGCGCTCGAGCGCGACGGCTGGGACGGTGAATGGTATCGCCGCGCCTATTATGACGACGGCACGCCGCTCGGGTCAGCGCAGGATTCCGAGTGCAAGATCGATGCGATCGCGCAGTCCTGGGGCGTCATAACGGGCGCGGCGGAGCCCGCGCGCGCGCAACGCGCCATGGCCGCTGTGAACGACCAGCTGATTCGCAAAGGCGACGGGCTGAGCCTTCTGCTCACGCCGCCCTTCGATCACACCGATCACGATCCCGGCTACATCAAGGGCTACGTCCCCGGAATCCGCGAAAATGGCGGCCAGTATTCGCACGCGGCCGTGTGGACCGTGATCGCTTACGCCGCGCTCGGCGACGGCGACAAAGCCGGCGAGCTGTTCCGCATGTTGAATCCCATCATAAGGTCGAGCTCGCGCGCGGGAATCCAGAAATATAAGGTTGAGCCGTACGTGATGGCCGGCGACATTTACGCCGAATGGCCGCACGTGGGCCGCGGCGGATGGACCTGGTATACGGGTTCGTCCGGATGGATGTATCGCGCGGGCATGGAATGGATTCTCGGATTCCGCGTGCGTGGGATGTCTCTGAGCATCGACCCGTGCATCCCGAGGACTTGGCCGCGCTACTCGATCAAATTCAAATACCACTCCTCGACCTACAACATTCAAGTCGAGAACCCGTCGAACGTCGCGCGCGGAGTGGCGTTGACCGAAGTGGACGGCAAGATCCTGCCAGGCGCCGCCAATATTCCTCTAAACGACGACGGCGCCACGCACACGATCCGCGTAGTAATGGGCTAGGTTTTCCTGGGATCGCCAAACTAGTCCCGAGCTCGCCGAGGGATCTCCCAATTGGCGTGCCGTTGCTTGTGCCGTTGCCTTTCCGGATGCCCCACCCTTGGTTTTTAAGGGTGGGTGCCTCGCATGAAAATTCCACCCAGGATCGGCTTCGGGTCTAAATCGCCACGGCTTCTGAAAATCCTCGATACGCTTCCTCGGCGCTCGCCGCCATGCCGTCGACCAATGTAACTATTTTTCCTGAATTCGCGGCCACGCGCTCCCCGGGAACGATGATTCCCACGAAATTCAGCGGATCGGCGGCTGAAATTGTCACCGTCTCGCCGGACGGCTGCTCGCGGCGCGCGGCGCGCAGTGATTCCACCGCGACCGGCAGCGCAAACTGCTCGCCGAGAAATCCATTCACGAAATGTCCGCCGCGAACTACGCCGCGATCTTCCAGCCGCCGGAAGGCAATCAGCAGTTCGCGCCAGCGAGGCACAATTGTTTCGCGAGCGGTCATTTCGCGAAACACCACGCCGTAGCGATTCAACAGCATCCAGCAGGTTGCTTCAGTCACCTGCGCGCGGTCCGGAGACTCGTTCGAATAGAGCAGCGACCAGCGGCCCACGCTGTGGCGAGGCCGCGCGGTGGCGCCGCGCCCATGGCCCGGAGCGGCGCTTCGGATCGATCAGCGCGCGGATGTTGTCGAAGCCGTCGGCGGTGATGATGCCCGCGGTGACCAGTTCCCAGAGCGCGGATTCAACTTCCGATTTCAGCCGGCCGGTGCCGCGCACCAGGTCCGCGAAGAACGACGCGCCGCGCTGCTGCAAATAACTCAGCGTTTCCTTGGCTGCCTGGCTCAGCCCGCGCGAGTTTTCCTGATCCATACCATCGCTCGCTCCGTCGCCCGCGCGATGCTGGATCATCCAATCCGAATCTTCGCGCACGAAGAACGCCACCGGCGCCACGCTCGTCGGAATCACGCGACGATTCGCGAGCTTGGGTTCGGCCAACGTCGCCGGATGTGGCGAGAGCCGTCCCCAGCCCACCGCGCCGGAAAGGCAAAGCCGGTCGAGCACTTCCGGGTCGTAATTGCCGACGCGGCGCGCGAAGATCTGCCGCTCCCACGCGTTTGCCGGCGCCTCGAATCCCTGCAACTGCTTCAGCACTTCCAGCGTGCCGTGCTCACCCAGCACCTGCGTGCTGGGCGCCACGTGCTGCCAGTGCAGCAGCCAGCGCATGAATTGCGACGCCGTCGCCGGTTGAATCTGGCTGCGCAAATCGCCAAGCGTCATTTTATGGATGCGCGCGAGCAACCGGCGATCGCACCACTCATTTTCGGACACGCCCGTGAAATTGCCGCGCAAAGCCGAGCCGCTGGCTTCGAGGCGAAGCATGGCTTTTTCGATATCGCTCCCCGGCAAACCCAGAATTGCGCTCAAGCCCGCGACACTGACTACGCCGGCATGCGCCATCCAACCGGTGACGCACCGCGCCACGGCTTCCTCGCGCGGGAAGTCCTGCGGCAGCGGGCTCGATTCGTTCGCCGACGATGTCAGATCAAACCTTGCCTCAGGGAAAAGCCGCGCGAACAGCGCGGATTTTTCCGCCGCCAGCCAATACGCTCGATCTCCAACGGTGGCTCGCGTCACTCGCCGCGCGGAAATCAGCTGCTCAAAGTAAGGCGCCCAGGGTTCGAGCGATCGCCGCGCGAGCTCCGCCACCGCCGATGCGCTCGCGTCTGGCATCTCGCCGGCAATATCCGCCGGGAACGCCACCAGCGTCTGGAGCGAGTCGTGCAGCTCGTCTGTGTCGCGCACGTCCGGCCACGCTTCTTCGCGCACTCGCGCGATCGCACGCGGATCGAGCCGGCCGATTTCGGAGAGCACCGCCTCGGGCAGCGACCGCCGCATCTCGACGGCACGCGCACGGCGTTCCTCGAGCGGGGCGTCATCCAGATACGCATACGGATTGGCATTCAGAATCTCGTGCGAGAACTGCGACGGCACCGGCGTGTCGACTGCCACAGTGCGAATTTCTCCCGGCGCGGATCGCTGCGAGCACCTGTTTCAGGCCCTCGACGTCCATGGCTTCGGTGAGCGAATCCTTCATCGTCTCCCGCACCAGTGGATGATCGGGAATCTGGATTTCGCCGGAAATATTTTCCTGGCACGCCAGCGCTTCAGGGAAAACGGCCGCCAGCAGATCGTCCGAGCGCATGCGCTGGATCGGCGGCGGCACTTTCTTGCCACCCATGAAACGCAGCAGCGCCAGCGCGCGGCCGGCGACCCATCGCCAGCGCGTGGTGAAAATCGGAGACGTTAGCACGGCCTGCTCGAGGATTTCTTCCAGGCCCTCAGACTGTAGAAAACGAAAAACGTCGGCGAGCGGAAAGCTGTGCAGTTCGCTCAGCGAAATATTCAGTCCGTTGTCTGTCGCGGCGGCTTGCAGCTCGAAATTGAACGAGCGGCAGAAGCGCTTCCGCAGCGCCAGACCCCAGGCTTTGTTGATGCGCCCGCCGAACGGGGCGTGAATCACCAGCTGCATCCCGCCGCTCTCGTCGAAAAAGCGCTCAGCTACCACAGTCTGCTGAGTCGGAACAGTTCGCAGGATCGCACGACCGGCCACGACGTATTCAACGGACTGCTCGGCGCCGGCCTGATCGAGCGCGCACTCCTGCTTCAGCCAGTCGACTGCCGCTGCTGCGGCTTCGGCGGCGGTTCCGCGAATCTGTCCGGGCGGCAAGCCTTCCGTGAGCGCATCAATTTTCGCGCGGACTTCGGCCACTTGCTGCGAAAGCTCGGCGGTGCGCGAGGGGGCTTCGCCGCGCCAAAAAGGAACCGTGGGCGGCGCGCCCTTGGCGTCCTCGACGATCATTGAGCCTTGCTGCACACGGCGGATGCGCCAGGAATTATTTCCCAGCAACAGGATGTCGCCGCGCATGCTTTCCACGGCGAAATCCTCATCGACCGTGCCAACGACGAAGCCCTCCGGCTCCGCGCGGACGGTATAGAGCGAGTTATCGGGAATTGCGCCTCCGCTGGTGATGGCGGCGAGGCGCGCGCCACGCCGGCCGCGCAGGCGCTTGTTCACGCCGTCGCGATGCAGATAGGCGCTGTAGCGGCCGCGGCGAGCGGCGATCCCCTCCGACAGCATGGCGACGATTTCATCGAATTGCGCGCGCGTGAGATTCCGGTAGGGATAGGCGCGGCGAACGAGCGCGAAGAGATCGTCTTCCGCCCAATCGTCCGCGGCGCAGGCGGCCACGATCTGTTGCGCCAACACGTCAAGCGGCGACTCCGGGATGATGATGCGGTCGAGCTCGCCGGCGCGAATCGCGCGCACCAGGGCAGCGCATTCAAGCAATTCATCGCGCGTGGTGGCGAAAAATCGCGCTTTCGGAATCGCTCCGCGCCAGTGCCCGGAGCGCCCGGCGCGCTGCAGGGCCACGGCAACGGAACGCGGCGATCCAATCTGGCAAACGAGATCGACCGTGCCGATATCGATGCCGAGTTCGAGTGACGCCGTGGCAACGAGCACGCGAATGTCGCCCGCTTTCAGGCGTGTTTCGACTGCGAGCCGCCGCTGTCGCGAGAGGCTCCCGTGGTGCGACGCAACGGCATCGGCGCCCAGGATCGCGGCGAGATGATGCCCCACGCGTTCGGCGAGCCGCCGCGTGTTCACGAAGACCAGGGTCGAGCGATGCTGGCGTACGAGACCGGCGATGCGCTCGTAAATTTCTTCCCACATTTCATTCGAAGCGACCGGCCCCAGCTCGCTCGCGGGAACTTCGACGCCCAGATCGAGCTGGCGGCGTTGAGCAACCTGCACGATATCGGGCAGAGCGCGATCGGCGCCGGAAAGGAACCGCGCGACCAGCTCGATGGGTTTCTGCGTGGCCGAAAGTCCGATGCGCGTGGAGCGCGCACCCGTGAGCGCGTCGAGCCGCTCGAGCGAAAGCGCCAGATGCGAGCCGCGCTTGTCGTCCGCCATGGCGTGGATTTCGTCGACGATCACTGTCTTCACCGTGCGCAGAATCTCGCGACTCTTGCGCGCGGTCAGCAGGATGTAGAGCGATTCGGGCGTGGTCACCAGAATGTGGGGAGGCCTGCGCAGCATGGCTTGGCGCTCGTACATGTGCGTATCGCCGGTGCGCACCGCCGTGCGGATTTCCGGCATCAGGTAGCCGCGTTCGCTCGCGAGCGCGATGATTTCGCCGAGGGGAATGTCGAGATTTTTCTGAATGTCGTTGCCCAGCGCTTTCAGCGGCGAAACGTAGAGAACTTCCGTCGCGTCTGTAAGCGCGCCGGAAAGCGCCTGGCGCACCAGCCGGTCGATGCAGGCAAGAAAGGCGGCGAGAGTCTTGCCCGATCCCGTGGGCGCACAGATCAATGTGTCGCGTCCCGCGAGGATGTGAGGCCAGCCCTGTTCCTGCGGCTCGGTGGGCGTGCCAAATTTGCGGACGAACCATTCCTGGACGAGCGGGTGCGCCCATTCAAGACCCAGCGGCGCGAGATTGACGGCGGAAGAGGTCACGGCAGAATCCAGGAAAACGAGTCAGAGAACGACGAGCAAGGAACCATTCTCGCCGATTTTGCACCCGGATGCAAAACGCACGGCGAGGGCGAATTTAGCCGGTTTTCGCAAGGTCTAATCGCAAACTATGATTATTAGAATATGACGAAAAGCCTTGTAAAACGCGGTTTTCTCGATTTCTAATCGAGAATTTTTCGCGTTTTCATTTTTTCGAGATGGTTTCGACTTTGTTTCGCTCTGTCGCCCGTGAGCTAGGTACGAGAGCCGGACGTGTCGGACGACTGGAGCGCAACGGCTTCGGCGTGGTCGCCGTTTCGCATGGAGACGAATGTCGTTTCTCGATCGAGCGGCAGCGATTCGGGATGTTTCGATGCGATGAAGCGAATCATTCCTTCGCGAATGAGGCAGCGCAAGTCGAAGAGCCGCGGACCATTCGAGGCGCTCATCAGCGCGCGCAGCTGCATGGTTTTCTCGGTGGCGTCCGTGACTTGCAAGGTCCAGGCGCGGCGGTCCCACAGGTCTGTCGAATCGAGCAGACGCTTAAGCTCCTGCCGTGCCTCATCGACCGGGAGACTGTAATCGGCATACAGCAAGACGACGCCGAGCAGCTCGGACGTGGTGCGCGTCCAGTTCGCAAAAGGCTTTTCAATGAAATACGTGAGCGGCACGACGAGCCGACGCAAGTCCCAGATGCGGATGACGACGTAGGTCATGCTGATTTCCTCGACCCAGCCCCACTCACCTTCGACCACCAGCGCGTCTTCGATACGAATCGGCTGGGTCATGGCGATCTGGATCCCGGCGATCAGGCTCGCGAGGGTGGAGCGGGCGGCCATGCCGACAACCAGTCCGGCGAGTCCCGCCGATGCGAGCAAGCTGATGCCGATGTGGCGTACCGCGGGAAACGTCATCAGCATGATCGAGACCGTCACAAGAATCACGATCACGACGGCGATGCGATTCAGAACGGCTGTTTGGGTACGAATACGCCGGGCGGAGAGGTTGTCCGCGACGTCGATCGCGTAGCGGAAGGAGATGGCGTCGCTGGCGAGCTCGACCAGCAGAATAATCACCCAGCCGATCGCCGCGATGACGCCCAGCCCGAAGACGCGTTGCAGGACCAGCCGAAAATCCCCGGGAAATGGAGCGGCCGGCAGAGCCATCATCAGCGCCGCCAGTGGAAATACGAAAAGCGCGGGCTTCCAGGCACGCTGCTTGAAAGATTGACCGAATCGCGAGTTTCGTTTCTTAGCGTAGCGGCCGAGGAGAAAGAAAACGATGCGGTGCGCGATGAGGCTGAGAATGACGGCGCTGGCTGCTATGGAGCCCGCGATGATCCACGAACGCGTGTCTCCCCAGAAACCCCAAAAGTCTTTCACGGGAGCACACCTCCGCGGAATAAACCGAGAAGCAAAACCGATTTTCGAACGAACGCGCGCATGGCGGCCCGCCCAGCGCCGAGAGTGCTAGACGCGATCCGCCAGGCACGCGCGCAATTCCTGCCGCGCCCGCGAGAAGCGGATTTTCACGGCGGATTGGGACAGGTTCAACATCCGCGCGGCGTCCTTGCTCTTGTGCTCTTCGATGCCCAGCATCCAGACCACCACGCGCAGCGTCTCGCGCAGGCCACCAATAGCGCTGCGCAGCGCTTCGTGGTGCTCGCGCTTGGCGTAGAGAAATTCCGGGTGGACCGTCTCGCTGGCGCAGATCTTTTCGACGATCGTGGGGCCTTCGGTGCTGTCGCTGTCGTAGGTGAGATGAGAGTCTTCGGAGCGCCGCTTGCGCATGAGCATAAGCGCTTCGTTCATGGCGATGCGCGTGAGCCAGGTGGAAAACTGCGAGTTGCCCTGGAACTGCTTGATATTCGCATACGCTTTCAAGAGCGTTTGTTGCGACGCGTCCTCGGCGTCCTCGCGATTGCGCGTGATCTTCAGCGCCACGTGATAGGTCTTGCGCATGTAGGGTTCCACGAGCTTCGCGAACGCCGCAGCGTCGCCCGCCTGGGCCTTGCGAACCAAGGCGGAAGTTTCATTGGACTCCGCGCTCGGTGGCAGCGGTTGATCGGCGGACGTGGAGCGTGTTTCCTGCAGGATCGTTTTCACGGGTTTTCCCTCGCATGGTTTAGTTATGAATTTATGAAAAGCTGCTGTATCTGCCGGGCCATGAAGTTTGCTGCCCCGCGATCGCTGCCGGCGCTGCGTCTTGCGATGTAAAGACCGCGGCTGCAGCCAACGACGGTAAGTCTAGGGAATTCAAGCCCGGCAGCGAATCCGTACCTCCCTGTAAGTGATTGAGGGGATTGCTGTATGGCCCAAATCGGGCGTTTGTCGGGACGATCAGTAGAAATGCGCCTGCATGGACCGGAGGGGGGCAATCTTCCCTCCGGGCCCTTGCAGTTGGCGCGCGGCTAGCGGTAGCTAGCGGCTTGGAGTTCGTACATTTCCGCGTACAGTCCGCCGTCCTTCACCAGCTGATCGTGCTGGCCCTGCTCGGCAATGCCGCCCTTTTGCAGAACCAGGATGCGGTCGGCCATGCGCACAGTGGAGAAACGGTGCGAGATCAGCAGCGCCATCTTGCCCTTGGTGAGGTCGGAGAAACGCTCGAAGACTTCGTTTTCCGCGCGAGCGTCCAGCGCCGCCGTCGGTTCGTCCAGCACCAGTAGTTGAGCGTCGCGCAGGTAAGCGCGGGCCAGGGCGATCTTCTGCCACTCGCCGCCGGAAAGATCGATGCCGCCCTCAAACTTGCAGCCAAGCGGCTGGTCGTAACCCATGGGCAGCTTCTGAATCACTTTTTCCGCGAAGGTCTTCATGGCCGCCGCGCGTATGCGGAACGGATTATGAGCGTCCTCGATGCGGCCCACGCCAATGTTTTCCGAAACGGTCATCTCGTAGTGGACGAAATCCTGGAAGATCACGCCGATTTCCTTCCAGAGGTCCTCGAGGTTGTATTCGCGGAGGTCCACGCCATCGAGTAGGATCTGGCCTTCGGTCGGATCGTAAAGCCGGGTGAGAAGCTTGACGATGGTCGTCTTGCCCTGCCCGTTTTCGCCGACCAGCGCCACGCGCTCGTGCGGTTCGATGCACATATTCACGCCGGAAAGAATCTTGCGGCGGCTGCCGGGATAGGCGAACGAAACGTTCTTGAACTCGATTCCCTGCTGGATCGGCCGCGGCGCCACCAGGGCGTTCGGCTTCGAGCGGATGGTGGGCTCGACGGCGAAGAAGTCGACGAGGTCGGTGAGGAACAACGCTTGGTCGGCGATTTGAGCAAAGGTGGTGAAGACCGCCTGAATGCCCGCGCTGGCGCCGGCAATAGCTCCGGCCAGGAAGGTCAATTGGCCGATCGATAGCGCGCCGATGGCGGTTTGATAGATCACAAATGCCAACCCGCCGTAATAACCGAGGGTGCCGAGAAGGGTGAGAGCCGCGCCGAATAGAAGTTTCCGGCGCGCCAGAGCAGCGTTTTGCCGGTGCAACTCATCGGACAGCACTTTGTAGCGGCCCACCAGGAAGGGCCCAAGGCCGAAAAGCTTCAATTCCTTTGCGCTTTCGCGGCTGCCACCCAGAATGCGCAGGTATTCCATCTGGCGGCGGGCGGGAGTCTGCTCAAAATTCAGCGAATAGCCCAGGAAAGCGAAGTGCGTTTCACCCAAGAATGCGGGCACGACGCAGATAATGAGAAACACCAGCAGCCAGGGCGAGAAAAACCCAATGCCGATGGCCAGCGAAATGGCGCCGATGAAATCCTGCACGAAGCGGCCCATCATCTGGATCATCATCACGCGGTCGGTGCCCTGGACGCGCGCACGCTCCATCTTGTCGTAGAAGAGCGGATCTTCGTAGCGCGTCAAATCCAGGCGCGAGGCATGCTCCATGATCCGCGTGCTCATGTGCCGCGTGAATTTGTCAGCCAGGATGGTGTCGAAATAGTTGAGCGCGCGCCCGAGCATCGCGGCCATGCTGGCGAGAACGAACTCCAACGCAACCAGCCACCAAAAATAATGGGGAAGAGCCCATTTGTACCAGATGTGCCGGTCGATTGTGTCGATGACGATTCGCGTGACCCACAAGAGCGCCACAGGAATAACGGAAACCACGAGGCGCGCGACAACGCTGTAGATAACAATCTGCGGGGCGCACGACCAAACCATCTTCATAACCGGAGGAACCCGGCGGAGCGCTCCGACACGCTCGCTCCACTTCGCTTCCGGCTTCGATTGCTTGACTGAGTCCTTCTCGTCCATTTCCGTCTCCACCCGCCCCACCGGCGATTGCTTTCTGCCCGCGACCATCCTACGCACGGCCGCGCCCGAATAGCCATACAGCATGCGAGGTACCATTTTTTGACCATCGCTAAACCATTGAGGGGTATATAGATAGGCGCCGGAGGCCGCCAACCGAACGGCCGTTTTTGCACGGAGGGGTGCAATTTCTATCGAGAAGAAAAGGAGAAGGCGTGCGGGGATCGAAAACTACCTCAGGCGTTTGGCCTGCGTGTTGATGGTTTTGTCTTTCGAGTAGCAGATTTTTTCGAGGTTGCAATCGATGCAGCGCGGCTTGCGCGCCACGCAGACGCGGCGGCCGTGCCAGATGAGCTGGTGCGAGAAGAGAATCCAGTTGTCCTGCGGAATCATCTTCATCAGGTCCTGCTCGATTTTCTTGGGGTCGGTGTGCTTCGTCAGGTCGAGCCGCTGCGAGAGCCGCATCACGTGAGTATCGACCACCACGCCCGAGGCGATGCCGAAGGCCGTGCCGAGCACCACGTTCGCCGTCTTTCGCGCGGCGCCCGGCAGCGTGAGCAATTCCTCCATGGTTCTCGGGACTTCGCCGTCCGAATTCCTCGACGATTTTCTTGCTCGCGCCCATGATCGATTTCGTTTTGTTGCGGAAAAATCCGGTGGGGCGAATGTCCTGCTCGATTTCCGATGGATTGGCGTAGGCAAAGGCCTGCGGCGTGGGATATTTCTGAAAAAGCGTTGCCGTGACCATGTTGACGCGCACATCGGTGCATTGGGCGGAAAGGATCGTGGCAATCAGCAGCTGAAAGGCGTTTTCGTGATTCAGCGCGCAGGTGACATCGGGATAGGCTGCTTCAAGCCTTGCGAGAATGGCGCGCACCCGCGCGGGATCGGTTCCGCCGCCAGCGAGGGCGGAGCGCTTCGGAACTTTGGCTGGGTCGAACCGGTTTGCGGAGCGCGACGGGTTTTCGCGCGGAATTGCTTGATTTCTTGGCTCGGGGCACGAGGGAAAAATATAACGACAGGGCTGGCTGAGAATTAGGCTTCGACGCGCACGCCCTTCCAAAATGCGATGTGATCCTTGATCTGCGCGGCGGCAGGCTTTGGTCGGGATAATACCAGGCCGCGTCGGGATTGCGCTGGCCGTTCACTTCGACATCGTGGTAGCTCGCAGTTCCCTTCCACGGGCAAACCGTATGCGTCTCGCTGGGTCTCAGATATTCGGCATGCACCGACTCGGCGGGAAAATACTGATTACCTTCGACGATGACCGTGCGATCGCTTTCGGCGAGCACGGCGCCGTTCCAGGTGGCTTTGGCCATGTCACGATCTCCGTCGCTGCTGGCAAGCTCTAAACCGCGAAAAACAGATTCTGCGCCAACGGCCATTCGTGAGTCGAACCACTGGCCGGCGCAGCGATAGCCCGTGCGCTCGCCCATCCGGATCACTTCCTTGGCGATCGTACTTGTGCGAGCTTTCCGTCCAGATCGTTTCGCCCTCGCGCAAATAGAAGCGGAAACCCGCTTTGCGAATGTTAATGCGCTGCCAGACTTTCGAACGCAGATGCATTTCGATGCGCCGCTCGGCCTCGTCGTAGCGAACCATGTGCTCGAATTGCGACGAGATCGAAATCGCCGTCGAGTTCGCGATTGATGCGCGCGAGCAGATTCTTGTTGAACGCCGCGGTCACGCCCGCCGGATCGTCGTACGCCAGCATCAGCATCGGGAACGGGCTTTTCAAGGTCGGTGGCCAGCAGCAGCGCATCGCCTTCGTGCAGGATCGACCGCACATCGCGCAGGAACTGATCGCCCGCGGGACGGTCGAAGTTCCCGATCGTGCTGCCAAGAAAAAGCACGAGCAGGCGCTCGCCTTCGCGCCGCCGCGCGGCCACTTCCTGCAGCCCGTCGAGATAGGCGCGCTCGAAACCCACGATGCTGACCATATCCATCTGTCCCAGTTCCTGCTGGCAGCGGAAAAGCGCGCTGCTGGAAATATCGATCGGGTAGTAATTCACGCGCTGCCTCCGCGCGAGCGCCTCGAGCAGCCAGCGCGTTTTCTGCCCGCTGCCGCTGCCGAGTTCGGCGACGACCACCGGGCCCGGCACGCGGCTCGACGATTTCGCCGGAGTGGCGCTCGCAGCAAGCGCATTCCCGCGCGGCTCAGGCCGTACTCCGGCAAGCAGACAGATCACGTCGAAAAGCGCCGAGCCGACTTCATCGTAGAGATATTTGGAAGGCAGTTCTTTTTGCCCCGGGTGGCTCAGGCCCAGCGACCACATCGGAGCAAACTCGGAACAGAAACTGTGCGGACGGAGCAAACGGGTACCATTCGCGGAGCGGAAGCCATGATCTATTCCTCCACGCAGCGGAATGTGGCGTACACGTGCGGGTAATGCGGCTGGAACCAGTTCCGGAAAGACCGGCGCAACATGCAGGCATCGGTGCGCGGCGATCCGCCCTTCATCACGAAATGCTTGCCATCGAAAAAATTCGCCGAGTAGCCCGGATAAAACGAAAACGGCTTCGAAACCCGGCAGCGGCCCGAACGGCGTGGACGTCCACTCCCAGCCGTTGCCGAGCAGATCGTAGACGCCGAACGCGCTCGCGCCCGTCGGGATGCGCGTCCACGGCCGTGGGATCCCAACGCTCGTGATGGAAATTTCCGTGCGTCGCGATCGGGCGCCGCATCGCCCCAGGGATAGTCGCGTTCGGTGCCCTCGCGGCGTGCCATAGGCTGCGCGATGCCATTGCGCTTCGGTCGGCAGCTTCTTCCCGGCCCAACGCGCGAAGGCGGATGCTTCCGCATGGCTCACATAAACCGGCCAGGAAAGCGGCAGCGGAATCGATCCGAACATGCCGCGGTATTCCCACTGCGTGTCGGGATCGGTCGAGGCGAGCTCGATTGCGGCGCCCAGAAATGCGGATGCTGCGATCTTGTTCGCTCGTTCCACTCCCAATCTTCCGGCTTCCAGTAAGACGTGGTTCTCGATAACCGCCGGCCTGCACGAACTTCAGATATTCGCCATTCGTCACCGGAAAACGTCGATCGAAAAGCTGGGACGTCAACTTGCTGCTCGCCGAATTCATTGTCCCAGCCGAAATGCGCCGGCATCGTCGCGCGACTTGCCCGAGCGTCGCGATGCCTGCAGGAATCGTAACCATGCGCGGCCGGGGCGCAGGCCTCGGATCGGCGAGCGGCCGCGCCTGCGCGAATTTTTCTATCCACGGGCAAGTTGTGAAGCAGATAAGCCAGCGTTTCGGCATGCATCAGCCGATGCTCGATGGCCACGTGCAGCAAGCGTTCCATCGGCGATTTCGCGCGACATTGGCGGCACGCAGCGCTGGGGTCGCTGCAGCGCTTCGTCCAATTGCGTTCGCACCGCCAGTTGTACTTCTCCACGCGGACGATGCTCGGCCAATCCGCCGGCACGTCTGCCGGCAAACCGCCGTCCGACCGGATCGATTCCGAATGCGAAGAGCTTGTCGAATTCTGGATCGTGCGAGTCGAGACCCAGCGCGGGCGCTCAACAAATTCCAGTCGAATGCTTCCAGATGCCCGAGATAAAAAATCAACCGATGGCGCTCCGGAACGGGCCGCTCGTAAAACGAATTCGGAGGCAGCAGCGCGAACAGCGCGTCAGTGCGCGCTCGTGCTTCCTGCAGTCGCGCAAAGTAGATCCGGATGAAGTTGAGGCGCTGTTCGGGACGTTGCCATAAGTCACCTCGGACAGGAGGGTCCCTTTGTACTCCCGCGGGGACTACGGGCAAGCAGTTTTCTACCGAGTATTGGATGCGAAAAGCTTAGGAAGGTGTCAATTATTTCTGTGAGAAAGACAGCGACAGTCTTGCGGAACGCCTTGCCGCGATGACTGTGCGGTATTTTTTTCCTCCGGCGATAGCTTCCGCATACGTGCGGCCCGAGTCGGGGAACAAGAACACGGGGTCGTATCCGAATCCGCCGATGCCGCGGGGCTCGTTCGCGATATCACCCTTCGGCGCGAAATCGGAGACAATGGCGATGGCGCGGCCTTGGCGCGCAATCGAAATCACGCAGACGAAGCGCGCGCGCCGTTCGTCATCCGTTTTCCCTGCCATCTCTCGCAGCAATTTCGCGACGCGCTCTCGTCCGTTGCGTTGGGCCCGGCGTAGCGCGCGGAATGAACGCCGGGCGCGCCGCCGAGCGCCGGCACCACCAGGCCAGAATCATCCGCGAGCACGATATCGTCGGTGAATCGGCTGTAATGCAGCGCCTTTCCTGCGCTATTTTCCGCGAATGTTGGCGCGGATTCCTCGAACGCGGGAAGTTCGCGAAATCGGGCAGCAGATCGATCTCGAGGCCGGTGCCGCGGCAAGTTCGCGATATTCGCGCAACTTTCCGGCATTGGACGACGCGAGAAGAATCGCGAGCGGTGCATTCGTCGCAAGTCGCGTTATCGCGACGCGGCCGCGTGAATTTCATGTGCAGGATTTCCTGCTGCATTTCGGTGAGCTGCCGAATGCCGCCGGACGCGAGATCGAGCAGGCTCCTCAATTCTTCCTTGGTGTAGGGGCGCCCTTCGGCGCTGGCCTGCACTTCCACGAATCGTCCGCCGCCGGTCATCACTACATTCATATCCACTTGCGCGCGCGAGTCTTCTTCGTAGGCGAGGTCGAGCAGCAACTCGTCGTCCACGATCCCCACGCTCGTGGCCGCGACCGAATCCATCAGCGGCACGGAGCGCATAATTCCCGCCGCCACCATTCGCTCCAGCGCCAGCGCCAGCGCCACAAACGCGCCGGTCACCGAAGCCGTGCGCGTGCCGCCATCGGCCTGGATCACGTCGCAATCGACCCAGACCGTTCGCTCGCCCAGAGCTTTCAGATCGGTCGACCGCGCGCAGCGTGCGCCCGATCATGCGCTGGATTTCCAGCGTGCGGCCCGATTGCTTGCCGCGCGCCGATTCGCGCGGCGTGCGTTCTTCCGTCGAGCGCGGCAGCATTCCGTATTCGCCGGTCACCCATCCTTTGCCGGTGCCCTTCAGAAACGACGGCACGCCGTCGTCCACGGTCGCGGTGACGATCACGCGCGTGTGGCCCGCCTCGATCAGCACGCTGCCTTCGGCGCTCGGAATGAAATCCGGCGTAATCTTTACCGGCCGCAAATCCGTTACGCCCGCGTCCATCCGCTCGCAAGAACTTCCCAGGGGCTTTCGAAGGCCCATAACTGTCCCGCTTCTTCGCGGAATCAGGAAGTAAGTTTGACCACTGGGCGTGAACGTGTCAACGTTCGGGTTGAGGCTCTTAGGCCTTATTTTGAGGGAGCGAATTTGGGTTTGGGGCATGGAGTCCGGCGGATTAAGGTCGAAGAAGCCCGTCAGATCCACGTTGCCGGCCAGGGTATCCACTTCCTGTCCGTGAATCAGGATCTTCAACCGACGCAGAATGCGTACATTGCTTTGAAGAGTCTGCGCGATCGAATCGACTGCCATTTGTTCGCTCAAAATCCCAGACGGCATTTCGGACGAAAGCGCGTCGGAAAAATCCGCGATCGCCGTTCCGTCGGGCAGGATGTAAAAACCCATCACCGTTGTATCGGCCGGAATTGTTCGCTGGCCCGGGGTGGGCGGATTCACGGTGAGCTCGTGCAGCAGTTGCCGGCAGCGCTCCACTGGATTCGCGGAAAGCGGCAACTGCACCTCGACGGGCGCCACATGGTCAGGACCCGCCGCCCAATATATTTTCACGGTTCGCGTCACGTCCGATGGCGTGGTGATCGGCGCGGCTAGCACTTCGTGTCGCGCTTTTTCGTCGGCGGAATTCAATTCGGCCAGTCTCTTCACGCGCCGGTGAATACCGCGGAAGCTGATGAGCCCAACGATCAGCGCCACTACCAGCAGGCCCAGCGCGATTTTCACTCCACGCGGCATTATTTCGCCTCTCCCGCACCGGCTTGACGAAACGCGGCGATCGCTCGCGCCAGTGCATTGCCCAGCGGCTCGCCCGCGGCGCTCAGGGCATCCGGCGTCTCCGCCGATACGCTGGAGATCTCTACGGCCACAGCCGGCGCGGTCACAGAGCGCAACGCGCGCACCGGCGCGGGTTCGGAAGTCGCCGGCGATCCCGAAAAAGCCTGCGAGAATTCGGCTTGCATTCTTTCGGCAAGACGGCGGCTTGCAGACACGTAGGGACGCTGCGCATCTCCCCAGGAAGTGAGCGCAGACGCCGGATGCGCAGCGGCCGCGGCAGGCGCGTCCGTCACTGAGGATGCCGGTGTGAAAGCGGCGGCCGGCGTGGCAAAGCGCATCGAATACGCGCGCACGGTGCCCGCTGTTCCCGTCGACGATTCGTGCAGGCTGATGAAAATCGAGTCGCGGAATGCGTTCGCCAGTGCGGCGCGGTCGTCGTAGGAAGGATTCGAGTCATCGTTGCGCGTCATCACCACCCGATAGCCTTGGCGCTCGAGCGCGGCTCGCACGGTTCTCGCAAGTTGCAACACCACATCCTTTTCAGCCACCGCTTCTCCGCGCGCGCCCATGTCCGTGCCGCCGTGCGCGGGATCGAGGACGATTACCGGTCCGGCGGGAACCGGCGCCGGAGGTGGGACTGGCGGCGCGGGCGCTGGCGCTGCTTGAGCGGGCGCCGGACTTGCCTGCGGCTGCTGTTGCGGAGCAGCGCTGACGGCGCTCAGCGCCAGAAACGTTCCCGAGGCGAGAGCGACGGCAAGAACGACAGCGAGACGTTGGTAATTCCGCACGCCAAAAAGAATATCAGAATTGCTCCGGCTCGCAGCATCCGGAGGAGACGGACGAATCGGATCAGCAAACGCCCGCGGTTACGCCGGCGTCACGGTAAAGAGGTGCGCGTCCGATCCCCCGCGCAGCACGAACAGCCCGGTGCCGCTTAGCTCCTGGGCGCTGCGAACGTAACGCTCGTCGTGCAGCTCGTCGTAGAAGACGTAATCCGCCGCCGGCCACACCTGCTCGCTGAAATGTACGCGGCCCTGGGCTGAATCGCGGGACAAATTCACGACGATGACCTTCCAGTTTTTCTCTGAGCGCCACTCATAAACGACGAGGTTCCCGGCCGTATCGGCGCCTTCGTCTGAAACGGGCAGCAAATTCCACTCGCCGACGTGAAACAACGGATCTTTAGTGATGCGCAGCAGCTTTGCGAAGAAGGCCGTGGCGGCGGGATCGGCGTCCCCGTCCGCCGCTATCCGAAGCGTGATCGGCAGATGAACTTTCGCGCCCTCCAGTTCTCCCTGGTGATAAAAACGCATGCCGGGCAGCGTGCCCATGAGCGTTCCCACGGAAACGCGCCGGTCCACGCCGAAGACCGAGGCGCAGCGGGCTTCATCGTGGTTTTCCAAGAATCGAGCCCGTTGCTCCTGCTCGGGAAGCGGCGCGCCCAGCCGCGCGCGCACGTCACCGGCGTTGCGGTCGCGGACCGCGTCGTAAAGACCTTTATCGTAGACGTAGGAAAATCCCAGGTCGAGCAGGCGCTGCTCGGTTCCCCAGTACGCCTCGGCCAGTAAAATCAAACCGGGCACGGACGTGTGCGCTTTTTCCCAGAATTCCTGCGCGGGGGGCGCCGCGCCACGCAGCAGCTGGCTCCATATGCGCCCGAAAATATCGTTGAGGTGCAGCATGGCCATGTCGCAGCGCACGCCGTCGCAATGCGCGGCGACGGCACGCAGCTCGGCCAGCTCCGCCGCGCGCATCTGCGCCGAATAGTGGTTGAGCTGAGCTACGTCCGGCCAGGGGGGGAAATACGGATCGCGCCCGAGCGCCAGGTAGAAAACGCGGCGCGGCGTATCCACGCGATAGAAACTCGCGGGGTCGCGCTCGTAATCCTCGGCCATGCCGTTGACGTAAAACTCCGGATGCTGGCGCACCCACGGATGATCGAGCGCCGTATGATTGCCGACGAAGTCCAGGAACAGTGCCATTCCTCGCCCGTGAAGCTTGGCGCGGACATCGTCAAGCGCGTCCCAGGTGCCGATTCGAGGATCGGGCGTGTAGGCCGCTACTGCATACGGTGACGCAACAATGTCGGCGGGCTTCCAGCCAGGCAGCGCGAGATCGTATGGCGCCGCGCCGCCCGGTTCAGTGGCTTTTTCAAGCGCGATGCGCCGCGCTTCCGCGCTCCGCTTCCACACACCCATCAGCCAGATGGCGTCGAAGCCCAATCGCGCCAGCGTGTCCCACTCCGTATCGGGCACCTCCGCGAGAGTGATCGTGCGACCCATTCGCGCGGACAGTTTCTCGAGCCAGGCCCACGTGTTGATCTCGTAAAGATGCGGATGGGAGCGGAGTGCAAACGGCTGAGAAGAATCCGGCGCGGCAGGCATGACAAAACAGGCTAGCACGCTCGAAGGGGCGCATGAAAGGCGGGGCTCGCGCCCCGCCCACCATCAGAAAACGCCCGCGGCTTCGTTTACGGTTTCAAGGCGCCGTCGATAAACGCCGCGATATTCGCCTTCAATTTCACGCGGTCCTCGTCGTGCAGGTAAATCATGTGGCCCGAGGTGTAATACTTCAGGCTGATCCGCGAACGAGCGTCCGGCGGCAGCAGCAAATGCTCCGTGGTGTACTCCGTGGCGTAGAAAGGCGTCGCGCTGTCGAAATAGCCGTTTTCGATCTGCACCTTCAGATGAGGGTTATCGATCAGCTCGCGAATCATGTCCGTACCCACGTTCGGTGCGCTGGGGAAAAATCCGCCGGGAGGCGCGTTGTGCTTCCAATCCCAATTCTGACCGGGCTCGCTCGGCAGCACTTTATAGGTCTTGTCCTGGCCGAATTTCAGGTCGTCGCGGACGTAGCCGTTGAAAGCGGAGGTGAATGCGCCCACGACGGCCGTAAATGACGGATCGAACTCAGAGTTTTCCGTCAGCAGATCGTAGGTATTGCCGGAGTAGCGCGAGTCATAGCGCCCTACTACAGCCCGCGGCTGCGCTGCAGCTCGGCGTCGAATTGCGACAGCGCCACGCGCAGATCCGCCTTGATCAGATAATCCTCGCTCAGTCCGGTGAAGGCTGAAAGCTTCTTGGCAATGTCTGCTGTTTCCGCCGCGGAAAGCTTCGAGCCTTTCATCAGCGCCGCGGCATACTCGCCCTCGGCGAATTCCCGCGCGCTATTCACGAAGGTTTCGATGTCCGCGGGCGGATTTCTTACCAGCTTGTAATACCAGGCCGTCGCCGCATACGTGGGCACGTAAAAAATGTAGGAACGGTCGTCGCCGGTCGCAAACGACAGCGAGCTTGCATCGATCACGCTCGATATCAGCACGATTCCGTTCAGGTACATCCCGTCCGTGGTCTGCAGATAATTTCCCAGTGCCACCGACCGAAAGGTCCCGTAGCTTTCGCCGATCAAAAACTTCGGCGAGTTCCAGCGGTTGTTGCGATTCACGTAGGTCACGATGAACTGCGCCAGCGACTTCACATCCTGATCCACGCCCCAGAAATTCTTGTCCTCCGCCTTGCCCACCGCGTGGCTGAAGCCCGTGCCCACCGGATCGATGAAAACCATGTCCGTCTTGTCGAGCAGCGACTCGGAGTTGTCCACCATCTTGTACGGCGCGGGAGGCGTCGCGGAGGCGTTGTCCGTAACCACGCGCCGCGGACCAAACGCGCCCATATGCAGCCACACCGACGCCGATCCCGGGCCGCCGTTGTAAATGAACGCGATCGGGCGCTGGCTCATATCCTTCACGTCACTCCGCGTATACGCCGTCGAATACATCAGCGCCGTGGGTTCGCCCTTGTCGTCCTTCAGGAGCGTGGTCGAGGCTGTCGCCTTGTACGAGATCGTCTGATCGCCGATGCGCGCCGTATGGTCCGTCACCGACGATTCTTCCTTCGGCGGTTCCGCGGGCTTCGCGCCATCGCCCGGTTTTCCGGCGTCGGCAGCTTTCGCATCTTTCGCGGTTTCCTGCGCACGCAAGCTCACCGCGTGGCCCGTCAAAAGCAATAGCGCCGCGATCGCGCCAACGCTCCAAGGCTTTTTCATCAGTACGCTCCTGTTTATTTTGCCGGCTTGCCGCAATCCGGACTTTCCAAGGTCAAGGTAATGGTTTTGGTCTCTGTGTCCGCGCCCGCCACAGCCACCGGTTCGGCTTCGATTCGCGACGGCAGCGTGCACTCGACCGATTTTCGCCGGGTGGGCGCCACGCGCCGGGGCGTCAAATCTTCCCAGGCCGACACGGTGTAGTTCGCCGAATCCAGCAAAGTGAATTCGTAAGATCCGTCGGTGAGTTTCTGCGCGGAGGGATTCTCTCCGTTGTCGGCTTTCGCCATTACGATCACGCTTCCCGCAGGACGCGCACCCTGCCATTTCACTTGGACGCGCAGTGTATGAGTTGGGTAGCCGCCCATCACGGTCAAATTCACTTTCGCGAGCTGCTGGCCGTCCTTCAGCGTGATCGTCTGCGCTTCGCCCACGTCCGCAACGCCCGGATAAAAGGCGCGCGGATACGGCGAATTCGGATCGCTGCGGTTTGTGCGGTTGAAAACCAAGACGTATTCGCCGGGTCCGACGTGATCGAGATCAAACACGCCCTCCGCGCCCTGAAACCCCCAAAGCCCAGGCTTCGTGTCGCTGTAGTTCCCCGCGCGATAAAGCTCCACCGACGCGATCGGCAGCGGCTTTCCGCCGGGCCCAAGCACCGAGCCGCGAATGTGGCCGGTCGGCAGCGCGTTCACGTCGAATTCGTAACACGCGCCGTTCGGTATCGTGAATCGCGCCAGCCCGCCAGTTTGCGAACGATGCGTCAATTCCATTTTTACCGGGAGTTGCGCGGTGAAATTGTATTCGCCGGCGTGCACGTCGTAGAAAGTGTAGACACCCTCGGAATTGGAGCTCGTCTCGAAGCGGTCGTCGCGCGATCGCAGCTTCAACGAAACGTGCGGCAGGGGTTCATCCGGATCGTCCGGCAGAGACAGGAACGGCGGTTCCGATCGCCGCAGCATTCCAAACACAGAGGCCACACGTTGACCGCTGCGCATGGCGCGCAACTGCGGCAGCAGCGCCTTGGCATCGGCAACCGGCCGGGTGCCGCTGCAAATCGTCACAAAAAGCCTGCCTTCCGTTCCCTGGTGCGTGAACACCACGTATTGCTGGCCGGCTTTGAAACGATAGCCACAATCGCCATCGTCGCCGCCTGAAAAAATGTCGATTCCTTCCGACAAAGCGTCCGCTGCGGCCGGCGCAAATCGCTCGTCGATTCGAAAATGATAACGAGTCAGCCGCGCCGCGATGGTGTCAACTATGGCATTCGGCTTTGCCGCTGCATCGCCTGCAGGTTTCGCGCCCGCGTCGCTCGAAGTGTCGGTATTCGGCTCGCTCGCATCGGGTGCCTTCGCGGGCGCGTACGCGATGTCTTCCACCGCCGTCACCGTGCCTATAAACACCACATCGCCCGGCTGCAATCCGGGGCACGCGCCGGGTGCCGCGTCCGAGCAAGTGCATCCCTGGGTCGCGATTGAAAAAAGTGGGATCAGCAGCAGACAGACCAAGACAGAGCGTCCAAGCATCGCGAATATCCTACATTCTTTTCCGCAGTGGGTCAGCGCGAAAAACCCATTTTCCTTGCTCGATGCGATGCGGTTTCCGACTCATTAGTGCTTTCCGCGCGCCCCACTTCAACTTGAGGTCTTCTCGGTCTCTTGTACGTTGAGCCGCGCTTTTGCGCTCGCTCCCGGTCAATTGATATCGGTACTATCTAACTCCAAAATGCGCGTCGCCATTACAGGAGCCACCGGTTTCGTCGGCCAAGCGCTCGCCAGTCGCTTGCTGGCAAACGGCGCCCAGGTTCGCGCCCTCGCTCGCCCGTCCCCTCGCGCCGAACTCTTGTCCCAAGCGGGCGCGGAAATAATCTCCGGAGACCTGTCGAATGCCGACGCCCTCCGCCGTGCAGTCGACGCTGCCGAAGTCGTCTATCACGCTGCCGCCCTGGTCGACGCCCATGGAACGCGCCGGCAATTCTTCGACGCCAACGTCCGCGGCACCGACGCCGTGCTGCAAGCGGCGCTCGCTGCAAAACCGCGCCGCATCATCTATCTCAGTTCCATCGCCGTCTACGGCCCGCTTGAGGACGATGAAATCATCGACGAAGACACGCCATTCGACGAACTCCCCGAGGAACGCGACTACTACGCCCAATCCAAAATCGAGGCCGACCGTCTGGCCCTTAAATTCGCCAGGCACTCGCCGGTTCCGCTCACGATTTTTCGCTCCGGCATCGTCTTCGGCCCCGGCCGCGCGTTGCCCACTGCTCTACTGGGCGCGCGCATCGCAAAACTCGACCTCGTCTTCGGCCGCCGCAACCAGCCTTTCCCTCTCATTTACATCGACAATCTGGTCGACGCGCTTGAGCTCGCCGCGCACGAACCCGAACACGATTCCCGCCAATACATCATCGTCGACGATGAGAAATTAACTCTGGGCCAGTACCACGACGCGAAATCCAAAATCACGAATTCGAACACATCATTCTTTTCCGGTCAGCCAGCCGTAATCGCGGCCTCGATAACGCATCCAATCGCTCGTCTTTTCCCGGGTAATACCGGTGCATTTTCCCGCCGCCAAATGATCCGCATCTCTCAGGACCGCCGCTATTCCACGCGCCGCGTCCGCCAAGAACTAAACTGGCAGCCGCGCATCCCACTCGAAGAAGCGATCGCCCGCGCTATTCGGGACTCCTCCTAGTACCCGTCGCAGCCGCGCGCCGGAAAAATTCCGTTTCATGCTAGAATTTTGCGCGGCGGCAAAGCAGTTTCCCGCACACTCCATTTTCAGAAGCGGAATGATTTCATACAGCCGGGCGCGCGGCGACAGGAATCTGAACTTCCTCGCGTCTGGCTTCAGGGAAACGACTGCGCCCGCCGCGCAAAACGTATGAATGTTCTCGCCATCGTTCAATATATCGTCCTGATCGTCGCCGGAATCCCGCTCATCTATTATCTTTTGGCGATGTTCAGCACCTTCCGATTTTTCGAATATTCGAAGCATCACGCTGAGCGCAACGAGGACTTCCTTCCCCCGGTCAGCTGCCTGAAACCGATCAAAGGCCTCGACGAAGACGCCTACGAAAACTACGCCAGCTTCTGCCGCCAGGATTACCCTGAGTACGAGATCGTCTTCTGCGTCGATCCGGGCGACCCGGCCATGCCGTTGCTCGAAAAGCTGATCAAGGAATTCCCCGACACCAAAATCCGCCTGCTTTTCGGCTCCGGCCGCGACGCCATCAACGACAAAGTCGGCCGGCTGAATCGCCTGACTACCGAAGCCGCCTACGATCACTTCATCATCACCGACGGCGACGTGCGCGTGGGCCCGGACTACATTCGCTCCATCGTCTCCGTGTTCCGCAATCCGAAAGTCGGCGCGGCCACTTGCCTTTACGTCTCGACCAAGGAAATCAATCTGGTGCAGGAACTCCAGACCATCGGCATGATGTCGGACTTTTTCGCGCCGGTGATGGTCGCCTGGCAGCTCGACGATCTGAAAGTCACCTTCGGCCAAACCATCGCCACCACGCGCGAGGCCAACCGGAGCTTCGGCGGCTACCAAGTTCTCGAGGACCGTCCCGCGGACGACGTCTACGCCGGCAAGCTCGTCGCCGAGCAGGGCTACGACGTGAAGCTGCTTCCCTATATCGTGCACTCCGTCGCCGATTTCAATACCTTCAGCGACCTGCTGCACAAGCGCACGCGCTGGATGACCGTGCAGCGCCTGATGCGCCCGTGGGGGCATTTCGGCCTCATCTTTACTTGGGGCCTGCCATGGGCGCTCGTCGCCATCGCCGCAAAACCGACTTGGCTCGTCGCCGGAATTTATCTCGGCACCTACGTCCTGTTCCGCGTGCTGATCACCTGGATGATCGGCGTGTGGGGCATGAAGCAAAAAGGCATCTGGCACAAAATGCCGCTGATTCCCATGTGGGATGCCATGGCGTTCTTCATGTGGATCGCCAGCTTCGGCCGCAGCACCATCCGCTGGCGCGGCGTCGATTACAATCTCCGCGAAGGGCGCCTGATTGCCGCGCGCAAAGCGTCCTCATAAAGGTTCTTAGGGGGTCGGAGCTTTGGCTCCGACATCAAGGCGCAAAAACAAAAGGTGCTTTGGCCCCTGAATGCCGGGCCCAGGCAGCCCCGGAGGGGCGTTTGCAATTAGCCCGGCACGAAGCCAGTCCGCCGCAGGCGGACGCGCAGTGCCGGGAACGAAAACGAAAATGTGCCGCAAGTCCCGGAGGGACGATTGAAGCCCGTGTGCACGAAGCAAACGCCCGCTACGAAGGAAGCCGCACGATGACCGCCAAAATCGCCGTCGCCGGCGCAGGCATCTACGGCTCGACGATTGCCATTCGACTCGCCGAGGCCGGACACGACGTCCGCCTCTTCGACCCGCTCGGCATTTTGCGCGCCACGTCCGTCATCAACCAATACCGCATTCATTCCGGCTATCACTACCCGCGCAGCCCGGAAACCATCACCGAAACGCTCGAAGCGCGCGCCGAATTCACCAAGGCCTACGCGCCGGCCATCGTGCGCAACAGCCATCACTACTACGCCATTCCGAAAGAAGGCTCCGTCACGCCGCCCGACCTTTTCGAAAAAGTGATGGCGCAATACTCCCTGCCCTGCAAACCCGTGCGCCCGGACTGGATGGATTTCGGATTCATCGACAAATGCTACGAAGTCGACGAACAGATCTACGATCCGCACGCGCTGCGCGACACCGTCGAAAATCAGATCGAAATGCTGGATATTCAGTTTGCGCGCCGCGCGTTTCGTCCCGAAGAGCGGCCGGATTACGATTATGTGATCTGGGCCACCTACGGGCTCGGTCCCAGCCTCGGCCTTTTCAAGAACGCGAAATATCAAGTCGCGGAGAAAATCTTGATCCAGCTGCCGAAAGAGCTGCAGCACGTCTCGCTGGTGATCGTCGACGGTCCCTTCACCGCGTTCGATCCGTATGGCAGCTCCGAGCAGTCGCTCTTCGGCTCCGCGAAAAACACCAATCACTGGACCACGAACAATCCGAAAGACCCCATTCCCGAACCCTACGCCCACATGCTCAACGGCCCCACCTGGGAGAAAATCGACTTCAGCCGCTTCGAGGCCATGCGCAAAGACTCCATGCTCGGCATCCCCGCCTCGAAAGACGCCCAATACATCGGCTCCCGCTTCACCATCCGCGTAGTAGAAAACAACCCCATCACCGACCGGCGCACGTTGTACGTCGAAGAGACGGCCCCCGGCGAAATCCATATCTTCTCCGGCAAAGTAGTCGGCGCCGTAAAAGCCGCCAAGCTAGTCACCGCCCGCGTCTCAAGGATTTAAACGTAGCGCCGGGTCCTTTAGCCCGGCATCTTCGACGGCCAATTTCGTCGGCCCGGATCTCACCACATGGCATCCTCGACCTGTCCGTACTTCTACGCCTTGCGCAATCCGCGGCCGCCACGCTAAAACCGTGCGGTCCGCATGTCTGGCGCCGCAAGAATGCCCGAATTCCAGCGCACCAGCATCCGTCTGCCCGCGGGCCGTTATCTCGGCCGGCAATTCTATTTCGTCACCCTGTGTTTCCACAGGCGCCGCCACTACGGCGCAAACACACGCATCGCAAACTGGCTGATCCGAAAACTCCGCCAACACGCAGCCGCGTGCAATTTCTTTTGCCACGCCCATTGCGTGATGCCCCACCATTTGCATGTGCTCGTTGCTGGAGCTAAAGAAACGAGCGACATGCTTAAATTTGTGATGAAATTTAAACAGGACACTGCGCAGCCGTTCGCGGCCAAAACCGATCAGGCACTGTGGCAATTCAAGTTCTACGATCACATTCTACGAAGCCGCGGACCGCGTCGCGTGGTACATCTGGTCAAACCCTGTTCAAGCAGGGATCTGCGCCACGCCGGCAGACTATCCATTCCTTGGATCGTTCACTGAGATGGGCACTCGCATGCTGAAAAGCGCAGCAGTCGCCCAATGGGTGCCGCCGTGGAAGAACGTCGAGCCGACTCGAACGCACACGCCCGCATGCCGAGCTAAAGAACTCGGCGCTACGTCCAAACCTACCCAGGCCAGTCGATCGCCGCACGCAGATATCCAAGATTGAAACGTAGCGCCGGGTCCTTCAGCCCGGCATCTTCGGCTTATGCTCACCTCTGCAACTTGCGCCATCCGCAGCCGCAAAACCCAAACCGTCGCGTCCGAACGGACGGTCTCTCAAGAATTCCATGCAATTCAGTCCCGTCAGCACTTTTTCTGTTACACCGTCCCACATCTCAATTAAGGTGTCGCGCGAAAGGCTGCTATAGCCACTCGACTGTTTCCTGGGCAACTTCCCATTTCGGGAATTTTGCCCTCACGAATCGCACACTCTACTTGAGATTCTCGGACTTCCAACTCTCGCCCGATCATGCGTTTGCACCGATCACCTTCCCGCATCGATTTGACTGGCATGCTATGGTGGAGTTGAGTAGTCGAAAATCTCCGTTTCGCCGCAGGCAGTCGCCGCAAAGAAGACCCGGAAGTAGCAGTTAGCAAGAAAAACGGAAAAAAGAAGGACGGAAATGATGATGGCACCGCAAGGACGCCAGTTGCACCGCCGCGCACGCTCGCGCGCATCATGGCGGCCGCCAGCGACAGCCCCGTCATCCCGAGGTCTCGACGGCTTTCAGTCGGGCGAGGGATCCCTCTTCGTGTGCCGCGCTCGCCTCGAAGTCAACTAGCCACTAGCCACTCATCACTAGCGGACTGATTTCTATTCGACAATCAAAATGAATAGAAATCGCTGTATCTTCTTGAAAACAAACGATCGGTGTCACTTCTATTCGACAATTATTTCGGGGGGTAGCGCCGTCAGGACGCGCAAAAGAAAAATCCCCGCGCTTGGTGATTGCTCACTGGGCGCGGGGATTTTGCGGTTTGCGATGGAGCTGCTGCTGCCCGGTTGCGGCGGGTTAGTGACCGTCGTGGTCCCGATCGCCGGGGCCGGGTCCGCCGCCGTGGTTGAGGGGGCCGCCGTGGCAGGTCGCGAAGCCCTGGTCCTGGAAAGTCCCCGACGCTCCCGGAAGCGTCAGCGCCGGCTGGAAATTCCACGCGTAGCCGTTCTGATTGAGCGTGAGGCTCATCACGCCCCAGAAGTTACCGGTGGCCGACTGGAGATTCTGCGCATTGAAATTGGGGTTTCCCGTGGGATCGGCGGTGGTGGTATCGGCGGTGACGACAGTATCGAGTGTCTCGCCGCCGGTCCCCACGATGAATTCCCGTATGCCATTGCGCGGATCAAAATTCCCGGAAGGGTCCAGCGGGCGGTATCGGGCATAGAGATGGTCGTGTCCGTTCAGGACCAGGTCGGCTCCGTACTGATAGAGCAGTTCCCAGAAAGCCTGAGAGGTGGCGCCCTCCTGGGTGATGCTATCCGCGGCGCTGAAGAGGGGTTGGTGCCAGTAAGCCGCTGTGCAGGCGGAATGATTCTCCTCGAGATCCTTTTTCAGCCACGCGAGCTCGGCGGCAAACCAGGAACCCATGGCCGAGCAGCCGCCCGGCTGCGTATAGCACTCGATATTGAGCGAAATCAGGTGCCACGAGCCCAGATTGTAGGAATACCAGCCATCTCCGACTCCGACGGGTCCTCCCGCGGGTATAAGGGAGGTTTCAAGTCCACCGGTCTCCTCGAAGTGGCCCGCCTGTCCATCCGCCCGCGGAATGGGTTGCGCGACGAGATCCACCGTAGGAGTCTTGCCCGCCTTGCAGCTTGCCGACGGCACGGGGCACGGGTCCGAGATCGTAGCCATCAGGGGCTTGCCCGTATTGGCGTCACCAGTGGTATCGATCAGGAAGCCGTTGTAGTAGGAGAAGTAGCCGTAGCCGCCAACGCCGGTCTCGCCGTGCTCGTCATAAAATTCGTGGTTGCCGGGCGAGGGCCTGTGGAGAAATTTGAAAGCGCCATACGTCAAATCGAAGGATTGCTCGAAGTCCGAGTATCGGCCGACCTGGTATTGCAGATCTCCGAGGAGAGCGACGGCGTCGGGCTTCATGCTTTCAATCTGATTCGCAGTGGCCTCCTGCGATTGCCACAGCGAGGTGCTGGTGTAGGGAGGAGGAGTTGCGGGGTCGCTGCAGACTTCATTCGCGGCCTCACCCGGCCCCTCCGCACCTGGCTGGCAGGCGATGTCGCCAACCACGGCCAGGACGGGCGCTCGACCCGTCGTCGCGTAAGGCCACGTGTTGTCGTTGGAGTTAGGGCCTGGGCCGCCATTGGGGGGTTGACCCTGCGAATTTTGATACTGGGCCTGCGCGCCGGATGCGAATGCCAGCGCCGTGGCGGCCGCTGCTGCGATGAGCAGTGCCGCTCGGCACGTTCCGCCAATCGTCTTCATTCGGTTCCTCCCGTTTTGAACTTCGTGGTCCGGTGGTTCGAAATTTGCCAGGGTCGACTTTCGTCCCTGGATATTTCGCGTGTGTCTCGAATGTGTGAAAAAGATGTAACCTGCGGCGTTTGCGAGTGGTTTGACTCTGGTTTCGGGTTTCACCTACTATCGGCCGCGAGTTGGGGATTTGGGTTTCATGCGTGGAGCGAAAACTCTCTTTGCTGGAGGCGCGATGACTAAGAACACAGCCACGCCGGTGGGAGCCGGATTTTTCGCGCTGCTGCTTTTGCTTGGCGTGGTTGCGTCCAGCCGCGCGCAAGAGGCTGCGCGGGCGGAGAAGTCGCCTTATCCGACGATGGCTGCGCTCGATCAGTATTTGATGAGCGACGAGAAAGCGGAAATTGCCCTGGCCCGCACGGCGGCGCCGGCGTCCATTTCCGATGGGGCGGAGGTGATGGTGCTGCGTCGCGATGGATACGCGACGGCGGAAAAAGGGGGCAACGGCTTTCTGTGCCTGGTAGAGCGATCGTGGGCTTCAGCGAGCGATTCGCCGGACTTCTGGAATCCCAAACTGCGCGCGCCGCATTGCTTCAATGCGCCGGCCACCAGGAGCTACGCGCAAGTCTACTGGCTCAAGACCAAGCTGGCGCTGGCCGGGAAATCGAAGATGGAAATCGTGCAGGCGGCGGAGTCCGCGCTGGACAAGAAGGAACTGCCGGCCATCGAGCCGGCGTCGATGGCCTACATGATGTCGAAGCAGCAGTACCTGGGGGACGGGCCCAAGAGCTGGCACTCGCATGTGATGTTTTTTCTGCCCGGAGACGTGTCGAAGAGTTGGGGCGCGGACCTTCCGGATTCGCCGGTGATGACCCAGAATAATCCGGAAGAACGGATGACGATTCTCTTCGTCATCGCTGACAAATGGTCCGACGGCACGCCCGCTCCGGCAATGCACTAGACGGAGATCGAACATGAGAAACCTAATTTACGCGATCAATATCACGTTGGACGGATGCGTCGATCACACTTCGCAACAGGCTGACGACGAAAAGATGGAATATTTTGCGGGGCTGGTACGCGGCGTCGGTTTGCAGATGTTCGGGCGGAAAACGTATGAATTGATGGTTCCCTACTGGCCGGATGTGGCGAAGGACGAGTCGGCGTCGAAGGCGGACAAGAACTTTGCGCGGGCTTTCAACTCCGTCCCAAAACTTGTTTTTTCGAGATCGCTCAAGACGGTCGAGGACAAGGACACGAGAATCGTTCGCGCGAATATGCGCGAAGAAATTCTGAAATTGAAGCAGGAACCGGGCAAAAATATTCTGGTCGGTGGCGTCGATGTTTCCTCACAACTGATTGGGCTTGGTCTGGTCGACGAATATCTTTTTGTCGTGGCGCCCATCATCGCGGGCGCAGGCAGGCGACTGTTCGAAGGCGTCAAGCTCCCGCAAAAACTGCAATTGAAGCTGGTTGATTCGCACTTCTTCAAATCCGGAAGCGTTGCGCATCGTTACGTGAAGCAGTGACGAGGGCGCGAATCAGGATCCGGGAACGGGGCGAGGGACGTGCAACGATATCAAGGTAATCGTTCCGTCGATGGTGTTGATCCAGTGCGGCGTGTTTTCTGGAATGAAGATGAAATCCCCCTTGGCGATTTTTTGCGCTGAGCCTCCGTCAATCGCGGTGCCGGTGAGATTTGCGGGGTTCGTGTGCGTAGGATTCACGAGCGTGCCGCCGGTGGTGATGGTGCCGGAACCTTCGAGGACGTACATCAGCTCCGCCTCTTTCTCGTGAACGGCAGCGGGACCCACGGAAGCGCGATATTCGAGATTCGCATTGTAGGGAGCCAGCTGGACGACGTGTTCGGCGACGATAGCCTGGCCGTCCTTGTGCTCGCTTTTAGCCTTCGCGAGGAGCGCTTGCACGTCCGCTGACGAGCAGAACGTCTTCATCGCCGCGGCGGGAGGCGCAGCGGGAGTGGCGGGCTGTTGCGCGGCAGCTGCGGCAGCCAAGCAGGCGACAAGAATAACGGCGATAGAGATTGCACGCACGGTGATCCTCCGGACCTGCACAAGGTTTGAAATTCCGCGGCATGGCATCACAGGACTGCAAGCAGAGATCGGATGGACGGGTTTCGCCAAGAATCTTCGCCGGGCGTAGCAGTGGCCCCTACATCCAATACCGAAGAACTCCAATCAGGAGATCGGCGATCCCAGGTTAGTCGTTGCCGGCGGTGCGGGACTCGGAAATTTGAGGAGCCGTAGCGCCGAGCTGGCGGTGGCGGTCGTTGCGGGCGTTGCGCCAGTTGACCTGGGGCATGAAGAGCGACGAATCGATGCGGTCCTTGTATTCGATGGCGATGTTCATCAGCGAATCGAGGAGCGAATCGGAGAGATGGTGCGATTCGAGGCCAAGATCCTTGAGCTTGGTGTTTTTGGCGTTGTAGTAGTGGGCTTCGGCTTCGACGCGAGGATCGGGCAGGTGGTCGATATCAACCTTGAGGCCCATTTTCTTTCCGGCGGCCTGGACTTTGTGGGCTAAATCGAGGACGGAAAACTGTTCGGTGAACTGGTTGAAGACGCGGAATTCGCCGGGCGCGGCCGGGTGCGTACAGGCGATTTCGATACAGCGCACGGTGTCGCGAATGTCGAGGAAGCCGCGGGTCTGGCCGCCCTTGCCGTAGACGGTGAGCGGATGGCCGACGGCGGCCTGGGCGCAGAAGCGATTCAGCACGGTGCCGAAAACTTCGTCGTAGTCAAAGCGGTTGATGAGCGCCTCATCGAGAGCGGTTTCGTCCGTGACCGTGCCGTAGACGACGCCCTGGTTCAGGTCCGTGGCGCGAAGCTTCCAGGCGCGACAACAGAACATGATGTTGTGGCTATCGTGCACTTTCGAGAGGTGGTAGAACGAGCCGGGCTGCTTGGGGAACGGCAGAACGTCCTTGCGGCCGTTGTGCTCGATTTCGATGTAGCCCTCTTCGATATCGATATTCGGCGTGCCGTACTCACCCATGGTCCCGAGCTTCACCAGGTGGCAATCGGGCATGAATTCGCGCAGGGCGAAGAGCAGGTTGAGCGTCCCGACGACGTTATTGACCTGGGTGAACGAGGCGTGGCGCCGGTCGATCATGGAGTACGGGGCGGAACGCTGCTCGGCGAAGTGGACCACGGCTTCGGGCTTGAATTCGTTGAGCGATTCGGCGAGGAATTCGTAGTCGGTGACGTCGCCGATGAGGAGATCGATCTTCTTGCCGGTGTGTTCGTGCCAGGCGCGAAGGCGATCAGGAAGCGGTTGGATCGGAGTGAGCGTCTGAACGCCCAGCTCGAAATCCCATTGCCGGCGGATGAAATTGTCGATGATGGCGACGGAGTGGCCCTTTTGCGAGAGATACAGCGCAGTGGCCCAACCGCAGTAACCATCTCCTCCCAGCACGGCAATTCTCATGAAGCCTCCTCAGGCGAGTCGCTTGGCGAGTGAATCGAGCCCCGGCCCCCGCCAAGCTCGTAAACGATTGTAACGTTTTACTCTCCGCCGCGAAAGACCGGCGAAATAGTTTTCTAGGGTGCGACCAATCGTATAACGCGTGATGGTACCGATGGATTCAGGAACCGATCAATTCAGGAACCGATCAATTCACGAAACGATCGAGTCACGAAATGATTGATTCAGGAAATGCCGTGGTTAGGGGCGCGCGGCAGTAGCGGGATTGCCTGATCCGGCTTTGGCTCCAGTCTGATGACCGTGGCCGAAGACGCGATCGACTCCGCGGAGATAGAAGACGACGCCGAGCAGGCGGACGATCGCCGACCACACGCGCCAGCAGATGAGCGCGTCGGCGCCGCCGCGCAGCCCCGCGATGGCGAAAAGCGAATTGAAGGCCGCTTCCCCGACGCCCAGTCCTCCGGGAGTGACCGGGAGGCAATTGGCGACGAAGCCGAGCGGCACTACGAGCGCCATGCGGAAATTCAGGCTCGACGGATCGACAGCGAGAACCGCGAGCACGGTGCCGATGAGCATGAGCGAATTGCCGACGAGCGAAACCAGCAGCGCGAGACCGACGGCGCTGAGATCGCTGCGGTAGCTGCCCACAGTTCGGATCACCTGGCCGTACCATTCGCGCCAGGGGAGAATTCCGAGCGTGGCGTCGGCGAGTTTTCGCACCAGCGGCTCGAGATAAATACAGGCGAAGAAGCCGGCAATCAGAATCACTGAAAGCACGGCGGAGATGATGAGCAGGTCGCGGAGCGCGGGAGTTTGCGCAATAGCGCGCGCGAAGAAAGGAGCAAAAAAGAGCGGCATCAGCAGCAACGAGAGCATGCCGATGCCGCGATCGAAGAGCGAGACGATGACGATTTCGGAGCGCCGCGTCTTGTGGTCCTTCGCGACGTAATAGAGCCGCGAAATGTCGCCGCCCGTCGCGCCCGGCAGGAAAACCGCGAAGAAAAAGCTAACCATGGCCACCTGAAACGATTTCGACCAGGAAAGATTCAGTCCGATGGGGCGAAAGAGCCAGACGAGACGCTGGGCCATCAGCGTGATGTCGAGCAGTATCAGCGCGATGGCAGCGAGCGCGATGGGCCAAGCGGTGAAGGGACGCGAGATGGCGCGAAGGTCGATGGTGCCCGACTTCGCCAGAGACGCGAGCAGTGCGGCGGCGATGGCCAGTCGCACGAGCAACCAGAAGAATTTACGAGTGCGATGTTGGGCCGGCACTCCCTCCTTTGGTGGTTGGGGGCTCAATCGTCCCTCCGGGACTCGGTGCAAAAGCTGGGAGGTCTCCGCTGAGCGGCTGGTGCGGGGCGAATGGCGACGATTGAGCCAAGGAGTTGTGCCGGGCGTAGCGGTGCCACGCCCCTACGGATTTGGTGCGATAGGCAGCGGGAGTGCGAATGCTTGTGGTGGGAGCAGGGATCGTCGGAGCACAGACAGGATTGTCTGTGCCACTCCAAGCTGGCCATTCTAGCGGCCGGCGCCGGCCGTTCGAGGAGGCTCGCTGCGCCGGGTGTTGCCGCGGCGTCCGGCGATCTCGCGCACGGAGTAGACGGGCTTGTTCTGCGATTCGTAGTAAGTGCGCGTGAGCAGCTCGCCAATCAGTCCGAGGGCGAAGAACTGGATTCCGCCAATGAGCAGCGCCATTCCCAGCAGCAGCAGCGGGCCGTGCGCGAGCATCAGGCTTTCGTGGAAGAAAACCTTGCGGACAAAAGCCCACAGCTCGATCGCGCCGCCAACGCTCAGGGCACCGAGCCCGAGCAGCCCGAAAAGCTGCAGCGGGCGCGTGGAATAGTCGAGCAGAAATTTCACGCTGATCAAGTCCAGCAGTACGCGGATGGTGCGTGAAATGCCGTAGTTCGATTTGCCGCTCTGGCGCGGGATGTTCGTGACGGGCACTTCGGCGATCGAAGCTCCCGCCCAGCTCGCGAGCGCGGGGATGAAGCGGTGCAGCTCTCCGTAGAGATTGATCTCGTTGAGAATTTCGCGCCGATAGGCCTTGAAGGTAGTGCCGAAATCGTGAAGCTCGACGCGCGAGAGCTTGGCCATCAGCCGGTTGGCGACGCGACTCGGGAATTGGCGCCAGAACCAGTTGTCGGTGCGCTTGACGCGCCAGCCGCTGACGATGTCGTAGCCTTCCTTCATCTTTTCGATGAAGCGCGGAATTTCCGCGGGATCGTGCTGCAGGTCGCCGTCCATGGAGATGACGATTTCGCCGGTGGAATGATCGAAGCCGGCCTTGAGCGCGGCAGTCTGACCGAAATTTCGCCGCAGGCGCACGGCCAGCACCCGCGCATCGTCGCGCGCGATTTCCGAAAGCTGGCGGAAGGTGCCGTCGCGGCTGCCGTCGTCGACGAAGACGATTTCGAAGGGCTCGCCGATGGCGTCCATCACGTCGATGATCTTGACGTAGAGCTGCGGAATGCTCTCGAGCTCGTTGAAGAGAGGGACCACGATCGAATAGGCGACCGGGCGATTCTCGGTGCTCATTGATTCATTGTAGTACATCAGTTGGACGGCGCGAAAGCGGGAGTCGATGCAGGCGGCGCGGAAGAAGTCAACGGATGGTTGGTGAGGATGAGCTTGCCGCCGCTGGAGGCCACGAGATCGAATTCGGCGTTGGGAATGAGGTCTTTGTAATGCTGCAAACTTTCGATGAAGGTGAGCAAGTAGAAGCGCTGCGGCTGGCTCCAGAGCGCGGGAAGGTCCGCATCCTCGATGAAAACTTGCGGAGCGCCGGGAGCGTGAGAGCCGTATTCGAGATTGGCTCGTCGAGCGGAAAGTAAGAGACCGGCGCGATTGAGGTAGAAAAAGACGGACGAAAACGAATAGTAGAAACCCTGGGCGATGATGGTTCCTTCGGGTTCGTGTTCAAGAACGGTCGCCAACGAGCGCGAGGACAGATAGGGATCGAACGTGACCATGGCGAGCCGGGACGCCTGGAAGAGCACGACCATCATGAGCGCGGCGGCGAGGAAAGCGCGCTGGACCCTGTCACGAATGTTGGCGCGAAAACTTCCGATGGCGCCGATCAAGAACGCGACGCCCGCTAGCGCGAGGGGCAGTCTCAGATAGGCAAATGAGCTGACCGTGAGGTCCTGCATGTGGCCAAGCGAGAGCGTGTAAGCTTTCGGATGGTGCGTCAGAGCCACGGAAATGTCCCCAGGCGTGGGAACACCGTGGACGGCGATCAGTAACCCTGCGACGGCAAGCGCGCAGATCGTGGTGATCACGGCGAGCGTTCGCGTGCCCCAGCGAACCCAGTTCCCTTCCATCGCCATGGCACAGCCCAGTAGCAGCGCAAATGCCGGGTAGCACGGCATTGAGTAGTATTCCTGCGTGGTGGAGAACGTGAAGAAGACGAGGACGAAACCAATCCAGCACAGCGCGAGCAGGCGCGCGCGGCCTGCGCGGTCGACAGGCTTGAATGACAATTTCGCGACAGCCGGGAGATATACCGACCAGGGGAACAGCCAGATCAGATGGAAGAGCCAGAATTCGAGGCGCGGGACGGTGTTGTAATCGCGCGGGTAGCGGCGGTTCAGGAAGCGCAGGAGCTGTTCGTTGATGAAGTAGTCCCACAGAAAACCGTGATATTGGCCGGGACCGGAATGCAGCGTCCAGGCGAAATACGGCGGATTGCGCAGGGTGGCGAGAATGTGCCAGGGCGCGGCGACGACAAGCACGATCAGCGCGCCGGTGAACGGATGCAGCCGCTTCCAGGTGCGCGCGGAAAAAAACTGGCGGGTGACGAGCAGGTAGATGACGGCCGTGGCGACGGGAAACGCCAGGCCGATGACGCTCTTCACGAGCAGGGCGACGCCGATGCAAACGGCCAGGAGCACGGACCAGAGGCGCGGATGAGGCTCGTCTTCTTCCAGCGCACGAAGGAAAGACCAGAGCGCGAGCGCGATGAGGCAGGTGAGCAGCGCGTCGGGCAACAAGACGCGCGTGAACAGCCACAAGCCAACACACGTGGCCATGCATAAGCCCGGCATAGAATCCGGCGCGCGCGCCGAACGCCCACATGCCGAAGGCGCCGGTGACCAAGGCCAGCGCCATCGCCGCGAGCGCGACGGGAATGCGCGCCACCCAATCGTGGACGCCGAGGACCTTGTACGAAATCGCGATGAGCCAGTAATTGAACGGGGCCTTATCGAGGTAGACGAGGCCGTCGATGTGCGCGGTGACCCAGTCGCCGGAATCGATCATGTGCCGCGCGACCTGCGCCTGCACGGAATCAACGTCATCGACCAGGGACGGGGGCGAAACGATGCAGCCAAGATAAATGGCGGCCGCGCACAGCACGAGGACGAGATACAGATGCGACGTTTTATTCAAAGCGCAGAGATTCCACGGGCTGAAGCTGAGCGGCCGTTCTTGCCGGCAGGTATCCGAAGAGCACGCCGGTTGCGCAGGATACTACAAACGCCGCGGCCACTGAAAGCCAGGAGACGGGAATTTGAAGCCCGGCGGGCAGCGGCAGGAAGTGCGCGAGGACATTCACCGAAACCGGAACGGCTACGGCAATCCCAATGCCGATGAGCGCGCCGACGCCGCTGATCAGAATAGCCTCGAACAAAAATTGATAGAGAATCTCGCGCGGGCGCGCGCCGATGGCCTTGCGGAGACCGATCTCGCGCGTACGCTCGGTCACGGTGACAAGCATGATGTTCATGATGCCGATGCCACTGATCACCAGCGCGAGAAGCGCGACCAGCAGGAGGACGATGGTGAGCGCGAAGGAAATGCGGCGGGAGGTATCGAGAATCGAGGAAAGATTTTCGACATTGTACTCGGCTTCGGGGCGGTGGCGGCTTTTCAGAATTTCCGCGACGCGAGCGGTGACAAGCGGCACTTCCTCCGCCCGCGCAGCCTGCGCGTAGAGCGTCACGAGAAAGGAATCGCCGGTGTAGTAACGGACGAGCGGAAACGGGACGAGCAACGAATCCGCACGGATTTCGGACTGGCCGAACGTGTCGATGCGCTCGCGGAAGACGCCGATGACGGTGAAAGTGAGTTCGCCAACATGAAGCTGCTGGCCGACGATATTGCCGCCCGCTGAAACGGTGTCGGCGAGATGTTCGCTGACGACGCAGACCTTGCTGACGCTATCGAAGTCGCCGGAATCGAGGTAGCGGCCCTGGGCGACGATCAGTTTGCGAATCTGTTCGAATTCCGGAGTCACGCCGACCATGACGACCGGGACGGGGCGTCCGGCGGTAATGACGGTGAGTGGAAGATCGTTGGTGCCGGCTACGTGGACGGCTTGGGGGATGCCGGCGCGGACGGCCTCGAGATCGCCAGTGGAGATTTCGTCGCTGAGTGCGACGCTTTGCGATGCGGCGGCCTGGGCGAGCGACGCGAAAACGAGATTGGAGCCGACGGCCTCGATCTGATGGCGGACGAAGGTGCGGCCGGTTAGTCCGATGGTGACCACGAGAACGATGCAGGCGCTGCCGATGACGACGCCGAGCATGGTGAGGGCGGCGCGGACGCGGTTGGCGCGCAGGGCCTCCATGGCGAGGTGCCAGGTTTCAGACCAATGGATTGTGGTTGGGGAGTCCGTCATTGATTGTTACCGCTGTGCCCGTGCTGACCGGGGCGCAGCAAGCAGCGCCCTACGAAATCGTTTCGCATCAGAAGGTAGTCTCTACCGTCGCTAGCTCTGGTATTTCGATGCGAATTTGGGTGCCTTCGCCTTCCTGGCTGCGGATGTTCATGACGAACTGGTCGCCGTAGAGGAGGCGCAAACGCTCGTGGACGTTGCTGATGCCGATGCCTCCGCCGTAAACCTCCGTGAGGCGTTCGTTGGACATGCCCATGCCATTGTCGTCGATTTCGATGGTGAGCCGGCCGTCGTGCTGGCGCGTGCGGATGTGAATCTGGCCGCCGGAAAGGCGCGGGGCGAGGCCGTGCTTGATGGCGTTCTCAACGATCGGCTGCAGCAGCATGCTGGGCACGAAGGTGTCGAGTGTTTCGTCGTCGACTTCCTTGAAAATTTGCAGCTTATCCGGACCGAAGCGGATCACTTCGATATCGAGGTAATCGTCGATGAAGTCGAGCTCTTCGCGTAGAGGGACGAACGTCTCATGTTTGCGCAGCAGACGGCGAAGAATATTCGACAGTTTGAGCACCACGCCCCGGGCCATGTCCGGATCGAAGCGGATGAGCGAGGAAACGGTGTTGAGCGTGTTGAATAGGAAGTGCGGGTTGATCTGGCTGGTAAGCGCGTCCATGCGTGCCTTGAGCAAGTGCTGCTGATTTTGCTCGAGGTTCATTTCGATTCGCGTGTTGTTCCAGATCTTGATGGCGGTCGCGACGCACATCACGGACGAGAGCACAACAAGCGCTTCGTAGCCGAGATTGGGCGTGCGCAGGGAGAATACCCAGCGCGACGGAACCACTTTCGCAAGCGCGATTAAGCCGCATTCGAAAGCGGCGCACGTGCACAAAGGCAGCATGGCCCAGTTCCCTTTCGCACGGCGAGCGAGCCGGATGAGCCATTGCGGAATATTCAGGAACAGGAACGGGCCGAAGTGCCAAACGTCTTCCTTTTCCGGCATTATGTCGCGCACTTCCCCGGCCAGCAGGCCGACAAGCGCGGCCATGGGGGCCGAAATCCATTCGTGGAAACCGAACGGCAGCAGCGAGATGAGCGAGCCGCCGAGCAAGCCGACGACGCGCCCACCGATCAGGCCCATGAGGAACGAGCCTTCCAGGGTGAGATCGAAAAAGCGGTAGCCGGCGACGAGGCGGAGCATGGTGCCGATGGCCAGCGGCGGCACCAGAAAAAGCAGGAGCATTACTTTTTGATCGGAGTCGCGGTTTTCGGTGAAAACGAGTTTGCGGAAAGAACGGAAGCGGACGAGCAAGGCGGCCAGCGCGGCAGCCCAGCCGACCTTCAGCACCAGGGTAAAGAGAAGGTCGCGGCCATCGAGGAGAGTGTCCATGACGTTGATGAGGTTACGTTAGCCAATGCGGAGTTCGATGTAAAGCAGACGGCGAAAAACAGGGGGCAAGGAGGCACAGAGGCAGGGAAAAATCACGGGCGGCGTGCGCGCCAGGTTGGTGGCGGGGAATATGCCAAGCATTGGCGCGGGGCGCAGCGAGCAGCGCCCCTACGAAATTCTGTCGACATGGCATTAAGGCGCATGGTTATCGATCGCGTCGAGATTTTGCCTAGGCGGGTCTTTACTTATTGTTGCTGCTGTTGTTGCTGCTGGGCCGGTTGCTGGGCGCGCTCGAGGACCGAGGGCGGCGGGACGGCTCCTGCTGTAATTTCGCTAAGCTGTTCGCGGCCGGAATCGTCGATGGCCGGGCGGACGCGCACGTCGACGGAAAGGCTTTGGCCCGCGTGTCCTTTATAGACGCCGCGGACGGGAGCGACGTCGCCGTAGTCGCGGCCGTAAGCGAGGCGCACGTGGCGCATGCCTACGGGCTTGCCGAGCGTGGGATCAAGCCGGTCCAGCCGGCGTTCGGGATCATCACTTCGGCCCAAGCGTGCGAGGCCTGGCCGCCGATGACGTCTTCCTGCTTGGCGTCGGGCGAAGCGGTGCTGCCGGGAACCAGATAGCCGGAAACGTAACGGGCGGGAATCCCGCGCATGCGCATCACGCCGAGCAGGACGTGCGCAAAATCCTGGCACACGCCGGCGCCGAGCGAAAGCGAATCCTCGATCGAGGAATGAACGTGCGTCGCGCCCTTCACGTAGCGGAACTTTTCGTGAATCAGATCCGACCCCGTGTGCGCGAAGCCTGCCACCGTACCGTCGCATCGCTTTTCGGCGTCGCAAAGGATTTCCTGAAGTCGCGCGAGATGGGGGACATAGGCCGTGGGCGCCATGAAATCGAAATACTCCTCGTCGAGCAGGTTGCTATGGGAATCGAAGTCGGCGAGCGTGGTGCTGTCCGGCGGCGGATCGCCGGGATCGTGCGCGAGTACAACGGATTCGGCCTCCACTCGCAGGCGTTGATGTTCGGCGAGCACGTTGAATTGATGGACCCAATTGCCGTGGGCATCGCGATAGGCGGTGCCGCGCGAGCCGGGATTGGTGGTCAGGCGGAACGAGAGGCAGCTCTGGCGCTCGTCGTGCATCGGGCGCAGGCGAACCTCGTTGTAGCTTTCCGAGACCGGGCCGTCGTAGACGAAATCCGTGGTATGGAACAAGCGATATCGATTCATGCCACCACCGCGTAGTAGAAGTAGTTTCGGGCGATATCTTCACCAATCGCGCCGAACATCCGCAACAAATCGTTCAAATAGCTGTGCAGCCCCTGCTTGAAAATGTCGTTGACGCGATCGTATCGCAAACGCTCGACCACTTTGCCGGTAAGGCGCTCGGCCTCGTTGGCGTACTCGCCCGGAAGGGTGGCGCTGACGGCGCGGAAGCCGGACTGAACCTCGGAAGCGCTGAAGCGGATCGAGCGCGGGTGTCGGTGATGCAGGATGAGCATCTCGGCGACTTTTTCAGGCTCGATCGCGGAATGATACTCGCGGTGATAGGCCTCATATGCACCGACGGAACGCAGCACAGCCATCCATTGATGATTGTCCGGCGCCCCGACGGAAGGGAGCGCGTCGAGCAAATTGTGGTACTGCACGTCGACCAGACGCGCCGTCATTTCGGCGCGCTCGAGCGACCAGCCGATGCGCAGAAATTCCCAGCCTTCGTCGTGAGGCAGGGTGGCGTCGGTGACACCGTGGAAACGATGGGCGCCGAATTTGATTTTGTCGCAGAAGCGATGGGGGCCGGCGGCGATTTCGTCGCGTGGATGGAAGCGCGTGACGGCGTAGTAGAGGCCGTTGATGTCTTCCCACATTTCGCGAGAGATACGGTCGCGGATGGTGCGCGCATTTTCGCGGGCTTTGGAGACGCACTGGACGATGGAGCTGGGATTTTCCTCGTTGAAGGCGAGGAATTCGAAGACCGTTTCGGCGTTCACTTCGCCGTAAAGCTTGCGAAAGAGCTTGTCTTCGCCGGCCATGATGATCAGCGGTTCCCAGCGCAGGCGGTAGGACCGCTGGGATTGTTCCAACAGCATGTGGTAATTGACGTCCAGAATGCGCGCAGTGTCCTCGGCGCGTTCGATATAGCGCGCCAGCCAGAAAAGCGATTCCGCGATGCGCGAGAGCATTGGCCTAGTCCTCGCCTCTCAGAACCCAGGTGTCCTTGCTGCCGCCGCCCTGGGACGAATTGACAATGAGCGAATTCGGCTGAAGCGCGACGCGGGTCAGCCCTCCGGGGACGATCGATACTTTTTCGCCGTCGTAGAGGCAATACGGACGCAGGTCGACGTGGCGCCCAGCCACACCGCCGGTAGTGGAATCGTAGGACGGCACGCGCGAGAGGCCGACGACGGGCTGCGCGATGTAGTTGCGCGGATTGGCGCGCAGGCGCTCGGCAAATTCCAAGATTTTCGCGCGATCGGCGGCCGGGCCCATCAACATGCCGTAGCCTCCGGATTCTCCCACGGCTTTCACCACCAGCTGCGGGAGATGGTCGAGCACGTAGGCAAGGTCGGTGGGATTGGCACAGAGATAGGTCTCGACTGTTTTCAGAATCGGATCTTCGCCGAGATAGTAGCGAATGAATTCTGGCACGTAGGCGTAGATAGCTTTGTCGTCGGCGACGCCGTTGCCCACGGCGTTGGCCAGCGCGACGTTGCCCGCGCGATAAGCGCCCATCAAGCCGGGGACGCCGAGAATGGAATCGGGCCGGAATGTGAGGGGGTCCAGGAAGTCATCGTCCACGCGGCGGTAGATCACGTCGACGCGCTTCAGCCCACGAATGGTCTTGGTGTAAACGATGCCGCCATCGACGATGAGGTCGCGACCTTCGACGAGCTCGACGCCCATTTGCTGCGCAAGAAAGCTGTGTTCGAAATAGGCGCTATTGTGAATGCCGGGCGTGAGCAGGACGATTTCGGCGTCGCCCGGACTGCGCGGCGATAGATGGCGGAGGATGCGCGATAGCTCCGCAGGGTAGTGATGAACCGGGAGAACCTCGCAGGCCTGGAAAGCGTCGGGAAGGGTGCGCGTCATCACCAAGCGGTTTTCCAGGACGTAGGAAATGCCGCTTGGAGTACGGACATTGTCTTCGAGGACGAAGAAATCGCCGCTTTTGGAATCGCGGACGAGGTCGATGCCGCTGATGTGGGTGTAAATGCCCCGTGAAACTTCGACGCCAATCACCTCACGGCGGAAATTCGGACATGAATAAACTAGCCAACGCGGGATTTTGCGGTCTTTCAGGATTTGCTGCTTGCCGTAGACATCCTGGAGAAAAAGATTGAGGGCGATGACGCGCTGGGAAAGCCCGCGCTCGATTTTTTCCCATTCGGAACGCGGCAGGATGCGCGGGATCAGATCGAAGGGAAAGAGGCGCTCGGTGCCGCGGCCGTCGCGATAAACCGTGAAGGTGATGCCCTGAATAAGGAACGAGAGGTCGGCGAGCTTGCGGCGCTCTTCGAACTGCGTGGGTGCCATCGAGGCGAGCCTCTGGAACAGCTTGGTGTACTGCGCGCGAGGGAGGCCGGGTGACGAAAACATCTCGTCATAAAAGCTGCCCGTCTCGTAACCCTCAAATAGGCCAGGGTTCACCGTATGCGCCGGAGCGGCTCCCATCCGGGAACTGTATCAATGATTGAAGTGCACGGTTCTACGGAAGAATTGATGGGATGGATCAAGAATCTGTTACACCCCGCTTGCGCTCGATCGGTACGGCATGGTCCCAGGCCCGGTACCCTAACCTCTACTTTTTGATGGGGTTCAGATCGATCCCGAAGTGGGGGCTGTGGTAGGTGCCGTCTACCACTACGGGTATCACCGTGCCGCGTTTTTTCTTGAAGAGCGGATCGAGAGCTTTCGCGAAGACCGTTTTGATGCCGGTAGTCTGCTGAGCGAGAGTCGCGTCCGTACGAACGGACCCGTGAAAATCGATCTTCTTGTTCACCACATTGAAAGTGCCGCGCATGCGAGCATCCACACCGGGGACGCTGAAGGCAATATCGGTGAGTGAAGCGACCGTATTGCGAAGCACGACGTGGCCGCTCAGGCGCGCGGGTACGTCCACGGCAGTATCTTCCGGCGAGGGTCCTTCGCCGGAGCCGGATTTCTTTTGTCCCTGCGCGGAGGCGCTGAATTGATCAACCTTTTCCCTGGTTTTTGGTGTTTCGAGGTGGCCGTTAGCGATATCGAAATCGCCGTCGAGCGCGAGTTCCTCGAGGAAGGGTTTGCCTGCGGGCGGAACGGAAACGTGGACCTGAAGCGTCGTTTCGCCGTCCATCGGCGAGGGATGATTGCGACCCGTGACGAAGATCGACAAGAGATCCTCGATGCGTCCGCCGCGTACCGCAAGGTCGAGCGAGGTGAATTTTCCATGCCAGCCGTCTCGGTGCGCCACGCTGCCGCTTACGGCGATGTTCGTGTGTCCGCGAACAGCGTTTAAGTCTTTGATTGCGACGTCGCCGTTGGTCGCGTCGACAGCGACTGTAAAGCGCGTCAGCAATGGCAATGCATGTTGGCTGCGCACGACTTCGAAATTCGGAATATTCGCGTCTCCGTGGACGTTCAAATTTCCCAGGGCGCCCGAAAAATGTCCTTTCGAGGAAAGCAGTCCCGCAATCCCGTGAAATACACTCAGGTCCGCGTGATCGAAGGTATACGAGCCAGAAGCCGGCGTTGACCGGAAATCGCCCGCTGGAAATGGCCCGATGTGTCCCGTGGAGTCAATTTCACCGGGCGGCTCGGGATTGCGCAGAGCCAGGTGATAAGACATGCCGGATTCGGCGCTCAGCGATCCAAGGCTCAGCCAGTGAATTTCGAATTCGAGCGGCGATTTGCCGTCGCTGCGTGCTATCTCGAGAACGGCATTTCGGGCGATAGCTTCGCCAATCATGATTTTAGACGCGGCTTGCCCACCGACAAAATCTCCAAGTTCACCCGGCAGCGGCACATGAACGCGCAGTCCATCGAGAAGAATTCGAGACAGGTAATGCGGACGGAATAAGAAGTTAAGGTAGCTGGCCTGAACCGTGAGCTTTTGAATCGTGATGAGTGGCGGCACTCCAGACGCGCTCGAATTCAAACGGAAGGTGACGCCTTCGAGGACACAGCCGGGATGCGGGAAGTAGAGAATTTTGAATCGATCGAACCGCAGATCGCCCGGGAACGCTTGCGCCAGAGACTCCGTAACGGCTTTTTGCGAGAACGGAAAATATCGGGCCAGAGCCGCAGCAGCCATCACACAGACCACCGCGGCAATAATGAATGACTGGACCCAATGACGACGAGCGCCCCACGGAACGGGATGCACTGCCGCAGCTGCGGACACTCGCACGGTCTCGGACGGGATCGCTGCTTTCACCTTGGGCCGTCCTGATTGTGGCCTGAACCGCAGGAATGACTATCAGCATGATGCGGTATATGCACAGCAGGAAAAGGGCCGGTTATCGCGGAAGCGGGATCCGATATAGGTTGCGGTGGACCTCTTCGTGGACCTCGGCGAATAGGCCGGGGGCCGGGCCTGCGATTGCGCCGCCCTCGACGAGCTTGGCGCCCTTCACGCGCTCGGCATCGGCGCGTGTTTCAACTCCTTCCGGCGGGAGTTGAGGAAGACTGTTCGCCGGCTCGACGGGGACCACTATGTTAGCGCCGCCACCCATGGCGAGCAGCGCGATCTGAAACGTCCTCCCGTCAGCACTCCAGTAGCCGGTGCAGAAGCCCTGACAGACTTTGACCGGCGCCGCTCCCACGGTGGAATGTGCCATCACGGTCGCCACCGTCCCTTGGACGGCCGTCCAGGCCATCGCCCACTTGCCGTCGGGAGAAATTCCGGTGAAGTCGAGAATGGGCTCGGAAAAAACCTTCTCACGGCCGCTGCCGTCGCTTTTCATGCGGTAAACGAAATTCTGGTTGCCTTCCGTGACGCGGAAAAAGATGTCTCCGATAACGGCCCATAATGGCGAATCCTCGCTCACCGAAGATGGGAACTTATGCGGCGCGAATTGCGAATCGAGCGAAGCAAGCCACAAACTGGACACACCGGATGGTTCACTCGCCGCGTAAACGATCTGCCTGCCGTCCGGAGAAACCGCGAAACCGGTAGCCTCGACATCCTGCAATTTCCCGGCGGTGTTCGTCGCCAGATCGGCCGACCAGGGCTCGCCGGTCTGAAACAGTCCGGACACCCCGCGACGCTGAACCAGGTAGTAGACTTTCTTGCCGTCGCGCGAAAATTGCGGCTGTTCGGCGTAACCCTGGGTCGAAATCTGGCGCTCGCCTTTCGAATCGCGCACCCAGACGGCGCTCTGCCGGAGGCCGACCGAGGTAATCAGTGAATTTCCGTCCGGAGCGACAGCAATTCCCTCTTCCTCCGTGGCGCCCGACGTCAATTGCTGGGGCTCCCCGGCGGGATACGCCTGTCGCCAGATGTGAAAGCGCCCGCCTGCATCGGAATTCAGGTACATCCATTTCCCGTCGGGAGACCATGCCGCATACGTGCATGCCGCGCCCGGGGGGCCGACGCGGCGGCCGAGGTCATTTCCCTGCAACGAAACCAAGCGGCACGGCTGAAAACCGCCGTTGTCCATCTCGACGATCAGGACGGAGCGGCCGTCCGGCGAAATCGCCGAACGGTGGGCCATGCCTCGTTCGCGGGGCGGGACGTAGACGTCGCGGCGAGCCTCGCCGTTCGTATCGGAAGTCACGACAGCCATATGCTGGCCGGATTTGATCACGGAAAAAAGTAGACGATTACTGGCGATCCAGTTGAGTCCTTCGGCATTCGTAAAGAGTTTCCGCGAATCGCCGCCCAGCACGGGAACGGTCCACATGTCCCAATTTCCGCTCGTGTATACGGTGTAAGCGATGGTTGAGCCGTCGGGCGAAAACTCCGGGCTCATCTTCATCGTGCCGTCGTGCGTGAGTTGTACCGGATCGCCGTTGGGCATTAGCTTGGCGCCGATTTCGCCCGGGCCGAAGAACGTGTTGGCGCCGCGGATGAAAGTGAGAATCTTTCCATCGGGCGAGAGAGCGGGTGACACCGCGGAATCGGTAAAATCAGTAACCTGCACCCACGCTTCCGAGGATGCAGGCGGAGGCGCTGCCGGCTTTGAACGATAGAGTGCGTAGCCGCCCCACGCCGCGGCGATCAGCAGGACGGCGCACGCGCCCATCACGGCGAAAATCATTACACGCGGGCGCGGGGCCGCCAGCGCTGCAGCGACGGGCGCCGAGCCGGAAAGTGGAATCGCCGGGGTGATCACGTCCGCGCCAATTGTTTCGAGCGCGGCGTGCACTTCACTGGCGCGCTGGTAGCGGTGCTCGCGCTCTTTGGCCAGGCAGCGCTGGATCACAGCCTGTAATCGCAGTGGGACGTGCGAGGGAAACGATTTCGGCGGTTCGCGCAGGATAGCAGACGAGATTTCGTACGCAGTACGTCCCTCGAACGGCGGACGGCCGATCACCATCTCGTACAGCACCGCGCCGAGGGACCACACATCGGTGCGTGCGTCGGGCAGCTCACCGCGCAGGGTCTCGGGCGCCATGTAAAGAAGCGTGCCGCTCACCGAACTTTCTTCCGTGACCGGCTTCTGCGAGACGGTGACGGCGGAAGAGTTGTCCCCGGGTATGCGGCGCGCCAGGCCGAAATCGAGGACCTTGACGCTTCCGGCAGCCGTGACCATCACGTTTGCGGGCTTCAGGTCGCGGTGGACGATGCCGCGGTCGTGAGCATGGGCCAGAGCTGCCGCGATTTCCAGGCCGTAGCGGACCGCGGTTTCGGGAGCCAGCGAATCGCGCTCGAGCACAACGCTGAGCGGACGCCCTTCGACGAATTCCATGGCAATGTAGGCGCGGCCGTCGCTTTCGCCCACCTCATAGATCGTCGCGATGTGCGGATGATTCAGCGCCGAGGCGTTTTTCGCTTCGCGCAGCAGACGGGCGCTGGCCGAATCGGCATCATGAGGCGCCACACGGAGAAATTTCAGGGCGACTTGGCGCTCGAGCTTCGTGTCGCGAGCCTTGAACACCACGCCCATGCCGCCCGCGCCGAGCGGCGCGATGACTTCGTACGCGCCCACGCGGTCTCCGGGTTTGAGATGGACGGCTTCCTTTTCGGATTGCGACGGCTCGGGAGCCAAGTGACACGTCCTCGCGAAAAAAACTGATGGCCGAAGCGTAAGCCAAAAAGCGCGTAACCTCAATGTCAATTTAAGGCGCCGGTGCAAGGACAAATCGCCCGGCGCGCCTCCTGCTATACTGTGGGACTCCGATGAAGAAGAAAAAACCAGCTGAGGGAGTGCGGGTGGTGGCGCGAGCGGAATTGCCCACGCGGTTTGGCCGCTTCCAGATCGCTGCCGTGAAAGGCCGCGCGGCCGAGGAGGAGGCTGTCGCCATCCAGCACGGACAGGTGAAAAATGGCCCGGCGCCGGTGGTGCGAATTCACTCGCAGTGCCTGACCGGAGACGTGTTCACGTCCGAGCGCTGCGATTGCCGCGCGCAGCTGGAGCTTTCCCTGCGCGCCATCGCGAAAGCGCCGTCCGGTATCGTCCTCTACCTACCACAGGAGGGCCGCGGCATCGGGCTGATCAATAAAGTGCGAGCCTATGAACTGCAGGACGAGGGGCTCGATACGGTGGAAGCGAACCGCAAGCTTGGTTTTGCCGACGACGCGCGCGACTACGATTTCGCGGCCGCGGCGCTGAAGGCGCTCGGCGTGCGAAAAGTGCGCCTGCTGTCGAATAACCCCGACAAAATCGAGCAGCTCGAGCGCTCTGGAATCCGCGTGGTGGAGCGAATTCCCTGCCGTCCGCGCACCAGCCGCCATTCCCGCGAGTACCTGAAAACCAAACAGAAGAAGATGGGACACTTGCTGGCTCGCGAGTAGCCAGAAAGTCCGCAATTGAGTTGGATTCTTGGCATCCCGAATTCGGTTGCGAGCTTGCCCGGACTCAGTAGCCGAGCGAAGCCGTAAGAGATTCTACGACTCCCGGAGCAAGTACTTTTCGCGGCTAGCCGCCGCCGACGAAGTGGACGATTTCGAAGCTGTCGTTGGATTCGACCTTCGTTCTCTGCCAGCACGCTCGCGGAAGAATGTCGAGGTTGCGCTCGATGGCCACCCGCCCTTTGGACATTCCCAGGTGTTCGAGCAGCGCGGTAACGTTAAGCCCGTCGGGAACTTCGCGGCGTTCGCCGTTGATCGTGACCGTCATTCCGCGGATTATTTTGCGCGCGAGCGCATGGCGAAGCGAATTTCGTCTTTTCCGCCGTCCGCCTGCGCGTGGATGACGAGCGCCAAATCGCCCGGCCCCAGCGGCGGGAGCGGAAACCCGATCTTGACGCGACCCTGATCGTCGCTTGTTCCCGCGTGGCGCGTGGCCTGCGCGGCGCCCTCGATGGCGGCCTCCACCTGGGCACCCGCCAGAGGCTGCTTGTCGGCACGCCGCAGGATTTCGACCTCGAGCTGCACATTGCCTCCCGCAAGCCATGAACTGGGATTCAGAAGCTGCACTTGAATGGCACTCGCGCTGGCACGGGGCGAGGCCAACTCCATTGCCGCGGCGATTTCCTCGGTCAAGGCGCCGTCCCGCAGATCTTCGATCACCTGGCGGTGCTGCTCCTCGACGCGCTCGCGCAACCCTTCAGCGGAAAACTCCGACGAACCGACGAAATGTTCGTAGCCGGATGATCGGCGATGGAGAATTCGCCCGCTGTGGTACACCACGGTGTCGATCACGGGGTGGCTGCGGCCCGCGGTCTTCCGTCTGAACGTGAAAGACCTGGCCGTCGACGCGAACGTCCGTGTTGAAACCCGAGCTCATCGATGACCGATTTCCCCTTTCGAGCAAGCAGTGATCCGCCGCGAATCTTAAATTCTTGGGGAGTTCATTTGACCGATGTAGTGTCGACGGCTATTATAGCAGCGACTGTAAAATGAGCGGCAACTACCTCGATAGCTACGGGCCACTTTTGCTGATGTTTATACTAGCGGGCGGGCTGGCCGGCCTGCTGATCACGCTATCGAGCATCGTCGGGCAGCCACAAGCAACCCGCGAAAAAGATCAGCCATACGAGTGCGGCGTGCAGCCCACCACCGACGCCCGCCAGCCTTTTTCCGTGCACTTTTATATGGTGGCGCTGATCTTCATTCTCTTCGACATCGAAGCGATTTTTCTATATCCCTGGGCGCTCGTCTATCACAAGCTGAATGTGTTTGGATTTGTGGAGATGTTGCTTTACATTGTCATTCTGCTGGTTGGATATATTTTCCTCTGGAAGAAGGGCGCGTTGAACTGGGACAGCTAAGCCGCCCGTCCGGAATCGGAATCATCGTGGAATCACAGGAAATCGCTAAAAATCCAGCCGTCGCAAAGCTCCAAGCCTGGGATAAGACGGCCGTCGCCGAAGTGATTGAATTTCGGGGCGAAACGACCGTAGTCGTTCCCGGAAACCGGATAGTGGCCGTCTCGGAATTTCTTGCCGGCGACCCGGCGCTGCGGTTCACCTATCTCGCGGACCTTAGCGCCGTCGATCGTTTTCCGATCGAGCCGCGCTTCGAGCTGAATTACCAGCTTCTTTCGATCGAAAAAACCCTGAAACTGCGCCTGCGGGTGAAGCTTTCGGGAGCGGATCCTTCGATCCAGACCGTCACGGGCGTGTGGCCCACGGCGAATTGGCACGAGCGCGAAACATTTCGATCTTTTCGGCATTCGATTCCAGGGACATCCCGATCTTCGGCGCATCCTGATGCCGGACGAATGGGAAGGATACCCGTTGCGCAAGGATTATCCCGTAGAGGGGTTCCGTTAGGCTCGCGGGCGCGAACTGAACTGATGACGACCACAAGACGATCGAGACCGCAGCCGGCCCGGCGCAGCCGATGGTCCTCAATATGGGGCCGCAGCACCCGTCGACGCACGGCGTGTTGCGCGTGGTGCTGGAGCTCGACGGCGAAATTGTCCTGAGCGCCAAGCCCGATATCGGGTACCTGCATACGGGCATCGAGAAATCCTGCGAATCGAAGACGTATTCCCAGTGCATCACGCTGACCGACCGCATCGACTACCTCGCGCCGCTTTCCAATAATCTGGGCTTTTGCCTGGCTGCGGAAAAGCTGATCGGCATCGAAATTCCGAAGCGCGCGCAGTACATCCGCGTACTACTCACCGAGCTCACGCGCATCAGCTCACACCTGGTCTGGCTGGGAACGCACGCCATCGACCTGGGCGCGATGACCGTGTTCCTCTATAGCTTCCGCGAACGCGAAGAGATCATGAAGATTTACGAGTACGTTTCCGGCCAGCGGATGATGACCAGCTATTTCCGCATCGGCGGGCTCGCGCTCGAACCGCCGCCGGATTGGCTGGATCGCGTACGCCGCGTGGTCGACGCCATGCCCGGCCACATCGATGAGTACGAAACGCTTCTTACTCAAAATCGCATCTGGATGGCGCGCACCATCGGCGTTGGCAAACTCAAGGCCGATGACGCGATCGCGCTCGGAGTCTCCGGCCCCCTGCTCCGCGCCAGCGGCGTGCCTTACGATATCCGCAAAGTTTTCCCGTATTCGAGCTACGACGAGTTCGATTTCGAGGTAAAGACAGCCACTGGCGGCGACTGCTACGCGCGGTATCAGGTTCGCGTGGCCGAAATGCGCGAAAGCCTGAAAATCATCAAGCAGGCCATGGAGAAGATCGAGCCCACCGGTCCCTTCCGTGCCGAGGTGCAGGGCGTCATCCCTCCGTCGCGCGAGGAAATGAAAACGTCGATTGAAGGCCTGATCTACCATTTCAAGATTTTCACCGAGGGTTTCGCGCCGCCGCAGGGCGAGGTTTATCAGTCGATCGAATCACCGCGCGGCGAGCTCGGCGTGTTCATGGCCAGCGACGGATCGGCGAAGCCGTACCGCGTGCATTTCCGTACGCCGTCGTTCGTGAACTTGCAATCGTTGCCGGCGCTGTGCGTAGGGCGCTTGATTGCCGACGTGGTGGCCTGTATCGGCACAACCGACATCGTTCTGGGAGAAGTGGACCGCTAGTTTTACCGCCAAACAATGCAACTGTCGCCACAGCTAGAGAAAAATTCCAGGAGCTCGCGGGACGCTATCCCGTGAAGCGCTCAGCGCTGATTCCCATGATGCTCTACTCGCAGGACGAGCTGGGTTCCTCGGCGACGAAATCCTGCAGGAAATCGCTAAGCGCCTCGACCTCAACACCATCCAGGTGAAGGAAACGCTTCCTATTACTCCATGCTCCATCGCAAGCCCATGGGCCGCAATCACGTCCAGATCTGCACCAACGTTTCCTGCATGCTCCGCGGCGGCAACGAGCTTTACAAGCACGTGCAGCACCGCCTGGGTCTGGGCAACAAGGAAGTTTCGGCGAGCGGGACGTTTTCACTCGAAGAAGTGGAATGCATGGGCGCCTGCACGGGAGCGCCCTGCATGCAGATCAACTACGACTTCTACGAGAATCTCGACGCCGATAAAGTCGACGCCATCTTCGAGCAGATTCAGGACGGCAAGAAACCGAAACCCTCGCCCGTTACCGCCGGCTCCGTGCACGAACGGTTGCCCTCTGAAGTGGTGGTGATCAGCAAGCGCTTCGGCATGAAAGATTCGACCAAGATCGATGCGTACCTGAAAACCGAAGGGTACCAGGCGCTCGAAAAAGCCCTGAAAATGACGCCGGAAGCGATCATCGACGAAGTGAAGAAATCGAACCTTCGCGGTCGCGGCGGCGCGGGCTTCCCCGTGGGGATGAAGTGGAGCTTTGTTCCCAAAGATTCGTCCAAGCCGAAATACATTCTCGCCAACGCCGACGAATCCGAGCCCGGCACCTGCAAAGACCGCCCGCTGATGGAAATGGACCCGCACCAGCTGATCGAGGGCATGGTGATCGCGGGGAAAGCCGTTGGCTCGCATCAGGGCTACATCTATATACGCGGCGAATATCGCTACATTATTGACATCATGGACGCCGCCCTCGCCGAAGCCTACGCCAAGGGCTATCTCGGAAAAAATATCCTGGGCAGCGGATTCGATTTCGAACTGATCACGCACACCGGCGCGGGCGCTTACGAGTGCGGCGAAGAATCCGCACTGATGGAATCGCTCGAAGGCAAGCGCGGCTACCCGCGCATCAAGCCTCCTTTCCCGGCGGTAGTCGGCCTCTACGGCTGCCCTACGGTAATCAACAACGCCGAATCGCTCAGCACCATACCCGCGATCATTTTGAAAGGCGGCGAATGGTATGCCAGCCTCGGCACGCCGAAAAACGGCGGCACGCGCCTTTATTCGATTTCAGGACATGTCAATCGCCCCGGCATTTACGAGCTTCCGCTCGGCTTTCCGCTGCGGAAGATGATCGAAGAAGTCGCGGGCGGCATCCGCGGCGGCAAGAAACTGAAAGCCGTGATTCCTGGAGGAAGCTCCTGTCCGCTGCTTTCGGCCGATGAAATCGACGTGGCCATGGATTTCGATTCGGTGGCCAAAATCGGATCGATGCTCGGCTCCGGCGGCACCGTGATCATGGACGAAGACACCTGCATGGTCGATGTCGCCCGCCGCATCATGCATTTTTACGCGCACGAATCCTGCGGATGGTGCATTCCCTGCCGCGAGGGCACGGCCTGGCTGCGCAAGATGCTCGACCGCTTCCACGATGGCTACGGCCGCGAGGAAGACATTCCGCTGATCAGCGAGCTTTCGCAGAACATACTCGGACGCAGCTTCTGCCCGCTCGGCGACGCCGCAGCCTTGCCGACGATCAGCATCGTGAAAAAATGGCGCAACGAATTTGAGGATCACCTCAACGGAAAATGCGCCTACAACGCTGCCGACATGATTGAGGCACGTTAGCAAGCAGCTTTGATTTTGGGTGTGTTTTGTTTTTGCGTTAGATTTACGCCGTCATCCTGAGCGTAGTCCCGCGCACTTCGCGGACGGAGTCGAAGGAACTTCTTCGACGTTGATGATGGAGTGCGGTTAGCGAGAGGCAGAGCCGGCAATGGCCGATCAAAAACAAATCGCGTTCACCATCGACGGCAAGCAGGTAACGACCACCGCAGGCACGCTGGTCATCGAAGCCGCCAAGACGCAAGGCATCGAGGTTCCATCCTTCTGCTACTACCCGGGCCTGGCGCTGCAGGCCGCCTGCCGCATGTGCCTGGTCGAAGTGGAAAAAATGCCGAAGCTGCAGACCGCCTGTACCCTGGTGGCCACCGACGGCATGGTGGTCAAGACTTCAACCGACCAGGTCCACAAAGCCCGCAAGGACATGATCGAGTTCCTGCTCTCGAATCACCCGCTCGATTGCCCGGTCTGCGACAAAGGTGGCGAGTGCGAGCTGCAGGATATGACCTTCCGCTACGGCCTGGACAAAACCCGCTTCGTCGAGGAAAAGCTCCACACGCCCGAGCAGAAATGGTCTCCGCTGGTCTATTACGATGCGCCGCGCTGCATTCTCTGCTTCCGCTGCGTGCGCGTCTGCGACGAAGGCATGGACGTGAAAGCGCTCGGCGTCGGCGCCCGCGGCGTGCTCTCCGTAATCCTGCCTAACAAGCCCGACGAGCTGGCATGCGAAGAATGCGGTATGTGCATCGACATCTGCCCGGTCGGCGCGCTCACCAGCGGCACGTATCGTTATCAGACGCGCCCCTGGGAGATGACCTACGTCCCGGAGCCTTGCGCCCATTGCTCGAACGGCTGCAAGACCACGCTCAGCGTGCGCAACAACGAAATCCTGCGCGCCAATAATCGGGACCATTCCGGCTTCAACGGCGAATTCCTGTGCGCCAAGGGTCGCTTCGGCTACGATTTCACCTCGAATCCGGAACGCATCCGCCAGCCACTCGTGCGCCGCAACGGAAAGCTCGAGCCCGCGAGCTGGGAGGACGCACTCGAGGAAGTCGCACGCCGCATCAAGCAGGTGCACGCCGCGCACGGCAGCAGCGCCATCGGCGTGATCGGCTCGAACCACACCACAAACGAAGAAAATTACCTGCTGAACCGCTTCGCCCGCGTCACGCTCGGCACCAACAATCTCGATCACCATCGCACCGCCGATTACGTCGGCTTGGCCGCCGCGCTGGGCCCGCGCGCCAAGGATTCGCTCGCCACCATGGCGGACGTCTATAACGCTCCCGCCGTTCTCGTCGTCGCGAACGACGTGACGCAGCAAAATCCGCTGGTCGCCTGGCAGATTCGCTCCGGCGTGCGCCATCACGGCCTGAAGCTCTACGCCATCAATTCCCTGCCCAGCAAGATTCACCGCCAGGCCAAAATCGCCGTCGAAGTGGCCAAGGGCGCTGAGCATAGCGCGATCCAATGGCTCGCCAGCGAAAAAGGCAACTTCGATACAAAAACCATCGAAGCCTTAGTCCAGACTCAAGGCCGGGCTCGAAGCCGAAAAAGACGTGGTCGTGGTTTTCGGCGCCGAAATTCACGGCCAAGCCATCCGCGATCTCGTTTCTCTAGCAGCGCGCTTCGGTGGCAAGACCAAATTCATGGCCCTGGGCGATTACGCGAATTCGCGTGGCGCGTCGGACATGGGCGTCCTGCCCGATCGCCTGCCGGGCTATGCCCATCTTTCCGATTCCTCGGAGCGCTCCCGCTTCGCGAAGCTTTGGGGCGGCGACATCTCCGACAAACCCGGGCTCGCCGCCCGCGCCATGATGGAAGCAGCCGTGGCCGGCAAATTGAAAATGCTCTACGTCGTCGGCGCCAACCCGCTGAAGACGTTCAACGTCGCGCAGCCCGACCGCCTGGCGGGTCTCGAACTGCTCGTCGTGCACGACATGTTCATGACCGAAACCGCCCAGCGCGCCGATGTGGTGCTGCCCGCCGCGTCGACGTATGAAAAGGACGGATCGCTCACGAACACAGCCGGTGAAGTCCAGCTGACGCACCGCGCCATCGACCCGCAGGGACCGCGCAGCGATTACGACCTGCTTCGGATTCTTTCGCATCAGCTCAGCATGCTGGGCGTGGGCACGCCCATTCGCCTACGCACCGCCGAAGCTGCGTTTGAGGAAATTCGCAAGAATGTCGCGGGATACGATCTCTCCGCGCCTGCTCTGCTCGCGGGCGGATCGGAAATCGCCACCGCGACCAGCAAAGCGCCTGAAGCGGCCTACGAATCGCCGGCGGGCGCGGTTTTTTCTTCTCAGGATTATTTGTTTACGAGCGGCACATTGGGCCGTTATTGTTCCAGACTCAGTTCGACCAACGAGGCTAAACAATCGCCGTGGAGTTCATCTCCCAACACCCAGTCCTGGTGGCAGCGGTAGTCAAAATCGCCGTGCTGCTGTTTATTGTGATGACGGCCTTGGCGTACCTCACCTGGCTGGAGCGCAAAGCCATCGCGCACATTCAGTCGCGTTGGGGCCCGTACAACGTCGGCGCACATGGTTTGCTGCAGCCGCTGGCCGACGGCATCAAGTTCCTTTTCAAGGAAGATGTCACGCCGCCCATCGCGGATAAGTTCGCCTACACGCTCGCGCCGTTTCTGGCTCTCGCGCTGGGCCTTTCCTCTATTGCCTTGATTCCGTTCGGCCCGCCGAACGTGCTCTTTCCCAATGGCCAGCAGATCTACTCGGTTGTGGACCTTAATATCGGAGTGTTGCTGCTGTTTCGCCATCACGTCGCTTGGCGTCTACGGCGTCGCGCTCGCCGGCTGGTCCTCCAACAGCAAATATCCGCTGCTGGGCGGCCTGCGCAGCTCCGCGCAGATGATCAGTTACGAAGTGTCGCTGACGATTTCCGTGGTCGGCGTGATCCTGCTGGCGGGAACGTTCAATTTCAACGAGCTGATTGCGCGGCAAAGCGGCTGGTTCTGGCACTGGAACGTTCTTTCGATCCAGCACGGCGGCGTTCCGCAGATTCTGGGCTTCCTCTGCTATCTCACGGCGGCGATCGCGGAAACCAACCGCGTGCCGTTCGATCTGCCCGAAGCGGAAACCGAGCTTGTCGCGGGATTCCACACCGAATATTCCAGCTTCAAGTTCGCCATGTTCTTCATGGCCGAATACGCGAACATGATCACGGTTTCCTGTCTGGCCACGATTCTGTTTCTTGGCGGCTGGCTCTCGCCCTTCCCCAGCACCACCGGCATTTGGTACTTCCAGATTTTCCTGCCCGGCGCGGGCTTGCTGCTTCTCGCGGCCTACTGCGCGATTAACACCATCACGGAAATGCGCGGCATCGCGCGGCTACAGATGGGCGTGGTCACCATGCTCGCCGGCGGCGGCGGTTTGATCTGCCTGATCCCCTTCATCGCAGAACGCATTCAGGGGCCTTTCTGGTTCACCACCAAAATTCTCGCGATCCTGTTTTTCTACATCTGGATGCGCGCCACGCTGCCGCGCTTCCGTTACGACCAGCTGATGTCCTTCGGCTGGAAGCTGCTGCTACCTGTGTCGCTGGTCAATCTGGTGCTCACGGCTCTGGCCATCATTCTCTGGCCCATGGTGGCGCACGGATGATTCCGCTATTCATCTTTATCGTCTGCGCCGCGCTCGCCGTAGCCGGAGCGATCACCTTGATCTGGGCGCGCGAGCCGATTCACAGCGCCCTGGCGCTGATTCTCGTAATGGTCGCGCTCGCCGTGCTGTATTTGCTGCTCGGCTCGCCCTTCATCACCGCTGTGCAAATCCTCGTCTACGCCGGCGCGATCATGGTGCTCTTCGTCTTCGTCATCATGCTGCTCAACTATGGACTCGAGGAGCGCACGAATTTCAGCAAGCTCGCGTGGCCCGGCGTCGGCTTGGCGCTCATTCTGATGGCCGAAATCGCACACTGGCTCGCGCACTCGTCGATCGGCAGGACAATGGCCAACGGACCGGCCGCGCAGTCGACTGAGGCTTCCACAACGGCTCTCTCGGAAATGCTCTTCCGGCAGTACCTGTTCCCGTTCGAAGCTACTTCGATTCTGGTGCTGATCGCGGTGCTGGGCGCGTGGGTGCTCGCAAGGAAAGACACATGAGCGGCGCGATTCCCATCTCGTGGTATCTGGTTCTCAGCGCCGTGCTCTTCGGACTCGGCGTGATTGCGTTCGTGTTCAAACGCAATATCGTCACGATTTTCATGTCCATCGAGCTGATGCTCAATGCTGTGAACCTTGCGTTCGTCGCCTTTGCGCGCGCGCACAACCAGCTCGACGGGCTCGTATTCGTTCTGTTCGTCATCGTGGTCGCCGCGGCCGAAGCCGCGGTAGGCCTGGCCATCGTCATCATGCTGGCGCAGAATCGCCAGTCGCTCAACGTTGAGCGCATCAATCTGCTCAAGCTCTAATAATGTTCCTACTCAACCATCTCTGGATCATTCTTGCGCTGCCGCTGCTGGGATCGGCGATCAACGGCCTATTCGGAAAATCATTTTCGAAGGCGCTGGTGAATACTTTCGCCGTGGGCTCCGTCGCGCTTTCGTTTTTGGCCGCCGCCGAAGCGGTCCGCGAATTTTTCCTGCTGGCGCCCGAACAAATCCCTTACGTGAAAAGCTATTTCACGTGGATGCTGGGCGGCGAAGCGACCGCGCATCCTTTCCGCGTCGATTTCGCGCTGCAGGTCGACCAACTCACCGTGGTCATGCTGATGGTGGTCACCTTCGTCGGCATGCTGATCCACATCTACTCCACCGGCTACATGGCGCACGAAGACGGCTACTACCGCTTCTTCTGCTACCTCAACTTGTTCATGTTCTTCATGCTCACGCTGGTCACCGGCGCGAACCTGATCGTCATGTTCGTGGGCTGGGAAGGCGTGGGCCTGTGCAGCTACCTGCTCATTGGCTTCTACTTCCTGAAAAAATCCGCGGCCGATGCCGGAAAGAAAGCCTTCATCGTCACGCGCATCGGAGACTTCGGCTTCACCGTCGGCATCCTGATGGTGTTCGCCACTTTCGGCACAGTCGCGTTCGGTGAGATTTTCAAGCAGGTCAATAACATCTCCACGCCGGTGATGACCACGATCTGTCTATTGCTCTTCACCGGCGCCATCGGAAAATCCGCGCAGCTTCCGCTGTATGTCTGGCTGCCGGACGCCATGGAAGGCCCCACGCCCGTCAGCGCGCTGATCCACGCCGCGACGATGGTCACCGCCGGCGTCTACATGGTCGCGCGCATGAATCCGCTATTTTCCCGCGCGCCGGTGGCCATGCTCGTGGTCGGCATTGTCGGCGCGATTACCGCGTTTTATTCCGCCACCATCGGTATCACGCAGACGGATATCAAGAAGGTTCTCGCCTACTCGACCGTCTCGCAGCTCGGCTACATGTTCCTGGCCTGCGGTGTGGGCGCCTATTCCGCCGGCATCTTCCACTTGATGACCCACGCGTTTTTCAAGGGCTTGCTCTTTCTCGCGGCCGGCAGCGTGATTCACGCCATGGGCGGCGAGCAGGACATGATGAAGATGGGCGGCCTGCGCAAGAAAATCCCGATCACCTACTGGACCATGCTCATCGCCACCCTGGCCATCGCCGGAATCCCCGGCTTCGCTGGCTACTTCAGCAAAGACGCGATTCTCGAGGCCGCGCAGGATGGCCCGCACGCTAATCTAATTCTCTGGCTGCTCGGTGTCGCGGGCGCGCTGATTACGTCGTTCTACATGTTCCGCCTGATTTTCCTGACTTTCTTCGGCGTGCCGCGGTACGACGAACACAAAGTCCACGTTCACGAATCGCCCGCGAGCATGACTGTGCCGCTCGGAATCCTGGCGTTCCTTTCAATCTTCGGCGGCTGGTTCGCCGCTCCGAAAATGATCGGCGGCGCCGACCATTTCGAGAAATTCCTGTCGCCGGTCTTCACTATGTATGCGCCCGCTTCGGAAGCTGCACAGGAAGCAAGCGAATCGGTGCCTCCAGCGACGGCGCTGCTGCATGCGCTGGTCAGCTGGCCCGTCGCCGTCGGACTGCTCGGCCTCCTCGCGGCGTGGTTCTTCTACATCAAGCGGCCCGATCTGCCCAAAAAATTCGCACAGAGCATGCGCGCGCTCTACCTGCTGCTGCTCAATAAATATTACGTCGACGAAATCTACGCCGCCCTTATCGTCCGGCCCTTGCTATGGATTTCGACCAACGTCCTCTGGCACGTGGTCGATGAAGGCGCGATCGACGGCGTGGTGAACGGCACGGCCACGGTGGCGCGCGGATCGGGCGCCGAGGTCCGCAAGATTCAGTCGGGCAACACGCGTAGCTACGCGGCCTGGGTGATTTTGGGTGCAGTCGGATTCACGGCTCTGCTCTTCGGCTTGTTGGGGGTGGCGCGCTAACATGGCGAACCTCCACTGGTTGACCATCGTTACGTTCTTTCCGCTGCTCAGCGTGGCCGCGCTGCTCGTTCTGCGCTCGGAAGACCACATCTGGATTCGCCGCATCGCGCTCACGGCTTCGCTCGTCGAGTTCGTCTTCTCGCTCGGCCTGCTGCGTTACTTCGACTCCGCGAACGCCGGCTACCAGTTCGTTGAATACCGCAATTGGATCGGCGAAACGATCCACTACCACCTCGGCATCGATGGCATCAGCCTGTTTCTCGTCCTGCTCACCACCTTCCTCACGCCCATCTCGATTCTCTGCTCCTGGGAATCGATCAAGGACAACGTCAAAGGCTTCTTCGTCGCCATCCTGCTGATCGAAACGGCCATGATCGGCGTTTTCGTCTCACTCGACCTGTTCCTCTTCTTCGTGTTCTGGGAACTGACGCTGATTCCCATGTATTTCATGATCGGAATGTGGGGCCACGAGCGCCGCATTTACGCCGCGGTGAAATTCATTCTGTACACTATGTTCGGCTCGATCCTGATGCTGGTCGCCATCCTGTGGCTCTACGGCAAAGCGGGCACATTCGATCTGCCGGAAATCCTGTCGCAGATGCAGTCGGGCGCTCTGTCGTTTCCGCTCTCGACCGAAATGCTGATGTTCGGCGCGTTCTTCCTGGCGTTCGCGATCAAGGTTCCGCTGTTTCCGCTGCACACCTGGCTACCGGACGCGCATACCGAAGCGCCCACGGCAGGCTCCGTGATTCTGGCCGGCGTGATGCTGAAGCTCGGGACCTACGGCATCCTGCGTTTCTGCCTGCCCCTGTTTCCCGAAGCCGCGCATCGCTTGGCGCAGCCCATCGCCGTGCTGGCGATCATCGGCATCGTCTACGGCGCGCTCGTTGCCACCGTGCAGACGGACCTGAAGCGCCTGGTGGCGTACACCTCCGTGAGCCACCTCGGCTTCGTGGTGCTCGGTATTTTCGCTTTCAACACCACGGCGGTGGAAGGCGCGATCTACCAGATGCTCAACCACGGCGTTTCGACCGGCGCGCTCTTCCTCGGCGTCGGAATGCTCTACGACCGCCGGCACACGCACGAGATCAAGCAGTACGGCGGTCTGGCGATGCCAATGCCGGTGCTTATGTCCTTCTTCCTGTTCATCTGTCTTTCATCGCTCGCGCTGCCGCCTCTCAACGGCTTCATCGGCGAGTTTCTGATCCTGATCGGGACGTTCCAGACGCATCACGCGTGGGCTTCCTGGGCGGCGAGCGGCGCGGTCCTTTCCGCTATCTATTTACTGTGGGCCTATCAACGCGTGGCGCTTGGTGAAGTGACAGTCGAGAAAAACAAGACTCTGCCCGACGCCTCCACACGCGAGCGGGTGATCCTGGTCGTGATGTCCGTCACGATCCTGTTCATGGGCATCGCCTCCCCGCTCTTCACCAAGCGCATGGAAGTCTCGGTGAATAACACGCTGGACATGACTTCATCGCCACGCGAAGCCACGCGCCCCGTGAAAACTTCGCCAGTACAACAGCTGGTGACGTTGCCGGCCGTTCCCAATGCCACCGCGAGCGCCGTGCTTGTGGAAAGGCAGGCCGCGCAGCGATGAACGGGCAGCTCGGCAACCTGCACAAACTCGCCGCCGAAGTGCATCTCTGCTTCATCGGCATGGTCATCATGCTGGCGGATCCGTTCGTCAGCCAGGCGCGCAAGCGCGTGCTCGGCTGGCTGGCTTTCGCGGGCACGCTGTTCGCGCTCTATGGCGTCTGGCGATCGAGCCAGCATCTGGGCTTCGCCTACGACAATCTGATCTCGAACGACCAGTTCAGCATTTTTGTGCACGGGGTCGTGATCGTCGCAGCCGCGCTCGCCATTCTCGGGTCCATCGACTATCTCGAGCGTGAAGGCCTCCAGCGCGGCGAGTATTACGCACTCGTTTTGTTCGCGGTGGCGGGCATGGGCATTCTGGCCAGCGCGAATGAGCTGGTGACCGCGTTCGTGGGCCTGGAAATCAGCTCGATTGCGAGTTACGTGCTCGTGGGATTCCGGCGGAAGGCCACACAGTCGAACGAAGCGTCGCTGAAATATTTTCTGCTCGGCTCGTTCGCCACGGCATTTTTCCTCTACGGCATCGCCATGGTCTACGGAGTGACGGGCACTACGCATATCGACGCCGTGCGCGACGCGCTCGAAGCGCAGCTGGCCGCCACCGGGCCCGGCAGCCACGTCCCGGCGCTGGCCATCCTCGGCCTCGGACTGATCTTCGTCGGCCTGGGATTCAAGGTGGTGGTTTCGCCGTTCCAGATTTACGCGCCGGACGTGTACGAAGGCGCGCCGACCCCAGTGACCGCGCTAATCGCCTCGGCGCCTAAGGCCGCCACCTTCGCGCTGATGGTGCGGATTTTCTACGTGGCGTTCGGTTCGGCGAGCCACGTGTGGTTCTGGGTGATCTGGGTTTCGGCCGTGCTGACCATGTTCATCGGCAACCTGGGCGCGTTGCTGCAGACCAACGTGAAGCGCATGCTGGCGTATTCCTCGATCGCGCACGCGGGCTACATTCTTGTCACTTTCGCCGCCTACAACGTGCTCGGCGCCGCGGCGATTCTTTTCTATCTCGCGTCGTACGTGCTGATGAAAGTGGGCGCGTTCCTGATCGTGACGCACCTGGGACAGCAGGACGAAAAACGCCTCTCGCTCTACGAATATTCGGGCCTGGCGCAGAAGCAGCCGGTAATCGCGGCGACTTTCTCGCTGTTCCTGCTCTCACTGCTCGGATTGCCCGCGACGGGCGGATTCCTGGGAAAGTTTTTTGCATTCCAGGCAGCGCTGGACGTGCGCGAGAAGTGGATCGTGATCCTGGTGGTCATCGCGGCGATCAACAGCGTGATCGGCGCTTACTATTATTTGCGCGTGATCATCACCATGTACTTCCAGGCCCCCTCGGTCAACTACACTCCGTCGCGCGTGGCCCCGGCTGTGGGTGTCGCGCTGTTCCTCGCGGCGCTCGGTACCTTGTGGCTGGGAATTCTGCCGTCACACGTTCTTGGTTTCGCGCACGCCGCGGCGGAATCGCTACTCAAGCGGTAACAAAGCAATTCAGGCAGATCCTCCGACGACGGCTGCGGCTCCGCAATCCCCGACGGGCAAAGAGCGTCATTCCACTGCAAAAACAAAAACGTCCCGGGCCGGAATTTCGCCGGCACCGGGACATGAATTTCAGACGCGAATTGTCTGGACCAACTGATCAGAGCTCTTACTTGATCAGAACGATTACCAGCGCGTAGAGCGTGAGCGATTCGATGAGCGCGACGCCAATGATGAAGGCGATGCGGACTGCGCCGCCTGCTCCGGGGTTACGAGCGGTGCCTTCGCAAGCGGCCGCGGTAGCCAAGCCCTGGCCGATGCCGCAACCAGCTGCCGCAATGCCGAGGGCGATCGCCGCCGCCACGCCGACCCAGTTCGTCGCGTGAACCGCAGGGGCATCTTGTGCGAACGTCGCGGGCGCGATCATCAACGCCAGCAACGCAACGAGCATTACTGCCGCTACTTTCCTTGTCATGTGCTTCTCCTTTGTATGAATGTGCGGCCAGGAGGTGGTTGCCGGAAGTCCGGGGGGACGAACGGCCTCACACTGGCGGCGCTTACCGACTGCCTTGATGCCGAAAAAATTAGTGCTCTTCCGCGGACGCGAGTCCGAGATAAACAATCGCAAGAATCGAGAAAATAAACGCCTGCAAGAAAGCGACGAACACGTGGAGCAAGGCCAAGATCAGCGGAACGCCGATGGGCACAACGCCGGTGGCGTACCCGATGGGGCTTTTCTCGCTGACGAAAACGAATACAGCCAGCGACAGCGCCAGGAACGAAACGTATAGAAGCTCGCTGACCATCATATTGGCCCAAAGCCGGACTGAGAGTGAAAGGACGCGCGCGAAATGGCTGACGGTTTCGACGATCAGCATGATGATGTTGATCGGAAACAGCTTGGGCATGGGGCCGAGCAGCGTCTTGGCGTAGTGCAAGCCGCCGTGTTTGCCGATGCCGATGGCGTTGTAATAAAGAAAAACAATGGTCGCGAGCCCCAGCGTCACCGTGATAGCAGCCGTGGGTGACGCAATGCCGGGAACAAGCGAGATCATGTTGCTGAACAATATGAAAATGCCGATGGTAGCGACGACTGGTATGTGGTGCTCGGCACCGTGGCCGACGATGTCGTCGACGAGATCCTTGATCCCGATGCCCATCGGATTGGTGATGACGAATTCAAGGGCTTGCTGGGTGCCGCCGGGACGATCAGCGCGGATGCGGGGCTTGAGCCAGAGGAAGAACAGCACGGCGATCAGTACGACCAAAAGCTCCATCGAAAACGAGTTGGTGATCGGGATATTCGATGCTTTCCGGCTTGATGTGCAGCAAAGTAAGCAGCGCAAGAGCCGCCTTGCCGAACAGCATGTTGACCAGTTTTGTTACGCCCAGAACTTGCTCTTCGCCCATGCTTCTCCCAAACGATGAATTGCCGGAAATTGTCTGATTACTATGATTTGCAGGACGTCTTACCTAAGGTGCATTCCAGCGGTGTTCGCCGCGGGCAAGCTCGTAACCGAGCTCGATCACGATCGCTGGAACCACCGCCACCAAGCCGCACAGGAACGCCATGGCGGGCAACTTTAGCAAAGCGAGAATAGCATAGGCCACCACGAGCAGCAATAACAGGCGGCCGAAGAACTTGATGTGCGTGAGCGGCGGAACGCGGGGATTTTCGAATGTAGCCTGGGCTTGACCCAGGCGGATAAGAGCCGCCGCACCAAGCCGCAGCCAGCGGAAATTGAGCCAGCATAGGGCAGTGCCTACGGCTGCTCCGGCGGCGGCGCGGAGGCCCCAGCCGATGCCTGCGCCCAGGGTCGCCGCAGCGCCGACTGCGAGTAGGAAGTTTTCGAGGCGGCGCTCGATGGCGATGTATGGGGCGTCCTCCGCCATTATTGCTTGTCCATTTTGGAGGCGGCTTTCAAAATGTCGCGCAGGCCTACGCCGAAGCCGATGAAACCCAGGACGATGGTGAAAAGCGGGAGTTTGTGAAGCCAGCGGTCGAGGCCGTAGCCGATGGCGCCCATCACGACGGGCGGGACGACCAGCGTGAACGGCAGCGAGTACGCGAATGCGGCCTGTTTCAGGGAGCCGGGTGGGGTTTTTCGTGATGATGGGTCTTGCAGGTCCACGCGGGCTCCTTAGCGATATCGTCTTCTGTATTGTAAGGCCAAGACCGAATGGAAGCGTGTCGCTCCTCAACGGTTGTTGGGCAGCTTGAAAACGCGCTCGGCGTTTTCGTGGTAGATCTTTTGTTTGTCCTTCTCGGATATTTTCGCGGCGTCGAGGAAATCGACTGCGTCGGGGTGATCCTGATACGGGTAGTCGACTGCCCACATGATGCGGTCCGCGCCGAGGACCTCGATGCAGAATTTCAGCGTGGGCTCCCAGTTCATGCCGCTGGTGGTGATGTAGAAATTGCGCAGGAAATATTCGCTGGGCGTCAGTTTCAATTTCGGGCGGTCAAATCCGATTTTCACGCGGCCGTGCATGAAGTCCAGACGATAGAGCCAGTACGGAAGGCCCTCGCCCATGTGTCCCAGAACGATCTGCAGGCCGGGAACGTGATCGAGCACGCCGCTGGTGATGATGCGCAGACCATGCAGTCCGGTTTCCGCCTGATAGCCCCAGATGGCGTGCTCCAGATGATCGGTGCGATAGGCTTTGGCCATCAGCGGAATCGGCGAGCGCGGATGGATATAGAGCGGCACTTTGTGGGCGGCGATAGCTTCGAGGATCGGCCAGTATTTCCGCTCGCTCGAGATATTCTCCGTTGGTGTGGGAATTGATCATGATGCCGCTGAGCTTGAGTTTTTTCACGGCGCGCTCGATCTCCTTGATGGCGCGGGGCGGATCCTGCACGGGAATGGTGGCAAGGCCGGCGAAGCGGTCTGGATAGCGGGCGATGGACTCGGCTAGGCGGTCGTTGCCGATCGCGGCGACTTCGGCGGCCTTGTCCGCGGGCATCATCTGCACGCCCGTGGAGGTGAGCGCGAGCAGGTGCATGTCCACGTCGTATTCGTCCATGGCCTTCAGGCGGTCATCGAAGAGGTCGAGGAGCGCGTGGTAAACCGGGCCGGCCGGGTCGGTCTGGATATTCCAGAGAAAGAGGTCGGGATCGTATTCCCTTGCTGTGGCGACCAGCTCGCGCTGGACGTCCATCTGTTCGGGAATAGCGAAGGCTTCTTCGGTGGCGATGCGGCGATAGTGTTTGCGTTTCGGCTTCGATTTCGCGCGCGGCTTTTGTTTCGGGCTCATGCCGATGTCTCCTCGGGCTGCATTTTGCCGGTCAGGGCGAATTGCGATGGAGATATACCCCAACCGCGGCGGAGTTTAGCGCAGAACGAGTGCGGTAGAAACCAAGAAGGCCGAACTAGGCCTCGTGGCGGGCGCCGTGGAGGATGGAGATGGCGTGGGGGAGTAAATCGGCGATAGCATCGAGGGACTCGACGGCACCTTTGGGGCTCCCGGGAAGGTTAATGATAATGGCTTTTGCGCGAATCCCAGAGATGGCGCGAGAAAGAATGGCGCGCGGGAAATTTTTGGAACCCACGGCCCGCATATGTTCGGGAAAACCGGGAATGGGGCGATCGATCACCGCGGCAGTGGCTTCGGGCGTCACGTCCCGCGGACCCAGCCCCGTGCCCCCCGTCGTCAGAATCACGTCGGCGTCGTTCGAGTCGGCAGCTTCCTTCAAAAACTCCTCAACGGCAGCACGGTCGTCCGGCCGCACGGATAGAGAAACAATCTTCCAGCCGAGGTCGCGGCAGCGTGCGATGACCGCGGGTCCCGAGCCGTCTTCGGATTTGCCGGCGGAGACCGAATCGCTGATGGTTAGAACTGAGATGCGCATGGGAACAGTTGAGTCAGAACCCAAACCTCAAGAGCAAAGACCGCCGAAATGCCTCAAATCTCAAGTGCCGGTAGCTTCGACGTTTTCGGTGTCGCCGTCGCGCTGCGTTTCGTCCATCAGTCGCAGCGCTTCCATCAGCAGGCCCGTGGTGGTGCGGGAAATCGTGGCGCGTTCGGGCGCGGAATTGAAATCGATTTCGAAATCTCCGGCGGGCCATCGGACCACCTGAAAAACCGCGTCCTCGCCTTCCGTCGAGCCCAGCTTCGCATCTGCGCACTGGCCGGCCGAGAAGAACAGCTCGCAAGTTTCGCTGTCATGGCGAATCGTGAGGCGGCAGGATTTCTGCCCCATTTCCAGAGATTGCATCAGATCGAGGATGCTCATTTCCTCGAGCCGGCCCTGGATGACTCCGGGGCGAACGGCGCGCTTCTGCAATTTTTCAAGAGCGAGACGGTCGATCACTTTTTTCGTGCGGCGGACCAGATCTTTCACGAAGAAGGGCTTGACCACGAATTCCTCGACGCCTTCGACCATGGGGCGGAGTTTTTCTTCGACGTCCGCGCGGCTGGCGAGGAAGATGAACGGAATCTGCTTGGTCTGCTTCCGCGCGCGCAGCTTTTCGTAGAGCTGGCGGCCGTCGAGCCCAGTCATGCGGTAATCGCAAAGGATCAGGTCGGGCGGATCGTCGACGATCTTGAGCAAAGCGTCGGCGCCGTCGGCTGCGGCGAAGGCTTCGCAATGCGGAGCGAGCCCCTTCATCAGCAAGTCGAGGATCAGGGCGTTGTCGTCGACTACGAGAACTTTGACGTCCTTGAGCGCGGTCATGATTTGCCGCTTTTCTTTTTACCGTTGCGCGAAGGCGTGCCCGACCGGAAATAGATGCCGCTGCGTCCTCCCGATTTGCTCACCAAATGTAGATCGGTAATTTCCATACCGCGTTCCAGCGCCTTGCACATGTCGTAGATGGTCAGCGCGGCCACAGCCGCGCCCGTGAGAGCTTCCATCTCCACCCCCGTGGGGCCCGTTGCGGTGGCCTCGGAGGTGATCTCAATTCCATTCTGGCATAGCTCCGCGCGCACATCCACGTGAGTCAAGGAGAGGGGGTGACAAAGCGGAATCAACTCGGAAGTGCGCTTGGCGGCGGTGATTCCAGCGATCCGGGCGATTTCGAGGGGATTGCCCTTGGGGTTTTTCAGCCGCTTCAGGCTGGCAACAGTCGATTTTTGCATGCGCACAAAAGCGTGGGCCCGAGCCGAGCGCGAGGTGGCGGGCTTAGCGGAAACGTCCACCATGCGGACCCGGCCGGATTTGTCGTAATGCGAGAGGGTTTTCGACATCAGTTCGAAGGCAATGGCGCCAAACCTCAAGGTGGCATATCGGCAGATCGGGCGCAAGTGTCCGGGCGTACAGGTTCCCGGGAAATGGTTATCAGGACAAGGACGGCGACGAGAAAATGAGTGAAGGCGCCGGTCGGAAGGCCGACGCCTTCGGATCTTGCTAGTTTGTTTTTACGCCACTTGGCGGGTTCGGAGTGGGCGGCGGGTTGATTGTCGCGCAGTCCCAGTGCTCGTCGGCTTTGCCGTTGACGAAGCGCCACATGTCGAACCACGAGGTGGTATAGGTCTTCGACGGATCGCGCGGGTCTTTTAGCTCGCGTGGAGTGACAACGATGACTTGGTCACCCTCGGCGATGACCGCGACGATCTTGGTCTTCTCGATGTGTTCGGTGATCGGCGTGGGCTTGCGGAAGCCGCTGAAAAACTTCACGACCGGATCGAGGCCGGAGACCACGTTGGGATTGTGCTGGTGATAATCGTGCGTGAGCCAGTTGCCGGCGACATCCCAGTGGTTGTCTTCGAGCAGGTCCTTGATGATGTGGTAGGTGGCCTGCTTATTGGTGTTGAGCACAGGATCCTTGCTGGTGAAAAGCGCGTCGGCTGCGGCGCCGGTGACGCCTACGACAGGTTCCTGCGCGAAAGCAGCGGAACAAGCGAACAGCATGGCGATTGCGAGCGAGCTGAGAAGGGTTTTCATGCGTGCGTAGATACATCCGATCTGCGCGCGGTGTCAAGTGCAGCGGAGGTTACGTCGGCTTGTCGATCCTTCGGCCGCCGCTACTTTTGTTCGGCGTTGGTAATGGTGGCGGGGCCTTCGCCGACGATTTCGATTTCGGTGAGCTCATCCTTCGCGCCGTCGTAGTGCGGCTGCTTCGCGAGGTCGACCACGTAGCTGCCGGCGGGCATCGGGATCATGGAATCGGGATCGTACTTCGTGCCGCTACCCACCCACCAGGTGCCGGAGAGAACGGTGATGTAGCGGTCGTTGGGATGGAAATGCGGATGGCTGTTGTTGTGCGGATACCACTTCACCAGCTCGATATACCAGCCGGGCTTGTTAGGATCGCCCATGACCACCGCGATTTCGGAGACTCCTGCGCGGCCGGTCCAGGTGATTTGATTGGGCAGCTTGAAGGTGACCATTGTGGGATCGAGCTCGGGGGGCCGAGCGGCATGAGTTTTGAATGAGCCCAGTGAGTTTGCCGCAGTCAGCGAGATGAACGCCGCGAGCGCGGCGACGATTGCCCGGCGACTGGAAACCAAATATCGAAGCACGATTCCCTCCCCGCAAATGATGTCGCATGAAACGAAAAACGATCCTGGCCGCGACGCGCAACCAGGATCGCCTCGTTCTATATCATGAGTTCTTTGCGATTGATAGTTAGGTGCCGAGGTATTCCACGTGCACGTAAGTGCCGAGGCGCACGTTGTACGCCAGATACCAACCATCGTGATCGGGATCTTCGTAGATCACGATCTGGTCGGAGTCCCAGAGCCAGCCGTCGCAAAAACCGACGTCATACGGCGCCACGCTGAAATAAAACCCGCCGAACCCGAAGCGGCTCGGGTTGCCGCCGGCGAGATGCCAGACATGTCCCTTGCCGAAACCTCCGGTGAAGCGGCCATGTTCCCAGGGATGGTCGAGATGATAGTGCGGGTCATCGCGTCCCGTATCGTGTCCCACCCAGTGATCGCCCTTGACGTCGACGTGCGGGGCATTGGGATGGCCTTCTTTCTCGCTGTGCCCCTGGGTGGTCGGCGTTGGATGCGCCGGGGCTTTGAACGCTTTCGGCCCGTGAGCCGGAATATGGCCGCCGCCGACTTCGGGATGGGCTTTCTGCGCGAGGACAGGAAAAGCGGACAGCAACAGAGCTGCGACAGGTATGATGAGCTTCCTCATGGAAACCTCCTCAGTGAATTTCCTCATCTGCGGCGGCGCCTTGGCCGGACAACCGCGCCCCGAAGTTATGACGCCGCAATGAGCGTACGGGTTTCTCGAACGCAAGATTACATCGAAAGCTTACGGCGAGATTACAAAGTACCGCGACGAGGAAGAATGTCGACCCACTCGCCTGCTTCGATTTGCACCTTGGGCGGATTTACCACGAGGAAACAATTGCCGCGGACCACCGCGCCAATGTCGCCTGAGCCCTCCCAGAGCACTGCCTCGACGGAGGGGGCCGCATCCGGCGAGTTGGCGTCTTGAGCGGGCCAGCTGACCCGTGCCGGCAGGAAATGCGCGACGCCACCTTTTTCGTTGAGAGGGTGCGCCAGCTTCGCTTTGAAAACCGGAAGTGGCCGAGGCGCACTGCCGAGGAGCTTTTCGATTGCGGGCACCACGAACAATTCGAACGTGACCATGGTCGAAACGGGATTGCCGGGTAGGCCGAATACTGGCTTGCCGCGGCACCATCCAAAAACAACCGGCTTGCCGGGACGAATCGCGACCGCGTCGAAGAAGAATTCGGCGCCCAGCTCTTTCAGGACGTTCTCAACGAGATCATATTTGCCCGCGGACACACCGCCGCTGAGCAGCAGCATGTCGAACTTCAGGCCGTGCTCGATTCGCGCGCGCAGGTCCGCGATTTCGTCCTTCGCGTGGCCGATCATCAGCGGTTCCGCGCCGGCGATAGCGACTTGCGCGGCCAGCGAGACATTATTGCTGTTGCGAATCTGAAACGGGCCGGGCGCGCCATCGACAGGCACGAGTTCGTCCCCAGTGGAAAGAATTGCGATGCGCGGCCGGCGGCAAACCTCGATTCGAGAGTGGCCGACTTCGGCGGCCACGGCCAGCTCGGCGTAACCGAGTCGCGTGCCGCGGTTCACCACGCCTTCTCCGATGCGCGCCTCGGCGCCAGCCAGGACGTAATACTGCCCGGCGCGCGCAGCCTGCTCGAAAATGACGAACTCGCCTTCTTCGCGCGTGTATTCGTGCATCACCACGGCGTTCGCGCCGCGCGGGACGGGTGCGCCGGTCAGAATCCGCACACATTCGCCCGTGCCTACCGAGCCGTTGAACGCGACACCCGCGCGGCTCTCGGCAATCACTCGCAATTTCGCGCCAGGCTGCGTCACGTCGGCAGCGCGCACTGCAAAGCCATCGCGTATCGAGCGATTGAACGGTGGATAGTTGCGATCCGCGACAATATTTTCGGCGAGCACCCGGCCCAGCGCCGCCGCAGGAGCAGTGGCAATGTCGATCACTTCGCGCTCGCCCGCGCAGGCTCGCGCCGAAAGGGTTTCGACGACTTTGACGCGCGCAGCTTCGAAGGTAATCATCGCAGCCTACAACCAGGCGGCGAGCTGGGTGCCGCGCGGGACGATGGTGGCGTCGCGCTCGGGGCCGGTGGAGATCATGCCGATTTCGACTTGCAGCTGGTCGGAGATAAAATTCAGATAATCGCGCGCGGCCAGCGGTAGGTCGCGGACATCGCGAGCCTGCGGCGTGGGCTGCTTCCAGCCCGGCAACGTCTTGTATTCCGGCTCGATTTGCGCAAGCGTCTCGACTTCCGCCGGAATTTCGCTGACCAGCTGTCCTTTCAATTTGTAGCCCGTGCAAACTTTGATTTCCGGCTGCTCGTCGAACACGTCGAGCTTGGTGACTACGAGTGAATCGATCCCGTTGAGCATTTTCGCGTAGCGCAGCACCACCAGGTCGAGCCAGCCGCAGCGGCGCGGGCGCCCGGTGACGGCGCCAAATTCCTTGCCGCGCTCGCGGATCGCGCCGGCATCAAGATCGGGCATCTCCGTCGGGAACGGACCGCTTCCGACGCGCGTGGTGTAAGCCTTGGTGACGCCGACGACGCCCGTGATTCGCGTGGGGCCGACGCCGAGCCCCGTTGCCGCGCCGCCGGAAATCGCGTTCGACGATGTGACGAATGGATAGGTGCCATGATCGATATCGAGCATGGTGCCTTGCGCGCCCTCAAAAAGCACGGATTCGCCGCGATCGAGCGCTTCGTTCAGCAGCACGGTGGTATCGGCCACCAGGCCGCGAATATGCGCGGCGATTTCAAGAGATTGTTCGAGTAGCCCGGCGGTTTCAAGCTGATGACCGTAGGCCGCCTGGCTGATCAGGTTTTTTTCGGCAATCACGCGCTCGAGCTTCACGCGAAAGCATTCCGGCTCGAGCAAGTCGCAGACTCGAATCCCCCGGCGCGCCATTTTGTCTTCATAGGCCGGTCCGATGCCGCGCGAAGTGGTGCCGATCTTCGCTTCGCCGCGCTTGGATTCGGCGGCTTTGTCCATTTCGCGGTGATAGGGAAAAATCAGATGCGCGCGGTTGCTCAGGAACAGGCGGCCTCGGACCTCAATGCCCGCCTTGCGAAGATTTTCGATCTCAGCGACGAGCGCGACGGGATCAACTACGGCGCCGGCGCCGATAACGGCTTTCTTGCCAGGCCGCAGGATTCCGCTGGGGATCAATTGCAGGACGAATCGGTGGCCGTCGAAGATGACAGTGTGTCCGGCATTGTGGCCGCCGGCGTAGCGCGCCGTGTAGTCAAAGGATTGCGCCAGGCAATCGACGACTTTACCTTTTCCCTCGTCGCCCCACTGAGCGCCGATCACCGCAATTGCCTTCGTTCGAGCTTTGTCCGCCAATGCCGCGGCTCCCCATCCACACGTGTCGCACCTGGCCTTCTCCGCGCGAATCAAGAAACGTTACAGGAGGGCTGATGCGGCGAAACCGAAATCCAATCCTACGCCCCGCAGTCGCCTAAGGCAAGAGCGGCCGCCACTTGTAACGCCATTTCCGGACGAGGGACGGCCACGTCGTCATACTCGAAGTTCTGGGAGCCGCGATTAGGAGACGCCGAAGATTTTTTCAGCCAGGTCGGCGGCGAACGGGATCCGGAATTTCTGGCCGCTGTAAGCCTTGACCATCAGCAATATCCAAAGGACGAAGGCGCCCAATCCCAGGATGGGATAGAGGATGAACCCCAGCCCAAATGTGCCTGCGCCGGCAAGTCCTCCGGCAAAGAGCGATGCGCTGACAAACATGCCGAGGATAATGTACAGGATCGCGACGCCGCCAAAGACCACGACGGATTGCGCGGCATGGAAACGAACGAACGGCCGCTTGTCGATAATGTAGAAAATGATTCCCGTGACCCAACCGAGCACGTAGCAAAGAAGTCCGGCAACCTTTTCGTCCATTTGACCACTCCCGGTTGCGGCAAGTGGCGCTGGCGTAGCGCTTGGCGCGGCTGACGCCGAAGATCCCTGCGCTGCTCCGCACGACGGGCAGAACCCTGCACCGTCTGCAACAACCGACCCGCACTTGGCGCAAAATGGCATGATCTTCCCTCCGAGTTCTGCCTGCTGTGCGCGGAGCCTAACAAAACGCCAGTGCGGCGGCAAGCACTCCTTGATGTTTTGATGCCGCGCGTATCCCATGCTCGCCAGTGTCCAGCGAGGAGTCGCAGTGGTCCTCTAAGTTTGTCGGAGCTATACTGGATGCAGCTCCACCACGCGGAAGTGGCGGAATTGGCAGACGCGCCAGCCTTAGGAGCTGGTGGCCGAAAGGCCGTAGGGGTTCAAGTCCCTTCTTCCGCACCAACACCCCTAGCCTGAACGGACGCCGACGCCACCCAAGGCGAGTTCGCCAGGCGAAGGGCCCGCGTCTCCACGCATGAGCCCTGCGATTAATTGGTCGAAGTCGCCTTCTGGTCCTTCACCTGAACCTCGTTAACGACTTGCAGGACGTTGGGCACTCCCGACGCGATAGCCGCGACGCTGCTGCGGCGCGCTTCGGAGCGAACCTCGCCCGTCAGCGTCACCACACCGCTTTTCACGTCGTACTTCACGGTTTTGTGGAGATTGGCCTGGATCAGCGCCGCGTCCAGATTCTTCTTGATGCCGTCGTCCACGTCGGAATTCACCTGTTTCGCGTCGCTCTCAACTCCGGGCGGAATTACCGCAATTTGATTGGCCACCACCTGGCCTGCGGCGTTCGATCGCGCGATCGTCTCTGCCTGCGCCTTGGAAGAATCGTCGGCCACATGCCCGTCGAGCGTGATTACGCCTTTATCGCGATCCTGACTCACGGAAACATCATTCAGCCCAGCTTGATTCAGCGACTGGCGGATCGCGCTTGCCACATCGGGCGACTTGGCCCGGGACGAACACCCGCTAAGACATCCGAGCACGAGCGTGAGAACAACGAGGCTATATGGCAGAATTTTCTTCGTGTGCATGTGATCCTCTCCCTTGGGCGGGAACATTTTCGCTCCCGCCCGTGTTCAGTTTTGAGCCCTTCAGACTTTTAGGCGGACGCCGATTTCCGTTTCGCCTTCGCGGCCGGACGCTTCGTCCCCACGGTTTCCGCTTCCTCTTCTTCGGATTCACCTGACTGGCCCGCTTCCAGCGCCTCCACGTTGAGGCCTTCCGCGAGTTGCGTCAGCTTGGAATCGGTTTCCTTTTCTTCGTTCAGCGTTTCATCGAGCAGCCCGGCGGCTTCCTCTTCGCCCAACAGATTGGCGTAGGTGCGGACGCAGCCGTATCCGGCCATTTCGTAGTGCTCCACGCGCTGTGCCGCGGCGATCAAGCCCGCGTCCAGCTCTTCGGCCTCGGGATCTTCCTCGATCATTTCGCTTCCTTCTTTGATCAGGCCTTCCATCCCCTTGCAGGTTTTGCCGTTCGGGCTTTCGTCGAGGGCTTCAAAGATTTGTTCCAGACGGCTGACGTGACCTTTCGTTTGTTCCAGGTGCCCTTCAAAACCAGAGCGGAGATCGAGTGAGGTGGCAGCCTTCGCCATCTTGGGCAATGCCTTCACCAGCTGTTTTTCCGCGCTATAGAGGTCTCGCAATTCATCGAGATACAGTTTCCGGAGCAAATTCTCTTTCATATCGGCGTGTACCTTTTCGACTTTCCCGGCGCGGCGGGCCAGACTGGGTGAATGGCGTGCCTCGGGCCGATTCGATTACTTTCGCTACAACCCTAAGCCTCCGCCGAGGGAGCCGCTATACGGAGTTCAAAGTAGTAATGGGGACATCATCCCCTAGTGCGGCTTTTCGCGGCCCCTGACGCGGCCCGCGCCTGAGTTGACGGGTGTGCATTCATTCCCTATACTTAATTTTCCGTTGCGGCACAGTTCGCCGCTCATTCCCGTACTCCTCCTTCCGGATTCCGAATATGCGAAAGGCGGACTAAAACAAAGGACTGCGGGCGTACAACGCCCAAATTTACCTCTCATGACCGAAGCCACGTGCAAACGCGAGATCGACCTGGAAATTCCCGCCGACCAGGTGCAGAAGGCGGCGGACAAGATCACTCGCGACATTATCAAAGTCGCGCGCATTCCCGGATTCCGCCCCGGCAAAGCGCCTGTGACCCTGGTGCGCCGGCGGTTTGCCGACGACATTCAAGGCGAAGTCGTGCAGTCGCTCGTGCCCGAGTATTTGGAAAAAGCGCTGGTCGAGAAAAACCTGAACCCCATCACTCGCCCGGAAGTGGACAAGATCGAGTTCAAGGACGGCGAGCCGCTGAAAGTCCACGCCGTATTCGAAGTGCTCCCGGAATTCGAGCTGGGCGAGTACAAAAATCTCACCGTGCAGGTGGACGAAATCGCAGCGGGCGACGCCGAAGTGGACAAAGCGATCGAAGAGATGCGCGAGCGCGCGGCAACCTTCGTCCCGGTGGAAGGCCGCGCCGCGAAAGACGGCGACTCCGTTCTGATCAAGCTGAAGGGCACGCCCGCCGAGGGCGGCGATCCGGTCGAAGCGGACAACGTGATGGTACCGCTGGGCGCCGAAGAAACTCTCGCCAGCTTTACGGAAAATCTGCGCGGCACGACCGCCGGCGAAACGAAAACATTCCGGGCCACCTATCCCGAAGATTATCCCGACAAGAAACTCGCCGGGAAGGCCTACGACTTCACGGTCGATATTCAGTCGATCAAGGAAAAGAAACTTCCCGAACTCAACGACGAGTTCGTGAAGGAAGCGGCGGGCGACAACGCCGAGCTGAAGACGCTCGACGAGCTGCGCGCGAAACTTCGCGAAAGCATCGAGGCTTCGCGCGACCACCAGCAGAAAACGCAGGCGCAGGACCGCATTTTGGAGCAGCTCACGAAGTCGCACGATTTCCCCGTGCCCGAAGCCTTGATAGAAGGCCAGATGGACACGCGCGTGGAACGCATGGTGCGGACGTTCGCCGCGCAAGGCATCGATCCGCGCGGCATGAACGTGGACTGGGCAGGCATCCGCGGCAAGCAGCGCGACCGCGCCGTTACGGATGTGAAGGCGGAACTGATTCTTGACCGCATCGCGACCGCGGAAAACATCGACGCGACCGACGAAGAAATCGAAAAAGAAATCGAACACCTCGCGCAGCACCGTGGCGAGTCCGCAACGGCGATGCGCGCTCGCTTGACAAAGGAAGGCACGCTCGATACGATGAAATCGAAGTTACGAAGCAATAAAACGATTGATTGGCTCTACAGCAACGCCCGGATCGAGAAGACAGCCAAGAGCGAAAAGTGATCCTGATTCGGGTTTCCCCAAGCGCGAACTAATCCCAATGACAAAATTTGACGACGACGCGATTCCGCGTGCCACAACGCTGGTTCCCATGGTGGTCGAGCAGACCAACCGCGGCGAACGAGCCTACGACATTTATTCCCGGCTGCTGAAAGACCATATCATCTTCATCGGCACCCCGATCGACGATCACGTCGCGAACCTGGTGACAGCGCAATTATTGTTCCTCGAATCCGAGGATCCGGAAAAAGACATTTCGATCTATATCAATTCCCCGGGCGGCTCCATTTCCGCGGGAATGGCGATCTACGACACAATGCAATTCGTGCGGCCCGACGTGGTGACCTACTGCATCGGCCAATCGGCTTCGATCGCCGCCGTGCTGCTCGCGTCCGGCACGCCGAAGAAGCGCTACGCGCTGCCGAATTCCCGCGTACTGATCCACCAGCCCTGGATGTCCGGACTTTCGGGCCAAGCCACCGACATCGATATCCACGCCAAGGAAATCATCCGCACCCGCACCGCGCTGAATCAACTGCTCGCAGGCCACACCGGCCAGCCCATGGAAAAAATCGAGCGCGATGTGGAGCGCGATTTCATCATGACCGCCGAACAGGCGAAGGCCTACGGCTTGGTGGACGAAATTATTACCAAGCATCGGTAGTCGCACTGCCGTAGAATGGTTCCAGCGTTCGAGTTTCTGTGCCGGTGGATGGGTTTTGGACCGTCGGGAGCCGAAGGGGTGACGTTCCTAACGGTTAGTAGTGAAAGCGGTGATTCCCTTCGGGACCGGGTGCCTTCCGTCCTACAATGGGAAAAGTTTGAATGAGCGTTTGACGTCTTGAGGGGCGCTATTCGTGAAGCGGTTTACCCCAGAAGAGCCTTTGCGTTGTTCCTTCTGCCATAAGACGCAGGAGCAGGTGGAGAAGCTCATCAGTTCTCCATCCGATTATCCGCGCTCCTACATCTGCAACGAGTGCGTCGGCGTCTGCCAGCAGATTTTGGAAGACGAGAAGCGCGAGCAGGCCACACCCGCGAATCGCCGTCTGCCGCGTCCGCCCGAAATCAAGGCTTTCCTCGACGGCTACGTGATCGGCCAGGACAAAACGAAAAAGAAGCTGGCCGTCGCCGTCTACAATCATTACAAACGCATCTTTTTGAATCGCACGCCGGGCGATGTTGAGCTGACGAAGTCGAACATTCTGCTCATCGGCCCCACAGGCACGGGCAAGACGCTTCTCGCGCAGACTCTGTCGCGCATGCTGGAAGTTCCCTTCGCCATCGTTGACGCGACCACGCTCACCGAAGCAGGCTACGTCGGTGAAGACGTCGAAAACATCATTCTGAAGCTGCTGCAGGCCGCCGACGGAGACGTCCAAAAGGCCCAGCAAGGCATCATATATATCGACGAAATCGACAAGATTTCGAAGAAGGACGAAAACCCCTCGATCACCCGCGACGTTTCCGGCGAGGGCGTGCAGCAAGCGCTGCTGAAGATTCTCGAAGGCACCGTCGCCAACGTGCCGCCACAGGGCGGCCGCAAGCACCCGCATCAGGAGTTCACGCCGGTCGATACGACCAACATCCTGTTCATCTGCGGCGGGGCTTTCGTGGGACTGGAAAAGATCGTGGAGCGCCGCGTGGGCCAGAAATCACTCGGCTTCCATGCAGACGCTCAGCCGACCACTGCGACGCGCCGCAACATTGAAATGCTCGAGCAGTCGCAGCCCACGGATTTGATTCGCTACGGCCTGATTCCCGAATTTGTGGGCCGCTTGCCGGTGATGGGCGTACTGAGCGATCTCGATAAGAGCGCTTTGGTTCGCATCCTCACGGAACCGAAGAACGCTCTCGTCCGTCAGTATCAGCGCCTCTTCGAGTTTGAAAACGTTCGTCTGCGCTTCACCGACGACGCCCTTGAGACCGTCGCCGAGCTCGCGCTGGCCCGCAAAGTGGGCGCCCGCGGCCTGCGCATGATTCTCGAAGACCTGATGCTCGAGATGATGTACCACCTGCCGGCGCAGCGGAAGCTTCGCGATTTCGTAGTCACCGCGGACATGGTCAAGGGCCGCGAGATCAACTGGAGCCTTCTCGAGAAGGCCGGCTGATCGCGAGCGGCGCAGGTTTGAAACTTGCGTATGAGTCTTTTGCGCCGTAGTGCAATCGAATGAATTTGAGGATGAATTGGCTTTGATGTTCAACAAGGAAAAAGGCGACGTGAAGCGCGTACCCATGATGCCGGTGCGGGACATGGTCATCTTCCCGGAGATGATGCACCCGTTCATCGTGGGCCGCGAAGCTTCCGTGCGCGCGCTCGAAGACGCGCTGGCCGGCGACAAGAAGATTTTCCTCGTCACGCAGCACGACGCCTCCGTCGACGATCCCAAGCCCGAAGAAATCTACCAGGTCGGCACGCTCGCCAATATCGTCCAGAGCGTCAAGCTGCCCGACGGCAATATCAAAGTCCTAGTCGAAGGCACCGAACGCGCCAAGATCGTCCAGGTCACCAGCGATGAAGGCTTCTTCCGCGCCTCCGTTCGCCTGGTTCCCGTGAAAGCCGAGCCCGGCCCGCAAATCGAGCAGGCTTCCGCGCGCGTCACCACGCTTTTCGAACAGTACGTCAAGCTTTCGCAGAGCCTGAATTACGACACCATGATCGCCGCTGTTCGCGTCGAAGATCCCGGCAAGCTTTCCGACGCCATCGCCGCGAACCTGCAGATTCCCGTCGAGGAAAAGCAGGAATTGCTCGAAATCTTCGAGCCGGCTGAGCGCCTGAACCGCATCGCCGACATCCTGGAAGTCGAAATCGAAAAGCTCAACGTCGATCGCTCCATCAACACGCGCGTAAAGCGCCAGATGGAGCGCGCCCAGAAAGAGTACTACCTCAACGAAAAGCTCAAGGCCATTCAGAAAGAGCTGGGTCGCGGCGAAGCGAATGAAATCGAGCAGCTGAAAAAGAAGATCGAATCCTCCGGCATGCCCGAAGGGCCGATGGAAAAGGCCATGCAGGAGCTCAAGCGGCTCGAAATGATGCCGCCCATGTCGGCCGAATCCACCGTATCCCGCAATTATCTCGACTGGCTGCTGGCCGTGCCGTGGAAAAAGCGCTCCAAGGAAATCCGCGACATCAAGCGCGCCGAACAGATCCTGAGTGAAGACCACTATGGCCTGGACAAGATCAAAGAGCGCATTCTCGAATATCTAGCGGTCCGCCAGCTCGTGAAGAATCCCAAGGGCTCGATTCTCTGCTTCCTCGGACCTCCGGGAGTCGGCAAGACCTCGCTCGCCACCTCAATCGGCCGCGCCACGGGCCGCAAATTCGTGCGCGTCTCGCTCGGCGGCGTGCGCGACGAGGCGGAAATCCGCGGCCACCGCCGCACCTACATCGGCGCTCTGCCCGGCCAGATCATCCAGATGATGCGCAAGGCCGGCACCACTAACCCTGTGTTCGTGCTCGACGAAGTCGACAAGATGTCCATGGATTTTCGCGGCGATCCGTCCGCGGCGTTGATGGAAGTGCTCGATCCCGAGCTGAACCACGCCTTTACCGACCACTATCTCGACGTCGAATACGATCTCTCGAAGGTCATGTTCATCTGCACCGCCAATGTGCTGCACACCATTCCCCAGCCGTTGCAGGATCGCATGGAAGTGCTGCGGCTGCCCGGCTACACCGAGCAGGAAAAGCACCAGATTGCGCAGCGCTATCTTGTCAATCGCCAGCTCGAAGCGACCGGCCTGACCAATGACAATCTGAAATTCACGGATGACTCGATCACGCACATCATCCGGCATTACACGCACGAAGCCGGTGTCCGCAATCTCGATCGCGAAATCGCCAACGTCTGCCGCAAAATCGCACGCAAGGTCGTCGCTGAGGGCAAGAGCTTCACCGCGGAAGTCACGCCGAAGAATCTCAATGACTATCTCGGCATTCTGAAGTATCGCGACTTCCTCGCGGAGAAGCGCAACGAGATCGGCCTTACCACCGGCCTCGCGTGGACCGAAGTCGGCGGCCAGGTACTGACCACCGAAGCCACGCTGATGCAGGGCAAGGGACGGCTCACGCTCACCGGCAAGCTCGGTGACGTGATGCAGGAATCGGCGCACGCCGGTATGAGCTACGTCCGCTCGCGCAGCCATCTGTTCGGCCTGCCCAAGGATTTCTACCGCCACATCGACATTCACATTCACGTGCCTGAAGGCGCCATTCCCAAGGACGGCCCGTCTGCGGGCGTCACGCTTTGCACGTCGATCGTCAGCGCTCTTACTCTGATTCCGGTTCGCTGCGACGTCGCCATGACCGGCGAAATCACGTTGCGCGGCAAGGTGCTGCCCATCGGAGGCGTGAAGGAAAAGCTTCTGGCGGCCCATCGACTGGGCCTGCGCACCATCATTCTCCCGAAAGACAATGAAAAAGATCTGGCGGACGTTCCGCCGGAAATTCTGGCGCAAATGGCCATCCATTTCGTAGAATCAATGGACCAGGTGCTGGAAATTGCGCTCGAAAAGCCGCTGCCCATCGCTGGGCATCCCCCGGTTGGCGGAGTGGATTCCAAGTTTGGCGCGGAAGTCACGCAGGATAATGAATTAACAAACTAGGCCTTCGGCCCTCTCACTCTGCTCCCCGGCGGATTCGGCGGCCAAAGCGCAAGGATTTTTCTGTACGTTAGCCCATTTGTAATCTGGGATTGAGTGCCTCATATCGGACGCGCCCGCCCAGCTAAATCAAGATCGATCGCAACAATCACAAACAAACATCGCCTGACGATCAGGCTTGAGAAGGAAAGAAATAAATGAGCATTAGCCTTGCAGAACTGAAAGACAAAAACATCACCGATCTCGCCAAGATCGCGAAGGAGCTCAACATTCCAGGCTCTTCCGGCATGCGCAAGCAGGAGCTGATCTTCCAGATCCTCCGCGCACAGACTGAAAAAAACGGCCTCATTTTCTCCGAGGGCGTTCTGGAATGCCTGCCCGACGGTTTCGGATTCCTCCGCGCGCCGGAATACAACTATCTGCCCGGCCCGGACGATATCTACGTCTCGCCGTCGCAGATCCGCAAATTCGACCTGCGCACGGGCGACACCGTCTCCGGGCAAGTGCGTCCGCCGAAGGACGGCGAGCGCTATTTCGCGCTGATCAAGGTCGAAGCGGTCAACTTTGAAGATCCCGAGGTCACGCGCAACAAGATTTTCTTCGACAACCTGACGCCGCTCTACCCGTCCGAGCGCATTCGCCTGGAAACCACCAAGGAAAATCTCACCGGGCGCGTGCTGGACATGCTCTGCCCCGTCGGCAAGGGCCAGCGCGGTTTAATCGTCGCGCCGCCGCGCACCGGTAAGACGATGATGCTGCAGTCCATCGCCAATTCCATCACCACCAACCATCCGGAAATCGCTTTGATCGTGTTGCTGATCGACGAGCGGCCGGAAGAAGTCACGGACATGCAGCGCACCGTGAAGGGCGAAGTCATCAGCTCGACCTTCGACGAACCACCCCAGCGCCACATTCAGGTCGCCGAAATGGTTTTGGAAAAAGCCAAACGCCTGGTCGAGCACAAGCGCGACGTCGTCATTCTGCTCGACTCTTTGACCCGTCTGGGCCGCGCTTACAACGCCGTCACGCCGCCTTCCGGCAAAGTGCTTTCCGGCGGTATCGACGCCAACGCCCTGCAGCGCCCGCGCCGCTTTTTCGCCGCCGCCCGCCACATCGAAGAGGGCGGCTCGCTCACCATCATGGCCACGGCCCTGATCGACACCGGCAGCCGCATGGACGACGTCATCTTTGAAGAGTTCAAAGGCACCGGCAACATGGAAATCAACCTCGACCGCCGCCTGGTCGATAAGCGCGTGTTCCCCACCATCGACATCAACCGCTCCGGCACACGTAAGGACGAACTACTGCTGCCCGCCGACGAGTTGAACCGCATCTGGGTCCTACGCAAAGTGCTGAGCCCGCTCTCGACGGTGGAAGCCATGGAACTTCTGCTCGGCCGCCTCTCGAAAACGAAGACCAACGCCGAATTCCTGTCGTCCATGTCCAGCCCGACGTAGGCTTGTCCCATGGTTTGAGTGGCACAGACAATCTTGTCTGTGCTCTTGCGAAGAAAACTCTAACGGGAATAAGTGCCGATCTCGCACCGCCTACAGGGGAAAAGCCACGCTCGTGGCCGATTACAGCCAGCGGAGAGAACTTCTATTCGACAATGAAAACGAATAGAAATCGCTGTAAGTCGATGGAAACAAACGCCGGGTGCACATCCTAATCGACAATAATTTTGGGGGGTAAGCCGGAACCAATCGTTACCTTGAGGCGCTCTGATCCTTCGCCAGCTTCACCACCAGCCGCGCCACTTCCTCCGGCTCCATCGCGGTGCTGTCCACCACAACGGCGTCCTTCGCGCGGACCAGCGGTGACGTGGCGCGCTTTAGATCGCGCTGGTCGCGCTCGATGATTTCTTCAAGTGTGCGCGCCAGATCGATCGCATCGCCCTTCTGCTGGTGCTCTCGCCAGCGCCGCTCGGCCCTGATCTCGGGCGAGGCTGTGAGAAAAATCTTCAGTTGCGCTTCGGGAAAAACGACGCTGCCAATGTCGCGCCCTTCCATCACCACGCCGCCGCGTTCTCCCGCGCGCCGTTGTTCGGCCACCAGCACTTGGCGCACGCCCGGCTCGAGCGCCACTTTCGACGCCGCCTGCGCCACTTCCGGCGTGCGGATCAGCGCCGTCACGTCCTCGCCATCGAGCAGCACCTGCTGCGTACCGTCGGTCGCGCCATCCATCTGACGTAGATCAATGCGCGTATCGCCCGCTAGCGCCGCCAGCGCGCCGCCCGAATCCAGAGGCACTCCCCGTCGCTGCGCTTTCAGCGCCACGGAACGGTACATCGCGCCCGTGTCGATGTACACGTAGCCCAGCTGCGCCGCCACGCGCCGCGCCAGCGTGCTCTTCCCCGAACCGACCGGGCCATCGATGGCGATGATCAGTTTTCGCATTAAATGCGTTTGAAGGCGCGCTCGATATCGCGCACCGAATAGCGCAGCACGACCGGGCGGCCGTGCGGGCAGCTCATGGGATATTCGGTTTTCGCCAGCTCGCCGAGCAGCCATTCCATTTTCGTGGTGTCGAGCGGCGTGTTCACCTTGATCGCCGCGTGGCAGGAAGTCGAAGCCGCGATTTTTGCCTGCAGCGAATCGATCGAAATCGACTGGTTCTCGCGCACGATGCCGTCCAAAATCTCAAACAGCAGTTTTTCGGCATCGGCGCTGGTGATTCCGGCGGGCGCGGCCTGGATGGCCACGCTCCGCGCGCCCATCAGCTCGGCTTCGAAGCCATTCGCGCGCAGCTCGTCGGAAATCTGCTCGAACGTCACCAGCTGCCGCGGGCTCAGCTCCACCATCACCGGCAGCAGCAGCCGCTGTCCGCCCAGCTCGCCGGCGCGCCGCGCGCGTAGGTGCTGCTCGAACAGCACGCGTTCGTGCGCCACGTGCTGGTCGACGATCCAGAGCCCCTCGGCGTTAATGGCGACGATGAAGCTGGCGCTCACCTGCCCCAGCGGCTTCAGATCCGCGATCTCTTCCACGCTCGGCAGCGCGCCCGAATCCGACATCGGCACCCCGATCGCACCCGGTTCGCCCGACGGCCTGTCGAGCGGCGGCATCGGAAAATTCATCGATGCGCTCGAATCAAATCCGAGCCGCTGCGCGAAGGGACGGTCGGGCCCGGCGCTCAATTCGAATGCGTCGGCAGTCCCGGCACCCGCTCCGGCGCCAAACGGAATCTCCGTCCGCGGCGAGGCGGGAGGCAATGCAACAGCACCTGCCGCCGCAAAACCGGCCGGGGGCGCATCAGCAGGGTAGGGACCACCGTTCGACGAGCCAGCGGCACCCGCGCCTGCCGTAGCCGCGCGTGCCGCCGGAAAGCCCGGGATCGGCCGCGCCATCGAGAGCGCGTGACGAAGCGCGTCGCGAGTAAAATCGTGCACGAACTGCGGATGCCGAAACCGCACTTCGATCTTCGCCGGATGCACGTTGACGTCGACTTCCTGGTACGGCAGCTCGAGAAATAGCAGCACCACGGGGAAAACTCCCGGCGGCGTCACGTTGCGATAGGCCTCATGAATCGCGTGCAGCAGCAACCGGTCGCGCACCAATCTCCGGTTCACAAAAATGTAGATCCCGTTGCGGTTCGTGCGCTGCACTTCGGGACGCGACGCGAATCCGGTGACGCGCACCGTCGCGGCCTGCTCGTCAGCTTCGATTTGCGGCTCGGTGATCGCCGAGCGCACCGGCCCCTCGCTCGCCGGAATTTCGATCAGTTCGTCAAGCGCTTGCCGTCCGAATAACTGATAGACGCGCTCGGAAAGTTTTTCGACCGGCGAACAGTCCAGAATCAGCTGCGACGGCGTCTTCAGCACGAACTGCGTTTCGGGATGAGCCAGCGCGTAATGCGTGACGAGCGAGGCGATGTGCCCCAGCTCGGTGGTTTCCGATTTCAGGAACTTGCGACGCGCCGGGACGCAGTAGAAAATATCCGCAACGCTGATGGAAGTGCCGGCGGGCAGCCCCGCGGGCTTCACGCCGACGAGTTTGCCGCCGGCGAATTCGACGCGCGTTCCCTGCTCTTCCTCCGCCGTGCGCGTTTCGAGCAGCAGCCGCGAAATCGAGGCGATCGAAGGCAGCGCCTCGCCGCGAAACCCGAGCGTAGCAATCGAAAGCAGGTCGTCCGCCGTGCGCAGCTTCGAGGTGGCATGCCGCTCGAACGCCAGCAGCGCGTCGTCGTGGTTCATGCCGCTGCCGTCGTCGACCACGCGGATCGTGCGCTTGCCGCCCGATTCGACTTCAATTCGAATCGAGCGCGCCCCCGCATCGAGCGCGTTCTCGAGCAGCTCCTTGACGACCGAAGCCGGCCGCTCGACAACTTCGCCCGCGGCGATCTTGTTCGCGACGTTCTCGGCAAGTATGCGTATTCGCGACATCAGCTGTTAACCGGCACTCGCATCACGTTTAAACTGCACTCTAGGGGGTCGGAGCTTTAGCTCCGACATTACCGCCTCCAGCTAACCCCCTAAAAGGCAAAGTCGACCCAGTGTGCGGTCAGCAATGCCAATTCATATCAACCGATTGTGCCCCTGGGAGCCTCACCTTTATAGCGCTTCCTTCTTGATCGCAATTCCCAGTTCGTCGAGCTGGTCTTCGTCTACTGTCGACGGGGCCTCGGACATCAGGTCCTGGGCTTTGGTCGTCTTCGGGAAGGCGATTACGTCGCGCAGGGATTTTTCGCCGGCGAGCAGCATGACGATGCGGTCGATGCCGAGGGCGATGCCGCCGTGCGGAGGCGTGCCGTAGGTGAGCGCGTCGAGAAAGAAGCCGAAGCGGTGGCGGCACTGCTCTTCGGTGAGCCCCAGCGCCTTGAACATGCGGGCCTGCACGTCCTGCCGGTGGATTCGAATGCTGCCAGAGCCGAGTTCGTTGCCGTTGAGCACGATGTCGTAGCCTTTCGAGCGGCATTCCCACGGCGCGGTCTCGAGCTTTTCGATATCTTCCTCGAAAATCCCCGTGAAGGGGTGCTGCGCGCTCACCCAGCGCCTGTCGCGCTCGCTCCATTCAAAGAGCGCAAAACCGGTGATCCACAAAAACTCCCATTTACTGCGGTCGATCAGGTTCAGCTTGTCGCCCAGGTACAGGCGGATCTGGCCGCCGACGCCCAACGATGTGTCGTTATGCTGAATCTGGTCCTTGGCTGCCGCGGCCACGATCAGATCTCCTGGCTTGGCCTCCAAGGCTTCGACAAGCTTTTTCAACCCGTCCGCGCCCAGATTCTTTTCAAGCCCCGACGAAATCCTTTCCGCCGTCACCTTCACCGTGTACACCGCGCGCGCTCCGGCCGCTTTGGCGTGCTCGGCGAGCTCGTCGAGCTGCTTGCGCGACCATGCCGCGGCTCCTGGCGCTACAACCGCCTGCACGTTGCCTTCAAAATGCAGCGCCGCGCGCGCCGGCTCGAAAAACTCCGTCACGTTGTGCAGTTCCATTCCGAAACGCAGGTCCGGCTTGTCCGAGCCGTAGCGCCGCAGCGCTTCCTTGTAGTCCATGTGCCGGAAGGGACGCTCGACTTTCACGCCCACGATCGCGCACACCCGCTGCATCACCGCTTCGATCGAGTCAAACACGTCCTGCTGGCGCGGAAACGACATCTCCAGGTCGAGCTGCGTGAATTCCAGCTGGCGGTCGGCGCGAAAATCCTCGTCGCGGATGCATTTGCAGATCTGGAAGTAGCGGTCCATCCCGCCGATCATGAGAATCTGTTTGAAAATCTGCGGCGACTGCGGCAGCGCGTAAAACTGCCCGTGGTGGATGCGGCTGGGCACCAGGCAATCGCGCGCGCCTTCCGGCGTCGAGCGCGTCAGCAGCGGCGTTTCGATCTCGAAAAATCCCAGCTCGTCCAGCGTCTTGCGAATCTCGAAGACGACTTTGTGCCGCAGCTCAATATTGCTATGCAGCTTTGGCCGCCGCAGGTCGAGATAGCGGTGGCGCAGCCGCGTCTCCTCGTTCGCAGTGACTTCGTCTTCGATTTGAAACGGCGGCGTCTTGGAATTGTTCAGGATGTGCAGCTTCGTCGCCAGCACTTCCACTTCGCCGGTGGCAATTTCCGGATTCGATTTCTGCCGCCGGATCACCTTGCCTTCGACCGCCACGACAAACTCCGAGCGCAGTTCCTCGGCCTTGGCGTGCGCCTGCGGAGTCAGCTCCTTGTTAAACACAATTTGCGCGATTCCCGCTCGGTCTCGCAGGTCGATAAAGATCAATTGGCCCAGGTCGCGCCGCCGGTGCACCCAGCCCATAAGCACGACGTCCTTTTCGGCGTCCGACGCCCGCAGCGCCCCGCAGTAGTTTGTCCGTTTCAGACTCCCCAGAGTATCGAGCACCTACCGTCTCCGTTCCGACTCGAGATATTCGAGCAGCGGTTCCTCTTTCAGCTTCTGTTGCTCTCCGTCCGATAGCCTCTTCAATGTAAACGTGCCGGACGCTACTTCATCTTCGCCAATGATGAGCGCATATTTCGCGCCCAGTTTGTCGGCTAGGCCGAGCGACTTCTTGAATTTCATTTCCTCGGGCGGCAGCTCCACCGCGACTCCACTTGCGCGAAGCTTTCGCGCAATCCGCACCGCCGCTGGATACGTCGCCGCGCTCATCCACGCTACGAAGACGCCCAATCCCGGCAGCTTGGGCGCCTGCCCGCCCTCTTGAATCGACAAAATCGCGCGGTCGCTGCCGATCGCGAAGCCAATTCCCTTCGTAGGATGCCCGCCGAGCAGCTCCACCAGCCCGTCGTACCGTCCGCCGCCGCACACTGCATTCTGCGAACCGAGCCCTTCGGCCGTCACCTCAAACGTAGTCCGTGTGTAGTAATCAAGGCCGCGCACGAGCCGCCAGTTCTCCTGGTAGGCGATCCCTCGCAAATTCAACTCGTCCTTCAATTCCGAAAAATGCTGCCGGCACGCCGCGCACAAATGGTCCGCGATCCGCGGCAGCGTCCCGATCAGCGCCTGCTCGTCCGGCAATTTCGAATCGAGCACGCGCAGCGGATTCGTTTCGATGCGCCGCTGGCTGTCCGCTCCCAGCTTGTCGCTCACCTTGCGCAATTCCTCGCGCAGCAGCTCCACGTATTTCGGACGGCAATCGCGGCAGCCGATCGAATTGATGTACAGCGTCACCAGCGCCAGCCCCGCGCGCTGGAACAGCACCATCAGCATTTCCAGCACTTCGGCATCGATCGCCGGAGCGTCCGACTGCCCCAACACCTCGGCGCCGATCTGATAAAACTGCCGATAGCGCCCCTTCTGCGGCCGCTCGCGCCGGAACATCGGCCCGATGTAGTACAGCTTGACGTTTCCCGGCAGCGTGTGCATGCCGTGCTCGATGTACGCCCGCGCTACGCCGGCTGTGGCTTCCGGCCGCAGGCTCACCGAGGTCTCATCGCGGTCCGTGAACGTGTACATCTCCTTGCCCACCACATCCGTATCCGCGCCTATCGACCGCGCAAACAAATCCGTCTCCTCGAATATCGGCAGACGAATCTCGCGAAAATTGTAGGCCTCGAAAACCTCGCGCGCGGCCTGCTCGAACCAATTCCACATCGACGAATCGGGAGGCAGAATGTCGCGCGTGCCTTTTATGGCGCGAAACTGTCGTTTCTCGTTCATTTCAGGGAGCACCGCAGCGCAAAACACACCCAAACATACTATCAGGCACGTCGACCGATGCAAGGGCACGCCAGTGGGAGGAAACGGCGGTGATCTGCAAAAGCGAAGTCGTTTCGGCTCGATGCGACGAGGCTTTGCTGAGGGAGCAGGAGAACAATGAGGTGGGCCACTTCGCGTCCGGAGAATTCGAGCGCGCATCAGACATTCGCCTCGGGAAAACTCCGGAACGAATGTCCGTAGCGGCCAGTGAATCATGTGAACCGCCAAACTCCCGCCCCTCAAGGGCTCGCCCAGACGCAAAAGTCACGTCCGTTGCCACCCGCAAGACATAAAGATTTCATAAACGATCCATAAACAGCCATTTGCGGCCCACCTGCCACCCCGCGCATTTGAAACATCAATCCCCTCCATCGAAACGTTGCATTTTACGAAATCCATATTTCCGCGTAGCGTGCCCGTCCAAGTCCGCTTTCCAAGAGGAGAGTACCGAATGGCCGAGAAGACGACTGGAGAGATGCAGGCAACGTTAGGTTTAACCGGGTTGACGATGAACGCCATGGCGTTGATCGCACCCGGCGCGTTCTTGTGGCTTACGTTCTACGCGCAGGCGACGGAGGGCGCGACCTCGCCTTCGATGTGGATAGGGATTATTTTCGCGCTCCTGCTGTGTCTGGCTACCGCGGTCTGTTATGCGGAAATGGCCAAGCTGTATCCCGGCACGGGGAGTTCGTATTACTTCGCAGAACAGGCTTTCTTGAATCATGATAAGGCGTGGAAGTACGCGCGCCTGATGAAGTTCATCGTCGGCTGGGGCTCCCACCTGTATTACTGGATCTACCCCGGCGTGATGGTCGCGGTGACGGGCGTGTTTGTGGGCTACGTGGTGGGCACGCTGTGGCCGAACTTCATGAGCGCGACGAACCCCGGCACGATCTTCATGATGCTGGTCGCGGTGGTGTTCACCTTCGGCGTCGCGTACATCGCGCACCGCGGGGTGAACGGCTCGACGGCGGTGAGCATCGCCATCAACGTGATCCAGATTTCGGCGCTGATCGTATTCTCGGTGATGGCCATCGGCTACCGCATGAACCACCCGCCGGGCAGCGTGGCTCGCCAGTGGGATTCAACCACCAACGCTTCCTATGATTGCGAATTCGCCACTACCAGCCAGACGGTGAACGGCACCGCGACCGACGTAATCACGCGCGACGCCAACATGAACCCCGTCTGTAAGACCGACGCTTCAGGCAAGCCCGTGCCGTTCCACGTGGATTACACGGCGAACGATGCGAGCGGCAACTTCCTGGCGCATCCCAACGCCAAATCCGTAATCGGGATTCACAATTTCGGCTGGATGTTCGTGCAGGCCACTGTCGCGATTCTGATCCTGGTCGGATTCGAATCGGTTACATCGATGGGGGGCGAGGCGCGCAACGCGAAACGCGACGTTCCCATCGCGGTAATCACCTCGCTCCTGGTGCAGGGCGCATTCTGCTACCTGTTCGAGTATTTCGCCGCGAACTACGTCTTAAGTAACGGCTACTCCATGCAGAATGCCGCAGGCTCCGCCGCTCCCATCGGCGACCTGATGGTCATGGTCGGCGATTCGCTGTTCGGCGCCGGCCACGGCCGCATCTTCATGCTTTGTGAAGCGATCACCGTGTTCCTGGCGCTCATCGGCACCACGCTCTCCTGCATCAACACCGGAGCGCGCGTTACCTACGCCATGGGCAAGGACAACGAAGTGCCGGAAAACTTCGGCCTTCTCCACGACAAGAACCTGAGCCCCCACCGCGCGATCTGGGCGCTGGCGGTCATCACCGCGATCACTGGCTGCATCGCTTTGATCATGGTGTTCGGTGATGCCGGCGCGCCGACCGACGCAGCGATTCAGGCTCTGCCGCACGGCTTGCTGTCGAGCTTCGGCTATCTGACGCACGACAAAATGGCGAACATGCCCAATACGCTGGTGACGATCACGCTGGCTTCGAACTTCGGGACGTTCCTGCTGTACGGGCTCAGCTGCGTTACCTGCATCTTCTGCTTCGCCGGTCACCCGAATTTCAGCTTTTTGAAGCACATGCTGATTCCGATTTTCGGCGTGGTCGCGAACCTGGTCTGCATGGCGTTCTACCTGATCGGACCGTTCATGGGCTACGGCACGAAGATGGAGCCGTACCTGGCCCTGGGCATAGCCGCAGTCTGGGCCATCTACGGCGGCATCTATTTCATGCTGAACAGTAAAAAGCAGGGGAAGACGACGCTGGTCACGACCCGCGCTTAGCTGTTTGACGTGAACGATTCACCTTTCAGGCGGGCCCGGCGACAATCGGGCCCGCCTGTTCTTCATGCCCACCCATCGCAAACGTCTATAGGGCACATCCAAATGTTGTATCTCGCGGTGATCGTTACCGGATTAATAATCCATTTACGTTACCGCTTCCCGCTGGACGGCGTGGCCGGGCGGTAGGGTGAGCATCGGGCTTCGGCGCCACCCGCGCCGGCCGGGATGATCGAATGTTCAGAGGCTTTCAAGCGGCAGCGGCAGCAGCAGCAGCGGTCGGTTTCGGCGGCGGCGGTATTTCAGCGCCTGCGAATACCCTGCCGCGAACAGCAACCATGGATTGCGAATTTGCGCAGCTTTCCGACCTGGGCCGGGTTCGACAGGGCAACGAGGATTACTTCGGGCACTTTGCCCCGGCGACGCCGGAAGAAATCCGCGCGCGCGGCTATTTGTTCGCGGTGGCGGACGGCGTGGGCGGGCACGACCTCGGCGAAGTAGCGTCACACACGGCGATCGTCACGATCCTCGCCGAGTTCAAGGAATCTGCCGCCGGCGAACCTCATGGCGCGCTGCTGACCCGGATCATTCGAAACGCCAATACCAAGGTGCTCGACGCCAGCCACGCCGCGAGATCCACCGGGCCGGGCATGGCCACCACCATCGTTGCCTGCGCGCTTCGATATGACCGCGCGGCGGTCGCGCACGTCGGCGATTCGCGCTGTTATCTGATCCGCCGCGGCGTCCCCAATCTGCTCACCCGCGACCATACCGTGGCAAACGAACACCTCCGCCTGAAATTGATCTCCAAGGACGATGCCGAGCAAGCCGAAACTCGCCACATGCTCAGCCGCTCTCTCGGCGCCGACCTGATGGTCAACGTCGAAATCAACGAGCATCAGGTTTTCGCGGGCGACATCCTGTTGCTCTGCTCCGACGGTCTCCACAATTCCGTGCAGGCTTCCGAAATGGCTGCCCTCACCTCGCACGGCGGCGACTTGTCCACTGCCGCGAAGCGTCTGGTCGATCTTGCCAACCAGCGCGACGGTAGTGATAATATCTCCCTGCAATTGATCCGCGTGCGAAGCGTCGAACGCGTCGGCATGTACCGCGGTCGGCCTTACCGGCTTCCCTAGTCCTGCTATCGGGCCCAGCCGGCCAGCTCCGCGGCTCGCGCTGACGAGGAATCCCAGTCCATCCCGGCGAACAACTCGACCATTACCGCATCGACAGTGTCGTTGCCCGCAGTGGCATGGCGTCCATTTTCCGCGCTACGGACACGCGTTCCGGCAAACCCGTCGCCATCAAAGTGCCGCATCCCGAAATGGAAAGCGATCCGGTCTTCTTCGACCGCTTCAATCGCGAGCGCGACATCGGCAAATCCCTCGATCACCCCGCCGTCATGAAGGTTCTGCCGGACGATGACCGCAGCACGATCTACATGGTCATGGAATGGGTCGAGGGAAGGCTACTTCGCAAGATTCTCGACGAAAAGAAAGTCTTGCCGCCGGAGCGCGCCGTGAAGATCGCCATCGGTATCTGCGACGCCCTCAGCTACATCCACACCCACGGCGTGGTGCATCGCGATCTGAAGCCGGAAAACATCATGGTGGGACCGGACGACAGCATCAAACTGATCGATTTCGGAATCGCCGGGCAAGCCGGCGCGCGCAGGCTCACCTTCGCCAAGCTTTCACAGGTGATGGGCACGCCGGAATACATTTCACCCGAGCAGGTGAAGGGCAAGCGAGGCGACGGCCGCAGCGACGTCTATGCGCTAGGTGTGATGCTCTACGAAATGCTCACCGGCAAGGCTCCGTTTCAGGGGCCCAATCCGTTCGCGATTATGAACGACCGCCTGCTCAACAATCCGATTCCGCCGCGCGAAGTCGACCCTGCCATCTCGCCCGAGCTCCAGGAAATCATCTACCGCGCGCTCGAACGCGATCCCAAGAACCGTTACGCCAATGCGCATGAAATGAAGATCGATCTCGAGCATCCGGAGAAAGTGGGCGTCTCCGAGCGGCCCGAGCTGCACAACTGGCGCCAAAGGCGCACCCCCTGGCTGCGAAGGGTCCTCTTCTACATCTTCTTGGCGCTGATCCCCATCGTGATTTTCGGTTTGATGTTGTTCTTCGTCAAGAAATAGGCCAATTCGAGCCCGGTTTTAGGGCTTCAATTCAAAAGCTGGTCAAAAACTACCCGTGCATCGCAATTCGGAATACAGCCTCGCTTTTCCCTTCCCGCGGCCATAAAGATTTCATAACAAACAATCCACAATCTACTTATTCAATCCATAGATTTAATGAGTTGGACCATTTTTCCCGCCCTCTGTATCTTGCGTTACCAACTTTTTCAAGGTGAAGCCGCGAACTCATTAGGTGCAACTGTGAGCGCGGCAGGGAGGGAGAGGAAAACCACATGAATCGCACTACGAGGTGCCTTAGCAATTGGGCCGCAGGTTTGTTCGCCGCGTTTCTGGCGATCGCCTGTTCGCCGGCGTCGAGAGCCGAAGACCAGCCTGCGCCGCCAGCCGCGGCTCAGCCGGCTGTGGCATCGCCACCGGCGGCCGCCGCACAGCCCGCCGCCACGCAACCGGCCGCAAGCGCGCAGCCAACGGCCGATCAGCGCTTGCAGGAATTGGAGAAGGAAGTCGCGGCACTGGAGGCGGAAATTCAATCGCTCAAGAGCGACACCGCCGCGACCATGAAGACCGCCGCCTACGCGCAGCCGGGTCTTCAGCCCGAAGCGGGCGTGGCGTTCACTCCCGGCGCCGCCGGCGATGACGCACCCGCGAAAATCAGCATCGCCAGCCTGCTGGGCCCCATCACGTTGAGCGGGTTCGGCGACGTGTACTATGGATATGACAACAATCATCCATACAACAACCTCTCCGGCTTGCGTTCGTTTGAAGCACCTACTAACGGCTTCAACTTCAATATGGCCGAGTTGATTCTCGACAAGGCGCCCGACGCAACCACAACCGAGAGCCGTCTTGGCTATCACGTTTCAGCCGGTTACGGTTACGGAGCGAAGCTCGTTAACGGCTCCGACGCAGCCTTCACAGACGGCAGTAACTTCTTCGTGAAGGAAGCGTACCTCTCCTATCTGTTTCCGTTGGGCAAGGGCCTGACGGTCACCGTCGGAAAATTCGTCACGCCGATGGGTGCGGAAGTCATCGAAAGTAATGCGAACTGGAACTATTCACGCGGGCTCCTGTTCGACTACGCCATCCCGTTCTTCCATTTCGGCGCGAGCGCCAAGTACGCGTTTAACTCGAAGTTCGCGCTCACCGGTTTCTTGGTCAACGGATGGAACAACACCAACATCAACAACGCGCTCGGCTTCACAACGGGCACGTTTGGCACAAGCTCGAACCTCACCTATGGAGCGAGCTTGGCCTACACGCCGAACGCCAAGTGGTCCGTCACCGAAAACTACTTCGCCGGTCCGGTCAACGACGGCGTTGGATTCTTCGGTCAAAACCTCAACGAATGGAAACAGATCTCGGACACCGTGATCGCCTTCACGCCAAACGCGAAGTGGGCGTTCCAGCTGAACGGTGATTACGGCTTCGGTCCGGTGGTCTACACGGAAACTGACTGCGACACCGCGAGGACTCACAGTGGCCCGATCGCAGAAGGCTTCGGATTCAGCTGCGCTCCTTCGCGGGTACAGAAGTGGGGCGGCGTGGCTGGCTACGCAAAATACACTTTCAGCCCGAAGACCAACTTCGCCGTGCGCTATGAATGGTACGACGATCCGCAGGGCTACACCGGTTTGCTGACCAATCCTCTCGCCGGCAATTTCGGTTCGGGCTGGGCTCAGGAAGTTACAGGGACCTACTCTTACAACCTGACTAGCCAGCTACTGATACGGGGTGAATGGCGGTATGACTTTGCCAGCCAACCGATCTTTATCCAGAGCTTGTCCAACGAAAACGAAGTCAAGGAACAGAACACGGCTACCATCAGCTTCGTGTACAACTTCAGCAGCGCGAACCTGAAGTAGTCCCGGAAACCGCTGCTCCGTCTCCATCTCGACGGAGCAGCGAATTACACCGAAGCGGCCGCCCGGCTATCAATCCCCCGCCGGGCGGCCGTTCCATTTTCAAGCGAGATCTAAGAAGCGAGTGTGACGCGCCTAGCGCGTCACAGGAATCACGTTGCCGCTGTGATCCTGCACGAATTCAACGCGCGCCTTGGCTTTCGTCGCCGCTTGGTTGTCCGCCGCCGCCTGGGCGATGGACTTTCCTGGAGCCGACTCCGCGATTCCTTCCGCTACCGCCTGCTCGAACGTCATGAACGAAGAAGGCAGAAACGACGAGTCGCCGGTCACTGCGGCCGTCGAGAACCGCGCTCGCGGATAGTCTGGCAGGTGCGAAGTGTTGCTACTGACGCTTCCACCCATGCCGCCGCCGCCGAAACTCAGGGGGCCGGTGTTGTTGAGGCTACCCGCCGAACCGCCGGTAAACTTGCCCTGTGCATGGGCCGGAATTGCGCACAGAAACACGATTGCTGAAATTCCCAAGAATTTCTTCATTGTCGTATGCCTCGGTTGCGCCGCCATTGCAGACGCTACAGCATACGTTCGCAATCGTGGTGCCACACAGAGCAGGTCCTATCATGCAGATATATAGAGGCTTGTTGCGGCCGCGATGCAGGGGCTATTGAGCAGCCGCGCGGCGCGCGAAAATCCGGCGCATTTGTGTGAAATTTCTTGGAGGCGCAACAGGCGAAGAGTAATAGGCCGTACGGGACTGAGTACTATAACGGGCTCCCGCTTCTCACAGCGCTTTCCAGGCGACGTATGCGGCGCCCTTGAGAGGACATTCTTCGTCGAGCACCACGCGAACCGGAACCTGCGCCAGAAACTCCGTCATCTTTTCTTTGTGCTGCATCGCACTCAGAAAACGGCCGTGGCGCAGCAGCGGCAGAATTTTCACTGCGATTCCTCCGGCAATAAAAAGCCCGCCGCGCGCCACCGTTCGCACCACCAGATTCCCCGCTTCGGATCCGTAAATTTCGATCCACAGGTTCATCGCGGCCACGCAAACCGGGCACTCTTTCGCCAGCGCCCTCCGCGTGATTTCCGGCGCGGGATCGACGGCCGGATCGTCAAAGTCCGGATGACGCACATCCGCGCTCAAGAACTCGTGAAGCGTCTTGAATCCGCGGCCGGAAAGAATCAGTTCGTTGCTAGTGAATTCGCTGCGCGCCTTGATGAATTTCCACAATTGCGCCTGCTGCTCGTTATGGGGAGCGAAATCGGCGTGCCCGCCTTCAGTGGCCGTGGGAATGTGTTTGTTGCCGTCCCAGAATAAAATCGCCTCACCCAGTCCCGTGCCGGCGGCGATCACCGCGCGCGGCGCCTTGGGCGCGGGACTCCCTTCGCGCAAGACCGCGAAGTCGCCCGGTTCGACCGCGCTGATTCCGTACGCCGCCGACTCCAGATCGTTCAACAGCCTCACGCGATCCAGTCCCAGCAGCCCCGCCATAGTCGTGCCGTCAATCACCCAGGGCAGATTTCCCGTGTGCACGCGATTATCAACCACCGGCCCGGCGATTCCGAACGCGGCTGCAGTCGCTTTCGCGCCTGTCGTCTTCACGAAATCCGCAACGATTTCCTCCAGGCCCTTGTGCTCGCGACTGGGATAGCGCTTGTCAGTGACTTTGGTAAGTTTGCCCTGCTGCACATCGAAGAGGCCGAGATTGGTTTTCGTCCCGCCGATATCGCCCGCAAGTATCAAGCGTGCCTCCCAGGCAGAGCGTGGAGTAATTGCAGTGTCGCGCGCGCGAATCGCCGCGCGCCGGAATTAAACTGGCCGCCAGCGACGCCCTTCGGAAACCGTCAGGTCGTCCGCCGCGCGCGGGCCGTCGCTGCCCGCCGGATAGTTCGGGAACGGCGGCGCGGACGCGCTCTGCCACGCCTCCAGAATCGGATCGACCAGTCCCCACGCCGCCTCCACGCTATCGGCGCGATCGAACAGCGTCGCATCGCCGCGGATGCAGTCGTTAATCAAAGTGGCGTATGCCTCCCGGGTTCCCGCGCCGAACGCCTGCCGGTAGCGAAAATCCATGGTCACCGGACTGATATGCATCTGCGATCCCGGCGACTTGGCGCCGAACGTCAGCGAAATTCCTTCGTCGGGCTGCACATTGACCACTAGCGAATTCGGCTCGACGCTTTCGCCCTGAAACACCATATGCGGCGCTTTCTTGAAGCGAATTGCGATCTCCGTCATGCCCCTCGCCAACCGCTTCCCGGACCGCAGGTAAAAAGGCACGCCGCTCCAGCGCCAGTTATCGACCAGCAGCTTGAGCGCGACGAAAGTTTCCGTGGCCGAATCCGGCTTCACGCCTGGTTCCTGCCGGTATCCCGGCACCGGCGCGCCCTTGATCGTTCCCGGCCCGTACTGCCCGCGGATCACCGACTTCCACACGCTCTCGGAATTAAACGGTCGGATCGACTGCAAAATCTTGATTTTCTCGTTGCGTACCGACGTGGCGTCAAATCGTGCCGGCGATTCCATGGCCACCAGCGAAGTCAGTTGCAGCACGTGACTCTGAATCATGTCGCGCAGCGCCCCAGCCGATTCGTAAAACGCCGCGCGCTTTTCCACGCCCAGTGCTTCCGCGGCCGTAATCTGCACGTGATCGATGTAATTGCGGTTCCAGATCGGTTCGAAAATCCCATTGCCGAACCGGAAGACCAGCAAATTCTGAACCGTCTCCTTGCCCAGGTAATGATCGATGCGGTAAACCTGCGGCTCGTCGAATACCTTCAGCACTTTAGCATTTAGGTCGCGCGCCGACGCTCCGTCTCGCCCAAAGGGCTTCTCGACAATGATCCGCGCCCATGAATCGCCATTCTTGGGTTTCGCCAGCCCGGCGCGGCCCAGTTGCTCGATCACGTGCTCGTACACCTCCGGGGGCGTCGCCAGATAAAACAGCCGGTTGCCGCCGAGGTTCCCTTCTTTGTCCAGCGCTTCCAGGCGCTGTCCGAGCTTCTTGTACGACTCCGGATCGTCGTAATTTCCGTGGAAATATTGCAGGTGCTCCAGAAATTCCTTCCGGCAGTCGGCTTGCGCGCCGTTCTGATCCGCGTTCGGCAGAAACTCGCTTGCCGATTTCCGGAACGCGTCGTCGTTCATCTCCGTCCGCGCAAAACCCAGCAGTCGGAAACGCGGCGCAAGGCAGGAGTGCAACGCCAAATCGTAGAGCGCGGGGAGCAGCTTGCGGCGCGCCAGATCGCCCGAGGCGCCGAACATCACGATGGCGCACGGGTCGTTGGGGATTTCGCAATAATACGAATCGTTCCGCGGCGCTTCGGAGACTGCGGTGGGATTGCTGCTCATGGGCGTGCTCCGTCAGGATTGTCGCGGATCACTCAGCCAACGGGATGGCACTCGAAAGCGGTTCCCCTGCCAAACTGCTCCGCAAGCGAACAGCGTACCACACTCTCCATCAGCCCTTGTTACGTTCGCATGAAACGGGCTGCGCCCTGAATCGGGCAATCTTTGTGGGTCGTGGGTTTGCCCACGACACGAAATTGTCGAAAATGAGACGGGCTTTAGCCCCTGAAGCTCCCAAACACCCACGATTTTTCATCGCGCGGTCATTCTGAGCGGAGGAAGCGGACGCTTTGGCCCTTCGTCGCGCTCCAGCGGGACGGCCGCTTCCGCAGTCGAAGAATCTCTCCCCGGCGTAACAACCGCCAGTTGTTAGCCGTGGTCCTGCTATCCACAAGTCAGACTAGCGCAAAATACCGAATCAAATTCCCATCCGTCTTGCGCTCCCCCACGCCCACAAACACATGACGCGTCAGCCAATCATGCTTCCCTGCCGGCGCCTCGAACGACGGAAACGCCCGCAAATAATATTCTGACGGCCCGACCGCCGGCCCTCCCTCAAACGCCATCGCCCGCAACCGCTTCATCGTATCGTCCTCGTAGCCCCACAGATACCCGCGGTTGTGCAGCAGTATCAGCGTCCCGTCCTCTTCCTGCAGCATATAGCGCGCGTCGAACGCCGCCACGTCATCGGGGCGGAATAGCGAATAATCCCCGCCGCTGTTCGGCACGGCTTTCCCGCGCAGCCGCGGTCCCGAAAATTCTCCGCTGTCCACATATACGGCCCCCCGATTGGCACCGCTGGGCATTTTTTCGATCATCTGCACGCGCGTGAAATGCAGTCGCAGCTCGAAAGCGAATTCAAGCTTCGGCTCAGCAATCGTTGAAATCGCCGGGCCGAACGGCCTCGTCTTTGGCATCTGAACCTTCCTTCTCGAAAATGAAGTGATACAATCCCCCGGTTCTTGGGCCCTGTCAATTGCAGCCGGTTCGCCGGGCCTTCGTAGCGGCCACCTTCAGGTGGGCGCTTGTCGACGCATCCATCACCGGGGGACTTCACATGAAAGTCGCGCTGATCGGCGCCAGCGGTTTCGTGGGCTCAAAAATTCTCGCGGAAGCGCTCCAGCGCGGGCACCACGTCACGGCTATCGTTCGCAATCCCGAAAAAATCCAGATCGCTGACAAGAACCTCACCGTAAAAAAGGCCGACGTGCTCAACGTCGACGAACTCGCCAAGATTCTCGCCGGCCACGACGTAATCATCAGTGCGTTCAACCCCGCGCGCGGCGTCGCGGGCGCGCACGTGTACGATCTCCACGTTGCAGGCCACAAAGCCATCCTCGCCGGGGCGAAAAAATCCGGAGTGAAGCGCTTCCTTGGTGTCGGAGGCGCAGCCAGCTTGAAAACGGCTGAGAACATCGAACTCATCGATTCGCCGCAGTTCCCCGCCGCCTACGAACCGTTCAAACCGGGTATTCGCGGCACGCGCGAGCTCTACTACCTGCTCAAGCAGGAGCCCTCGCTCGATTGGGTCTTCATCGCCCCTTCCGTCGTCATCGCTCCCGGCGAACGCACCGGAAAATTCCGCGTCGGCAAAGACCACGTCCTCTACAACGACAAGGGCGAGAGCAAGATTTCGCTCGAAGACTACTCCGTCGCGCTCGTCGACGAAATGGAAAACGCCGAAGCACCACAACGAGCGCATCACCATCGGCTACTAATTCGGCCCGCGCCGGCGCGCAGCGTTTCGAACCGAGCGGCCGGCGCTGAAAAGGAGGCTGACGTGAAACAGCCCCTGCTTGGGATCGTCTCCTCGCTGTTCGTGATCGCCGTTTCGCTGGGCTTCATCGCGCTGTTCGCCTTTCCCACTTTCGCCAACTGGGTCGCATTCCTCACCATCTGCTTCATTCCCATGCAAATCGTGATTTCCGTTACCTGGCGCTGCGAACATCCAGGCTTCGCTGCCGGCAGGTCGCAGCCCGCAAAAGGGATACTGCTTTCGCTGCTCGCGCTCTTCGTCGGCGCGGTCGTCGCGACGGTTCATTTCAAGACCGTCGGCGGCGGCATCAATCCTCCTCCGCCCATGCTGGCGATGTGCATCATCACGTCGGTGATCATCGCTTTCTGGCTGGCGATCATGTGGGGTGGCTGGCCGTTCAACCGCCTGATCAAGAATCCTGTCGCAGCGGGCCTGGTGATGCTCGTGGCATCCTATGCGATCAACTACGGACTTTTCCGCCTGTTGTTCAGCTACGAATTCATGCGCGGCGCTCCCGTCTACGTCGCCTCGCTCGATCCTCACGGATATTTCAACGCCTGGGGCGTCTTGGTGTTCTACGTCACCGCGATCGCGGTCATGTTTCTGCTGCTCAATTTCGATTTGTGGCCACTTACGAAATTCCCCGCGTTGATGAAGCAACCGGTGCTCGGAACCGTCTGGACCATCGTAATGCTCGCGATCGGCTGGCTGGTCTTCTGGCTCGGCGTCGACGTGATCAGGATGGACGCCGTTTCCTTCATGGTCCGCGTGCCGATCCCCTTCATCTTCGGCACCATCATCGTGCTCAACATGATGCACGGCTCGATCTTCGGCAGATTCAAGCAGCCGCTGAAGGGTCTACTGAATACCGTAGCCTCAGCAGCGATCGGTGTGATTCTCGCCCGGGTCTACGAAGCGCTCGCGCCCATCGTCACCGGCAAAGTGAATCCGGGCCCGCCGGGCTATGACTTCGAAATCTGGCTGGCCTCGGCCCTGCTGGCAGTCACGTTCCCGTTCCTGATTTTCTACGCCGAGTTTTTCAAGATGTGGCCGTTGCACAGAGAGAACCGATAGTCGCGCGCGACAGCCCCAACACCAACAACATGCCCGCCCTCACCATCGAAGACCGCATCGCCATCAACGACCTGCTCGCCGCTTACGCCTGGGCGCTCGACACGGGCGACGTCGACGCGCTCGTCGCCTGCTTCACGCCCGACGCCATTGTGATCGAGGAAGTTTTCGAAGAGCCCGATCGCTGGGAAGGCCACGCGAATATCCGCCGCTTCGCCGAACATTTCCGCAGCGTTTCGAATTTCCCGGGCCGCCAGCATCACATCACGAATTCCGTCGTCGTGGGTGATTCCGAAAAATGCGCAGTGCGGTCGTTCGCTCTCGTCACCGAATGTCAGGGCGAGCCGCCCTACGTCATCCGCTTCGCCGGTTATTGGGATGACAAGCTCGCAAAAATCGCCGGCAAATGGCTTTTCACCGAGCGCACCATCCGCCTGTGGGACGGCGAAGTCCTCGCGCGCTTTCCCGGCCGCGGAAAGCGCGTCCCGCGCAAGCGCCCGCCCGAGCTCGCTGTGAAGCGCGACTCGTAATTTCAATTTCTCGCGCCGCGCTCAGGCAGTTCATGTAGAATCCGCCTACTCTGGGGGATGCGACGGCCCGCGCCTGTTTTCAGCGTGCCGGCTCGATGGGGGATCATCAAAATGAAAATTCGGTATCTCGGATTTTTCGCCGTTCTGTTGGCTTCTGCGCTCGTCTTTGCTTTCTCGCTCGGCGCTCAGGAGCCGAAGCCTGTTCGCACCGACGCCGGTCCCGTTCAGGGCACGGTCGAAGACGGTCTCACCATTTACAAGGGAATCCCGTTTGCCGCGCCGCCGATCGGCGATTTGCGCTGGCGCGCCCCGCAGCCGCACGCCGCATGGACGGAAGTCCTGAAAGCCGACAAATTCGCGCCCGCCTGCATGCAGGTGCCGATCGTGATGCCTGCGCTCGGACTCGACGCGCTCACCGTCAACGAAGACTGCCTCTACTTGAACGTCTGGACTCCCGCGAAAACTCCGAAGGACAAGCTTGCCGTCATGGTCTGGATTTATGGCGGCGGATTCACTATCGGCGGCGCTTCCCTTGCCCAGTACGACGGCAAGAACCTCGCAAAAAAAGGTGTCATCCTCGTCAGCGTTGCCTATCGCCTCGGCCAGTTCGGATTTCTCGCCTCGCCCGAGCTTAGCAAGGAACAGGGCGGCCATTCCGGCAACTACGGTCTGCTTGACCAAATCGCGGGCCTCGCGTGGGTAAAGAAAAATATCGCGGCGTTCGGCGGCGATCCGCGCCGCGTCACGATCTTCGGAGAGTCCGCCGGAGGAATCTCCGTCAGCATGCTCTCCGCCTCGCCGCTCGCGAAGGGCTTGTTCAGCGGCGCCATTTCGGAAAGCGGCGGCAATTTCGGCCCGGAAAAGCATGCCAACGAGGGCGGGACAAATATGGTCTCGCTTGCCAGCGCCGAAAAAAGCGGCTCGGACTATCTCGCGAAGCTCGGTGCTTCCTCGATCGCCGACGCCCGCAAGAAAACCGCCGAAGAGGTGATGAAGGCTTCGAATCCCGGCCTCGGCGGCTCCTGGCCGATTTTCGACGGCTACGCCCTGCTCGGAGATCAGTACAAGCTCTATCAGGAAGGGAAATATAACGACACGCCGATCCTCATCGGCTCCAACGCCGACGAAGGCGCGCTTTTCGTCCCGCAGATCACCGCCGCCGCATATCAGGCCCAGATCAAAGCGCAGTACGGCGACTACGCGGATAAGATTCTTGCCGCCTATCCGGGAGATACGGATGCGCACGCGTTGCGCTCAGCCCGCGACATGTTCCGTGACGCGACGTTCGCCGATCCCACATGGACGTGGGCGCGCCTGCAATCAAAAACCGGCAAGGGAAAAATCTACGTCTACTACTTCAGCCATCGCCCGCCATATCCCAACACCCCGAATTTCAAGGATTGGGGCGCGGCTCACGGCGGCGAAATTTCCTACGTCTTTGGGAATTTCTCGCAGCAGATGCCCGCGAGCGACGCGGACAAGAGAGTCTCCGACGAAGTTTCTACCTACTGGACGAATTTCGCCAAAACCGGCGATCCTAATGGCGGCAACCTGCCGAACTGGCCAGCTTTCACCGACGCCAACCAGCAGGTCATGAACGTGAACGACCCGTCTCACGCCATCCCAGTCCCGCACGAGGACCAACTGAAAGTGTTAGACGGCTACTTCGCCTGGCGCCGCTCGCCAGCCGGCTCCGGCGCCGGTCACTAGTGTCTCGGGTTAGCGGAACTGGATCGTCGCTTTATCCAGTTCCGCCATCACCCCCGCATCCATCTTCACATCCAGCGCCGCCAGCGTCGCATCCAGCTGCTCCGGCTTGCTCGCCCCGATAATCGGGCTCGTAATCACCGGATTCGCCAGCACCCAAGCCACCGACAGCGTAATCAGCGGAATCCCGGCCCGCGAAGCGATCCCCTGCAACTCGCCGACAGCCTTGAAAACATTCTCCTGCCAGTAACGGCCCTTATAGAGATCGCCGATGCGTCCCTCATATGCAAATCGCGTTCCTTCGCTCGGCGGCTTCGAAAAATCGTGCTTGCCCGAAAGCATTCCACCTCCGATCGGATTGAAAGGAATCACGCCCACGCCTTCCTCGGCGCACAAAGGCAGCATCTCGCGCTCGATTTCGCGATACAGCAGGTTGTAACGCGGCTGCACGCAAACAAACCGTGCGAATCCGCGCGCATCGCTGCGCCCCAGAGCTCGGGCGATCTGGTACGCCGCATAATTCGAGCAGCCGATGTAGCGCACCTTCCCGGCGCGCACGATGTCGTCCAGCGCGCCCAGCGTTTCGTCCACCGTCACATTCGGATCGAATCCGTGCAGTTGATAGAGGTCGATAAAATCCGTGCCCAGCCGCCGCAGCGAATTGTCGATCGACTCCAAAATGTGCCGGCGATTATTCCCGGCGTGAAACGGCAGCGGCCCCACCGGCCAGAAACACTTCGTCGCTACCACCCAGCTGTGCCGCTTCCCCTTGATCCACTTACCGATGATTTCCTCGGTCCGCCCCGCCCGCTCCAGGCCGCCGCCCAGCGGATACACGTCCGACGTATCCATGAAAGTGATCCCGCCAGCCGCCGCGCGATCCAGAATCGCGAACGAAGTGGCCTCATCGCACTGATAGCCAAACGTCATCGTCCCCAAGCACAGCCTCGACACCTTCAACCCAGTAGCACCCAACCGAACGTGTTCCACACCGCCTCCCAGAGAACCAAATTAAGTTGCCGCAAATCAAAAAACGATCTTCTTGTCCCGCCGCAACGAAGTCAAGCAACAGGAAGCGTCGTCATTCTGAGCGGAGGGAGCGGACGGTTTGGCATCTCGTCCCGCTCTTGCGGGACGTCCGCTCCCGCAGTCGAAGAATCTCTCCCGGCGTGTGCGGCTGCAACGCATCCACGAAGGCAATCTCCGCGTCCCTGTGTTTCGCCTTCCGCCCGGTTGCAGCCGCCCACAAGCCCATCTAATATGTCTTCAGCACCTCAACGGAGGCATCCCCGAAATGGCCGATGACAAGCAAGCCGCCCAGCAAGTCCGCATGGTGAAGTGCGTGAAGCTCGGCAAGGAACTGCCCGGGCTCGACCGCGCTCCATGGAAGGGCGCTCTCGGCCAGCGCATCTACGAGAACGTCTCGAAGGACGCCTGGAAAATGTGGGTCGATCACTCGAAAATGCTCCTCAACGAGTTCCGCCTCAATCCGCTCGACCCCAACTCGCAAAAAATCATGGAAGACCAAATGGAGCAATACTTCTTCGGCGAAGGCTCCAAACTCCCAGAAGGCTACGTAGCCCCAAAACATTAGTTTCAGCCGGTCATTCTGAGCGAGAGTGATCCGACGCCTTTTCATCTCGTCCCGCTCCTGCGGGAAGTCGGGTCTCGGAGTCGAAGAATCTCTCCCGATTTCTACGGGCCAACGCCCTCCGATTCGCTGTGCTAAACTTCCCCCGTCAGGATCGCCGAAAGTCCTTGAGGGGGACACTCCATGCAAATCCGCACTTTGCTTCTGATTCCCGCGCTGCTCGGCCTTTCCGCCGCTGCCGCCGTCAGCCGACACCGCTCCCAAATCCGCCCACGCCGACATCACGGACGCCAAAGGCGCCAAAGTCGGCACCGCCAAAATCAAAGCCGGAAAAGACGGCGTGCAAATCACCGTGAAGGTCACCGGCCTGCCCGCCGGAGAACACGGCATCCATATCCACACGGTTGGCAAATGCGAAGGCCCGGCCTTCACCACCGCCGGCGGCCATTTCAATCCCACCAGCGCGCACCACGGCATCAACAACACCGCCGACCCGCATCCGCACCTCGGCGATCTCCCCAATCTGAAAGTCGACGCTGAGCGGCAAAGGCAGCGCTTCATTCGCCGCCAAGGGCGTCACACTCGGCGAAGGCGCGAATTCTCTCTTTCACGACGGCGGCACCTCGCTCGTCATCCACGCGAAAGCCGACGACTTGATGTCCGATCCCTCCGGCAATTCCGGAGATCGCATCGCCTGCGGCGTGATCGAGAAGTAGGTTCGCAATGCACTGGCTGAGGCGCGCGGCGACGCGATTCTCACTCGCAATCGTGCTCGCCGCCCTCGACCTCGCATCTGTTGCTGCTCTCGTCACGGCGCAAGATCAGCGCGTGAAGCTGAATCCGCCGCCGCCGCTTCGCCGCCCACGTTCGCGCACGACGTCGCGCCGATCCTCTACCGCTCCTGCTCCAACTGCCATCGCCCCGGCGAATCCGGTCCGTTCCCGCTGCTCACCTACGACGACGCCAAAAAATTCGCGCCGCAGATCGCCGCTGCCGTCAGCACACGCGCCATGCCGCCCTGGCTTCCCGGCCCGGGCTTCGGCGACTTCGCCAACGATCCACGCCTCACCGACGAAGAAATCCACGCCATCGTCGACTGGGCGAAAAACGGCGCGCCCGAAGGCCCCGCATCAACCTCACCGCCTCCGCCGAATTTCACCGCAGGCTGGCAGCTCGGCCCGCCCGACATGATTCTCGACGCCACGCGCGCCTACACCGTTCCGCAATCCGGCCCCGACGTTTTCTGGAATTTCATTTTCTCGCCGCAACTCACATCGAAGCGTTACGTCCGCGCCATCGAAGTCCGCCCCGGCATCCCGCACGGCGTCCATCACGCCAACCTGCTCGTCGACCGCGCCCGCTCCGCCCGCCGCCGCGAATCCGAACCCGGCGCCGGTTTCCCCGGCATGGACCTCACCGTCGAGCACAGCGTCTTCGATTTCGACAGCCATTTTCTTTTCTGGAAGCCCGGCAGCGCCCCCTGGGTCGAGCCCGACGGTTTCTCCTGGGAACTTGATCCCGGCACCGACCTCATCCTCAACGCCCACATCATGACCATGGGCATGCCCATGCAGGTAAAGCCTTCCATCGGCCTCTACTTCACGGACAAGCCGGCCACGAAATTTCCCCTGCTCATCGAGCTCGAGCGCGACGAAAAACTCGACATCCCCGCCGGCGCCCGCGATTTCACCGTCGCGGATGACCTCCGCCTCCCGCTTGATCTCAACGTGCTCGCCATCTACCCGCACGCGCATTACCTGGGCCATCTGCTTGAAGCCTGGGCCACGCTTCCGAGCGGCGAGCGCAAATGGCTGATCAAAATTCCCGTGTGGGATCCGAACTGGCAGGCCGTTTACCACTATCGCGAGCCCGTGTTCTTGCCGAAAGGCACGTTCGTCTCGATGCGCTGGCACTTCGACAACTCCTCCGCGAATCCACGCAATCCGCACAAACCTCCGCAGCGGGTGGTCGGCGGCAATCAATCCACCGACGAAATGGCCCACCTCTGGCTGCAAGTCTTGCCGCGCGGCGCCGGCGATCGCCGCCGCGAGCTCGAACAGGCCGTCATGCAGCACAACATCGAGAAGAACCCGCGCGATTTCTGGTCGCATCTCTGGCTCGGCGCCCTCATGCTTTCGCGCCTCGATCCGACCGACGCCGTCGGCGAGCTCGTCATCGCCGTGAATCTCGATCCCAAGCAGCCCGAAGGACACAATTGGCTCGGCCTCGCCTTGAACTCGCTCAGCCGCAAGCAAGAAGCCGTCGAGCAGTTTCGCCAGGCCATCGCTCTTCGCCCCGACTACGTGAACGCGCGCTTTAATCTCGCCCGCGTCCTTGTGAAAATGGGCCGGCTAGAGGATTCCGATCGCGAGTTCCGCGATCTCATCACTCTCTCACCGCCGGACGCTGATATCTTCGACGAGTACGGTGGCTTGCTGCTGCAATTGCGCCGCCCGCAAGACGCCTTGCAGCAGTTCGATCGGGCCCTGGCTCTCGATCCATCGAACCAGCAGGTCCGGCACGATCGCGAAACCGCGCTCTCGGCGGGCGCCCAAGCTCGTTAAAGCTGACTTTTCCGCAACGTTTGTTCGTCTGGCGCACACACACCCGAAACATCTACGATATAATTTGCTTTCCATGCCGGGATTCTTCTCTAACCTTCTCCAATCGCTCCAGGGGCGTCGCAAGGATATGGCATTTCTCTGCCACCGCCTGCTCTCCGAACGCGGCGAAGCCTCCCAAACCGTTATCGCCCAGGAAATCATCTCCGCATACATTTCGATGAAGCCCGCGCAGCGGCCAGATTTCTTCGAAATCCTCACGCGCGAATTCGCGCCCGACCCCGCCAGGGTCCGCGCCGCGGCCGCCGAGTACGAACGCACCCCCGGCAACACCGCACTCGCCGCGCTATCCGACGCTGTCGAAGCTCCGCGCCAGGAGCTGATTCGCCGCCTCAACACCGCGCCCAACGGCACCGAAACGCTCGTCACTCTGCGCGCTGATCTTCTTGCAGTGCCCAAGAACGGGGCAAATTACGAAGCGCTCGATTCCGATCTACGCCATCTGTTTCGCTCCTGGTTCAATCGCGGCTTCCTGCGCCTCGAGCGCATCAGCTGGCAGACCTCCGCGCGCATTCTCGAAAAGCTGATCCGCTACGAATCCGTGCACGAAATCAATGGCTGGCCCGACCTGCGCCGCCGCCTGGAAGCCGATCGCCGCTGCTTCGCCTTTTTTCACCCCGCGCTCGCCGACGAACCCATCATCTTCGTGGAGGTCGCTCTCTCAAAAGGTCTGTCCGGCGATCTCGAGCCTCTGCTCGACGTGAACGCGCCCATCCTCGATCCGGACAAAGCCGACACCGCGATTTTCTACTCCATAAACAATTGCCTGGCAGGCCTGCGAAACGTCCCCTTCGGAAATTTCCTGATCAAGCAGGTCGTTGCCGAACTCGCCGCGGAGTTTCCCAACATTCGCACCTACAGCACGCTCTCGCCGCTGCCACTTTTCGCCCGCGCTCTGCATGACAATGACAACGAACTCGGTTTCACCCGCGAACGCCTCGCGCGCCTGCTCGCGGAATTTTCGCGCGAATTCGGAGCGATCAACGGCCGCCGCGATCCCGTCGACGTTTTCTTCCGCCTGCTCGAAGATCCCGTCGCCAACCGCAAGCTTCTCGCCCAACCGCTCGAGCGTCTGGCGCTGGCGTATCTCACTCGCGCGCGCCGGGGCGGAAAGCTCTACGACCCCGTCGCCACCTTTCATCTCTCGAATGGCGCGCGCCTGGAACGCATCAATGTCTACGGAAATTTGCGGCCCTACGGATTGAAAGATTCCTACGGCGTCACCGTGAATTACCGCTATCTGCCCGACGAACTCGAAGAAAACCACGAGCGCTTCGTCCGTGGTGGACAAATCCGCGTCCCCAGCAGCCTCTACCGCGAGCACAAATCCGTAGCCGCCGCCTGGGACCCGCCATCAACCGCCGAAAAGCCCGCCCGCGAAAAACGCCGCTAGCCCGATCGAAGTCGTCGGGCAAAGCATGCTGTGCCCAGCAACAATCGTTGGCTACCAGCTCGCCATCCGTCTCAAGCCTCCTACGTAGCGGGCGCCTTTGCCTTTGCCTTTGCCTCTGCCTCTGCCTTTCGCCATCATTCTGAGCGGAGCGACCCGACGCCTTTACCTTTCGACCCGCTCCTGCGGGTCGTCGGGGCGCGCAGTCGAAGAATCCCTCTTTGCTGTCACCTTGGCCTTGGCCTCCTCGACCTTAGCTCTGGCTTCCCCGCTCCTCCGTCCCCGCCTCCCCCCAAACAAACCCGCAAAACCCGCACTTCCACGCCACATGCTTCACCGGAATCGGCAGTCCCAGCCAAACGCTCAAATACGCCAGCCGCCTCATCAAAGGCTGATACGCAATATCCGTCGACCGGCAATTCGGACACCTCTCCGGCGCAGGCTCCTCGACCCTCTCCGCCTCCGGCGTCTCCTCAGGGCCGGCATCCAGCAACTCCAGCGCCTCGGCAGCATCTTCTTCTCGAACGCGCAGCTTCACCCCGCCGACCGCGTTCGAGTAAAACCAATCCGCCGAAACAATATTCGCATCAAAAAGGAACGCCTCGATCCCCGCTGAATCAAGAAGCCCCTTGGCGAGATACGCGTTGGGAACATCGCGAAACTGGCGAATAGTCACCAACCTGGAAAAGCTCGGCTCAACGGACGCGGGCTCGCTGCGAAGCTGTAGCGGAAGCCCGCGCTTTGAAATCTCAAATTGCAGCGCCCGCTTCGCGGTTTCCGAAAGCGATCCGGCATCGCCCGCAAGCTTCTCAAGCTCCCCGTCGGACATGCCGTCGTAGAGCTGCGCCAACCGCCACCGCTCTCTCTCGCTCCCCGCCGCCATTCGAAAAATATACACCTACCCTGGGACCGCCGATCTCCCGATCGGCGAATTTGGTTTGGGTCATTGCCTGCTGTGCTGGCATCGTGCAACTCGTTTAACCCAACTTCCACGCGAGCCCGGAGGGGCGATTGAATCTAGCCCGGTACGGAGCGAAGCGAAGTGTCGGGTAAGCTCGCGCGAGAAACGAGAGTTTCGGACGGACGATTGAACCGTCTGGAGTCAGCAATCACTCAAAACGAAGAACCGCATTCACCCACGCATGATTCCGAATATGATGTGGCCGTGAACCGAACCGTTTTCGCTCTCGTCATCCTGCTCGCCGGCTGCTCCCACGACGACTCCTCGAAATCCGATGCCGAACTAGGCCTCAACGCCCAACAGGCCTCCGGCCGCCACATCTACCAGCAAACCTGCGCTCCCTGTCACGACGCCCATTCCGTCCCCGGCGAAAACGGCCCCAGCCTCCACGCCCTCTTCAAGAAATCCTTCCTCCCCAGCGGCCTCCCAGCCAACGAACGCTTCGTCCGTCAAACAATCCTAACCGGCCGCAACATGATGCCCGCCGCCGGCGCCAACCTAACGCCGCAACAACTCGACGACCTCCTCGCCTACCTCCACACGATTTGACGTTCGCGGTCTGTTAAACAACAGTCCACAGCACCGCACTCTTGACACCGAATTCTCCGCGCCTAACATGGAGGGCGTGAAGCACTCAACGCGACTCCAAGCGCAAAATCCAGCCCTGGCGACGCTCCCTGAGATCAGACTTGTCCCTGGCTTGCCCAGAGATGTGCTGATTGGCGATCTTGCGGATAGCCTCGGCTCAGATTTGGCGAGAGACTTCAGCGGACGGCAGTCTCCAAAGGGCGCCCCCGCAAATCTGCGTACCCTATGATTTTCTTAATCGCAAATATGAAATATTAGAAAGTGAAAAATCGCCCTAAAACATTGGTGGGAAATTTTTCTAATCGAGAATTTTTCGCAGTTTGCCAAATTTGCGAGCAGCGCACCGTCTATGGAAAACAGAATCCTCTACCCCCTCGCGACTGCGCTAAAATGATCTCGTTCCCTTTACAGGAGACATCTCAATCCGCATGAGCCTCCCCTCAAAAAATTCATTCACGTCGCGCGCGGCCCTGAAAGTCGGCGGCGATTCGTTCGATATCTACCGCCTAGACGCGATCGAACGCGCCGGCGTCGGCCACGTCGCTCGCCTGCCGTTCTCGCTGAAAGTCCTGCTCGAAAACTTGCTGCGCCATGAAGACGATCACTTCGTTCGTTACGAAGATATCGAGGCTCTGGCCGGCTGGAATCCCTCGGCTGCTGGTGGCGCCACCGAAAAAGAAGTCAGCTTCATGCCCGCGCGCGTGCTCCTGCAGGATTTCACCGGCGTTCCGGCCGTAGTCGATCTCGCCGCCATGCGCGATGCGCTCAAGAAACTCGGCGGCGACCCGAAAAAAATCAATCCGCTGATTCCCGCCGAACTCGTCATCGACCACTCCGTGCAGGTCGATAAATTCGGCGGTGCCAACGCCTTCGCCTTCAACGCGGACATGGAAATGCAGCGCAACATCGAGCGCTACGCTTTTCTCCGCTGGGGACAAAAGGGATTCGAGAATTTCAAAGTTGTCCCGCCGGACACCGGCATCTGCCACCAGGTAAACCTGGAATATCTCGCCCGAGTGGTGTTCCGCGAGAAACAAGGTGGCGGATGGATCGCCTTCCCCGACTCGCTCGTCGGCACCGATTCGCACACCACCATGGTCAACGGCCTCGGCGTGTTCGGCTGGGGCGTCGGCGGAATCGAAGCGGAAGCTGCCATGCTCGGCCAGCCGCTTTCGATGCTGATTCCTGCCGTGGTCGGTTTCAAACTGCACGGCCGCTTGCCGGAGGGCGCTACAGCCACCGATTTGGTGCTCACGGTGACGCAGATGTTGCGCAAGAAAGGTGTCGTCGGAAAATTCGTCGAATTTTACGGCACCGGGCTTTCCAGCCTCACGCTTCCGGACCGGGCCACCCTCGCCAACATGGCGCCTGAATATGGCGCAACGATGGGCTTCTTTCCCGTCGACTCCGAGACGCTTTCCTACCTTCGCTTCACCGCGCGCCCCGAAGATCAGGTCAAACTCGTCGAGGCCTACACAAAAGAACAGGGCCTTTTCCGCACGGACAAAACGCCCGATCCGCTTTTCTCGGATACGATCGAGCTCGATCTCGCCTCGGTCGTCCCGACCATGGCCGGTCCCAAGCGTCCGCAGGACAGTGTCCCGCTCACACAAGCGAAAGTCGCATTCGAGAAATCGCTCACCGAATCGCCAAAGCACACGCCCGTGCAAAACAACGGCGACAAATTTGACCTCGGTGATGGTTCTGTCGTTATCGCCGCCATCACCAGCTGCACCAATACCTCGAATCCGTCGCTGATGCTCGGCGCCGGCTTGCTGGCGAAAAAGGCCGTCGAGCGCGGCCTCAAATCAAAACCCTGGGTGAAGACCAGCTTTGCGCCCGGCTCGAAAGTCGTCACCGACTACATCGAAAAAGCCGGACTCTGGCCCTCGCTCAATTCTCTCGGCTTCAATCTCGTTGGCTACGGCTGCACCACCTGCATCGGAAATAGCGGTCCGCTTTCCGAACCGATCGGCAAAGCCATCAAGGACCACAATCTCGTCGCCGTTTCCGTGCTCAGCGGCAATCGCAATTTCGAGGGTCGAGTGCATCCGCTGTGCCGCGCGAATTATCTCGCTTCGCCGCCGCTGGTGGTGGCCTACGCGCTCGCCGGCCGCATGGATTTCGATATCGTCAACGAGCCCCTCGCCAACGACAAATCCGGCAAGCCCGTTTACCTGCGCGACATATGGCCATCGCCGCAGGAAGTTGAATCGACGATGCGCAGCGCCGTGACTACCGAAATGTTTTCCAAGGAATATGCTGACGCTTTCGCAGGTGATGAACACTGGCGCGCATTGCCTGTTCCCGAAGGCGATCTCTACGCCTGGGACGACAAATCCACATACATCAAGAATCCACCGTATTTCGAAGGCATGCAGCGCCAGCCTGGCCAGATTTCTGATCTGCACGGCCTGCGCGTGCTCGCCGTCCTGGGCGATAGCATCACCACCGACCACATTTCACCGGCCGGCACGATCCAACCGGATGGCCCGGCCGGAAAATATCTGGTCGCACACGGCGTGCAGCAGAAAGATTTCAATTCCTACGGCGCCCGCCGCGGCAATCATGAAGTGATGATGCGCGGCACGTTCGCGAATATTCGCCTGCGCAACCAGCTCGCCCCCGGCACCGAGGGCGGTGTCACCCTCCACCTGCCGGACGGCGAGCAAATGTCCATCTACGCCGCAGCCATGAAATACCGCGACGAAAAGATTCCGCTGCTGATTCTCGCCGGAAAAGAATACGGCTCGGGGTCATCGCGCGACTGGGCCGCCAAAGGAACGATCCTGCTCGGCGTTCGCGCCGTGCTCGCCGAAAGTTTTGAGCGCATCCACCGCAGCAACCTGGTGGGCATGGGCGTGCTGCCGCTGGAATTTCTGCCCGGCGACACCGCGAAATCGCTCGGCCTCACCGGCCACGAAATCTATGATTTCGAAGGACTTTCGCAAACTTTCGAGCCGCGCAAACGTATTCAGGTGACGGTGCGCGACGCCGGCGGCCAGGTGGTCCGCCATTTCCATGCCACGGCGCGCGTCGACACCCCATTCGAAGTGTCCTACTTGCGCCACGGCGGCATCCTGCCCTACGTCCTCCGCCAAATGCTCTAGCCTCAAAGGCTTAGGCAGAGTCGAAGGTTACACTTGACGGCCCGTGCCTTCCTTGGCAACATGTGCGCCCGCGCAACCCCGCTGTTGCCGCGGACATAAACCGCTGTCAGGCCCTCCGGCGGCGGAAACTCGAAATCTCAGCTGGTTTGCTACCCAGAGGCAACCATGCGAAACCGATTCCGCTTGCCCGGCGGCGCGCTTTTCGTCGCCGCAATTATTTCCCTGCTTCCCTCACTCGCGGAGGCACAAGCAATCTCTCCGGCGCGCCGTATCACCGGCGCAATCGACGAAACAAATCTCACCACGCTGCGCGGCAATACCCATCCGTTCGCCCGCGTACAAAATGATCGCGGCGAAGCGCCCGGCAGTATGCCGGTCACGCGAATGCTGCTGGTGCTGCAGCGCGGCGCGGATCAAGAATCCGCGCTCGAAGCGCTGCTGGAGCAGCTGCAGGATTCTGCATCGCCGAATTTTCACCATTGGCTTACTCCCCAGCAATTCGGCCAGCAGTTCGGCCCCAACGACCAGGACGTCCAGACGGTCACGGACTGGCTGCAGTCTCGCGGCTTTCAGGTGAACCGCGTATCCAATGGCCGCACGGTCATCGAATTCAACGGAACCGCCAATCAGGTGCGCGCGGCATTTCACACCTCGATTCATCAATACCAAGTGAACGGGCAATCTTACTGGGCGAATTCGTCCGATCCGCAAATTCCCGCGGCGCTCGCACCCGTGGTGGCGGGCATCGACTCGCTTTACAATTTTCCGCGGAAGGCCATGCACCGCCTCGGTGGCGAAGTCTCGCGTTCTTCGAAAACCGGAAAGCTGGAGTCTGCTTCGCCATCGCTCTTGACCTTCGGCGGGCTTCAATGCGGCGTGCCCGGACTTGCGTGCTACGGCATGAGTCCCTACGACTTCGCCACAATCTATAACGTCACGCCTCTCTGGAATGCCTCGCCGTCGCACTTCGACGGAACGGGCGTCACGATCGCCGTGGTAGGTGAAAGCGACGTAAGCATTCAGGACGTCCGTAATTTCCGGAATATCTTCGCGCTGCCTGCCAGCGATCCGCGGGTAATCGTCGATGGCCTCGACCCCGGCACCGTTGAAGGGGATGAGACCGAGTCCGACCTCGATCTCGAATGGACTGGCGGCGTCGCGAAAGGCGCGGCCATCGATTTCGTGATTTCGTCGACCACAGAGACGACCTTGGGGGTCGATCTTTCGGCGCAATACATCGTCGACAATAACCTCGCGCCCGTGCTGAGCGAAAGTTATGGGATTTGCGAGCTGTTCCTGGGAAGCGCCGGCAATCAATTTTACAACCAGCTCTGGCAGCAAGCGGCCGCTCAGGGAATCACGGCGCTCGTGGCCACCGGTGACAGCGGCTCCGCCGTTTGCGATCGGAACGCTGGAATCGACGGACCCGCGCAGTTCGGACTTTCCGTGAGCGGGTTTTCGTCCACGCCCTACAACATCGCCGTCGGCGGCACCGACTTCAACGACCCCACAAATGTTTCGACCTACTGGAGCCCTACGAACTCCGTCCCGCCCGGTGCTCCAGCCGGGACGCCTGCTACGGTTTCCGCGCTTTCGTACATTCCAGAAACGACTTGGAACAATACCTGCACCAATGCAGTCTTCGGCAATCTGCTCGGATTCAGTTCCAACGCGGAAGCAAACTGTAATAATCCGCAGCTGGAGAATGTAGGATTCGACGTTCCGTCGGGCGGTTCCGGGGGCAAGAGCGGCTGTCTAAATGGCGATGGCCAAAACCCGTCGAGCTGCACGCAGGGATACACCAAACCTGCTTGGCAAACGGCGCTCACGCCGCACGATAATGCCCGAGACGTTCCCGACGTCTCGATGATGGCTGCCGTCGGATCGCCCTCCGGCGCGTTTTATCTGATCTGCGCGGCGGATATCACTAGCGACGGATTCACTTCGTGTCAGGCCAGTGATCCTAACACGCACTACATCGAAATCGGAGGCACATCCGCCTCGACTCCCGTATTCGCCGGAATCATGGCCCTGGTGAATCAGGCCACCGGATCGCGGCAAGGCAACGCCGCGAATGTGTTGTACAACCTTGCTGGCCAAACGGGAAACAGCTGCAATTCGAGCAACGGCGCGGGCACCAGCTGCGTTTTCTACGACACGACCAACGGTACCATCGCCATGCCCTGCGCCAGCGGCAGCCCGAATTGCACGGTGAATACGCCGGGAGATCCGGTCGGCGTGTTATCGGGCTACGCCACAACCTCGGGGTACGACCTTGCCACCGGCCTGGGCTCCGTGAACGCGAACAACCTGGTGACGAAATGGAAGAACGTCGCGCTCACGAAATCTTCCACGACGCTCGCGCTCAATTCCGGCGCCGCCATCAACATCACCCACGGCCAATCGGTAAACGTAGGTATCAACGTCACCGGCACGGGTGGGACACCAACCGGCAACGTCTCGCTGATTGCCAACACGGGCCCCAATGGAAGCGAGGGAGTGCAGGGATTCACGCTAACGGGAGGAGCAGCATCTGGCAGCACAAATAGTTTGCCCGGCGGCAACAACTACACCGTGGTTGCGAACTATGCCGGCGATGGCACATTTGGCTCCAGTGCGTCGTCTCCGCCCATTGCCGTGAACGTCGCGCCGGAAGCGAGCAAAGTGCAGCTCGCCTATCAGCTGTACGATCCCAATACGGGTATACAGACAAATCCGAGCACCACCACGGCTGCTTTTGGATCGCTCGCGCTGCTGCGCGTTAACGTGACCAGCGCGGCGGACGACGCTTGCGCCCAAAACGCGCCCGGGAACTCAGGCTGTCCGACCGGAAACATCGCGCTGACCGATGCCTACAATGGAGGAAGCGCCGCGCCGCTAGGCAACGGCAACTACGCGCTGAATTCGCAGGGATACACTGAAGACCAGACCATCGATCTTCCTGGCGGCACGCACGTGTTGTCTGCCTCCTATGCAGGCGACAACAGCTACACAGCGCCAGCGCCGGGAACCAGCACGGTGACCATCACTCCGGTCGCGACATCGACTGTCCTCGTATTCACAGGATTCTCCGGTCCCCCGGTTTTTGTCACGGGCCAGGAAGAAAGCATCAATACGAACATCGCCGTGACGCCCAAAGTATTCACGTCGATTGCGCCCACCGGCACGGTAACGTACTTTTCCGGAAGCACGCCCATCGGCACGGCTCAGGTGCTAGGTCAAATCAGTGCGACGACTCACGTCGCCATGGCCCAGTCCACGATCCTCACCAGTAATATTCCGCACGGCCAGGACAGCATCACTGCGGTCTACAGCGGAGACGCAAGCTACAGCGGTTCCACTTCGCCAGTGCAGATTGTCCCGGATCTTTATCAGACGAACGTTACGGTCATGCCTTCGAATCCGTCCGTTCCCCACAATTCACCCGTGACGCTGACAGCGACTGTGACCACCACTCAGGCGGGAGAGCCAGCCATCACGGGCACCGTGAATTTTTCGGCCGGGCAGCTTCAATTGGGCTCCGCGCCCCTGACGAACGGTCAGGCGCAGATCACAACCTCCGCTCTGCCGGTGGGAGCCGGGTCGGTAGACAGTTTGGATGTCGTCGATGCGACGTATAGCGGAGACACGAACTTCGTTACCTCGACGGGGGACGGCGATGTGGACGTGACGCTGCGGCAGACGACTACGACTTTGACCACTTCGGGTGCTTCCGTACTCCAAGGCACGAGCGTCACCTTTACAGCTACGGTTTCGGCAACCGGAAATCCCCCGAGCGCGCCCGCGCTTACCGGGAGCGTGCAGTTCACCTATTGCTTCGGGGATGAATGCGGCGTCAACATCGGCGGGCCGGTGACGCTTACGAACGGGGTCGCCCAGGTCACGACAACATCGCTGCAGGCAAACACCAACCAAGTGACCGCGACGTACAGTGGAGATACGAATTACGTGGTGTCCGCGATGTCGATCGCCGAGACGGTCAACCCTCCTCCCGATTTCCAGATAACGTCCACCTACAACGTTGCGAATGTCCCCGGACCCGGTAACGCCGGCACGATCGTTCTCAACGTTGCTTCCGTGGGTGGGTATAGCGGCACAGTCAGCTTCACTGGCTGTAGCGGTCTTCCGGCGGAAAGCAGCTGCAGCTTTTCCCCGCCGTCCGTAACCGTATCCGCAAACGCGCCCAATGGAACTACGACGGTCACGGTCATGACAACCGCTCCCTCGGCCGTCCTGCCCGCTGTACGCGGCGGCCCTGATGGAATCCCGTGGCGAACGCTGACGATTTGGATCGCGGGTCTGATGCTTCTGCATTTGCTTCTGGCGGTGAAACGCCGCCGCAAATCGGTCTTGGCCCTGTTTGCGCTCGCGGTTCTGCTGGCGAGTGTTTCTTGTGGCGGGGGAGGAAGTGGGGGCCGCGGAGGAGGGGGTGGTGGAGGCGGTGGAGGAGGAGGTAATTCAAACCCCGGCACGCCTTTGGGACTTGATTCGAACGGAGTGATCACGGCGACCAGCGGTTCGATCACGCATACTTATACCTTCGTGATCGATGTCGAGAGTCACTAGCGGTGTCCCAGGCGGATGCCGTAACCTGCCGACTGCTGCGACCCTGCGCAGTTTGGCACGATGGTCTCGAGATGTTCGACACGGAGTTGCGTGTGGGCTAGTTTTTCTTCTTGCCGAAGAGGCCGCCGAGGGCGCCCGTGGCGGCTTTAGCGGCGCCTTCCGGTGCGGCGACGGCGCCTTTGGCCATGTTGCCGGCCATGCCGGCCATGTCGGGAAGGAATACGGGATTGGACGTCGTTCCGGTGACTGTGAACGGGATGCCGTTCGAGTTCTTGTTGCCCATCGACATCACCGACGTCATCGCGCCCATGGCCCCTGCAAGCTTGGCGTTCATTTTGCAATCCAGCTTGCCGTCCGCGCTCACGTTCGCGGTTCCCGTGACGGTGCCGATCGACGGCACGACGATATCGAGATTCGTCGCCCGCGTTCCCGACGGTTCCACGTGCACGTCCGCGCTGAGAAGTTGAATTTCCGTGTCCGATCCGCCTTTCCCGCCCAGACCAGCGAATGAACCCAGAGCGCCCAACTTCTGGCTCAAGCTGAAGCCGCCGATTTTCCCGTCGGTGAGTTTCACGGGGCCGTTGACCACGAGCTTGTCCGTGGGGCCGTTGATGGCGACGTTCAGATCCAGGCTGCCGCTTTTCAGCGACGCGCCGGGCGGCAGAGTGATGGCCGCTGCTGGCAGCATTCCCTCCAGGTCGGCAACCGGCATTCCCTGCCCGTTCATTTTCATGTTGAGGACGGGCGATGCGCCGGCGATGTCGTAACTGCCGGTGAGCTTCGCCAACGCTTTGCCAATGTGCACGTCGCCCTGCTTCAGCGTGCCCGTCTGCTTTTTCAGATCGTACGTGGTGTCGTAATCGACGTCGACCGGCACCGTGGCCGGCGATCCCGCAGGCTTCAGCTTGATCTTGTTCGCTTTCAGGCTGCCCTTCGAATTCATTTCCTTACCGTCGGAGGAAAGATTGCCGGTGAAGTCGATCACCCCAGCGGCGCCCATCTGCGGCTCGACCATGCCCGCGGCGGAAAGATCGAAATTCTCTACGTCCACGGTGGCGTCGAGCGGCGTGAGCGCGGCGTCGGTTGCGTCGATGGGGCCGGCTTTGCCCTCGAGTTTCACGGATCCATCGCCGGGAGTCTTCGCCGAAAATTTGAACGGAAATTGCGTGGTATACGAAAGGTCGGAGGCTTCCAGATCGACATTCTTGTAAGTTTGCGTCTTCTGGTGCGAGCCGGTGGTACCGACGACGATCGTGCCATTGGAGATTTTCAGCTCGGCGACAGCGATGTTCGTGGGTGCCGAAGAGCTTTCAGACTTCTTTCCCTTGGCGCCGCCCGCGCCCATGGTCGAAAAATTCCACTGGCCGGAGGGAGAGCGCAGTAGCGAAACCTGCGGATCGGTGACAGTGAACGAGCTGACTTCGAGGCGGTGCGAAAAGATCAGAGGCAAGAGCGCGACGCCGACTTTTACTTCCTTGGCCTGCAAGAAAGGCGAGGGGCTGAAACTCGGATCGTCGGCGATTACCACATCTTCGACTTTCACGCCGCCGGAGAAGATCGCCAGCTCAATATTTCCGATGGTGACATTACGGCCGAGTGCGTCGGCGATTTGCGTTTGAATCTCGGGTTTGAAATGGTTGACGTCGATCACATGCGGCAAAATGATCGCGATCAGAAACAGCACGACGACAACGATGCCGACGATGGTGAGCAGCTTTTTCACGTGAGCCTCCGGCGAAAGCAATTACTGCGGGACCGATGAGGTGTTTTAGCGGCGCTATGATACTCCCGCGAGCGGATGACGGCGCAAATATTTCAGTCGCGGGCGATCGCGTTCCTATTTGCCGGACGACTGCGCGTGGGCGTCTGTCGCCGCAGCGGGCTCGACGATGATCTGACCGTAGACCCACGGATATTCCTTGCAGATGTAGGTGTACGTGCCGGGCTTGTCGAATTTGACGGCAGCGAAATCGAGAGGACGGAGCGCACCGGTGGTCCACGAGCCGTCCTCGGCTACGATGGTGTGCACCAGCCGCCCGTTGTTTCTCCAGGTCACTTTCGCGCCGGCTCTGATGCGGGTGCGAAATGGAGTGAATTCGTATTCGTCAATCATGTAGTGCGCGCCCGTGAGCCCTGCGTCGCGCACCAAGGTGGAGGTTTCGATCACGCTCGCGTCGACCGCGGCGCCGCCGAAATCCTCCGGGGCGACGATCACGGGCGCGGTACGCTGAGGAATCGTGCCGCCGAGTTTGAACGCCCATACCGCGCCATTGACGATGGTAGCGATGTATTCGTCGCCGGCACTTTCAAAAGCGATGGGCGGGCTGCCACTGGGTGTGCCGGTCTGAAATTGCCACAGCAGGTTTCCCGTCGCGGGGTCGTACGCCTGGATGTTTCCGTCACCGGCCATCTGAAAAAGCAGCCGACCCGCGGTGGCGAGCGCGCCGCTGGGACGTCCGCCGGAAAATTTTTTCTCCCAGGCGATTTTGTTCGTGCGGCTGTCGATGGCGGCCAAGACGCCGTAGCTTAATTTGTTGATGCCGGGCACGCGACTGTTGAAACCCATGCCGAAGAAATCGGGATCTTCGGCGCGCCGGAACCACTGCAGGCCGGCATTGCCAGTGGCGTAGAAGAATTGCGTCTGCGGGTCGAAGGCCATGGGAGTAGCGCGCATGCCGTAGACAGGCGCGATCACGTTTTCTTTTCCGATCGTCGCGGGAGTGAAGAAGCAGCCCAGCTCGAATCCCCGCGGCAGCGTCTGCTTTTTCCAGTCATTGCAATCCGGCAGGACAGGTTCGGCGCCCACGGGATAGGGCTGCGTGGCAGCTGTTTTCTGGAAGGGATCCTGCGCGACGCGGCGATCTTCGACGCGGCCGAGCGGCTTGCCCGTGACGCGGTCGAGCATGAAAAGGTAGCCGTCGGTGCGCATGGCGGCGATGGCTTTGCGCGGCTGGCCTTCTACCTGTACATCGAAGAGCACGGGAGCTTCGGCGATGTCTGCTTCCCAGATGTCGTGGCGAATTACCTGGTAATGCCACCGGAGCTTGCCGGTTTTGCTCTCAAAGGCGAGGACCGAGCAGAGAAAGAGATTGTCGCCGGCGCGATTTTCGCCGCCGTACTGCGGGACGCCGTTGCCGGTGACGTAGTAAACCGTGTCGAGCGCGGGATCGAACGCGCCGACCAGCCAGACGGCGCCGCCGCCGCGCTTCCAGGAGTCGTTCTTGGGCCACGAATCGGAGCCCGGTTCTCCCGGGGCCGGGACGACGAAAAAGCGCCAGGCTTCTTTGCCGGTTTTCGCGTCGAGCGCGACGATCTGGCCGCGATTTCCGTTGTCGCCGTTGGTCCCGATGGAGACCAGGCCGTCGTGATAGAGCGGCGCGCCGGAAGGACCGCCAGTGTTGGCGCCGTTGGGATCGATGAGGGATTGTTTCCAGACGAGCGCGCCGGTTTTTTCGCTTAGCGCGATGAGATTGGAATCGGAGAGGCCCACAAAGACGAGGCCTTCGCCGACCGCGACGCCTTCGCGCGCGGGCGAGCCTGCGACAGGGGCGCCGGGGACGGTGTCCGGGGCGAGGCGGTATTGCCAGGCGATTTTTCCGTCGGCGAGATTAACGGCGGTGACGAAGGGAGGCGCGGTAACGAACAGCAGCCCGCCGTCGATCACGGGCATGGCGCGCGACGAGGGCGGAGGTCCGATTTTTTCGGAGATCCAGGCAGCGCCGAGCTTCGAAATATTCTGCGAATTGATTTGCGAAAGCGACGAGTAGCGCGTGTTGCCTTGATCGCCGCCCACGGTGGACCACTGGGCGGAGCCGGGCAGGGCGGCGATAGCGATCGCAGCGGTTACGGTCAGGATTCGCGCGAGAGGGAGCGTCGTCGCGGATGTTTGCGCGGGCTTATGATTCCCCTTTGATTGCATATCCCAAACCAATCTCCACCCGGGCCGAGTGCGAGCGCCATGCCGCCGGCCGATTTTTGATGGCGAGTACATCAAACTCTCGCGTGGGCGTCAAGACTAGATGCGTCGCTGACGTTTGGTCAGCAGAACGAGACGATTTGTATGGGGCCTAGTGCCGGATAGTTATCACTATCAAAGCAATCGTTAGCAGGACCAATGCCACGGTCAGACCAATGAGCCATTTCGTCAACAACTCCAGCCTCACGTTCAATATTCGAATTCCGCTAAGTAGCTCGGCCGTCCTCACGCTGGCATGGACGCTTGCATTTAGTGCGCCGGGTATCAATTGCAGGCAAGCGAAGACAATCAGATCCCACGCCGTGTAGTCTCCCGGCTTCAATTTGGTCATAAGCTCTTTCACGCTTTGCATCTGAGTCGTGGTGGCGTGGTGCATGGTCTTCGCCACATGCTGTCGATTTTCCAATCTAGGATGCTGGGAAGATCCACGTAGACTCCTTTAAAGGGAAATGACTACTCGGGAAGACCGGGAGCGAGAAGTTTGGCTGGGAGGCCTGGACTCGAACCAGGATGAGCAGAGTCAGAGTCTGCCATGCTACCAATTGCATCACCTCCCAGCCGACGGGAGACAACAAAAAAGGCCGCGAGCGCGACCTGGAACTACTTTAGCGAGGCATGTGGCGTTCGTCAACCGCAGGTGATGGCTCGACGCGAGACATCCGGTCGGAAGAACCGCACCCTCGCAAAACGAAGGTGGGGCACCCGGAACGGCAACGGAGAAACCAAAGGCGCCCGCCTGAAAGGCGGCCGCTACAAAGCCTGTGGCGCATCGATCAACGCGAGGGTGGGACTGGGACCAGGCGTTTTTCGCGGACTTGGAATTCGCGGTCGCGCCAGCGGATTTTTTGGGGGAAGAAGCTGGCTAGCCAGACGGCGAAGGCGAAGGCGTCGCGCACGGGGAGCATCCAAAGTTTGCCGCGGATGAGCGGGTCGCGCAGGCCGCGGGCGCCGGTGCCGAGAGCCACTTCGTAGCGCAGCAGCGCGTAAGCGCCAACGAAGAGAAATGTGCCGGGCCAGGAGTGGGCGAGCGCGATGCCGAGGATCGCCCAGGGCAAGCCGTGCGTGAAAAGCAGGCCGAGGTGTCCCGCAGGACGCGAGAAACGGATGCTGAGGTTCCAGCGAATCTGGTGCTGGAAGGCTTCGGCGAGCGTTTCGTGCGGGTAGACGATATCGACCGGCGTGCGAATCAGCTCCACGCGATGGCGGCGGGCGGCGATGCGGTTTCCCAGCTCATAATCGTCGCAGAAATAGTCGACCAGCGATTCGAAGCCTCCAATTTCAGCGAGGACTTTTTTCCTGACGGCCATCACGGCGCCGAGCATGAAATTCAGGCGGCGACCACCGAGCATCCAGGCGACCAGCACTCCGGGCGCGAAGTCGGCAGTGTTGCCGAGCGCTTCGAGATCGGCGGGCAGGCTGCCGTCCGTGAGCCCACGGTAAAGACAAGTGACGCCGCCTATGGCGGGATTGCTGAACGGCGCCGCCACGTCGGCCAGGAAGCCGGGTTCGACGCGAACATCGCTATCGCTGACGATCAAGATTTCGTTCTGCGCCTCGCGGGCCAGGCGGCAGAGCTTATTGACCTTATCGCTGGCTCCCAGCGCGTCGGCACCGACGAAGACTTTTATTTTGCGCTTGGGAAAATCGGAGATCAATTGGCGCAGGACGGGCAGCGCGGGCTCCTGCCAATCGCCGACGCTGAACAGGATTTCGAATTCGGGGTAGTCCTGGCGGCAGAGGCTGGCGAAATTTTCGTAGGCTTCGCGGTCGAGGCCGCGGATCGGCTTCAGGATGCTGACGGGAGGGAAAAAATCGCCGGGGCGGGTGGTTTTGCGGCGGAAGAATCTGCCGGCGGCGATGATGGCGAGCGCGTAGTAGGCGAATGGCGCGGCGGCCAGGATGATGAATGCGTCACGAAGGAGAGACCAGGCGGTCATTGGGAGAGTCGTCGCCTCGGTTTGATTCTGGCGTTAAGTATGGCATAGGCGGGGCGTTCGCGGGTCTCAGCGAACGGGGCTCAACCGTCCCTCCGGGACTGCGGCGATTTGTTTCTCATGTTCCCGGCACTTCGGTCGCCACGGCGACCTTCGTGCCGGGCTAATTACAACCGCCGCTCCGCGGCTGGCCGTGAGAGATGAATTGGGCTGTTCGCAAGTTCATACGCTGTTCCCCCTTCGCCACAAGGGCCCGGGCATCCTGCGTCGCGGAGACTACTTATTGCCGAGGAAGACGAGGACTACGCCGATGCAGACGAAGCCTACGCCGAGCCAGCGCTGGGAAGTGACGCGCTCGCCGAGGAACAGGCGGCCGCCGATGGCGCCGGCGGCGTAGCTGAGCGCGGTCGACGGGAATACGAAGCTGACCTTGGACATCGAGAGCATGGCCAGCAGGGCAAAGAAAGCAATGGCCATGAGCGTGATGCCCATCCACATGCGCTTGAGCAGCATGGCGCGGCCGACCACGAGAGCAATCGCGTGCGGCCGAAAATCGGTGACCTCGCCGATCGATTTCATGGCGCGCGAGACGAAGAGTTCGCCGCCCGTGCCGACGAATACGATCAGCATGTAGAAAATGGTCTGGGTGATCACCAGGAGTGGTGCTCCGGAGTTTTCGGATGAGTGTGGCCGACGACGAAAACACCCGTGCAGATAACGGCCACGCCGAGCCAGCGAATGGGCGAGATGGTTTCGTGCAGAACGAAATGGGCGAGCAAGGCGATCAGGACGTAAGAAGCGGAGGAGGCGGGCTGCACGTAGCTATAGTCCGCCCAGGTGAGCACCAGCAGATAGGCGATGAAATAGCTGAGCAGCAGGCCGATGGCGATCCAGATGGTGCCGTTGGTAAAAGCGCGGAAGAAAAAATGCCAGAGCTGACCGGGCGCCCAACCTTCCCAGCTGCCTACCTGCTTCATGCCCTTGCCGAGGAATGTGTCGCCCAGCGGGGCGACGGAGATCATGATCAAAATCAGGAACGAGGTTTTGAGGTGGAGGCTTTTTGCAGCCGTCATGCCCCTTGGGACTCGCCGATCCCGGAGCGGGGATTCATCGGCGGCACGGCGACGATTGCCTTCTTGTCCACGCCCTGCTGCTTGCGAGAGACGCGCTTGCGATCAGCGCGCAGCTTCATGAAGTCGACGGCTTCGTGGTAGAGCCGCTTGCGCTCGTGGCCATCCCAAAGCGCGTCGCGCACGATGCGCCAGGCGACCTTGGGACGGAAATAGTAGCTGTCGTAAAAGCGGTTGACACTCTCGACCATGTATTCCTTCGAGAGGCCGGGATATTCCAGATGCGGTAGCTGGTGGCCGCCATCGTCGGTGATGGCTTCGCCGGCCAGAAAACCTTCGCGCACACCTTGATCGTAAAGCTCGGTGCCGGGATAGGCGTGGGCCATGGAGACCTGAATCGTTTCGCAGTCGAGTTCCTTGGCGAAGTTGATGGTCTTCTCGATGGTGTCTTTCGTTTCGCCGGGCAGGCCGATGATGAAATCGCCGTGGACGTGAATGCCGACTTTTTTGCAGTTCTTGACGAAGTTGCGGCCCATGTCGAGCGTTTGGCCCTTCTTGATGTTTTTCAGGATCTGGGCGTCGCCGGATTCGAAGCCAACGATGAGCAGGCGGCAGCCGGCGTCGGCCATGGCTTTCAGCGTCTCGTAATCGCCATGGACGCGGGCGGTACAGGACCAGCGGAAGCCCACGGGCTTGAATTCCTTGCAGAGCGCGAGGACGCGATCCTTGCGGATGTTGAATGTGTCGTCGTCGAAGAAGAATTCCTTGGCCTGCGGAAACATCTTGTGTGCCTGCTTGAATTCGCGGGCGACGCTTTCAACCGAGCGCGTGCGCCAGGCGTGGCCGGAAAGAGTCTGGGGCCAGAGACAGAAGGTGCACAGAGCCGGACAACCGCGCGCGGTATAAAACGAAACGAACGGGTGGAGCAGGAACGGTACGTTGTATTTCTCGATTTCGAGGTCTTTCTGGTAGACGTCGGTCGCGAAAGGAAGCGCGTCCAGCTCGGCGGTCTGCATGGGTGGCCGCGAGGGATTGTGGACAACTTTGCCGTCGACCACATAGCTTGCGTTCTGAATCTCGGAGAGCGGCTTGCCCTGCGCGTACTCAACGACGGCGTGATCGAATTCGCCACGGACGACGAAGTCGAGGTCGGAGCTCGCGAGAAGGCTTTCGGCCGGCTTGATCTGGACTTGCGGGCCGACGAAGCAGATTTTGGTGTCGGGCTTTTGCTCTTTCATCGCCCGCGCCATGCGCAGGTCGCTGAGGAAGCCGACGGTCGACGTGAATAGAACTACAAATTCGTAGTCCCTGGCGATCTTGACGACCTCGGCAGGCGTGATGTGGTGCGGAGGGCCGTCGAGAAGGCGGCTGCCCGGAAGCATCCCGGCCGGATAGGATAGCCAAACCGGGTACCAGTAGGACTCGATCTCGCGCGTAGCCGGCCAGCGGGAGCCCGCGCCACCGTCAAACTTCTCAAAACTCGGCGGATTCAAGAACAGAGTCTTCATTACAGAAGGCATCTACGGTAGTCCCCCTCAGAAATTGCACCAAACCCAACCATTCTACTTGAATTCAAGGGTCGGCCCAATAGGGCTTTTTGAATCGGTTCTATTGAAAGACCTTAGCCAACTGTCCAGTGGCCTGGAGGAGGGTCAACTGGGCCTGCTGGCGGGCGAAATCGGCGTCGAGGAAAGCTATCCATTTCTGGTTTTCGTCCAGGCGAGCTTGCTCGATTTCCTGGACGGTGATGCGATTCTGGTCGAATCTGGCCTGCTCCTGTTGGAGGCTTTCCTGGGCGAGCTGAAGGTCCAGGCGGGCGACTTCCCTGCTGGCGTCTAGCTCGCGGACGCCGCGGGCCTTTTGCTGGACGTCGAAGCGGACTTGCTGGCGCTTGTTGCTGAGCGCGACCTCGGCCTCCGAGAGCTGGCTCTGGGAGAGGCCGACGTTGGCATGGGTCTTGGCCGAGAAAATGGGGACTTGGATCTGAACGCCGACATTGATGTTGTTACGCTCAAAATGCTGATAAAACTCAAGGTAGTTATTAAATTTGCTCAAGATGCTGTACTCGCCCACGATGTTTACGGTCGGCCAGTAGCTTTCTCTCTCGCCTTTGAAAATATGTTCGCGAGCGGCGCGTTCGTTTTCCGCTTCGGCGAGGCTTTGATCGTTCTGGATGGCCATTTCTTCGATTTCACTTTCGGATTGCGCGGTGGCGAGTTTTTCGGTGAAGGAATCGTCGGCGGGCTCGACATCGAGCGAATGAGATTCAGGAATGCCGGTGAGATCGCGAAGCTGCGATTCGAGAAAGTCAGCGCGGTCCTCGAGACGGACGATGCTTTCGGCGACACGGGCCACGGTGAGCTGCGTGCGCGTGATTTCGATAGGCAATTCCTGATTGGCGGCGACGCGGTCGCGGATGGCTTGCAGGATTTTACCGCCGCTGGCTTGTTCGGCGCGCAGCAATTCGAGCGAATGGCGGACCTTCGCCAGCTCGAGATAGGTGGAAGCAGTGCGGACGGTGACGTCGTCCTTGATGCGATCGAGTTCGAGCTTTTGACTCTTGGCACGGTCTTCGGCGGCGTGCTGCTGTCCTTTGAGAAGCGGGTTGAAGAAGGCTTCGGTGTACTGAAGCTCGAAAATCGAAGGTGGCTGACCTCCGGGGAGGGCGGGAAAGCCGTGCGTGTAGGCGAGTCCGGAGCCGGTGTAAAGATTCGGGAGGAACTCCGCTTTCGCGACCTTGATTTCGCCGAGGGCCACGTTGTATTGAACCTGCGCGAGCTTCACGTCGCGGCTATTTTGCAGCGCGAGGGTGACGGCTTGATGCAACGAGAGACTTTCGGAGTCCTGCGCGCTGGCGGATGAGACAGTGAAGAGCACGCAAACTGCGGCGAGTGCAAAAAGGGCGCCGGTGATTCGAGATCGGGGAGTCACTTGGCTGTCGGTCATAGACTTGGCAATCGATTGCTCGCTCGCAAACCACCTCAGGGGCTAAAGCCCCATTTCTTCTCGCCCACTTGATGTCGGAGCTGAAGCTCCGACCTCCTAGAAACCACCCATCAGAAAATTCTATTCATGGCGAAGCGCTTCGGTGGGCTGCAGCGCGGCCGCGCGATTGGCCGGCAGGTAGCCGAAAATCAAGCCCGTGGAGCAGGATACTACGAACGCGAGCACGACCGAGACCCAGGATACGGGAACGGTAATGTCGCTGGCGCCGGGAATAAACCGGATCAGCAGGCTGAGCACGATGGGAATGGCAACGCCGATAGCAATGCCGGCAAGGGCGCCGGTGCCGCTGATGGCCATGGCTTCCATCAGAAACTGGTAGCGGATGGCGGCCTGCGTGGCGCCGATGGCTTTGCGAATGCCGATCTCGCGCGTGCGCTCGGTGACGGTGACGAGCATGATGTTCATGATGCCCACGCCGCTGATGATCAGCGCGATGAGCGCGACTAGAATCAGCACGACCATCAGCGCGAGCGCGATTTCGCGCGCCGTTTCGAGGATGCCAGTGGAATTTTCGACGCGATAATTGGCGGTGGCGCGGTGGCGATTGCGGAGAATCTGCGAGACGACGTTAGTGACCGCGGGAATGTCTTCGGGGCGATCGGCCATCACGTCGAGAGTGCGGAAATACGGAGTGCCGGTGTAGTACTGCAACAGCGAGAACGGCACGATCACGGATTCCTTCTTAATTTCCGACTGGCCGAAAGACGCCACGTGATCCTGCACCACGCCGATGACGCTGAATTGCAGCTCGCCCACGCGGATGTCCTTGCCGGTGGGATTGTCGAAGGGAAAAATGCGGCGAGCGAGATCCGGAGTGAGCAGGCATATCTTGCTGCGCGACTGCATGTCGTCGGAGTCGAAATAGCGTCCGCTGAGTACGCCGAGATTGCGGATGCGGTCGAAGCCTTCCGTGACGCCGACGAGCGTGACCGGCCGTTCCTGGCCGTTGATGACGACGGTCATCGGAAGCTCGTTAGTGCCGGCCGCTTCGGCGACCATTTGCGGCATTTCCTGCTTGATGGCCTGCAGATCGGCGGGCGAAATCTGGTCCTCGACGGTGAGGGTGCCGGATTCGCCGGGATTCACCACGCGAGCGGAGACGAGATTGGCGCCAATGCCTTCGATCTGCGAGAGGACGTAGCGCTGGCCGCCGAGCGCGATGGTAACTACCAGGACGATCGAGCCGCTGCCGATAATCACGCCGAGCATGGTGAGCACCGCGCGCATTTTATTGGCGCGGAGCGCCTGCATGGCGAGAGACCAAGTCTCGCTCCAGAATGCGGCTGTGTTTGGGGTCGGTTTCATCGGAGCGTGATTTGGAATCGCCGCGTCGCTCTACATTTCGGCCGTCGGGCGGGTTCGAAACCCGCGTCTGCTAATTCCTTTCGAGTTTGTCCAGGCGGGATTTGGCTTCCTTGCGCTTGGGCTCGAGCTGCAGCGCTTCGCGATATTGCTCGGCCGCGTCGGCACGCTTCCCCTGTAGCTCGTAAAGACGCCCCAGCCATTCGCGCGCACCGGCGTGCGACGGCCAATCGCTGCGATCGGGCGTGCTGGCAAGATAGGATTTCAAATCGCGCTCGGCATCGGTCAGGTTGGCATTCGCCAGCACGCCGGAAACTCCGCGGTAATACGCGAGGCGCGGATCGCTGGAGCTGACGTGCGCGGCGGCCTCGAGCGCCGCGTCCATGTCCGCGGGCTTATTGAGCTGGCGGTAAAAATCCGCCACTTCGAAATACGCATCGAGGGACTTCGGATGCGCGGCGAGCACCTGCTTTAATTCAGCGTCGGTCGCGTCGTTATTTTTCAGCCCTTCGCGATTGTAAAGGGCCTGGGCAAGATGTCCGGCGACGGGATCGACGGCCGCGATGCCCTTGACTTGTTCGAGAGCTTCGTCCTTGCTGCCGCCGGCGATCCACGGCGCGTCGAGGCAATATTCCTCCAGGTCGCGGCGTGCAGCGATATTCGAGGGATCGAGCGCCACGGCCTGCTTGAACTCCGATTTCACTTTTTTCGCGTCCGAGAAACTGCGATCGCGGTCCGCTTTACCGCCGTATTCGCGGCCGAGCCAGTCGTGATAGAGAGAATTCTTGGCATCAATCGAGATCGATTTTTCGCCCTGCGCCACGGCGCTATCCCAGTCGTGAACTTCGTAGTAGGCGCGGCCGAGCCAGTAGAAAAGCTCGGCATTCGAGGAATTTCCGGGCACGGCGGCTTGCAGCGTGGAAATCGCGGCCGAGTAGTTCCCTGCATTCATCTGGCGCTGCGCCGATTGAATCGCTGAGGCGGCATCGGCGCGCAGCGCGCGCGGCGTTAACAGCAGTACCGCGCACAATGCGCCGACGGTGACCGCTGCAATGCGCTGACTGCGACAATGCATCAATTGTTCTCCTCGTTGCGAACTTCCATTCCATCGCGCAAAGGCCTGCTGCCCGGATCGACGACGGCGACGCGATCGGTGTCCGTGAGTCCGGAGACAATTTCATATTTGTAGGTGCCGGCTACTCCTATTGAGATGTCGCGGCGGCGGACTTTGTCGTCTCCGAAGACGAAGACGTAATGCTGATTCGCATCGGTCTGTACGGCGGCGCGCGGCACGACCAATACGCCGTGACGATCGCGAACCATGATCTGCACCTGGACGTTGGTGTTGGGCAGAAGCTCGAGCTTGTCATTATCGATCGAGCAGAGCACCTCGCCGACGCTGCGCACTCCGCGGGCGACAACCTGCTTGGGAACTTCCTCGGTGTGGCCGGTCCACGTGCGGCCGGGCTTGGCGTCCCAGGTGACCGCGACCTTCTGATTCGGCTCGAGCGCGCCGATGTCCGGCTCGTCGACGAATGCGCGGACGCGGACGCGGCTGAGGTCGGCCATTTCGGCGAGCGTGTCGCCGACTTTGACGTAATCGCCGGCGTGCACTGGGAGCGAATAGAGCGTGCCGTCGGTCGGAGCGGTGACGGTGGCGGAGGCGACTTTTTCCTCCAGGGACTGCGCGAGCTCCTGCGACTGGCTGACGCGGAGTTCGGCGCCCTGGACGATGGCGGAGTTGCGCGCGGTCAAATCCTGCTTCTTCGCCTGAAGCGCCTGAAGGTTCGCTTGCGCCTTGGCGAGATTTTCGCGGGCCTGCGCGAGTTCATCCGGCGTGGCTGCCTGCTTCGCGACCAGGCCTTCGAGAGCCTGTTCGGTGGTTTGGAGATTTTTCACCTGCACTTCGGAGGCGGCGATATCGCCATTGAGTTGGGCCACCTGATCGGGAGGGCCGCCGGCGCGGGCGTTGCGGAGATCGTTCTGCGCGGTGAGCAGGTCGGCGCGGGCCTGGGCGAGCTGCGATCGGACATCCGCGGCATCCAGCGTGAGAATCACCTGGCCGCGATGCACGGCCTGGCCTTCGGTAGCCGTCACTTTATCGACGAACGCGGGGAATTCGGCGTGGGCGACGTAGGGCGAAAGCGGCTCGACTTTGCCGTTGCTGGTGATATTCGCGCTGAGGTCCTCGCGCGCGACGTGAATGACCGTCACCCCGGGCGCCTGGCGGCGCAGCGCCAGGACGGAGACGATCGCTATGGCCAGTACCACGATCAGCGCGATCGTTATCAGTTTTGGCTTGTTGTTTTCCGCCATGATCGGCCGCACTTGCCTCGCGGCGCGCTCCGTGAATCGCAAAATTGTAACAGACCCATTCCGCGCTTGCCTACGCAATCGCCGGGCGATTGCCGCGAAACAAATGAAGCGGAGATACTTGTCAAACGATGCGGCACGCCGCGGCCAGGATGCACCCCTCGGACATGCAGCGCAGGACGGGGCATTTCCCCGCCCCGGTTTCGCTGCGGATCAATACCGGCACGAGCGAAGGAATTCAGGGGGATCTGGCGCGCCCCACTCCAGGCGCAGAATTTCGTACAGCTTTTCGTGAACGTGGATAGCGTCAAGGAATTTGCCGAAAAGGCCGAAGGACGGGGCGCGAAAATCCTGATTCCTCCGACCATGCTGCCCGAGGGCGGCGAGATGGCGGTGCTCCACGATCCGGCGGGGATGCCCTTTTGCCATCTGGCGGCGCGCCGGGCGATAGCGCCGGTGCTAAAATGCGGCGCTATGACGCGCCGATTTGTGCGGATATTTACCGGGTTCATGCTGCTAGCCCGAATTCCGGCTGCGCCTATCGTTGCGCCCGCCTCTCAGAACCCGCCTGACGCGGCGAAGGATTCCGCGACGTCCGATCTGAAGACTTTCGTCGGAAAGTGGCGGGCGAGCCTTAATGGCGAGGTTTTCGCGGTGCTGGTGCTGCGCGAAGAACGCGGTTCGCTGGCGGGCACGCTGAACAATTTCGATATCAGCGTCGATAAGGACGGGAACCTCACCGACGGCACGCATAAGGATTCAGGCGAGGCGCCGCTGCTGAACGCGCGGTTCAAGTCCGGAGCGCTGGTTTTCGTGGTGATGCAGAAAGACCAGTACGCGCCGTCGACGGAATGGAAATTCATACCGAAATCGGCGGACGAAGGCGAGCTGACGCCGATGCTGGAGCATCAGGTGAACGCCCCGAAGGATATGGTCGTGAAGCCGATCCGCATGGTCCGCGAACGTTCCTCGAAGTGAAACACCGCCGGTCGTAATTGCGTATCAATGCAAGAGGCGCTCGTGCGTCGACTTGCCTTCGTGATCCTCATTCTGTTTTTGCTCGTCGCGGGCGGCGCCGGCTACGTCGGGAGCCAGGTGGGCCCGTCGACATTGCATCCTCCGCGCCTAAATCTCATGCGGCCCGTTGAAACCGCGCAGATGCTTGCCCGTACGGGAGCGGCGAAGGAGGATTTTTCGGTTCGCGCGAGTGACGGCGCGGAACTGCAAGGCTGGAAAATCCGGCCGCCTACAACCAATGGAGATTGGGTGCTGATATTCCACGGCGTGGCGGACAACCGCACCGGAATGCTGGGTTACGCCGAATTCCTGCTGCGGGACGGCTACCGCGTGGTGATGATGGACGCGCGCGCCCACGGTGAGAGCGGCGGTGATATGGCCACATACGGCTGGAAAGAGCGCTACGACACCACGGCGATCACTGCCAGATTGTATTCGACCGAAAGCGTTCGCCGACTGTATGCGTTGGGGGTCTCAATGGGGGCGGCGCAAGCGTTGCAGTCAGCGGCGGTCGAACCGCGTATCTCGGGCGTGGTGGCTGAAGATCCATTCGCGAATCTGCGAGAAGTGAGTTACGACTACGGCGGTCTGCATTTTAGTCCTTTGCTAGGCAAGACGCTGTTTCGTCCCGCCACCATTAGGGGGTTGCGCGCCATGGCGAAGGCGGGCGGATTCGATCCCGATGATGATTCTCCCGAAAAGGCCGTCACCGAGCGGGCATTTCCTGTATTGCTGATTTGCGGAACGCGTGACGCGGTCATCCCCTGCCGTCATGCCGAGCGGATTTACAACGCGGCCACCGGACCGAAAGAGCTCTGGGTGGTGCAGGGCGCCGAGCACGCGTCCGCGCTGGGAGTGGCGCCCGCGGAATATGAAGCGCGCGTGATTCGATTCCTACGCGCGCACTGAAGCAATTGCGCTCAGGCGGCGGCCACGGGCTCGACATTTGCGCGAGTCGGCGATCGCATGGGAGGTTTCGCCAGCAGGTAAAGCACCGCGCTCGCGAAGCAAATGACCGCGACGATGGTAAAGATCTGGCTGTAGGTGTGGAAATGGTCGTAGAAGCGTCCGGCGACGTAGGGACCGATGGCGCCGAGCGTGGTGCCCAGCGGCGTGGTGATGCCGAGCAGCGAGGGATAGACCTTCGAGCCGTAATAGTTGCTCAGGATCGTGGCCATGCAGGTGAAGGCCATGCTGAACCCCCAACCCATCAGAATCGCGTAGGCATACATGACCGCCGGCGTAACGGCGTGAATCGCGAGGAACGTTCCTGATCCATAAAGGCAGACGGCAACGGCGGAGATTTTCCGCGGCTCCACGCGATCGCCGATCAGCGCCACCGTGGTTTGCCCGAGCATCGACGAAATCAGCACGATTGAAATCGACTCGGCGGCTTTTCCCGGTGAGTAACCCAGTCCCTCCAGATGGAGCACGCCGTGCGCGATGTAGATGAAGAACCCCATGAAGAAACCGAGATAGGTGAAGATCAGCAGCCAAATAGTGGGCGTGCGGAAGGCTTCGCCCAGCGTCCAGTCTTCGGTGGATTTGTAGACGCCGTGACTCGCGCGCAAGACGCGCTCATCGGGTTCCTCGGGAGTGATCGCGGCGGATTCGCCGTCGGGTAATTGACCCATTTGCGCGGGGCTATCGCGCACAAAAATCGCGGCAGTGAGCGCCGCGACGAGCGACATGGCGGACATCAGCCACCAGGCCGCCCGCCAATCGCCGCCGTCGCGCGCGATGGCGCGTTGCAGAGTGGGCACGGCGATGAATCCGCCGATGCCGGAAGCCGTGAGCAACAACGACATGGCCCGTCCGCGCTTTTTGTGAAACCATCGCGCCACGCCGACCTGCGGCCCGATCGTCCCCGCGAGCGCCACGCCCGAGCCAACGATGATCCCGAAGACGATGACCGCCTGACGCACGGTTTCCACGCGAGTCGCCATCAGGAACGCGCCGAGCGACGAGAGTAGCGTGCCCGCGACGAGCGTGGGCCGAATCCCCCATTTGCGAATAGAAAACGCGACCAGCGGACCGGGCAATCCCGCCATCAGGCTAAAAACGGTAAATGCAACTCCCAACTGCGTTCGGCTTAGGTGCATGGCCTTCGCCATGTAGGTGTTCACCACGCTGGTGCCGAAGGTCGGGAAGCAGAAATTCAGCACAATGACGAGCCAGAAGGCCACCACCAGCTTCCAGCCGTAAAAGCTCTTGGATTGCATGGCGCGCTCCGATCAGGCACGAGGACAGCTGCCGAAGAAGCGCCCGCATAGTCCATCGAACGCAGACGCGTGTCAACTGCGCATGGTTTCAGGCTGGGTTACGACGCGGGAGTCAGATATTTCACGAGAACCACTTCGTTGTGGACTTCGTTGTAGAGAAGCTCGTCGACCAGGTCGCGCACCATAAAGAGGCCGTAACCGCCGGGACGCAACCCCTTTTGCTTGCGGACTTCACTGTGCTGCATCGGGTCGTCCTCCGGATTGCTGATGGCGGCATGATCGAGCTCTTCGATTCGAAATCCCATGCCGGGATCGGCGATCCGGTACTGGACCATACGCTTCGTTTTCAGATACGAAATGCGCACTTTCTGATTCGGGTCGAGCTTGCCGCCCCATTCGATGGCGTTGGTGAGCAATTCGCGGAAAGCGAAGCCGACGTGCTCGCGGTCTTCTTCGGAAAGCTCCGATTTGATTTGAGACATGAATCCGGTAATGCGCGCGACGGCTTCGAGTTCGCAGGGGACGAGCAATTCAATCCAGTGCGGCACGGCGGAAATTACTTCGATCGGCGCGCCCGAAGGTTTTGCGGAAAGTGCGTCCTTCACCAGCTCGACCACTGCGTTGGGCTCGAAGGGCTTCCGGAAATAGTGATAGGCCTGCTCGCGAATCGCGCGGAGCATCACCTCGGACGTATCGTCCGAGGTCATCACAATGGTGCGGAGATCGTTCGGCTGTTCTTTCAGCCGGGCCATCAGCTCGAGGCCATTCATGCCGGGCATCCAAACGTCGGTGAGCAACAGGTCGAACCCGCCCTCGTGCACTTTTTTCAGCGCGGCGTTGCCGTCGACGGCGAGCGTGACGTCGAAGCCTGCGTCTCCCAGGATGGTCTTCAGCATGTGACGCGTGGCGCGGTCGTCGTCGGCAATCAGAATCTTTTTCATCTTGCTGTCCTCCGCGCCCGCAGGGTGGCGGCCGCGGCTTTTCGCCGCTTCGCGGCGCCGGCACCGCCGATTCCCGCCATCCGCTTTTCGAAGGCAGAGAGTTTACCCTCAATCGACGCCAAAATCTTGCCCGCTTCGCCCACTCTTCCTTCGCGGCCCAGAGTTTCCACTCTGCGCAGGGCATCGGCGATGTCGACGGCTCCCAGCATAGCCACGGAGCCGCGCAGGGCGTGCGCCGCGGTCGCCAGGCCCGCAGCGTCGTCGTGCGCAATCGCCTTTCGTATGGCAGACATTCGCCTGGGCGTATCCTGCGCGAAAATTTTCGCCACATCGCGCAGCATCTTCGGATTTCCGCCCACGCGGCGCAGCAGCTCCTGCTCGTCCGCTTCGGCATGGCTCGCCGAGGGTTTTTCGGCAGGGGTTGCTATAAACGCGTGTTCGGCACGGCTCAAATCAGCGAGCGTGTGAAACAACTCGTCATCCTGGAACGGCTTGGCGATGTGGGCATCGAAGCCAGCCTCACGCGATCGCTGCCGGGCGGCGTCGGTGGCGTTTCCGGTTACCAGGATTGCGGGCATGTGGCGACCGGCTGCCGCTTCCTGCCTTCGGATCGCGCGGACGGTTTCGAGGCCGCCCATCTGCGGCATTTCTTCGTCGAGGATCACCGCGTCGAAACGGTCCTTGGCGAGACGAGCCAGCGCTTCCACGCCATTCTCGACCGCGACGACCTGATGGCCCTGTTTTTCGAGCAATAGCGAAGTGACACGGCGATTCACCGGCGCATCGTCGGCCAGCAGAATGCGAAGCCGTCCCGCCGGTTTTAGCCTGGCTTCCGTGGTGTTGCGCGAGCCCGCGCCAACTGCGGTCTCAGCGGGCGGATTGACCTCGACGAGGCTCTCTTGCACGCGCGGCAAGCGAAACCAGAATCGTGTGCCGCGATCCGCGCGATTTTCCGCGCCGATCGTGCCTCCCCAGCGCTCGACCGTCATCTTGCAAAAATAAAGTCCCAGGCCCGCTTTGCCGCCGCCTTCCTGGCCCTTGGCAAAGAGCCCAAAGAGCCGCGCCGCGGCGGCGCCGACCGGCAGTCCGGGGCCTTCATCGTCCACGTAGGCGCGAACGAATTTATCTTCGTCAATCGCGCCGAGCGTGACGGTGGTTCCCGCGGGACTGTAGCGCAGCGCGTTCTCAACCAGGTTCGTGAAGACGCGGCGAAGCCGAGCCGGATCGCCGACCACGCGCCAGTTGCCGGCTGCGTCCATTCGCGGATCGATCTCGGTGCGCGCGCCTTGGGCCGCAAACGCCGCCGAAAAATCCTGAGCGATTTGCCGCGCGATTTGCACCACGTTCGGCGCGTTGGCGGGATCGTGCGCGGACGAGTCCTGCGTCGCGAGCTCTTCGGAAAAAGCCTGCAGGATGCCGCGGATCATGTCCTCTTGATCGCGGCATTGGCGCTGGCCGATGTCGATCAGCTCGCGCAACTTCGACGAATGATTCTCAGCTGCCAGCAGAGAAAAACAGCCGCGAATCGCCGAGAGCGGCTGGGAAAGGTCGTGAATCACGCAGTGGAGCAGGATTTCCTTTTTCTGAATCTCGCGGAGCAGGCGCTCGTGGCCCAGCGCCGCGTCGCGCGCGGTTTGCAACAGCTCGGATTCGCGAGCGAATTGCTTCTGCGGATTGCGAATCAGAAGAATGCGTCGCCCGGCCAGGCGAAAAGCCGACGCCTCCAGCGCCAACTCCTGGCCGCTATCCACGCGCTCGATCCAAGCACCCGATTCCGCATGACCGTCGCCGCCGCTGTTCCAGCACCCCTCGGCATCCGGAAGAAAACTTTCCAGAAACGCCATGCGATCAGCAAGCCGGAGGGGCGCTTCAGAAGCATCGTCCGCGCCCAGGAGCAGAGCCGAAAATCGCGTCCGCGGACCGATCAACTGAAACGCGCCGTCGCCCAGGTGCTCGAATGCGGCGTATCCCTGCGATTCAAGCAAGGCTGCAGCGAGAGAGTCCGCGGACCGGGCAGGCGTCGGTTCCTGGGCCATGGGCTGGGCGGAGAACTTTAGTCCGGGACTGGTCATGAGGCAATCATCGCTTTCGCCAACGACTCAAATATCTGTTCGACTCCCTGGCCCGTCTTCGCGCTGGTGCGGATCACATGGCGGCCGCTACCGGTGATTTCGGCCTCGCGCTCGCCCGTCACGTCCCATTCGCCGGTCAAATCGCACTTGTTGAGCGCGACGATGTAGGGCGTGGGACCAAAATTTTTCTGGGCTTCTTCTTGGATTGCCAGCGCCTTGTCCAAGGTTGCCGCGCGCGTGCCGTCGGCGACCAGCAGATAGCCGTGGGCGCCGCGCAAATAGGACATGCGGATTTTCTGATACTCGTCCTCGCCGTACAAATCCCAGAGCATCAGCGTAACTTCTTCGCCGCCGCTGGAAACCACTTTCTTGTCGATTTTGACGCCCACGGTTGTGAGGTAGCGCTCGGAGAAAATGCTTTCGACGAAGCGCTTGACCAGACTTGTCTTGCCTACGGAAAAAGATCCCAGCATGCAGATTTTCTTTTGCAGCATCGAGGGGCGGCCTTAACTCTTCGGCGAGTGCGGCGCGCCGGGGATTCGCATGCTGACGCTGCGGTTGAACTGGCGGTTCTGGTCGTCGGTTTCAGGGCGCAGCGGCGAGGACATCCCGACGCCCAGGGCTCGCAGCGATTGCGCCGGAACGCCAAGCCCGACAAGCGCGCGCATCACATTGTCTGCCCGTTGCTGGCTCAGCAGTACGTTGGTTGCCTCCGCCCCGGTGCTGTCCGCGTGGCCCACAAGCTCGACCGTGGCGCCGGGCGGCGAGGCTTTCAGCAATTTCTGAATTTCCTGCGCGACGGCGGCGATGTTGTCGTGCTGGCGCGGATTAATGGTCGCTTGCGCCACTTCAAACAGGATGATCGTCGATGCAAGCGTGTTCAGCTGCGAGTCGTCGACCGCGCTGATTCCCGCAATCAGCGGCGCACGCTCTCGCATATCGTGTGCCCAGGACAGATTGGCGTCTCCGCTCGCACGCAGGACGGAATTCTGTACCGTCAGCGTGACACCGGCGGGCGGAGCGAGCAGCGCGATGGCGCGTTGCTGCACCAGCGAGTCATCCAGCGCGTAAAACGCGCCCCAGTGAAAAACCGCTTTCTGCGGGTCGAGGCCCTGTTGCCGCAGGATCGCACCCGGATCGGCGGCCAGCGGATCGCGCAGCCCCTGAATCTGGTATTTGCCGCCCGATTTTGCAAATGAAGTGACCACGATTCCCGGCTGCTGCCTCAACGCATCCACAAAATTCGCCCATTTATGATGCTGATACGCCGCATAGCACCACCAGCCGCCCAGCAGCAGGGCAAGCACGATCGCGGCAATCGCCACGTAGGGGCGCGACTTCGGTTTCTGGTCGTGTTTGTAAGACGCCGTAAGGCAAGCCACCATCTCCGAATGAAACGCCTCGAATGGCGCGGCGTTCCCATCGAAGTTCTCAAGTTCGCGTGAAAACCGGGCGTGAACTTCCTCGAGCTTTTCCTTCAGCGTCAGCCGCAGCTCCTGCGGCGCCTGCCCTCGAATTACCGCCGCGATGATTGCCTGCGGCCCTTGCTCGATCCAAATCTGCAGCTGGCCCATTTGCAAGCTGTCGAGCGAATCGCTCTGTTGCGTCTCGAACGAGTCGCGTACGAAATCGCGAATCGCCGAGAGCATGCTCGAGACCATGTCCGCATCCTGCGTCGCCGCGGCCGGATCGACCACGTGCTGCAGCACCAGGCTGGTCTTCAAATGAATCAGGAAAACCTGCTCGACGCGATAGACCAGGCTGTGCAGCAGCGCGACTTCAGCGTAGGGGCGCCCGATGCGCATGGCTTCGAACCGCCATTGCAGCCCGCGAATCGAAAACGTGCTTTCGAGCACCTGATTGAATGATTCCACGGTCGAGCGAAACACCTCGGCTACCGACCGGCGAATTGCCGGGCCCATCACCGGGAAGAGCGCCTCAACCAGCACGTGCGAATCCTTGCGCACGGATTCGCGGACGGCTTCTTCCACGGTGGGCGTCAGAGCCGCGCTCAGAGCGGTGTCGCCGCCATGTGCGCGCCGCAGCTCGATGGCCTCGGCCACCACGGCACTCACGTCGAGAGCGCGCTGTTCCGTGCTCTCCAGACGTTCGCGGAGCGCTACGATTTCATGTTGTTCTTCGCTGAGGAGCAGCGAGCGAAGTTCCTGGAGCGCCTTTTCGTCTTCCTGCGCGGAATTACCCGTCGACCGACGACCAGCGTCGTCAGTGTGCTTGTCGCTCATGTGAGGGGCGGCCATGGGGTTTGCAATTCGGCGTTACGCCCGCGCGGGGTGGCGAGCCGTCGGCCGCATTGAAAATCTATTTCTCGGGAAGATTGAACTCGTTCTTCAAACGCATGCCGAATTCAGTGAAGAGGTCGCCGAGGCCTTCGCGATCGGCCTTGTCGATGCGCAGCGCTTCGACTTCCTGATCGAGCAGCTTTTTCATATCGCGCGACTTCTCGCCGATCTCGGACGTCAGCGCTTTCGACTGCTCCAGAATCCGGGCGCGTAGCTCGGCGGTATCTCCGGTCAGCTGGTCGTCCAGGCTGCCCAGACGCTTGTCGAACGCTTTCGAGGTGTCGCGCATCTGCACGCCGATTTCCTTCACCGCTTCGGCTCGCTCGGCCTTCTCCGCCTTCAGGCGTTGGCCCAGCGATTCGAGCTCTTTCTGAACGAATGTCTCGAGCGATTCAAAGCGCTTCTTCATCTCATCGCGCAGCGATTCAGCGTCCTTGATCAGGCGCTCTTCGAGCCGCCCGAAGCGCTTGTCGTAATCGCGCATCTGCGAGCCGAACAATATGTCGCGGATCTTGTCGACATTTGCACCCTCGTGGCCATCGAGTTCGGGATTGGTATTGGGACCTGATTTCGCTGGGGATGCCATTTTCTTGCCTCTTTTCGTACGAATCGCCGGCAACTTGGAGACACGTCGGCGCCTCAAGACCGGCTTTGCCATGGGCGCACGATACTATATTTCAACGATTTGCAGCAATTGTTGAATCTTTCAATCCATTCGCGCGTTAGGCGGACGCAATTGCTGCAAATCGCTGGCCAAATCAGGCTTTTCGCTGCGGGACAGCCGACTCCAATGGTGTCGTAATGTAGCGTATAGACGCTCTAGTCCGCCGTCCGTTCTCGCGGGCGGGCTGGTCAAAGTGGCGGCAGGGCGTGGTCGCATCGCGCCCGACCGAGAGAAACGCGGCGACTTCCCTGGTCGTGGCGCGTCTTGACGCTTGTGACATCCCTTCGTTGCGGTAACTTCGGGAAATGGCGGTTGCCTCCAAGCTCGATTTCATTCGTTCCCTAAAACAGCATCTGGCGGGCACGCCCAACCTCCCGAAATCCTGCTCCTCCTGCGGTGGCGAGCTTATCTACCTGCACGCTCAGTTTCAGGCGCACGAGGAAGCGGAGCGCTTCACACTTCCCCTGGGCTTCTGCCGCTTGTGCGATGGTCTGCGGCAAAACGCTGAGTCCGCAATATAGTAGCAGGCGCGCGCGAAAGGGTTTCGCGCTTCCTCTCAAGTCAGGTGTTTTACTTCTTCCTGGGTCTCGGCTTCCGGCTGGGTCTGTTGTTTGTCCCGCGGTTCGTGCGCTTCGCCGGTCCGCGATGGTCTTGATCGTCGGAGATATCGTATAGCGCAGCCACCACGCCTTCCACGCGGTTGTCAGATGTTCGGTAGGGCGTGACGCGCAGCCGATACGACTTGTCCTCATGGCCGAATTCGTTTTGCCGCGTCGCGCCGTCACGCATTACTTCCAGCATCATGGCTTCAAATTGCGGAGGCTTGACCTTCAGATTCACGCGCACCAGCGGTCTGCCCACGTCATTCGACGAGAGTCCCATCAGCTCCGCCGCTCTGGGCGTGAACCGCCGGACGCTCAAATCGGAATTCACCATGACGATGGGCAAATTCACGCTGCCGAGCAGGTTTATCAGATCGTTGTTCGTCTGCGTAAGCTGGAAGTTGCGGCTCTGCATTTCTTCATTGACGGTGTTGAGCTCCTCGTTCGCGGATTCCAGCTCTTCCTTGGAGGTTTGCAGCTCCTCGTTAGTGCTCTGCAATTCTTCGTTTCCGGATTGAATCTCCTCATTGGCGGACTGCAACTCCTCGTTGCTGGCCTCCAGCGCCTCGATGATGGATTGCTGATATTCTTTGGTGGCGCTCAGCTCCCGCCGGAGTTGTGTGTTCACCCTGTCGCGCGCGTCCATTTCCGGCAATTCGGCGTCGTCGTGAGCCGCAGGCGGCCGCGCTTCGCCGATGGTCTCCTCCTCGAAGACAATCAAGAAGCACTGCGTGGATGGGGACGAGGCCTGAATCGGAGTGACCTCGACGGCGACCCGACCGGATTCGCTGCCCGATTCCCGCTGCAGGCCCACCCGCCGAGCGGAGCCCCCCGAAGTGCGCGCCTCGGCGATCGCGTTCTGAACATCGAACAGCAGCGCCGGCTTGATCATTTTCAGGAGACTCAGGCTGACTCTTCCCGTCGGAATCTCCAGGAAACGCGAGGCATTCCCGCGAGTCTGAAGCACTTCGAGATCCGCACTCACCAGCACCGCGACGGGCGCGTAGCGGCTTAACAGCAGGCGGTCGGCCTCCCGTTGCACGTCATTGGGAGTTCGCGCCGCCTCCAGCTTAACGGTTGCAGATTCCAGTTCCTGACTCCCCAATCGCCCGTCGAAATGTTCGGGTTGGACGCCGAATGCCACAGGCGTCGGTACCGCTCTTTTGCGGTAGATCTTCCATTTCCTTTCCGCCAGATCGAACAGTTCCGATCCGGCACCGACCAGGCCCTCCGTGTTGCCGACCATCAGGAAACCGCCGGGGCGCAGCGCGTAGTGAAAAATCGGCGCGAGGCGCCTTTGCAGATTCTGGCTGAGGTAGATCAGGACGTTACGGCAGCTCACGATATCGATGTGCGAGAACGGCGGATCACCCACCACGTTCTGATTGGCGAAGATGCACATGTCGCGAATGTATTTGTTGATCTGGTAGCCGCTTTCGACTTTGGTGAAGTAACGCTTGATCCGCTCGGCGGAAATGTCATTGCGAATGCTTTCCCGGTAAACGCCCGAGCGCGCCTTTTGAATCGCAGGGACGGAAAGATCTGTGCCGAAAATCTGAACGGAGACCTCGGCGCGAATGTCGGTAAGGTATTCCAGCAGCGAAATCGCGTGCGAATATGCTTCCTCGCCGGTGGAACACCCCGGCACCCAGATGCGCACCGCTTCCTGGGGCGAATGGCTCTTCAATATGTCGGGATAGACTTTTCCCTTCAGCGCTTCAAATGCCCCCGAATCCCGAAAGAACCGCGTGACGTTAATCAGGATGTCGTTGTGCAGCGCCGCCACTTCGTCGCGATGCTCCAACAGGAATTTCGTGTACTCGCCTAGGTCGTCCAGCCGGTTCAGCGCCATTCGCCGCAGCACGCGCCGGCGCACCGTGGCCTGCTTGTAATCTGAAAAATCAACTTTGCACACCTGCTTCATCAGACGGAAGATTCGCGCCATCAGCAACTGACGGTCCGGCGTCGATTGCTCCGTATCTTCCAGTTGGGAGTTTGCGACGTAGGGATGCAGGCGGATTCGCAGCAGTTCCTCGGCGATGCGCTCGGGCGGCAGCACGAAATCGATGCAACCGGCGGCGATGGCGCTGTTGGGCATGCCGTCATATTTCGCCGAACGCGAATCCTGCGCGAAGGTGATGCCTCCCTCGCTTTTGATCGCCGCCGCGCCCAGAGTGCCGTCCGAAGCGGTCCCCGACAAGATCACGCCGATGGCGTTGCTGTGCAACTCCGACGCAAGTGAAGAAAAAAATGTGTCGATCGGCATGTGCACGCCGGCTTCCCGCTTGGCCAGCCGCAAATGGCCGTCGACAATCGTCATATTCTGGCCGGGCGGAATCACGAACACCTGGCTGGGTTCCAGCCGGACGTTGTCGCGAACTTGCTGGACGGGCATGCGCGTCGCGCGGGCGAGCAACTCAGTCATCGCGCTTTCGTGAGTGGGATCCAGATGCGGCACGAGCACGAAAGCCATTCCGGGGTCTATGGGAAGCGCTTTCAGAAGCAGCGTGAACGCTTCCAGTCCGCCCGCGGAAGCGCCCAGGCCGACGACGGGAAATACAGGAGCGTCCGGGTCGGGCGCTCGCTTCGATGCCGTGGCACCCGCATCGAGCGCGGGATGCGCGACAGCAGACTTCACGCTTTTTGAAACTTTTCTGGCACGCTTGCGTTTCATCAGTGGACGCTCGCTTGGGTCCTTGCCGCCAGCGGATAGAATGTATACTTACAATCGAACCGCCGAAGGAACTATAATAACGTTTCAGTCGGCAACTCAAGAAAAGCTTCCCTCGGGAGCTTACGACGCGGCGACCCTCGCCGCGCAGCTCCGGCTATTTTTCGGCGCTTGACCGCGCCGAATAGGAGGTGGCAATGGCCACACCCGGCACGAAAGCAGGTCTGCTGAACTCTTGGAAGGAAATCGCCTCGTATCTGGGCCGGGGTGTGCGCACCGCCCAGCGATGGGAACGCTACGGGTTGCCCGTCAAGCGCGTCGCGCCGGGTCCGCGCGCCTCGGTGATCGCGGATGCGACAGAAATCGACCGCTGGATTCACCGCGCGCACAAGCATCCGGAGAGAACCTCATCTACGCCGAGCCAGGACACGTTTCGACGCGAGGTATCCGACGCCGTGACGCACGCCAAGCAATTGCAGCAGGAGATGGCGGCGCTGCGGGAAACCGGCAGAATCTGCGTTCAGACGCTCCTCGCGAATATCGCCCGGCTGGAACAGAATTGCGCGCGAACCAAGCAGTTGGCTTCCCTGGCACGTTCCACGGAGTCTCCGTCCGAAAGGCTCTAAGAATCCAAGTCCCTCCCCTTGCTTCACGTCTAAGACTCCGTGCCTTTCCCCGCCTGGAGATCATCTTTATTCCGAGTTTGATTTTGTGATTCCAGGAGAGGGACCCATGGCCGCAATCGAATACGGAAGCAATTATTTCTGCGTGATGCTGGAAGCCACCGAAGAAGGCCGCCCAGGCGATACGATTCATCTTCACGCCGATTCGGTTAGCGTCGATCCCTCGGGCACGCTTCAATTTCGGAGCCTAGGCAGGCGCGCCGCCGGTTCCGATCCCAAGACTCCGGATAAAAAAGACGCCAAGGCTCAGGAAAGCGGCGGAGAAAAGGCCGCAGGCGGCGAAGGAAATGAGGGAAAGGCAAAGGACGACAAGGACGGAAGCGCGAAGGAAGGCTCAATCTTCATGGCGTTCGCGCCCGGCACCTGGCGCGTCATCTACGCCGCGAAGCTGCAGGACGGCGCACCGGCCTCGGTGGAGCATTGGAGCGCGCCCAACGGCAAGCCCGAAATCGCTTCGGTTCCCGCCCGCAGCGGCGCCGAAGAATTTGTGCAACCCCTAACTGCACGATAGGCACTTCCGCCGGTCGGCGTGCGGGCCGGCGGACGGCGACATGGGATAAACAGCTCGATTGAGGCCGGGCTCACCAACCGATGCCGCGCTATCACTTCGATGTCAATCCAAGAATGTTCCGAATCTTTTCGCGGCTCAACAATTCCCGTGGACTCCGGCTGGGTCTTTCCAGCCAAGCGTTGAAATCTTGAACCTTCACGGAATGCTCGACCGCGACGTTGGATGCCGAGACTTTAACCGCAGTTAGGCCGGAAGGTATTCCCTCAACCCATTCGTCCGTTCGAATCGACGCGAGGCCAAGCGCGACTGCTTCATAGAGACTTCCGGCTGTGACCTGGACTGAATGTTCAATTCCCTGCAAGTCGCAGATCGTCACTTTGCATGAACGAACGGGCATCACGCGACGAAGATATCATTTTCGCCTTTTGTTCGCCATAGACATTGCAGCGGCTCTATCAGACGCCGCGGGAGAAGAAAGGCCGCCGAGCGCGGAGGGACAGATAAGCCCAGAGTTTGCTTGGCCAGTTTCTATCCATGCAGGGGCGCTCTATCAATAGAAAGTAAGCAGCGCAGCAAATCAGCACGACCGGAAGAATCAAAACTGCTTGCAGGAAATAATACAGCCAGAAGTTCTGGCCCAGATGCCACGATTTCGTGACGCGTCCCACGGCGGAAATAATCAGGAAGTGAAACAAATAGAGGCTATAGCACATCCCGCCGATGTCCGTGATGATGCGATTGGAAAAGAACGCCGAGCACAGTGGACCTCGAAACGCCGCGAGATAAAGCACGACGATAATGAACGGAAACAGCACGTGCCCCGTCGTCGCGCCCAGGTACCAGGTCAAAGGCCATCCACACAAAGCGATCGCGTCGTAAGCAACGGATCGTTTCAATTCCTGGCGCGAGAGGTACAAATCGCAAAGCACAAACCCTGCCAGGAAAAACGGCAAATAATAAATGATGGATGCTTGCCACGGAGTTCCGGCCAGGCGAACGGTGAGAACCGCCCACACGAACATCAGTGCAATCATCAGCGGCCGTCGAATTCCGGGCCTCTGAATCGCAAACAGGCACGCGAGGAGCGGAACGAGGAGATAAAATTGAATCTCCACCTCCAACGACCACGTCACCCCGTTGATCGTACTGTCGCTTCGATAAATGATGTTGTGGAGATACAGCATGCTCGCCGCCAGGTGCGGCGCGATTTCACGGACGCGTTGGTGCATTACCAGCACCAGGAATCCCGCGGCCACCAACAAATTGATAATGTAGGGCGGCTCAAGGCGAGTCACGCGCCTTAGAAAGTAACGCCCTAAATCGACTCTCGCAGCCTTGCGAAGATAGTGCGAAGCAAATGGGATTCCCAAAATAAATCCGCTGATGGCGAAGAACAACTCCACCCCGCGCTTTGTGATCACACGGACTTGATCCAGATCGAACGGGGCTTGGTGGACGGCTCCATTGTGTTGAAGCGACGCATGGACATGAAACAAGATAACGGACGTGATGGCGACGAATCGTAATCCATCGATTTGGGGAATGAACTGCTTTTGAGTCGTGATTCGCCGAAAGTTCAGCATCTCAACAGTGTTTCATTTCTTAAGGCAGCCCGAAGACTTTGATTTATCTTTGCTTCCAGACCCAGATGGTCCCGTGCGAAGTGTAAGCCGTGCTAACGCTGGCAGCAACGAAGACAAAGTCCTGGATCGTGAGCTATTCGGCGCCTCTCGTCCGACCAGGTTGCCAAATCCTGGCTAGGCGGAAAAGTGGGGACTGAAGCGGTCGGAGACAGAAGGAAGCAAGAAGCTTGGCGACTCGTCAATTGAGCGCGGGACCTGCTGAAACCATCTTGATTTCTGACGTCATTTTGATTGCGTGTCCGTAAATCGGAGAAAAGTAGCGGGTGAGCCTGTAAGCCGGATTCTTCGGCCCGTCCTTCTGAATCAACGACTTCCCGAAAGCCAAGCACTTAGGATTGTCAACAGTGTCAGCTGCGTCAATCTTGACCGGATAACGGGCACGCCGCGGGCACATGACCTCGATCACGGTGTGATGCTATGAGCGCTCAACCCGCGGTCATCACGCCGACCACGTTACCCCGAAAGCTGTCCTCCTCCAAGGACGCGATGAAGCTCTCGCGCGATTTGCGGGAGTTCTCGTTCGACAAATTCCGCCTGCCCACCGATGGCCGAAAGTGGAAGCCGCTCGCGCGTGATCGGCAGGCCCTCGCCGCTTACCTGGGCACCTTCGGCGACGGCGATGGTTCGCGAGTCAATCCCGGCGTGCGCAGGATGATGGAATATTTCGGCTGGAGCCGCGCGAAAACTTTTCGGCTGCTCTCAGATTTGAAGGAACTGCGATTGCTCGAAGACGAGGTGACCGAAGACGGGAAGAAGAAGAAGTTGGACGGCGAACGCGGCACCCGAAAGCGTCGGATGAACCTCCGGGCGTTCCTTGCCGGCATTCGGTCGCACTCGCGACCTGGCCGCGAATGTGAGACTCCTGGCCAGGGGTCTCATATTCGCGAGCAGGGGTCTCGTCCAGGGAGAGACACAACCGTCACTCTTACCGACCAAATTCAAAATCAAAACCTACGGCCGCTGGCGCGGCCGAGTTCCCCTGCTCCCTGTGGAAATGAGGAAAAGGAGTCCACCACGGCCCCCGTTGTCGTCGGCGATGATCGCGAAACGGTTGCCGCCCGCGAAAAATTCTTTCGCGCCGCAAAGCAGATCGGAGGCTCTCGATGACACCGCAGCAGTATCGCTTCGCGGTCATCTCGCGCATGTCAAGAGAAGCCGAGCAAATTCTGCATCGATACCCCAATGTGGCGCTGCCCGATTTGGCGGAAGATCTGAAGCGATTCGCAGCGATCAACGGCCTTCCCTACTTCGACGCGCGGCCGGGGGCTGCTTCACCGGTCCAGCAGGCGATCACGATCGCATTGGAGCGTAGGAGGGAAAACCGGTGAGATCCGAAAGAGCGACCTTCGCAGACGCCGGCTACGATCCCAAACTCGACGGAGCCAGGCTTTCTCTGCAGATCGCGCGCATCAGGACGTGGGCGATCCAGCGCCAATGGTTCACGCTACGCGAGGCGAGCGAGGATCTCGAGCGCGTTTACGCGCCGACTCTCTTCCCGGAATCTTCGATCAGTGCCCAGCTGCGCAATTTGGAGAAACCCGCAGCGGGCCCACTCCGATGCAAAAAAGAGAAGCGCCGGCGCGACGGAGTTCGAGGACCGGGAGCCGGAATTTTCGAGTATCGAATTCGGCCGGCGCCGCAGGGTCCGCAGCTCGGGCTTTTTGTCGAGGTCGCCGAGAAGAAAATCGAGCGATCGCCGGCGGCGGTCCGCGTCGACGCCTGCGGCGAGCCGGACGACGGCCGCGGCCGCGCGGAATTTTTCCGCGTGGCGCGCCAGATCGCAAACGAGGCCTCGAGGTGAGCGCGCCGATCGGCGCCGGCGCGGTGATTCGCGAGCATGACGTCGCTGCGACGGCTCCCGTCAGTTTCCGGCGTAACGATCGCGCGCGGGAAAAGAAAACGGACTCGTGGGAGGTCTGGAGCCTTCGCGATGCGAGACACGTCGGCCGGGTTCGCTGGCAATCGCAGCGCCGGCGCTACTGTTTTTTCGCGTCGGCCGGATCCGCGCTCGATCGCGATTGTCTCATCGCGATCGGCGAGTTCATCGAGTCCGAGACGGCGAAGCACCGAAAGGGAAAACGGGCTTTTGGCGAGCCGGCTGAGTGAGCTCGCGCGTTCCGACAAGCGGCCGCACGAAAAGGAGACTCCACGGATGAGCGACAAAGAACAGGCAAAGCACCTGGTCGAGCGCGCGGAAAAGCTCGGTCTGCACATCGGGTACGAAGAAGGCTTCCTCGTCGCGCGACACTCCGCGAATTGGGATCCAGTGCGAGATGATGGCCCGGAGATCGAGCGCGAGATCATCGGAGATCTCGGCGACTGCCTCGGTGACGTCCTCGATATCGCTGTCGGCCGCGCCGGCTCTCGACGCGCGGCGGACCTGGCCGGCGCGCGCGTGTTCAGCGTCAGCGATCGGGCATTCGGGACGCTCGCCTCCTGCTCTTCCGATGGAGCGCTGAGCGTCTCGCGCCTCGTCGAAAAGAATGCTCGCTTCGCGAGTGACGATCCCGTGCTCGTCGAAAGGAACGTCGTCTACTCCATCCAGGTCTGCATTTTCCTAGTTCCCAGCGGATCGCCGGCGGACAGCGCCGGAAGCGCTCAGCGGATGAAAGACGAAAGGCTTCAGCCGCTCCTCGATCGCTACGAGAGAACCGGCCTCCGCGTCGAGCTCGATGCCGGCGTGCTGATCGTGAAATATCCTCCGTCGGAAACCCTTGAAATTAGTGACGCCGAAATTGCCGTTCAGGATCTCGGTCGATGGAATCGCGAAATCCGGCGCGATCTCGGCGCTCGAGCGCGCGGCCGCATGGGCGCGGGGTTCATCGGGCGCAGCGCGTTCGCGCCGGATCTGAGCGCGTTCGGACTGATTTCGAGCAGCGGCGACGCCGGCGAGGTCACGTTCAGATACGCCGATAACAGAACGGAATCTGAGCTCGAGGTCCACCTCGGCGGCGATCGAATGCTTGTTCTCCCGGATCTCGAAGTGCGACCAAACCGCGTCGCGCAGTCGGAGCAACAGCAGGAATCGACTTGGCGCCGGCTGACGCGACGCGTTTTCGGAGATTGAGTCTCGGGCCGGGGGGACGGCCTGTGATCGCGTGCGGCGAAAAAAGGAGGAGTTCAGATGGAAGTGAAAGTGGGCGACACACGGACGAAACCCGGACACGAGACTCGGGGGAATCGTGGCGAGCCGCGTCAAACGATCGGACGGATCGATTCGATGCGGAGTAGGCCCGGTGAGATATTCCGAGTCTACGCTGATGGGTCCTAGCGATTCACGCTCTCGCCCCCCGACTCGCGCGACGAGCTGCTGTTCTTCGACGAGAAAGAGCTCGAGATCTGGAATCTCCGGCGAGAGAGCACGGCGCCGGAGGGCGCGGAGCAATTGGCTCCGCGCATTTGAGAGATCGACCAGGAAAGGAGGCCACGCCATGAAATCGAGCGACCTGGCACTGCAGAAAATCGGCGCACTCGGAGCGCTGCGAAACAGTCCTGAATATCTGATCGGATCCGCGGTTCGGGCGAGTTTTGATTCTCTCGCGATGCACGGAAGATTCGCGACGGAGAGGCCATCAACGCGTCCTCGATCGAGGAGAAGGAACTCGAAGCCGTCGACGCGCCGGCGGTGACGCCGGTGCGTCGGTTCCACGGGCGGCGATCGCCCGAATCAATCAGCGGGCAAAACCCGTCGCGATAGACGCGATCGCGTGGCTGCGTGTTTCGGAGCTGGAAAGGGAGGCACTTTCGATGCACGGAAAAGAAAATCCGTCGAGATGACGATCGGCGGGAGGAAATTCGTCGGGTAGTTCCGAGAGCCTGACGGGCGGATCGAGACGCGCAGCATTCTCGGCCATCTCGGCCGCGGCTCGGTCGAACTCCTCGAAGATATTGGCGCCGGCAAGCCGTCGAGCGGGGAGCTCGCCCAGGATCTCCTAACCAGGGTCCTCGTTTCCGGCCAGACCAGCAAAATTCCGGCCGGCTGCCGTGCGAAGAAGGGCAAGACATGGAGCCGAAAAACGGCGGATAAAATGCTGAATACTTCGATCGGATCAGCGATCCGGGACGAGAAAAGGTCGGCGCATCCGCCACGTCGCGAGCGTGATTGTCGGCTTCTTCCGCCTAGGTGAAGCCGATCCCGGTCCCGAAACCGCGGGGGCTCCGAGCGGCCGGCGCCGCGCCGCGAAAAAGCTCCTACAAGAAGTAGGCCGCGCGCACAATAGGGCGGCGCCTGATGAACGCTTCGGTAAGGTGGACGGTGGCGGAGCCCCTTTCGAGTGTTTCAGGACAGATGTCGTGGTTTTTGAGCTTGCGGTGACGCCGCAGGCGGAAAGGAGGAGTGAGATGGTCAAATCATTCTGTAATCGATGCGAGGTTGAGATCCCCTCCGGCGGAAGCCGGCAGCCGGGAACCAGGCGGACAATCACGATCGCAAAGACAGTCGGCCGAGACGATAGCTCCGAACGGACGCGGATCGATCTTTGCGAGCCCTGCTACCAGCAGGTCCGACTAGAGCTCGAACGCATCATCCCGGCACTCGTCGGCGCGCACGCTTGATTCCCGCGGCGGCATCGCTCGCGAACGTCAGACCTGATCGACGAGCCTCGCCCGAGTGACGAGCTCGTCCATTCTAGCCACGGAGCCGCAAACCTCCGAGCCGAAAGGAGAGTGGCACCAGAATGGCACCGCGAAAACGACCCAAAAACGCCCTCAGACGGTCGTTTCCGGGGGCAACGCCGGACTCGACCAAGCTCCGGCGTTTTTCGCGCCCAGCGAGCTCGCGATCGCGTCGAAATACGCGCGGACCCCGTTTTGCGGCGCCGAGGCCTCGGCGGAGATCCAGAAGTAAAAAATCGGCCAAGGGATCTTCGAGCGGCCGCGCGGAAGCGGCGCCTGGTGGATCTCCTATCTCGATCCTTCAGGCAAGCGGCGCCGCGAAAAAATCGGCCGGCGCGGCGCAGCGATGAATGCAGTCGCAGAACGGCGCCGCCAGGTCCTCGACGGCCGCTAATATTTCGCCCGAGGCACGCCGGCAGACGGTTTTCACGTTTCGGCGGCTCGCGCGCGAAGCGATGGACTATCGCAAGGCAAGAGTGAAACCGCGGTCATTCGAGACCGATCGGCAAAGATTAGACGATCTTCTCCCTTCGATCGGCTCGACGCCGGGCCGCCGAGCTCTCGGTCGCTGCGATCGAGAAGCTACTCGGCTCGCTGAAGGACGGAGGCCTGCAGGGATCCACGGTCAATCGATATCGATCCCTGCTCTCCGCGATTTTCTCTTACGGCGTGCGCAACGGCCGGACCAGCTCGAGCCCGATGCGGCTCGTGAAACGATTTCGGGAAAGCGGCGGCCGTGTCCGATATCTGCTCGACGGCGAGGAAACAAAAGCTCCGCGAGAAGATCCGCGCGGAATGCCCGGAGCGCGAAGCGGAGATGGACTTGGGGCTATACACCGGAATGCGCCGCGGCGAGCAGTTCACTCTGCGTTGGCGCGACGTCGATCTCGAGCGAGGGATCCTTACGGTCGACGGCAAAACGGGACGCCGTCACGTCGTCGTGAATTCCGGCGCGCGATCGGCGCTCGAACGCCTCGCAGCGCGACGTCCAGACGGAGCGTCTTTCGTTTGCCCGGACGCGAATCGACGATCAACGGGATTGGCGAAGATGGTTCGAGAACGCCGTGCGCGACGCCGGCATCGACGATTTTCGCTGGCACGACCTCAGACACACCTTCGCGAGCCGGTTGGTGATTGCGGGCGTCGATATCCGCACGGTCCAGGAGCTGCTGGGACACAAATCCATCGTCATGACGATGAAATATTCGCACATGTCACATGATCATCGGCAGATCGCCGCGGAGAAAATTGGTGCCGCGCGATCTGTGAGGAGCTCGTGGAACTTCCCTCTCCCGATCGCTGTGATTTCTTCGATCCTGGGACCATATGGACCCATCGAGAAAGTCGCGGCGAATCGGCCGCTTTCGTCGAAGCCGCCCTCATCGCACGGCGTGTTTTCCGATCTTACGGCGGTCGCTGCGATCGCGACAATCGCCGCCGAAAGTGGCACCTTCGCGCCGGTGAAAGAGAAAAAGGGCGGACCGACCTACCTGGCAAACGTCTACGAAGACCGCAAGGATCTCGGCAACTGATCAACCCAGGCGACGGCGCTGAAGTTCCGACGGCCGTCTGATTCATTCAGATCGTAGGCCGGCGCGAGTATGAACGTTTCGGCGCCGAGATCGGGCAGGATCTCGCCGGCGATCCAGATCTCGCACTCAATCCGGCGATCGCGGCCGAGCTGCTCGCAGTCTATTTCAGGAACGCGACGTGCTCACGCACGCCGATCGACAAAACTGGGAAATGGTTCGCCGGCGCGTCGATCGGCATTTCAGTGGCTGGCCGCGATCATCGACGTAGCTATGAAAACTTGAGGCCGCTCTGAACAATCCTCCGCCAGCGAGCGATGAGAACAGTCGCACAATGGAAGCCTGGCGTCTGATCGCCGAAAGCGAGGATCTCAGAATGAGCGAATGCGCGAGCGAAGGCGAATTCAACGAGAAGTGGGAAAGGAATTCGAGAATAGTCGGCGCCGGCATGGAAGCTACGGAACACGCGCCGTGTCCGTTCTGCGCCGAGCCGGACTTCATGGTCCACCTGATCACCGACACCGGTGAGGCCTACGCTCAAGGTGGCGCAGTGTGCCGGCATTGTCGACGAGGCCTTCGTCGCTGGTAATCAATGCCGGGCAAGTGGGCTGGACGCAAGAGTTTGTGCAGACGTGCTAGGTTCCCGACGCTCCGTCGTGGCAGCGTCCGATCCGCAGGGAGGCATGATGCCGCTGCAAGCAGCGGGTCGCCGGAAAGCACAGTTTTTTAGCAATACGTAAAATTCGTCGAAGGTGCTGGCAGAAGAA
>CAWDBK010000018.1:0-55102 GCA_963800535.1 uncultured Acidobacteriota bacterium
CGCCGTTCCAGGGCGCCTACCTGCCCGAGCACGCGCAGCTCGACTGGCGGCGGGGAAAAACTTCGGCGAGCGTTTTTCGGTCGCCGTCAACGCGATCAATATCACCAATAGCCACCTGCTCATCGACAACAGCCTCACTTTCGGCGGCTTTCACTACGACAACCCGCGTCAGTTCTACGCGGAATTCGCTGGCATTTTCATTACTGATGCGCTGCATTTCGGCGCAGGCGTACAATATTCATTTGCAAAGGAGTGGAGACGTTGCGAAAGCAATCGAAAGTTTTCCGGACGCGTACCGCGCCGGACTCGTTCTCATGATATTGCTCGCTGCGCTAGCGCTGGGAGTTTCGGGCTGCAAGAAATCTGCCCAGCCCGCTGCGCAGCAGCAGGCCAAACGTTATCATCTCGTCGGCAAGGTCGTCTCGATCGACAAAGATCAAGCTTCGGTCATGGTCGATGGGCAGGAAATCGTGGGCTTCATGGGCGCAATGACCATGGCGTACTCGGTGCGCGATGCCAAGGTGCTGACGCCGCTTGCACCGGGAGACGAAATCGCGGCGGACGTCGTGGTGGACGATCAGGGCGCGTACCTTGAAAACATTGTCGTCACCAAGAAAGGCGACGGCAAAGGCCCCACCGGCGCCACCGATCCTCCCAAGCCCGGCGACAAAGTCCCTGATTTCGCGCTGATCAATCAGGACGGCAAGAAAATTCATCTCAGCTCGTATCAAGGCGACGTGCTGCTGGTCACTTTTATCTACACGCGCTGCCCGTTTCCGGATTTCTGCCCACTGGTCTCGCGCAATTTCTCGAAAATCTATGCGTCGCTCAAGAAGGATCCTTCCATCGGGCCGAAGGTCCGCCTGTTGAGCGTCAGTTTCGATCCCGCACACGACACGCCCCAGGCTCTGCGAAAATATGGTGGTACGTTCAGCGCCACCACGGGCGGCGATCCCTACGATCGCTGGCAGTCGCCGTCGTTCCGCAGAAAGATCTTGTCGAGGTCGCGAACTTCTTCGGGCTTTATTACAATTTCGACGCCGGCGGCCAGATCACGCACTCGCTGAGCACCACGGTGATCGGGCCTGATGGCAAGGTTTACAAATGGTATTCGGACAACGACTGGAAGCCCGACGACTTGATCGCGGATGCCGCCCAGGCAGCGCAGCAAACCAACCAGCGCACCGCCGGTCCGCACGCTGCATCCACAATTCCGACCGCCTAGCTTGACTGCGTTGACGGTGGGAGCGTGAGCCTTACGCCCTCGAGCCCCAGCCTTGGAGTTCCTGCACGATATTACTGTGAGCGAAAATCGCCGGCAGGACGCCGGCGTACAATAAGTTCTTCGATCGAGGATAAAATCGCGGACGGCGAGCAGCGCGCGCCGGTATTCACTGTCGGGCAATTCTTCCAGCGCCGCCTTCGCACGCGAGACGTAATCGCGCGCCAATTCCGAAGCCCTGCGCAGCGCGCCTGTGTCCTTCACCAGCCTGGTAATCTGCTCGGGCCGCATGCTCACGAATCCGCGCTCTTCCAACACTTTCGCCACCAGCCGCCGGCCTTCGCCCGCTGCGTGACCGTTCGTCGCCGAGCCCGCTTCGGCCTCAACCGCAAATATCAGCGGCAGGGTCACTTTGCCTTCCTTCAAATCGCTCAACACCGGCTTGCCCAACTCTTCCGGCGACGCGGTGAAATCGAGCAAATCGTCCACAAGCTGAAATGCCAGCCCGGCGTTGCGCCCGTACGCCGCCATCGCCTCTTCGATATCCTTGGGCTGCTTGCCGAGCACCGCGCCCAGCCGCGCGCATCCGCTGAACAGGCACGCCGTCTTGCGAAACGCCAGCTCCGTCGCGTCCGCCTCCGTCAAATCCATGCGGCCCAGGCGCGTCAGCTGCAGCAGCTCGCCCTCGACCATGTTCTGCGTCAGCCCGACCAAAATATCCAGCACGGCGAAATTCCGCTCGCGCAGCGCCAGCTCGAACGACTGCATGTAGAGCCAGTCGCCCCCGAGCACGCTCATGTGATTGCCCCACTTGGCGTTGGTGCTGGGGCGCCCGCGCCGTGTCTGCGCGCCATCGATCACATCGTCGTGCACCAGCGTCGCGCTGTGAATCATCTCCACCACCGCACCCATGCGGATCGCGCTCGGTCCGCGGTATTCCGCGGCCCCCGCCGCCAGCAGCAGCAGCGCCGGACGCAGCCGCTTGCCGCCGCCCTCGCGCAGGTAGCTCGCGATTTCGGCCACGGGCTCGATCGCCGCGCTGTTTTGCGCGGCAATTTCCTGCTCGACGAGCGCCAGGTCGTCGCGCACCAGATCGAAAATACCCTTTACGGCTTGAACGGCGAAGCCCATGGTGTGGTTTGTCGCTCCGCTGACTGAACTCTAGCCCGAACAAATCGCCTAGCTTGTCGCCTGCGCCCGTTACCGGGTTTCGCCCTGTGGCTCCCGGTCCTCGAGCTTGAAAAACCGCCGAAAATTGGACGCCGTCGCCGACGCCACTTCTTCTGGCGCCAAGTTTCTCACATTCGCCAAGGCCTGCGCCACCTCAACCACAAACGCAGGCTCGTTGCGTTTCCCGCGGCGACCCTGCGGCGGAAGAAAAGGCGAATCCGTCTCCGTGAGCAAGTTCTCCAGGGGAATTTCGCGCGCCGCATCGCGCAAATGTTGCATTTTCGGATAGGTCACGTTCCCCGCGAACGATACGAGAAAACCCATGTCCAGCCCGCGCCGCGCCTCCGGCAAAATGGCCGTGAAGCAGTGCAAAATTCCGCCCAGCCCGCTCGGCCCCCAATCCTGCTCCAGAATCGTCAGGCAATCGTCCCACGCGTCGCGGCAGTGGATCACGATCGGCTGCTGCGCGCGCGCGCCACTCCAGCGCCGCCGGAAAACCCGCTGCTGCGTCTCCCGCGGCGAGTTGTCGTAGTAATAGTCGAGCCCCATCTCACCCCAGGCGAGCGCCTTGGGATGCCGCGCCACTCTCCAGCCGCGCGAAATGCTCTTCGGTCGCGGTGGCAGCGTCGTGCGGATGAATCCCCACGGTCGCATAAATCCAGTCGTGCTGCTCGGCAAACGGAATCGCCGCATCGAGCCGGTCGGTCGGTGAGCTGCCGCTGCCGATCGCCAACAGCGTCTTCACGCCCGCAGCCAACGCCCGTTCCAGCATTTCGCCGCGATCGGCGTCGAACTGCTCCATCTCCAAATGCGCGTGCGAATCGATAATCTGCATCAGCCGCGTCGGCGCCGGCGCGCCATCTCCGCGCCCTCGGTGCCTTCTCCGTGAACTCTGTGTTTAATCAAGCGTAAAAGCGAAAAGAAGCTGCCAAATTTACATGCGCGACCCGCCGGCGGCCCTTCGCAGCACAAAAATCATCGCCGTCGCATCATTGTCCAGCGCTGTCTTCTCGAACGATCCGTACTCCTCGACAATCTCCAACCCCGCCAGCTTAAACAGCCCCAGCATCTGCGGATAGGTGTAATACGACATCTTCAGCGGCTCGCTCTCTTCGCTCACCAGCTTTTCGCCGTCGAAGGTCCGGAACAAAAACGTCGCGCTGAAATTCTGCGCGATCTTGTCGTACGAATCTTTCCGAAAATATCGCCGCACCGTCTTCGAACCATCCGCGTCAGGATGAAATTCCACTTCCAGTTTCTCTTCCCCCACTCCGGCGAAAATCAAATCGTATCGCGGATAAAAAACGTCGAACGCCAGCAACCCGCCATGGCCCAGATCTCGGCAGCCGTCCGCAAAGCGGCGGCTTGATCTTCGTGGGTATACATATGCTGCATCGGACGAAACGGAATGGTCACCACGGGAAATTTTCGACCCAGTCGAAAATCGCGCATGTCGCCCGCATGCAGCGTCACGCGGCCGCGCACTTCAGCAGGCTCGGTAGCCAAATGCCCGCGCAACACGCCCAGCATCGCCGCCGAATTATCGACGCCTTCAATCGCAATCCCCGCCCGCGCCACGCTCAGCAATATCCGTCCCGTGCCGCAGGCAATCTCCAGCACCGGCCCGCCCGATCGTCGCGCCAGATCGAGATAGAATCCCGCATCGACCAGTTTCTGCTGCTCGGCAAACTTCGCGTAAGCCGCGTCGTAATACTTCGCCGAAACGTAATAGGAATCTTCCGCCACTGGCGTTCACTTACCCCCTTAAACGCTCTACTTCACCTTCGATCCCACCGGAATATCCTCGGCGAACGTACACAGCACCGGCTTTCCATCCGCTCCCGCCGACGCCGCCAGCAGCATCCCGTTCGACTCCAGCCCGCGCATTTTCCGCGGCGCCAGATTCGCCACCAGCACCACCTTGCGCCCCACCAGCTCCTCCGGCGCATAACCCATCGCGATTCCCGCCAGCACCTGCCGCACTTCATCGCCGATATCGACCGTCAGCTTCAGCAGCTTGTCTGCTCCCTGAATCCGCTCCGCCGATTTGATCTGCCCCACGCGCAACTCGACCTTCGCGAAATCATCGATCGTAATTTTCCCGCCAGCCGCAACCGGCGCAGCCGCAGCGCCCGCAGCCGCCGGCGCTGTCGCAGGTGTTGTCACCGCCGGCGCAGCCGCCGGATTCCGAATCTCGTTTTCCATCGCTTCGATCCTTTCCAATGTTTCTTTCCTTTCGAACCGCGGGAAAACCGCCTCTGGCCTCCCGATCTTCGTCCCAGCCTTTAGTTCACCCCACTTCAACTGATCAATCCGAACATCTGCCACATTTCCTGGTTGGCCAAGTTGTTCCCAGATTTTCTGTGATCCTTCCGGGATCGCGGGGTGAGCGAGCACAGTCGCAACTCGCAGAGCCTCGGCCGCACGGTAGAGAATCGCCTGTAGTTGAAATCTCTCCTCCGGAGCACCGACGCGCGTCCAAGGCTTGGCGACGCTGAGGTACTGGTCGACCTGGGCAACGATGAACCAGATAGAGCCGAGGGCGAGTGCGAAGTCGAATTTCTCGAATCCGTCTCTCGCCCCAGCAATGCCCCGGTTCACGTACCCTTGGAGCACAACTCCCAAATCCTTTGGATCCCAAACGCCCGACTGAAATCCCTCTTGGACTTCGATACCCGGAACCCTGCTCTCGAAATACTGCCCGATCATCGTCAGCGTGCGGCTCGCCAGATTCCCCAGCCCGTTCGCCAAATCCGCGTTGTACCGGATGATCAGCGCATCGCGCGAAAAATTTCCGTCCTGCCCAAACACCACCTCGCGCAGCAGGTAATAGCGCAGCGCGTCGTTCCCCAGCACTTTCACAATCGGCTCGGGATACGCCACATTCCCCTTCGACTTGCTCATCTTTTCCTGCTCGAACAGCAACCAGCCGTGCGCGAAAATCTGCTTCGGCAACGGCAGATCGGCGGCCATCAGGAACGCCGGCCAGTACACGGCATGAAAACGGATAATTTCCTTCCCGATCATGTGCAGCTCAGCGGGCCAGAATTTCGCGAATTCAGCCGCCCGCTTCGGACTCTCGCTCGCGTACCCGATCCCGCTCATGTAGCTCGTCAGCGCGTCGTACCACACGTAGAAAACGTGCTCGGCGTCGCCCGGCCACGGAATCCCCCACTTGATCGTCTTGCGGCTGATCGACACGTCTTTCAGCCCACTCTCAACGAAACTGCGCACCTCATTCAGCCGAAAATCGGGCTGCACGAACTGCGGCTGATCCTTGTAAAGCGCCAGCAGCTTTCCCTGGTACGCCGACAGCCTGAAAAAATAGTTTTCTTCCGAAATCAGCTCCGCGTCGCGCCCGCACGTGGGACACTTCGCCGTCTCCGGCGTGTCGCTCACGTACAAATTGTCGTAGATGCAGTAGCGGCCCTCGTATTTCGCCTTGTAGATCGCTTTTTCCGCATCCGGCCGCGAGCGATCCAGCTCCTGCGTGCGCGTCACCAGCGCCGTCACCGCTCGCGCGTGTTCGTCTGAAGTCGTGCGAATAAAATCCGTGTGCGTAATGCCCAGCAGCTTCCACAAATCGCGGAAAATCGCTTCGTTCGCGTCCACCAGCTGCTGCGGAGTGATTTTTTTCGCCTCCGCCGCCCGCTCGATGTTCACGCCGTGCTCGTCCGTGCCCGTCAGGTACGCCACATCGAACCCGCACATGCGCTTGTACCGTGCGATCACGTCGCACACGATCGTGGTGTATGCCGAGCCGACATGCGGACGCGAGTTGGCGTAGTAAATCGGCGTGGTCAGATAGAACTTGGGCTTGTCTTTCGGCGCGCTCGTTGGGCTCATCAGCTGTCGGTATTTCCCTGCGGAAAAGCAGAAAATCGATACTAGTCTGGCGTCCCCATCAAGTCAATTGAACTGCTTCCAGTCGCACAGAGCATCGTGTCTGTGCGCCGACGATCGCCGCTTATCCTTTTCGTCGCTTTCCTCTTTTCGTCTCTCCGTCTCGGCGGCGCCGGTTCTGTCCCTGCCTCCTTGCCTCTCCGCTTCCTATCTGCGGTTATAATCTCGGGATTCGATTCACCCAAGGAGTTCCGTGTATAAGGCCCTCGACGACCGCTTTCGCAAGGCGCTGCGCAGCCACATTCACGAGCGCTACAAGACCGACGTGCCGGTGGTCACCGAGCGCCCGCCAAAGCTTTCCATGGGCGAAGTCGCCTCGCCCGTCTGCTTCGAGCTGGCCAAGCGGCTGAAAAAACCGCCGCGCGCGCTGGCGCAGGAAATCGCCAATTCGCTGAAGCTGCCTACGGGTGTCACGCGCATCGAAGTCGCCGGCGGCGGCTACCTGAATCTCTTCATCGACCGCGCCGCATTTTTCCGCGCCGCATGCGAAGAGGCTGGCGCGGTCGCGCCGTCCCCGGCCGCGGACGCGCCGAAAGTGATGGTCGAACACACCAGCATCAATCCGAATAAGGCCGCGCACATCGGGCACCTGCGCAACGCCGTGCTTGGGGACACCTTCTGCCGCATCCTGCGACACGCCGGCCGCCGCGTCGAAGTGCAGAACTACATCGACAACACCGGCGTGCAGGTCGCCGACGTGGTCCTCGGCTTCACGCACATCGAGCCCAAATCTTTCGCGGAAGTCGAAATGCTCGCCGCTGCGCCGCAATTCGATTACTTCTGCTGGGATCTTTATGCGCGCGTCACGCAATGGCTGGCCGGGGACAAAGCGCGCCTTGAGCTGCGCTCGCAGACTCTGAAAGACATCGAAGAAGGCCATGGCGACGTGACGAAAATGGCCGGAGTCGTCGCCACAGCGATCGTGCACACGCACCTGCGCACGCTCGACCGCCTGGGCATCGACTACGACCTGCTCTCGCGCGAAAGCGACGTGCTACACCTGAAATTCTGGGACGCCGCCTTCGAGCAACTCAAGGAAAAAGGCGCGATTCAGATGTCGACGAGCGGGAAGAATCAGGGTTGTTGGGTGATGGAGCTGCCTTCCGAGAAGAAAGAATCCATTGCCGAAGTCGAAAAGGCGGACGACGAGCCCGCGGAACTCGCCGACGCGAAAATCATCGTGCGCTCCAACGGCACTGTCACGTACGTCGGAAAAGACATCGCCTACCATCTCTGGAAATTCGGCCTGCTCAGCCGGGATTTTCACTACCAGAAATTTCACACGCATCCCGATGGACACGAAGCGTGGATCACCGACGACAAGTCAGATGAGCCCGGCGCACCGCAATTTGGCCACGCGCACGAGGTTTACAACGTGATCGATTCGCGCCAGGCGTATCCGCAACAGGTGGTGCAGCAAGGCTTGCGCGCGCTTGGTTACGTGGAGCAAGCCGATCGCCTCAAGCATTTTTCCTACAACGTGGTCGCGCTCACGCCGCGCTGCGCGCAGGAACTCGGTTACGATATCCCACCCGAGGATGCGAAGAAGCCGTACATCGAAGTGAGCGGCCGCAAGGGCCAGGGCGTGAAAGCCGACGACCTGATCGACCGCCTGATTGCCGGCGCCCGCAAAGAAGTTGACGAGCGCCATGCGGACTCGCCCGAATCCGAGCGCGCCGCCATCGCCAGCGCCATCGCCGTCGGCGCGCTGCGCTATTTCCTGCTGCGCTTCACGCGCTCGACCGTGATCGCCTTCGATTTCAAGGATGCGCTCAGCTTTGAAGGCGAAACCGGCCCGTATGTTCAGTACGCGGTTGTGAGAGTGAACGGAATCGTTCGCAAAGGAACGGAAGCCGATCCGAATTTCGGCGCCGCCAACGCCGGTAACCTGAAACGGATCGAATCGGGTGAGATCGACGTCGCGAAGTTCCTCGCCGCCGGCTCGGGCGACGACCTTTGGGACTTAGCTCTACTGGCGGGGTCGCTCGACGCGCGCATTGACGCAGCCGTCGGCGCGCAGGAACCGGCGTTCCTCACGCGCTATGCCTTCGAACTGGCGCAGGCATTCAACGTCTTCTATCACAAGCACCACATTCTCTCGGAAGACGAAGCCGAAAAGCGCGCGTTCTTGCTGCGCCTCACATCACTCGTCCGCGAGCAGCTCATCACCACGCTCGGTCTGCTCGGAATCATCGCGCCGGAGAAGATGTAGGGGGAGCGATGCCGTTCGATACTGCGGGCCTTCAGACGCTCGTCGCCGAACTGCGGTCCAAGAACGTCTTATTCGAACCTGGTCTCAGCGACGCAGAGGTTTCGCGCGTCGAAAACACGTATGACTTCAATTTTCCGCCCGATCTGAGGGCGTTGCTTCAGTTTGCGGTGCCGATTTCCGAGAATTTCCCGAACTGGAGAACAGGTTGGATTTCTACGCCAAATTGGGAATGGCGAGGCCCGAAGCCCACAACTTCAGGCCATCGCCTGATTTCAATTGCAGAACAACTCGATCTGCCCGCCCATGGGATTTGTTTCGACATCGAGCATGGTGATTTCTGGATGGATTCTTGGGGAGCCAGACCAGAAAAGTTGGAGGCTGCATTCGCCATCGCACGCAAGCAGATTGCGCGGGCTCCGAAATTAATCCCGATTTACGCGCATCGATTCCTGCCGTGCGAACCGTGCGAATCCGGCAACCCGATATTCTCCGTGCACCAGTCAGACATCATCTATTACGGATTCAATTTAGCTTCGTACTTCACCAATGAATTCAAGATGACGGCTCACGAATTGGCCACGAACCAACCCCGCGAAATCGCGTTTTGGAGCCAGCTTGCGGGCTAGTGATGCACCTACAATCAGGCCTTCATCTTCATCGCGAAATCGACGATGGAGCGGATGGCGATGCCGGTGGGGCCCTTTGCGAGCCACGGGCGGCCTTCGTCGAGCCAGCACGTCGAAGCGATGTCGAGGTGAATCCACGGCGTGTCCTCGGCGAATTCCTTGATGAACCACGCGCCGGTGCTCGCGCCGCCGCCTTTGCCGCTGCCGGTGTTGCGGATGTCGGCGATGTCGCTCTTGATCATCTGCTGATATTCCTCGTCCATGGGCATAGGCCACATTTTTTCGCCGGCCGATTTTGTGCTTTCGAGGAACGTGTCCAAATACTCCCGCGGCACGCCGAAGGCGCCCACGTGCACGTTCGAAAGCGCCACTTCGATCGCGCCGGTCAGCGTGGCCGCGTCGATCAGGTGCGTGGCGCCGAGCTTCCGAGCGTAGTAGACGCCATCGGCCAGAATCAGCCGGCCTTCGGCGTCGGTATTGATCACCTCGATCGTCTTGCCGGACATGGCTACCTGCACATCGCCCGGCTTTTGCGCGCGCCCGCCGGGCATGTTCTCCGTCGACGGAATCACGGCGATCACGGGAATCGAAGGCTTAAGGGCAGCTATCGCGCGCATCGCGCCCAGCATGGTCGCGCCGCCCCCCATGTCGTACTTCATCTTTTCCATATTGTTCGCCGGCTTGATCGAAATGCCGCCGGTATCGAAGGTGACCGCTTTGCCGATCAGACCCAGCACCGAGCCACCCGGCATCACGTTTTCCGGCGTGTAACGCAGCACGATCACGCGCGGCGGCTCGATGCTTCCCTGCGCCACGCCGATCAGAGCGCCCATTTTCAGCTCGGCGATCTTGCGCTCGTCGAGGATTTCGATCGCCAGGCCCGCTTCCTTAGCCATGGCTTCGGCTTTCGCGGCCAGGATGCGCGGAGTCAGCTTGTTCGAAGGCTCGTTGATCAGGTCGCGCGCGAAATTCATGGATTCAGCCAGGGTGCGGCCGTCCCGAATGGCAGAATGAAGGTCGGCATTCGCATCGAAACCCGCCAGGCCGACGGAAACGATTTCACGATCTTTTTTCTCGGTGTGGTATTTGTTCGACTCGAAATCGGCGACGATCAAACCTTCGACCACAGCCTGCGCCGATCCTTCGCCGTTTTCGCCTTCTCGCGTGAGGAAGACAAATTTCTTCACCCCCCGCGCTTTCAGCTGCCGCAGCGCGGTTCCCGCGATTTTGCGAAGATCGGAAACCTGAAGTTTTGCCGGCTTCCCGGCCCCGAGCAAAAGCAGCTTTTTCGCAGCCAGGCCTTCGGGGAAATGAAGCAACACGCTTTCGAGCGGCTTTCCCGTGATTTCGCCGTTCGTCGCCAGAGTCGCCAGCTTGCCGTTCATGCCGCGGTCGATTTCGCCGAGCACGCCTTCGAACTTGTCGTCCTTGTCGAAAACGAAAGTTACTAGCGCGTCCGACTCCACGGAAGCGTAGGGCTGAGTTTCAATATTGATCTGCATGTCTCCCTTTCGAGTGTTCGTACGATGTCAGCGGCGCCGCGAGTGCGAGATGGCTTCGTCCGCTTCGCGCTTGGCTTCTTTTCGGCGTTCCGATTCGCGGCGGTCGTGGAATTTCTTGCCCTTTCCGATCGCCAGTTCGCATTTCGCCAGGCCATCCCGGAAATATATCTTCAGCGGCACCACGGTCATGCCTTTTTGCTGGATGGAGGCGTCGAGTTTCTCGATTTCCCGGCGGTTTAGCAGCAACTTTCGCCGCCGGAGCGGGTCGTGATTGCGAGGTCCGCCGGGCCGGTACTCGGGTATGTGGCAGTTTACCAGCCAGGCTTCGCCGGCGCGAATCTCCGCATAGGATTCGCGGACGGAGGCTTTGCCTTCGCGCAGCGTCTTGACCTCGGTGCCCACCAGCACGAGGCCCGCCTCGTACTTGTCGAGCAGCTCGTAGTTGTAGCCCGCGGCGCGGTTCTGGGCCACGATCTTGTTGTTCTCGCGTTGCGCTTTTCTTTCGGCTGCTTTCATGCGGCCATCATCATAGCTGCTGCGTGAGAGGCGCTGCAAGGCGGCGGAAAGAAGGATGTTCTCGCGGAACTTCGAAAGACAGCTCCCCATGCAATCTTCCAGGTTTCACGTCGCTGTAACCGAAGCGTCCCAACTGGTCGATAAGTTCGTCGATGAGGTGGTACAGGCGCTGGACTAAAAGGTACAGGCCCGGCAACGGCCGCGCTTCCTTGCCGCATCATAGTCCGGGTGCTAGACTCCTGTAGCATCCGCACTCCCCTACGGAGGGTTTGTTTGCGTCGTACAAAGTGGTTGCCGCTTTTGGCGTCTGCCGTACTTCTGCTCGCCGGCTGCCCCAAAGGAAATACGGATTACAGCGAAGGCCGCAAGGCTGAGAATTTGCAGGACTACGACACCGCTCTGGTCCATTTCGACGCTGCCCTGCGCACGGATCCGACCAACGCCGAATACAAACTGCGCGCCATGCACGTGCGCTACGAAGCTTCGCAATTCCACCTGGAACAAGGCAACCGGGCGCTGAAAAAGGGCGATTTACAGCTTGCGCTGACGGAATTCCAGAAGGCCCAGGCGCTCGATCCGTCGAATTCCGCAGCCGACCAGCAGGTGAAGCACGCGCTGGAGTTAATCGCCGGTAAGGCTGCACTGGCGACGCCGCGCGCCGTCGATCCCAACGCCGCTTCCGATACGGACTTGATCGCCGGTCCTCCGCAGCTGAAGCCGATGTCGACCGACCCGATCAATCTGAAAATGACGAACGACGCCCGGCAGGCATACGAAACCGTGGCGAAACTGGCCGGGCTGAGCGTGATCTTCGATCCGGATTTCACTTCGCGGCGCATCACGGTGGATTTGCCCAACGTGACGCTGGAGGAAGCGCTGGATGATATTTCGCTCGAGAGCAAATCGTTCTGGAAACCGCTTTCGGGCAGCGTGATTTTCGTCGCGCCGGACACGCCGCAGAAGCGCAAGGACGTGGAAGACGAAGAAGTCCGCACGTTCTATTTGACGAACACGATCACGCCGCAGGACCTGACCGAGATCGTGACCGGATTGCGGCAGCTATTGGACTTGCGGCGAGTGCAACCGGTGAATGCGCAGAACGCCATCGTGATCCGCGACACGCCAGACCGCCTGGCGCTGGCTTCAAAAATCATCCGGGACATCGACAAAGCCAAGCCCGAAGTGCTGCTCCATGTGCAGGTGGTGACGGCGAGCGTGGATCGCCTGCGCGATCTGGGAATCCTGCCGGGACAGAGCGTTTCCGTGGCATTTACGCCGCGCACGGCGCTGCAACCGAACAATGGATCGACCAGCAGCACTAGCGGAACGGCCACAACTTCGTCATCCTCGACGGTCAATGCCACGCAGATTACCCTCGATAACCTGCGCAATCTATCGGGGGCGGATTACAGCGCCACATTGCCCGGAGCCACGGCGAACGCCATCCTGACCGATAACAAGACACGAATCATTCAGGATCCGGAAGTGCGCGTGAGCGACGGCGAGAAAGCGACGCTCAAGATCGGCGAGCGCGTCCCCGTGGCGACCGGCAGTTTCCAGGCCGGCGTCGGCGTCGGCGTCGGAACGGGCGCGGGCGTCGTGAATCCCCTGGTCAACACACAGTTTCAATATATCGACGTCGGCGTGGATATTGACGTGACCCCGCGCGTGCATCCAGATGGCGACGTGAGCATGAAGCTGTCGATCGAAGTTTCGTCGATTACGGGTACGAGCAACATCGGCGGAATCAACCAGCCGGTGATCGGCAGCAAGAAGATCGAGCACGATATTCGCTTGAAAGACGGCGAAGTGAGCGTGCTGGGCGGCTTGATCGAGCGCACCGAGACGAAAAACCAGAACGGTATTCCCGGCATCGCGCAGATTCCGTTCCTGAAGTATTTCGCTTCGGACAACAGCAATGAGCTGCAGGAAAACGAAGTACTGATTGTCCTGACGCCGCACATTATCCGGTTCCCGTCGATCGAGGCGAACAATCTGCAAACGGTCGCGTCGGGCACGGATTCGAATCCGCGAGTCTCTCGCACGCCAGGAGAGGCTTCGGCTCCGAACAGCACACAGCAAGCGCCGGCGCCCGCGCCATTCACGGCGCAGCAGCCAGACACGGCTCCCGCGATAGCACAGTCGGGAGCGCCTTCCGGTGTTTCGCAGCTGCATTTCAACCCAGCGACGTCCGTGATGAAGCCGGGTGACACGACCACCGTCGGGCTGGCGATTTCGAACGTGAACGACCTCTACGCCATACCGCTGCTGATTCACTACAATCCCGCCACGATCCAGGTGGAGGAAGTGCGCGACGGCGGATTCCTTTCCGGGGGCACAGATTCGACCGCGGGCAGCCAGGGCGCTATTGCGATCGTGCAGCGAATCGATTCGCAGAAGGGCGATATCGTGGTTTCGGCCACGCGGCGCCCAAATACACCCGGCGTGAGCGGTTCGGGGACTCTGTTGGGGCTGGTGGTTCGCGCCATCGCTCCGGGCACTTCCGCCCTGCAAGTGCTTCAGGTAAACGCCCGCGATTCGCAGCAACGCACCGTTCCCATGGTCTCGCAGGAAGCCACGATACAGGTGCAGTGAGCGCAGCCATGCTCCGCTGTCCCAGCATGTTCGGAAGATTCGCGACGCGCCGCCAGAATTTCGCCGCGACTGCGGCCCAAACGCAAGCCTCCGATTCGGGCATGACGCTGCTGGAGCTGCTGGTGGCGTCCTCGATTCTGATCTTGATGGCAACCGTGGCGATACCGATGGCCCGGGTCACGATCATTCGCCAGCGCGAGCAACAGCTGCACTACCGGCTGCGCGAGATTCGAGACGCTATCGATCGCTACAACGACGCGGCGTCCAAAGGCTTGTTCCAGGTGCAGGCCGGGACCGAAAATTATCCTCCGGATCTCGAAACGCTTTACAACGGCGTGACGCTGACCAGCGGACAGGCCGGGCAGCAACTGCTGGGGCAAGCGCAGGGGCAAAGCCAAAGCACGCGACTGCGATTTCTACGAGAGATTCCGGTCGATCCGATGACCAACGGTAAGGATTGGGGAATGCGCTCGGTACAGGACGATCCGGACACTACGTCATGGGGCGGGCAGGACGTGTTCGACGTTTACTCAAAGTCGACGGGAACGGCGCTCGACGGGACGAGATATTCGGACTGGTAGGAGAATCGTAGGATCAGGTCTTGCGAACCATGACGTTGCGACTTCAATCGACGCGTGCCGCCGGAGCGAGCGCACGCAACACGCGCGGCTTTACGCTGCTGGAGCTGATGATCGTCATTATTATCATCGTCATTTTGGCCGCGATGAGCTCGGTGCGCTACGAGCAGTCAGTGCTGCAAGCGCACGAGGCGGCGTTGCGTCAGGACCTCTACGTGATGCGCCAGGCAATCCAGAATTACACGCTGGATAAGGAAGCCGCGCCCTCGACACTCGAGGATTTGCACCAATCGCAATATATCGGCCAAGTTCCCACCGATCCGATCACGCACCAGCAAGATTGGATCACCGACAGCTGCAACGACGTGCTCAGCCCGGATCAAGTGCCCGGCGGTATCTGCGACGTGCACTCCGCATCCGACGGCGTATCGCCGCTCTCGGGCAAGCCCTACAATTCGTTCTGACCTTTATTCGCAGCACGGAAGCGACAAACAGCAAGCGTCCGCGCGGGCAGCACCGTCATTACCACTTATTGCAACCTATCCCGAAACAGCGCAGCGAGGCGAGCCGAGTGGAGATATTCTGGGAACAGGTCTTAGGGCTCCATGAAGAAGCTCAAATTTGTTGTGTCGATTCCGAGTGACACGCTCTATCTGCGCGCGCAGACGGCGGCGGCGCAAGCAGCGGCGGATCGCCTGGGCATCGAGCTCGAAATCATCAACGCCGGGTTGGATGCGGTCGCGCAGGGGCAGCAGCTCCTCGACATTGTGCTTTCTAAAGCCGTGGCGCGGCCGGCCGGAATCCTGGTGGAACCGGTGAGCGCCGCGGGATTACCGCGGGTGGCGGAAGCAGCCGCGACGGCAGGCATTGCGTGGGTGGTGAGCAACGCGCACGTCAATTATCTGGGCACGCTGCGACGCGTGGCGAAAGCACCGGTCTTTCAGATTTCGCAAGATCACGTCGAAGTGGGGAAAATCCAGGGACGGCAGATCGGGGCGATTCTGCCCGGCGGCGGTTCGGTCCTATATTTGCGCGGGCCGGCGATGAGCTGGTGGGCCACGCGGCGATTCGATGGCCTGGAACAGGCAAAACCGAAGAACATTGAAGTGAAAGCATTGAAAGTGATCGGATCGTCGGCGGATAACGCGTTCACGGCCGTTTGCTCCTGGCTGGGACTGACCCATCCCAAGCCGGAAAGCGTGCAACTGATTGTTTCGCAGAATGCGGATTTCGCATTAGGCGCTCGAAAAGCGTTTGAGACCACGAACGCGGCCGAACGGCCGAAATGGCTGGCGATACCCCGGGCGGGCGTGGGCGTGGCGGACCGCAGCCGACCATTAGTGGATCAAGGTGCGCTGTGCGCCGGCGTGGTAACTTCACTGACGATGGACCGGGGAGTGGAAATGCTGGCGCGAGCGTTGGCCGATGGATCGCAGCCGCCCGAGCATACGTTCGTGGAAGCATATTCGTATCCGAGCGTGGAAGATCTCGCGATGAAGTGGAAAGGCGCTGCGCTGCAGCGCTAGAGATTCGCAGTTACAGAAAAGCTTTGGCATCCAACGCTCTGCACCTCTTACGCAATTCATTCCCCAAGTGAAGCTCCCACGGACGGCGCTCAAAGTTTGAAACTGCCCGTCTCCTCTAACAATCGTTTCGATTGTAGACAGTTGTATGCAATCCCTTTCGGCGATAGGATCATGCCGCTTCATCGTCATTTGCGAGGCCAATGACGCCTCGCAGTTGCACGATCCGCCTGAAGGCGGACGTGCTCCGGGGGGAGGAATTCATGCCGGGAACGCCGTATCCGAAAGAGCAGATGCACCGCATCCCTTATACGAAACTTTCGGAGCGACAGATCGCAGACAAACTGAGCGCGGTCGTGGCAAGCGGGCCGACGAGCGCTTCGCCGCTGTCGGATGTTTTCGCGGGAAAGTCGATCAAGATTGTCACCGATAAAGGTCCGGCGCTGAGCTACACATTCGCACCGAATAATCGCCTGTCGGTGGCGGAGAACGGGGGCAGCGCCGTGCAAGCAGGGCACGGTGCGCTGATGTTGAGCGGCATCGTGTTCTTCTCTCACCTGATACCGGGGACACAGCGCGGCTATGCTGTGGTAATCGACCAGGACAAGAACCTGGCCACGGTGATCGAGCTGTGGTTCAGCGGCTACGAGGACAATCGCGAGGTCCAACGCGAGATCTATTACGGCTACGTGGAACAGGCCGGCAAAGAAGCGCCGACGGACCGCCACGTAGCCACGAACCGCATGGAAGGCAAGGGCTTTTACTGGAAGCAGGACGCCGGCGCGGAGACGCTGGAGTTCTTTCCATCCGCGGCGTATTCGAATTTCGTCGAGCTTTCGCGCCTGGGAGGCGAACTCGGCTTCTGCGCGCCGTCCGACTACATCAAGATCAACGACGATTATTTTATTTGCACGCGGACCGAATGCGAATTTTCCGGCACGTTCACGGCGTACGTGATGGATTTGAACCGCGTGGAGCAGGTGGGCGTGCGGCTGGGTTTCGACGCGAACGACACGCTGGAATATTACTTGTTTCGCGGCAAAGGCGAATGGCTGGGCCAGCTCGCTCAATTCGAGAAATTCGGTGACGAGAGCGGCATGCCTGTTCCGCCGGCACCTGCCGGAAAGACCGCAGCGAAAGGCGCGCGGCGCGTTTATAGGCCACTTAAGACGATGGCGAAAATGTCGAAGGCTGACGTGGACGCGGCCGTCTCGAAAAGGGCCACGGCCTTCCCTGCGGCGCCTCCCGGAGTTGTTCCCAACGGGCCGGGCGCGCAGATGGGCGCCAATCGCGGCCCCAGCACCAGCTGGATGGCTGGAAAGTCGTTCACGCTTCGCTACGATACGGCGCCGGCAATGGAATATCGCGTGGACGACGCTGACAACTTGAATTGGCGCAAGGAAGGCGACAGCAACTGGACCAAGGCGCGCTATCAGGCCTGGGAATCCGCGCCCGGAGTAATTCTGTTTGGGCATTTGCTACAGGGCGCGCCGAATCATGACGGGCACTCGATCGTTGTTGATTTCCACCAAGGTCTGGTGACCTGCTTCAACGGCTATTTGAACACGCCGTATTTCGCGAACGAGGCGGGAGTGAAGATCGTTTTCGGAGTGGTCGAGATGGAAGGCTTGACACCGCCGAAGTATCGCCGCCACTTTTTTACCGATGAAATGGTCGGGCGAGCGGTGAGCCAGAATTATGCGCCGGGCCTGACGTCGATGCACCTGTACACCACGCCGCATTCGCTTTCCTGGATTATTTTCACTGACGCTGACGCGGGAGGTCTCGAGTGGAGCGGGCCTGCGGCGTACGTCAAGATTCGGGATGGACTGTACTTCATGTACTGGCTGGAGGAGGCGTGCAACGGCACGCTCGGGACGATTCTAGTGAACTTGCATACGATGCGAGATGTGGGAGTCGGCTATAGCTGCGGGCCGAACGGCCTGAGCATGAGCGCCGTGGGCGCGCACGAGCGGCTGGCTGGGCGTTTTGATATCGCGCGCTTTTACCAGGTGAAGACGGCGGGAGGTGCGGCGTGAAAAGAGATCTTGGGTGGCACAGCGTCCACGCGGCGTTCATTTCTGAAGAGTGGCACGATGTTCGCCATGCCGCTGGCCGCCGTTGTGGCGCCGACTGTGGTAATGGCGGACGACGAGTTGAAGTTGCGCTTGGCCCGGCTTGAGAACGAGGCCGCGATCCGCGAGCTGCATCAGAGGTGGCTGCGATCGATCAACACTGGAGATGGTGACGCAAACGCAGAGATGATGCTGGCTGGTCCGGCGGCCGCTGCGTTCGATTCGGCTGTCCGCAGCATCGCGACCGATCATGCGGGGCAACCGGACGCCCTCGAAATCGCGGCAGACGGCGAGAGCGCCGTCGCCCGATTCCCCTGCATCGTGGAATCCGAAACCCCGATTGCGCAGGACTGCACTATTGCGCGGATGGCGCGCGCGCAAGGTGGAGGCTTCGTGCGGCGGACCGAGCGCCGCGTGCTGAACGCCGAATACGTGAAACCCTCCGGCGCTTGGAAAATCGCGAAAGTCGAATTCGAAAGCGGAATTAGCTCGACCTAAGTCGTATCCGAAGGAACGAATAAGACCATGGAAAATCCTCGAAGACTCGCTCGCCGTCCCTGTCGATTCGCTTTGATCCGTTATACGGCGCACTCCTGTGGGAGATGCACCGCATAGAGAGCCCATCGTGAAAGCGATAAGCATCCCGACCTATGGCCGTTGGTGCGTCAGGAACGAGGCGAAGAGCTTTGTCTCCGCGAGACCAACGAGAACCAGCAAACAGCCAACGAGGAGCAAATCACGGGGTGCAGCGTTCCGGAGGGCCTCAGCCACGAGAATAATCGTAGCCAGGAGCAGCAAAACCAGAGAGATTCCTCGGTGAAACCGCCGAAGTTCCGATTCGACCCACGAATCCAAATGACTCTTTAGAACGCGACCTTCATTGGAATCAGTGCAATTGTTCTTGAGGGAGCATGAGTTACACGCCGCCGCGGGCGCACGATAGTGGACAATACGGCGCTCGTAGTCTGTTTCAGTACGCAGTAATTGACGCCCTGCGGGACACTCCCACAAATCCATTTCGCGGAAGTAGATAAACCCCGAGTTCCTATATCGTTCGGAACGCTTGTGAGAAAGCTGCGCGAGCGTTTCCAAGAGGAAAGCCACCCCGGCCAGGAAGACCGCGTAACTTGCGGCAAGAAATACTTCTATATGGACGCCTGAAATCATCGATCGGGCCTATTTTGTCTCTACGATTTCAGTGAACAATGCATCCCGCGGGCCCTCAAGAGTAGTTTGCGGTTTCATGTGCCGCACACCGAGCCACGAAAGGTAGAGTACAGGGAGCGTCCCGCCAAGGATGAAAAGCATATCCCCAGGGAGGCGCAGCCACTCCAGCAAAGCATTCGTACGATTCGAAAGGAACTCAAGGGACCGCGCGTCGAAATATCCGACGCTGACAGAGTGGTAGAGCTGCACGATGCCCAGCGGGAATAACGTCGCAAAAACCATCCAGGCAAGGCCTATGTTCAAAGACCAAAAGCTGATCTTGGCCGCTCGGTCGCTCCATCGGTTTTCGGGAACCATGTACCTGAGGGAAAACAGCGCCAATCCCACTGCGAGCATCCCATAGACGCCCATCATCGCCGCATGACCGTGATTCGCGGTGAGGGCAGTCCCAATTTCGTAGTAGGAAACAATCGGAAGGTTTATTAAGAAGCCGAATATCCCTGCGCCAAGAAAATTCCAGAAGCCCACCGACGCGAGAAACATCACTGCCCAGAAATGCGGAAAAGGCGCGCGTGAGTCTGTTCCCTGCTGTGCACCAAGCTGGAGAAAGCTCCATGCCTCGAGAGTCAGAAACGTCAGCGGAATTACCTCAGCCGCGGAGAAAAACGCTCCAAGCGCCATGTGAATGGAGGGTTCACCGGAGAAATAGACGTGATGCATCGTCCCGACCACGCCGCCTGCTGAATATAGAAGTATGTCGAGGTAGATCACCTTCAGGGCGACCCGTTCATGCACGACGCCCAGCAGCACAAAAATGTAGGCGACCATGATGGTGGTAAAGAGTTCAAGGAAATCTTCGACCCACAAGTGGACCACCCAGAAGCGCCAGAAATCGGTGGTAGTGAAGTGGGAATCCGTTCGGGCGAGCAAACCGACGGCGTAGAACGCGGGGATTGAAAGCGCCGAGAAGAAGAATAGCCAGGGCATGTTCCCTACATGCTCCGATCCCAACCTCCCACGAAGCCCCCGGAACAGAATGATTACCCAGAAAACCAGGCCGACTGTCAGTAGGATTTGCCAAAAACGACCAAGATCAAGGTACTCAAAGCCCTGCGCTCCGAACCAGGACCACCCACGCTGAATCCAACCGCTAATTCCTGCATATTCGCCAGCCAAACTTCCGAAAACGACGATTGCCAGGGCACCTAGCAGCCCGAAGGAAAGCCAGTTCTGGCGGCGTGGCTCTCTGCCGGTAATCATGGGAGCGAGGAAAATGCCGGCAGCAAGAAATGACGTGGAGACCCAGAAAATCGCAAGCTGTAGATGCCAGGTACGCGCAATATTGAAAGGCAAGACTCGCGCGAGGTCAAAACCGAAGAAGTTCGCAATTTCAGCGCGATAGTGCTGTGTTGCTCCTCCCAGGAGCGCTTGCAGGGTAAATAAAAGCGCCATCACAAAAAAGAACCAAGCGCAGGATCGCTGCGCGGGAGTCAAAACAACGTCGTCAGGAGGCCGGAACGAGACGCTTTGGTTTTCTCGACCATGCCACCCTAGCAGATTCCAACGGCCAAACACCGCAAGCAGGAGCCCTATGCCGCCGAGCAGTGCTATCAGCGAGAGCACACTCCAAACGATTGCGTCTGCCGTCGGATGATTACCGACCAGCGGTTCCGGGGGCCAGTTGTTCGTGTGGGAATAAGAGAAATTCGGGCGCAAGGCCGCACTGGCCCAAGCCGACCAGCTAAAGAAGGCTGTCAGTTGTCGGATTTGCTGAGGGTCAGTGATGGCCGACGGACGCAGCCCAAATCTCGTATCCGGCGTTCCAAAGAAACCAGCGTAGTAGGCGTCAAGCTTCTCGAATGCCTGTTCCTGCGCGCCGGAGTAGCTAAGCACTCCCTTACTGCCGTCGTAGCGATTTGTCTTGAAGTCAGTAATCGTCTGCTGTTTGGCCTCATCGGAGGATGAGCCTCCATAATGGTCGATGGCGATCAGCGCCGCGCGATGAAGATAGTCCGCCGTAAAGTCCGGACCCAGATAAGCACCGTGTCCGAATATGGAGCCGTATTCCATCAGTCCATTCCGGAGAAAGACCTGCTGACCTGCAATTACGTCTGCTCCAGAAAAGAGCATCTGCCCACTAGAATCAACGACCTGGGAAGGAATCGGAGGCTCGTCAGTGTATGTGCGATAGGCGAGGATGCCGAGGATTAGGAAACCACACAAGACGACGATGACGACTGCCTGCATCCATCCGCTTGAAACGAGCAACGCGCGTCTGGCCGAACCGTTCATAATGTGCTCCTCGCGCGGGTCATCATGACACGCCACGGTCCAAACAAGCCAGATTCGCGATCGAGAGAATTTGTTTCGCGCGTTCCCATTTTGGGAATCCGCCGGTAGCCTTGGACGTCTCGATTCGGCGGTAGTGGGGCTGGATTTGAACCAGCGACTTCCGGGCTATGAGTTCGCGTGGGCAGGATCACAAAATATGCTAAGTCTCGCCGAATCTGTTGTCCTCTCTGCCCGCTACGCTCAAATTCTGTGCCGAAAACAGGGGTTTTGCCCTTATTTTGCGCCCAAATCTCCGGTGCCGTTGAAAGTTCGCCAGCAACGTCTGGACACAGCGATCCCGCACTCACCCTCGGCGTGTACACACACGTCGCGAGCGAGCACGACGAACGCGTTGCGGAGTAATGGGATGGAATTCTGCGCCCAAATGCGCCCAAATCGGAGAAAGAAACAAACGCGGTAGGTGTTAACTCATTGTATTTAAAATAAGAAAGTGGTTGCGGGGGTCGGATTTGAACCGACGACCTCCGGGTTATGAGCCCGACGAGCTACCAGGCTGCTCCACCCCGCGAAATCATCATAGCGGATGCATCGTAGGCGGTCAAACGAATCGGACATCTCATCGGATCATCCGATGCGGCCGGTCTGAGCCCCTATTGCAGATATGACGGCTTCGCGGCTCGCACTCGCGAGATGGTTACAGTCTTGTGCTCGCTTGCTCGCAAGATCGCTTCGAGCTGTTCGGCCGCGAGATGGTCCGCAGCGCGCTCATCGGCATCTTGCTCGGCTCGCGGATATGCGTCGCCGATTGTTTTATTGTCGCTCGGCGCTAGCGTCTGCTTCCGCGTCTTCATTTCAACCGGCGTCCGATTCCCCGACTTCCCTCTTGACCGCGCGCGCATTCCCGCCCCGGAATTCTCCGACCAATCGAAACGCGCAGTTGTCCCCATCCCCAGCGCCTGATTCGAAGAGCGAGTCTCCGCCGCGGGCCCGGGAATCGGAACGGCCGTAATCAACGCCGCGATCCCTCCCTCCATCTGCAATACCTTTACCCAGCAATCGAGCCATCGCTCGGTGCCCCACTTCGTGGTGATCTGCGTCCGGCACCTCACCGGGAGATCAGCGGACTGCGCGCCGTGAATCTGCTCATAGGTAGTGGCCCGCGCCGCGTCGCTGATCATTTGCCAAAAACTCATCTGCATCAGCTGGCTGCGGCGGTAACCGGTTAAGGCCTCGGCGGCGCGATTCACAAAGCTGCAATGCGTGCCTTGCTGCAGGAATACGGCGCCGGGCATGAAGTCGGCTAGAGCGCGAAATTTCTCTTCTGTCTGTTCCAACGAGTGCTGGGCGCGAATGTGTTCCTTGCGAGCAGCGCGTTGTTCCAGAGCGCGATGGATTGCAACGGGGAGGCGATCGAGGCGATCTTTGAGAATGTAATCCGCCAGTCCGCTCTTCATGTAGTCGACTGCGATCTGATCGCCCAGCGGCGAAGTCAAAAGAATGAAAGGAATGTCGCGCGCCTCTTCGTGCAGCAAGTCCAGGGCATCCATTCCCGTCCACGCCGAACCCATATGGTAGTCGGCGAGGATAATGTCGTAGTTCGACATCTGCAGTTTCTCGACGAATTCCTCGGGGGTATGCGCCACATCGGCTGTCAGATCGAATTGCGCCCCCGCCAGGAAGTCGACGTACAGCTGAGCATCAAGCGGATTGTTCTCCACGATCAGGACACTTAACGGGAATTTCGGCGCAAGACTGGCTGCATTTTCCGCATTGCTGGGCATGGTGTGTCCCCCTCTGACTTCCGACTTCAAGCCACCGCCCTTTCGATCCACCAGCGCTCAGGCGGCCATCCAGTGCAAAAGGGAGGGTGTGAACAACAAAAATATAGGCTCGCCTAACTCCATAATCATCAGGAGATTAAGCCGACTTTTCCTGCTTACAAAAGCGAGCAGCGCCCTACCAGATGGACATCGAATCTTCGAAGATTTTGGCAAGATCGTCAGGAGTTGCGGGGCGCGGCGAGAGCTTCGTAACCCGGTGTTGCGGGAGCGTACCCCCGACCAGCGCGGGAATATCGGCAGATTGATAGCCGAGAGCCCTGAGTCCATTCGGAACTTTCAAATCCTGCATCATCGCGATGATCTGATCGGCGAGTATTTTGCCAGCGTCTTGGCTGCGCGCGTTCGCGGTACGGGCGCCAAGCGTCTCCGCGGCGCGCAAATGTCGTTCCGGACACGCCGAAGCCGTGAACCGATACGCGGCCGGCGCGTTGAGGATCACAGAAACTCCGTGCGGCACAAATGAATGGTCCACGTTGTAGCCGAGCGGCCGATAAGTTTTGACCAAGCCGGAGACCGGATAGGACATGCCGTGCGGCAGATGCACGCCTGCGTTACCGAATCCGATGCCGGCATAGGAAGCAGCAAGCATCATGTGCGCGCGCGCTTCCGTGTCGGAAGGATCGGCCACGGCACGGCGCAAATACTTGGAGACGAGCCGCAGCGCTTCGAGACTCCACACATCGCTGATCGGATTCGATCCTTGGTAAGCGGGACGCAGGCCGGGACGTTCGGCCAGTGCGCGCTGCGTGAACGGAAGAGCGGTGTAAGACTCGATGGCGTGACTCAGCACATCGAGGCCTGCCGATGCGGCCACTGCTGCGGGCTGCTTGCGTGTGTTTTCAGGGTCCAGAAAACCGAGCGTCGGTTTCAGACGGCGGCTCGCGATCCCCGTCTTCACGTGCATCTTCGCGAAATCAAATATCGCCACGCTCGTGGTTTCGCTGCCCGTGCCCGCGGTCGTCGGTATCGCCATCAGAGGTTTCAGTGGGCCCGGAATCGGCAGTCCTTTGCCTATGGGCGCGTTGACGTAGTCGAGAAAATCCGCTGGGTGCGTGCTGTGGAGGTTGGCGGCTTTCGCGGTGTCGATCGTTGATCCGCCACCCACCGCAATGAACGAATCGTAGTCGCCCGTCGATGCCGCCGCGGCCGCCTCAAGAAGCGATTCATCCGTGGGCTCGATGAGAACCCGGTCGTAAATCGCAAAGCGGATACCGTGATGCTCGAGCGATTCGAGCACGGTGGCAACTGGCGGCAATTTGCGCACGTTCGAATCGGTGAAGACTAGAGCGTGCCTCTTGCCCAGGTCCGCCAGTTCGGCGCCTACTTCGCGCGTCACTCCGGCGCCGAAGCGTATGCCCGAAGTGGCCATCTCGAACGCGTATTCGTTGGGCATGATTTATTTCTTGTAAATCACACCGGACTTCATCACGAAGGAGACGTTCTTGAGCGTGCTGACGTCCTCGAGCGGATTGCCGGAAACAGCGATAACGTCCGCGAAATAGCCGGGTTCGAGCGCGCCGATTTGCCCTTCCCAGCCAAGAAGCTTCGCGCCGTTGAGCAGATCGGCTTGCAGCGCGGCTAGAGGAGTCATTCCGAATTTCACCATCAACTCGAATTCACGCGCCTGCGTGCCGTGTGGGAACGGACCCACGTCAGTCCCCAGGGCCATCGGAACCCCGGCGGCAACCTGTTTGCGAAAGTTCTCAACCTTCAGATCGTAGAGCTGACGCTCGCGAGCGGCCTGCGCGGAAGTCTCGGGATGTTCCACGAAAAACTCGAAAATCGTCAGCGTCGGCACGGCGAAGATTCCCTTTTCGCGCATCAGGCGCATGGTTTCCTCGCTGAGTGAGTTAGCGTGATCGATCGAAACGACGCCCGCCTGCGCAGCGAAAAGCGTTCCGGGCTCACCGGTGGCGTGAACGGCCACTTTACGGCCCAGCCGAGCGGCTTCGGCTACCGCAGCGGCAAGTTCCTCTTCGGTGTACTGATAATACGTTCCGGCCTTGCCGTCTCGCACGAAGTCCTCGCCGGTCTCGTAAATCTTCGTGAAGTCCGCGCCTTCCTTATATTGCTCGCGCATCACCGCCACGAGCTCGGCTGCGTTATTGGCGTAGTCCGCATTCGGCAGCACATGCTGCGCGGGGTTGTAGCCGATGGCGTCCTCGTGCCCGCCCAGGATATTGATCGCGTTTCCGCTGATCCGCAGTCGTGGTCCGGGAATGAGCCCTCTATTGATCGCGTCGCGGACGGCAGTATCCGCCGAACCCGCGCCTTCCGTACCCATGTCGCGTTCCGCGGTGAACCCTGCCATCAAGTCATCGCGCGCGGCCAGCGTGGCCGTAATCGTGCGCTGCGGCACTGATTCCTGCACAGTTTGCAGGTCCTCCGCGCCGGGATGCAGAAACAGATGCACATGCGCGTCGATCAGACCCGGCAGCAGCGTGCGATCTCCCAGATCGATCACTTCGGCCCCGACCGGATGCTTCACGGAAGAGCCCACCTCCACGATGCGGTCGCCCGACACGAGCACCTCTCCGGGCGCCACGATCGTTCCCTTCTTGATGTCGAGCGACCTCGCGGCATGCAGCACCGTCACGCGCGGAGCCGGTGGCGTTTGTGCAGCCGCAGGAATCGCGAATCGGTAAAACAGGGTGACAAGGATTACAGCGCGGAGAATTCGCAATGGAGTCATCATTTTTGCCGCAATCCTAACATTCGAAGTCCCGGCGGATAAGAGATTTCCCTTTCCGTGACGGACCAGCAAGCACCGTGGTTGGAAGGAACCCAATTGGATTCCTCCGCATCCAATGAACTGTGGGTAGGAGGTAGAGACATGAACGTTTACATAACTGGCCAGCATTCGTGGCCCGGATTCATCAAGAAAATTTTGATCTTTGCGGTTTCCGTGGCAATGGTTTTAACGGCCGTTCCTTACGGCGCTTCGGCCGCGCAGGACGATTCGGCGGATCAGAACGCTCAAGCCGCCGCGCCCGATCAATCGAACGGAGCGCCCCCATACGCGCAGCAAACTCCTGACCAGCTGCAGCAGCTCGTGGCTCCGATTGCACTGTATCCCGACTCTCTCGTCGCCCAGATTCTGGCCGCGGCTACTTTTCCTGAGCAGGTCGTCGAAGCCGACCGCTTCGTCCAGAACCATCCCGATCTGAAAGGTGACGCGCTGGGTCAAGCCGTAGACCAACAGCCGTGGGACCCCAGCGTCAAAGCACTCACGGCCTTTCCTTCCGTGCTTGGCAACATGGACAAGAACATCTCGTGGACGTCATCGCTGGGCGACGCCTATTACAACCAGCAGCAAGACGTGATGGACGCTGTGCAGGCGATGCGCAAAAAAGCCCAGCAAGCGGGAAATCTGAAATCGACGCCGCAGCAAACTGTTACGGATGATACATACGGAGACGTCGACATCGCGCCCGCCGATCCGTCCGTCGTCTACGTCCCGGCTTACGATCCATGGCTCGCCTACGGCTATCCAGTTCCCGTCTGGCCCGGCTGGTATGAATATCCGGGCATCTGGTTCGGCGGCCCGTATCTGTCGTTCGGAGTTGGCTTCGGAATCGGATGGTACGGCGGATTCGGTTGGGGCTGGGGACATTGGGGATTCGACTGGCGCCACCGCTATCCCGTCTTCGACCACCAGCGGTTCTACTCGCACAGCCGTACTTTCTACAACCGCGACAATTTCTACCGCGGCGGAGCGCGCGCAGGAGTTTTCAACCGTTCCGGCGTTGGACCTCGGCCGTACGAAGGCAGCAGACCGGCCGCGCGAGGTTTTGCGCCCGAAACGCGCGGAGAAAGCGGCATGCATTCCGGCGCCTTCAGCCATTACGACCACGGCGGTGAATCGCGCAGCTATTCGTCCCGCGGAGCCTCGAGCTTCCATGGTGGCGGATTCGGCGGCGGTCATGCCGGCGGCGGTGGCAGCCACGGCGGCGGCCGTCGGTAACTGGGACATCTCCATATGATCCACGTTCGATACATGAGGAGAACTGATATGCACGAAACGAAGTCGCAGTTGGTCGGAACTCTGTCGCGGAATATTCTCAAATTCACATCGGCGGCCGTTCTCGTTACGGCCGCCATTGCCGCCCCCTCGCGCGCGCAGCAGCCGGGACAGAAAACGTTCCCCACGGCGCAAGCCGCCAGCCGGGCCTTGGTGGACGCGGCCAAGAGCAACGACGAAAACGCCATGCTGAAAGTGTTGGGACCGGACAGCAAGGATATCGTTTCCTCCGGAGATGGCGCGGAGGACGCCGAGAATCGCTCGACCTTTGTGATGCGCTACCAGGAAATGCACCGGCTGATGAAGGAACCCAACGGAATGACCACTCTGTATGTGGGCTCCGAGAATTGGCCGCTGCCCATATCGCTGGTGAACAAGAATGGCGCGTGGTACTTCGACAGCGCGGCGGCCAAGATGGAGATTCTCTACCGCCGCGTGGGCCGCAACGAAATATCAACCATTCGGACCGCCCAGGAACTGGTCGCAGCGGAGAAAGAATACGCCGCTGCGCATGACGGCGAGTACGCCCGGAAAATCTTCAGCGATGAAGGCCACCAGAACGGCCTCTACTGGAAGACTGCCGCGGGTCAGCCGCAGAGTCCGATTGGGCCGCTGGTCGCTTCGGCGGTCGCTGAGGGCTACAAAGCAGGACCGGAAGGCGCGGCCGCAACTCCCTATCGCGGCTATTTGTACGGCGTGCTGACCCAACAGGGCCCCCGCGGGCCGGGCGGCGCGAAGAACTATATCGTCGATGGGAAAATGACCGGCGGCTTCGCGTTCATCGCGTTTCCGGCCCAGTATCGCTCTTCCGGCGTGATGACATTCATCATTTGTCCCAGTGGCGTGGTCTATCGCAAGGATCTGGGCCCCAACACGGAGAAAATCGCGAAGGCCATCGAGTCGTTCAATCCGGATTCCACCTGGAAAAAGGACGAAGACCAGCAGGAGGAAACGGCGGCCGTGGAGAAATCGAAGTAAGCCGGCCGATCAACTCTCTTTTGAATCCTCGGAGTCGGGCGCGAGCTGTGACGCTGGAGCTTCTTTCGATCCTGTGCGCCAGATTTTGCGCCCGAGATTAATACTGGCCTTCGTGCTGTAGGCGTGTTCGTACATCAGCGACCCCACGCGTTGGCCTTCCCCGTTCTCCAGTGCATTCACGATCGCATGATGCTGCCGGTGGGCGTAGTTGAGCGAGGCATACATGCCCGGAAGATCCACACGGTCGAACGCGATGGCGTGCGCCGCCGCAAACGGGATGCGTCCGTTGCGTTCGATCGCGTCCGCGATCACTTTGCTGCCCGCACCTTCGATGATCACGTCATGGAATTGCTTGTTCATTTCGCCGTAGCGCGCTTCGTCTGATTCCACGAGATGCCGCTTGGCAAAGATTTCATCGCCCTCGCGCAAACATTCATGCAGCGATTGAATCACTCGCCGCGCCGGTCCTTGCTCCGCCAGCATGCGCGCGGCTAGCCCTTCCAGCACCCCCCGAACATCGATGGCGTCCATGATTTCCTGCGGCGTGAATGCGCGTACGACGAACCCGCGCGTGTCGAGCTGCGTTAACAATCCTTCTTGTGCCAGGATCGGCAGCGATTCGCGTACCGGTGTTCGCGAAACGCCGAGCTTGTCGGCAAGCTCTACTTCGCGCACGCGCTGCCCCGGCACAAGATCCCCGTGCAGGATCATTTCGCGAATTCGTACGATCACGCGTGAATGCTTGCCGGCCATTTGCGATTTCCAGTGTGTGCAGAATTGAGTCTGTGTGCGAGCGACAGATACTTCGCATGTCCCTCGCGATCGCCCGGATAATAACAACTGGAAGCAGTGCACGCAATCACGCACAACAGGCGATGCGCGGAGCTCGCTGTGTATGCCAGAAAAGACAGCTAACTGTATGCAAAAATCCGCGCGACGGCGGGACGATTCGAAAGGGACCTTCTGCGGGTAGGCCGGAACTGCTCATAAAACGCTGTAAATAAAGCGGCCCGGAAGTCGGGGGTGGACCGTCTCCCGGACCGCAAGCTGGCAGCCACCATTTCTGGTAAGGCGCCGGATTGGCCAAATGTATACAACACTCATCAGCCAGTATGCAATAGGAAATTTTCCGGCGAGCCCAGCGACAAAAAAAAGGCGGCGCGTGAACAACGCGCCGCCCGAGGTGTGCCGCACTTGGCGATTAGAAGTCGAACTTCACGGCAAACTGAATCTGCCGCGGAGTCACGACCGGCGACTGCGAGAAGGTCGTTTGTCCCGTGGTGCCGCCCGGTGCATTGATTTCACCCAGAATGCCCGCTCCAGTTCCTCCGACATTGAAGTGGTTGAAGCAGTTGAAACACTCCGTGCGGAACTGAGCGTTCAGCCTCTCCGTGATCTTGGTGTTCTTGACGATCGAGATATCCGCGCTGAAGGTGCCGGGACCCGGGAGACTGTCTCGCCTTACATCACCCAAGAACCCTGGAGCTGTCGTCTCGTAACACGTCGGATCGAACCACTGAATTGTGGTCTGGTTGATTCTTTCCTTAAGGAGGTGGTTTGGATGGCAGCCGGGAGCGAAGGTGTAGTTTGCCTGCGAGCCCCATTGGGTCCCCAAGAACGCGGGATCGGTCGCCGTGAGGCTGTTGTTGTAGACGTTCAATGGCAACCCCGTGTGGATACCGACGATGGACGAGATCTGCCATCCCTCGACAAGCCGATTGCCCTTGAATGGCAGAGAGTACAAGATGTTGCCGCTGATATTGTGACGAATGTCGAAGGTGCAGTTTCCATATGCGTAGCGTTGGTTGTAGCGATCGACTACCAGCTGAGCGAACTCTTCGAGAGATGAAGCAAAGGACCCGTCGTCAACGCAGCGGGACCACGTGTAGTTGAACTGTCCCACGATGCTTCGCGCGAACTGGTGGTTGAGGGAAACCTGCAGCGAGTTGTAGGCCGAAGCTCCGGTGTTGTAGGCCTGAATCATGGAACCAAACGCCCCATTGATTCGAGGACCGGTTTGAGCGCCGCCGGTCGGAATCGGGAATTGCACGCCGCTTCCATAGCAGCTGGTCTGAGTAACCGTTGGTGAAATGCAATCCGCCAGCGGCAGCACCGTGAACTGTCCTCCGTTCGACGGATACGAGGTTGGAATGGAGGGCAACGCGCTGCAATCCGGGAACGTGGTGCACTGCGGAGGATTGATGTCTCCCTGTGTCCAAAGGTGGCGTGACACCGAGCCTACATAGCCTACCGACAAAACCGTCGCATGAAATATTTCGCGCTGTACGTTCAGGTTGTAGGTGATCTGGTACGGAGACACACCGTCCGGCTGATAAGTTACGCCGGCGAACTCGCTAGTGGCGCCAGGAGGGTTGCATCCGAACGGTTCTGCAACGGTTACGTCACATATGTTCGGAAAGCCTGGGAAAAACACAAACGAGGAACCCGAAGGAGCCGTGTTGATAAAGTTCGACTCCCAAAGCCGACCTGACGTCGGATCGTCGAAGATTCCCACGCCTCCACGAATTGAAGTCTTGTGATCCCTGAAAGGATCAAAAGCGAACCCGAAGCGCGGCTCGAAATTCAGTGCATTGATGTTATGGGCGAAAACGTGCCTCACGTTCGTAAAGACGGGAAGGCCAGCCGGAGGAGCGACAGGACCTACTGGCGGAAGGAAGGAGCCCACCAGCGTAGTCATCGGCTGATGCGGGAAAGCCCAGCCCACAGGATTGGTGTCACCGTCATAACGCAAGCCCAGGTTGAACGTGAGCCGCGAGGTTACCTTCCAATCATCTTGGAAGTACGGCGCGACCATGATTTCTCGGAAATATCGAGTCGCATTATTCAACCCTGGCGGAACCGCAAACGCATCCAGCGGCGAGCCTTGGAGCCAGTACTCTTCGTCGTAATTCAAGCGACCGAAAGGCGCGAAATCACCGTAGGAGAGAAAAAAACCGCCGTTTGAGTATGCTGTTTGGACGTTCTGGGTCTGAACTCGGGTAACGACGACGCCAATCTTGATGCTGTGTGCGCCATGAGTCCAGGTAACGTCGTCACCGCCGCTGAATTTGTTTTGGACGATCTCATCGGGCCGATTCGGATCGGGACCCATTGGGAAGATGCTCAGCTGGAACCCGCCGTTCTGGCCGTCCTGGCGTGGCAGCTCGCCGGGGAAAGTCGAGACGAAGTGGAGAGGATCGGAAGCGACGGCAGGTCCGCCCAGCCCCGTCGAAAACGCGTTTGCCGCTGACAGCTGCGCCGATGTGAGCGCCGATTGCGCGGAGGAATTCTCATTGTTTCGAACATACCCGAAGTGCAGCGCGTTCACCAGAGTAGCTGAAAAAACGTGCCTTTCCGTGAGGGTCAGGAACTGGTTTCGAGTGTGGTCAGTTTCTGGGAAGACTTCGAGCGGATCGCGCGGGTCGCCGATGTTGGCATTATCGAAGGTGAAGCGACCAAAGAATGAATCATTGGTCCCGATCGTGTAGTCGACGCGGCCCATATAGTAGTTTTCATTGATCGTCAGCGGCGGTTCGGTAGCGGCCTCGTAATATCCTCCCAGATCGCAGCCAATCGTTACACAGTTTCCTGGCAGGTTCGTGTTGACGTTCCCAATTGTGGGAGTTATCAGGTGGCATCCTCTACAAAGGCTGTATAGAGATGCGATTTGCTCCGAAGTCGTATTGGCGCCTGGAACTGCTCCCAGCAAGACTCCGGCCTGTGTGCTATTAGCCGACGTTGATGGAGAGCAAGTCTCCGGCGCAGGAGCAATCAGACTGCAAGGAAGAAGTCCCTGCACCGTGTATGGCTCGGGTAGAAAAACATCCGTGGTCGTAGCAAGAGACTGTCGTAGTCCCTCGTAGTTTCCAAAGAAGAACAACTTGTCCTTCTTGATCGGACCGCCCAGATCACCGCCAAACTGATTTCTCCTAAATGGCGGCGGCCCGGACAGCGGATCGACTATATCGCGAGCATCCAAAACGTTGTTTCGGAAGAATTCGTACGCGCCGCCGTGGAGATCATTGGTGCCGGAGCGCGAGGTGGCGTTCACAACGGCACCGTTCCCTGCGAACTGAGCCGTATAGGTATTGGTGAGCACCTGAAATTCGCCGATGGCTTCCACGCCAAGAGAGGTGGCGGCATAGCCGGACCCGGTGCCGTGCTCCCAGAAGTCACGAATGTCGGTGTCGTCCAGCAGGAACATTTGGCCGGTCGGTCGCGAACCCGCGATTGAATAGTTGTCCTGCATTCCGTAAAGCCGGCCCGTCACGGCGTTGAGTGCCGCCCCTACCGTCGATACGCCCGGGGCCAGTGTCAGAAGTTGTTCAAAATTGCGGCCATTCAGCGGAAGATCCCGCATCTGCTCGGGACTGATCAGGGTGGAAACTTCGGACGTCGTGGTCTCAACACGCGAGACATCGCTTTCGACATTCACGGTCTGCGTGATTTGGCCGATTGGAAGCGAGAAATCGACAACCACGGAGCCGCCGACAGCGAGGACGACGTTGGCACGCACTACAGTCTTGAAGCCAGTGTTGGCGGCTTGCACGTTGTAGGTGCCCACGGGCAGAGCGGAAAGCGTGTAACGGCCAGCGGGATCGGTGACGGTGCTCGAAACCACGTTTGTTCCCACATTGGTCGCTTCGACCTTGGCCCCGGCCACAGCTCCGCCAGAAGGATCGGTCGCCGTACCCGAAATCGTCGCGGTCTCAGCTTGCCCCTGCGCATGAGCCGCGCAGAAAAGCACCACGAGGCAAATCAAACAGAGGTACGCACCAATACGCTTCGCCATCCCCCGGAAATTCCCCATTCCCCACCACCCTTTCAGATTTGCAGGATAGGGCCCACCCCGGGCCCTGAATGCAGCGTAGATAATACGGCCCGAATGTACTTGTCAAGCTAAATATGTATACAATCAGGGGATGTAGCAGGGGATCGATACCCCGCTTCGACCTTACCTCCCTCCTCATGAACTCGAATGAAAGCTTAGAAAATAGGTAGGTTGTATGCCTAATTTGAATTTAGATTCAGTGTACGTATGTATTTTTATGAATGCAGAGGGCCTTCCATCGAGTACAATTGCCTTGACATCCTGCGCAGCCTTCTTTTATCTTCCGCGCGGATCCTCAGCGGCGATCCCATTTAGCTGACCAGGATGCGCGGATCGGAAGCGCAAGATAATTTCATTCCAGGGGAGAAACAGTGAGTCACAAAAGTCTCGAGGACGTTCTGCAGGCGGCGGGGAATCCCGTGGATCATCTTCGCAACTCGCAGACGGGGCCCTATGTGTATCCGGTTGTCGCCAGCGAATATTCCAATTGGCGAGACGAACAGCGCGCCTGGCAGCAGACCGCGGTGCTGTTCAACCAGTCCTACCACATGACCGACATGTATGTCTCCGGCCCCGACGCGCTGAAGCTGCTCTCGGACACTGGCATCAACAGTTTCAAAAATTTCGAACCGGACAAAGCCAAGCAGTTCGTTCCCTGCAATTACGACGGCTATGTGATTGGCGACGTGATTCTTTTCTATCTCGACAAGGACCTCTTTAATCTCGTTGGCCGCCCCTCCGTTCACAACTGGCTGCAGTACATCGGCGAAACCGGCAAGTACAACGTGAAATTCGAGCGCGACGAACGCGCCGCCGCGCGCACCGGCGCCATTGTGCGTAAAGCGTATCGCTTCCAGGTGCAGGGACCGAACGCGATGAAGACCATCGAGAAGGTCACTGGCAAGACCCCGCCCGATTTGAAGTTCTTCAATATGACCACCATCGAAATCGCCGGCAAGAGAGTCCGCGCGCTCCGGCACGGTATGGCCGGCCAGCCTGGTTTTGAATTGTTCGGGCCCTGGGAAGACGGCGAAGCGGTTCGTCTGGCAATTTTCGAAGCCGGAAAGGAATTCGGCTTGCGCCTCGTAGGCGCGCGCGCCTATTCGTCCAACACTCTGGAGTCCGGATGGATTCCCTCGCCGATGCCAGCCGTTTACTCCGGCGAAAAAATGAAGCCCTACCGCCAGTGGCTGCCGGCGAACTGCTATGAGGCGATCGCCTCGCTCGGCGGCAGCTTCTATTCCAACAACATTGAGGACTACTACCTCACGCCATGGGATCTCGGTTACGGTCCCATCGTAAAGTTCGACCACGACTTTATCGGCCGCGAAGCACTGGAGAAAATGGCCAAGGGACCGCACCGCAAGAAGGTCACCCTGGCCCTGGACAGCAACGAAGTCACCCACGCGCTCAACACCATGTTCAACAAAACCAACCGCGCGAAGTATTTCGACTTCCCTTCTGCCGTCTATGCCACGCTGCCCTACGACAAAGTATTGGGCGACGGCAAGACTGTCGGCATCTCCACATGGTGCGGATACAGCTCGAACGAAGGACGCATGCTCACGCTGGCAATTCTGAAAGAGGAGTATGCCGAGCCGGGCACGGAGGTCACCTTCGTCTGGGGCGAAGAAGGCGGCGGATCGGCCAAGCCTACGGTCGAGCGCCACGTGCAGACCAAGATTGGCGCCACGGTTAGCCCAGTGCCCTACTCCGAAGTGGCGCGTACCCAATACGCCGAGGGCTGGCGCACGCATCAGGGCCATACCCAAGTGGCGGGACAAAAGTAGCGACAACGGGAAGTAGCGAGTAGTCCTGGGCGGCCAGACAATACTGTCGGGTCGCCAACATGAGCTACTCACGCCACGTTTCGATCGACAAATGTATGTAAAACGCGAAAAGCGAAATATCGAAAAAATTCTCGATTAGAAAGGCCGAAAAACGCGTTTTACAAGGGTTTTTCGCATATTCTAATAATCATAGTTTGCGATTAGACCGCCCGCAAATTGTGCGTTTGCGTCGACAGCTGGGCTCCCCACAAGATCAGTCGGCGAGCGCGCGGCAAGCCTACTGATTCCCAGGCGTTTTCTTCGGCAGCGGTGCTGACATGGGCATCTTTGCCAGCTTTTCTTTGTACTCCGGATACATCGTTTCCGCTCCGCCGCGCGTCGCTTCGATCGGCACGTGATACCGGCGGCCAAATTCCTCCAGGAACGGGTTCGCACCCATCAGATGATTCGGCACCACCCCTGCGGGACGGTCCACTTCGTCCACCGATTCGCAGGGCCACGGTGCCATCTGCGCCTGCGGAGCATATTGAAAGTCGACGGTGCGGATCAGCGGCTCCGTCAAATAAACCGGATCATACGTGATTGCCGCGACGGTCAGCCAATCTCCATGTCGCATGATATGCGCGCTCGCCGTGGCCAGATCGCTGCGCGGCACGCCGTTCAACCCCAGCCAGTTTTCCTTCAGGTGCGTTGTATTGACGACCAGGGTGTCGCCTTCCCAGTGCCCGGTCGAAAACCCCGCCCAGGTGTGCGGCGCGTAGTCAGGCGGGTGCGGCCGGCCGTCCATCCAGATGGTCTGTTCCGCCCCGTAAGCGGACAAATGCGTGTGGTACGCGATCACCTTCTGTGACGCGCGATCCACTTCTTTCCAGATACTCAGCTGCGAAGGCCCGCGCCAGCCATAGTCCGATCCGTGCTGCCGGCACTGGTTCTCGGGCAGCTCGACAATCGCGGCGTCCCAGGTGTCGACTCTCAGCCTCGCCGCGGCATTGATCGGCAACCCCAAATAATCGCCGATTTCGGCTCCCGCCAGCCGTTCACGCTGATCCTCGTCAAAGCGCGGCCCCCAGGTCCCCGAGGGGTCAAGTTGAGCAAATAACGGACGGCTGTATGCGCTGGCCATCAGCCACACCGGGAAGAGCAGCGCCGCGATTCCCGCTCGTTTGAGTGTCTTCATCGTATCCAGTTTAACAGGTGTTGATTCCAAAATTCATCGTCGCGAACGATATCCGTCGCCCCGGCGAGGTGTCAAGAGTTTGTATACATACGTATCCCCATTTACGCTTCTGCGAAAGAAAACAAATGGCCTAGGCTCTGGAAACCGATTGAAATGAATACAAGTTAGTGTTGACACGCCCGTGTCGCCCGTAGTACTTACCGTATGCAGAAACGGGTCTGGGCCGGGTGTCACCAGGGTGGATGCACAAGGTCTGACACTCCTGCCACATTTGAGATCGGACACTCACTGTCCGAGAGGTGGGGAATGAAAAATTACTTTAGGTTGGCGTTCGCTTTCGCGGTTGCGATTCTGTTGGTGTGTTCCTCCGTTCCCGCTCATGCGCAAGGTCTCGGCAATGCGTCCTTAAGCGGCACTGTCACTGACCCCAGCGGAGGCGCAATTTCAGGCGCCACCATCACGGTTCGCAATCCGGCGACCGATGCCTCGTACACCGGCACGACGAACGCGAGCGGCTACTACGCCATCGCCAACATGCAGCCCGGCACATATGAGCTAAAGGTGAGCTTCTCGGGCTTCGCCAACTATACCCAGACGGGACTCGTTCTTACGGTCGGCCAGGTAGCGACCGCCAACGTCGCGATGCAACTCCAGTCGCAGGGCGAAAAGGTCGTCGTCACCACCGAAGAGCAAGTCATTGAGACGACCAAGACCGAGATCAGCCAAGTCGTGGGCGCGCAACAGATTCAGGATCTCCCCACCAGCGGCCGCCTGTTCACGGACTTCGCGCTGCTGACGCCCGGCGTGGCCACCAGCCGCACCAGCCTGGGCACTACGTTTACGGAGTATGAAGCGACGCAGATCTCCTTCGGCGGCATGCGCTCGTTCAGCAACGAAGTCACCGTGGATGGCGCGGACTTCGTCAATACCGCCAGCGGCATTCAGCGCTCCACGCCCCCGCAGGAATCGGTGCAGGAATTCCGCGTGGTCAACAATAGCTTCGGCGCCGAATACGGCCGCGCCATCGGCGGCATCGTCAACATCGTCACCAAGGGCGGCACGAACGATTTCCACGGATCGGCCTACGAATATTTCCAGAACAACGCGCTCGACTCCGCGAATCTGCTGCAGAAAGCCGAGCCCGGTTTGCAGTCGCGGGACCTGCCGGATACGTTGCAGCAGAATCAGTTCGGCGGCACCATTGGCGGCCCGATACAGAAGGACAAGACGTTCTTCTTTGCCAACTATGAAGGCAAGCGCCGCGCGGAATCTCCGCTGTTTCCGCCCGATCTGGTTAACAACATCCAGGTGATCGACGACGCTAAGGCGCTGATGGGCTTGGCGCCGGAAGGCTGCACAGCCGCCGGACTCGCGGCCTGCGGCGGCGCGCCGGGTACCGGAGTTTTCTCCAATACTCCGCTTGGTTTCCTGAAAAATTTCTTGAAAACCGCCAATAACGATTACGGGTTTCTGCGCGTGGATCATCAGTTCAACCAGACTGAGCGCATGTCGGTTCGCTACGTCGTGGAAGACGCCCGTGACACGGGCGAACTCGTCGGCCAGACTCTCGACGGTGGCGGCATCGGCGTCCCCAGTGGCGGCCGCGATTTGTTTATTCGCGACCAGTCGCTGGTGGGCACCCTCGATTCGACGCTCTCGTCGAACCTGGTCAACACCGTGCTTTTGCAATACGCACGGCGTCACTATAACTTCCCCGGCATGACCGGCCAGCCCGATTTCAGCGTCCTAAATGACTTGGAAATCGGACATAACTTCGGAACGAACGATCGGCTCTATGAATCTCGCCTGGAAGCCGGTGATTCGCTCTCGTGGGTCAAAGGCAATCACATCTGGAAATTTGGGTTCGACGGCGACTACCTCTGGAGCCTCGAGAATTTCCCCGGCTTCACGCCCACCCGTATGCTGATTCCGACCGGCGGTCTAAATGCGGCAGCTTGCATGTCCGTATTCGCAGATTTCTATAATTCAACCGTGGGGTCCGACGTGCCTCTGCCTGCGGATGTCTTGAATGCGGAAGCATCCTGCCCGGTGCCGCAAGACGAAGGCGTTGTGTTCGACTACGCCGGTGTTCCCCTTCCCGTCGGTCCGGGTGCGTGCCAGCCGTTCTGCACGCCGACCGTCACCACCACGAACAACACTCTGAACACCACCACGTGGGCAAACGCCTATCCGCAGAAGTTCTTCAATCTGTACAGCCGCGAAATCGATCATGGTTACTGGGGGCCGTTCGTTCAGGACCAGTGGCGGATCAAACCGAATCTCACGCTCAACTTCGGTCTGCGCTGGGACTACGAGACCGGCTTGTCTGGGTACGTGAATCCCGATTACAACGAATTTCAGCCGCGCGTCGGTCTGGCTTGGTCTCCCAACAGCAAAACCGTGGTCCGGGCTGGATTCGGAATCTTCTTCGACCGTCAGAACCTGACCTTCTTCTTCGTGCCGGGCACGCAGAAGGACGTCGCCGGCTACCAGTGCGGCAACCACCTGGCGCAAGCGTCCGCTCTGGTTCAATCCATTTGCGCTACGCCGGGCGTAGTTCCCATGGAAATGCCAAACCTACAGAGGAATCTGGCACAATCGATTCAGGGTTACCAGATTTTCGGATTCCCGGCCTCGCAGGGCGCCGCAGCCAAGGCGGCGAGCGTGATCGCGACCGGCGGGTATGACGCCTACACGGACACCGGTCTGCCGACAGGCACGGTGGCGATGGCTGGAACCTGCTTTTCCGATGGCGCTTGCGGCGTGGGCGAAGGTGGAATGGAACACAATTCCCGCACTCCCTACGCGGAGCAAGCCAGCGCGGAAATCGATCACCAGTTCGGCGGCGGACTTTCGGTGAACCTCGGGTATCTGTTCGTCGGAGCGCACAAACTGGTCCGCGGAAACAACATCAACATCCCCTGCCCGGAAGGCACGACCAAGGCGGGCCCTGTTGACTCGGCCGCCGTGCCGGGTTGGTTGAATCCCGACGGCACCCTCTCCCCATGTACAGGGACCCCAACACCGGGGACCGGCGCGCTGGCGGGCCTAGCTCCTTTCTTCGGGGGTGTATTCGGCTCCGGACTCCAGACACTGAGCGGCGGGCTTGAAGACTACAACAACGACGTCGCCAACGCCGTCTATCACGGCGGCACGCTGACCGTCATGGAGCGCGTCAAGAACTTCAACCTGACCGCCAACTATACGTATTCGCACACCATCGACAACGGCAACTTCACCACCTTCATCAACCTGCCCGTGAACCAGTTCGACTACGCGGCGGAGCGCTCGAATTCGAACCAGGATGCGCGTCATCGCCTGGTGACCAACTTCACGGCTAACGGCCCCGAGAGCATGTGGTGGACGCGGCATTTCACACTGAGCAGCATCATCACGCTTCAGTCCGGCCGGCCGTTCACCATGTTCTACGGGAACAACACGTTCAACGACGTCGCTGGCGGAGCAACAGACCGCGTGGGCGGAGCGCCGTTGACCGGCTCGTGCCTGGACGTGGCTCACTGCGACACATTGATCGGTCGCAACACGTACATCGGCGATCCGCTGTACTCGTGGGATTTCCATCTTGGGCGCTACTTCCAGCTGACCGAGCGTATGAAGCTCGACCTCAGTGTGGACGCCTTCAACTTGCTGAACCGGTCCAACGTGGACGAAGTGACGTCAGTCTATGGTTCACCCGTGTTCTGCGGCAATGCGATTCCCCGCCACTATCGGGATGGAATTAGCCGGGCGATTCAGGCGGGGTCGGGGAGCATGGCGTGCCCGGCTGGCCAGCCGGGTGAGATCGCGATACCGGGAGGTAATCTCGCTCCGACGCCAATTGGGACCGACCTGTTTATCCCGGATAATCCGAACGCCACGTTCGGTTTGCCCAGGACCATGCTCAACCCGCGGCAGTTCCAGCTCGCGGCGAAATTTACTTTCTAGGCCAACTGCAGCAGTCTTCGGGTGGGGACCGCCGCGTGGAATGAAGTAGGGGAGTATCCAAATGGCGGTCTCTGCTCCGCACGATCCACCATTTCGGGCTGACCACGTAGGCAGCCTGCTCCGGCCAGCTTCGCTCAAGGAGCTTCGCAAGCAGCATGCCGCGGGCCGCGCGTCCGCGGATCAGCTGCGCGAAGCTGAAGACGCGGCGATTCGTCACGTCGTTGCCCGGCAGGAACAGGCCGGCCTGCAATCCATCACCGACGGCGAAATTCGTCGCGAGGATTTCTACACCGATTTCTTCGTCCGCGGACTCGGCGGCGTGGAGGTCCGGCAGGAATCCACGGTCGCCTACTTCGTCGACCACGAAGGCCGCAAGATTCCCGTTCCCTGGACCCAGGTGGTCTCCCGCCTGCGCTGGCGCAAACCGATCTACGCCGATCATTTCCGCTACCTTCGCTCGCTCACGCGAAGGACGGCCAAGGTGACTCTGCCTTCGCCCATCATTCTGCATTTCACCTGCGGCGAGGCCGCTATTCGACAAGCCGCCTACCCGGACATGGATCTCTTCTGGACTGACATTACGGACGCCTACCAGAAAGAGATGCGATCACTCTTTGAAGTAGGCTGCCGCTACCTCCAGGTCGATGACCCGCCGATGGCCACGCTGTGCAATGAAAAATTCCAGGCCATGATGAAAGCTCGCGGCGATGATCCCGAGCAGGCGATCAACGAGCTCTATCCCGATATCATCAATCGCGCGTTCGCCAACCGCCCGCCCTCCATGCATCTGGCCATGCACCTGTGCCGTGGAAATAACCAGAGCGGATGGTTCGGCGAAGGCGGCTACGATCCCATCGCGGAAGTCCTGTTCAATAAGATCAACGTCGATTCCTTTTTCCTGGAGTACGAATCCGATCGCGCCGGCACTTTCGAGCCGCTGCGCTTCGTGCCAAAAAACAAGACCATTGTCCTGGGTCTCGTCTCCAGCAAGCTCCCCCAGCTCGAATCCAAGGACGTTCTGAAGCGCCGCATCGAGGAAGCCGCCAGGTACGTCGATATCGACCAGCTCTCGCTCAGCCCGCAGTGCGGTTTTGCAAGCTCGACCGAAGGCAACCGGCTCACCGAAGACGAGCAGTTCGCCAAATTGCGTCTGGTGGTCGAAGTTGCCAATGAAGTATGGGGGCATAAGTCGGAATCTTCGTCGGACCGCACCGCGGCTTCGGCAAACGACTAGTTCGACAAATTTCCACAGGAGCGTTCCCGTGAATTATGTAGCCACTGGATATCACCACATCACCGCGTGTGCCGCCGGCGCACAGGAGGACGTCAACTTTTTTACCGGAATCGTCGGCCAGCGCCTGGCCAAACAGACGGTTCTGATGGACGGCAAAGCCCCGCACTACCATCTCTACTACTCGAACAGGAATATCGAGCCGGGCTCGATCATGACCACGTTCCCGTACCAGAATCGTCCCGGGAAGCGCGGCTCGGGCCAGGTGCAGTCGATTGTCTACACCGTGGCGAAAGGTGCGCTGCCCTTCTGGCAGGAGCATTTCAAGAAGCACAAGGTTGAGCACGGCAAGATTGAGGAGCGCTTCGGCCAGCGCGTCATCCGCTTCAGCCATCCCGCTGGGCTCAGCTTTGAAGTTCTGGAAGATGCGGACGACAAGCGCGTGCCCTGGACCACCAAGGAAATCGCCGCCAGCGAAGCGGTGCACGGATTCCACGGCACGGTGCTTTCCGTGCGCGACGTGAGCGAACAGGAAAAATTCCTGATCGAAGCCATCGGCTTCCGCAAAACCGGCGTCGACGGCGCCTACCACCGCTTCGAAATCGGCAGCGGCGGCGCGAACAAGACTCTGATCCTGCAGCACGAGCCCGATCGCGCTCCGGGCAGCTGGACTTTCGGCGCCGGCACGGTGCACCACATCGCGCTCTGGGTGGCGGACGACGAAGCCATGGCCGCGCAGAAGGCTATTTACGAAGAGCTAGGCTACACCGACGCTTCCGAGATCAAGGACCGCTACTACTTCCACTCGATGTACGTTCGCTCGCCCGGAGGAATTCTGGTCGAATGCTGCTGCAACGTTCCCGGCGGATTCGAAAAGGACGAACCGGCCGCCACGCTCGGCATGAAACTCCATTTGCCGCCGTGGTTCGAGAATCGGCAGCAGGAGATCCTCTCGGTGCTTGAGCCCATCACTCCGCCGCCGGGCTCCACTACCAGCAACTGATCGAGGTTTCGATCAAATCCAACTTCCCGGGGAATCCAATCGCATGAAGCGAAGCGAGAAGAGAATTTTGACCACGCACGTCGGCAGTATCCCACGCCCGCCGAAGCTGCGCGATGTCGCTCCAAAGGCCGGCGAGGCCCCTGCGGACAAAAAGCGTTACGAGGAAGTGCTGCGCGAGTCCGTGGCCGAAGTGGTGAAGATGCAAGCCAAGGCCGGCATCGACATCGTCAACGACGGCGAATTCGGAAAATCCAGCTGGGCGAATTACATTCTCGAACGTACCACCGGCTTCGAGCACCGGCCCAAGGACATCCGCCCCATCGAGTGGCTCGGCCGCGACCTCCAGCGCTTCCCGGATGTGATGGCCACGGAATTCCCGATGTTCAAGGATGGCATGCCCATGGAAGCCTGCGTCGGCCCGGTAAAATACGGCGACCACGCGAGCATCAACCGCGACATCCGCAACCTGAAAGACGCGTTGAAGTCCGTGCAGGTGGAAGAAGCTTTTCTACCGGTGGTCGCGCCCGCCAGCGCCGTCTTCAACGGCATCAACGAGTATTACCCCACGGAAAAGGAATACGTGTTTGCGGTCGCCGAAGCTCTCCGCGAGGAATATCGCGCCATCTACGAAGCCGGCATCATCGTGCAGGCCGACGACGCTGTGCTGGCGAACATGTACGACCATTACGTGCAGCAAAGCCCCGAGAAATACCGCGAGTGGGCCGGTCTGCGCATCGAAGCGCTGAATCATGCGTTGCAAGGGATTCCCGAAGACCGCGTCCGTTACCACGTGTGCTTCGGCAGCTGGCACGTTCCGCATCTCGCCGATGCGCCGCTCCACGAAATAGTCGGATTCATCCTTCGCGTGCGGGCGGGAGCCTACTCGATCGAAGCCGCCAATCCTCGGCACGAGCATGAATGGCGCGTCTGGGAAACCACCAAGCTGCCGGCCGGAAAAATCCTGATTCCCGGCGTGATCACGCACCATACGATCACCGTAGAACATCCGCGCCTGATAGCCGACCGCATCGTCCGCTTCGCCAAGCTCGTGGGCCGTGAGAACATCATCGCCGGCAGCGACTGCGGTTTCGCGCAGGCTCAGTACATCGAGCGGGCTGCTACCTCGGTGATGTGGGCTAAGTTTGCGTCTCTGGCGGAAGGTGCGCGCATCGCCAGCGCCGAGCTCTGGTCGTAGCAAGAAGCGCGCATCACTTCAACACCCGGGGGGGAGAAATTGAGAGCCTCTATCAAAGTACTCGCCATTCTGCTCGTCTCCATCGTTTCGATCGTCGTGCTGGCGCCGGCGCTCCATTCGCAGGGGTCGGCTGTTTCATGCGATCGCGCATGCCTGATACAGACGACCAATATTTATCTGGCCGGTCTCGTCGCGCACGATCCCACGGTCGTCAAATGGGCGCCCGACGTGAAGTTCGTCGAAAACACAGTCCCCACTAAGCCGGGCGACGGCCTCTGGAAGACCGCCACTGCGATCGCGACTACATTCAAAATTTACGTTCCCGATCCCGTGTCCCAGCAAATCGGATTTCTCGGCGTGATGCAGGAAAATGGCCGCCCAATTGAGCTCGCGCTGCGGCTGAAATTCGTCGACGGCCAGATCACCGAAGCCGAGCACCTGATCGCGCGCAATCTTCCCGAGATCGGCCTGCCGAATCTCGCGGTCGTTCGTCCGGTTTTCGCCGCCAAAGTCTCCGAGGACCAGCGCTCGCCGCGGGATCAGATGCTGAAAATCGGCGCATCCTACTACGAGGCTCTGGTCACAGCCGACTCGAACGACGCGCCGTTCGCGGACGATTGCGTCCGTCGCGAAAACGGTATGCAGACCACTAGCAATCCGCCGCCGGCTACTCCCGGCCGTGGAACCATCGGCGCCCTGAGCTGCGGCCCACAGTTGCGTACGCACACGTTTGATTACATCAAGCGCATCGAGCCTCGCCGCGTCTGGATCGCCGATCCCGAGACGGGGCTGGTGTTCGGCTTGTCGCAATTCCGGCATCCCATGGAGGAACATGTGCTCAAGATCGTCGGCGTTCCCGGAGTGCCGACGGTGGACCTCGGCAGTCTCAAGCCATTCGATCTGCCCGCGGCCCACATTTTCAAAATCAGCGGCGGGAAAATGCACGAAATTGAAGCCATGGGCTTCACCATGCCGTACAACTCCAAGACCGGCTGGGAATAGCCTCTCAGCTCAACTGCACAGGGTCCTGTCCCGGCGCGCAGCACACCACCGCGCCGGGACCCGCTGCACCTCTTCCGCTTCCGCACCGGGCCATCCTCGCGTCCAAGTCTGCCAGGAAACAGCGCCATTCCGCCCTCGATGGCCTGTAACACATTATTCACATTCCAATCACCCAAGGTTCAATGGCCGCGATTAAGGTTCGTCCGAATGATTTCCGCGACTCAGGGTGAATGGCCGTAGGTGTATTTGGCGAAAGCCAATGATCTCGTTAGGTTCTGCTCGCCAGCGTGGTACGGGCAAACGGGGAGTTCGCTATATATTCGGCCCTGCGCAGAAATTGTCGTTTTAATTATCCAGAAAAGTGTGTAAGCAGAGCGAGTTAATTGGGTTTCCTCGCGTTGGTGGTATAGCTCGATTTGCGATTCGAAGTGAAATCTAAGGAGGAATGAATGCGCGTACTTGCAGCATGTATTTTATCCCTCGGCCTCGCGGCATCCCCAGTTTGGGCGAATGGCGCGGCACCAGGAGAAAAGGACCCCGCGGCGGCAGCGGCGACGACGAATGCCGCACCGGCGGCAGCCCAACCCGCGAACTCGGCGGAACCTGCAGCCGCAGCCGCGCCGGCAACCAAGGCCGAGCCCTCGAGCATGGAAGTGGCCACCGAGCTCCAGCAGCTGCGCCAGCTTCTCGATGCGCAGGCGCGGCAGCTCTCCGAACAGCAGCAAAAGATGGAGATGCTGGAAGAGCAGTTGAAGGCGTCAGGCGCGGCTCGGGGCGAAGCTCCGGCGGACTCTTCGTCCGGCGCGGAATCGATCTCGGGTGCACCCAGCGCGGCGATCGCTTCCAACGCGGCTCTGGGCGGCGGTTCCGGCGACGACAAGGCCGGCCCTCCGACCTCGATCCAATTCAAGGGCATCACCCTGACTCCCGGCGGCTTCTTCGCGGCGGAAACGGTCTTCCGCACCAAGGCTCTGGCATCGGACGTCAACACGCCCTTTAACTCCGCTCCATTCAATGGCGCCTCCAACGCGCACATGAGTGAATTCCAGGCCAGCGGCCGGCAGTCGCGCATCGCCATGCTGGTCGAAGGCAAGCTTGACACCGTGAAAATCGGCGGCTACTACGAAATGGACTTCCTGTCCGCCGCGACCACCTCGAACAACAACCAGAGCAATAGCTACTCGGCTCGCCAGCGTCAAATCTGGGCTCAAGCGGCTTTCAACAATGGCTTCACCGTCACCGGGGGCCAGATGTGGAGCTTGCTCACGGAAACCACGCACGGCATGGACAACCGTACCGAAGCGTTGCCGCAAGTGATCGACGCTCAGTACGTCTCCGGCTTCAGCTGGGCGCGTCAGTACGGCTTCCGCGTCACCAAGAGCCTGTTTGACAACAAGCTCTGGCTCGGCGCTTCGGTCGAAGAAAGCCAGGCCACGCTCACCGTGCACGGTAACCCGACGGCCACCTGCGCGCCGGCCAACCCGACGCTCGTGGATCCCATCACCACCGGACTGTGCTCGGCATCCGCTCTCAACGGGACGCGCGTGACGGTTCCAACCGCCACGGGCACCTCGACAGCCGTGATTCTGCCCAACGTCTACAACAACTTCCTGCTCGGCGCCTTCGGCACCAGCGGCGGCCTCTACAATCCTCTGGGCAACTACCAGTACAACCCGTCTCCCGACATCGTCGTGAAGGCTGTTCTGGAACCGGGCTTCGGTCACTACGAAGTCGGCGGCATCTTCTCCGACTTCCGCGATCGCGTGTTCCCCTGCGTGGTCTCGTCCACCACCAGCCCAATTTGCGGACTGTTGGCGACCAACGCGGCTCCAACCCCATCCGTTGTTGCCAATCAATTCAGCGCACAGGGGGCGTTTAACGACAACCGGAAGGGCGGCGGCGTATTTGCCAACGCTCGTTGGAACCTGCTCCAGAAAAAGGTCGACGTGGGTATCCACTTCCTCGGCGGCGACGGCGTGGGACGTTACGGTTCGGCGGGCCTTTCGGACCTGACCACCCGTTTCGACCCGGCGGACCTCTTTCACGACGGAACACTTGCTCCGATCCGTAACTTCCAGGCGTTGGGCACTCTGCAGCTTCACCCCACGCCGAAACTGGACATCAACTTCTACGTCGGCGGCGAATTCGAAGCCCGCGCTCAGTACCAGAAGACGGCGGGCGGTGCATTCAACGAAGGCTACGGCGGCACGGGTCTCTCGAACTTCGGTTGCAACGCGGAAGTGCTTCCCTACGCGGCGCAGTCCACTGGCGCGAGCACCGGCATTCCCACGGGCGTCGCCGGTTCGAACGGCTTTATCCCCGGCACCACTCAGAACTGCACTGGCGACACTCGGAACCTGATCGAAGGAACGGTCAGCTTCTGGTATCGCTTCTACAAGGGCCCCAAGGGCACCATCCAGTACGGCATGCAGTATTCCAACTACGTCCGCAACACCTGGCGCGGTGTGGCCACGGGAACGGGCGCGGATGGCCTGCCGTACAGCGTTCCCAATGGCGCTCCGCACTCGGACGAGAACATGGTCTTCACCTCGTTCCGATACGTCCTGCCGTAAATCAACGGACCACCTGTAACAAAAAGCGGGAGAGGCCGAAACGGCCTCTCCCGCTTTTTTCTCAACCGAAGTGTTTCGCGTTCCTACCCGCCTGGTTTACCAGAGCAGCTTCAATCCAAACTGCACTTGACGAGCGGTCGTCGACGTCGCCGTCACCAAACCTGCATCCGGATTCGGCACCGGCGTGTTTCCGTTCACCGTGTCGATGATCACGTTCGGCGTGTTGAAGTTCGCGCGGTTGAGGATGTTGAACACCTCGGCGCGAAACTGCAGGTCCAAACCCTCGGTGATCCGCGTGTCCTTGCGAACCGAAAAATCCCAGGTCGCAAGGCCCGGCCCGGGAATCGTATTGCGCTTCAGCATGCTGTAGAAGCCGCTGGCGTTCGGTTCGGCCGCAAACGCGTTGGGGTTGTACCACAGCACGGACTGCGTTCTGCTGTCGATCAGCGGATCGACCACCGGCCCGGTGAATCCAGGGTTGGCGAAAGGCCGCGCCGGATTTTTCGTGTCGCCGCTGCGCGTGGGGTTGTAGCTGAGCTGCGGTGTGATCGGGAATCCCGATTGCGCCGTCACCACGCTGTCGATCGACCACCCGTTGACCAGTCGCTCGGACCAGCCGCCGACGTCGCTCATGAACATCCGGCCGTGCCCAAACGGAAGCTCCCAGACTCCGTTGATCACCGCCACGTTCTTCGCATTGTAGGTTGCCGGCCCCCAATCCGCGCGAATATCGAACGGATTCGAAACCAGTCCCGGCGCGTTGTTTGCGGTCGTCGGGTTAAGTGTGTCGCCGTCGTCGAGAGCACGCGACCAGGTGTAAACGCCTCGCAGCGAAATCCATGGCTGAAGCGATGGTTCACGTCGATTTCCAGCGCGTTGTAGGAGCTGTCGCCGCGCGAAAACCACGTCCACGTCGGGCCAATCGCCGAATTGCAAGTTGCATTGCCAGCCGCGCACGCCGCCGGAATGTAGAACGTTCCCGCTGGAACGGGTCCGCCGGCGACCGTCGTGCCATTCGCCATCGTCAGCAGCGGCAGCATTGTCGGGCAAGCCGGATCCGGGCAAATCACAGGCGCCGGCTCGTTGGCATCGAGTCCCAGCAGCTCGTGATAGCCATGGGTGCCGACGTAGCCGATGCTGAACGACGTGTTCGGGAAAATTTCCCGCTGCACGCGCAGGGAATACGAAATCAGCGTCGGAGCCTGCAAATTCGGCTGCACCCCGCCCGGAACCGGCTTTGCCGATGTGACCGGTGGCGCCGGCGGATAACCCGCCGGAACCGGGAAAACGGCCGGCGCGGGCAGATCCGCGAGCGGCAATCCGCTGATTGCCAGCGCAGGATTGAACGGGCCGTTCTGATCCATGCGGTAGCCCAATGCGTCCTGCAGGTCATTGTAGATTCCGAATCCCGCGCGAATCACGGTCTTTTCGCCGAACGGGCTCCACGCCACTCCGATGCGCGGCTCGGCGAGAAACTTATAGTTGTTCGTGCTGAAAGCGGAATGTCCAATCTGCGGAGTGGAATCGATCACGCCGTCGGTGAAGAAATAATTCGCCGCGAGGCCGTGCGCTTCATTCCATCCGGTCGACGATTCCGCGCGGAAACCGAGTGTCACGGTAAGCCGGCGGGTGAGACGGATGGTATCCTCCGCGTACCACGCCGCGAAAAGCGAGCGCCAGTTCATGTTCGTCGGCGCCGGATCGTAGGTAAACGTTCCGATCGTGCCGCCGAGCAGGGCCTTGATACTCGCAAAGGATGCCTGACCAAACTGGCTCAGCGCGATATTTTCGTTCGATTGAAAAGGCTGGAACCACGCGCCGAATGTGAAGCTGTGCCTTCCGCGCGTCAGCTTGACCTGATCTTCAAACGTGAAAAGGTTCCGGTGCAGATAAAGGTTCGTGCCGTTGTTGCTGCCCGCGAGACCCAGCTGCGTGGCGGGATTGGACGTCGTGTTCCCTCCTACCACCACCGCACCTACCGGCAGATCGCCCACGAAGCTCGTCACCAAAGTGGATGGCGAACCGGGCGTGGGCTCGCCGAGGAAGAAATACCCTGCTCGCGAGAAACCGAACCGCGCCGTATTCAGCAGCGGTGGCGTGAACACATGCGTTTCTTCCAGGCTCAGCACCTGCTCCCGCAAATTCGCGATGTCCGTGCTGAACGGATCAAAAATCGTCGCCGTGTTATCGTGCCCGTCATCGACCGTATACGCCACGCCGAGCGTGTCCTTTTCAGAAAACACATGGTCCACGCGCGCGGAGCCGAAATCCTCGCGAATCTTTTGCAACGGGCTGTAAAAGCCCTCCGCGATTCCGCTCGCCGTCTGGGGCGGTCCGGTGAAAATCTGCCCGTTGGTCGCCAACTCGGGGCCGTTCGCCACCGGCCACAGCGAAAGCAGTTGCGCCACTACGTTCGCGCACGCCGCCACCTGTGCCGCCGGACACGCCGATCCCCATGTCGTTCCCAAGCCTCCGTTCGTACGCGCATCGTCCGCCGGCACGAATGTTAGCGACGTCTGATGCAGGTTCTGGCGAAAGCCTTCGTAATTCACGAAGAAAAAAGTCTTATCCTTCTGAATCGGCCCGCCAACGGAAGCTCCGATTTGATTGCGCTGAAAGAGCGGCGCTCCCGCCACGTCGAAGAAATTCCGCGAATCCAGATCGTTGTTGCGCAGGAATTCGTATACCGATCCGTGCCACGCGTTCGTGCCCGATTGCGAAACGATCAGCACCTGCCCGCCCGGATGTTTGCCGTACTCCGCGCCGTAGGAATCGCGCAGCACATTGAATTCGCGCACCGCGTCCACTCCGAGCAGCTGGCCGCTGGTGCCGCCGGGGGTCATGTTGTTTTCGTCCGCGCCGGTGTATTCGATTCCGTTGAGCAGGAACAAATTCTGCTGCGGCCGGTTGCCGTCGACCGCGAAATTGTTTCCGTTCGTGGAATTGGAGACTCCGGTGCCGCCCGTCTTCTCGGACGTGTAATTCACCACCGCCGGATTCAGAGTCACCAACAGATCGAAACTGCGCCCGTTGAGCGGCAAATCCTTGATCTGCGGATAGTCGACCAGCCCGGAGATGTCCGTTGTCGTGGTGCTCACCATCGGCGCCGGTTCCTCGATGTGCACGGTCTGGCTGACCGCCCCGACGGTGAGACCAAGGTCCACCTTGGCTTCCTGCCCGACGACTAGCTGCACTCCGGCACGGACCACTTCCTGGAATCCGGATTTCGTCGCGCGCACCTCATACGGGCCCAGCGGCAGCGCGAAAATCTGATATCGCCCCCGATCGTCGGATCTCGTCGAGCGCACTAACCCCGTGTCGACGTTGCGCGCCGTCACCATGGCGCCTGCCACTGCGCCCCCGGACGCGTCGAGCACCTGCCCAGTCAAGTTTGCGGAATCTTGCGCCGCAGCGCCCCCTGCGCACACCAGCAACAGCGCCATCAAGACTACGCAACGCAGACCGATCGATTCGAACACTCGGTTAACGGCACGCCGCACGCACGGTAGTGCCGGTTCTTGGCGCAGAGCTACAGACACATCCAGACGCATCGTGAGATCTCCTCGAGGATTTATTACTGCCCACCGCACCCTGGGTCTTAGGCCATCCACGATATACGAATTCATACGAAAAATACAGATAAGGGATGGCGATTCAATGCGCCAAAGATGGCCTTTAATTGCGGTGGACTCGACGGCGTGCGTAGTGAAGCGTGCGCTCCTCGGCTCCCGCAGTCCGTTACGCTTTCAACATGGGTGCAGCGGCGCGGGAGTCCGGGCCCCGACAGCGGTTGTAGACTTTCGATGCCACATGAACGCGCACTCAGAACGGATTTCCGCCACGCCCTCGGTCCCTTCGCGGGTCGATGGCGCGCGGGTCAATGGTCCATGGATCTATGGACCGTGGCTCGACCTGATCGTCGGCTGCGGCGCGTGGTCCGCTCCGCTGCTGGGGGCGGCGCTGCTGCTCACGCAGACGCGCACGCATGCCTGGGTAGTCGCGTTCTACCTGCTCGCGCTGGCTTTCAACTATCCGCACTTCATGGCCACGGTCTACCGCGCCTACCACACGCGCGCCGACTTCGAAAAATACAAGATTTTCACGCTGCACATCACGCTGCTGCTGGTGTTGACCGGCATCCTGCTGCATGCGTCGTATCAATTGTTTCCCTGGATCTTCACGCTCTACATTCTTGGAGCCCGTGGCACTACACCGGCCAGAATTTCGGCCTGCTGATGATGTTCGCGCGCCGCAGCGGAACGGAGATCTCAAAAGCACAACGCTTCTCGATTCGCGCGGCCTTCATGGCGTCGTATCTGATGCTGCTGGCCAGCTTTGAGACCGGCGGCTCGACCGATCCGCTGATTCTCTCGCTCGGGCTGCCCGAAAAATACACGCTTCCCGCTCGCTTGGCGCTGGCGTCAGCGTTCGCTGTATTCATCGCCTGCGGATTCTGGCGGCCCATCAAGCGCCACGGCGTTCGCGCGCTGATTGCCCCGCTCACTCTCGCGCTCACGCAGTTCATCTGGTTCGTGGTGCCCACTTTGCTCGAGCTGCACGCCCAGATTCCGCAAACGCGCTACAGCAGCGGCATTCTCGCCGTGCTTCATTCCGCGCAATACATATGGATCACCAGCTATTACCAGCGGCGGGAAGCGCGAGCGGCGGGCCAGTCCGGCTGGCGCATGACGGGATATTTGCTCACGCTCGTCGCCGGTGGCATCGCGCTGTTTATTCCGGGCCCGTGGATCGTCAGCCGCTTGCTGCACTACGACTTCACCACCAGCTTCCTGATTTTCACCGCCGTCGTGAATATCCACCATTTCATTCTGGATGGCGCGCTTTGGAAGCTGCGGGATTCGCGCATCGCCGGTCTGCTCATCGGCGGCGCCGAAAAGAAGGAACCAGCTGCCGAAACGGCGCCGCCAGTCCGCCCGTCGCGCGCGGGGCGGCTGTTTTCATCGCCCGCTTTCCGCGTCGCCGTGGTCGCGCTGCTGTTTCTGTGGGGCGGGTTCGATCAGCTGCACTTTGCGCTCGGCACGCATGAAGAAAATCTCTCGTCGCTGATCGCCGCGTCGCGCATGAATCCGTGGGACAGCACCATTCAATCGCGCATCGCCGCCACGGAAGCGAAGGCTGGCGATCGCAACGCTGCAGTCGACGCGCTGGCGCGCGCCGTGGCCATCAATCCGCATGACGAAGGCTTGCAACAGGCCTACGCTCGTGCGCTGCTGGAGGCCGGGCGCTATCCGGAAGCCTACGACCGCTACGCCAAGCTCGCCGAGCTTTTCCCGCGCGATCCCAACGTGCTGGTGAGCTACGGATTGCTTTCCGCGCGCCTGGGCCACGCCGAGGACGCGATGGACGCGTGGGAAAAGGCCGTCTCGCTGGACGCGGACCAGATCAACGCGCATCTGTATTTGGCGGAAGCGTTCGACCAGCGCGGCGAATTCGCCGCAGCGGCGCGACACTGGGACGCTTTCCTGAAACTCGCAGCCGCGCATCCGGACGATCCCGCGGCCACCACGGACCAGAAAATCTCCGGCGCCATCCACCTCGCGGACGATCAATCGAGCGCCCGGCAGCCGGACGCAGCGCTGGTTTGGTATCGCTGGGCCGCATCCACGGCCGAGGCTTCCGGCAACACCAAACTCGAAAGCCTGGCCTATGCGCACATGGCCGATTCGCGCGACAAATTCGGCGACGTGAAATCCGCGGCCGCAGCCTACGAGCATGGCCTGGCGCTCGACGCGAAAACCGGCGACGCGCACGTCGCAGCACTCGACTGGTTCGACTACGGCCAGTTCCTCCGTCGGCACGGCATGCCTGACGATCTCGTCTACGCCTGCCTGCTCCATTCCGAACAATTGCTCGCAGGCACAGGCGGCTCGGAGCTCGAAACCGCGACGAAAATGCGCCGCGAAGTCGAAAGCAAGCTAGGCAACAAAGCCGGCGAGTCGCAAAAGGAATTGCCCGAGCTTTTAGCCCGCGCCGGCGAACTTCCGTCTTACACGTTCTAGCTCACCCCGGTCGTTACCCCCCCCAAATAATTGTCGATTAGAATGTGCACCGATCGTTTGTTTTCAATAACTTTGGTGGCATTTCTATTAATTCACATTGTCGAGTAGAAATGCCCTTCCGAGCAGCGTGAACGGCGGCACGAATGGCAGCCGAGCGCGAGGGCGCCCGCGACTTTCGCACGAGTTTCCTTCGTAAGACCACAGACAGGAGTGTCTGTGCCACTCAAGGCAAATTCAGTTGTCAAAGAGCAACGAGCGCTAGCCAGTAGCGCCGGGACGCATGGGCGTCCGACATCGGGGCTTGAAAATGCCCCGACCTACGTTAATTTGTTTTTTCGACGCTGGCAATGGAACTGCGGTAATAGGACCTAGGGGAGCAATGGCAGCGTGAAGTGTATAATCCAGTCCCTTGCCCTCTTTTGCAAGATTATCGCCGACTGGTTTTTCGGGACTTGGGCATCTGACCGACGTCTCAGAGCCCCGTTCATCAGGAATTGGTATTAGAATCAGCGCGCACGTCGTGCGAGGGGTTTGCGTGATGACAACTTTCTCGGATGACTCCCCAAGAGCACCGCTGGAGCGAAGTGAATTGGCTCGGGAAGATCTTTCGCGGCATACTACGATTTTTCTTACCACAGAAGGTACAAACGCCACCGCTACGTTAGCCATGCTCCCACAGGAAAATCACTTTTCTCTACTGACCGCTCAGCATGTAGCAAGGATGATTGAAGAAAAGAAAGAGAGATGGTTCTACGAGAACCCGGCACGGGTCTTAAAATACCTAAAACATCCGCCTATAAGAACTGATCTCGGGACAGAAGGACTGTATTCACAGGATTTGACCCTGTTAGAGCTTCACGCCGAAGATGCGGCTGAGATGGTTCGCGTGGGATTGCGTTTCTATGATTTAACGACGTCGCAATATTCGTCGGATGAAGAATATGGACCCGATTATTTTATTATCGGAGCCCCAAAATCTGCAGAGGTCATCGTGAATCGGGAGCTAAACTTCGAAATTCGGTGTGTGGGCGTAAATATCCTGGACGAAGTCCCGGTGGACGACGCAACGAGGTTTGCAGAAGTTGAAGCGGTTCAAGCGGACTATAGTGGGATGAGCGGAGGAGGATTATGGGAGATCGCGTATCCTGCCTCCGGCGGCCATAAGGTCTTTCTCCTTGGAGTTGTTGTTCGAGAGGCCCAACAGTTGCAATCAACGGTGGATGCTCGCTCGGCTGTTGGCTCGACTACGATCCGATGCAGCTCACGAGAATCAATTAAAGAATTGCTTGCAAGAGCTCGTCACCGGACGGGTGGCCAGTAGTACGCCGCCCTCATCGCCGGAGGCCCGGGGCTGGAGCTGGGTCAGGCTCAAATGGCCGAGTCGGACACGGTCACTGTGAGGACGCTATAAGAGTAACCTGACCTGCAACAGAAATTCCCCAGTCCGTCGAAGCCTCGAACGTAATAAACCGCCCCCGTGTCTGGACGTCAAAGTGAGATATGATTCGAACTCGTTGGATCAGCAAGTCGAACTTGATATTCAGGGCTACCTTCTCCATCTCGACGTCATTCAAGATGAATTCACCGGCCGAAAAGTCCCGCGAAGCGAAACCGTCTTGCGGATGTACTCCTTCCGGTAGTGGAATTCCGTTGAGGTGCATCAACTTAATCGTGCCAATTTCCCTCGCCCACTGTTGAACCAACGCTTCCAGCGAAGCCGCTTCACCGTGGAACTCCGCCTTTGCGTCGGCGATGTTGAGCGGTTTCGGATTTGCTCCGTCGCTTCCGCGCTTCGAGAACAGGCCGTCCACGCGTGTCATTCTCGGGAGCCGAACAAACAACTCAGGCAGCGCCGCCATCAATTCCGGGTCGTTCTCGGTGACCGTGATCAGTTCCATTCGCGAGTTCTTGGCCGCCTGAGCTCGTGCATCGGACGTGAACGTTTTTGCTATGAAGTAGCCTTTCTGTGCATTCGCACACTCAATCACTTCCGAAAACACGATGATGGCATTCTTGTCGACAGGCACCTTCCAGTTCTTGCACTCAAAAATAAATCTCGGTTCATAGCCACTAGCCAAGTTGATCGTGACGTAAACGTCGACCTCGTGGTGAAC
>CAWDBK010000019.1:0-142930 GCA_963800535.1 uncultured Acidobacteriota bacterium
TCAGTCTCGGCTAATATAGTTCGCCAGCGTGCGATCACGGAACGCGTTCGGGATGCCGGACGCCTGAATGCGGCGCTCGATGCGCTCTTGCCGCTGGCGCTCCTCGCGGCCTTCTGCTCGGCTTCTTCGCGGTCGCGCAGCTCGGCATTGCACTTCGAGCAACCGTGCCAGATAACGCGGTCGGCGCCGCCGAACAGCGCAATGCCGCGCTCGGTGCTCGCCGTGTTTCTTGCACGCTGCTGGCCGCTCGAACACGGTCATCATCGGCCGCTTGCTATCGGAGAACTCAGGTATCGGCATCATTGCGTTTCCTCGGTGCGTGTCGCCGTCGAAAAGGTCGCGGTAGTCGTCATCGGTGGTTTCATCGAAAGAGTTGATCGAGGGTCGGCCGCTCGCGCGAGCCGTTACCTTGCTGGCGGCGTCCAGTCCTGCATGTAGTGGAGCTGGGCGCCGAAGAAGCGCGCTGCCTGCATCACGAACTCGGTTCCGGTCTTTTCGGTCGCGTCGCAAAACTTCGCGTAGCGCTTCGCGCCTTCCAGCATGTCAACCCACGACACGTCAGCAGTGATTCGTGCATTGCAGGATTTGAACGCGCCGCCTTTGTCGGCATTGCCTGCGCGCTTCGGGTAGGCGGTCCAGATTTCTTCGAATTCGGCCGGATAGCTCGAATAGGTTTTCACCACTCTCTGTAATCACCAGACGGTTTACTTCCCTTCGCGTTTTCCGAGGGGGGCTTCGGTTTTCCGAAGGGGGTCATCGCCTTTTCCGAAGGGGGGTTCGGTTTTCCTAGGGGGTCCGGTGTGAACTTTATTCGACGCTCAATGTTGCGTTTCCCATCGCTGATTTGCTCGATTGCAATAAGCCCCATGCGTGCAAGGCCATTGATAATTTCCGACACGCGCGAGACCGACAGACCGAAAACTCGGCAAAGTGCGCGTTGCTCGCATAGCATCCGCGCGGGCCTGCATCGAGACTGTCTATCTCAACCAGCATTACTTTTTCGGTGATAGAGAGATTCCGGTCGAGCCACAGCGCGGCCGGAATCCATACGCCCTTGAAACCTCTCTCCGACATTACGGTGCCTCGTTGTTTGGTGCGGTATTGTGCAGTGCCATAGCATTCGTATAGGCCGAGCGCATCGTGTCGAGCACGGCCGGCGGAATCTTCGCGACGTTGTCCTCGCGGTACGTGAGGTTGTGCAGCCACGAGCGATTCTCGGCAATCTCTACGGCCTCGCGTACCTCGTCCGTTACCTGTGCGAGCTTCGTGTAGCCCGTGCCGCGCCGCGTGCCGTCGTCGTAGCGCACTTCCGTCGCGTGCTCTTTCACGACGAGCTGCGTGGGCGTCACGCGCATCACGACCGTAATCAGCGGCGTGCGGTTGTAGCGGCTGCGATCAGGAATGGCAACCTCGTCGCCCTCTTTCAGGCCCATCAGCCAGTCTTTGGCGGCCTCGCGCTCGGCCTTCTGCTCGTAGTAGTCGTTCATGCTGCTTGCTCCTTCTGTTCGCGGATTTGAAATTTGGCCCACTCGCCGGCAACCAACGTGCTCGATACCGAACGGCGTGAATTTGGCCTGGTCCAGACCTTCTCCGTTTCCCGGTTTAGGCCGGCCTTCACAACAAAAAGCGGCCCGTATGGCGGTTGGTGCGCCATCGGGGTAAGCACACCGTCGAGGCGATACATGATCTTCTGGCCCATCAGGAAACTGACGAACTCGCGCTCGTTGACGTTGAGGAGCTGGCATACCTGCCGCACGCCCTTGGGTCCGTCTGCCTTCACGTAGCGCTCGACCAACTCCATTGCCGGCTTTGCGGCTTCGAGCTGCGCGGTCTGCTGCTGCACAAGCACGAGCGCGGCTCGCTTGCCCTCCTCGGCATCCGCCCAAGCACGGGCGGCGGCAACAGGATCGGCGAAGTTGGGGAGCGCGGGCGCGGCCTTCGCGCGACGCTCGCACGCGATGAAGTATTGCCGGGCCTGCTTGCCCTTCTCATTGCGCTCGACCATCGACAACTCTTTCGCCATGTCGAGCGTCACAGCGAACTCGACACGGGGCCGACCGCCTTTTTCGGAGCTTTCCGAAAACTAACGAAGTCCATGCCAGCAAAGAATCCGTACTGGTCGATGCGGTCGATCCACGTCGCGAAGTGATCGCGGTTTTCCAGGAAGGTGTGCAGCTCGCGGGCGTTGACGGTGGGAATTTGATGCTGGCCGACCTGGCGGTCATTGATGTTGAGCAAGGCAGACATGCGGTTCTCCAAAAGAGAACCTTAGATCAGGGGGGTGAGGCGCCAACCCGTAGAACCCCGAATGATGACAAAAGGGATTGCCCCCTGATCTAAGGCTTCTAAATTGAAGACAGTCATCATTCACGACGTGGTTGGCGGACCTAGTATCGCACCAAACCGCACGGTGCGGAACTATTCCAGTACCACTCTTGAAAAAAATATTTGTCAGGCTTACGTAATGCGATAGAAAGAAATGGAAAATTGCGTTAGCCTACGGCCTCGCTAACCAGCAGAGGAGTACCGAAATGCATTCGCTTATCGCTTTGGGCGCCCTTGCGGCGCTCGCCGGCTGTGCCACGGCGGACATGATTTCTACCGGCGACGGGAAGAAAGGCTTCTCGATTGCGTGCAGCGGTTCGGCCGACACGTGGGGGAGCTGCTACAAGCTGGCCGCCAAGTCGTGCGGCGGCCAGTACGATGTGATCGACAAGAACCAGTCGGCCACGCCTACGCCAATGGGTCCGCTGATCGAGCGGAACATGGTCGTCAGTTGCAAGGCGTAATGACCGGGCGCGGGAGGGACAGGAATTCCGTGATGATCTTCACGGCCTCTGTCCACTCCCATATGTAGTGAACCTTCCAGCCTTCCCTTTCCAGCCACGTTCCGATCTCTAGCTGTTCATCACTCGGCATGTTGTCCCGGACTTCAGTCCGATAGACAGGCCGATCCAGCGCCCACGAGCGACGGGCAAGCGAACATCGTGCGATCCCTTCAGCATGCCGGCGGCCTTCGCCTTACCGGACTGCGCTTTCGACAGGCGCACGCCGTTCATGCTGCCTTCGAGCAATTCGAGACCAGGCGGCAAAGTCGCGCATCACGGACGACATGCGCGCCCACTCGAACAGCGCGGCTTAGACTCGCGCTCCTCTTTGCGTCGCGTGGGTGTGCCGCGCGCGGGCGGCCGGCCGGCTAGATCGCGGTGGTTCTTGTGGAGCCTCATGCGTATTTCGCCTTCAGCTCGTGCGCGAGCAAGAGCGACAGCGCGGGTGATACCTGGCGCTCGATCAATACCTACAGTTGCTCGCGCGTCATCGTGCGCAGCGCCGACTCACTGAGCGCGTAGGCGCATTGGTTGTCGGCCATGTGGATAACTGCGTGAATGTTCCGCCGGGCCGCGTCGCGCACCGCGTCGATTTCCAGGCATCGCATGATCTCCAGCATCGCGGTTTCGTTTGGCGATAGGTCCGAGAAAGTGCGGGCGCCGACGAGTTGCATGCCGTCGTGGCCGGACGTGTGGTGCAAGTCCTGCGTGAGCGTGCTCATGTGTCCGAGCACGGACGCCACGTACTGAACGTGGTCCGACAGGTCAGCGATATCGCGGTCGCGCTCGGCGACGACTTTGCGCATGCGCTCGCCGCGCAGCTCCAGCTCGGCAATGCGCTCGCGCGCCCGGCGCCGCTGATTGCGGCCGAATCGTTTGCTCATTTGAAGGCATTTGTTTGGCATAGAGAAGCGCGCCAAGGTCCGGGCGCCAAGGTCATCGGGCTCGACTTCGAAGCCGAGCACGCTCAAGACTTGAATCAGCAATTCCTCCTCGGTGCCGTAGAGCTTTGCCCACGTTTGACGCCCGGCGTGCAGCGCGACGCCTACGCCGCCAAGGCGGTGATGGAGCGGGCAAATCGGCAAGACATGAAACTCGGTGGACTTCTGGCCGCCGCCGGCATACGTGCGCGCGTGGTGCAGCTCGGCCGGGCTTCGTCCGTGCCGCAGGTTGATAAGAGCGATGCAACCGATCCGCGCGACACGATCACGGTGGAATTCCTCAAGCGCGGTGGATACGATCCGCGGGCGCGGCGTGTCTCTGACTTTCGGGGGAGTGGTCTTACGGGGCTTGGCGGTCGTGCGCGGCTTGAAGCTCGACCGCGCGAGCTGGAAGGAGGCTCGCGCCATCGGTGCCTTGCGCTGCAAGGTGGATCGCTTCATGCGTGCGCCGCCTGCATCTGGCGCATGTACGGCGCGCGAATCTTGTCCTGAAAGAGCTTCGCGGCGGCCGGGTCGTTGTCCAGCTCGGCGCGGCTTGCGATGCCGCACGTTTGCCGGATGCACTCGGCCGCGTCATCCGGGCCTTTGCAGATACAGCCGATGGAGCGCAACCATCTGTGGAAGTCTCTTGACCGCACCACAGCGCGGCTAGCTTCGCGAGCGCACCGCCTTTCGGTGGCGGCGCGAGGTCGGCCGGCGGTGCAACTGGTAGCTCGTCGTCGCCGAACTCGACCATCGCGCACACGAAACGCTGCCCGGCCGTGTTGCCCTTCCTGAGCGTCAGCGCTCTGAATGCGTCGAGGTCGGACGGGTCGGCGAGCCAAAGCACGACTTTTGCGCCGCCGTTGTGCGACTCCGACCACGAGGCGAGCTGTACCTCGCCGTGGAACGTCGGAACGATTTCACTCATGCGAACGGCTCGCTATCGTCAAAGGCATTCCCGCGCTGGCCGCGACCGTTCTTTGCGTCGTCGAGGAATTGCGTCCGCTGCCCTGCTGCCCGCGTTGCTGGCCCTGCTGCTGGCCGCGAGCGTTGCCGTTGCCTTGGGTGCGCTGCTGCGTGCCGCCGTTGCCGCGCTGCTGGGTGCCTTGCTGCTGCGTGCGCTGCTCGCCGTTGCCGCCGCCATTGCCGCGTTGCTGCTGCTGGCCGCCGCCCTGCGTGTTCGGGTTCGAGCCCGCAAAGTCGATCATGACGACGCGGCCGACGAGCTTATAGCCGGTGCCGTTGTTGCCGTCGTAGGTCTCGATATGAACATCCTCGATAACCACGTCGAGCCCTTGGCCCTTCAGCAAGTATTCGACAAGCGACTCAGCGCGCGGGCCGAACAGAGCGGCATCGACCCATTGAGTCGGCCGGTTTCCGTCGCCGTCGCGGCGGCCATAGTTGAATGCGAGTGCGAGATTGGTAACGGCGGTGGAATTGTCGCCAGAGGTGTAACGAAGCTCGGCGTCTTTGCCGAGCCGGCAGAAGCCGGAAAGGATCATGGTGGTACTCCGCATCGAGGTTGAGTGCCGCACCGCATGGTGCGGTAGTGAAGTGCGGCTTCATGCGTACCGCGGTAAAGTGGCCGCCGGATACCTGCCAGTAATTCACCGCCTACGTTGCGCAGCCTGCGCCAGCTACTTTGTTTCGCTCCCCTCCGCGTGCGCACGCTCGGGCTCACTACTGATTTCGCTTCGCAACCTTCCAGGCATGAAGCGAAACCCGTCAGGAGGGTCTGTCTCGGTGCGGCCAGAGGGTTGCAAACCTACTCCGGGTCTACCGTCTATCGCTTCATGTCTGCAAGGTGCTGGTTACGGGTTCCAGCGACGCCCTATCGTTGCGCCCGGTTTGTTTCGCGGCACTCCAAGGTGCCGCACGGCATGGTGCTAATCTTTAGGCCGGCGAACCCTTGAACGCTTGCAGGCCCGTGCCCTTCGCGATTTCCTCGTGAAGGTCTTTCACGGCGGTCTCCAACACCTTATGCGGGCGTTCGAGGTCGTACCACATGATGAGGCGCGCGCCGTCGATCCGGTAACGAAACTTCTGCGGCCAGGCGGTCGGCAACCGTCGAGCCCTCGAAAACCGGAATCGTGATCTCGATGCGATCCGGAACGCTGAACTGGCCTTTCTCGCCGGCCTTCGCCGTCACGGTTTCTTCGTAGGTGAGCTGCGTTTGGCCGTTGTCCAGGCGCACGCCGCTCGCGAAGTTGACGCCCTTCTTCGATTGCAGCGTCGAAACGATTTCCAGAATGTCGGCGCTCGGCGGTGCCGTCACATCGAGGACGTTGCGCTCGATGAAGAACGCGAACTCCTCCTGAAGAACCTCTTCTGCCCGAGTTGGTGATCCACTCTTGCCATTCCTTCGACAGCGGCGCGTTGTACTCGGCCTTGAAGTCGCCCCAACCCGGACCATCGGCCGTGTCGTCGTTGAAGATCGCGACGAATTGCGGCTTCGGGTCAATGTGGTAATACAGGCGGGTCGGCAGGTTTTCGGCCGACTTGAAAGTGTTCACGTAGGCGATGAGCTTGTCGCGTCGAGCAATTCTGCGTTGCCCTTGTGGCGGGCCGGCGCCGGCAGGATGGATCGAGGCGTTCGACGTTGTAGCCATCGGGCACGACAACGACAGGCACGCCATGCAGTTCGCGGATTTCAGCGGCGGCGGTGCCGGCGGCCAGTGCGGTTTCGACTTCGTTCGACATATCAGTTTCCGTGTAGGTGTACGTCATGAATGTATGGTGCTGGATGGTGCGGTGCTCACCGATGTTACGTGGCCGAGCGAACGGCCAGCGGTGCGGGAGCTGCGTCGTTGGTGCCCGTGCGAACGGTGCGCTGCACGTCCGCTTCCTGCTCGACGCTGCGGATACCCTCGAACGTCTTTTGGCGCGGGTCTTGACGTTGCAGGTTGCCCTCGGGCGTAGCGAACAGGATCGACGTGGCCTTTTCGACCTTCGGCAACGTGATCTTCAGGTCGTCGGCGATTTCGCTGCCCGCCCTTACCTGCCTTGAATGCCAGCGTCAGGACGATCTTGCCGGACTTCTGGCGTGGCATCGACCTTGAGAACCATCTCGTTCATTGCTGCGGTCAGTTCATCGTGCAGCTCGCCAAAGCGCAGTTGCACGAGCGTATCGTTAAACGGTTTCGGGCCTGCCATAAGTCTCTCCTAAGAAAACACCGGTTAAATGCGGAAACTACGCGGCGGCCAGCTCTTTCGCTTTGCGTGCCGCCTGTCTTGCTACTTCGTTCGCCTGCGCTGCTGCTTCGGCGGCGCGCTGCGCTGCGATCTTCGCCGACAGCTCCTCGCCGATCTTGATGAGCGAGGATGCGGAAACTTCGTTGTCGAGCACAAACTCAAGGCCCACCACGTAGCGCAGGAAAATCAGCATGCGGATGGGTTTGGGGATGCGCTTGCGCTTACCTACCTCCGTTAACGAGCTCGGCTGGACAAGTTTGAGGTGCTGTGGCGCCAGATGCCGCGGGGCAAAGGCGGCCAGTCTGGCGGACCGCTGGCTTTCTCACCGGACGGCAAATACATCTTTCTGGCGGTGGGCGACCGGCAGCGCTTCGCTCCCGCGCAAGATCCCAGCCAGCCGGTGGGCAAGATGCTGCGGTTGACGCTGGACGGCAAGCCCGCGCCGGGCAATCCGTGGGAAGGCAAGACCGGCACCCAGACTGTTACGCTGATCGATCCACCCAGCGATACCGAAGCGGCAAAAACCGCGCCGGTAGTGAGCACCTACACGTATCCAGGGCCCAATCTGACCCCGGCGGAAACGTGGTCGATCGGCCATCGCACGCCTTACGGTTTGGCGTTCAGCCCGAATGGCGAGCTTTGGGAGCTGGAGCACGGACCGCGCGGCGGCGATGAGCTGAATCTGATCGAGAAGGGCAAGAATTACGGCTGGCCGCTCGTATCCTATGGCGCGAACTATAACGGCGTGCCGATTCCGAGTCCCGATACGCGGCCCGATCTGGTGAAGCCGGTGATTTATTGGGTGCCGGTGATCGCGCCGGGAAGTCTGACGTTCTACAAGGGCACCGTATTCCCCTGGGACGGCAATGCGTTGATCACGGGGCTAGGCAGCAAGGCTCTGGTGCGCGTGACGTTTGACGGCAAGGGCGGAGCTACCGCGGCGCAGCGCTGGAACATCGGCGAGCGCGTCCGTGATATCGAAGAGGCGCCGGATGGCTCGCTTTGGATGCTGGAAGACGGCAATCCGGGCGGGCTGTTTCACCTGACGCCGAAACAATAGCCCGATGGTAAAGGCGTGCGCGGCGTAAGTTGGCCGTCTGAGCGGGCCTACTTGGTTAGAGCCTGAACGAGTAAGACTGCGGCGACGGCAGCCAAGCCGGCATAGACGTATTGGAGGTAAGTTTCCGCCCGCAGGCGATGATTTAGAAAGCGGCCGAGCAGGATTGCCGGAATCGTGGCGGGCAGCGAAATCAGGTAATAGTGCGTCACGCTGGGCACCCACAGCCCCTTGAACCAATATCCGGCCATCCCCAGGATGCTCGCCGGGAGAAAATATCCCTGCATGGTCGCCCGGAAATGTTGGGGCGACCATCTCCGCATAGCTCCGTAAATCGCCAGCGGAGGACCGTTCATTCCATAGGCTCCTCCGAGCACGCCCGCAAAGAAGCCGCAGCCGATAAGCCAGCCGAGATTGTCCCGCCTAAGCGCCGGGGGATTGCGGCCAAACAGAGAGTAAGCAGAGAACGCGATGAGCACGATCGCCAGCGCGACCTTCGCCGCTCGTTGATGGCTGCTGGTGAGCAGCCAGAGACCAAGCGGGATTCCAAATAAAGTGGCGAACAGAAGCCATCTCGTGCTGTGGATGTGGATTTTCCGCCAGTCCTGGATCACAACGAACGCAGCGATGGTGATCGATACGAGTACCGCGAGCGGGGCGGCGACTGGCAGCGGGAGAAACAAGGCGAGTAATGGGACGGCAAAAAGCGCTTCACCGAATCCTATTGCGGAGCGGATCAGCGTGGCTGTAAACACCACCACGATCAAGTATATGGTTGGGCCATCCATCCGCGACTTTGCCATTATCCACGGAACGCGCTGCCAGCCGACATGCGTATTAAATGATTCAGTACCCGCTTCGGCGATTGACGCGTCCATTAGGACTGAGTTTTTCGACGGAGGAAACGCACATGGCTTCAATGGTGGATTCTTTGTTCGATCAGTACGAACGCGGCACGATGACGCGGCGACATCTGGTGCAGGCGCTGGCGGCGTTGATCCTCCGGCGACGGCGATAGCGCAGGGCGCAGCGCCAACTGAGGAGCCTCTTGTTCGTGGGCTGGGCGTGAACCACATCGGGCTTACGGTCAGCGATGTTGAGCGCTCGTACGATTTCTATCACAAGCTTTTTGGGGTCACGAAGGGCTGGCCGGCCACGCTCTCGGGGCCCGGAATCCACCTGGACTTTCCGGTCGGGTACATCAGCGTCGATTTGCCCCCGGCGGGGGCGCAAAAAGGCGTGATCACGCATTTCTCGGTCTCGGTGGACCACATCGATCAGGACTCTTCGAAGAAGCTGGCGGACAAAATCAACGCGGCGCTGCCGGATTGCAAGGCGAGAGCGGCATTTCAGTCGAACGACGGGGTGTCGACCGTGAATCTTGTCGATCCCGACGGCGTTCACGTGCAAATCTCGCCGAAAGAGGGCCGCTGAGCGACCAAGGGCGGAAGCTACGATTTGACTTCGTGCGGCATGAGAAAACTTTGGGAAAACCGCTCGATCAGTTCGACGGGCTTTTCTGACGCGCGTCTGGTAGCGGCGTGGGCGAAGCAACTCGCCGCAATTGGTGGATATCCTACCTAATCGCCACGCTAACGGTCCCGGTTTTCGGCCAAACGTGGTAAACTACAAGTGCGCTCTTGAGGGTCCGCCGCGCGGGGAATGGTGGCGGGCAATGACTCAGGCGTTCCCGCTCGGATTGATCCGGTTTTGAACTGAGCCTACTGGCGAACGGCACGTTGCCGGGTGCCGCGTTCGAGCGCACCCGCCTGGGAAGGACGAGTATGAAGAATTTGTTCGTGGGAAATATGACCTTCCAGACGACGGAAGCCGATTTGAAGGCACTGTTCGAACCCTACGGGCAGGTCGCGCGAGTGCACATCGCGATTGACCGTGAAACGCGGCGATCGCGCGGATTCGGGTTCGTGGAAATGCCTAATGACGCCGAGGCTGCGACGGCTATGCAGGCGTTGGATGGAAAAGACTTCGGCGGGCGGCAGTTGAAGGTGAATGAAGCTCGTCCGAGGGAAGCTTCGAGCGCACCTCGCGGACCATCGCGAGGAGGCGGGCCGGGTGGCGATCGAGGCGGCCACGGCGGCCAGGGTGGACAGGGCGGTCATGGTGGCGGGCACGGCCGCGGCGGTGGTGGCGGGCGAGGCAGATTTTCGAACGAGGACTACAGCGAGTCACCGCGGCAGCCGCGCGAACCTCGCTGGTAGGGAACTGCTGTAGGCGTTCGCGGACGCCGGCTGGGAGGCCGGGTCCGATTTGGATTCGAAACTAAAAGGGGAGATCCCATGCCGACAACATTCCAAAAGCGTCAGAAAGAGATGAAGCGCCAGGAAAAGGCGCGCTCGAAGGCGGAGAAGCGCCAGCAGAAGAAGCAGGAAGGAACCACGGGTGCGGAAGAAGAGCTCCAGGTTCTGAGCGGCCCGGTGCCGCTGGGTGAGGAATTCACGGGGCCGCTGCCGTACGATCGCGAATAACCCGGCGTCCGCTGCTATTTTTGAAAATGTGGCATGACTTCGTTGGTGAAAAGGTCCAAAGAATGGACGCTTTCTTCGTGCGTTAGATTTCCGAAGGCGAACCGTGGCACATAGTAATTCGCCCCGGTCGCTTCGAGTTCCTGCTCGATCCGCGTGCTTACCGTTTCGGGTTTTCCCGTCAGCAGAGTCGATTCCGCGGCTTTCTTCACTTCATCCAGGCTCACCGCCGTGGCGTTATATTTCTTCCAGAGGTAGACCAGGCTTTCGTGAAATTCGTGCGAGGACTGCTTTCCGCGTTCGCTCGCACGCTGCTCGTCGTTCGATAGATGAACGAAGCGCGTGAGTCCGACGCGCGGCATTTTCTTCCCGCTGCCTCCGTGCGTTTCGTTCCATGCCTGTTTGTAGGACGCGATAATCTTCGCGGCGAAATCTGTGCCGACCAGCGTGACGATGCTCATATTGGCGCGGGCGGCGCGGGCGGCGCCCTCCGTGCTGGTGGTGGCGTACCAGATCGGTGGATGCGGCCGCTGGTAGGGCTTCATTTCGATCGGGACGTTGGTGAAGTTAAAATGTTTTCCGTGGAAGTCGACGACGTTCTGTGTGAGCGCCTGCATCACAACTTTCATTGCCTCGCCGTAAATATCCTGTGCGTCGGCTTCGCGCACGCCGAAAAATCCCAGCTCCACGCCTGAAACACCTCGGCCGGTACCGATTTCAAAGCGGCCCTTTGTCAGATGGTCGATCATGCAGATTTCGGAGGCCAAGCGCAGGGGATGGTAGAGCGTCGCGATCAGCACGAGGGGCGCGAAGTGGATTCGCTCCGTGATGCGCGCGGCGGCCGAGTAGAAAATCAGCGGGGAGGGGGCCAGACCAAGCGGCGTGCTGTGATGCTCGGTGAGGTGAAACATGGTGAAGCCGGCCTTGTCGTACATCTGGAGCAACTTCAGGCGGCTGTCGTACGTGTCCGCAATCGGAAGGTTTTGGCGATCGATGTGATCGATCGCGCCGAATTCAATTTTCATGTCCCCACCCCGGAATTTTGCGGTCGCCCATCCTTACGAGAGGCGGCCTGAGAGCGGAGAGACTGTACCCTTGAGGCTTCGCGTTGGCAAATCCGAGTTCGGCGCTTGGGAGTGTGATATAGATGCTCTCATTTTGGGGGTGGGCAAATGTTTGATTTGGTCAACTGCGCCGGGTGAGAGCGCTTGGCCGTGGGCTCGTTTCCGAAAGGAGATTCCTGTGATGAAAAAGATCGTGGTCGGAGTGGCGGCGGTGTTGTTCCTGGCGTTGCTGGGTTTTCGCGCGGCGCCAGGGAAGAGCGATGCGCCTACCGAGGCGCAGGATCGCATTGCGATCGAAAAATTGATGTGGAATTACACGCGGGCGCTGGACCGGCTTGACGGCGACGCGTATGCGGCGGCCTATACGCCGGATGGATCGTTTGGCAGCGGCACGAATTCGGTGAAGGGTCATGACGCACTGAAGAAAATGATCGCGGATCTTAAGCAACGGGATGCTGACTCCGAGGCGAAGGGCGAAAAGCGACCGCCCATGTATCACATGACAACCAGCAGTTACCTGTCGTTCGTCGACAAGGATCATGCGCATATCGAGGCCTATTGGATGACGGTGTTCGGTTCCGCAGGGCCGAATGTTCCCGTTCGCGTGGCGGCGGCCGGCCGGGAAGAGGACGAACTGGTGCGCGTGAACGGACAGTGGCTGATCAAGATTCGCGACGTGGCGCCGAAGGATGATCGCTAGCCCGCGAAAGTCGCTGCACTGAAATTTAGGCCGCTATCGAGCCACCCAATCGAGCGTCCAACTCAAGTGTGGTAAATTCGGCTCGCCCGTGCGGAACTGCCGCGCGTAGCCACCGGGGTGGCTCATGAAATTGTTCCAGCGTTCCTTCATCTTGATTGCCGTGAGTTTTTCAATCAGCGTCCCGCTTTTCGCGCAAGGCAAGCCGCTCGACTCGGAAATTCCGGCGAATTTCAAAGCGCCGCCTTCGGAATTTAATTATGTGAAGCGCGTCGAAATGATCCCGATGCGGGATGGCGTGAAGCTGTACACCGTGATCGTGATTCCCAAGGGAGCCACGCACGCGCCGATGGTGCTGACCCGCACGCCCTACAACGCCGCCGATCGCGCCGCGCGGTCCGAATCCCCCTACATGCTCGACGAACTGCCCCTGAGCGATGAGGTGCTCGTTCACGCTGGTTACATACGCGTGTATCAAGATGTTCGCGGCAAATACGGATCGGAAGGCGCCTACGTCATGACGCCTCCTCCGATCGGGCCGCTCAATTCGAGCGGCACCGATGACACCACCGACGCCTACGACACCATCGACTGGCTGGTGAAAAACATTCCGGAATCCAACGGCAAGGTGGGCATGATCGGTTCGTCGTACGAAGGCTTCACCGTGGTGATGGCTCTGATCCATCCGCATCCGGCCTTGAAGGTCGCGATTCCAGAAAGTCCGATGGTCGACGGCTGGATGGGGGACGACTGGTTCCACTACGGTGCCTTTCGCAATCCGAATCTGGACTACATCATGGAGCAGGAAGCTGTAAGGGGAGAAGGGAAGGAGATTCCGCGCGCGGCGTACGACGATTACACGAACTATTTGCGGGCCGGATCGGCGGGCGATTTCGCGCGCGCTGCGGGACTGGAGCAGATGGGGTACTGGCGAATGCTGGAGGAACATACGGCGTACGACGCATTCTGGCAGGGCCAAGCTCTCGACAAAATAATGCGTTCCCTGCCATTGACTGTTCCCGTGATGTGGTTGCAGGGGTTGTGGGACCAAGAGGATATGTACGGCGCGATTCATTGTTACGAGGCCGTGGAGCCGAAAGACGCCAACAACGACAAGAATTTTCTCGTAATGGGCCCGTGGCGGCACAGCCAAGTGAACGGAGATGGATATGTGCTTGGGCCGCTGCGGTGGGAGGGCAACACCACGCTGCAGTTCCGCCGCGACGTGGAGCTGCCTTTCTTCAATCAATATTTGGTTGATGGCGCGCCCCAAGCCGACACGCCGCCCGTGTTGATCTACAATACTGGAGAAAATCATTGGGATCACTTCAAGGCCTGGCCGCCGAGCTGCGATCAGGGCTGCCCGAATAAATCACAGCCGCTTTATCTGACCGCCGGAGGGGGATTGTCGTTCACGGCCCCGGATGCCGGAGCGGCGAAGTACGACGAATATGTCTCCGATCCGTCGAAACCGGTACCTTACCGAGCGAGACCGGTCGTGGAAGCCGACGGCGATGCCTGGCGACACTGGTTGGTGGACGACCAGCGATTCGTCGACGGACGCCCGGACGTGCTCACATTTGTAACCGAACCGCTGACCGCGCCGCTGCGGGTGAGCGGAGCGCCGGTGGTGAATCTCTACGCTTCCACCAGCGGCAGCGACAGCGATTGGGCAGTGAAGCTGATCGATGTGTATCCCGACACAGTTCCATCTCAACCGGGAATGGGTGGATACGAGCTGGCAATCTCGCTGGATATTTTTCGAGGGAGGTATCGCACAAGCTTCGAACATCCTGCCGCGATCGCGCCGGACCAGCCGCTGCTCTATCATTTTGCTATCCCGACAGTGAACCACGTCTTTTTGCCGGGCCACCGCGTCATGGTGCAGGTGCAGTCGACGCTATTTCCGCTCTACGACCGCAATCCGCAGACGTTCGTGCCAAACATTCTGGACGCGAAGCCCGGCGATTATCAGAAGGCGACTCAGCGCGTCTGGCACGTGCCGGGTGATGCGAGCTTCATCGATTTGCCCGTGGTGCCTTAGCGTGAGCGGAGGCTTGGCCGCATCACTCGCGGCGCGAAGCCGGGGTCCATGGCGAGCTGGCGTGGTAGTTCGTGTCCGCGTGGACGACTTCGGCCCGGTATAGCTTGCCGTTCTTGAATTTGAACATCTCCAGCATCACGAACGCATTCGGAGTCTTGAATCCGGCGTGCGTCTGCGTACCGTTGGTCAGCGTGAACTGCTGCACCACTGCGTTGTGATCGAGAAACGCCCGCGCCATTACAATGCCTTTCTCTTCGTCGACCAGGAAAAAATCACGTTCGCGCAGCGCGTCGTTCGCGGCGTACATACCAGTCTTGAATTGGTCACCGCAATTCAAGCGGAAGGCCGGGTTGGTTGCGTCAGCGTTGTTGGCCGTCTTGGTGCCGTTGTCGATGCGCGAGCACGTGGGATCGAACTCGGTGTAAAGCGTTCCGTCGTTCAGCTGCAGCGTGGCGAAGTAACCGTTGGCCAGGTCGATCATTTTTCGGCGCGGCACACGTTCGGCCGGGGCCAGATTTTCAAACATGGCGGGATCGTGCTTCAGGTCTTTCGGATCGCCGCCTCCGGGCGCGGCGGCATTCACGACCAGCGGGCGCGGCCGCCAAATCGTTTCCACCTCCGTCACTTTGTTATCTGCGATCTTCAGGCGCGCGGCGTACCAGCAGGGCAGCCCGTTCAGTTCAACGGTCCCGAAGTAGCCGACTTGCCCGGTCAGAGGATCGGCCACGATCAGATCGTTGTCTTCTTTGCCGGTCACCACCGCCCAGGAGCCGTCGCCGATCATCATGAGAGCGTTGTTTTCCGTGAACTCCACATGCTCGGCCCACGGCACGCGGCTCGCGTCATGCCCGACAAAACCGCTAAGGTATTTGTGCATGAATTCGACCAGGCAGGCCCGGTCGCAATTGGGCGGCACAGCATTCGGAGCTTGGCTGCGCGCAGGCGCCGCTACGGACAAGCCACCCAACACCAACGCCAGCACAATCGCGCCAGATGCGAAACGTTTCACTTTCAAGATGCCTCCGTTATGTATGGCGACCTTCAGATTCAGTTCATTCCAACGGCGGGGTTATATACGCGCGCGCGTGCGGAAGTCAACGAGCGAACGGATTTCTGTATGTCAGGCCCGGCGGCGACTGTATTTCTGGAACCCATCGGCGCTGAACCTGGAGCCTATTCCATGTGGAGCCCGGAAGTCGCCGCTGCTGTTTATCCTCCCGTCGTGCCGAAACGTGCTCCTTGAACCCAACCAACCCCTCGAAAACAGCGGGTAAAGCCGCCGCACTCCGAATAAAGCGGGGCGCCAACATGCCCCAGGGGTAACCCGCCGCTCCAAAACGAGGACCGTGGTTTTCAGGGCATAGGCGACGGCGGGCGGACTTGCGGCGTCTGAATGAGTGCTATACTCGGATTTTCACCGTGTTTTTGCCATCATAAAGGAGTACCCAGGATGGGGATTGAATTTCGAGAGCTCTGGCTCTGGGCAAGAAATCGAAAACTGCTCGCCTCCTTCCTCGTCGCATTCACGCTATGCGTCGGAATCCTGATCGGCACGATTATTTCCGGCCGTGCCCTGGCTACCCGAGCGCAGGCGCCAAGCGGCGCGTCGCTGCTTGCGATTCCCGATCCCGTGAGCTTGTCGGGCGCGTTTTCCAGCATCTCGAAGACGCTCGGCCCGGCGGTTGTGAACATTTCCACCACGCAAGTGATCGAGAAACCCAAGGCCGGCGGAAAGATTCCCCGCGGCGGCGGACAGAACGATCCCTTCCAGGATTTCTTCGACCGGTTTTTCGATTCGCCCGACAATGCGCCTGATGCGGAGCGCAGCCTTGGTTCGGGAGTTATCGTCGATAAGCGCGGCTTCATCCTAACCAACGATCACGTGATCGACGAGGCCACGAAAATTCAGGTATCGCTCGATGGCGACTCGATGCACTACGGCGCCCGAGTGATCGGATTCGACAAGGACACCGATCTGGCGGTAATCAAGATCGAAGCCGGCCATGATTTGCCTGTCGCGCGCCTCGGGAATTCCGACGGCGTGCAAGTCGGCGATTGGGTACTCGCATTCGGCAGCCCCTTCGGTCTTAATTCAACGGTCACCGCAGGCATCGTCAGCGCGAAAGACCGCTCGAATGTGGGGCATCAATTTCAGCGATTCATTCAGACTGATGCGGCGATCAATCCCGGCAATTCCGGCGGCCCGCTAGTCAGCCTGACGGGGGAAGTCATCGGCATTAATACCGCAATCTATACGGGTAGTCGCGGCTTTGAGGGCGTCGGATTCGCGCTGCCGTCGAACACGGCGATTACGGTCTACAACCAGCTCATCACGGCCGGAAAAGTGGTACGAGGATCGATCGGCGTCACCTTCCAGGAGGAGAACAGCAACAATCCGATCCTGATGCGCGAGCTCGGCGCTCCCTACGGCATCGTAGTCGAAGCCGTTGAGCCTGGCAGCCCCGCGGACAAAGTAGGATTGCAGGCAGGCGACGTAATCACCGACGTAAATGGACAGCCCGTGCACAATGGCGCGGACCTGGTGAACCCGATCGCGCAGACTCCCATTGGGAACTCCGTCCAGGTTCGTTACGTGCGCAATAAGCAGGCCAAGGACGTGACCGTCACGGTCGCCGATCGCAGCAAGCTTTTCCCGCAGACCGTGCAGGACGCTGACGACCAGACCGGGCACTCCGAGGAACCGGCGCAATTCGGCCTGCACGTGGAGGAGTTGACGCCGGACATGGCGCACAAACTCGGCATGGGCTCGATAGAAGGAGCCGTGGTGACGGAAGTCGAGCCTGCTACGTTCGCCGAAGACGTCGGGTTCGCCCGCGGCGACGTGATCATCGAGATCAACCACACGCCGATCAAATCGCTGGCCGATTATCGCGCGCAAATGACCAAGCTGGAGCCCGGGGCGGACGTGCTGTTCCGCGTGGCGCGCCGTTCCGATGCCGATCGCACGCTGACGCTGTTCCTGGCCGGCTCGATTCCCGCGAAGCAGTAGCGCCCGCGGCAAGGCCTTCCATCAGGGTTGCTAATCCTGTCTCCCGGAAACCGTGTATTGCGGCGTTTCTCCTACGCGTGTCATACTCCGCTTCCCCGCAGAGACAGGCTGAACTTGGGAGGATTGGGCATGCGAACGTTCAACCGAATATCAATCTTGGTACTGGGCGCAATGGTCTTGATCAGCGCCGTGGCTCCCACGGCGACATTTGCGGCGGGCGATCCCGCGAAACCTACCCCAAAGCCCGCAGCGAAGCCCGACGAACAACGCAAGGTGTGGACGAACGACGATATCGTTCGGTTGAATCCCGATTATCTGGCGACGAACGGAAAGCCGGCGACAGTCATCACCGTGGTGCCCAGCATCGTGGTTGCGGCAGAGGGGCCGAGGGTTGCCACGGTAGCCGTGGCAACGTCCGCGGAGGAGGATCCGGCGTGGTACGCGCGGCAGCTAGGCGTGTTGCAGGAAGAGTTGGCGGCCGTTCAGGCCCACGAAGACGAGTTGCGTAATTTTCGCGTGACATCGACGGGACTACCGACTGGTCTGGTGCTGAACGCACCCTGCACCGGAATCTCCACCGATAATTTGATCGCGAATCTAGAGGCCGAGCGTCAGGCCATCGCAGCTCAGGTCGACGAGCTTCAGGATCTGGCGCGCAAAAGTGGGTTTGCACCCGGCGATCTGGCCGCATCGGCCGCCGCACAACCCTCGGCCGGTGCGCGGAGGGCCGCGCTGACGCGAACGGTCGAAGACGCCGACGCGCAGCTAGAGGGAATTCAGCTGACCGAAGCCGCGATGCAACAGCAAGCGGCGGGTCTGCACGCGGCGCTGCAACTCCCTACCCCCGGTTTCGGCGGCAATATGACCACCGACCTGCTTGACCGGTTGAACGATCGCGCAGCGCAACTTCAGTCCACGATCGACAGCGCGACTGACGCCGCGCGCTCGCTGGGCGCGGTGCCGAGCGACGTACGTTAGGCCGCCGACAAACCGTCGGATGTCGTCGCATTGCCTGTTAGGTCCTCGTCTTGCCGCTACGTCTTGAGTTACCAGCTCAAATGTCGATAATGGGGACTGAGAAGCCGGATGAGGCAGCGCGATCCGGCATTCCAGCGTCGAACCTGAGGGCAGATCGATGAGATTGCCGCTAATCGCTGCATCGCTGGCGTGTGCATGCGTAATGTCGGCGGGAGCACCTCGGGCGCAGGCCGCTCCGGGCCAATCAGGATCTTCGTCCACCTCTCGGACCAAGACTTCGAGTTCGGCCAAGACTTCCACCTCCAAGCCGGTAAGCCACAAGAAGAAGCATCACGCGGCCTCCAGACGGCAGCCATTCCAGAAGGCTCCCACAGCCGATCGCATCGCCGAAATCCAGTCTGCGCTCGCCCGTGGAGGGTATTACCAGGGCGACCCGAGCGGAAAATGGGATTCCAATACGGTTGCCGCAGTCGAAAAATTCCAGTCGGCAAATGGCATCGATTCCAATGGCAAGCTTGACGCGCCAACTCTGCAAAAGCTCGGTCTCGGTTCGGACATCGCGGGCGTCTCGGCGCCCAAGCCGCAACTTCCGCCTAGCTCCGCCTCCTCGCCGGCGGCCCCGTCGAGCCAGAATGCGGTTCCGTCGTCGTCCGCCGTGGCCCTGAACTCTGCCGGCTCAACCGCAAGCGCGGGCGTTCGTCCTGCGGAGCACTAACCCCCGTAATTTGACGGCGCAGTTTGCCGTTGCTAACCTAAGTACTCGGCTCACATAGTCCGTTCGCGAAGCTAGAAGCACCGCACAGGCTCGCGCTCCACAGGGGGATCGACGATGGCCACTGCATTTGCTCCCAAGCTTTTCAAGAATTACATCAATGGCGAGTGGGCCGAAGCCCGCAGCGGGAAGGCCATCGAGAACCGCAATCCAGCGAATACGGACGAACTGATCGGTATGTTTCCGGCTTCGGGCTCGGAAGACGTGGAAGCCGCGATCTCCGCCGCGAAGGCGGCCTATAAGAAGTGGCGTCTCGTGCCGGCGCCCAAGCGCGCTGAGATCCTGTTCCACGCCGCCGAACTCCTGGTGGCACGCAAGGAAGATTACGCGCGAGAAATGACGCGCGAGATGGGCAAAGTGCTGGCGGAAACGCGCGGCGACGTGCAGGAAGCCATCGACATGACTTACTTAATGGCTGGTGAAGGCCGCCGCCAGTTTGGCCATACCGCGCCGTCCGAGCTGCCGAATAAATTCGCGATGGCCATTCGGGATTCCGTGGGCGTGGCCGGATTGATCACGCCGTGGAATTTCCCGATGGCGATTCCGTCGTGGAAGGCCATGCCCGCGTTGATTTGTGGGAACACAATTGTCCTGAAGCCCGCCGAAGACACCCCGCTTTCGACCTACAACCTGACGCAGGTGCTGGCCGAAGCGGGCCTGCCGCCCGGTGTCCTGAACGTCGTCTTCGGCTACGGTCCCGATGCGGGCGCCCCGATGCTGAATCACAAGGACGTTGACCTGGTGAGCTTCACCGGCTCGACCGAGGTGGGCCGCATCGTCAGCCAGGCCTGCGCGCCGACGTTCAAGAAATGCCATCTCGAAATGGGCGGCAAGAACATCATCATCGTCATGGACGACGCGAACCTCGATCTCGCGATCGAGGGCGCGGTCTGGGGCGGATTCGGAACCACGGGCCAGCGTTGCACGGCAGCCAGCCGCGTGGCGGTGCAGAGGGGCGTCTATCGCGAGTTCGTCGAAAAATTCGTGGCGCGTGTGAAGGCGCTGAAAGTGGGCGACGGTCTCGACGCCACCACGCAGATGGGCCCTTGTGTCAACGAGCAGCAGCTTCAGACGGTGATGAAGTATGTCGCCATCGGCAACAACGAAGGCGCCAAACTCGCCACTGGCGGTCACCGGCTGGAAACCGGCGCGCACGCGCGCGGCTGGTTCCACGAGCCGACGGTGTTCACCGATTGCAGTGCACAGATGCGCATCTGCCAGGAAGAAATTTTCGGGCCTGTGGTCGCCGTGATCCCGTTCGACACGTTCGACGAAGCGCTGGCCATCGCCAATGGCGTGAACTATGGCCTGTCCGCTTCGATTTACACGCGCAACGTGAATCAGGCGTTCGTCGCGCAGCGCGACCTGCAAACTGGAATCGTCTATATCAATGCGCCCACGATCGGCGCTGAAACGCATCTTCCGTTCGGCGGCACGAAAAATACCGGCAATGGCCACCGCGAGGCAGGCCTCGCAGCGCTCGATTTCTACTCAGAGTGGAAGACCGTCTACGTGGACTACTCCGACCGCCTGCAGCGCGCGCAGATCGACAACTAGGCTCGACCGCACGAAGGACGATTCGGACCCGGTAGCGAACTACACGTCGAGCCCCGCCAGCCGCATCAGCTCCAGCGCGTTGCTCTTCGTAACTACGCCGTCGCGCAATTTGAAGTCGAAGCGCATGTTGCCGTCCTCGACGTAGTCCTGAAAGTGCGCGTTCCGCACCACGGTCCCGAGCGACGCTGCCAATTCCGTGAGCGCAAGATCGTGCGTGGTCACGATGCCGATCGCGCCCTTTTCGAGCAACACTCGAATCAAGTTCTCAGCCCCGATACGCCGGTCACGCGAATTCGTGCCATCCAGCAACTCATCGAACAGAAAAAGCACGGGTGCGCTTCCACTGGTCATCTCAACGATCTGCCGGATGCGCAGAAGCTCGGTGTAAAAAGTCGAACGGCCCTCCTGCAGCGAATCGGTGCTGCGCAGCCGGGTGCCGAGCGCCAGGGGCGAGAGCTTCAGGTGCTTTGCCCTGACAGGCGCTCCAGCCATTGCCAGAATTGCATTGATCCCCACCGTTCGCAGCAAAGTGCTTTTCCCCGACATATTCGAGCCGCTCACCAGCAGCACGCGGGTTGACGCATCGAGGCGAACGTCATTTCGCACGCAGCGGGACGCTTCAATCAACGGATGTCCCAGTTGCTCGGCGGCAAAGACTGCGCCTGAGTCAGCTGAATCGACGAATTCCGGAAATGAATCAGCAGGGTGCTCGAAAGCGTATGTGGACAGCGACAGAAGCGCTTCGGCCTCCGCGGCGGCATCGACCCACGTCTGCATGCGCCGGCCGCATTTCCTGCGCCATGCCTCCGCCGCCAGCCCGATCTGCACCGAATAGAGCAGCGGAATGTCGATGATTCGAACTATCAGGCTGTCCCGAGCGTCGATCCAGTTGACGATGCGCGCAAAACGTCTCAGGCTTCGCGAAGCCGGTTCAGATCCGCTCGTCAGTCCGGCAACCATCCTCTGCAGATGTGGCGACGCAAAAGTTTCACGTTCCAGCCTCTCCAGTATCTGCGAGAACAGGATCACGCCTTCCGAATTGCAATTCACTCCCGCCATCATGTCCCGGGCGCGCTTTCGCCGGCTGCGAAACAAAAGCCCCTCGGCCACCACGGTCACCAGGAACGGCAGGAGGTTGGACGTGTGCACGAAATAGACGAAACACGAAGCCGCCGCGATCGCGCAAGCCGCCGCAATCACTCGCAGCACGGTTCCGCCGAGAATCGCCGGGTCTTCGCACCACGCGATGAGCGATTCGGGATTCAGCCGAGCCTGCAGACTTTCGCCCGTCACCGCGAGATCCTCGCGGAGATCCAGCTTCTCCCGCAATTCGGCGATGAGTCCTTGCCGCTCGATTGCTACTGCCACGGGTGACGGCGCTCGGAGCCATTCCGCAAGCCGGTTTTCGCCCATGTGGGTGCGTGCGGTCGAGAGAAGTTGAAACAAGCTTCCGCGGCCGAACACGTCGAGATCCTCCGCGTATACGTGTTTCGCATCGATGAATCGCTCGCCGGTTGCTCCCGTACCGCTCCAGCGGTCTTCGACACGCGTGATCCCGCGCCGATAAAGGTTTGCCGCGGTCTCCGCGCGGACGCGCGCGCGAACGATTTGCTCGTGCACGACGGCGAAAAGGGCGTAGATACCGACCGGCGCAAGCAGCCAGTAACCGCTGAACGGACGGCGCGCGAAAAAAAGCCAGAGAAGTGCGAAGAACGCGGCAATTACCGCCAGCTTCAAGTATCCGAGCAGGATGTGCTGGCGTTCCCGGCCGGCAACGACCTTAACCCGTGCGTCCAGGCGCTTTCGATATTCCTCGCTCGGATCCAGCACTCCGCCTCCCGGCCGTCCGGCGTAGTTTACTCCGCGCGACGGGCGCTGACATCTTGCTTGTGATTGACACGCTGCCATCGCGCCCGCAGAATGTTCCTGCGTTGGCTGGCGGGCGTGGTGAAACGCCCTGGGGCAGCTCTCCAATCGCAAATTCCATCTGACGGGCTTCGTGCGCGCACGAGCCTCGTCCCAGCGAGGATCTTCTGATGATTCGATTTGCGAAAAGTGCGGCTACGCTTTGCCTCTTCCTAATCCTTCCGGCGATCGCCTTCGCCCAGGCCAAGACGTCGGACCGAACCGCCACGACTGGAACGCCCGCTGCCTCGACTGCCTGGAGCCCCGATTGCTCGGGTTTCGGGCCCGCGGCTGACGGTGGATCGCCGACGGCCGCCGTGGACGAAAAAAAGACGATTCACGGCTTCGATCCCGCGGACTTCGACCACTCCGTGAAACCCTGCGACGATTTCTATCAATACACCGCGGGCGGCTGGATGAAGAACAATCCGATTCCCGCGGATCGCTCCACCTGGACAACGTTCGGCAAACTGCGCGCCGCCAACGAAGACGCTCTGCACCAGATTCTCGAGGACGCGTCCCAAAATAAATCCGCGGCTCCCGGCTCGAATCTCCAGAAGATTGGAGACTTTTACGCCAGCTGCATGGACGAGGCGCAGGCGGAGAAGCTCGGCGCGAAGCCGCTGGATGCGGAATTCGCTCGCATCGCAGACGTCAAGGACGCCGCGAGCCTGCAGGCCGAAATCGCGCATCTGCAGCGCATGGGTGTCGACCTCGCTTTCGGATTCGGCTCGTTGCAAGATTTCAAGGACAGCACGCAGGTGGTTTTCGCCGCGGGGCAGGGCGGCCTCAGCATGCCCGACCGGCAGTATTATCTCGATGACGACGATCACTCCAAGACTTTGCGCGCCGGCTACCTGCAGCATGTGACCAACATGTTCAAGCTCCTCGGCGACTCGGATGAGAAAGCCGCAGCCGAAGCAAAAGTCGTCCTCGACATGGAGACCACGTTCGCGAAAGCCGCCACCGAACGCGCGCTGCTGCGCGATCCCGAGCGCAACTATCACATGATGACGCTCGTGCAGCTCAACGACCTGGCTCCGCATTTTTCCTGGACCGCGTATTTCGGCCAGATCGGCGCGCCCAGCGTCACGCAAGTCGACGTCGCGCAGCCCGATGCCATAAAAGCGCTCGATGGCACGCTCGCCGGCGTCTCGCTCGACGATTGGAAGACCTATATGCGCTGGCATCTTATTCACAACGCCGCGCCGACGCTCTCCAAGAAATTTGTCGACGAAAACTTTGATTTCTTCAGCCGCCAGCTCTCCGGCACCAAGGAAAATCTGCCGCGTTACCGCCGCTGCGTGCAGGCCACCGACGGTGAGCTCGGCGAAGCTCTTGGCCAGCTCTACGTCGAGAAATATTTTCCGCCCGAAGCCAAGGCCCAAGCCATCGCAATCATCCACAATCTGATGGCCGCTCTCCGCGACGACCTCCAGACGCTCGACTGGATGAGCCCGGAAACGCGCCAGATGGCCCTCCACAAGCTCGACAAGATGAACCTGAAGATTGGCTATCCCGACAAATGGCGCGACTACTCCGCATTCAAGGTCGATCGCGGGCCCTACGTCGACAATGTCACGCGCGGCGATGAATTTGCCGTGGCGCGCGACCTAAATAAGATCGGCAAGCCCGTCGATCGAACCGAATGGACCATGACGCCGCCGACGGTCAACGCCTACTACACGCCTCTGCATAACGAGATCGTCTTCCCGGCCGGAATCCTGCAGCCGCCCTTCTTCGATCCCAAGGCGAGCGACGCGTTTAACTACGGCAGCATGGGCAGCGTCATTGGCCATGAGATGACGCATGGTTTCGACGACCAGGGCGCGCAGTTCGATGCCAATGGAAACCTGAAAAATTGGTGGACGGCGGACGATCTGAAGAATTTCAAGGAGCGCGGCGACTGCATCGCGAAGGAGTTCGATTCGTTCGAAGTCGAACCGGGCCTGCATGGCAACGGCAAGCTCGAGGAGGGCGAGAGCATCGCCGATCTTGGCGGGTTGGTGATCGCCTACAACGCCTACCACAAATCGCTCGCGGGCAAGACGGCGCCCCCCATCGTCGACGGCTTCAGCTCCGATCAGCAGTTCTTTTTGGGCTTCGCAGCGCACTGGGCCGCCAATTACCGGCCGGAATCGGCTCGCCTGTTGGCCAAGACCGATCCGCATCCGCTCGATCAGTTCCGCGTAAATGGCGCCCTGCAAAACCTGCCGGAGTTCGCCAAGGCCTGGGGATGCGCGCCGGATTCGAAAATGATCCGCGCCGGCGAGATGCGCTGCCGAATCTGGTAGCCGTCGTCCAAAACGTTAGCGCCGCGGCCTTCAGGGCGGCGGTGCTTTTCGGAGGGGCGTCGCTTGCGGCGCCCCTCTGATATTCCAGTTCGAATTACTTTTTCTTCTTTTTCTTCGCTGCCAGAATCCTCTCGATTTGCTCGAAATGATTCAGATCGTGTCCAGCCATCATCCGCAGGATCGTCTCCACGCTCTCGGGCCCTCGTTCATTGTGCATGCCTACGTGTTTCCATTGCTCCGGAGTCAGGCTCTTCAGCAGCCCAAGATTCGCTTCTCGCAGCGCTCGATATTGCTCGTAGGATTTCTTCAGGTCGCGTTTGTCGTAGTGCAGCGCCGCCACCCATGCGTCCTGGTCGAACCCGATGATCTGCGTCCCGGGCTGCCCCAGAATCGCCCGAATGCGATAGCCGCTGACGAGCTCCGGTGTCCGAAATATGAGCAACGATCTCGGCAATCGACCATTTGTCCGGCGCGGGCCGTTTTCGCGCCGTGGCCGCGCTCACGCGCTTGAGCAACTTCGCCAGCTTCGCCGGCGCCGCCGTCTCCAGTTTCAATGGGTTCTGCCCTTCGGTATACCCAAACATCCTCTTCCGGTACTGCTCCGCCGTTTCTTGCATCGAAATTCTCCTCAGCGATCGTAAAGCTGACCCGATTTTAAGCGATTAGACGGATCGGAACGATAAACGCACCGTGCATCGACCTTGAAATTCGAAGACAAATTGTCTTTCGCTCAGCCGAGTTACGGAGAATTCGTACCTGCATGTCAGGCTTGGAGTACAGGTCAAATTCTGGAAACTAGCCTTGCCCGCGCCCCAGCCCGCCTCTCGCCCGCATCGTACAATTTAAGTGTATTTTCGGGCCTCCGCGGCGCCTGGGAAGCATCTCGCGGCGGAGAGCTCGTGCCCAAAATTCTCAGAGGCGGCGCAAGTGAATCTGAAGACGGCGGAGACGCGCCCGGCCACGCCGGAGGATCAGGAACTCGCGCGCAAGCTCGCGGAGCAGGCTGCGCTCGAAAACGATCTGGCCGAGCGCGAGTTGCGTTCCGCGAACCTCCGCGCTGAGCTCGCTGCTTTCGAGCGCCAATATCTGCACTTCGTCGGCTCGCGATACGCCGAGCTCGATGAATGGAAAGCCCGCCTCGCCGAGCGCCTCGCCACCGAGCAGCCGGGCAATGCCCGCGCCAAGCAAGCCGCCTACGACGCCCGCGCCCGCGCCGACGAAACCAAAACCGTCGCCGGTGAAAAATCCGAGCACGAGCCACGCTCGTTCCAGGCCTCACCCGAGTTGAAGCGACTCTATCGCGACGTTGCCCGGCGCATTCATCCCGACCTCACCTCCGACCGCGACGACCGCGCCCGCCGCCAGCAGCTGATGGCCGACGCGAATCAAGCCTACGAGCTGGGCGATGAAATGCGCCTGGAAAAAATTCTCACCGCCTACGAACACAGCCCCGAAGCTTTTCAAGGCGAAGGCCCGGGCGCGGAACTGATACGCGCCATCCGCCGCGTCAGTCAAGTTCGCGGCCGCCTTGCGGAAATGGAAGCGGAACTTCAGGGCCTGCTGCGCTCCGACCTTCACCAGCTGAAAATCCGCGTCGACGAAGCGGAAAAAAGCGGCCATAACGTCCTCCAGGACATGATCGCGAAAGTGGACGAACAGATCGATCTCGCGAAAGAGCGCCTCAACAAGCCGGGGACATTGCCGCGCTGATGGAAGCCCAGGAAAAATCTTCGGCAAATCAGCTCGCTCGCGCCTCCACGCAGACGCAGGCTCTCGCCCTGCGCTCAGCCGCGCTCGTCACGCGCGGGCTACGCGATATGGCGCGCGATTCGAACTGGATCATCAAGAAAGTTTTCGCGGGCCGCTCGTCGCAGCTCTCTGTGTCAGCCGCCGGCGACCTTTGCGCTCTATCGCCGCTCGTGCGGCAGGGAACCGAACACATCGCGCTCTACGACGTCGAGCGCGGAGTGCCCACGCTCGCACTTGTGGTCCCCGGCGAACCGGACGTTTGTCCCGTGGGCCTGCCCGCTGCGTTCGTGTGGTCGCCCACTGCGCGTCACTTGGTCGCCGCCTGGCGCGGATGGCTGCCGGAGCTTCACGTCTTCGATCTCCATAGCAAAGTGTTCCTCGGCGGGTTCGGCGACTTCGAAACTTTTCCTGCGAATCTCGCCTGGTCGGACAGCGGAAGGTATTTCGCAGCCGCATCGCGTGGGGGAGGGGAATCACGGCTCCGGCTGTGGCCCGCCGCGCAACCTGCTGGCTCAGCGATGCCGTTTACCGCCGACGCCCCAACCGAACTTTACCCGCCCAGTGGCGCTGAAAACTGGCTCGCGCCCGCAGCCGGCGAAACCGAATCGGCCAGCGAGGGCGGCTTCGCCGGATTCGGCCGCCTCGCCTTCAGCCCCAGCGAGACAATCTTGGCGGCAGTGGCGGAAATCGAAGGCGACTGGGCGGACGATTTCATCGTCTTGCTCCAGGTTCCGGGTTTCTCGCGCAAGACCGTGGTCTCGGCGCAGGGCCGCATCACCGATCTCGCCTGGACGCCGGACAATCGCCAGCTGATTTATTGCTCGGGCGGCCAGGCCTATCGCGTGTCTGCGCATACGCGCCAGTCCGAAGCGCTCCCGTTCGGTGCGGAGTTTTGCGCCGTCCATCCGCATCTGCCGATCGCACTTTGCTTCAGCTCGCTGCTGAAAAATTCCGCGAAAGGCCGTCTGTTCCTTGTCGATCTGAACCGGCTCGCCGTCTTTGACGAATATGCCGCCGAGGGCGTCGTCAACCTGCGCTGGTCGCTCGACGGCTCCCGCGCCTACGGCGTCACCAGCGACGGCCTCGCCTACCTGTACGAGCCGCCGCTGCTGTAAAGGAGCCTCGAACACTTAGTACGAGCGCTTCCAGTTGTAGTCGAAATGCGCCAGCGCATCGCGGTAATCGATCTTGATGTCAAGCATTCGCAGCATGATGAAACCGAGCGTGCCGGAAATCTCCGTCCCGGCGCCGTCGCTCATGTTCTTCATATCCACGGAAATCATGTCCTGGTTTTCCTGCCGCAGGTTTGAAAAGGTCAAAGTCAATTTGTCCGCGGTGTAGACATTCTTCACGTTTCCGCTGATGCCCTTTACGTGCATGCGCGGATCGTCGGCGACATGCGTCACCTCGCGTGCCGCTTCGGGCGTCACGAAATTCCTGAACGCTCCGGTATCGATCAGAAAAAGTTTCGAGACGGAGCTGTTCAGCGTCGTCGGTATCAACAGCATGTGATTGATCCGGAAAATTGGAGTGTAATCCTTCATCTCCGGCGCGATGTAGCGGTCGTAATATCGCGGCGCCTGCGCGGACGTTTGCCCCGAACCTAGTGCCGTCTGCGTCGCCTCTTCGTTCGGCCGCGGCGGCAGCTGGCTCAGATTCATTTTGCGGTTCGGCATGTCGAGATCGACCAGGAAGCGCGAAAACTCCACGGCGCCGATCAGGCCGTCCGTGTTGATCACCGAGCTCTGATCGATCACCTGCACGTTGCAGTCTTCGAACTTGATGTCGCCCACTTGGATTTTGTCCACATGGCCGATATAGCTGCCCACCGATCCCTTGTCCCCGATTCCGCGTACGCTCGATTCGACTACGTGCGTCAGACCCGCTTTTTCCGCCAGCTTCTGGTCGATTAAGATCCCGGCCGCTCCCGTGTCGAGCAGCAAGTGTCCCGTCGTGCCGTTAAATTTCACGTCCAGTCCGTAGCCCCGGACTCGCGTCGGGCCGTCGTACAACAATTGCAAGTTGGTCGAGGTCGAACTGATTTTCGAAACCATCCGGCATTGATGCTGCGGTGTCGTCGGAAGACTTCGCAGATTGATGAGTTGACGCTCCAGATTCGTTCGCGCCTCGAAATCGTCGTCGGTTTCCTGCGCCAGATACTCTTCCAGCGCCTTGATCCGCTCATTCAGCGTCAGAGTACCCATCCACATCCGCGTGATGTCGGGATCGGCGGGATCGAGAGCATGGGCTTTGTCGATCATGGTCTTTTCGCGGCGGAAATAGGTGATTGTCAGCGAAACTCGCGCCAGACCGTAGAAGGCCCGCGCATTGTCTGCGCCGCTGTTGATCACCTCCACGAAGGTTTGCTCCGCGTCCGTGATTTTTCCCTGGCGAAACAATGCCTCGCCCAGCGCCACCTTCGCATCCGGGGCGCTAGGAGCGACCTCCACGGCTTTCGCAGCGGCGGCATATGCGTCGGTGTCATCTTTCTTTTTCAGGTACGCTCGCGTCAGTCCCGCGTAGGCCGCGCCGGCATCCGAGCCGCTTTCAAGCTGTTTGTATTCCTCGATGGCTGCGTCGAGTTTTCCCGTGCGGTAAAGATGCAGGGCGTCCTGCAGGGAGGGAGGAACGTTCGCCGAAGGCGGCGCAGTCGCGGCAGGCGCGGTGCCCGAGTCCTGTGGGGGATTCTGTGCGCGCGAAACCGGCGAGATCAGAAAAGCGGTCACAGCCAATAACGTCAGGCAAGCGCGGCCCGGAGTCATCATGCCGTCCATCTCCGAAATCAGCGTGAAGAGATAGCCCAACTCTGACAGGGGATTCTCAACGAGTCAATGGCGTGCCGTTAACGAGTTGCCGGAATGCCGCGGCTTGTGGCCAGGCGTTCAGCGGGGCGAAAGTCCACAGGCGTAGCTCCACTGCTTAACCTGCGCTTCGTGCTAGCGTCGTATCGTATGGGGAAAGTGCGTCGATACGAGAGCCTTCTGAGGGGCACCGGGAGAGGTGTTTCCGAGTGTGCGGAACGCAGGCCTGTTGCGCATTTCTATTCGACACACGAGGCGAATAGAAATGGTCGTAACTCGCTCAACAGAAAGGATCGGTACCCATTCTACTCGACACAAAAGCATGGCTATGCCGGCCGGCAAATGAGGCTAGGCGAGAGGCAAATTTGCCTCGGCGTTCAGCGTCGAATCGGACCGCTCGCCGGCCATGAATCGGGCATAGCCTGCAGCGGCGATCATCGCGGCGTTGTCGGTCGAAAGCGCACGGCTGGGGAAAAAGACTTCAATCCCACGGCGCTGGCCTTCGGCCTCGAACGCGCGGCGCAACTCGCTATTCGCCGCCACGCCGCCCGAAACCAAAATCGTGCGCGCGCCGAGTTTCTCAGCCGCCGCAAGCGTGCGCGACAGCAGATTGTCGACCACCGAGCGCTGGAAGCTCGCGATCAGGTCGAGCGTCGCCGGGCTCGAAAGCGCGCGAAGCTTGTCCGCGCTGCGTTCGCCGCGCGCGAGCGACTTTCGTCGCGCTTCGATTTCGGGCTCCATCTCCGGATGGCGCTTCACGTAGTAAAGCACCGCGGTCTTGATGCCGCTGAAACTGAAATCGAACGCGTTGCCGCTCATCTTCGGTTCGTTGAACCGCACGGCCTGGGGATTTCCATGCGCAGCCAGCCGGTCGACGATCGGTCCGCCGGGATATCCGAGACCCAGCAGTCGCGCCACTTTGTCGTAGGCTTCGCCTGCTGCATCGTCGCGCGTGCCGCCGATTCTCGCGTACGAAAAATGTAGGGCGCCGTTCGACGATTCCGCCTTCACTTGGTAAAGAATCGTGTGGCCGCCGGAAACGATCAGGCAGACGGCCGGAAGCTGCGGCTCGCGACCGGCGATATGCGCTTCCAGGAATACCGCGTGGACGTGGCCCTCCAGATGGTTCACGCCAACCAGCGGCTTGCCGAGCGCTTGCGCCAGCGTCTTGCCGTACGTCACGCCGACCAGCAGCGCGCCAACCAGACCTGGCCCGCGCGTCACTGCCACCGCGTCCACGTCCGAGAGCGAAATCCTGGCCTGCTCGATCGCTTCGCGCACCACAGGCACGATCTGCCGCAAATGCTCGCGCGAGGCCAGCTCGGGCACCACGCCGCCGTATTTGCGGTGGATGTCCGTCTGCGACGCCACCACGCTCGAAAGAATCCGCCGCGCTCCGGCCACCACAGCCGCTGCGGTTTCGTCGCACGAAGATTCAATACCCAGAATCAGGTAATCGTCCGGGTATTCGATCTGGGTCACAATCGGTCCTCAATCGTTCAAGACGCTCAAAAACGCTATGTTAGCATGTTCCAGAAGGCCCGCCCGCGGCTCGCCGGTCTTCCGACAAACCACATGACACCCACTATTCAGAAAGTCCGCAAAGCCGTACTGCCCGTGGCGGGGCTGGGGACGCGATTCCTGCCGGCGACAAAAGCGATTCCCAAGGAAATGCTGACCGTTGTCGACAAGCCGCTGATCCAGTATGCGGTCGAGGAATGCATTGCCGCTGGCATCGAGCACGTGATTTTCGTCACTGGCCGGGGGAAGGAATCGATCGAAAATCATTTCGACTTCTCACCCGAGCTCGAAAGCCTGCTGGAATCCAGGAAGAAAACCGAACTGGCGAAAATGGTCCATGGCATCGGCGCAGGCGTGCAATTCAGCTACACCCGGCAGAGCGAGGCGTTGGGACTGGGCCACGCCGTGCTCTGCGCGGCGGAGCTCGTGGGTGACGAGCCTTTTGCCGTCTTGCTGCCCGACGTGATCATGGAAAGTAAAATTCCTGCGACGCAGGAGCTGGTCGAAATCTACGAGGCCAGCGGTTCGGGCGTAATTCACGTCGAGCGCGTGCCCCGGGAGAAAGTGCATCTGTACGGCATCATCGACGGGAAGCCGGAAAACAACGCGAAGTGGAGCGACAAAGTTCTGCGCGTGAAAAATTTAGTGGAGAAACCGAGCGCCGAAAAAGCGCCATCGAATCTCGGCGTCACGGGACGCTACGTGCTGCCGCCGGAAATCTTCGGTTACCTCAGGACAACCAAACCGGGGCAGGGAGGCGAAATACAACTGACGGATGGCCTCTGCCGTCTTGCGGATGACAACAAGATGCTGGCCTGCATCTACGATGGAAAAGTCCACGATGCGGGTGACAAATTGGGATTCTTGGTGGCGAACGTCAATTTCGGTCTGAAGGATCCCAAGCTGGGTCCCGGACTACGCGAATATCTGAAGACGCTCAAGCTGTAGCGGCTACTTCTTCTTGCGATTCACCGAGCCCTTGTTGGACGATTCCGAAGCCGAGCCCTTTGACTCGCTCTTCGAATCGCTCTGCGTTTCGCTTTTCGAGTCGGCGGATTTGTCCGAGGATTTGCCGTCCGATTTGGCCGATGAATCGCCTCCGCTATCGCCCGGCGCCGCCGCGGACTTTTTTCCGGCGTAATCGGTGACGTACCATCCCGAACCTTTAAACTGAATCGCAGGCGCGGCAAACATGCGACTGGCTTTCGCGCCGCATTTCGGGCACTTCTTCGTCTCCGAAGCGCCGAGATTTTCGATCTTCTCGAAGCGATGCCCGCACTTCACGCATTTGTATTCGTACAGCGGCAAAGAAAAGCTCCTTTCGAGTTTCTGTCCGGAGTGAAACCGCCGGAGTAAATCGTGGTCAGTTTTCGACGACGCGCCGAAGTACCGGAATTTTGGCCTCGCGCAGTACGTGTTCGACCACGCTCTCGCGCAGGCGCGAAGCGTCGTAGTCGAAGTGCAGGCGGTTGGTCTTCTCGTCGAAGCGGAACCGCTGCAGGCCGTAGGTATTCGCAAACTGGCCGAGCGCCCGGAACTGGTCGGCCTTCAGTGCGTTCTGCAATTCGTACGTTACGGTCATAAACGTCATGCGTGCATTATAGCATCGGCTTCACGTTGGATTCACGTTGCCGCGCGTGGATTCGCTTAAAGCTTGATTGCGCGGAGCCGCAGAGCGTTGGCGATCACGGAGACGGAACTGAAGGTCATCGCGGCGCTGGCGAGGATCGGGCTGAGCAGCAGCCCAAGGAGCGGATACAGCGCGCCGGCGGCAATTGGGATTCCGATCGAGTTGTAGAGAAATGCAAACGCCAGATTCTGGCGGACGTTGCGCATCGTGGCGCGGCTAAGCGTCCGCGCGCGCGCGATACCCTGCAGGTTCCCGGCAAGCAGCGTGATCCCGGCGCTTTCGATGGCGACGTCGGTTCCGGTTCCCATGGCAATGCCCACGTCGGCCTGGGCAAGCGCCGGCGCGTCATTCACTCCGTCGCCCGCCATCGCAACGACGTGGCCCGCGGCTTGCAGCTTCTTCACCGCGTCACCTTTTTGGCCCGGCAATACGCCGGCGATCACTTCGTCTATACCGAGTTTTTTCGCGACGGATTCGGCCGCAGCACGTGTGTCTCCGGTAAGCATCACAACGCGGACTTTGTCGCCATGCAGGCGGGCGATTGCGTCGGCAGCTGCGGGCTTGATCGGATCCGCGACGCCGATCAGGCCCGCGAATTTATTCTCCGAGGCGATGAACACCACCGTCTGACTGTCGGCTTCCAGCGTTTTGCCGCGGTCGTCGAACTCGGCGATTGCCACGCCGAGTTCGGCGAGCAGGGCCCGATTGCCAAGTGCCGCAGCGCGCCCGTCGACTTTTCCGGAGACGCCTTTTCCGGTGCGCGACTGGAAATCGGCAATGTCGCCCAGCGAAATGGAGCGATCTTTCGCGGCTGCGAGAATTGCGGCGGCGAGCGGATGCTCGCTGGCGCGCTCCAGAGTAGCCGCGATCTGCAGCAGTTGCTTCTCGCTCAGTCCGGGTGCCGCGACGATGGAGACGACGCGTGGACGGCCTTCGGTAAGCGTCCCGGTTTTGTCGACTACGAGCGTGTCGACTTTCTCGAGCGTTTCGAGCGCCTCGGCGTTGCGTATTAGCACGCCGGCGAGCGCGCCGCGTCCCGTGCCGACCATGATGGCCATCGGCGTGGCCAGACCCAGCGCGCAGGGACAGGCAATGATCAGCACCGCGACGGCGTTGAGAAGCCCGTGAGCCACCTTCGGCGCCGGACCGTAGAGAGACCACGCCACAAACGTAAGCGCCGCGATCAAAAACCACGGCCGGGACGAAATATCCCGAGACACGATCGGCCAGCTGCTGCACAGGAGCGCGGCTGCGTTGCGCTTCACCGACCATGCGGACGATCTGTGCGAGCATCGTTTCACCGCCGATGCGTTCAGCTCGCATCACGAGCGTGCCGGTCCCGTTCAACGTGCCGCCCGTTACGCGAGCGCCGGCTATTTTTTCGACCGGAATCGACTCGCCGGTGACGAGCGATTCGTCCACCGCGCTCGATCCGTCCGTTACGGAGCCGTCGACCGGGATCCGTTCGCCGGGTCGGACACGGAGAGAATCGCCGACGGCGACATGCTCGATCGGGACGTCGAGCTCTGTGCCGTCGTGGCGAATCAACCTCGCACTGCGCGGCGAATGTTGAAGCAGCGAGCGTATGGCGGTTGAGGTGCGACTCCGCGCGCGAAGCTCGAGCACCTGGCCGAGCAGCACCAGGGCTGTGATAGTGGCAGCGGCCTCGAAGTACACGGGCAAGCTGCCATCCATCGAGCCGAACGAAGCTGGGAAAAGTCCCGGCGCGAGAACCGCGATCGTGCTGTAGACGTATGCAGTGCCGGTGCCGAGCCCGATGAGCGTGAACATGTTGAGGCTGCGGTTCACGAGCGACATCCACGCGCGCTCAAAGAAGGGCCCGCCAGCCCAAACAACCACGGGCGTCGCGAACACCAACTGAATCCAACCGATTGCTCGCATCGACAAGATGTGTTGCACCGGCTGCTCAGGAATCAGGTCGGACATTGCCAGCACGAGCACCGGAAGCGTCAGCGCGACGGCGATCCAAAAACGACGTGTCATCGAGACGAGTTCGGGGTTTTCCGGCTCGTTGACGAGCGCCGTGCGCGGCTCCAGGGCCATGCCGCAGATGGGGCAAGAGCCGGGTTCCGTTCGGATAATCTGCGGATGCATCGGGCAGGTGTATTCGGTGCGCGTGGCAATCACCGGTACGTCGGGTTCTAGCGCCATGCCGCATTTGTGACAGGGGCCAGGGCCGGACTGGCGAATTTCGGGATCCATCGGGCACGTATATACGGCGCTTCTCGGAAAGGTGGTTTTCGTCGCTGGCGCGCCCAACTGGACAAGGTCACCACTGTGCGCATGAGGCTCGATGAGAGCGATCTTGGACAGGTATTTTTCGGGATCGGCCGCGAATTTCGCGGCGCAGCCCTTTGCGCAGAAATAGTAGGTCTTGCCGGCGTGTTCCGCAGTCGCGGCGGCGCGGGCGGGGTCGACGGTCATGCCGCAGACTGGGTCGCGTTCCATGGGTTTCTATTATGGAGTGGATGTCAAAACAGGGTTCGAAGATTCGGCGCGATCGCCATGTATTCACACCGGATAACAAGCTCGGCGGCTGACGGGTGGCCGGTTACCGGGCGCCACGGAACATTCACGGAGGGGCTTACGTATATATGGCAGGAACGTCGAATACGGCAGGAACGGGGGCGTCCTTGAACGCGAATGGCGGGAACGGCAAGAACGGCCGGAGGAAGCGGAAGCGTTGGATCATTTTGGGGAGCGCAACGCTCGGTCTGATCGCGGTAATAGTGATCGCGACGGCGGGGCTGCGTCCTTCACACGCGATTGACCCCGACAAACTGGCCACGGCGGAGCGCGGAGATATCGCGCGGTCGGTGGTCGCCACCGGAAAGATCGAACCCCTCACGAAAGTCGAAGTGAAATCGAAAGCCAGCGGGATCGTCGAAAAAATCTATCACGACGCGGGTGACAGGGTTACCACGGGTGTATTGCTGGCTGATCTGGACAAAGAGCAGTTGCAAGCCAATGTGGCCGCGGCGCGCGCGAACCTGGAAGCAGCGCAGGCGGGGCAGCAGGCGGCCGAGGCGACGTATCAAAAAAACCTAGTCGATGCGCAGGGGCCGGACGTTCCGTACCTGAAGGCGGACGTGGATCGCGCGCACGATCTTTACAAGCAGGGGTTGATTGCGCTCAACGTGATGCAGGATTCCGAGAAGAATTATCAGATGGCGGTGAATCATCAGGCTTCCGCTACTAGCGCGGTGCTGGTGAGCAAGGCGCAGGTGGCGCAATCGAAAGCGCAGGTGGCGCAGGCGAAGGCGGCGCTGGACGATGCCGAGGAAAATCTGCGCTACTCGACTATTACCAGCCCGATGAATGGTGTAGTGCTCTCGAAGGACGTGGAAGTGGGCAGCGCGGTCAGCTCGATTCTGGTGCTGGGCTCGCAGGCCACGCTGGTGATGACACTCGGAGATACCAGCGAGGTCTACGTGCTAGGAAAGGTGGACGAGTCGGACGTCGGGAAAGTGTACCTGGGGCAGTCGGCGCGGATTGTGGTCGAGTCGTTCAAGGACAAGACGTTTCAAGGCAAGGTAACGAAAATCGCGCCGCTGGGGCAGGAAAAAGACAACGTGACGACGTTTGAAGTGCGCGTGTCGATTCAGAATCCGGGCGGCGAGCTGCGCGCGAACATGAGCGCGAACGCCGAAATTATTCTCGAAGAGAAGAAGAACGTGCTGCTGGTGCCGGAAGGCGCGGTGATTTTCGACAAGGACAAGAACGCGTCGGTGGAGGTGGCCGATCCGAAGGGGCAGGATGGGCGGACGAAACTGGCGGTGAAGCTGGGGATTACGAATGGCGTGAAAGCCGAGGTTTTGTCCGGGTTGAATGAGGGGCAGAAGGTGATTTTGCAGTAGCGCCTTGGGGCGCGTTGTAAGAGAGATTCTTCGACTTCGGGACCGGAAGTCCGCCGCGGCGGACGAGATGCCAAACCGTCCGGTCCCTTCGCTTAGAATGACGACTTAACTTCATGAACTTCCGCGATCTTTTTCGGGACACGGTTGCCACGCTTTGGGCGCACAAGCTGCGGACGTTTCTCACCATGTTCGGCATCACCTGGGGAATTATTTCAATCACTCTGATGGTGGCGGCGACGGAAGGCCTGCGCGTCGGACTGCGGAACAATTCGGAGAGCTTCGGCAAGGACATCATGATTTTCTTCGCCGGGCGCACGACCATGCAGGCCGGAGGCATGCGCGCGGGACGAGATGTGCGCATCGGCGAAAATGATTTTCAGGAAATCGACAGCCAGTCACCGGCGTGCCGCTTCGCGCTGCCCGAAGTCGCCAATCAGGTGCAGCTGCGCAGCCGATACAACAGCGGGAATCTGGAGGTATCGGGGTCCTTGCCGCCGTTTGCCGAAGTGCGCAGCCTGGATGTGGGCGAGGGGCGGTTTTACGACGATTCGGACGTGGCGAACGTGAACCGCGTGGCGTTCTTGGGAAGCGACACGAAAAAGCAGCTCTTCGGCAGCCGCGAGGCAGTCGGGGAGACGATCTGGCTGAGCGATATTCCGTACACCGTGATTGGCGTGATGAAACCTAAGGACCAGAATTCGTCCTACGACGGTCCGGACATCCGAAAGGTTTTCATTCCCTATAGCGCCGTAGTGCGCGATTTCCCGAATCAGCCGCCCATGCCGCCGCATACCATCGAGCATCTGCTGGTCGTGCCGAAATCGCTGGCGCTCCACAAGGATTGCAAACGCGAAGCGCTCGCGGCGCTAGCGGTGATGCATTCCTTCGATCCCAGGGATGAGGACGCGATTTTCGTGTGGGACACGATCAAGAACGCACAGGCCAACGCGTTGATCATGGATGGCATTGAATATTTTACCGGAGCCGTGGGAATCGTGACGCTGTTCCTGGGCGGCCTGGGAGTGATGAACGTGATGCTGGTGGCGGTGCGCGAGCGAACGCGCGAGATCGGGGTGCGCAAAGCGCTGGGCGCGACGCGGCGATCGATCCTGGGGCAGTTTTTCGCGGAGACGATCATCATCGCGTTCCTGAGCGGCGGGGTGGGGATGGGGATTGCTTACGGATTCTGCGCGCTGGTGGATTTGTTGCCAATGCCGCAGGTGTTTGCGGGGCTGCTGCCGACGTGGCAGTCGGGCGTGCTGGCGCTGGTGCTGCTGTCGGCGATTGCCGTGGCGTCGGCGCTTTATCCTGCGAGCCGCGCCGCGGCGGTCGATCCGATCGAGGCGCTGCGGTACGAGGCGGGAGGCTAGCGAGCAATGTTCGAGGAAATCATACGGCAGGCGTGGAGCTCGCTGCGGCGGCAACCGGTGCGGAGCTGCCTGACCATGACGGGGATCGTGTGGGGCATCGTCGCTGTGACCATGCTGCTGGCCTACGGTTCGGGATTCCGGCGCGTGCTGATGTACACATTCGATTCCTTTGGGCACGACGTGATTATTTGCTGGCCGGGAACGACGGGCGAGCAAGCCGGCGGGGAGCGCGCGGGGCACCAAGTGAAGATTCGAGCAGCAGGATCTGGACGAACTGCGCGCGAACGCGACGCTGGCAAAGCAGATTTGCCCGGAGACGGTGAAGTTCACGAATCTCGCGCACGGAGAACGCTCGACGAGCACGGCCGTGCGCGGCGTGTGCGAGCAGTATGGCGAAATGCGGAACGAAGTGGCGTCATCGGGGCGGTGGCTGGACTCGGACGACGAAGTGAACCGGCGGCGCGTGGTGTTTTTGGGGGCGCAGCTGAAAAAGAAACTGTTCGCCGGGCTACCCGCGGTGGGCGAGCCGATTACGATTGAAGGCGAGCGGTTCACCGTAGTCGGCGTGATGGATCGCAAATTTCAGCAGAGCAGCTATTTCACCGATGACGATCGCTCGGCGTGGATTCCGTATTCCAGCGCGGGCGACTTGTGGGATACGAAGTCGGCGAGGGTGCTGGTGGTCGAGCCGGTTTCGGGACAATTCGACACGCAAACGAGGGCGCAGATTCTTTCGATTCTGGCGCAGCGCCAGCATTTTTCGCCGACCGATAAGCGCGCGATCCTGTTCGACAGCATGGCGGAGTTCCGGCCGATCATCATGGGGATTTCCTACGGACTGGAGTTTCTGCTGCTTTTCGTGGGGATGCTGACGCTGGGGATTGGCGGCGTGGGCGTGATGAACATCATGCTGGTGACGGTGAACGAGCGGATTCGCGAGATTGGATTGCGGCGGGCGCTGGGGGCGCGGCGGCGGCATATTCGCGTGCAGTTTTTGACCGAGGCGCTGGCCATCACGTTGGCGGGCGGGGCGATTGGTGTGTTGATTTCGCTCGGCGTGGGCGCGGCGATCGGGACGCTGCCATTTCTGGGGCCGGCGTATGAGGACACTTCGGGGCGCGTGGACATTCACATGACGATTTCGTGGGGGATCTTGCTGGCTTCCGTGATTGTGCTGGTGGTTGTGGGAATTCTTAGCGGGTTTGTGCCGGCGATGCGGGCAGCGAAGCTTGATCCTGTTGAAGCGTTGAGGTACGAATAGCCTGCGTGTTGACGCGACGCACGAAAGGCCCCACCCTCACGAAGCGAGGATGGGGCACCCGTAAAAGCAAGAGCTCGCATGAAGGCAGCCGCGACATAACCCCCTCTTTGGTTTCGACCATGTGGTATGTGTAACTCCGTGCTTGTTGTCGGCGGTCGATCGTCAGAGCACAGACACGAGTGTCTGTGCCACTCTAGCTAGTTCTCGTTCAGCAGGGAATCCAAGTAGGTCATCATTTCGGGGCTGGTCCAGTCTTGCGGGCCTACGATTTTGCGATCGAGGCGGCCTTTGCGGTCGATGACGTACGTCTCGGGATAGGCGGTGGTGCCGTAGGAAGCCGCCAGTTTTTGAGTGGCGTCACGGTAGGTGGGGAAGTCGATCTTGTAGTCCGTCAGGAATTTTTCGTATGCATCCTGCTCGTCGTCAATGCCCACGTTTATGCCGAGCACGGTGCCGCCCAGCGGAGAAATTTTTCGCTGCAGCAGATTGAGCGACGGCGCTTCGTCGATACACGGCTGGCACCAGGACGCCCAGAAATTCAGCAGCACTACTTTGCCGCGCAGGTCGGAAAGCTTGGCGGGTTTCCCTTCAAGCGTTAGCGGGAAATCGGGAGCGGTACGGCCACGGAGGCTGGGCTCGCCCTGGCGATAGTCGGGCCTGGCGAAAAGCACGAGCAACGCGGCGATAAACGCCAGAACCAGGCCCGTTTTCAGATTCCTTTTCAATCCGCTGTCCAAGCGCCCTATAATAGTGCTATCGCCGACGAGATAAGACTAGTCTAGCAGCCCCCAAGCGGATCGGATCGCAAAAACCTTGGTTTCCGTAATCATCCCCGCCCGAAATGAAGAAGCGTCGATTGCGCGCGCCGTGGAGTCCGTGGCGATGCAGCTTGAGGTGGGCGAAGTGGTTGTGGTGAACGACGGCTCGACTGACCGCACGACAGCGATTCTGGGAGACCTGGCGAAGCGATACCCGAAGCTGAAAGTGCTCGAAGCGGGCCCGCTGCCGGAAGGCTGGATTGGCAAGAACCATGCGGTCGCTGTGGGCGCGGCGGCGGCGGCGGGCGATTGGCTGCTTTTCACCGACGCGGATACCTATCACTATCCCGGATCGACGCGGCGCGCGCTGATGGACGCCGTGGACCACGACGCGGTACTTGTCTCGTACTCACCGGAGCAGGAAATGGCGACGTGGTGGGAGCGGACGCTGATTCCGTTCGTTTATTGCCGGTTGGCGGCGAAATTTTCGTACGCGCGGGTAAACGATCCGCGGCGGCCTGACGCGGCAGCGAACGGGCAATTCCTGCTGGTGCTGCGTGACGCGTACGAGGCGGCGGGGGGACATGCGGCCGTGTCGAGCGAGATTCTGGAAGACGTGGCGCTAGCCCGCTTGGTGAAGAAGCATGGCCACGGAATCTATTTCACCGCGCCGATCGGAGTCGTCCGGACGCGCATGTACCGTACGTTCGCGGCGATGTGGCAGGGCTGGACGAAGAATCTGTACCCGCTGGTGGGAGGCAAAACCGGCTCGCTACTGGTGGAGTTCATAGAAGTGTTTCCGTTCGCTGAGATCGGGCTGCTGCTGGCGGGTCCGCTCTATCTGTCTGGCGCGCAGCATTCTTTTGTGGTGGCGCTGCTCTGCGTGTTTGCAGGCATGGTAGTGGGGCGGCACGTAACGTATGGCGCGGCGCTTTACCGGAACCTCTACCCGATGGCCTACATCGAATACTTTGAGGTGGGCGGGATGCTGTACAGCCTGGCGTTGGTGGAATCCTGGTGGCAGACCACGCGAGGCCGGGTGGTTTGGAAGGGCCGCTCTTATGCGGCCAAGACACCATGATCCGCGTGACGCGCAAAATCGAATTTTCGGCGGCGCATTTTTATCACAACCCGAATTTTTCGGAGGCGGAGAACAAGCGCGTCTTTGGCAAGTGCGCCAACAAGCACGGACATGGGCACAATTACGTGCTGGAAGTGACCGTAGCTGGCGAGCCCGATCCCGCGACGGGCATGGTGCTCGATTTGAAAGATTTGAAGGACATTCTGCAGCGAGAAGTGGGCGACCGGATGGACCATCGGCATTTGAATTACGAAGTGCCCGAGCTCGCCGGCCAGATTCCGACCTGCGAAAACATCGCGGCGGCGATTTGGAAGCTGCTGGAGCCGAAAATCACGCGGGGCGCGCTCGACCGCGTGCGCCTGTACGAATCGCCCGACCTGTTCGCGGATTGCACTGCGGCGGAATCGAATGGAGTACGCGGGTGACGAGAGCGCTGAAGATCTGCCTCACGCGCCGATACAGCTTTTCGGCCTCGCACCGGCTGCACCGGCCGGAATTCAGCGAGGCGGAGAATGCGCGCGTCTACGGGAAGTGCAGCAATCCCTACGGCCACGGGCACAACTACGCTCTCGAAGTCACGGTGAGCGGCCCAGTCGATCCGGCCACCGGAATGATTGCGAATCTCGGCGATCTCGATCCGTTCGTCGAGCGCCAAGTGGTCGAGCCTTTCGACTACAAATACCTGAACGAAGAAGTTGCGGAATTCGCCGAAAACGTGCCCACGGCGGAAAACATCTGCCGCGAAATCTATCGACGGCTGAAATCGTTTCCGGCGGCGCGGGTGGAGCGGGTGCGGGTGGAAGAGACGAACAAAAACAGTTTCGAATTTGACGCTGTCGCAAGCGCGCAGCCGTAAAGGGCGGGACGCTCTCTACAAAGGACAATTGGCCATGAGCAAAACGACCAGAATCGAGATTCCAGAAACTGAAGACGCAGGAAAGATCGCAGATCTGGTGCGTCAGATGCTCGCGCAGCTGGGTGAGGACCCCGAGCGCGAGGGGCTGTGCCGCACGCCGGAGCGGTTCGAGAAGGCGCTGCGCTTCCTGACCAGCGGCTACAAGCAAGACCCGGAAAAACTGTTGAATGGCGCGATGTTCAGCGTCTGCTACGACGAGATGGTGGTGGTGAAGGACATCGAGTTCTACAGCCTGTGCGAGCATCACATGCTCCCGTTTTTCGGAAAATGCCACGTCGCATATATTCCCAACAAGAAGGTGGTCGGCCTGAGTAAGGTGGCACGCCTGGTGAATATGTACGCGCGCAGGCTGCAGATTCAGGAGCGGCTGACGAGCCAGATCGCCCAAACGATTTCGGATCAGCTGAGTCCGCAGGGAGTTGGCGTGATCGTGGAAGCGCGCCATCTGTGCATGGTGATGCGCGGTGTGGAAAAGCAGCGCTCGGAGGCGGTCACCAGTGCGATGCTGGGTGTGTTCCGCGAAAACAAGCAGACGCGTGACGAATTCCTGTCACTGGTTCGAAACAGCAACGGAAAGTAACGGGTATTCGCGCGGCCTGCCGCCGCGAGGGATCAGGTGAATCCTGTATTTTTGCTTTGCGGCCCACAGCCTCTGTGCTAGCATTTTCAGGTTGAAGAGCGAAGAGAACAGAGCAGGGGCACGGCGTTTCAGAGGGAGGATCAGTTGATGGAAGCCAAAGCCGGTGTAATCGAGATGTACAGAGTACACACGAAGGACACCGGATCGCCGGAAGTGCAGATCGCATTGCTGAGCGAGCGAATCAACTACCTCACGACGCACCTCCAGTCCCACGCAAAAGATCACGCTTCGCGCCGCGGGTTGATCATGATGGTCAACAAGCGCCGCAGGCTGCTGGACTATCTGAATCGGCGCGACCCGGATCGGTATCGCGAGATTGTGTCACGACTTAGCTTGCGTAAATAGCGCGGAACCCTCGAGCGGCCGTTCCGGCCGCATCTACTTCCACCGCAAATTGTTGAACTGTCGGCTTGTGTGCGGGCCGCGTGCGTCGGGGTGCGCCAGAACCTTTGCGAGTTGAGCCTCCCGTATTCTCCGCTTCGCATTGCGCGTTTCTCCGTCTTCAAAATCATTGCCGAGAGGTTTGCTCTCGTATCTGACGACCGTTCCCGGTGATCCGGGACAGAAGGATGTGCTGGATGTTTGAACAAGTGAGTGTGGATTTAGGCGGACGCAAACTGACGCTGGAAACCGGAAAGATGGCGCGACAGGCGCACGGAGCGATTACCGCGCGCTACGGAGACTCCGTCGTGCTGGCCACCGCCTGCATGGACAACAAGGCGACCGAGAAGGATTTTCTTCCGCTGACCGTCGATTATCGCGAGTACACCTACGCCGCGGGCAAGATTCCGGGCGGTTTCTTCAAGCGCGAGGGAAGACCCTCCGAGCGCGAGATCTTGACTTCGCGCCTGACCGACCGGCCACTTCGGCCGCTTTTCCCCGAGGGCTGGGCGACCGAGACGCAGATCATCGCCATGGTTCTCTCGGCCGATAGCGAAAACGACCCGGACGTAGTCGCCGTGACAGCGGCTTCGGCGGCACTCTACGTCTCGAAGATTCCTTTCAATAATCCCATCGCTTGCGTCCGGGTAGGGATGCTCGAGGGCAAGTTCGTCGTGAACCCCACCACGGCCGAGCAAAAAGTAAGCCAGATGAACCTGATCATCGCCGGCTCGAACGAAGCCATCGTGATGGTGGAGTCGGGCGCGCTGGAAGTGTCCGAGGACACCGTTGCGGATGCTCTCGAATTCGGCCACGGCGAGATCAAGAAGATTATTGCTGCGATCAAGGACCTGGGCGCGCGCGTGGGGATTAAGAAAGTCGACGTGAAGCCCCCGGCGTTCGATGAAGCGCTCTACAAGGAGATCGCGGCAAAGTATACCGACCGGCTGCGCGACGCACTCGATACCGAAAAGCATCCCAAGCTCGAGAGCTATGCCCTGGTCGATGCGGTAAAGGCCGACATCATGGCGGCGTTGCCGGAGGACGACGAAGAGAAGCACAAGCTGGCTTATCGCGCCTTCGAGCGGCTGCGGGAGCGCATCTTCCGCGACGATATGCTGGTGCGGCGCCGGCGCCCGGATGGCCGCGCGTTCGATCAGGTTCGGCAAATCACTTGCGAAATCGGCGTGTTGCCGCGCGTGCACGGCTCGGCGCTATTCACCCGCGGTGAGACGCAGGCCCTGGCGACCACCACGCTCGGCACGAAGGAAGACAAGCAGCGGCTCGATTTGCTGTTCGAGCAGGACGTCTTCAAGCGCTTCATGCTGCACTACAATTTCCCGCCGTTTTCCGTCGGCGAAGTGAAATTCCTGCGCGGCGCAGGCCGTCGCGAAATCGGGCACGGGGCGCTGGCGGAACGCGCGCTCGCAAACCTGCTGCCGTCCGAGGCGGATTTCCCATACGCCATGCGCGTCGTTTCCGACATCATGGAGTCGAACGGTTCCTCGTCGATGGCCACTGTCTGCGGCGGGTCGCTTTCGCTGATGGACGCGGGCGTGCCATTGAAGGCTCCTTGCGCGGGTATCGCCATGGGGTTGGTCGTCGAGGGCGACAAGTACGCGATCCTCACGGACATCGCCGGCGCGGAAGATCACTATGGCGACATGGATTTCAAAGTTGCCGGCACGCGGCAGGGAATTACCGCCCTGCAGATGGATATCAAGGTCGGCGGCGTCAGCATCAGCATGATGCGCGAGGCGCTGGCGCAGGCCAAGAAGGCGCGGCTCGAAATCCTCGATATCATGGAGAGGACGATTTCCGCAGCGAAGCCGGAAATTTCCGTCTACGCTCCGCACCTGCACATGCTGTCGATTCCCACGGACAAGATTCGCGACCTGATCGGGCCAGGCGGCAAGAAAATCCGTTCGATCGTGGAAGCGACCGGCGTGAAGATCGACGTGATGGATGACGGCAAGGTGCACGTCTTCGCCAGCAACGGGAAGGCGGCCGAGGACGCGCTGAAAATGATTCGCGACGTAACCGCCACCGCCGAGATTGGAAAGACCTATCTGGGCACCGTGGTGCGCATCGCCGAATTCGGAGCTTTCGTGGAGATTTTTCCCGGCACCGACGGCCTGCTGCACATCAGCGAAATCGCAGAGGCGCGTATCCGCGCGGTTCGCGATGAGCTGAAGGAAGGCGATCAGGTGCTGGTGAAAGTGCTGGCGATCGAGGGCAACAAGGTCCGCCTCAGCCGCAAAGCCGTGCTGCGCGATCAACGCGACAAAATCGCCAAGGGCGAAGTCGCCGGATAACATCAACAGCTCCGCAGAAAAGGAAGCTTAAAGAATAGAGTTTACGGGAGGCGAGAAATCGCCTCCCTTTTTGTTTCTGGTTGCGGAGACTATTCGTCGCGGCCGGTGAGGCGTTCGATGCTGGCGCCCAGCTTGCGCAGCTTCAGCTCGATTTGTTCGTAGCCGCGGTCGATGTGGTAGACGCGGTCGATTACCGTGGTGTTGTTGGCGACCAGCGCGGCCAGGACAAGCCCCGCGCTAGCGCGCAGGTCCGACGCTGTTACGGGCGCGCCGCTCAGCGGAGAAGGCCCGGTGACGATCGCGGTGTTTCCGTCGATCGTGATATTGGCGCCCATGCGCATCATTTCGCTGGCGTGCAGATAGCGATTCTCGAAGATCGTTTCGCGGATTCGGGACGTGCCGTGCGCCTGCGTCGCCAGGGCCATGAATTGCGCCTGCATGTCCGTGGCGAAGCCGGGATATTCCTCGGTGTCCACATTGGCGGCGACGAGCTTTTTTGCGGGCCGCACGCGCAGGCCGGTTTTGCCCTCGCATTTGATTTCGACGCCGCACTCCCTCATTTTCTCGATGATGGCGCCTAGGTGATGCGGCTCGCAGTGCGTGAGCAGCAGTTCGCCGCCGGTAATTGCGCCGGCAACCAGGAACGTGCCGGCTTCGATGCGGTCGGGAATGATCGTGTGCGTGGCGCCGTGCAGCCGCTCCACGCCTTGCACCCGGATGGTGGGCGTGCCATGGCCTTCAATTTTGGCGCCCATCTTGATCAGCAATTCAGCCAGATCGGGAATCTCCGGCTCGAGCGCGCAATTCTCCAGAATGGTCTCGCCTTCCGCGAGCACCGCGGCGGTCAGAATATTTTCGGTTCCAGTGACCGTGATCTTCGGGAACCGAAACGTGCATCCGCGCAGGCCCTCCGCCTTCGCTTCCACATAGCCGTGATCGACGGTAATCGCCGCGCCGAGCTGTTCCAGAGCCTGAATATGGATATCAATGGGCCGCGCGCCGATGGAACAGCCGCCTGGCAAGGAAACGCGCGCGTAGCCGAATCGCGCCACCAGCGGCCCGAGCGTCAGCACCGACGCGCGCATAGTCTTTACCAGCTCGTAGGGCGCTTCGGCATGTGAAATGGTTTCGGCTCGAAGGATAAATTCCGAGGGTGGGATATCGGGACTTTCGACCTTGCAGCGCATGTGCGCCAGCAGCTTCGCCATGGTGATGATGTCGCGCACGTGCGGAATGTTTTTCAGGTGCACGGCTTCGTTGGTCAGCAGCGAGGCCGCCATGGCGGGCAGCGCCGCATTCTTTGCGCCGCTGATCCGCACTTCGCCTTCGAGTCTGCGCCCGCCGTGTATCTTGAATCTATCCATGGCTATTTCCGGCCTTTGGTGTGGTTTCGAAGACTCGTTTCAAGCGCCTGCCTCACGTTACCGCCTGAGGCAGCCAGATTCTTGCGCGCGTCGCGCAGATTGGCGCCGGTTTTCAACATTACCAGCGCCGCGGGCAAATCGTGTTTCGCTTGACGCAAGACGTGTTCCGCAGTCGACGCGCTCACACCCGCGGCTTCCTGCAGGATCCGCGCGCCCCTCCGCCGCAACTTCTGATTTGTCAGCGCCACGTGAACCATCCAGTTCTCATAAACTCTGCCGAGCCGCACCATCGCCCCCGTAGAAAGCATGTTCAACACCATCTTTTGCGCGGTCCCGGCCTTCAATCTCGTCGAGCCCGAAACCGCCTCGGTTCCGGTGTCTGGCGCGATTGGAATCTGCGCTTTACGCGCCACCGGCGACCTTGGATTGGATGTTACGCCTACGGTGATCGCGCCACGCTTGCGCGCAACTTCCAGAGCGCTAATCACGTAGGGTGTGCCGCCGCTCGCGGCGACGCCTACAACCACATCCCCGCGCTTCAATCCCGCCTGGCGCAAATCGCGCGCGCCATTCACCGCCGAATCCTCCGCTCCTTCCACAGCGTGGCGCAGGGCGCGTTCGCCTCCGGCAATTATTGCCCGGACCATGCGCGCCGGTGTCCCGAACGTCGGCGGGCATTCGGCCGCGTCCAGCACGGCCAGGCGCCCGCTCGTGCCAGCGCCGACGTAAAAAAGCGTCCCGCCGCGGCGCAATGATTTCTCGATCGCGTCGACTGCCCGCGCAATTTGTGGCAGCACTCTTACGAACTGCCGAAGCGACTCCCGCGTCTTCCCGGTTGAGCGCGCGAACGATCTCCAGACTCGACTTACGGTCCAGACCGCGCGAACGCGGATTGCGCTGTTCTGTCCTGGCAGGTTTCAACGGGCGCACCAAACCCTATCTGATTATAGCGGCTGGCAAAGCCGGGGGGCGGAAGTCTACGGGATTACGAATACGTTTGTGCCGAGGGAGTTATCGGGCCGCGGCGGGCTTGGCGGCCGCCAATCCCAAGCCTTCCATTACCGCATCATGCAGCGTCGGCCGCACCTGCTTGATCTCTTCGTTGGCCCGCGTGGGATCTACCCGATTTGTGAGCAGGATGACGAAAAGCTTGCGCTCGGGGTCGATCCAGAGCGAGGTGCCGGTAAAGCCCAGATGTCCGAAACTCGAGGGCGAAAAATAATGGCCCGAGGAGCCGCCGTCTTCCGGGACGTCCCAACCGAGTGTGCGGGTCGAGCTGCCGATAGAGTGGTGCGCGGTGAAGAGCTGAATTGTCGAGCGCGAGAGCACGCGTTCGTGGCCGTAGATTCCGCCGTTGATCAGCATCTGCGCGAACGCGGCGATATCATCCGCGGTAGAAAACAGACCCGCATGGCCTGCCACGCCTCCCATAGCCCAGGCGTTCTCGTCGTGCACTTCGCCCCAGACCTGGCGCTTGCGGAACGTCGTGTCTTTTTCGGTGGGCGCGATATCTTCACGGAGCTTTCGCGGAGGGTTGAACATCGACCGATCCATTCCGAGGGGCTCAAAAATCTCATGTTTTGCGAATTCGTCGAGAGAGTTGCCGGTAAGACGCTGGATGATTTCGCCGAGCAGGATAAAGCCGAGATCGGAATAAACGATATGTTTGCCGGGCTCGTTGATCAGAGGCTCGGCGAGCACGCGATTGAGGATCGCGTTGCGGCCCTTGGCAGCCTTGAAATATTCGCGGTGATCGGGGAGCCCCGAATCGTGCAACAGCAGCATTCGCGGAGTGATCCGCCCGCGCCAGCTGGGATCGGGATCGGATTTGGCGGCCACGGCGAAGTCAGGGAGGTAATTTTCAATGGAGCGATCGAGATCGAGCTTGCCCTGCTGCGCCAGGAGCATCGCGGCAGTTGTGGTGACGATGGGCTTGGTGAGTGAAGCGACATCGTACATCGAGTCTTCATCCACGTCGTAGCGCTCGCCGCCGAGATCCAATTTGCCGAACGGGTGAACGGCGAGCTGGCCGTTCCATCCCACAGCCAGTACGCCGCCGGGAAAGGCACCGTCCGAGGCCGCGCGATCGAGAAGGGTGTATGCCGGGACGCAGGTGCTCCACCATCGTTGCCGGCGCGGGTTGCAGCGTCATGGGATGCGCCGCCACGGGCAGGCCGTCGCCGCGCTGCACCGTGCCGGGAACGGTTACCGGAATTTTTCCGCCGATGGCGGTCTGGCCGAAAATGGCTCGGACGACGGCGCGCTGCGACACGTCGTTCGTGGAGAATTCGGCGACCCAAGTCTTAGCGTTCGGAAACCTCTCGACGAGGTACGGATTTCCAAAGGATGCAATCACGGTGGGCTTGCTGGTCGCGATCAGTTCATTGACGAATGCGCGCTGATCGTCCGGCAGGCCTACGCTGCCTTTGCGGTCCGTAACGCGAACGAAGAGCGCGCAAATCGCGACGTCATACGAGTCGGGTGGCGGCAGCGCCAAGTTGCTGATAGGCGAGTATCGCGTATCGGCACGCATCACTTTCAGCGAATCGACCCGTGGGCGGATTTCGGGCTCAATCGTCTCGCCGGGACTGGCGATCGGGATCGGACGAAAGTGCGATCAGCAGCACTCGCAGCGGCTTAGTGGCGTCGAGCGGCAGCAACCACGGAGTATCGCGCAGCAGCGTGACGCCGCGGTCTGCGATCGACTTGCGCGGCGGTTTCGTATTCGGGCGGCCAAATTTTTCATTCAGGTCGCGCGACATCCACATAGCGATTTTTGTTCAGGCCGAGCCGCGCCTTTGCCGTCAGGATACGGCGCACGGATTCATCGATTCGTTTTTCGCTGATGCGGCTGGATTTCACGGCCTCTTCCAGTCCAGCGATGGCCGCGTCCGGCGCGGGAGACATTAGCAGCACGTCCGTTCCAGCCTGCACGGACCGCACGGCAGCTTCGCCCGGGGCGTAATTTGCCGTGACGCCGCCCATATCGAGTGCGTCGGTGATCACCAGGCCGCGAAATTTCATGTCGTCACGCAGCAGGCCGGTCAGAATATTTCGTGAAAGCGTGGCCGGAACCTCGGATCCGTTTCGAGAGCCGGCACGGCGAGATGTCCCGGCATGATCGAGCCCACGCCAGCCGCGATGGCGGCGCGGAAAGGAACCAGTTCGGTTTTTTCCAGATCCGCGCGCGTCGCCGGGAACGACCGGCAGGCGAAATATGCGAATCGACGCCGACATTGCCGTGGCCCGGAAAATGTTTCGCGGTCGCCAATGCGCCGTTGTCCTGCACGCCGCGAACGAATTCGGTCACATACGCGGCTACGCTGGCCGGATCTTCGCCGAACGAGCGAATGTTGATGATCGGATTGTCCGGATTGTTGTTGACGTCCGCATCCGGCGCGAAAATCCATTGCACGCCGGCTGCGCGCGCCTCGAGCGCCGTGTATTTCCCGGCCTCGTAGGCCAGCTTGGGATCGCCCGTCGCTGCAATAGCCATGGCGGAAGGGAACGACGTGCCTTCGTCAATGCGCATTCCGGTACCGGCTTCGAAGTCCGCGCCCACGATCAGCGGAACCTTCGCGCGACGCTGCAATTCGTTGGTGATGACAGCCGTTGGATAGACCTGGCTGCGCTCGAGGCCTAGCGGCCCGCGGTCGGTGACGATGATCAGCCCGCCGACGTGATTGTCTTCGACCTGATGCAGCACTTCCTTGTATTCGGCGCTTTCGGCGGAATCGAACACGCCGAAGAAAGTGCACCATCAGCATCTGCCCGAGCTTCTCGCGCAGCGTCATTTTCTTGAGAGTCTGCTCGACCCAGGCGCTAGTGGGGGCCGGGCGCGATTTCGATGCGGGCTTTTTTTGCGAGCGAGCGGATGGCGTCATGAGCGAGAATGTTGCGGCGAGGAACAGCGCGACCGTCGAAGGCCCAAGCTTATGCATCATTTCCGCTTTGGGCTCTTTGCGTTGACGCCTGCATCCCGCAGTTTTATATAGCATGCGGTTCTGTGGGGCACAATCGAGTGTCTCGGCCGATGTATCGTTTCCGTTCTCAATTTTGTTTCGTCGTGCTGGCTACGGCGTCGATCGTGTGGCGCCCTGGCCGGCGTCCATATGCCTGGAAGCCCGGATCAGCGCGAACGCGGCGCAAGCATCGCACGTCGATCGCGTGCGAGTGGGCATTGACGTCCTTGAGGACCAGAATTTTGCTTCCCTACGCGGCAAACGCGTCGGCCTGATCACCAATCAGACGGGGGTCGATGAGCACGGCCGCCGCACGATCGATGTCCTTGTCGCGCGCCCGAGGTAAAGCTCGTGGCCCTTTTCAGCCCCGAGCACGGCATCGGCGGCAGTCGAAATGCGGCGGTCGCAGATGCACGGATTCCGCAACGGGACTTCCAATCTACAGCTTGTACGGCGACATGCGCCGGCCGACCGACGCGATGCTGCGAAACGTAGATGTGCTTGTATTCGACATTCAGGATGCCGGTGTGCGCTTCTACACCTACATCACCACGATGGCGTATTGCATGGAGAGCCGCCAAAGCTCATGGAATTTCGTTTGTTCTGCTTGACCGTCCCAACCCCTTGGGCGGGGAGGTGATCGAAGGACCCACGCTTGACCCGGACGCACTTCGTTTACCGGGTATTTCCCGATGCCCGTGCGGTACGCAATGACCCTCGGCGAGCTCGCGCGGATGTTCAACGTTGAAAATAACATCGGCGCGGATCTGCACGTGATACCGATGGAGGGCTGGCGCCGCTCCGATACGTACGATCAAACGGGACTGCCGTGGATTGCACCATCTCCAAATCTACGCTCGGTAAACTCGATATTCATTTATCCAGGAATTGAAATTCTTCAGGAGGCGGGCCTCTCCGTGGGTCGCGGAACAGACAATCCGTTCGAGCTTTTGGGGGCGCCGTTTATTGATGCTCACAGACTTGCCAGAGCGCTGAATCGCCGCGAAATTCCTGGCGTTCGATTTGCCCCAGCAATATTCAAGCCCACCGAAGGTCCGTATGAGGGAAAAACCTGCCAAGGTGTTGCGATCAAGGTTGTAGACCGGGTTTCGTTTCGATCCATGCGCACCGGTCTGGAGATTGCGACGGCATTGTTGCAGATGCACGAACTACGTTCGCCTTTGACGGGAATGACTTTGCTAGGCTCCCAATCGACCGATGACCGCATCAATCGAGGCGATACCCCAGTAGCGATTGTCGAGGGCTGGGCCGCAGAACTCGACAAATTCCGCGCGATGCGCGAAAAGTATCTCCTGTATCATTAACCGCGATGGGAGATTTAGCGGCGGTGCCGCGTCCGAAAGCCTGGCTTGCCTGGAGCAGCGGCAAGGACAGCGCCTGGTCGTTGCACAATGTACGCACGTCGGGCGAAGTCGAAGTCGTCGCTCTTCTCACGACGGTCAATAGCGTCTATAGACGGGTGGCGATGCACGCTGTCAGGGAGAGCCTGCTTGAAATGCAGGCCGCCGAAGCCGGGTTGCCGCTGGTCAAAGTTCCCATTCCGTCGCCATGCCCGAACGAGATTTACGAACGCGCCATGAGCGAGGCGATGTCACGAGCGCGCGCCGAAGGTGTCTACCACGTCGTGTTCGGTGACCTGTTTCTGGAGGATATTCGCGCCTATCGCGAAAAACAGCTTGCGGGCTGCGGAATGACGCCGGTTTTTCCTTTGTGGGGACTCGATACGCGACGGCTGGCGGAAGACATGCTGGCTGGCGGGCTCAGAGCGCATGTGACGTGCGTCGATCCGCGAAAGCTGGACGGTTCGTTTGCTGGGCGGCGATTTAATACTGATCTCTTGCGTGCGCTGCCTCCAGGAGTGGACCCGTGCGGAGAAAACGGGGAGTTTCATACCTGTGTGAGCGCAGGACCGATGTTTCGCCGGCCAATTCCGGTAGAAGCTAGCGAGATCGTCGCTCGGGATGGATTTGTGTTCGCCGATCTGCTGCCTTCACCCGCGACGGCGAGCGCGGCTTGAGGCGAAGCAAGGCACGAAGATGGCTTTAGCGAGGATTTGAATGCGCATCTGTTCGCTACTCCCGTCGGCCACGGAGATCGCCTACGCGATCGGACTCGGCGATTCGATCGTCGGCGTGAGCCACGAGTGTGATTTTCCGGCAGACGCGGCGACAAAGCCGTCGCTGCTGCGCACACGCATAGATCCGAAAGCTCCCCCCGCCGAAATTGATCGCCAAGTCACAGAAATCATACGGCGAGGCGAAAGCATTTACGCGGTCGATGCCGAAATGCTGAAAGCCCTGGCGCCGGACTTGATCCTCACGCAAAATTTGTGTCACGTGTGCGCGGCTTCGCCCGACGATCTGGCCACGGCACTGACGCGATTTCCGCAACGGCCGCGCGTACTGGCGCTTACGCCGCGCTGCCTCAACGAAGTCTGGGACGATGTCGTGCGGGTAGGCCACGCCACAGCCCACGATACGGAAGCGGAGAATTTGGCAGCGTCTTTGAAGCACCGCGTCAGTGAAATTGCCGGCGTCGCGGCGCGCGCGAGATCTCGCCCTCGCGTGCTGTGCCTGGAGTGGCTTGACCCGTATTTCGTGGGAGGCCACTGGGTTCCGGAAATGGTGGCGCTCGCCGGAGGCGAAGACGTGCTGGGCCGCTTGCGCGAGCCTTCGTTCAAAGTGAGCGACGAACAGATTGCCGAATCGCGGGCCGACGTGATCGTGGTCATGCCGTGCGGATACGACGCTGCCCGCGCTGCCGCCGAATTTGACGCGGTGCCGTTTCCGGAGAGCTGGCGCGATTTGCCCGCTGTGCGCAACTGGCGAATCTACGCGGCCGACGCGAACGCCTATTTTTCGCGACCCGGTCCGCGCCTGGCGGATGGCGTCTCGGTCTTGGCGCACTTGATTCACCCCGAGCTGTTTCCGAAATTTCCCGCCGGATCGTTTCGGTCAATTTGAGACGGAAGGGAATTGCTTCGATTGGAAGTCGCTAACGGCCGTAGGGTTTATACACAGTTGCGGCGCATTTCTTCAGCCCGTCCTGAATTGCTGGCTCCAGGTCGGAATGCGGCGCTCGAGATTCCGTCGCTTCCTTGAACAACATCTCGGCGCGCTCGGGTTTGAAACTATGCTCCAGATGGATGCGTGCGGCTGATACCAGCGCCGAGACGCCTGCCCGCTCGCCGACGTTCGCTTGCGCGAGGCGTTCGTATTCGTCCGCAGCGACGTCCCAGCTTTCCTGGCTTTCGAGGTATCGGCAGAGCTCGAGCCACACTCCACGCGGCAACTTTTCACCCCCCAGATTCTTGTATTCGACGTAGTTGTTCCACGCGTTTTGGAGGTCTCCCGAAGCAACCTTCAGGCGAATTAGCGTCGCAAGGCTTCCTTTCTCGCCCTCGACGTCCTGCTTTTGGTGCTGCGCAGTGAGCAGGAGTTCCCAACCGTCGAGCGAATCCGGTTTTTCCTTCACCAGCTCGCGCAGCGCGAAAATCGCGCCGGCCGGATTGTTTTCGCCGAGTGATTCCGTGGCGCGGACGATGCGCGCATCGGCGGTCCAGGCGACCTTCGCTTCGATTGCCTGGTCGGCGGAATGTTCGATGCCGGTGTAGTGCAGCAACAGCGCCCCCAGGGCGCCGAAGGCAAAGCCGCCGATATGCGCCCAGTATGCGACTCCCGCAGCAGCGCCCATCGAGCGAGAAATCACGCCCCAGAAAACTTGTATGCCGAGCCACAGCGGCAAAATGACGTAGGCAGGCACGTTGAACTTGAATAGCCTCACGAAGAAAAACAAGAAGCCGAGACGGATCTTCGTCTTCGGAAAGCGCGCGAGAAACGCACCCATCAGGCCCGCGATCGCGCCGGAAGCGCCGAGCGCCGGGATCAGGCTATGCGGGAAAACAACGCCGTGCACCGCCCAAGCGAGTACCCCCGCAATCAGATAGAAGACGGATAGACGATTCGCCCCCAAAGATCCTCCAGCGACGGGCCCCGCTAACCAAAGAAACCACATGTTGAAAATCAGGTGCAGCCATCCGCCGTGCAGGAAACTGGCCGTGATGTAGCTCCACGGCCTTGGGTCGATCGGATGGAATTCATAGTTCCACGCGACCGAATGATCCTGCATGTCCTGCAGCTTCGCGCAGAGTCGCGCCATTTCCGCATCTGCATCCGCCGCCGAAAATCGGCGGGGATCTTCGGCCGCTGCGTAGAGCTTCATCGGTGGCTTCCCGCAACTTGTCGACGGCCTTGCGGTATTGTCTGGGTATTCGATCTTGATTGCAGTGACGACGTCTGCCGCCGCACGAGTCATATGTGCGTCCGGATACTGGGCGCTGAAGAGAGGATATGCAGCTCAAGCTGGTCGATTTGCGTATCTTGCTGTTCCATTGTTCCGTTTGTAAGAGAAAAATGATCGTATTGATGACGATCAGACCGATGGTGATCCATGGCAGGCGCCGCCCGTGCATATTTTCGTGAGAGAGAGGGAAGATCATGGCGCTGATTCCATTGTTTCCGGCTTCGGCGTTGCAGTCCAACGCAACCGGTCGGACGATTTACAAAAGGCGAAACTGGCCGTTGGTACGGTAGGCGACAGAGCGGAAAGGTACGAAGGTGGAGTAAAGTGCGCCCTATTTCGAGCGCGATGCAAAGCTTGCGAGCGAACCCGAGGCAAAAGTAACGATCGTGCCGACGAGAACGTACCATGTAAAAGCGAGTGGCGTGCAGAATCGTACCGCGACCATCGTCAGAGATGCCGATAACGAAACCGATCAGCGCGCCAGCCTCGTTCGCGTGGCGATTCCACGTGCCAAGGAGGAAAACCCCGAGCAGCCCGCCATACGTTACGGACGCAATCGTCAGTCCGGCCTCCAACACACCCCCCAGGGGATCAGGCCCAGCAAGCCGAGCACGACGCCCCAAAACACCGTGACCCATCGCGAACGGCTAAGCTGGCTCGCTGAATGGCCGCCGGCGCCGGGCCCGAGATCGAAGACGGTCGACGAGGCGAGCGAATTAAGCGATCCGCTGGCGTTGGACATCGCCACCGCGAAAATCGACGCCAGCACCAGCCCGGCGAGGCCCATCGGCATATCTCGCACTATGAACTCCGGGAAAATGCGATCCATATCAGCGGGCACGGGCACGAACGCATGCTGTGCGAACACGAAAAGCATCACCCCAATGACGAGAAACAGAGCGAACTGGACCAGCACCACTACGCCGCTGCCCAGCAGGGCTTTCTTGCTGTCCCGCTCGTTGCGGGCCGCCAGCAGGCGCTGCACCATCGTCTGGTCGGTTCCATGGCTCGCCATGGTCAGGAAAGTTCCACCGATCAGCCCCGACCAGAATGTGTAACTCTTCGTCATGCTAAATGCGAAATCGAAGATGCGCAGTTTGCCGCCCGACGCCGCGGCCACCTGCGTCACTTCGTTCCAACCGCCGGGATGTGGTGCAGCAGCAGCGCGAATGCCGCCACCGAGCCGCTCAGATACAGCGCCAGTTGCGCGACGTCGGTCCAGATCACCGCGCTCATGCCGCCCTCAAACGTGTAAATCAGCGTGAGCGCCGCCACGATCGCGATCGACCAACGCTCGCCGGTGCCGAACGCGACGCTTACCACTTTCCCGATCGCCGAAATCCGCACGCCCTCGGCCAGCGCACGCGTGCCCATGAATACAACGGCCGCGGCCGATTTCATCCGTGCGCCAAATCGCTTTTCGAGAAGCTGGTAAGCCGTGTAAAATTCACCCTGGAAATATTGAGGGATCAGCACAACGCACAAAATCACCCGCGCGATCAGATAGCCAAACACGAGTTGCAGAAACGCAAGATTACCCGCGAAGGCGATGGCGGGCGTGCCGATGATTGTCAGAGCGTGGACGTTTCGGTGGCGACGATGGAGCAGGCAATCGCCCACCAGGGTGCGGTGCGGCCGCCGAGAAAGTAATCGCGCAGGTTGTGCTGCCGACGCCGGAAGTAAGCGCCAAAAGCGGTGATGCCGGCGAGATAAAGAACGATGATCGCGAAGTCGATAGTGCTAATTTGCATCGGGTGGCGACTGGCAGGCCGCGCGATGCTAACCGTCCCGTTCCGAGACTGTCAAGCAAACTGAGGGAGTTCGATGGCTGAAAAAATCGCGCCTGCCGACGCGAGGTATTTTCTCGGCTTCGACGGCGGCGGCACGAAGACCGAATGCGTGCTTGCCGATGCCGATGGGCGCGTGCTCGCACGTTCAACTGGCGGTCCTTCCAATCCGGTGCGCGCCGGCTACACGCGGGCCTGGTTTTCGCTCAGCGACGCCGCCGATGCTGTTCTGAAGCACGAAAAAATCACCTCGCGCCACATTGGGGGCATCTGCGCGGGACTTGGCGGCGCCGGTCGCTCCGGCGTGGCGCGCCGTACGAAGACCTTTTTCGAGCGTGGCTTTCCGAACGCGCAGGTCCAGGTCACCACCGATCTTGAGCTGGCGCTCGAAGCAGCTTTCGGTGCTGCGGAGGGAATGGTCCTGATCGTCGGCACGGGATCGGCCGCATTCGGGCGGGATGCGAGTGGAAAAGTGGCTCGCGCGGGCGGGCGGGGCCCGTGGGTGAGCGACGAAGGCAGCGCCTTCGACATCGGCCGTCGCGCGGTCCAGGCCGTCGCCCTGGCGGAAGAGCGTCGAGGCCCCTCAACGGCGCTTTCCGGCCGTATTTTCGAATTTCATCTCGCTCGCAACTGGGAACAGCTCGGCGAGCAGATCACGAAGAATCCCGACTCCGTTTTCCCGAAGACATTTCAGCTGGTGGCCGAGCTGGCAGAAGCCGGAGATGCCGTTTCGCGCGAAATTCTCGTCTCCTCCGCCGGTTCGCTTGCCTGCCTGGCTGCTTGCGTGGTCGCGGAACTCGGCTGGGGAGGACGTGCTGTGCCGCTCGCAAAGGTGGGCGGAGCTTCTGGACGCTCGAAGTTTTTCGATGCCGCGATCGATGCAGAAGTCATGAAGCAAATTCCGCGCGTGACTCTCATCGCGCTGAAAATCACTCCTGCTGAGGCTGCGGTCCGCATGGCCATGCGCCAGGCAAGTGCGAAGGGCAATGCCGCCTGAGCTCGAATCGCGCCTCGATCTCGCGCGCTGCGCGTCGGGCGACCAATTGAAGAACCTCCTTCACGAAACCGGCGATGAACTCCTGGTGGCACTCCTCGAAAATCCCAACCTGGAAGAGCCTCACGTCGTTCTGATGCTCGAGCGCCTCGATCTTCCGGCCTCCACGCTCAGCCGCGATTGGCGCGGAAGGGAAGTGGACATCGAGTGAAGCCGTGCGCTTGCGTCTCGCTCGTCATCCGCGTACGCCGAAACGTTTCGCGCTCGCTGCCGTTCGCCAGTTATTTCTCTTCGATCTGGTGCGGCTCAGTCTGCTGCCTTCAGCGCCGGCCGATATTCGCCGCGTGGCCGAAGAAATCGATCCTTGCCCGCGTGCCCCATCTGGCGATCGGCGAAAAACTCACGCTGGCCCGCCGTGGGCCCGCGCGCGTCGCCGGAGCTGATTCTCGCCGAAGGGACATCCGCAAGGCCTCAAGCTGGCGCTCGCCAACGCGTTTCTCACGGAAAGCCAAGTCCTGAAAGTCGCTGGCGAAGGCTGGCGTCCCCAGATCGAGTGGTGGCCTCGATCGCGCAGCACCCGAAATGGTCTTCCCAGTACAATGTCCGTGTCGCGCTCGTGCCGCCATCCACACTCCCCCTGCGGCGGTCACTCGGGCTTTCTGCCGCAATTGACACTCGGCGATTTGAAACAGATCGCGAGACTCGAAGGACTCGCGCCGCATCTGAAGAAACTAATGCGCGAAGAGCTTCCCGGCGCACGAACAGGACAGCGAGCATGGCGGCGCGGAAGCAAGGCGGCGGCTCGGGCCGCGAAATCGGCTGAAAATTATGGCCACGAAACCGAATCACGTTCGCTGGATCATCGTGCTCGGCGCCGTCGCGCTGGTTGCGATGCTCGCCTATTCGACCATGCAGCAGACCCATGAGCAGATACGAGGTTTGCGTGCAGTTCAAGAGCGGGTCGCATTGCGCCACGGCCAGCGGCTCCAGCTATGACCAGGCTGTCCGCAGCGCACAGGAGATTGATTGCCAGCTGCTCGCGAACGGTCGCGACGAAAACATGGTCTGCCTGGCCAACCCTCCCGCCAGCGTTCGCTCCGTGAAATGACTCGCTGCCTGAATTGCGGGGCCGATCGTGACGCGGACGTGTGCGAAGCCTGCGGGCTGAATTCCTCCGCCGCCGAGTTCGCGCTGCGAAAAACTCTGCTGAACCGCACCGCGATTTTCGTTCTGGGCGCGCTCGCCGCCGTCGCCGCGGCCAGCGCACTTCCCGCCGCTGGAACTGGACGGGGTTCTCATCTTCATTGGCGTGCTTTTTTTTCTGACGTTCGTCCTCGCGATCCTCGTGGAGCGTCGGGCGATGCGCCATCTCGAAGTTGAAGCGCTCAAGCGCATCTACTTCGGTCTGGTTCCCGTAACCTGGATTCTCGCGCTTATGATCTGGACCAATGGCGCCCTCGATCGTGCCCCGGCGCAGATGCACGAAGCGCGAGTGGAGGGAAAATTCTCCATGGGCGGCGCGCTGCCCAGCCGGCCGCCTGGTCGTGACTTCCTGGCGTCGAGGCCACCGCATCGAGCGCATCCCCGTCGACCGGGTGAATTTCGACACTTTCGGCCGCGGCGACATTGCCGAAATTAAGGTCCAGGGTGGCCTCGTGGGCATTCCCTGGGTTGCGGACATTTATCATCGCTGAGGCGCAGCTCGCTGGTAAAGTCGTCGCGATGAATCTGCCGGAATCGTGGACCGCGCGATTTCCGTTCCTCGAGCCTCTGGAAGAAAACTGGCGCCCGGTGCATGGCGCCGTTTTCGGCATCGCCTGCGCGTTCTACGTGTTGTTCCTCTATCAGGCCGCCCGCGGATCGGGTCCCATGTTGATGATCGACGTCGTTTTCGTGCCGATTCACGAAGGCGGCCACCTGCTATTCCGTTTCTTCGGCGAATTTCTCGCAGTCGCCGGAGGCACGATCCTTCAGCTTGCTGTTCCGCTGATGCTCGCCACGTTCTTCGTTTTTCAGCGGCAAATTACCGGAACCACGTTTTGCCTGTTCTTCTTCTTCGAGCAATTCCTGCCGATCGCCGCTTATATGGCCGATGCGCGCGCTCAGGAATTGCCGCTGCTCACCGTCGGCGACAGCGACGACGTAATCCATGATTGGAATTATCTATTCGGCAGGCTCGGCGTCCTTGATCACGACACTCAGATCGCCCACGCGGTGCGAATCCTCGGCTGGTTGGGAATGATCGGCACCTTCGCGTGGTTCGTCTGGCGCGGCCTGACCACAAAAGCAGAGCGGAAATCCTAGCAATTCCGATAAGCGCGCGCGAAACAGTGGAGGGGGAAGAAAGCAGGCGAGTCCTAGTAAAAAGCCCGCAAATCGGGCGGGTGCGGTATCGAAACTTCCATCACGTGGTTGTAATCACCTAGTGTCAGCCGGTAGAGCTGCGCTGGTCCCACGTCGTGAGAAGTCCACTCCGTAGTGGGAATCACGTTCGGCTCTTGCGCCAGATCGCCGCTTTCGAAGTCCGCTCCCTGCGCGTGAAGCTCCGCCAGCGGGACCACGTAAACCTCGTGTGCTTTCGCGTCGACCATCAGATAACGGTGTCCCAGCAGCACCAGGATCAAATCCGAGTCGCGCTTCTTGTCTTTTTTGTCTTTCTTATCCGGCTGGTAGACATTCCACTTGAGCGGGGTTTTGCCGTCGACTCGCACCTGCGCCATGTCGACAGACTTCCAATGAATCCGCGCGCCGCCGTCTTGCGCGAAGGCTCGGCCCGCATCAACACCGGATAGAGGCGACAAGCGCGAAAGGGCGGGCGTCACAAATGGCAGAAGCGCCAGCACAGTCACCCGGAGCCAGAAGGGAAGCGCATCATGGCGCCTCCATTTGCATAAACGCAATCTCATCACTCAGAAGAATACATCAGAGCGGGCCGTCCGAATCGCCGGCGCACTTTAATCCCACTTCACCGTCACCTGTCGCGCCGCCACGACCACGTAGCCCTTCGCCCGGCCGTGCTCCACGACATCGCGTAGGATGGCCACGTCTTGCTCGCAATAGGCAGCCACGCGGTCCTTGTCTCCCGCGCGCCACCAGCCCACGGCTTCCACGCCGTCTCCGCTTTTCGACTTTCCAAGCGTGTCTTTCGCCAGTTGGTCCAGCTTCACGCGGTGGCCGAGCAGCTTATGTATCTCTTCCAGGACATCGAAGGAGCTCCTCCGCACCGTGTCCACCGCGCCGTAGGCCGCCAGCACCTCTAGATCAAATCGATTGCCATTGAAGGTGACCACCCGGGTGAAGCTGCCGAGTTCCGCAAGCAGCGCCTTGGCTTCCGGCTCGAACCAGCGGCGGAAACCGTTGTCTCTGTCCCACGTAACTGCGACGGCGATGCCGAAATTGCGGATGTTCGCCCAGCCGCCGGTCACTTCGTGCGCCAGCCGCAGCGTTTCGATGTCCAAGAAGATTTCGCGATCGAACAGTCCGGCCGTAACAATCTCCCTTCAGTGGACGCACCAACGCCAAAAACTCGCGATGCCGCCGTAAAAATCGAAAACAAACTGCGGAATTCGTTTATCGCGACGTGACTTCGCTGAACGATTTGTCCAGCATGCGCATACCCTCGTCCACATCGGCCTTCGAGATATTCATCGGCGGTGCGATCCGGATCACGTTGCCGTAGAGCCCGCCCTTGCCGATCAGCAGACCGTTGGCGCGCGCCCGCTCCATCAATTGCGTGGTCTCCACCGGCGCCGGCTCCTTGGTCTGGCGGTCGCGCACCAGCTCGAGCCCCTGCATCATGCCCATGCCGCGAACGTCCCCAATTAACGCATACTTTTCCTGCAGCTCTTCGAGCTTCTTCGCGCAAATAGCCGCCCACCACGTACGTGTTCTCGCGAAGGTTTTCTTCTTCGATCACTTCAATCACGGTGCGCGCTGCAACTGACGTCACCGGGTTTCCGCCGAAAGTCGAAATCGTCAGCCCCTGAAACTTGTCCGCCAGCTCGGCCGTGGTGATCGTCGCGCCGACGGGCACGCCGTTGGCCATGCTCTTTGCGCAGGTGATGATGTCCGGCGTCACTTCCCAATGCTCGATGCCGAACCATTTCTTGCCCGTGCGCCCGAATCCCGTTTGCACTTCGTCGGAAATAAACAGGCCGCCATAATTCTTCACAATGCGGTAAACGATCTTGAAATATTCCGGCGGCGGAGTGATGAATCCGCCGACGCCCTGAATGGGCTCGGCGATAAACGCCGCGATCGATCCGCTGGTGCCGGTCTGAATCAGGTTTTCGACGTCGTTCGCGCAGGCCACGCCGCATTCCGGATACTTCAAATGTAGCGGGCACCGATAGCAGTAAGGATTCACGGCGTGCGAAACGCCCACGCTGATCACGCCCGCTTTCGCCAGGGCGCCTGTCCCGTGACGCCTTTCGCCAGCGCCGACCGCCCGCATACGCGTGCCGCAGCGCCACGACGTCATAGCTGGCGCTCGACATGCGCGCCAGCAGGATCGCCGTTTCATTCGCTTCCGTGCCGGAATTGGTGAAAAAGCTCTTCTGCAGTGTGCCCGGCGTGATCTGCAGCCAGCTTTTCCGCCAGCGCCACAATCGCTTCGTTGGGATACAGCGTGGACGTGTGCTGGAGCTTGTCGACCTGCGCCTTGATCTTCGACGTGACTTTCGGATTCGCGTGCCCCACGCCGATCGTCAGGATTCCGCCGAAGAAATCCAGATACTTATTGCCTTCGATGTCCCACAGATATTGCATCGAGGCGTGATCGGCCACCAGCGGCTCGTGATAATAGTTCGTCACCGCGGGCCAAAGATATTGCTTGTGCTTGCGTATCGACTTCCTCGCTGCGGCTGCTCGTCATCTTGGGCGGAGTCGTCATATCGCCCTGCAGTTTACAGGCGGAAACTCAACCGGGCAAGAGCGCGAGTCCGCATCTTCACCCGAAGTGGCCTCCTCTCGCGTACATGCTGTCTCCCGAGGACTCCGATAGTGAAACATTCCGCAGGATCGCTGGTAGTTCCCGTATAATCGCCGCCGATGGCGATAAAAGGGTATTACGCAACCTGATACGCGCCTTCGGCCGGATTTTTCCGGATTGCGTCACGCTCAGCCAGGCCGTTGCTTTTAACATGTTCCTTGCGTTTTTCCCGCTCCTGCTGCTCGCTCTCGGTCTGCTCGGTGGCACATCGTTCTTTCCGGAAGCGATCCGCGAAATTCCGAACCGCCTGATGTCCATCCTGCCGCCCGGCAGCGCGCGCGTGGTCGCCGAATACTTTGTTCGCAAGACCGTTCATCCCGGACGCTGGATTCTGCTCGGCCTCGGAGGCACCCTGCTGGCTGGTACGCAGACCATGGTCGGCCTGATGGAAGGATTTCGAGTGATCGAAGGCGATTTGATCGAGCCGGGTTACTGGCGCCGGCAAATACGCGCGCTGGGTCTTCTGTGCCTCACGATCGTGCCCATGCTGATCGTGGTAGTGCTCACCGTATTCGGAAAACAGATGCGCGCCTGGCTCATTCACAAGACCGCGTCGCCGCACCTGACGCATTACCTGGAGTGGCTCGCGTACGCGTTCGGCGTCTTCGTGCTGGCGATGGCGGTGCTCGTTCTGATCTATCGCATCGGCCGGCCGGGCCATCATGGGCTGCTGCAGCTGCTGCCCGGCGCCGCCGTGGCGACGATCTTCTGGTGGGCCATGGATGTTTCGTTCGGCTGGTACGTGCGGAAGATGCCGTACGACGCCATGTACCGGGGCCTCGCCTCGGCGATCGGCTTGCTCGTCTGGATGTTTCTGGCCGCGATGATCGTGCTGCTTGGTGCAGCGTACAACGCCGAAGCCCGCGAACAGCGCGACGCGGAGGGCCGGTCAAAAAACGAGCTGAGGCTCGTCGTCCCTTAGCTCGATTAGCCGGCCATCGTAACTGCCAAGCCGCGCGTGCGACTTTTTCCGCATGGCAGGGTTAAACTGATGTGGAACCCATGGCTCGGGCTCGTAAACCTCGAAGTTTGAATCGCCCTTGGAATGGCAAGGTCAGCCCTCGACGGCTTGACTGGGCGGGTGCCGCATTTCTGGCTGTCTCAATCTCTGCCAGTCTTGCCGCGCCGTTCGCAATCGCCGCACCGGACTCCCGCGCGGACAAGCACTCAGCCGGTGCCAATTCCTCTCCCTCGGTTAGCTCGGCCGCGCCGCTCGACTCGAAATTCAAAGGGCATCTTCCGATCACCGAACTCACGGAAGACCAGGCGATTTTGCACGCGCTCAACCGGCTCGGCTACGGCCCGCATCCCGGGGACGTCGAGCGCATTCGCGCCATGGGCCTCGAGAAATGGATCGACCAGCAGTTGCATCCTGATTCCATGGACGATTCCGCGCTCGACCAGCGGCTGCAAAAATATCCGACGCTTAAGCAATCCTCCAGCAAGCTTCTCGAAGAATATCCGCCGCCCGCGCAGGCGGCCAAGCGCGAAGGCGTCACAAAAGAAGAATACAAGCAGGAGATGATGGAAAAGCGCCGCGAAGCCGTGGCGCAAATGTCGGACTCTGGCAACGACAACAGGGACAAGGCCCAGCAGCAGCTCGACAAGATGGTCGGGCCGGGCCGCATCGTCGCCGAGCTCTCGATGGCGAAAGTCGATCGCGCCATCTACAGCAATCGGCAGCTCGAAGCGGTGATGGAGGATTTCTGGTTCAACCACTTCAACGTGTTCGCGAACAAAGGCGCGGACAAATGGATGCTCACCGCTTATGTGCGCGACACGATTCGCCCGCATACCCTGGGAAAATTCCAAGATCTGCTCACCGCGACGGCGAAAAGCCCCGCGATGCTTTTCTTTCTCGACAACTGGCAAAGCGTTGATCCCGTCGCTTTCAAGGAGCACCAGCAGGAAATCGCCATGCGCCGCGCCCGGTATTACGGCGCCTTTGCGGGAGGATTCGCGCCGATGCCTGGCGAGTTTCCCAACCCGAATGCGAACGGCGGCTCGGGCGCGCAGGGGCAGGGCCAGGGAAAAGCTGCGCAGCGGCAGCAAGATCGCGGCCTCAATGAAAACTACGGCCGCGAAGTGATGGAATTGCACACCGTCGGCGTCGACACCGGCTACACACAGCAGGACGTGATCGAAATGGCACGCTGCCTGACTGGATGGACGGTTCGCGAGCCGCGCCGCGATCCCGAGTACATCTTCAAACCCGAATTTCACGCCCAGGGCAAGAAAGTCGTGATGGGCCACACCTTCAACTATGGGGGCGAAAAAGACGGCGAGGAAGCGCTGAAAATGCTTGCCGCCGATCCGCATACCGCGCATTTTATTTCCGGCGAACTCGCGCGGCACTTCGTCTCCGACGATCCGCCACAGGCACTGGTCGATCGCATGGCGAACGAGTACGAATCGACCGGCGGCGATATTCGCAGTGTGTTACGCGCGATGATTTATTCGCCGGAATTCTGGTCGAAAAAAACGTATCGCGCGAAGGTGAAGACGCCGTTTGAGCTGGTCGCCAGCACCGCCCGCGCCCTGAATGCGAACGTCGAGATCTCCTTGCCGCTCGCGCAATGGGTGGGCCGCATGGGCGAACCCCTGTTCCTGTGCCAGCCGCCTACAGGCTATTCGGACAAAGCTTCCACCTGGGTCAACACCGGTGCCCTGCTAAATCGCTTGAATTTCGCGCTGGCGTTTTCATCCGGGAAATTGGCGGGGACAAGCGTCGATCTCGGCCCGATGTACGGTGACGAAGCGTCGAAAGATCCCGAGATGGCCTTGAATCGGTCGCTGCAGGTGTTCCTGGGAGGCCAAGCCGACCCGCAGACGGTCCAGACGCTCGAAGCGCGCCTGGGCGATCCGCAGATTTTGCAAGCCAAGCTCGACGACCCGGTGAAGCAGGTCAACGAAGGCTTGCTCTCGGGTCTGGTTCTCGGCACACCGGAATTTCAGCGGCGATAGTTTCGCGAAGCGCCCGCGTCTCGCCGGCTCTTCGGCTGCAAAAGTGAGGCGACTCTAATGACCATCTCCCGACGCTATTTCCTGAAAAACGGCGGAATTGCTATGCTTGGAATGGCTACGCTGCCGTCGTTTTTGCAGCGCGCCATGGCCGCGACCACCGGCGCTGGAAAAAAGAAAATGGTCGTGCTCTTCCAGCGCGGCGCCATGGACGGACTTAACGTCGTCGTCCCGTTCGGCGAGCCGAATTATTATCGCCTGCGTCCCACGATCGCGATTCCCGCACCGAAACGCGGCGGTACCGAAGCTGCGCTCGATCTCGACGGCTTCTTCGGCCTGCATCCCAGCCTCGCGCCGCTCTATCCGCTGTACCAGAGCCGTCAGCTCGCGATCGTCCACGCGGCTGGCTCGCCCGATCCCTCGCGCTCGCATTTCGACGCGCAGGATTTCATGGAGTCCGGCACGCCCGGTGTGAAGTCGACCGAGGACGGCTGGCTGAACCGCGCCCTGCAATCGATGCCGGAGGAGCAGCCGTCGCCGTTCCGCGCCGTCGCGTTCGGCCCGTACCTGCCGCGCACGCTCGCGGGCACCGCGCCCGCGGTAGCGATCCCTGATTTAAAACAATTCAAAATGTGCGGGCCCCCGCAGACCACCGAGGGCGGATTCGAAGCCATGTACGCGCAGACAGTCGATCAGGCCATGCGCGGCGTCGGCCAGGAGACGTTTGAAGCCATCGATCAACTCAAGAAAATAAATCCGGACACGTACCAGCCTGAGAATAGCGCGGATTATCCCAACAACCGCTTCGGGAAGAGCCTGATGGAAATCGCCGAACTTTTCAAAGCGGATCTCGGACTCGAAGTCGCATTTCTCGACAGCGGCGGCTGGGATCATCACGTGAACGAAGGCGGGGTTCAAGGCCAGCTGGCCAACTTGCTTCGAGACCTGGGGCAGGGAATCGCCGCGTTTCACCAGGACATGGGCGACCGCATGGGCGACGTTGTCTTCGTCAGCATGTCCGAATTCGGTCGCACCGCGCGCGAAAACGGCAACCGCGGCACCGACCACGGCCACGCGAACTGCATGTTCCTGATGGGCGGAGACATCAAAGGCGGACAGGTTTACTCGCGATGGCCAGGAATGAGCGAAGGCCAGCTTTACGAAGGCCGCGACCTTGCGGTGACGACAGATTATCGCAGCGTGCTGAGCGAGATCATGGCTGCGCATTTGGCGGGATCGAACCTCAAGACCGTATTTCCGGGATTTGCGAATGATCCGAAGCAGTTCCTCGGAGTGATTAGGGCTTAGTGGGCGTTGCTCTGCTGGCTGGAACCGCATTGTTCAAGAAACTAGGGCAAGAGGCAAGTTCGAATGAAATGTGCGAAGGCCGGGACGGCGGAGAAGGCTCGTCGTCGAAAGCTCGGGATCGAGCGGGGACGCGTGAAAATCTCAGATGACTTCGACACTGAGCTTCCTGCAGAGGTGCGAGAAGCATTTCTCGGGAAACCGAGAACTCGTAAGGCCAGTCCGCATTAGTTGATTTCGGAATCAGTTATCGAGAGTTTTGACGTAGAAAACCAAAAGGGAGGGCGCTTGCCCTCCCTTTTGGTTTTTTGAGATGTGATCGGGATTATGCGCCGGACTTGATTCGCATGCCGTAGAACGAGCGGTAGACGAAGAAGAACGAGACCAGGAAGAATACTCCCGCCAGGATGTGCGTGAGCAGGGCGTTTTTCGAGGCCAGGTCCACGGCCAGCTCGACTGCGAGCAAACCGAATAGGGTCGTGAACTTGATGACCGGGTTCAGCGCGACAGACGAAGTGTCCTTGAAAGGATCGCCGACGGTATCGCCGACTACCGTGGCGTCATGCAGTGGCGTTCCTTTCTGCTTCATTTCGGTTTCCACAATTTTCTTCGCGTTGTCCCAAGCGCCGCCGGCATTGGCCATGAAGATGGCTTCGTAGAGACCGAAGATGGCGATGGAGATCAGGTAGCCGATGAAGAAAAACGGCTCGACGAAGGCAAAGGACAGCGCGGCGAAGAATACCGCAATGAAGATGTTGAGCATGCCCATCTGCGCGTACTTCGTGCAGATGGCGACCACCTTCTTGCTGTCTTCTACCGAAGCTTTCTCGATGCCCTCGAGCTTGATATTCGCTTTGATGAATTCAACCGCGCGGTAAGCACCGGTGGTCACGGCCTGCGTGGATGCACCGACGAACCAGAAGATCATGGCGCCGCCGGATATCAAGCCGAGCACGAACGGAGCGTAAACCAGCGAGAGTTTTTCAACGTTGGTCGTCAGCCCGTTCGTGAGCGCCATGATGATCGAAAAGATCATGGTGGTAGCACCGACGACAGCCGTGCCGATCAGCACCGGCTTGGCGGTGGCCTTGAACGTGTTTCCCGCCCCGTCGTTTTCTTCCAGCATTTCTTTGGCGCGCGTGAAGTTCACGTCAATGTTGAAATCTTTTTTCAGTTCCTGCTGGATGTTCGGAACCTGTTCGATCAGCGACAGCTCGTAGACCGACTGCGCGTTGTCCGTCACTGGCCCGTAGGAATCAACTGCGATCGTGACCGGCCCCATTCCCAGGAAACCGAACGCCACGAGGCCGAAAGCAAACACCGGCGCGGCGATCATCATGGCGCTCAATCCGCCCAAGCTGACCAAGTAACCGACCGCCATGAGGATGACCATGGTAAGACCGAGGTAATAAGCCGAGAAATTACCGGCCACGAAGCCGGAGAGAATTCCCAGCGACGCGCCGCCTTCCTGCGCCGACGCTACCACTTCGCGGACGTGCCGCGATTCAGTGGACGTGAACGCTTTCACCAATTCCGGAATGATCGCTCCGGCCAGAGTGCCGCAGGAGATGATCGTCGCCAGTTTCCACCATTGCGTGTCGTCGCCGGAGAGATTCGGAATCATGTAGTACGAGATCAGGAAGGTCATGGCGATCGAAACGATCGACGTGATCCAGACGAGCGACGTGAGCGGCGATTCGTAATTCATGTGATCGGCCGTCCCGAAGCGGGCTTTCGCGATCGCAGTGTTGACGAAGTAGGCCAGCGCGCTGGCGACCAGCATGGCGATGCGCATCACAAAGATCCAGACCAGCAGCTGGACCTGCACCACGGGATTCGAAACGCCCAGCAAAATAAAAGTGATGAGCGCGACGCCGGTGACGCCGTAGGTTTCGAACCCGTCGGCGCTCGGCCCGACCGAATCGCCCGCGTTGTCGCCGGTGCAGTCCGCGATCACGCCGGGGTTGCGCGCGTCGTCTTCCTTGATTTTGAACACGATCTTCATCAAGTCCGCGCCGATATCCGCGATCTTGGTGAAGATTCCGCCCGCGATTCGCAGCGCCGCCGCGCCGAGCGATTCACCGATGGCGAATCCGATAAAGCACGGTCCCGCGTAGTCGCCCGGAACGAACAGCAGAATGATCAACATCATGAGCAGCTCGACGCTGATCAGCATCATGCCGATGCTCATGCCCGCGCGCAGCGGAATCTGGTAGATCGGGTAGGGCTTGCCGCGAAGCGCCGCGAAGGACGTCCGCGAGTTGGCGAAGGTGTTCACGCGAATGCCGAACCACGCCACCCCGTAGCTGCCCAGGATGCCCACGACGCTGAAAAACAGGATCATTGCCACACGCGTCGCTTCGTAATGCCGCAGCACGCCGAAATAAAGCACGATCACCGCGGCGATAAAGATCCAGAGCACGAAGAGAAATTTCCCCTGATTGATCAGGTAAGTCTTGCAGGTCTCGTAGATCAACTCGGAAATTTCCCGCATGGCGCGATGCACGGGCAGGTTCTTCAGGCGCATGTAAATCGTCAAGCCGAAAACCAGCCCAAAGATGCAGAACAAAATGCCCCACACGAGCAGGGTGTGGCCGTCGGGCCCGTTGGGCCCCAGAAAGTTCACTTGACGAAGATCCGGCAGCTTCAGATTGGCTTCGCCGCCCGCGCTTTCCTGCGCGCGCGCCACCCCGGCGCTCATCAGTGCGGCCGCCATCGCGGCTCCAGCCGCGAAAAATTTCACCAGCCGCGACAAGAGCCCGTTCTGGCTCGTCGTTCCGGCGGTTTGCAATCCAGTGCGCATCAGTCTTCCTCCATGCATTGCGTTTCTATCAGATTTTTCGGGCTAACTTTCGAGGGACAATCGTTTTCTCCGCCGGATACGTCCGGGCGCTCGCCTACGCCCGCAAGTCCACAAGTTCTGTCCGGCAACGGCGTCCTTCCCCCGGAGGAAAGCTCCCAGAACGGAAGCCTTTACGTGCGAGAAGCTCAACAAACGAGCAGACTCTTGTAACAGGAATCGGCCTTTCCGTCAAGAAATGGCTCTCCCAAAATTGGGAGACCCGCCAAGTCTTGCGCCATGAGCGTGTTAGACTTAGGCCATGGGGAAGCAAACGGTTTCGCCGGGCGGAACGGTCGACGGAGTGATCGAGCTGCCAGGCGACAAGTCCATTTCGCACCGCTACGCCATTCTGGCGGCTTTGGCTGAGGGGGCCAGCGAGATTTCAAACTATGCCTCGGCCGTGGACTGCCAAAGCACACTTCAGTGCTTGCGGGGCCTCGGAATCGCGATCGAGTCTGCAAATGGCGTGGTGCGGATTGCCGGCAAGGGGCTGGACGGCCTGCAGGCGCCGCGGCGGACTCTGGATGCCGAGAACTCCGGGTCGACGATGAGGATGCTGGCCGGCGTGCTGGCGGGTCAGAAGTTCACGACCACGATCACTGGGGACGGCTCGCTGCGGAAGCGGCCTATGCGCAGGGTAATGGACCCGCTCCGACAGATGGGAGCCGAGATTCGCAGCGCGGAGGGCGACCGGGCGCCGCTGGAGATTCACGGCGGAGCGCTGCACGGCATCGACTACACGCCGCCGACGCCGAGTGCGCAGGTGAAGTCGGCTGTGCTGTTGGCCGGGCTTTTTGCTGACGGAGTGACCACAGCACGCGAATCAGTCGCGACGCGCGATCATACGGAAGTCGCGCTACGGGAATTCGGCGCCACGCTCGACGGCACGCGGACCGCTATTACGATTCGTCCGCGCCCGAAGCTTACTGGACGACAGCTTTCGGTCCCGAGCGACCTCTCGACGGCTGTGTTCTTGATTGGAGCGACGCTGGTGCTGCCCGGATCGTCGCTGATGCTGCATAACGTGGGCCTGAATCCGACGCGCGCGCGGGTGCTGGATTTTTTCAACTCGATCGGAGCGCCGGTGCGGGTGGCCACCGTGCAAATGCGAAATGGGGAACTGGTCGGCGACGTTGCGGCGCGCCACGCGGCGATCGAAGGGGGCGAAATTTCCGGCTCGAAAGTAGCGGAAATGATCGACGAGCTGCCCATGCTGGCCGCGCTGGGCCCATATACCGAGAAGGGGATCGAAATCCACGACGCGCAGGAGCTGCGCGTGAAGGAAAGCGACCGCATCGCCGCGTTAGCCGGGGGCTTGCGTGCCATGGGTGCAAAAGTGGAGGAATTTCCAGATGGCCTGCGCGTCGAGGGACGCTCGGCCGGAAAGCTTCGCGGCGCGAAAGTGGATCCGCACGGCGATCACCGCATCGCCATGGCTCTTTCAATTGCGGCGCTGGGCGCGGAAGGAAAGACCACGGTACTCGACGCCGAATGCGTGGGAGTGTCGTTTCCGGAGTTCTTCACGACGCTGGACCGGCTGAGAGGCTCGGGGGAAAAATAGCTGGACCTTTTTCGGTCGGGCTGTTCAGGAAGACTTGCGCAACGAAATCGTGCCGTAGCTCGTGGTAATCGTGATCTTGGGCATAGGCGTTCCCGATTTTCCCCCGACTTGCCCATCGAGCCGCCCGTTTTGTTCTTCCCCCGAAGTTCGCAGTCCCGGATCGCCAAAATCGCTTTCCACTTCGCCGGAGCGCGAATACGCGGAAATCAGGAAGCTCGATCGCGAGGGTAGCGCGAGATCGACCTCGCCGGAATCATTGGTGATGTCAATATTCTCCCGCGGCGGCTGATTGAGGGTGACTTTCACGTCGCCGTGCGAACTGGCAATCTCGAGTTGCCCCGCGACGTTTTCGGTTTCGATGTCTTTGTTGTGCGTCTGCACGCGCACCGCGCCGTTGGCGTCCGCAAGATGAATATCCCCGGAGTCGATTTCCAGCCGTCCGGCAAGCTGTGCAACGGTCAGTTCGGCCCAAGGCGCGGCCAATCGCGTGACTCCGCCCACCTTGCGCACCACGGTCGTGCCCACGTAGGCACCGTCGATCAGCACGTTGCCGGTCACGTCATTGATCTCGACTTCGTCGCCGCGTCCCTTGAGCGTTACGTTGCCGCCGGCGCGATCGATGCGAACGTCGCCCTTTCCGGTTTGCGCGATGACATCGGAGCCCGCTTCGTGAATTTCTACATCGCCGTTATCGGTGCGCGCGTCGATGGCGCCGCCGATTCCGGAAACCGACACGTCTCCTCGCGAAGTATGTAGCGTCACGCTGGCTGTTTTCGGCAACTGCACCTCGAGATCGGCGGCGACAATGCCGCGATCATCGCTTTGGTGTACGGGACGAACCGTGTAGCCATCGCCGGACTTTTCAACGACGATCTCGACTTCCTTCATGCGCTCGGCAGCGGAGGATTCGTCGTCGCCGTTGGCCGATTCGTTGGCGCTGACGCGCAGTTGGGTTCCGCCGCCGTGGACGGTGATGCCGCCTCGCTGCGTTTCAATGGTGACGTGCGCTGTGGGCGGAATGTCCCGAGGCTCCACGTCGCGGCTCTGCGAGTATTTGTCCCGGAACTCAGGGATGTTGATGTGCAGCCACGGCGCCCGCTCATGCACAAGGTCGTGGATGCCGAACCCGAGCAGAACCAAAATCAACAGGATCAATAGTGCCGCTTCCCCCACGGACAATAGTGGCGCTCGCTCTTGTCCGCGACTTTGCGCCACGAAGTGGTCGATCAATTTCGCCGCGCCCCACAGGACGAAAAGCAACGGCCAATAAAATCGCGCCACGTGGCCGAGGGCGAACGACGGATCAAGGCGGTGCACTAGGAAAATGGTGCCAAGCACCATAAGCAGCAGCCCGGGAAAAATCGAACGCCGCTTGCGCGCAACAGCCGGCGGCGCGGCTGCAGGCGGCAGCGGTGTGGCGGGTGGCTGGGGATTTGTGCTCACTGGGTTGTCATGCTCCGGTGTGGCCCGAGCGCGAGGCCGACGCTTCGACCAGGAGGAATACGCCGATTGCCACCAGCACAATGGGCCAGAGTTGATGAAAGCCATACTCCGTGAATCGGCCCAGCAGGAACAGCGCGCCGACGATGATCAGAATCACCGGACCCATCAGGCTGTGAATCCGGCAGCGCGCGCAGGTGCATGCGGGAGTGATTGGATTCGTCATCGTTCGCTCCTTAGGAAGTCCGCCGGATGCGGTCCATCAAAATCCATGCGCCCAGTAGGATCAGCCCCACCGGCCAAGCCTTCGAGAACCATTCGCGCTCCAGCAAATGAAGGTTCCCCAGCAGGAACAGCGCTCCAAGCACGATCAGCACGATCGCGCCGACGGGTCGATTACCGTCGAACGTCATGGGCATATTCGCTTGCGGAACTTCCTCGCCGCGGTGCAGCCTGGCGGTGCGATAAGCCTCGATGGGCATGTAGAAATAGAAGCAGCCAAGTCCGATGGCCAGGATCACGATCAGCCCGGTGGGTAGATCGGTGGTGAGCAGGGCAATAATTCCGCCGAACGCTAGCACGTGAATCAGCCCCTTGACGTACTCGCCGTTGTAAACCGCGCCAAGACCGGGAATAAATCCCAGCGCCATCGCGATGCCGGGATTGGGTGCGCCGGAGTGGGCGGAGGCGCGGGACACGGGCGGCAAACTCGACGCTGGACCGCCGGGCACGCCCGGTGCCGTTTGCGGCGCGGCTCCGACCAGATTCGCGAGGCAGTTCTCGCAGTACAGCGCGCCGCGCACATCGCGGACGCACGCGGGACAAAGTGGCGTGCCGCACTGCCGGCAAAACGCGGTCGCTTCCGTTTCAGCGTGTTGGGTGCAGTTCATAGGATGCTCCTGGTTGCTGGGTACGAAGAGCCGTCTGACGACTTTGACGGTAGAAAGTTCGCTTGGAAAAAGTTCGGACGCGAAACAAGCTGGGCTAGCTCTGGACCGCTGCGGCCGCTCCGCTGCGTGTGCGGCACGGTTTCGGATTTCTCGCGCGGTTCGACTCCCGGCTGCTGGTGGCCTGGCTGAGGTTCAATCGTCGGCCGCGTGGCTGGCGGAGTAATCGGTTCCGACATGCTTTCCGGAGGCGACGAAAGGCGCGATTGAATTTCGTAGACGACGCGCAGATTGTTGACCATCTTCGCGCCGCGCGCATACGTCAGATGCACCTGTCGGTTCGCGTCCCGCAGCAGATTCAGAGGATTGCCGCGGCCGCCGGAGGCAGCAGCAGCGTGAAACACGATGGCCACCGACGCGGCTACCGTGACGATTCCCATCGCGAAGCGCGGCTGCCAGAGCATCGCCAGCCAGCCGAGCCAGCTCTGCGATTCGGTCGGCTGCTTACGCGGGCCGAGCGTCGCATCCAGGATTTTCCGCTCCAGTTGTGGCGGCAGTTCAAGCGGCGGCGCCTGCTGCATCAATGTCACCAGCCCGCTCACCTGCGCGATCAATTTGTTGCAATCCGCGCAGCCCGCCGCGTGCGCCGAAATCGCCGCCGCTTCTTCCGGCCCGAGCGCTCCCTCCAGAAAATCGCTCAGCCGCTCTTCGGTCAGTGTGCAGTTCCAGTTCATAGTTTACGTCCCCTCAGTTCTACGCCGGGCGAAGCCCCATCTCTCCGAGGACTCGTGCCAGCTCGATGCGCCCCCGATTGATTCTCGATTTCACAGTCCCCTCGGGCACTTGCAGGACGCTCCGGATCTCGGCGTAGTCCAGCCCCTGGAGATCCCGCAGGATCACCGCCTCGCGCAACTCCGGCGAAAGCCTGGAAAGTCCTTGCTGCAACTGCGCGCTCAACTCCGCGGCCAGCGCCAGTTTGTCCGGCTCACGCATGGGTGAGCGTTTCTCCTCGAGCTGCGGCATGGCGTCCTCGATCGAATCCGTCACCCGATCCCGCCGCGTCCGCCGGTAGTGATCCACCAGCAGGTTGCGCGTCACGCTCGTCAACCATGTCGGAAAAGCTCCGTGTGCCGATTGATAGCTGCCAAGCGTCCGAAAAATCCGCAGAAAAACCTCTTGGCTCAAGTCCTCGGCCGACGCCGCGTTGCCGGTGAACCGGTAGCACAGACCGTAAACCCGCCGCGTGTGCCGCCGCACCAGCTCCTCCCAGGAAGGTCCGTCGCCCCGGAGACAAAGCTGCACCAGTTGGGCATCCGGCTCCAATCGTTCCTAGCCTCGCGATCCGCATGACATATCGGCCTCATTCCAATGAACGCAAAATGACGCCGAAAAGTTCCGTGCGCCCGGCATCTTAGGCGGGTTTGTGCGGGGAACACAAGCAGGGTGACTCTAGGCCCAGCCGACGCATCTTAAATAGTGGGCAGGGTGGTGCGTTTTGCGTGCGTCGTGCGCGTCATGTCGCGCGAACTTAATCTCTGCCTGGTGTTGAATCAAGGGATTTCGCTCGAAAGAGGGAAGCGACTTGCAGCGCTGGATCAACATCGCCGCCGTGGCTTGTTGCTGGATCTGTAGCTGGGCCTGCTGCGCTACTCGTGCGTCCGCGGACGTCGGCATCGTGCTCAACGAATCGCTGGACACCAGCGTAGCGCGCATCACCGGCTCTGGCCACAGCGCGGTCTATTTATCGCGCATTTGCCCGGCGGGTCCCGTGAAGTTGCGCCTCTGCGCCGCGCACGAGCAGGGCTCCATCATGAGCAATTACACCACGCTCGGCGAAGACGAGCCTTTCGAATGGAACATCGTGCCGCTCAGCGTCTTCGTCTATGGCGTGCAGGACCCGCAGAATCGCCCGCTGTTCGCTTCCTGGAATATCAAAGGCGCGCTCGAAACAAATTACCGTGAGAGTGTCCTGCACGATTATTGCGAGACGCACAAATGCCAGACCAGCAATGGCGCGGAGTGGCGCGAAATGGTCGGCGCGACCTCCGAGCGCACGCTTTACATTCTGGTGGTGTCCACCACGGTCGAGCAGGACAAGGCGCTGATCGAAAAATTCAACGCGGCGCCGAACGTGAATCACTTCAATGGCTTTCGCCGCAACTGCGCCGATTTCACGAAGGATGTAATCAACACGTATTTCCCGCACGCAGCGCACCGCAACGCTGTGAACGATTTCGGCATGACCAGCCCCAAGGGCGTGGCGCGTTCGTTCGCGAATTACGCGCACGGCCAGCCTGAGTCCGATTATCACGTGATGCACTTCGCTCAACTTCCGGGCACCACGAAGCGCAGCACGGAATGTCGCGAGGGCACCGAGCAGCTCTATCACTCGAAAAAGCTTTTGGTCCCCATGGCGTTTTTCGCTTGGCACGAGCTGCCGATTGCCGTGGGATCCTACATGCTCACAGGGCGCTTCAATCCGGAGCACGAATTCGAGCAGCACGCCACGGTTCGCGAAGTGGAGCTTGACCGGCAAATCACACTGGCCAAAGAAGACGACAATCTCACTCATGAGCAGTTGGCGAAGCTGGAAGACGCCAAGCGCGCCGAACGCATCAGCGTCGTCGGCAGCCCCCGAAACTGGGAAGACTATCGCGCGCAGTTCGAGCAGATTCTGGCGCAGGCCATCGAAGACGGCACGATCTCCAGCCGTGATGCGCTTGCGAGCTTTGCCAAGGAGCTTGGCGAGAAGGGAACCGCTTCGGTCGACCAGGACGGCGCGCCTTGGGTTGAAGTCCAGCAGGACGGAAAAACCGAGCGCGTCGGCGTCAGCCCCGCGAATTTGCTAGCACCGGGCTCCAATCGCACGCTGGCTTATAAGCTGATGCTCGCGCACGTCGCCGAAACGTTGAAGAGCCCCGCGCGCCAGCGCGAGGACATGCCGGAGTTTAGGCTGGCCTGGAACCTGATGCAGCGCGCGCGACCCGCCGACCACACCTCGCTCGCCATGGGCCGCTGATTTCCCGGCACTCGAAGAATCAGTGCACCAACCCCTTCTCTTCGTATGCCGGACATCGAGTTACCGGCAATCGCGGGTATTGGGGATAGTAAGGATCGGCGACGTGCATCGCGCAAAGATAGAATTCGCTGGCCCGGTCCGATCGAATCACTCGCGCATGGATGCAGTCCGCGCATAGTCCAGCCTTGGCTCTGCGCCCTTCCAAATCGTCGTCTAAAGAATCGCGGTTGCGCCGCACCATGCGCCGAGAATAACACTCCAGCCGTTGTGGAGTGCCGGAGCTTGCTCCCCTGTTCTCCAGCGACGCTTGCCTCGCTCGATCCAGGTCTTGGAAAAGTGCGAACAGCACGCGCCGGCGAGCCGCCCTACTCCGCACAAACCGAGCGGACGTCTGTCGATCCTGCTAACATTCCGCCTTCATACCGAGTCCAAGCCTGAAATCTCAAACTGGGGGGACTGTCCTCATGACGCGTGGTCTGAGAATATCCGCGTGCTTCGCAGCATCGAGCCTTTTTGCCGCTTCCTTGTCGGCACAATCCACCGTGCCGAAAGCGGCGGCTGCAAATCTGGTTGTGTCGCGTTCGCCCGCGAGCCCCGGCTGCCCGGGTGGTGCCATTGGGGCGGAGGATCAGGGCGCCACTTCGGCGCCTCCAAAAGGTCAGCTCGATCTTTCGGCGCTCGATAAGTCCGTCCCGCCCTGCAGCGATTTCTTCAAGTTCGCCACCGGCAACTGGATGAAGGACAACGCCATTCCCGCCGACTATGCCTCGTGGGGCATCACCGAAATCGTCGATCGCCGCAACAAAGAAGATCTCCACGCGATCCTTGAAAAAGCCGCGGCCGACAAGACGGCCAAGCCCGGGTCGGACTGGCAGAAAGTCGGCGACTATTACGGCAGCTGCATGGACGAGACTGCAATCGAAGCCGCGCGCGCCAAGCCGCTCGACCCCGAATTCGCGCGCATCGCCGCGATTTCCGATCTGTCAATGTTCCAAGCCGAGCTTGCTCGCCTGCACACCTTCGGCGTGGACGCTGTCTTCGGCTTCGGCGCTGACCAGGATTTCAAGGACAGCACTCAAGAGATCGCCGAAATCGGCCAGGGCGGACTCGGCCTACCCGACCGCGACTACTACACTCGCGACGACGAAAAATCCAAAGAACTGCGCGACAACTACGTGAAACACGTCACCAAAATGTTCCAATTACTTGGGGACGATCCCGCGAAATCCGCGGCTGAAGCGAAAACCGTTATGGCGATCGAAACGCGCCTGGCGAACGCTTCATTGCCCATTATCGATCTGCGTGACCCGGACAAGGTCTATCACCGCCAGACGGTAGCCGAGCTTTCCGCGGCCACGCCCCATTTCCGCTGGCCCGAATACTTTCAAGCTGCCGGCGCCGCGCCCCCCGCCAGTCTGAACGTTGCCGAGCCCGGGTTTTTCAAGGGCATGGACGAGGCTCTCACCGCCGTGCCGCTCGATGACTGGAAAACCTACCTGCGATGGCATTTGATCCATACCGCGGCGGCGGCACTCTCGAAGGGCTACGAGGACGAAAATTTTGATTTCTACGGACGCATCCTCACCGGATCGAAGCAGTTGAAGCCGCGCTGGCAGCGCTGCGTCTCGTCGACGGACGCCGAGCTGGGCGAAGCGCTCGGGCAATTCTATGTGCAGGAAAAGTTTCCGCCCGCGGCCAAAGCTGCCGCCACCGTAATGGTAAAAAACGTGATCGCCGCGTTGCGCGATGATCTTCAAACTCTCGACTGGATGTCTCCGGAAACTCGCCAGAAGGCCAAGGCGAAGCTCGATGCCATCATGATCAAAGTCGGCTACCCCGAAACCTGGCGCGATTACTCGAAATTCCGCGTCGATCGCGGTTCTTACGCGGACAATTTCATCCGCGGATCGCAATTTGAAGTTGCGCGCCAGCTGGCGAAGATCGGCAAGCCCGTCGATCGCGCCGAATGGACCATGACGCCGCCCACCGTGAACGCTTATTACAATCCACTGCTCAACGAAATTGTTTTCCCGGCTGGTATTCTGCAACCGCCGCTTTACGATCCCAACGGCGACGACGCTTTCAATTACGGTGCCACTGCGGCGGCCATCGGACATGAAATGACGCACGGCTTTGACGACGAAGGCGCAAAATTCGATGCGCAAGGCAATCTGAAGAATTGGTGGACCGACGCGGATCTGAAGAATTTCAACGACCGCGGCGATTGCATCGCGAAGCAGTTCGACGAATTCGAAGTCGAGCCGGGCTTGCACGAGCAGGGCAAGCTGGTGGAAGGCGAAAGCATCGCCGACCTCGGCGGCCTCGCCATGGCCTACGCCGCCTATCACAAGTCACTCGCCGGGAAGCCGGAGCCCGCGCCGGTCGACGGCTGGACCGCCGACCAGAGATTTTTTATTGCCTACGCGCAAAGCTGGGAGGACAGCCTGCGGCCCGAACTCGCGCGGCTCATCACCGAATCCGACCCGCATCCGCTGCCGATTTTCCGCGTCAACGGTCCGCTCGCGAACACGCCTGAATTTCACAAGGCCTTCGCCTGCGCGGAAAATTCGGCCCTCGTGCGACCCGTAGCGAAGCGCTGCCGCATCTGGTGAAATCGCGCTCGCGAGTGTTCATCATGCACAATCTCGAGCTCGAAATTCAGGCTCGCCGAGTGTGCATGATGCGCATTCGGAGCGTCCCCCCGCGCGAACTGGCCCGCTGCGGCCGTCTTGACACTGGCGAAACCTTGCTGCTACGGTTCCAATCCGATGCTTCGCAACTCGCGTCGGTACGTTGTCCTCCTTCTGGTCCTGGCCGTCCTCGGATTTTTCCTCTATAGATTTCGCGGTTCAATCACGCTCGCAGGTTTCCGCTGGAGCATGGTCGGATCGTCCCTGCGCCAAGCCCGAATTTCGCTGCTGCTTCTTTCGCTGGTAGCCATTTACGCCTGCTACGCGATTCGCGCCCTGCGCTGGATGCATTTTTGCAAATGGCTCGGCCAGACGCGTTTTCTCAGCGTTTACGGCGCCACGCTCGCAGGATTCGCTTGCACCGTGTTGCTCGGGCGTGCCGGAGAGCCTGTGCGGCCGGTGCTGATCGCGCGTAGAAGCACCATCTCGGTGCCCAGCATGTTCGGTGTTTACGTGCTCGAGCGCGTCTCGGATATGGCGGCTACGGCGCTGCTGGCCGGCGGCGCGTTGCTGTTCTTCGAAAGCCGCGGCTCGGTGGGCGCCGGAAACGCCGTGCTGCTGAAATTAGCGCGTTCAGCCGGGGCGTTGCTTCTCGTCGCCCTTGTCGCCGCAATCTCTTTTTTGGTGTATTTCCGGTATCACGGCGCCGCCTGGCTGGCGAAAAAACTCGAACATCCGAAATGGCGTGCTGGATGGCGCGCGAAGGCGGCTGCGCTGCTCGAAGGATTCGGCGACGGTCTGCGCGGCATACGCACCTGGAGCGATCTCGCCGCCCTCGCGGCGTATACCGCTGGGCACTGGGTGCTCGTGGTGCTGATTTATCTTTGGATCGCGCACGCGTTCGGCGGACAGCTGGCGTCGCTCAGTTTCGCGGGTGCAGCGTTGGTACTGGCGTTCACCATGGTCGGCTCGGCCGCGCAGCTTCCCGGCGTGGGCGGAGGATCGCAAGCTCGCCAGCTTTCTTGTTTTCACGCTCATTTTTGGAGTAGATAAGGAGCCGGCGGCGGTCACTACAATCGTCACCTGGCTGATCACGTTTGTGGGATGCTGTGTCGTCGGTTTGCCGCTGTTGTTCCGCGAAGGATGGTCGGTAGGCGAGCTGAAGCGCATGGCCCGCGCCGAGGAACGAGCCGGAGAAGCCGAACTGCTGGCCGAAGCGGAACGCGGCGAAATGGCCGCCCAATCGCCCACGAAGGAGACCCTGAATTGAAGTGCCCTTTCTGCGCGCACCTGGACGATAAAGTGATCGACTCGCGCGAGGCGCGCACCGGCGACCTGATTCGCCGCCGCCGCGAATGCCTGAAATGCAATCGCCGCTTCACCACCTACGAGCGCATCGACGAAATTCCCTACATGGTGATCAAGAAAGACGGCCGCCGCGAGAAATTCGAGCGCCAGAAAATACTGCAGGGATTGCTGAAGGCGTGCGAGAAGCGCCCGGTGCCGGTGGGCAAGCTCGAAACCATCGTCGACGAGGCCGAAGCCTACGTGAGCGAAGCCGCCGACCGCGAGCGCACCACCACCGAAATCGGCGGCCTGCTGATGAATCATCTGAAGAAGCTCGACAAGGTCGCCTACGTCCGCTTCGCGTCCGTCTATCTCGATTTCAAGGACGTGAAGGAATTCATGGACGAGCTGAAGGGCCTGCTGAAAGATCGCGCGAAGAAGTAGAGATCGCTTAGGCCTGCCAGACGCCGGCCGCGAACGTTTTCACCAGCGAATCCGAGGTGTTCGTAGAGTTCCACGGCGCGCTTGTTCACGGACGTCACCGTCAGCGACAGCGATTCGTAGTTCCGCGCTTCTGCAGCGCCTGGATCGAGTGCTCCATCAGCTGGCGGCCGATGCCGTGCCCCTGATACCCGGCATCACGCAGACCTGCGTCGTATGCCCCACGCCCTCGGCCACCGTGGAAGTCAGAATCATCGCGATCGGCCGATCGCCGGTCACCGGCCGCACCAGGAACGAAGCCTCGGGCAAAAACTGCCCGCATCCTGGCAGCAGCACGATGTTGCGCAGGAATCTCAGGCTGCCCGACGTCGCTGCAATACTGATCGTTGATCTGCCCGTCCACATGGTTCGCATACGCCAGCTGGATCAGCCGCGCCGCGGAGTCGAATGCACGATCGCTCCACGGCTCGACACGCAGCCCTGGCGAGAGCGGCTTGCCGCCAAGTTCGGCTTCGTCGAGCTGCAGCAGCATGAACTGCCGCGAATGCAAGCTGGAAATGCTGCGAAAGAAATGCGGGATCGAGTTCCGCGCCGAAAGGCATCAGCTGCGCTTCGATCCGCTCCAGCCGCGGCGTCGCGCGCAGTGCCGTCAGCATCTCGGTCAGCAGCCGCTCGGTGATGGGGCTTGCGGGTATTCCGAGGACACGAAAAGCCCGCCGATCAGCCCCTTGTGGTCTTCCAGGACGTAGAAGCCGTAGCCCGCCGGCTGGCCATCCTCCACCGCGGCATATCCGCCCAGCGCGCGGGAATCGATGAACTTGCGCACCAGGTCGATCGACGGGCGATAGTCCCAGTAAAGCTCGTCCCGCCAGCGCGCCACTTCCTCGCGAAACAGGTTTTCGAGCGCGCGTGAATGCACCTGTCGTAGGTCAACAATCTGCATGGATGCCAATCGCCATTCCCCGGTTCGCATTATAACCAACGGCGCGCCGGGAATCTAACTGTCCTGCTTTGTGCGCACAGCAGCGAGCGAGCAAATAAGCGGCGAAGAAAAATATGCTAACATCCGATTCGCAGAGGCGCGTAGGCTAGAGCGCCCGCGCCTAGATGGCCGTCTCCTCCGAAAACCGCAACCCCAGAGCGCTGATCTCCAAAATACTGTCGGGGATTCTCGCCATTTTGATATTTGCGGGAGTTTCCGTTTCCACGATTTCTGGATTCCTGCTCTACCAGATTTTGAAGCCCGCTCGCAATCCGGCCACATTCGACCTCAGCGTCATGATGGGCCATCCCGGCTCGTTTTCCTTTCACGCTACCGGGCGGCGCCCAGCGCGAAGGATGGCTTTTTCCCGGTCTGCGCGGGGCCCCAGCGGTCGTGGTTTGCCATGGCTACCAATCGCAACGCGCCGACGTGCTCACTCTCGTCACCGCACTGCAGGACCACCAATTTAACGTCTATCTCTTCGATTTCGCCGGTCACGGCACCAGCCAGGGAGTCACCACCCTCGGCTACGAGGAAAGCAACGAGATACGCGCCGCTTTGACGGCTCTGGCCTCGCGTGACGACGTCGATCCCAAGCGCTTCGGTCTGTGGGGCGTCGACATGGGCGGATACGCCTCTATGGCCGTCGCTGAATCCGATCCGCGGATTGCAGCGCTGGCCGTGGACGACGCTTATGACGATCCGCGCGACATGTTGCGCATCGAAGTGGGCAAATCCGGGCTGAATAAATTGCCCGGCGTGCTGCAGTTCACTGACTTTGGGTTCCGCATGATGAATTACGGAAGCCGCAACACGCCACCGCTTTCAGCAAAGATCGGCAACACGCACAATGTCCAGAAGCTTTTCATCCAATCGGACGACCGGCCTGCGCTATCCCAGGAGACTTTTCAGCTATTCGTGAAGGCGCCCGAGCCTAAACAGACCCAGCGCGACCGCCTGAGTTATCGCGACATGACCGACGACGACCGCAAGGCGTACGAAAGCGAGATCGTCAATTTCTTTCTGCAGGCGCTTCCGCCAGCCGGTGCGCGCTAACGCGCCGCGGGGATGGGCCGGACCGGCACGTAGACTAGCCCCAGTTGCTCCTGCTCCACGTCGCCACTCACTCGCCCCAGTTTCTTGATTTCATCCAGACCTTTCGCCGTCGTCAGCACCAGCGCGGGGCCGGGGTCGGCGGGCGACCACTCCGCAAGGTCGCGGCGAAAATAAAATGTCAGTCCGTAGCCCCAGTCCCGCCGGAGCTGATATGTAAAGATTCGATCGGGGTGCTGGTCGTTGCGCATGAATTCGGCGTGCGGGCGGGCGGAAAGGGCGGGATCGAGCGCCGGCAGAATTTTCAGACTTGCGATTTCCACCGCGGCGGCCGCGAGCACAGCACAAAGCAAAATCGCTGTCGCCGGGCGAGCGCGAAAGGCGGCAACGACCAAGACCGCCGCAACGGCCAGCGCTATCAAGCCGCCGAACAATCCGGGAGCCATGACCAAGCGCCCAAAGTCGACGTATTCGAGGCCCCGCGGCTCCTTTGCACGAAAGCTCGAAAGGACCGCGGCGAGACATATCACCAGCCATGTTCCACCGATCGCCATCATCAGCACACGGCTTCGCAGTCCGTTCTCTGAAATCACGCGAGCGAGCGCGACGGCGCTGACCAGCGCCAGCGCAGGAATCGCCGGCAGTATGTAGCCCGGCAACTTCGACTGCGAGAAGCTGAAGAACACAATCGGCCATACCGCCCAGCACGCGAAGAAAAATCCCGGCGAACCGGCCCAGGATTTTTCGCGTGGCAGGCGAAGACCTTCCTGCAGGACAGGCCAGAGAAGCACCGTCCACGGTAGCAACGCCAGCAGCACGATGGGTGCGAAATACCAGAACGGCTGCCGGTGCTGAAACATCGGCGTGGCGTAGCGCTGGATATTGTGCTGCCACAGGAATACGCGCAGAAAATCCGGATTGCGGCGCGCACAAATCGCATACCAGGGAAGCGCGATCACGCAAAAGGCGGCGATCGCAATCGGATGGACCAGGCGAAATGCGACTCGCCACGCTTTCGTCACCGCAGCCCAGATCACAATAGTGCCGCCCGCCAGAACGATCGCCGCTGGCCCCTTCGCCAGCACGCCGAGCCCGAGAAAAACACCGAACAACAAAAGCGAAGTGCGATCGCCTCGCTGCGCAACAATTGCGTCGCCCTCCGCTTCGCGCAGCGCACCCGCGCGCCGAAAAACCGTCGCTGCACAAGCCATTGCCAGCGCGATCGCCGCGCTAAACAACATGTCAGGCGTTGCGGCGCGCGCAAAACCGATGGCCGCAACGCTCGTCGCAAAAACAATCGGTGCGAGCAACGCCGGGCTCGCCATCGAAACCGCACTGCCGCCGTAGTGTTTCTTGGCAAGCCAACCGATCGCAATGGCCGCAGCCAGCGCTGCGAGCGCCGAAGGCAAGCGAGCCGCCCATTCCGCAGGCAAGTGCAGCAAGAATCCGATCGCCGCAGTCCAGTAGTAGAGAATCGGCTTCTCAAACCAGGGCTGGCCATACAGGCGTGGCGTGACCCAGTCTCCCGTTTCCGCCATCGCCCTCGCGATCCACGCATAGCGCGGCTCGTCCGGCCCGGTAAGGCCAATCGCGCCAAGATTGCCGAATAAACAGACGAGCTGCCGCGGCAGCGGACAAAACCGCCGTCCACCGTGCTGGCAGTGAATCGTTTTTGCGGATCTCGTTCACGGCGGACGAGTCTAGCATCGGCCGATTCAATTTGAACTTCCTAACCTATAATGGCGGCGATGCGGGAATCGCTCGAGTATGCCGCCGCGTGGACGGGAATAAAACTTCTGGGGCTTCTGCCGAGACCTGCCGCGCGATTTGTGGGCGCGAGCTTCGCCTCAGTCGCGTACGCGTTCCGCCCGCCCCTTCGCCGCGCCGCGCTTTTCAATCTGAGGCTCGCGTTTCCCGATTGGACCGACGCCCAGCGGCGGCGCGTGATTCGCGGCATGATCCGCCAGATCGGCTGGATGGCCGGCGAGTTTTCGCAATTTCCAAAATACACGCGCGAAAATATCGACCGGATCGTGGTCGTCGACGGCTTCGAGAATTTCGACCAGGCGCGGAGGCGCGGCAAAGGCGTCCTGTTCCTCACGGGGCACATGAGCGCCTGGGAGCTGGCGCCTTTCGCGCAGGCGCTCTACGGCTACCCGCTGCATTTTCTGGTCCGCCCGATTGCGAATCGGAAAGTCGACGCGCTGATCAATGACTACCGCTGTCGCGCCGGCAACCAGCCGATCGACAAAAATAAATCTGCCCGCGCGATATTGAAAGTCCTGGCCGATGGCGGCACCGTCGGCGTGCTCGCCGATCACAATACCGACATCGAAGAAAGTGTGTTCGTGGATTTTTTCGCCGTCCAGGCGTCCACTACGTCAGGCCTCGCACGCATCGCGCTCCGCACCGACGCCGCCGTCGTGCCTGGCTTCCTGTCCTGGGACGAAGGACGCCGCAAATATCGGCTGCGCTTCGAGCCCGCCGTTGAGCTAGCGCGCACGCCGAACGAAGAAACCGACGTCGTCGAAAACACCGCGCGCTTCACCCGCGTGATCGAGGATTTCGTGCGCGCCCACCCGGACCAATGGCTCTGGGTTCACCGGCGCTGGAAGACGCGGCCGTCCGGCGAAAAGCCGCTCTATCCGTTCTAGCGTTACAAGGGAGGAAACCATGACCCGCACCGCTCGCGAACTCGCGCAATATCTGGGAGCCAATCTTGTGGGAGATGAGCGTGCGCCGCTCGCAGGCGTCGCCGGCCCGGAGCGTGCGCGTCCCAGTGATCTGATCTATCTCGACGCGCCGCGCCACACGGAGCGCGCCGCGAGCTCTGCGGCAAAATGCGCCCTCGCTAGGCCCGGCACGCGCCTCGCCGGCAAGACAATTCTTGAAATCGCCGAACCGAAATTTGCATTCGCCAAGGCCGCTCGATGGTTGCTACCCGAGCCGGAACCCGCGCCCGGTGTCCATCCGACGGCGATCATCGCTCCCGAAGCAAAGATTGCCGCGCGCGTCTCGATCGGGCCCTACGTCGTAATTGAGGACGCGGTTCAGATCGGCGCAGGCAGCGCCATCGAGGCGTTCTGTTTTGTCGGACGCGGCGCAAGCATGGGCGAAGATTGCCACCTTCATCCCCGTGTCACGCTCTACGCCGGCGCAAAACTCGCCAATCGGGTCGAGATCCATTCGGGAGTCGTGATCGGCGCCGACGGCTTCGGCTACGTCTACGGCGAGGGCCGCCATTGGAAATTTCCCCAGCTCGGCGCGGTTGAAATCGGTGACGACGTTGAGATCGGTCCCAACACCACGATCGACCGCGGTTCACTCGATGTCACGCGGATCGGCGATGGCGTGAAGATCGACAATCTGGTGCAAATTGCTCACAACGTCCGCGTCGGCGATCATTCCGTGATTGCCGCGCAGACCGGCATTTCCGGTAGCAGCACCATCGGCGCACGAGCGGTCGTCGGTGGCCAGGTGGGCATCGGCAATCAGTGCAAGATTGAGGACGGCGCGATCGTCGCCTCGCAGGCCGGCATCGCATCCGGCAAAACGATCCGCAGCGGCCAGACCGTCTGGGGAACTCCGGCGCGGCCACTCCAAAAATTCAAGGAGCAATACGGCTGGTTGGCCCGGTTACCCGCATTGGCCGCCCGGGTCAAGCGGCTAGAAGAAACGAGGTAGGTGGCGCCTACCCGGCGATTCGTCAGGACGCGGGCGGTGTTCCGGCGCAATAGGTTCGATTTCCGTTCGCCGGCAAGGATGTAGCGAACCCGGGTCGGAACAGCGATCAAATGCCGACCGCGAGAAACCGGGAGGCAGCCGCAACGGCCTTCGCGCCATCCGAGTGTCGGAGGTGCGGAAAAGGGCTGTGCCTTTTCGGTTGACCTCAGCTGGAATACACCAGATAATCAGCAGGTTAAGACCCGTAAATACCTGCATTACCGCGAGATTAGGCTTTTTCGGGTCTCCAATAGGCGAAGTACTGCGAAACATAGGCGTTCGGATAGCCGTACGTGACAAGTTACGTCTGAGGGGTGAATGGCACCAGAAGCCAGGCTGCGACTGGAACCAGTTGGTACGGGCGCGACGCATAGCGCCGCCACGGCCCCACGCCGCTCCTCCGAATCCCCGGTGGAGCAGGCCGTCAGCCGAAGCGTCAAGTGGATGCTTTCCAACCAGAGCCAGGAAGGGTACTGGTGGGGCGAGCTGGAAGCCGACACCACTCTCGAATCCGACTACATTCTGTACCTGCACATCCTCGGCGAGCTGGATTCTCCCAAGACCGCGAAACTGGCGAAATACATCCGCGATCGGCAGCAGCCCGACGGCGGCTGGAACATTTTCTACGGCGGACCTTCCGAGCTGAACGCCACCGTGAAGGCCTGGGTCGCGCTTCGATTGGCTGGCGACCCGGCGGATTCAACGCACCTCCAGCGCGCGCGCGCCAAAATTCGCGGGCTTGGCGGTCTCGAGCAGACCAATTCCTACACCCGCTTTTATCTGGCCATGGTCGGGGCGATCGGCTGGGATTTCGTGCCCGCAATTCCTCCGGAGCTGATGCTGCTGCCGGATTGGTTCCCGATCAATCTCTACGAAATGTCGTCCTGGACGCGCGGAATCGTGATTCCGCTGGCCATCGTCTACGCGTACAAGCCCGAGTGGAAGCTGCCCGAAGGCGTCACCGTCGACGAACTTTTCGTCAAGCCGGGCACGCGTCCTCCGTCGCTCGATTGGGACGCGCAAGTTCTTTCCTGGAAGAATGTTTTTCTGGCGCTGGGGGCGGGAATCAAATTCTACGAGCGGCTCACCTGGCTGCCCTTCCGCAAAATCGCGCTGAGCCGTGCCCGCAACTGGATGCTCGAGCGCCTCGAGCGCAGCGAAGGCCTCGGCACGATCTATCCCGCGATGATGAATTCGATTTTCGCCCTGCATGCCCAGCAGGACACCAGCGACCCACTGCTCGCCCGCGAAATCAATTTTCTGGCGCGCTACGAAATCGAAGAAGCCGACACGCTGCGCGTCCAACCGTGCATTTCGCCTCTCTGGGACACGGCCATTGCCATGGTCTCTCTCGAAGAGGCCGGTCTCGATCCTTCGCATCCGTCGCTGCTGGCCGCATCGCGGTGGCTGGTCGATAATCAGATACTCGGACCCGGCGACTGGCAGGTGAAAAACAAGGATGCCGAACCCGGCGGCTGGGCCTTTGAATTCCGCAACGATTTCTATCCGGACGTCGACGACACCGCGTTCGTACTGATGGCTCTTGGTCGGGTGGAGGATCCCGAGCAGGGAAAACTCCGTGCTTCGATTCGCCGCGGTCTCGCTTGGCTGGTGAGCATGCAGAACGAAGACGGCGGCTGGGGCGCGTTCGACCACGAAAACAATCTCGAATTTTTGAACAATGTCCCGTTCGCCGATCACAACGCGATGCTCGATCCGTCCACTGCGGACGTGACCGCGCGAGCGTTGGAATGCCTGGGCCAGATGGGCTGGCCCTCCTCGCATCCCGTCGTTGAGCGTGGCCGCGCATTTGTGCGCCACGAGCAGGAATCCGACGGCAGCTGGTTTGGTCGCTGGGGCGTGAATTACGTCTACGGAACCAGCGGCGTTCTCCGCGCGATGGAGGCTCTCGGTCTGGGCTCTTCGGATGAATGCAAGCGCGCCGCCGAATGGCTCAAGTCCGTGCAGAACACCGACGGCGGTTTCGGCGAGTCGATCCTCTCCTACTACGACAAATCGCTTAAAGCCAAAGGGAAGAGCACTGCTTCGCAGACGGCCTGGGGATTGATTGGTTTGCTGGCGGTCGTGGGTGCGGACGATCCCGCTGTCGAGCGCGCCGTCGATTGGCTGGTCTCGCATCAGAGTGACGACGGCTCGTGGGACGAGCCGGAGTTTACGGGCACCGGTTTTCCGCAAGTGTTTTATCTGAAATACCATTTGTACCGGAATTCTTTCCCGCTGTACGCGCTGGGTCGTTACGAGAACATGCGCAATAGCCGGGAGCGGTACATCGGCGTCCAAGTCGCCGCCGATCAATTGCAGGCGGCCGACCGGCGTTGATGGCAGTAACCGGAAAGGCTTTCCGCACCTTATGACCACGCTCGTTACGGGCGCCACGGGGTTTCTGGGAAATCACGTTGCCCGCCAGCTTGTCGCTGCAGGCCATTCCGTTCGCGTCCTCGTTCGCTGCTCGAGCAATCTTGCGTCGCTTGAGGGTCTGAACGCCGATCGCGTGGTCGGAGATCTGCAGGATATGGGCTCGCTCGATCGCGCGATGAAGGGCGTGCGCCGCGTCTATCACGTAGCCGCCGACTATCGCCTCTGGACGCGCAATCCCGACGAAATTTACGAATCGAATGTGGCGGGTTCGAAGCGGCTTTTCGAAGTCGCCGCGGAGAACGGCGTCGAGCGCATCGTTTATACCAGCACGGTAGCCACGATCGCGGTCCCCGCGCATGGGGCCGCGCTGCCCACTGAAGAGACGCGCGCGACTCTCGACCAGATGATCGGTCACTATAAACGCTCAAAATTCCTCGCCGAGCTCGAAGCGATCAAAGCAGCGGCCGCGGGTATCCCCATTGTGATCGTGAACCCCACCGCCCCCGTCGGTCCCGCCGACTGGAAGCCCACGCCGACGGGCCGCATCATCGTTGACTTCATGAATGGCAAGATGCCGGCCTATGTGGACACGGGATTGAATCTGGTGCCGGTAGAAGACTGCGCCGCCGGCCATCTGCTCGCCGCGGAGAAGGGCCGCATCGGCGAACGCTACATCCTCGGCGCGCGTAACATGACGCTGAAGGAGATTCTGGACGTGCTGGCTTCGATCACCGGTCGCCCGGCTCCGCGAGTGCGCTTGCCTCATGCTGTCGCTCTGGCCGCGGGCTATGCCGACGAATTCTTCTCGCGCGTGACGGGCCGCGAGCCGCAGATTCCAGTCGAGGGTGTGAAAATGTCGCGCCACCGCATGTTCGTGGAAAGCGACAAGGCGCAGCGCGAGCTGGATTACCGGCCGGGAGCCGTCGAGCCAGCGCTCCAGCGGGCCGTGCGCTGGTATGAGGAGCACGGATACGTTCGCGGTGGCGCGGGGAGGAAACGCATTACGCACGCGCAAGCGGCGTAGCTTTTTGATACTCTATACGAGTCATCCATACAGTCATATAGTTTTGGCCTTCGGGGACCGCAGTTCATTTCGGGTTGTAGTTATAGTTCGGTTGCATTCATAACGGGGGAGCGTGCCCCCGAGCCGTAACGCCACGTATCATTCGGCATAACGTTTGATAGATGAAAGTCCTCATCACATTTGCGCTTGCAAATGAATTTGCGCCGTGGCGCAAGCTGCGCCGATTCGAGCGCATCTCGGCCCATTCCGCGGATCAGACCTACGCTGCCACCATCGGTGAGTGCGAAGTCCGCGTCGTCGTCACTGGCGCGGGTCGCTTTGCCGCCCAAAGATCCCTTTCCCATGCATTCGACGGCGCTCCCGAGCTTTGCATCGCGTCCGGGTTGTGCGGCGGCTTGAAACCCGCGTATGCGCCCGGCGACGTGCTGGCTGCGCGCGCGGTGGCGGATGTTGCGGGATCACGTCTGATTCAGTGCGACGGCGAAATGGTGACGCGGGCTGGCCATGCAGGCGCTAAGGTGGTCGAAAAGTTCCTGGTATCAGAGCGCGTGATTGCCACCGCTGAGGAAAAGACTCTGCTGGGCGCGGCGGGCGATGCCGTGGACATGGAAAGCGTTTACGTCCTCGCGGCGGCTTGGCAGCGTGGAGTGCGCGCGATCGCCGTCCGCGCCGTGAGCGACTGCTCCGCTTCGAACCTGCCGCTGGATTTCAGCCGGGTCTTCAGCGAGCGCGGCGAAGTAAGCGTGCCCAGGGTCGTGGGTCAGTTGGTCCGCAGCCCGGGACGTCTTCCGGGCCTGCTGCGGCTTGCGAATGAAAGCGAGCGCGCGGCTTCTGGGCTGGCGCACTTTCTGGAAGCGTATCTTCAGCAGATGGAAGCGGGGCCATGGGACGAGCTCGCCAAGGCGGAGGCGCTTGCCGATATGAGCCAGACCGTTACGCAAATCGGCTCGCACCAGCCTGATCGTGCCGGTACCGGCCTGATGCGCGCGGGCGTTTACCGCGGGCAGGGAAGCGTTGTCGTCGAGCACGTCCCGATTCCTGAAATCGGCCCCGGCGAAGTACTGTTCCGCGTGGCCGCCTGTGGTATCTGCGGCACGGACATCAAGAAAATCCACCACGGATTCATCAAGCCCCCGCAGATTCTGGGCCACGAGCTCTCCGGCACGGTGGCGAAGACGGGCGCCGGCGTCAAGAAATTCAAGGTAGGCGACCGCGTCGTCAGCTTCCACCACATCCCCTGTGGCGAGTGCTTCTACTGCGAGAAGCAACTCTACTCGCAATGCGCCGGATACAAGAAAGTCGGACTGACCGCCGGCTTCGATCCCAGCGGCGGCGGATTCGCGCAGTACGTTCGCGCCATGCCTTGGATCGTCGAGCGCGGGATGATCGCCCTGCCCGATGGCGTTACCTTCGAAGAGGCCACTTTCGTCGAGCCGGTCAATACGGCTCTCAAAGCGGTTCGCAAAGCGCGTGTGGCGGCAGGCGAAGATGTTCTCGTCGTGGGCCAGGGACCGATCGGCATGCTGCTCACTGTTCTTGCCAGGCGCGAAGGCGCAACCGTTTTCACCAGCGACCCGATGTCCGCGCGCCGCGATGCCAGTCTGCGCTTCGGCGCTGCGGAGGCTTTCGATCCGGCGAACGCGAATCTGGTCGACGAAATGCGCCGGCGCACTGGCGGAAGAGGCGCCGACGCCGTCCTGCTGGCTGTGCCCAACGCGGCATTGGTCCCCGAGGCCCTGGCTATCGCGCGGCCAGGCGGACGCGTGCTACTGTTTGCGCATAACGATCCCGTCCTGCAGCTGCAATTCCCGGCTGCGGCGGTGGGCATCGAGGAAAAGGAAATTCTCGGCAGCTACAGTGCATCGGTTGGCGACCAAGAAGAAACCGCGCGGCTGGTTTTCAGCGGCCAGCTGGCGTTGCGCGAGATGATTTCGCACCGCTTTCCACTGGAGCGTATCGCCGACGCGCTGGAATTGGCGGCGCACCCGAAACACGATACCCTTAAGGTTATGATCGCGCACGAATGAGCAAATCCGAAAAAAACGGGCACATGACCGCCGCCGTCCTCTACGGCTCGGAAGACGTTAAGATCGAACGCGTCGATATCCCGTCTCTTTCCGCCGACGACGTGTTGGTGCGCGTCGAAGTCGCGCTCACCTGCGGCACCGACCTCAAGGTCTGGAAGCAGGGCTTCCACGAAAAAATGATCCAGCCGCCGGCTCTGTTCGGCCACGAATTGTCCGGCACGATCGAAGAGAAGGGCCGCGCCGTCAATGGCGTCGTCCGCAAAGGCATGCGAGTGGTCCCCTCGAATTCCGCGCCTTGCAATCAGTGCTTCTTCTGCCGCAAGGGTCAGCCGAATCTTTGCGAAGATCTGCTTTTCAACAACGGCGCCTACGCCGAATACATTCGCATTCCCGGCCGCATCGTCCGCGAAAACATGCTCGAAATTCCGGACAGCGTCTCATTCCTTGACGCAGCCATTGTTGAGCCGCTCGCCTGCGTCCTCCGCGGCGTGCACGAAACCGGCATTCATCCCGGCGACACTGTCGTGGTCATCGGCTGCGGCCCCATCGGCCTGAAATTCATCCGCATTCTTTCCGGACGCCACGTGCGCGTGATCGCAGTCGGCAAGCGCGATAGCCAGATGCGCGCCGCCGAGCGCCTGGGCGCTGTAGCCGCCTACGACGTTTCGAAAATCGACGATCCCGTTCCTCTGGTGAAGCAGCTCACCGAAGGCGGGCGCGGCGCCGACGCCGTGGTCGAAGCCGTCGGCCAGGCTGCCACTTGGCAATGGGCGCTGCAAATGGTGCGCAAAGGCGGCACCGTGAATCTGTTCGGCGGATGCCCTCGGGGAACCGAGGTCCGCATCGATCCCGCCGCGCTGCACTATTCCGAAATCAGCATCAAGTCGACGTTCCATCACACGCCGCGATTCATTCGCGAAGCGCTCGACACCATCGTGCGCGGCGAAATTCGCGCCAGCGATTTCATCACCGGCGAAGTGCCCCTTGCCGAGTTGCCGGACGTTTTCGAACACATGAAAAACCGCAATGGCGAGCTGAAGACGGCTATCATTCCCTAAGTTGGCTCCTGAGCCGCGCGCCCGCTTTCTTTACTGCAGCAACCTTCTTGTTTTGTGTGGAGCTTTCGATCACGATGATCGCGATGAGCCTTGGGCCGGCGCTGCGTTCAGGCCACCAGCGACCCAATATGGTTTTGTTAATCGAAAACTATGATTATTAGAATCGAGCCTAAGCGTCTGAAAACAACGGACCGCGTCGATTTCTAATCGGAAATAAAACGCAAAGTTTCAAAATGCTGCCCACGCCCGAACTCGAGATCGCACGCAACCTTCCGCCTCTCGGTTGCAGCGTCCAAGCCGCGCAAAGCTACACGCGCTGGCTCGCCACGCACCACTACGAAAACTTCGGCGTTGTTTCTTGGCTGCTTCCCCGCGACCTTCATCAGCATTTTTACAATGTCTATGCCTACTGCCGCTGGTCGGACGATATCGGCGACGAAATCAGCGATCCTGCGCGCTCACTCGAGCTTTTCCGCGCATGGGAGGAAGACCTCCGCCACTGCTGGCGCCACGGCGAGCAGCCGCTGCATCCCGTATTCATCGCCCTGCGCGAGACGGTGCGCGAAAAACACACGCCGCTGAAGCTCTATCTCGACTTGCTGAAGGCGTTCCGGCAGGACCAGAAGGTTCATCGTTATGCCTCCTGGGACGCGGTGCTCAATTATTGCGTCTACTCGGCGAATCCGGTCGGGCGGCTGGTGCTGCATCTTTGCGACTATCGCGACGAAGAGCGCCAGAAGCTTTCCGATTACACCTGTACCGCGCTCCAGTTAGCGAATTTCTGGCAGGACGTCGGCCGCGACCTCGAGAAAGGCCGCATCTATATCCCGCTCGAGGAGCTGGCCAAGCATGGGCTCACCGAAGACGACGTCGTCAACCGCCGCTTCGACCATCGCTACGTTTCGCTGATGCAGTCGCTCATCGGCCGCACCCGCGAAATGTTTGCGGAGGGGCTTCCGCTCTCCGATAAAGTCGAAAGCGATCTGCGCACGGACATCGAACTTTTTAGCCGCGGCGGCATCGCCATTCTGAACGCCATCGAAGCCTCGGGCTACAATACGCTCTCCCGCCGCCCGTCACTTTCGAAATGGACCAAGGCGAGCCTTTTGGCACGCGCGTTCGGCGTCCGCGCACTCTCGCGCAAGTCGAAGAAGAAAGCACGGGCGTCGTCGGCCGGGGAAGCAGCGCTCACCGCCGGCACTGCGTCGGCGCAGGCCGCGCCCCACGGCGCGTCCCAGGTTTCAGGCTCGGCCAAGCCGCTCACTGTGGCCGCTTCGTACGCCGAATGCAACCGTATTGCACGAGAGGCCCGCAGCAGTTTCTACCTCGCATTCTTCGGCCTGCGCAAGGAAAAGCGCAATGCTCTTTGCGCGCTCTACGCCTTCATGCGCCTGGTCGACAACGAATCCGATGACGAAGCCGCCATTGAATCCAAGCGCCTGGGCCTGGCTCACTGGCGCGCACTGCTCGATGAAGCTGCGGCCGGCCGCACCGATGGCCACAAAATCCTGCCGGCTCTGGCCGACACCATGAAGCGCTTCGAAATTCCCAGCCGTTACTTTCACGACCTGATCCTCGGGGCGGAAATGGATCTCACCGTTCCGAGCTACGCCACATTCGACCGCCTCTCGGAATATTGCTACCGCGTCGCCGGCACGGTGGGGCTCACGTGTCTGCACGTATTCGGCTTCCGCGAGCCGAAAGCGCCGGACCTCGCCGAGCGGCTGGGCCTCGCGTTCCAGCTGACCAACATCATTCGCGACGTTCAGAGCGACCACCAGATGGGACGCGTCTATCTTCCGCTGGAGGATCTCGCTCGTTTCGGCGTGAAGGAATCGGACCTGCGCGGGCCGCTCACGCCGCGGCTGCGCGAGCTCCTCGCCTTCGAAGCCGATCGCGCCTGGCAAATGTATCGCGAAGGCGCGCCGCTCGTCACCCAAGTGGATTCCGATTCACGGGCCACTCTCTGGGCTCTGATTCGCACGTACAGCAGTTTGCTCGCGCGCATCGAAGAGCGCGGGTTCGACGTTTTCTCTTCGCGCGTCTCCCTGTCGAGCGCCGAAAAACTCCAATTTCTCCTGACGGCGGGGATGACGGGCTGGTGGAAGAGGGATGCCCTCGCAAAGCGTGTTGGTCATCGGCGGCGGGCTGGCGGGGCTGGCGTCCGCCGTCGCGCTGGCTGAAGCGGGAATCGAAGTCCGGCTGTTCGAAAAGCGCCCCCGTCTGGGCGGGCGCGCCACTTCCTATTCATTGCCGGAGGGGACCGAAGTCGATAATTGCCAGCACGTCACGCTGGGTTGCTGCACGAACCTGGACGATTTTTATCGCCGCGCCGGCGCTGCCGGGAAGATTCGGTATTACGACAAGCTGTATTTCGCCGATCGCATCGGCCGCCGCTCCACGATGCAGGCGTCAAGCTGGCTGCCGCCGCCGCTGCACATGGCCATGTCGTTTCTGACTTTTGGCGCGCTCAGCTTCGCGGATAAGCGCGCGATTGCGCGCGCCATGCTCGCGATTGCCCGCGCCGGTGGCCGGCCGCCGGGCATCGAACCGCTTTCGATGCTGGAATGGCTGCATCGGATGAAGCAGACCCCGGACGCGATCAGCCGCTTCTGGCGGGTGGTCCTGGTCAGCGCGCTCGATGAAGAGTTGGACCGCACCGACGCGCGCTACGGCATCGACGTTTTCTGGAAGGCGTTTCTCGGCAACCGCGGCGGCTATAGCGTCGGCATTCCTTCCGTGCCGCTAGCTAATTTGTACGAAGGATGCCGGGAGGGAATCGCCGCGCGGGGTGGACGCGTTGCCCTGCGCCACGGAGTCCGCGAAATTTGCGTTCGTGACGGCCGCTTCGCCGGAGCCGTGCTCGAAAATGGTGAGGCGCTTGCAGGAGACGCATGCATCGCCGCCGTGCCGCACACGGCGCTACCGGGGATGTTGCCGAAGGAAATGAGCGAGCTGGGTGGAGCGCTCGAAGGGCTGCGGATGATTCGCAACTCGCCGATCACCGGAGTGCACCTGTGGTTCGATCGTCCGGTGATGACTGAGCCTTTTTTGACGCTGCTGGACCACACTACGCAGTGGGTCTTCAACAAGACGCTTTTGTACGGCGAGCCCGCCAGGCAGCGGCAGTACCTGCAGCTCGTGATCAGCGCGTCCTATGACTTGGTTTCGCGCTCGCGGCAAGAAATTATCGACCTCTGCCGCAAGGAACTGGCTGAAATTCTGCCGGCCACGCGCGAGGCGCAGCTTGAGAAGGCGACGGTAGTGAAAGAAATCGCGGCCACGTTTTCGCCCCAGCCCGGCGTCGATCAGTGGCGGCCCGCACAGAAAAGTTCCGTCGGAAATTTGTATCTCGCGGGAGATTGGACGCGTACCGGTTGGCCCTCGACGATGGAAGGCGCGGTGCGCAGCGGATATCTGGCGGCGGAGGCAGTGCTCGCCGATTTCGGGAGGCCGCAAGAATTCGTGCAGCCCGATCTTCCGATGGAAGGACTCTCGAAAATGTGGGCCAGGCAGTGAAGTAGCGCAACGATCGAGCCGATGAGCAGGAAAACGAACATTTCGATCATCAACCGCGGGCGCCTGAAGCACTGCGTATACGCGCGTTTCGTGAAGATACCGTTTGACGCAAGGCTTTCCGGGGTATGATTAGGCAACCCCCAGGAGGACATTGATGGAGCGGAAGTATAGGCAGCGGGGTTATTCCGACCGCGAAGCCGAAGAGAAGAAACGTGCGCGCACAGAGCGCGCCGACCGGCCGCCGGAGCAGCGGCCGAAGCAGGACATGCTGGGCCCGCGCACTCCGCGCATGGTCGGCACGGTGATGAGGGCGCGCTGCTCGAATTGCGGAGCGGTTCTCGCGCCGGGATTCGACCAGAACGGAACGTGTCCTCGCTGCAATTTCGAGCTGCACTCCTGCAAGCAATGCGTGCACTTCGATACCGGAAAGCAATTCGAGTGCACCCAGCCGATTTCCGAGCGCGTCGCGAAGAAGGACGCGAAGAACGGCTGCACGTTTTTCGAATTCCGCATGACCGTCGAGAAAGACACGTCGCCCGTCAACTACGCTACGCACGCTTCGGCCGCGCCGCCCGCAGCGAAGCCCAATGACGCCCGCGCCGCCTTCGAAAACCTCTTTAAGAAGTAGGATTGTCGCGTCGGCGTTCCGCCGGCTCTTGCATTGTTGTTGTCAGTCCGCCGCTATGTGTCCCCGTCATTCTGAGCGGAGTGTCGCGATGGTGTAGCTCTTCGTCCCGGCGCAGCTGGGATGTCGGGATGCGCAGTCGAAGAATCTCTCCCCGGTGTAACGCGAGGCGATCGCTTCACACAAAGAGAGATGCTTGGACTCCGCAGCAGCTCATTCCGGCTTTGCCGGAATGAGCTGCCAAATCGTCCTGCTGCTCCGCTCAGAACGACCCTGTTCGGGCTGCGGATCTCACTTCGGGGACAGCGGAAAAAGCGTCGGTTCGCTCGCCGGAGCATCCGCAATCACGTCCAGCATCGGATACCGGTGCCGGATGGGCTCGGGAACTTTCACTTTCTTGTGGGTGAGCATGTGGAGCAGCTGCAGCGCATTCACCACGCCCTTGCCTTCGAAATGATTGTTGGTGACCACAAACGTGATCTTCGTGTGCTCGGCCACGCGTTCGATGCGCTTCGCCCACGGCAATAGCTCCTGGTCGGAATAAAGATAGTTGTATCGTTCGTGGCTGGGCAGCTCGGGATCGTCGCTGAACCAGGTGTCCTCGCGACGCCCGTGCAGCCGCACATAGCCCAGGCCGGAAGTGGCGCGCTCGCTCGGCTTGACGGACCGCCCGATGATCGGTTGATCGATGTTGCAAATTCCCACTTGGCGCTCGTGCAGGAACTCATAGAAAGCCGCCTGCGCCCAGGACGAATGCCTCACCTCGACGACCAGCGGATAATCGCTGAATGTGGCGATCAACTTTTTCAGCCGTTCCAGATTTTCGCCCGTATTGTGGAATGAGAAAGGGAACTGCAGCAGCACGGCTCCCAGCCGCCTCACCGATCGCAGCACGTCGAATCCCATGCGAACGGCGCGCTCGTCCTCGGCCGTTGCGCCTTCCTCGTGCGTGAATTTCTGCCAGAGTTTCGCGGTGAAGAGAAATCGCGGATTGAACGAGATACGCTCGATCCACTGCGCCGCATGATCCGGATTCAGCGGGTTGTAGAACGACGTGTTGATCTCGATCGTGTCGAAGTATTCGGCCAAATACGCGGCCTCGTGGAAACCTCGCGGCTTCCGTTGCGGATAAACGATGCCGGCCCAATCGGAATATGACCATCCGGCCGGGCCTACAAGTACCCGGCCGCGCGGGTGTCCGTCCGAGTTGGAACCTGTGGACAAAAGAACGCGCTCTCCCGTCGAGCCTATGACGTGCTTCCGGCGGATGTCAATTCGGGTAAGCCTGTATCGAACAGCACGCCGATTTTGGCCGCTCGATCGGAGTTGAACGGGGCATTCCGCGGCGCTATGCTGGAATTGCCGCTATGAATACGCCACTTCAGGTTGCCGTTAAGTTCTCCACGAGGTGCTGCCATGAAAGTTTCCTACAGCCACATCGAAACTCAAGCTCGCGAATCGATCGAAATCGAATGTGAACGTCATCTTGAAAAGCTGAATCGCCTTCTCCGCCATTACGACCCGGACCTCGTCCAGCTCCATTGCACGCTGGAGAAAACCCCTCGCCGCACCGAATTCGGATTCTCGCTGAACCTCACGCTTCCCACAGGCTCGCTGCAGGCCACCGGACGCGGAGCGGACGCCCGTGCCGGCGCGAAAATCGCCTTCGCCGAACTTGAGCGTCAGGTGAAAAAGCACCAGCAAAAGCTGCGCAAGGACTACACCTGGAAACGCAAACGCTCACATCCCGCACTGAAGCCTGGCGAAGCGGCCACGGACTGATTCCTCTACCCACTTCCTGTTTATTCACAGAAAGCTAATTGTGCAGATAGATATGGCGCTGGTACACTCCCGGCCTGATTGTCCGGCATTGTGCAACTGCGGCCGGCTAGGTGCATTCGCATGACGATGATGACCGGTACGAAGAATTCATTTTCAGTGAACGCATACGTGGGCGACAACAAAACGCTGCTCGCGTTCAATTTCACCACGCAAGCGGCCGCGCGAAACCTCGCGGGATTCACCATTCAGTGCCAGCCTCCCGGCAAGCCCGCCTATTTTCTGTTGAACGAGCTTCAATTCCAGAATCCGAGCCATCATGCGCAGGTGGCCGCTGAAAAGCCCAATTCAACCGTGAATGCTCCGATCCAGAGATTTCGCTGGGTTCACGTGACCGGGCTGAATCATCAAGGGCTCAACCCCGCGGTGGGGGATTACGCGTACACCGTCACGCCGCGGTTTTTCGACGCGCATTCCTCCATGCAGCCGCTCGATGCCGCGCTCAGCGCCACGGTGACCGTGCCGGTGGGGCCATTTCGAAAAGGTTCGCTGTCGCTCGGTTTTACGCGGGGCTATATGCAGTCGGAGGCGTTCGCAAATCACTTCGGCTTGCACGCGCTGCTTCAGCCTGCAGGGCGAGGCGTGGTCTTCGACACCAGCGCGACGGCCGGGACCGACCCAAGCGGTCAGGCGTTCACATTTGCTGATGAATACGCATGGATGGGGTGGACGGCGCGCCAGCAGATCCTGACCATGCTGGGACAAGTGCTGGCGGATCCCAGCCTACAGCTCGACGTCTTCGCCTACGATCTGAATGAGCCGGACGTGTGCAACATTCTGCTGCAATTGGCGGCGGCCGGCCGCGTGCGGATCATCCTAGACAACGCCGAACTGCACATCACGCACACGGACCCGAAGACGCATAAGACAGTCGTCCCGCTGGAGGACACATTCACTGCGCAATTCACTCAGCAGGCCAAAGCGCCGAGCGCCATCGTGCGCGGCAGTTTCGACCGGTATTCGCATGACAAGATTTTCATCGTCTCCAAAGGCGGCACCGCAAGCCGTGTGCTGACCGGCTCGACGAACTTTTCCGTCACCGGGCTCTACGTGAACGCGAACCACGTGCTGGTATTCGACGACTCGACGGTCGCGGCGAAGTATGCCAGTGTGTTTGAGGAAAGCTGGCAGATTCTGAGCAGCAACAAAACTCCGAGCACGGCGGCGTCCAATGCTTTCAGCCAGACGGCGCTCGCCACGCAGCCTTTCACGGTGCAATCCTCGTCGGTTCCGCATATGAGTGTCACGTTTTCGCCGCACACGGCGACCGACGCTCTCAAGATCCTCAATGCAATCTCTGGACGCATCAACCAGGAGTCGTCGGCCCAGCGCGGCAACGTGCTTTTCGCCGTCATGCAGCTGACGGGCAGCGACACGCCGGTATACAACACGCTGAATGCCATTCACGAGAACTCGTCGGTTTTCAGCTACGGCATTTCCGACGCGCCGAGCGGAACGTTTCTCTATTCCGCTGGTTCAAAGAGCGGCGTGCTGGTCACAGGGAAACCGAGCCAGGTGCAGCTGCCGCCGCCGTTCGACCAGGTGCCGAGTCCGCCGGGGCATGAGATTCACGACAAATTCGTGGTGTGCGGGTTGAATGGCGCCAACCCGGTGGTTTACTGCGGCTCGTCCAATCTGGCTACCGGCGGCGAGGAAGCGAACGGCGATAATTTGCTCGAGATTCATGACGCGGATGTCGCCACGGCCTTTGCGATCGAAGCGCTCTTGCTGGTCGATCACTATGCTTTCCTGGATCGCTTTGCGAAGGCCAAGGCCCAAAGCGCGGGAACGAACGACGGGAACTAACGCACCGGAAACTGCCGTGCGCGACATTCATGCCCGTCCGAGGCATAGTTTCAATCGCGCGGCTCGGACTGACAGTTATGCGAGGAGTGCAGAGGAGCTTCTGAGATGCCAAGGAAAGGCACGAAGAAAGTAACGAAAAAGGGGACGAAGAAAGTTGCGCAGAAAGTCGCGAAGAAACCCCGGGCCGCTTCGCAAAAGACCGCCGTCTCCGCTTCCGCCACGTCGACGAAGGCCCCGGTGACGAAGCAACCGCAATCCAAACAGGACGCCGCCAAAAGCGCCGGTATGTTTCTGAAGTCGGACGATTCGTGGGCCGCCGCGTATTTCGATCCGAACGACCTGCACTTCCTGGATCGCGAAGTGTTCGGTTAGGGCGCGCGCAGCAATCGGTTTTTGAGCCGAATTCCTCCGGTTGCCGGTTTCCCGCGTACACGCTAGAATCGAACACCGCTCGAATGTTGCGCGGTGCCGTCCGTGCGCTCGCGCTCCGTTCACAACGTCGTGCGCACGAACACGTTAGGGGCGTAGCTCAGTGGTAGAGCAGCGGCCTTTTAAGCCGAAGGTCGTGGGTTCGATCCCCACCGCCCCTACCAACCATCTCACGGAGTTTACAGGGCTTACCGAAACCGCGAGGCAGCAAAAGGCAGCTTTAAGAGAGGCGCGTCGGCGCAGCGGGAAGGCCGTGTGGTACGGATAGCAAGCCGACATGGACTCGCAGGCAATGCCTCGACCGAATTGAGGACGAATTTCGATTGTGATCCAATTAGCGATACAGGTCGCCTCCGGTATTGTTCTCTCTTATGCCTGTCTTCGACGACATCGAAAGAAACGAATTAGGACCGAGGCCCTATGCTCAACCGGACTTTATTTACCTGAACAGGTCGGCACGCCCCGGAGTTGAGGCGATTCGAGCCGCCTTCGAGGATTGGTTTCTCCGGTATCCAAACGAGGATCGCGCAGAGTTGCGAGCACGGCTGCGCTCAGAAGACAACTATCAACACCGATCTGCCTTCTTCGAACTCTTCTTGCATGAAATGCTCCTTAGATTGGGCTGCAACGTTCAGGTCCATCCACAAATCGTCGGTACACCGCGCCGCCCCGATTTCTACCTACAGTCCCTCGTAGCTCCCCCTTGCTACTTGGAGGCAATCCTCGCCTCCGATGAAACTAGGGAAGAGTCCGCTGCCAACGCAAGGATGAATCAGGTTTACGATGCACTTAACAGGCTCAACTCCCCTCACTTCTACATAGGCATGACTTTGCGAGGGGCTCCTGCAACTCCGCCCTCCGCTCGCCACATCAGAACGTTTCTGACCCATCACCTGGCCCAGCTGGACTTCGACGAGGTTGCTGATCTGTTTCGTGACGGTGGGTTTCCTGCTCTTCCACGTTGGCCCTACGAACATGACGGTTGGGACGTAGAATTCTTTCCTCTGCCAAAATCAGACGCGGCTAGGGGGCGAGGTGGAATACGACCCATTGGAATCCAATTTGAGCCGATGCGACTCCTACAAACCCGAGAGGCGATACGCGATTCTATACTTGACAAAGCTGGACGCTACGGAGAGCTCGGTCAGCCATACATAATCGCCGTCAATGTGCTTGCTGATCATGTGGACCGGATTGACGTGATGGAAGCATTGTTCGGCTTCGAGCAGTTTCGATACGGCCCCGGCGTCTTGCCCCAGCAGCCCGAATTTGGACGAGCACCGAACGGCGCTTGGTTCGGCCCCGCTGGAATTCAGAACACTCGAGTTAGTGCTGCTCTCGTTTTTCCGAATCTCTCGCAATCAAGTCTGTGCTGGACGACACCCTGCATCTACCACAATCCTTGGGCGGCGCACCGTTATGGCGGTGAATTAGACCGCTTGAGTCGCGGCGTCCCGCGTGATGCGCATCACATGGACTTCCATGTGGGGGAGTCGCTACGCTCTATCTTTCAGTTACGCGAAGATTGGCCTGGGCAATAGATCTCTCTTGGCTATTTCGCGAAGGTCAACACCAACTCCCGGCGCATTCTTGCCTCGATTGCACCGCCGATGTGACCGGAGGAGGGGGGCGGCATATAGCGTCGGTTCGATGGCAGAGCACGCGATCTTCGCTCTCGCAACGCAAGGCCGGCCAATTCAGCGAGTTTCGTCACGATGACAGAAGTTCGAATGTATGTTCCGCGTAAACTATTTTCACCCACGACGTAAACGGCCTTGCCTGCACGAGCCAGAACGCGGGCTACTTCGCTAATCGCTTTACGCATGTCCTGAACATATCTACCCAATATCTGTTCGTGCCTCTTTTCTAGCTTCGGCCGCAAATTCAATGCTTCCACAACGGACTTGACCTCGTTGTCATCGAGGGGCGACTCTTTGGCCGCTTCCGTTCCTACACTCTCCGTGCGAATCTCACGCAGGTCGCAAATGTTGTAGCCCATCCAAACGAGCGAGAACTTACTGCATCGAATATAGTCAATCGCGTTCAAGTAAGGTGGAGATGTCAAAACCAAATCAACTGACTTGTCGGGAAGTGCGAGCTCCCGCGCGTCGCCCAGTTTGACGACGGGTTTGTAGCCCCTGTCTCTGCTGTCTTGATCAATACCATTCGTGATGACTCGTTCTACCGACAACAGGAATTTATTGAAAGGCTTCTCCGGCGCAACATCGAAGGTCCGGTGTGGACGACTGTGCGACAGGTCCATGGCCCTTGAGGCACCAGACTGCTTGCTGATGATGAGCCGCGAGAATGCACACCAAAGCGCATTGCTCGTCGTTTCGTTTCGAACAGATCGAATTGCCAAACACAACGCGGTCAGCTGCCTCCGAGCATATCCGTCGAACCAATACCGAACGAATTCACACGTCTGTTCATCTGCATTCAATGGATAGGCATCCGCTACGCTGATAGCATTAAATTCATTTCGCGCGTTTTCGAGTACACAAACGGCTTCCTCCCGGACGTCTTTCGGATCGAGAGCAGTCGTCCATACCTTCGAAATCAGAACTGCGAGGGGGTCAACATCGAACCCGAAACCACGATGGCCTTGCGCTCTCGCCATCGCGAGGACTGTCCCCGAGCCCATCATTGGGTCCAGTACGCGAGATTCATCAATATCGGACATCACTTGCAACGCTATCCCAGGCGCCATGCGAGCCGGAAAGGGATGCACCGGCTCGCGGCCAAGCGCTTCGTAGATTGTTTTTTTCTGAAACCTAAGCATTGTTCTCAATTCCCGCCGTCTTCGAGCTCACGAGTGGCCGCTTCAATCTCTGTCAAGACATTTGCCGGACTCTGATCGAGCTCGACCGTTTCTGACGTTACCGACATCGTTCCGTTTGACATTTGCGCCATCGCCTTGCAAATTTCCGCAACCTGCTCGTCCGTGTCGTAGTGGATGTTCGGAGTCAGGTTGGATAGTGCCACGCGTAACCCCGCGAACTTGACTGCATTCTTGCGGAAGGTCTTTTGCTGCTGAGCAATGGTATCGATGATCTTTTTATAAGGTGGCTTCTTCACGTGCGACGTTCGAACCTTCTCGACCCAGTCATGCGCTTCCGTAGGTGTCCTGCATTCAAACAACTCTCTAAGCTTGAGCAGGCCGATCTGCTTGAGCGGTCGTAGACGTACCAGCTCGGCCAGGTCATCAATCGTGACCAGGGTGATCGTTTTTGGCTCACCCAGAGCCCGCGTTTTCTCACGATCATCATCGATGTCATGAGCCAGGGCCGATGCCTCCTTAGACGGGAAATCACGGCCGACAACGACGGCATGGTGGCATTCCTCTTGTTTCCTATGCCGAATGACTGCCGCAATATCGACAGTCGACGCAGCCACTTTTCCTACGTCTGCCTTTTTGCTCTTGGCTTCGAGGCTCACGCCGTACTGCCGCGGGTTGCCTTTGTTGTCCGCCGATAAGGCAGCGACTGCAACCCCATCTGCTTTTCCTTTCCCTCCGATCGGCCTGCAATCAAAACCCAAACTAGTAAATGCGGCGCACAGCTTTTGCTCTAGTTGATCGGGATTGTTTCGAGCGTCTTGAAGTGATCGCGCGACGGCCATTGGGCTTTGTCGTCCAGACTCATTAGCCAACGTTCGCAGAAGCTGGTCGCGCGCCGTCAGAAATTCGCCAATCTGTTCCAGACGGACACCGATGCTATGAAGGTGCGCTTCGCCTAAAATTTCTGCCATTGCCAGGAGCTCCAGTGGCTGTCGCGCGCTCTTGTTTGTGAATTCTTCGTGGAAAGTGATGACGAACGGATGCCACCCATTGAGTTGAATAACGCCCGTCTCTGTATTGAACTTTGCCAACCCCGATTCCGGCGACTCGTTGTTATCGATCACCAGTCCGGTGACGAATTGCGCGCCATCCTTCGCGCGCTCTTCGAGGGCAGCTAGATAAGCTTCTCTCTCTCCTTCAGTGCGGTACGACGGCACGACGAGGTACCGCGTTCTCGCTTTACCTTCCGCAAGGGCCCGCGCAAGCTCAACGATCGGAATTCGCGACAGACTCGCGGGTGAAGCAGCCAACTTCCGAGCGAGCTTTTCCCCAGGCGCTTCGTCTTTGTCGTGTTTGTCAATGGATGGCCGAACGTAATTAAAGATCGCCCGTAGGACATTCTTCGCCGTTTCGTAAGGCGTTCCTTCGCGGATGGTTTCCCGGTTCGCACGAAGCTCCTTGTCGAGGCTGTCGATATTAATGACAAGTCGGAACCTACCAAAGGTCCCATGCCGGAGTTCATTCGGGTCGATTCCAAAGTGCCCATCATCGACGTTGATTAGCCGACCAAGAATGTACACGAAGAAGCCGTAACTTCTTCCAATCTCGTCGGATTTTCCCGCAAGAAGGTCCTTGTAGGCCTCCGCATAGCCAGTAATCCGCCCGAGTTCTGGCACTTCCAAGCCAAATCGCCTCTCATCCGTCAGCGGCACGTCCTTGTCTTCACTAGGAGCCGTTTCCGTTGGAGCCGGTCTCGACAATTCCGTTATGTCCTTACCCAACACCCATCTTCCAATTCTTCCCTTGGTCTGCTTGCTTGCGGCGAGTTTCTTCCCGTTGTACCAGATCGCGAAATCATCCCGAAGCGGCAGCGCTGTTCGCAAAACCCATTCGAGAACGCCTGGTTTGATCTCGTGAACCTTCTCCTTGAGATCGGACATGACCGCGACAGTCCACGTTGAGGATGCGCCCTTGCCAAAAAGTACCATCCCGCTGGCCTTAAATGCCGCACTGTTCGTCCAAGTCGACGCGGCCTCCTTTGCCTGGGCTTCTGTGAGTTCACGGAGCGCGATCGTAATGGGAACTTTCGGCTCAACCTCTCGTTCGACTCGGCGGTCGATTGCACTAAAATCCATGGAAGTGGAAAAATACTTTCCGCCGTGTTTGCTGATATGCGTCAAGCGCTGTGACAATACGTAGGTAGCCAACTTCCCGATTCCGAATTGGCCAATCTGTTGCCGTCCCTTCGGCAGCTTGTCCCCCAGGCGGCGCTTGTTGCTGATTCCGATCAGCCAATGTTGCTTGAGACCTTCGGCCCCCATGCCCTCGCCATCGTCTATAACGACAATCGAAGCATCCTGCGCGTGCAAATTCGTGGAAAGAATGACTTGGACGGTTTGTGCGCCGGCATCGAACGCGTTTGCAACGAGTTCTTCAACCGCTTTGTTTGGGCTGGCGTACAAACCCTCGGAAAACAACTCGACAATGCGGTAACTGAGCCGAACATTGATCTTGTCAGTCGGATTCCCAATCGTTACAAATGTGGGCTCGTTCGCCATTGTTCGCTTTGTATTCGCCTCTGTCCTTCTAACCCATTGACTTTACTATATTTCCTCGATCCGTGCACGATCCGTTCTACTTATCTGGCATGTCTTTCGGGTTCTGGACAAACTGGAGGCTCCCTGCGAACTTATAAAACAGTCTCGCCTTCCCTTGCTTATTCCGAAAGACCTTCAGGTGATGGACGGCGTCGGGAAATTTCTTGGTCTCCAGTTGACTCTTACCCATGAATCCTTTGCCGCGAGAAATTGTCTTTTGATTAGCTTTAGAGCCATATCCTTCAATCGAAGAGGCTGGATGAATTGCAAGGAGGCCCTTTCCGCCCCGTGAGACCGCCTGGATGTACTCGATCAGAAACATTGGCAGTGCATCGTTTCCGATTTTGTTCCTGAGTTTTTTCAGCGTATCGATACTTTCTTGACCCGCGAGCACAATTTGATCCAATTCGTCCGAATGCTTGAAAATCCCGAAGGACATTTCTCCCTTGTCCAGTACGACACTCGCTTTGTCGACGCTCGATTCTGCAGCAATCGAGATGCGCTTATCACCAATCCAGACGGGAGAACCGAGATTGCTCTTGATGGTGTCGAGCGCAAGCTTATGGAAAACGAAGCACCTGTGCCAATCGCTGTAGAGCTGCGCGGGTATCGTGAGCTCGAAATGCTTCAAGTATTTGCCCCTGGCGCCAAACATCCGGGCCCGCTGGATATAGGTGTCCTGTTGCAGCCGATGCTTGACGTTCCGCGTGAAAAACATCGCCAGCAAATTCGGAAACGTCACGCCACGTGACACGATGTTCCCACCGATGATGATCGTGAATGGTGACGACGGTTCTGTTGCGTTCTCTCCTGCGGCTTTTCGATCACGTTCACTGTTGAGCACCACTAAGGTCGATCGTGAAGCATGTTCGACCACGTAGTTCGTCAGAATATCGGGGTCCTTCTCTGGATAGAGCTCCTGGGCCGTTTTGTGAACCTCGGACACTAGTGAATCAAATTCCTTGCTATCGCTATCGATCAGAGCCTTGACCGATTCTTCAACCCTGACGCGGTCAGCTTCGTGACTCTCTCTCTTCCCGCTCGTATGAACCAGCATGGTGTAGTTTTCTTCCGCTCCGTTCTCGTACGTGTTCAGGTATGCGACCGTGACCAGAAAACGCACAAGTGCTTCTTGCGCCTCCTTGGGGTTACCACCCTGGTCCAAAAGCTTGAGGCGATAAGGCACCTTTTTGTCGAGGGGGAAGAAAACGCTCTGCCCCGTATAGTCCGTGTGCGGCGGGAAATTGACCCACTTCGCCGCATCGTTCTGGAATGTATTATTGAGATCGAGTCGTGCAGGTGTCGCCGTAACCCCGATATACGACCCACCCTTCCCGATGAGCTGCCCAACCAACCGGTTAATTGTCGTCTTTACACCTTGATTTATCTTCGCGTTGGGCGTGGCATAATCTGCCTCATCATCAATGACAACGATGTTTTTTCTGTTCTCGAGCCGCTTGATCAGCTTCTCCAAGTCGCGCGAATTCTTCTTGCAGAAGACGACAAGTTCTTGTGGTTTCTGTGCATCCGAAGATTGCAGCAGTTCGGACAGACTCCTCGGCGCTGGAGCCAGACCGGAATTCTTGAAGCGTCTGAGATTTTGAGTGAGCAGGTCAACACTGTCGTTCATCAAGTGGACAATGGTCGGATAGCCTTTATCCAGGAGTCTGGCGGTTAGACAGATCATCATTTCTGTCTTGCCACTCTGCGGCTCACCATAAATCACAAGCGCACGAGCGTTGCTGGCCTCAAGATTCGCCATCGCACCGTCAACCGCCTGCTCGATAAAGACCGTGGCCTTATCATTCGTCTGGATCCGCTGAAGCTGCTTCGCGTAACGGTCTTTCAGTTTGGCTTTCTTCTTGAATTTCGCAATATCGATCTGTCCCGCCATTTCCCCCCTCGTTCCGGTGAGCGCAACACATGGAGACGCTGTACAACTGTAACCCATCACGCAACCGAAGGAGCGCATTCCACATGACGGAACTCATTCCCTACGACTAACACTGCGCGCGCTTGTGACGGTGACGTTGTACGTATTGTCGGTCTGACGTTTGTAGACACGCCACGCTGTGATGTCGATCTCATCCCACTCCTGTGAAGCGGCGAGGAGAACCCGCGCGAGGTGAATCGCTTGTGCGCGAGACAGCTTAATGCCAACCGTCTTTAAGTCCGCGATTTTCTTGGTCTCTTGCTTGTTGTCCTCGACGGGATAGATACGCTGGCAACGAACGTTGGTATCGATCTTTATGCTAGAAGCGCTAACTCGTTTCTTCGACAGTTTGGCCATTTCAATCCCTCCGAGCGTGTGGATATGCGGGCAACATTACCACGCCGGAGAAGACAGTCGCGAGCCTCCGCCCCCGACTTCGTCGCATCGATCTTTTCGCAGCTGTCTCTTGATTCACAGCTCCAAGCGCGGCTGTTGCGCCACGCGGTACTTAGAAGATAAATTGGGTGCGCTTCGGAACCCCGGATTGTTCACGAGAAAGGGATAAATGGCGCGAGGAAAAGGCAAGGGCAATGGGACGGAGCACTCGAAGAAGCGACCAATACTGCGGTACGAGCATACCGACAAGAAGCGGACGAACAACCCCCCAGTAGGGTTGGTAACCACCGAAACCGATCCGGTTGCGCCGACGCACAAGACCTACGATTACGTTGCTCCCGTGCCGTTGGTGAAGCCTCGCCAGGATTTAGATTACGATCCGCATCTCGATCCGCAGTTGGTGTGGGCGGGGAAAAAGGAACACACCTCCTTTGAAGTACCGACCGTGTCCTTGCACGTGCATGAACGGATCGATCCTCACACGATCATCGACGCCGTGCGGAAGCGTAACGGCGATGGTTTGCCTGTTCAGCCATCACTCTTCGAGACAAGAGAAGAAAATCCCCCGTTGCGTGAAGCCATTGACTTCTACCGCCATGCTCACGGCTGGTCGAATCGCATGATCGCGGGTGATTCGTTGATAGTGATGAATTCCTTGTTAGAAAAAGAGGGTATGGCCGGACAGGTTCAGTCCGTGTACATTGACCCCCCGTACGGCAAGACCTACAACTCGAACTTCCAGCCATTTACGAACAAGCGCGAGGTCAAAGACGGCAAAGATGAAGATCTGACGCAAGAGCCCGAAATGATCCGGGCGTTCCGCGATACTTGGGAACTAGGGATTCACTCTTACCTCACCTATTTGCGCGACCGTCTCTTGCTCACCAGAGACTTGCTGCACGAGGCAGGATCGTGCTTTGTCCAAATCGGCGATGAAAATGTTCATCTGGTGCGAGATCTCATGGATGAGATATTTGGTGCGAAGAATTTTGTTTCGCTCATCACTTTTGCGAAGACAACCGGAGCGACGGTTCTGTATTTGCCAGGCACCTGCGATTATCTCGTGTGGTACGCCCGCAACCTTGAAAATATGAAATACCGGCCACTGTACCTTTCCAAATCAGCTGGACAAGAGGGAGCGACGAACTACAACCGCATCGAATCACCGGATGGGAAACGCCGCTATTTATCTGCGCAGGAAAAATTGGACTTGAGTGCTATTTCAGCGGGCGACCGAATTTACAGCCTGGATAACTTTACCAGCCAGAGCGTTGGCCGCGAGAAAGGAGAGGGTGCGGCATGCTGGTTTCCTATAGAGATCCACGGGCAAGAGTACCGGCCGAGTCTCCAGGCCCGCTGGAAAACCAATGAGTCGGGAGTCAAAAAGTTAATGCTCGCGAGACGACTCGAAGCGACGGCGAATCGTGTCGGGTACGTCCGGTACCTGGAAGATTTCCCCGTATTCCCGATTAATAACAAATGGGATGACGTGGGCGCTAGTTTTATGGCCGACAAGATCTATGTTGTGCAGACCGTTTCTAAGGTAGTGCAGCGTGCTCTATTGATGACGACCGACCCCGGCGACCTCGTCCTCGACCCCACCTGCGGCTCGGGCACTACCGCCTATGTTGCCGAGCAATGGGGCCGCCGATGGATCACATGCGACACCTCTCGTGTCGCTCTCACGCTTGCGAAGCAGCGCTTGATGGCGGCAGATTTCGACTACTATGAACTCGCTCATCCGGACGAAGGGGTAGGTAGCGGGTTTCACTACAAGAGTGTGCCCCATGTAACATTGAAGTCCATTGCCAATAATCCCGAGATTCGCGAGGCCATGACTCGCGAGCAAATCGATGTGGCTATCGCCCGCTATGCAGAGCAGGAAACTCTTTGCGATCAGCCGTACTTGGACAAGAGCCGCATTCGGGTCACCGGACCGTTCACGGTGGAGGCAGTGCCGGCCCCCACGGTCAAGTCCCTCGATGACATTGAGGCCCCAGCATTACTTGCCGACGCTTCCATTGCCCGATCTGGCCCAACGCTCCGGCACAGCGAATGGCGAGACGAATTGCTGAAAACTGGGCTTCGCGGCAAGGGCGGCCAGCACATCGACTTCTCCCGTGTCGAGCCGCTCGCCGGCACCCGCTGGCTGCACGCCGATGCTGAAACGAAAGGAATCAAACCCGACCGCGTAGTCATCTCCTTTGGTCCCGAGCACAGCTTGCTCGAACAACGACAGGTGGAGCTGGCATGGGAAGAGGCGCGAACACTCAGTCCGAAGCCCGCCATTCTCGTTTTCGCCGCGTTCGAGTTCGATCCCGAAGCTGCTAAAGACATTGACGGAATGACCAAAGAGAAGACGGGCATGACTTTTCTGACGGCCCAAATGAACGCCGACCTGCTCACAGAAGATCTGAAAAAGAAGCGTGCTTCGAACCAAAGCTTCTGGCTTGTCGGTCGCCCCGATGTCGATTTACGGCAGATCACTAAGGGCGACCACAAAGGCAAATGGGAGGTCGAGGTGCAAGGCTTCGACTATTACAACACCCGAACTGGAACCATAGAATCCGGCGATACCTCGAAGATTGCCATGTGGCTGTTGGATACGGACTACGACGGCCGCAGCCTGTATCCCCGCCAAGTTTTTTTTCCCATAGCCGATGAGGATGGAGGCTGGGCGCGGCTCGCGCGCAACCTAAAGGCGGAGATCGATCCCGACTTGATCGAAGCTTATCGAAAGACTGTTTCTCTGCCGTTTGAGCCAGGCGAATACAAGCGTATCGCATTGAAAGTGATTGACGACCGCGGGATCGAAAGCCTCAAGGTTGTCGAGGTCGAAGTAATGAGCGACGCAAGCCGCTTCGGCGACCATCGACCAGCTCATCATAAGCTCCCCCTACGATGAGCCAAGTGAGCATTGGAAATACGACCGTGAAACGCGCCGATTTACGCGTGAACTTGGACGCCGTCCGGCAGGATACATCCGCGCTTCCGATGCCTCCAAGTCGTTTGATGATCCCGGCGAGTTCGTTGAGTTGCCGCTAGTGAACAAGATTCGTCCGCGAGTGGATGCGTGGCGAAGCGCCGATTATCCGGGAGCAAGCGGGATTACCCGGCGCCTGCTCAAACACTGGCGGGACATCGAACAGAGGGAGGGCAGCCGACGTTTCTTTTTCTGCCAGCTTGAAGCGATTGAGACGCTCATGTGGCTTGCCGAGGCCCCTGAGTCAGATCGCGTCGGAATCAAGATTCCCGGTGATGGCGGCGAGTTCAAACGCCTGTGCTCGAAAATGGCCACGGGCTCCGGCAAGACCATCCTGATGTCCATGCTCATCGCGTGGCAGGTGCTGAACAAAGTTACTTATCCGCAAGACAAACGCTTTTCCAAGAACATTCTGCTGATCGCACCCGGCCTGACAGTCAGGAATCGCCTGGAGGTACTGGTTCCAGGGAGCGCCGGGAACTACTACCAAGAGTTCCAGATTATTCCACCGGGGTTGGAGGACAAACTGCGCCAAGGGCAAACGTGTCGGGTGCAGGTGCGCAACTGGCACAAGCTGGATTGGGACAGTGAAGAACAAATCAGCAAAAGGCGCAGCGTGGACAAGCGCGGAGCGCTTAGCGACGAAGCTTATGTGCGCGAAGTTCTGGGCGAGATGCATGCCGCAGAGAACCTTCTGGTCATCAATGACGAGGCCCACCACGCTTGGCGTGTACCACCGAAGGTAAAGATTGCTGGACTTTCCAAAGACGAATTGAAAGAAGCCACAAAGTGGGTGGGCGGACTGGACCGCATTCACCGCGCCCGTGGAATTTTGACATGCTACGACCTGACGGCGACACCGTTCGCACCTACTGGACGCAAAAGCGGCGAAGAGACGCTCTTTGGCTGGATCGTGAGCGACTTCGGGCTTAATGACGCGATTGAATCAGGGTTGGTGAAAACGCCACGCGTGGTGGTTCGGGATGACGGCGAACTGAACAGCAAATACAAGTCAAAGTTCTATCACATCTATACCGACTTGGAGGTAAAGCCGGACCTGAATCGCAAAGTGGAACCCCATACCCCGCTTCCTGATCTCGTCGGCAAGGGCTACTACTTCCTTGGGAAAGGACTGGCTGGAAACGGCGAAGGCATGGAAAGAAGGAAAAATCAAAACGCCGCCGGTGATGATTACCGTGGCCAACCTCACCCATACGGCCGCTCGTGTGCAGTATGCGTTCGAGCACAAACGGATTCGCATCGAAGAGCTCTGCGATCCCGATAAAATCCTGCATATCGATTCCAAAGTACTGGACGAAGCTGAAGCGCAGGACGAGCCAGTCGATGTTCTAGTTGATGTCCGCTGCTATCCCTGAAGCAGGACGAAGAAGCTGCCGAGGAGAGGCGCAGAAGAAAATGGCACAGGGACGAAAAAGAAGCTCACAAGAAAGGACCGGGCCGAGTTGCTGCGCAAAACGGTAGACACAATTGGACGCGAAGGCCAACCCGGTGAACAAATCCAGAACGTCATTTCCGTCGGGATGCTTTCCGAAGGCTGGGATGCCAAGACCGTTACGCACATCATGGGACTGCGGGCGTTCACATCCCAGCTCTTGTGCGAGCAGGTTGTGGGCCGCGGGCTGCGAAGAACGTCGTATGAGATTGACGAGGCAACCGGGCTATTTCGCCCAGAGTACGTCAACATATTTGGCGTTCCATTCACTTTTCTTCCCCACGAAGGCAGCGCCGATGCTCCACCGCCCCCACCAGCCACCGGCAAAACCAGAATTGAGCCCATCGCAGAGCGACGCGCACAGTATGAGATGACCTGGCCCAACGTGATCCGGATCGACCACGAATACCGGCCGCAACTAACTCTGGATACCGATAAGGTAAAGCGACTTGTGCTGGACGCCTACCAGACGCCGATGATCGCAGAACTAGCGCCCATGATTGACGGCAAACCAGATTTCACAAAGCTAAAGGAAATTCATCTGGAGGAACTCGCGCGGCGGTTTCGTATGCAGAAAATCGTCTTCGAGACGGCGAGTGAGGTTTATGACCAGATGGCTCCAAAATGGAAGGGCAGTCAGCAATATCTTCTAGCCCAACTGGTTCGGCTAGTGGAACGTTACATAGATACCGGAAGAGTGATAGTCGATCCACCGCTGTTTAACGAAGACGACAAACGGAGAAGGATTGTCATTACTCTGAACATGACCAAAATCGTGCAGCACATTTGGGAAGCGATCCGATTTGAGAATGCACTTACACTGGAACCCGTGTTCGACACGGAGAGGCCCATCCGCTCCACAGGCGACATGCTGCCGTGGTACAGCAGGCAAGCCTTGCGAGTACACGAAACGATCACATATAAACATGTGCGTGTACGACAGCCGATGGGAAGCGAATGAAACGCTGGAGCTTGATCGCAATGAGAATGTCCGGGCTTGGGCGAAGAATGACCACCTGAATTTTGAGATTACATATTCATTTAAAGGTGTGATCCACAAATTCAGACCAGACTTCCTAATCCGCCTAACGAATGGCAAAAGCTTGATTCTGGAAATTAAAGGACAGGATGACCAACAGCAACAAACAAAGCGGGAGTTCTTGTCCGAATGGGTCAGGGCCGTAAACGGGCACGGCGGATTCGGCACGTGGGCCGCTGACGTGTCTCGTCATCCCGCCGACATTCACCAGATCCTTCAAACGCATTCGCGGCTCGATTAATCAATTCCCCAAGCCGGTTGCAACTGGCGTCCTGCTTGCTTGCTCTTCTTTCCGCTCCGCTCTCGCCGCTTCCCCGGCTCTAATCCCTAACGCCTCCGGTCTCCACTAGCACTTCTCGCGCCACCCCAAGGCTGTGGCACTCGTGCGTGCGGCCCGTTCCGACCTGGCCGCGCCGATCTCTCCGCTGCTGTCTCTGTTTCGCGCTCTTGCTCCCTCTTCGCGCGTGAAGGGAGCAAGAAGCTCCCGAAACAGGAGAACAGAAATGAATTCAGTAGAGAGCAAGCCAGTCATCAGCGAGTCGTATCGCAACACGGTGCTTCAGGGCGATTGCGTTGAAATCATGCGGCAGTTTCGCTCCGCGAGCATCGACTTCGTGCTCACCGATCCACCGTACCTAGTCAACTATTCATCCCGCGACGGCCGCACGGTCCCGAACGACGACAACGACGTTTGGCTCAAGCCCGCCTTCGCTGAAATTTATCGCGTGCTTCGATGGGATCGTCTTTGCGTAAGCTTTTATGCTTGGAACCGCGCGGACAAGTTCATCTCCGCGTGGCGCGACGCTGGCTTCCACATCGCCGGCCACTTGACGTTCGTCAAGAAGTACACGTCCGGCAAACGCTTCTTGGCCTATGCGCACGAAAACGCCTACCTGCTCGCGAAGGGAAGCCCATCCCTCCCGACGCAGCCGATTCTTGATGTCATCGAGTGGCAATACACCGGAAACAAGCTGCACCCGACACAAAAGCCGCTGTGCGTCTTGACGCCCCTAGTTGAATCATTCTCACAGCCGGGCGACGTTGTGCTCGACCCCTTCTGCGGCTCCGGCTCCACGCTCGTCGCTGCGAAAATCGAAGGTCGCGACTTCCTCGGAATTGAACTTAATCCCCAGTACTTTGAGACGGCCCGGAAGCGCCTCTGCCCCGCGCCGGTCTGACCGGCCAGCGCGTGCGCTCCCCCGACTAAGATCCTTTCACCATCGCCGTCGGAATGTTCCAGCCGCGCCAAACGCTTACCACCCGTAGCGAGAACGTCGCGACCGCAGCCACGATATTGGCCGTGGTCCCTAGCAGATGAGTCTGGCCCGCGCCGATTATGATTAGTGCTCCGAGCAGCGAGGCCAGCGCATAGATTTCTTTGCGCAGAACGAACGGCACTTCTCCGGCCAGCACGTCCCGCAAGACGCCCCCGCCGATTCCAGTAAGCATCCCAAGTAAAGCCGACGCAACGGAGCTAAGTCCCGCGTCGAGCGCCGCTACCGTGCCCGTGACGGTAAACAAACCAAGACCGGCCGCGTCGAAGGTCACAATTAGGGACTGCCATCGCCCCACTCGGCCGTGGTCCGCAAAGATCAACACTCCTGCACTGGCGGCAACCGCAATGTAGCGCCAATCATTGAACGTCGCGGGCGGGGTGTGCCCAAGCAGCACGTCGCGCATCATCCCGCCGCCGAGCGCAGCCACCACCGACAAGACAAGAATTCCAAACAGATCCATCTGTTTTCGGACCGCAAGGATTCCGCCGCTCACCCCAAAGACAAACGTTCCGATCCAGTTGAGAGTGAGTACCTCTGTCATGGATTGAAAAGGAAGTTTGCCGCTAGTTCCACGAAAACCTCTTCGTCTCTCCCAGAAACTCAGCCAGCGACGATCGGCCCGCCGTCGGCCACGAACCGCCCTAGTGAGCGGTCCTTTCGCACGCGATCGACGGGAAAGACCTGGTTGTGCATGACAAGATAAATGCCGGGGGAAAGTACACGTACCGCAAAAAGGCTTTCGGTCAGGTTCTGCAATCCGTCGCTTGCTTCAAACCCGAGCGGCGCCATTGCACCTGTGAACACCACGGGAACGTGGACGGCCGGGAGCGAGTGCTTAAGGTAGGCACCGGTTTCGACCATCGTATCGGTACCATGCGTGATGACGATCGGAGCCTTCTCGTTGAGAAGCCCTTTCACGGTGGCCAGGATCGATGCTCGGTCCGCATTGCTCATCTCCAGGCTATCTTTGTTGAGCAAGGGCACAACGCTCACGTCGGAGTCCGGCAGCCGGAGGAGACGCAGATACTGTTCGATCTTGTTGCTGAAATTTCCGGTCAATCCGCTTTGCTCGGAATAGCCCTTTTCGATCGTCCCGCCCGTGGTGATGACATAGATCGTACGCATCGGCTGTCACGCTTTCCTTGTGCTTGTTCCATGACCCATAGACTCAACCGCGCTTTCGTTCTCTGACACGACACTCCCCGTCGCGTTGTCGTGAAGGCTCCGAATAACAAGGCGCAGCCCGGCCTTGCGGGCGGCCTCAAGTGCGCGCCACTGGACCAGTTCGCATCCCTCGTCAGCCATCTTCAAGGCGGTTTCGTAGGAAAGCTGTGGCAGGCGCGCGGCTTTTCCATCGAGATGAGGATCTTTGTTGAAATATCCATCCACATCTTTAATCAACTCGCATTGCTGGGCATCGAGAGCCTGCGCAAACAGCACTGCGCTAAGGTCGGAGCCGCCGCGACCTAAGGACAGTAAAGTGCCGCTCTTTGTCGTGGCAAAGAATCCCGGCACGACCAGAATCGAGTGATTGGCCAGAGCGGCTTCGAGCTCGACCGAATCTGCCTCGATGTGCTCCGACCCATTTCTGCGCAAACCCGCTTCGTGAGCGTTCAGAGCGATCGTAGATATACCCATATTCTGAAGGTGAAGCGCAAGGAGCGCCGCGGATCTCAGTTCACCAGTGGACCAGAGAAGATCGAGCGTTCTACGATTCGGGTTTTTGCTGGCGCTTCGAGCGAGTGATTCGAGTTCGTCCGTACACCCGTACTGGGCTGAAACGACTATGACGAGTTGTCCTCCCGGACATTTCTGCAAGCGGCGACCGAGAAATCTCGCCGCCTCGCGGTAACTTTCTTCGTTCGCGAGAACCGAACCGCCCAGCTTGATCACGGCGATTCTCTTATCTGAACAGTCTTCCATCCTTCCCTCCTGTGGAGATGGTTTTCATCAGCGATTGCGGGCGACCACGAAAACGCGGAGCGCCGCGAGGGTGCTTTTTTCAGCTTGGGAGCAAGGATTTTGGGACTCGGGTTCCGTCGAGCCTTGGACCTTATCTCTCCCTACTGGGCAGGAATTAGCACCGGGGCATTTGCTGCCTGGTTGCTGTGGCTTCGCAGGGCCTGTTCCCTCAGCCACTCTGGATAAGTGCTGCCTGCTTATGTCCGATTGTTCCTTTCCTGTTTGCTTAACGAAATCGTTTCTCTACTTCGGATGGCAACGGCTTGTTGCTTCGTTCGATACCAACTGAAGTTACGCCACAAATCTTGTAGAGCTGTGCTTCCAGCCGTAGCGCGCGGTCCCGTTCCGACCTCGTGGTTACATGAATGTGCAGCGCCCCCGACTCACGTCTCCGGACCATCCAGATGGCATCGATCTCAACATTCAACCGATGGAACAGCATCACGACGCGAGCTAGAACGTTCAAGTCGTTCATCGCCCAAATAGAGAACGTAACTCTCTCATCTTCATGGGGATTGTGTTTCACTCAAGGGTGACGCTCGTGTCGGCGTGCCGCACGGGCTTCTCGTATTCGGACCAATCCGCTTCCTCCCGCTAATTACCGCTTAGCACTCGATGATGTTGAGTCTGGCCAGTCCACCGAGCGACGTCTCCTTGTATCGCGTTTGCATGTCCTTTCCCGTCTCGTACATCGTCTTAATGACTTGGTCGAGCGATACCTTGTGTTCGCCGCTCTCGCGCATGGCGATGCGGCACGCATTGATGGCCTTCACCGCCCCCATAGCATTGCGCTCGATGCAGGGAATCTGTACCAACCCCCCGATCGGGTCGCACGTCATGCCCAAGTTGTGCTCCATCCCGATTTCCGCGGCGTACTCGACTTGTTGGTTCGTCCCGCCTAGAGCTGCGACGAGGCCACCAGCTGCCATGGAGCAAGCCACGCCAACTTCACCCTGGCATCCGACTTCCGCACCAGAAATCGAGGCGTTCTCCTTGTATAGAATTCCGATGGCCGCAGTGGTGAGAAAAAACCGAAAAAGCCCTTCGGTTGACGCTCCCGGAACAAATGCATCGTAGTAGTGGCCGACTGCCGGAAGGACGCCTGCTGCACCATTAGTCGGTGCGGTCACCATGCGACCCCCAGCCGCATTCTCTTCATTCACGGCCATCGCAAAGACGTTCACCCAATCCATTGCGTTGAGCTGATCTTTTGCGCCTTCCTTCTTCAGCTTTCGTGCCAGCCCTGGCGCGCGCCGACGAACGTTCAATCCTCCCGGCAAGACTCCTTCCGTCTGCAAACCCGTCGCTACGGAGTCCCGCATCGTTTTCCAGATGCGATCCACGTAGCCTTGCACCTCTGCTTCGCTGTGAGAAGCCTTTTCGTTTTCCAGGACAATTTCCCAAATTGCTTTTTTCTGACGTTCCGCGAGCGCCAACAGTTCCTTGGCACTTCCGAACGGATGCGGAACGGTGCGAACCGTCGACGGCAAGTTCTCGTCGCCTTCGCGAACGATGAAGCCCCCTCCGATCGAATAGTAGACCGTTTGAAGAATCGGGTGCCCCGCCGGATCAAACGCGGAAAAACACATTCCGTTCGAGTGCCGGGCGAGAGTCTGATCCTTATGGAACAATAAATCCCTTCCCTCGCGGAACCCGACCGCTTGTACGCCGCGCAGCGGAATGGCTTGCGATTCTCGAATATTGGCGAGCAGCGAATCGATCCCTGAGACGTCCACGGTGTCCGGCTGTTCGCCGCAGAGCCCAAGTATCACCGCACGATCTGTTCCGTGGCCCTTTCCCGTCAATGCGAGCGAGCCGTACAGATCAATCTGAACGCGTTGAACGTCCAGGAGTAGCCCTTTGGAACCGAGCTCGCCGACAAACTGAGCGCTTGCACGCATGGGGCCGACGGTGTGTGAACTCGACGGCCCAATTCCGATTTTGAAAATTTCGAAGAGACTCGTTTTCATAGCAGACCTCTATCAAATCCGCACAAGATTTCACGTGTTTTGCGGGTCAACGCTCCTAAACCCGTACGTCTCGTAGCGCCAAGTGATCTTGCCATTCCGCAAGCTGACGACAGTAAATCCTTCCGGCGTTCCTAGTCGGGTTCCGTGCCACCAATTGCCGCAGACCGCGCCGCTCGTAACGTAGGGGATGCCTCGGAAATTCACGACCTCATTGATGTGGATGTGGCCCTGCAACATGGCAAGGACGTTGTGCCCGGCAAACAGAGGCAGGACTTCAAATGCGTTCATGACATAAAGCTGGTTTTCCTTTCCCGGCCGAGGAGCAAGGTAGGAAGCAGCGCCGGTGACCAGGGGAACGTGGACCACAACAAGGATAGGCGTTTGCGGCGCGACACTTGCAAGATCCTTCTTAAGCCACTCAATCTGCCGCGCATCGATGCGAGCTTCCCATGAGCGGTCCAAAGTCGGCTGAATCGAATCCAGAACGATGAAGTGATACCCCTTGTGGTCGAAGGAATAGTAGGTTGCTCCGAAGTGATCTTCATACATCTTCTTGCCGTACTGCGCGTCGGTAGGCTCAACACCGCTGTTCCGGTAAATGCCGAAGACATCGTGATTTCCCACGGTGTGGCGCATTTTCAATCCGAGACGTTGCTCGGTATCGGCGTAGAGATCGTAAAGCAGCCTGGCGCGCTTTCTACCCGATCCGAGCACGTCAAACACATGGTCCCCACCTTGGACGGCGAAATCAGCTTGAAAGGAGCGGACCTTCGCAAAGCACATCCCGCAGCCTTCTGCGGCATTGAGTTCCGGCTGAATGTGCGTGTCGGTAAGAAAAATGAAATCTAACGAGCATGGCTCCTCTATGGGCAATGTCCAGTTGGGAAAAGGAGCGACCGCGGTTGCCCCGGCGAAAGCTGTTACCGAAAGAAATTGTCTGCGATTCATCGCCATAGATCACCGACCGATAATGTTCTCGACGGCGTGCGCGCTCTCTTAATGATCTGGTCTCTGTTTATTTCCCAAGTTATCTTTCCAACGATCCCAACCCGACCTGCCACACCTCCGACTCCCACGGGCACACCAATGCCGACTTCGAGGCGATGATCGAAATGGCGGTAGACTCCCGGCGTAAGATAGAACGCATTCTTTCCATTAAGGCGTCTCCCGTTGAACTCCGCAGTCGGAAACCAGCGCTGGCTGACAAGAAATGCAGACGCCATGTTGTATTGGAACGATGGTTTTGCCTTTTCGACGTCCGAGACGAAACCTGCATGGATTTGAACTCTGCGAAAAGTCTTTGCTGCAAGAAGCTCTGGCTCGAAGTCGACTTCAGCGTTTGACCTCACTGGAACTCCGACTGATATTCCCGCCGATAGCGCGAACGGCGATTCGCTTCTGACGATTTCGTATTGCAAGCCGATGCTTGTCGTGCTCCATCCTGCGGGGACCTCGCTATTTCCGCTGGCTCTGACCCCGTAAGCTGTTTCAGAGCTAAGCTGCAATCTTGCGGTCAGGCCATATTCCATTTGAAGAATGACGTTGCTACCGAGCCTTTGACGCGAGTCTGTCCCGATCGTGAGTTGCAATTCCCCCGGATCTTCGTTCCGAAGTGCTTCTGAAAGGAAGAATTCCTCAATGTAAGCATCAATAATAGGTGGCTTGTTCCGAACGGCTGCTGCGGCCGCGACGTGAGCCGATCCGGACGCCAGAGAGAGAACAATATCGAGATGCACGGTCTGGCCAAGACTTACGACGAGGCCGGTGCGTTTGTACGGGGCAAAGCCTTTGTGTTCCACCCATATGTCATATGTGCCAGCCACAATTTGCTTGGTTCGAAAGGAACCCTGTTTGTCCGTCGTTAGAATGCTAGATTGACTTGTCGAGGTATTCTGCACCTTAACGTCGAAACCCGAAATCGCAGCCGCACCGCTATCTCGAACTGTACCTTCGAGAGTGGCCGTGACTCGCGAAGCCTGGGCGGCCGCGTTCGTTGCACAGAACAGCAAACCAAGAGGCATCGCAATTCGGACGGCCAGGAGACGTAACATGGGTAGGCATAAGTTATGCGTGCCAACGTTTTCATCCGCTTTCATTCAGTTGCTTAGGGCTTCCGCCGTTCGGCATGAGGCTTCGTCTGCTTTCATGAGAGTATGCCCGCGGAAAAGAGATTTTTCGCCAAGCTACGTCTGAGCACCGACCATCCACGCTTGCGATTCCCTTACCCTCACCAAGTCCCGGCGTGCGGACGTCTCATCGAGCAGGCAAGTGGAGCGACGGTTTGGCACGAAGACGGGTTTGCGCCTGAACGCAAAGCTTCGCCGCAGAAAACGGCGACGGGTAGGAGCATCGGACACTACGGTCTTGGGATTCATTTCGTCTGTTCGACTCCAAGCGATGGGTTTCACCGAAACAATCGTTGCCGTCGGGCATTTCTTCCGATTAGACCAAGATCCTCTGAAAAGCGCCCTCGGCGATCAGCCTTGCGACGGTCTCAATGTCGATCGAAAGTGAGCGGTCCGCATCTACCGATTTCGAAACCGAGCGGACGATTTCGTAGGCTTCCTCTGTCTTAGGGCCAACCCTCAACGGCGCAAGAAAGTCGATCCCCTGGCACGCGGCGAGAAGCTCGATAGCAAGAACGTTGCGGACATTCTCAAGCATCGGCCTCAGTCTTCGGGACGCGCACATCCCCATCGACACATAATCCTCTTGATTTGCGGAGGTTGGTATTGAGTCCACGGAACGCGGCGCGGCCATTGCCTTCATCTCGCTGACAAGCGCTGCGGCCGTCACTTGGAGAATCATGAAACCGGAATTTAGTCCCGCCTCGCGAACTAGAAATGCGGGCAACTGACTCATGGCGGGGTTCATCATTTGTTCGATCCGGCGCTCTGAGATGCCGGCGAGCGTTGCCAAGGCAACGGCCATTTGATCCGCCGCCATCGCCAACGGCTGCCCGTGGAAATTTCCTCCACTGATCACATCCCCGGTCTTCGCGAAAACCAGTGGATTGTCCGTCGCTGCATTCAGTTCGATTGTTAACGTCTCACGAACGTAACTAATCGCATCGCGCACCGCGCCATGAACCTGCGGCGTGCAACGCAAGCTGTACGGGTCTTGAACTCTGGGGTCGTTATCTGGCGAACGGTGGGACTCGCGGATCGCACTGCCATGATTGAGCCTTCGGATGTTCTCTGCTGTTTTCCTGTGACCAGGATGGGGCCTGACTTCCGCGATCCGATGGTCAAAGGCCGCGGTGCTCCCGCGTAGCGCATCTAGCGACAGCGCGGCTGCGACGTCAGCCGTATCAACCACGCTGTCCGCCTCATGCAACGCCAGCGACAAGAGAGCCTGCATTCCCTGGGTACCGTTGAGTAGGGCGAGGCCTTCCTTCGCTTCCAGGCGGAGGGGCGCGATCTCCGCGCGCATCATCGCATCCAACCCTGACATCCTCTCGCCTTCAAACACCGCTTGCCCTTCCCCGATAACGACAAGAGCGAGATGCGCGAGCGGTGCCAAGTCTCCAGACGCTCCGACGGACCCTTGCGATGGAATCACGGGATGAACCCCGCGATTAAGCATGGCGCATAAGGTATGAACGACGGTGGGCCGGACTCCGCTGAATCCCTTCGCCAGCGCATTAGCTCGAAGAAGTATCATCGCGCGCGTCTCAGATTCAGAGAGCGGGGCGCCAACGCCACATGCATGGCTGCGCACAAGGTTCGTCTGTAAATCGCGAATTTGCTCACGTAAGATTCGCGTGGACGCCAGTTTTCCAAAACCGGTGTTTACGCCATAGACCACCGCATCTGAGCCAATTACACGATCAATTACTGCGCGAGAGTTCTGCATGCGATTCTCGGCATCGATATTAAGAACTCCTTTGCCGTTATAGAGTACTGCCTCGTAGAGTTGCTCTAGAGTTAGATCCTTACCGGTGAGTTCGATTCTCATCGGAATAACGATGACCACGTCATTGACGCCCCCATGGCTTCATGAACTCTGATCTGATGCGCCGGCCTCGACGCGTACTTCGAGAGACTACCTTTACGATCAAGGAGTGATTGGTTTTTAGTAGCGAGTGGCTAGAAAAACCGAAAGGTATTGCGGCACCACAATTAGTGATCAGTTGTCTGCGGCTTGCCACTCTGCGTCTCACTGCTTTCTTGCTGCTTTCGGAGCTTACGCCAGCGCCCATACTGATCGGCCTTCGCTGGATCGGGATCTTCCTCATTCTTAAGCCAGAAGCGAAACCAATCGACGTTTCCCGCCTCTGAAGCAAATCGCTGGGAGGGTTTCATCAGTATGTGCGTTCCGCCTGGGAAAATGACCATTTCCACTGGTTTCTGCAAGATTCGAAGTCCCGCAAACATTTCCCACTGATCTAATATCCCGTCCAGGCCAGAATCCATTTCAATCCGCAACGGCGTATTCACTTCAGCTAGCCGGAAGCCAGGAGCGGTCTTCTGCCACGTTCGCAACCCGTCGCCCCATGGTTTACCTCCATTTACTTGCTCAATCCACGCCCGATCCTTAATGTCGTCCGAGGTAATGTATTCTTCATAGCCGCCACTAGAACTATCAGCCATTGTCGCGGCCGCAAGCCGATGCGAGGAGTGGGTGAGAATATATGCTAAGTACATCCCTGTGCGGCTAAATCCAATATATCCGACCCTATTTCGGTCTACCAAACCTGTTCCGCTCAAATTATCTATGGCTCCCTCCACCGCTCCCATGTAGTATTTAATCTCACCCTCGCTAAACATTGCTCTCTTCCAGTCTGTTTCCTCTTGCATGTAGCCGATCTGGAGGACACAAAACCCATGTGCTGCGAGAGGTTGCGCCGCAAACGCGCTGTTCTGCCCCTTGTATGGCCCCTCCACGAGGAAGCTGTCCCTATTAAAGCCGTGGGTCTGTATCACTAGCGGATATCGCGTACCTTTTTGATAATCGACCGGATAAACGAGTCCTCCGTTCCATGTATGACCGTCTCTCGTCTTCCACGTGATCTCTTCTACGCGTCCAAACTCCAGATTCTGAAAGAGAGGATTGAGGTTTGTGAGCTTTTTCTCGACGTTCGTCTGGCCCATGATTGCTCTCAAGTCGGGCGGGTGGTTTATGTCCTCGACGTCGTCTACCAGTATCTTGGTTGGCAGCAACGACGCTTTCTCAGAGTTAACCTCCATCCATCCCTTAGGTGACTTGACATAGTGGTGTCTATCGTTTCTTGCATCCCACCTTGCTACTGTGAAGCTTTGGTCTTTGGAGTCCCAGTCCTGGATATAGAAGTTATCAGTGATGCGTCCGACTCGAATCGGTTCAACCGAACCGTCATTTATGAACACCGCCGCGACATTGTGTGGACCTTTTGCAACAAGCTCTCCAAGATTTTCATTACCATTGAGCGGGAGGTATACGGCTGTAAGAATCAGATAGCTATCGTCGGCGCTCCACACCACCGGAGCCCACGGCGAGTCGCCTGCAGGCGCGTCGAAGAGCGGCCTAGAGGTTCCCGTATTTGTGTCTATGACTAGATATCTCTGAGCTGACACCGCTTGGATTGGCTCATTCCTCGCAACCTGAAATTCTTCGTCAGCGTACTTTAGCCAGGAGCGCGGAAATGAGTAAGTATCTTCGAGAGCTAACACATACCGTGCGTTAGGTGATATTTTCACGAATGATGTTTCCCAAGACTGCTTCTCAAGAGATAGCAGGGTCCGCTCGTTCGCACCGTCGCGGCCGAATATAATAATGTGCCGTCGATCGTGGAACGCAAGGCCTCGGTCCCATCGCCCCGTCAATAGCTGAGCCGGGGACTGCGAGCCTACGACAAGTCCACTTCTGATGAGCTCGTTGCGATCTGAGAGGTCTTCGCCCGGATCAATCTCATAGACCCAACTCTTGCCATTATCGGCCACATCAAATGCCAAGACCCCTGTGCTGTTGTGGGTCATTTGTTTCGCGGTTTTGTCTCCAATCGAATAACGAAACAATTGAGGTGCACCGCCTAGCTGTTCGCCGATGAAGAAGAGGGTCCGATTGTCAGCCAACCAACGCAGGTTAGTAATTGCTGGATTATTGGATTCAGACGCGAGTTCCAGACAAGTAGCGCCGGTCTCTATGCCGCGTATGATGGACGACACGTCATAGATTTTCAGATCAGATATGTTTGTATTCGTTGCTAAATCCGCATGCCTTGCGACAATGGCGAATCGGCTCCGATCCGGCGAATACAGGACATCAGTGTCGTCGGAGAAATGCTCTATTCTTGTCATTTCTACGGCGTCCCGAACTGTAACGGGTCCTGTCCGCGACTGCTCCGCGCCAGGTACACTCGCCTGTGTGCGGGGAGCAAGCCCAAAGATATCGATTAATGTGAACATCGTAAGGCCTATGAGATGGCCCGCGTGCCCGCGCCTCCTGCGCACCGCTGTCTCCTGTTGTAGAAATCCCTGCATGGTTGTCAAATGAGTCCCACCCCTACGCGTCAGAGGCTTTTCAATACAAATGCGACATCATGCAATCTGTCGCAAGGATCAAGGAGAACTAGAATTGCAGTTTCAGCGCGAGCTGGATGGAACGCGCTCCGCCCTGTTGGTAGAGAGGACTCAAAATTCCCAGGCTATTGGCAAGTGTCGCCGTGGGCTGTCCAAACGTGCAGCCGGGTCCAGGGGAGCAATAGTAACTGTTGATTGTGCCAAAGTTTGGATGGTTAAAAATGTTGAAAGCTTCGGCGCGGAATTGAAGCTTAAGATTCTCGTGTAAAGGAAATTCGCGCCGCACAGCGAGATCCATTTGCCAGGCGCCGAAACCACGCGTAAAGTTCCGCGGCGCGTCGCCCGGGCCGTTCGCAGGTGGAAGCGCAAAAGCAGCGGGATTGATACTTCGCCCTCCCGGATATTGCGAGCCATAGACGTACACTGGCTGGCCCGGCACGAGGTTCAGTTCGCCTTGCACTTCCTTTCCAGTACCCGGGTCAATGTAAAAGTTCCCGCTCAGCGTTACGGGGAATCCGGTCCGGGCGGTGAAGCGATCATCAAGACCCCAGTGGCCCAGGACGGCACGCGCGAGAGGACTCTCGAAGGAGTTCGGCAAATCATAGGAGACGGCCGAAGAAAAATTGTGGCGGACGTCAAAATCGCAGTTCCCCCTAATGGATGGGAAGGCGGCGTTCTCTGATCCGTAATCGATACAGTGGGACCAAGTATAGGACGCTAACGCCGAGAGGCCTCGTGCCAGGGTGCGCTGAAACTGCACTTGCAATGCATCGTAGTCCGAGGTCCCCCCGTTCTGATAAAAGGTAACAGTGCTAAAGTTCGGGTTGAACTGTCCCACATTTACTTCGTTCGCTTCCAGCAGTCTTGAGCCATGTGAACCAATATAAGACACCGTAAGAGACTGCGACTTCCCCATCGCTTGCTGCAGGCTGCCATTCCACTGCAACGTGTAGGGCAACTGAAGATGCTGTGGAAAAGCTCCGTAAATCTGATAGGGCGGTACGGGTGGGTTAACGATGGGAATATTTGTTTGCGCGGGCGTCAGCGGGAACGGCACAGAGGTATAGAAGTTGTTTCCCGTAAACCCGACGCTGTCGAAGCCCTGAGAACCCTCCTGTTGGCCGGTATCGTAAAATACGCCCCCTCCGGCACGAACCACAGTCGCCCATCCCGGTGTTGTCCGCAGGAGATACGCTGCGCCAAGTCTTGGAGCAAAGTTGTACCAGGTTGTCTGCCACAACGGGGTGCCCTGTGGAGCAAGGCTCAGCGTGCTGAAGCTGGAACCTTCGACGGTATAAGGAACGCGCCCATCCGTGGCGCCAGGAGCTGGGTTGACCTCCCATCGCAGTCCTATCGAAAGACTCAACCGCGGCGTGATGTGCCATTCGTCTTGACCAAACGCAGAAAAGTTTCTGTAGATAGGATAGGCGGAACCCTCCGCTCCAGCATATAAATCCGCCGAGTTGGCTTGCACCGCCGTGGCAGTCCCGAAGAAGGCTTCACTAGTTTGGCCAAATGGGTTAGCGGTCGGTGTCAACCGGCGGTAATCGGCGCCAAATTTGAATTGGTGCCTGCCGACAGACAGTGCAACTGTCTCCAGTAAGTTCCACTGCCTCTGCCTACCGATCTGGGTGGATTGTTCGAGGGAAGCGGTATAGCCCGGAAAATAAAGCCCAAAATTGGCGTAATATCCCAAGCTTCCTTGCGCGTCAATTCCCAGTTGCTGTGCCAGATCAATTGGCTCGGCACCGCCCAAGGCAACGACTTGGAGTGACTGGCTCCCCTCGCTCGAGGTGTAGTTCAGGCGGAAGTCGTTACTGAGGTGGCTGGAAAACAGGCTTGTAGCACCCACCGTGTAGGTCCTGGACGTCAAATCGATGACGCTACGAGAAGGTTCACCGCTTATTAGCCTGCTTGAATTTGAGGGCGTGTCGCTGAATCGGAAGAAGACCCTTAGTTTGTCGTTTACCGTGTGGTCAAGCCGAATGCTGTAGGCATCGAGCGAGCTGGGATTGGATGCGGTGGCAATATATTCCGCCAAGCCATTACCAAGGTCAGGCCCATTGGCTACCGGGAAAGCGCCCAATATCGGTTGGACCGGGGGAGGAGCCGATTGCCGGAGCGTCGCGTCTGGAACATACATCAAATTAGGCGCCTGCGGCTGAGCCAACCGCAAGCCCTCGTAAGAGAAGAAAAAGAATGTCTTGTTCTTCGCGTTAGACACCTTTGGAATCTCGACGGGTCCGCCCAGAGTTCCGCCGAAATCATTTTGTCGCAACGCCGGTGACGGCGTTCCATAGTAGTTGGTAAACCAATCATTCGCGTCGAAGACCCCGTTGCGCAGGTATTCAAACGCCGAGCCATGTAATTGGTCGGTCCCCGAACGCGTGACAAGAGAGATCTGTGCCCCGGGACTGCGTCCATACTCCGCCGAATACGTCGAACTCTGAATGCGAAACTCCTCGAGGGCGTCCACCGAAACCAGCGCTTGGGTGGTTCCTAGGGCCGTGGAGCCAGCAACGGAGCCACTCATTCCGGCAGTTAGGTTGCCTGGTGAGATGCCTGTGTTGGCCGCCACACCGTCCACCGAATAATAGTTCGACTCTGTGCGTTGCCCGTTCACGCTAAACTCGCCATTAGAGCCGAGAATTTGCGTTGTCTGCGGACTATTCGTGACGGTTCCTGGGGTAAGCATAATCAAATCCTGAAAGCTACGCCCGTTCAGCGGCATGTTTTCGACGAAGTTGCTGTCGACTACAGTACTGACCGCCGCATCCGTTGTGTTGATGTTAATGCCGCTGCCATTCAACTGTGATGCTTTCGGAGACTGGACCCAAGTTGAAGTTTGAAATTCTGCTCCACGTGGTCTTGCACGTTGACGATCATCCCGAGCAGGTCAACCTGATTGAAGCCTTGTTTGCGCACCGTAATTTGATATGAGCCCGGCTGGACGTTGGCAAAGACGTAAATTCCGGCTCCATTTGTGGACACGATTTGCGCGCTTCCGCGCTGGACACTTCGCAATTGAACTTCGGCTCCCGGTACAATGGCGCCTTGGCTGTCTGTGACGAGCCCGGACACAACCGCGGTTTCTGTTTGCGCGCGCAACGTCATCGCGCTACAACAAACCAGGAACAAGAACAGATAATCAGAAATGTCGTTTTCGCCACTAACCACTCGGCACAAATCACTGTTCGTGTCGCCACTCGTTTGTCCTCCGCCCTACTGGGCCACAGCGCCACGAATTGCTGAAAAAGCTCAGCACTTGCAATCGCAGTTTTTTCGCTGTCTTTCATGTATGCCCGCGAAGCCGGAGAATTTCGCAGCCTGAATTTGAATTTCATCGATCAGTAACATTTATGCAGCCGTTTGCGCGCTTAACGCTGCGCGCCGGTTCCTATTCTCTTGGATTCTTTTCCTCCCGTGGCCGCGTCCTTCGCGGGCATCTATGTGCTCGGGATCTATCCAGCGGAACGAAAGCCGCAATCCGTTGACGTCGCTCGTCAAACTCTCCTGGGGCTGGCGGAATGCATCGCGACCTTCACCGGAAATCTGCGTCGCTTCTTTCCATCGACCACTTCCGGAAACTCGCAGACCGGCGCCGCCCGAAACGCGCCAACGGTTGGCGATATTCGTCGCGTTCCACTGGCGGTATTCATCGCTTTTCCGACTGGCTGACGCCCGGTAGGCAAACGGCATGGCGGTGCCATCCAGTCGCTAGCCGGCGACTTGGCGTCGATTACTTGGAAGTTGTGCGATGCTAGGATTCGAGCACTAATCTTGCGTGTGCATAAATCTGATGGAGCTGCTGTGGAGTGGCCTTGGCGAGAATCGACTCGATTCGTTTTTTGAGGACCTTTGGGTCGGCCTCGTCCTGATCGAATGAGAACAGAGAGCTCATGGGCACATCCAGCGCCTTCGCCAACGCGACCGTCTTGTCGAATGACGGACTTCTTCGCCCGGTTTCGAGGTTGCTTAGGTATTTCGTTTCAATCCCAATTCGTTCGGCAAGTTCGGCTTGGTTAAGCCTCTTCGCCTTGCGCAATACTTTCAGCCGCCGTCCGAACAGTTTCGCGTGGTCCATGGGGCCTCTGCGCGAAAATAACTGTTACGGACTTGCCTTAGAACTATCACTCTGTACCCCTTTATCGTCAATAGTCTAACTGTCTGTTTGACAACTCCACCTGTATGTCATAGAATCGCCTTCCGAGGGATACTTCCAGTAGGAGCGCACTGCGTCGAAATGGCCGCGCCGATTCCAAAGCGGCTAACCCACCGAAAGAGCGAACGGGAGTCTCTGCCTGCCGCTACGAGCAGGCACCCGAGGGAGCTTGTTCCAACTCGTGATCGACACATACGACTGGATCATTGAAGAGGAAGTATCTTTCTATTTCGGAAGTCCCCCTTGGTTCGATCGGGCGACTTCGTGTGTGTTGGTGGACATCGCGTTGCGCACCGACGAATTTCCCGTTACGGGAGCCAGCCTAACGGCTTGGATTCGGAAACGAGCCCGACGAGCCGCGCGGCGGCTCGAAAACAAGGTCATCGCTGAAGGGACATTCCCTGAACCGAACGGTATTGTGGCGGACCTCGAATGCGTGATCCGTTCCCGCATAGATCTCCAGCATCGCACGTCACAGGCCATCAATCAGGGCAAGGGCCGGAATCGCCAGGAGGCCTGAATTGTCGCTGGCCCGCGATTGCGAGCAATCGAACTACAGCCGAGACGGTCGTATGGCGAAATCCGCAATCCCCGCGGGCATACTCTACCGAGGGAACCAAGCCACCCTCGCGACGAGGCGGGGCATGGAACTGGTCTGCAAGCATTGCGGGAGCAGCGACCTAAAGAAAGTGTCGCTCGCGTATCATGAAGGACTCTTCAAGACCAAGAGCCAAGGACGACTGTTAGGATTGGTGTTCGGAGCAGGTGGGCCGGGCCTCGTACTTGGTCGGAGCACCGCGAAGGGCACTCACCAGAGCGAGCTGTCGGGTCTTCTAAAGCCTCCCGAGAAGTGGTCCTATCTCAGACTGATTTTCCGTTTCGGCGTTGCTGCATTTACCGGATTCCTTGCCTATGTGATCTTCGTGATCGTGAGCACTCCGCCGGTTTCCTCGCTCCCGATCAAACTACTGGTCTTTCTTGCGCCAATTGTCTTCTGCGCCCTAGTCCTTGTGACTTGGCGGCATAACAATCTGGTTTATCCGGTGGCATTCACTCGATGGAACCGCTCCTTCATTTGCGAAAGATGCGGAACGGTCACCCAGCAGGAAGTGCCGTAGTTTCGTTTTTCCGACCGGCAACCGTGCGCTGCGATACGGTAAGCCAGAATTAACAGCGAAGGTCTCGCGATTTCACGCGGAGCCAATCGCCGACCCGGATCGCCGCTATGTTTTGCGCTTTCTGCGCATCGACGAATTCCGCAGCAGCCTGCAAATCATCACGCTTTAGTCGCGTTCGCTCGACGGTGCCGTCCGCTCTCCTAATGAGCCCGAAGTACTTCTCCCTGGGGCGAATCTCCCAACCGACCCAGGAGACCGGCGACAAAGCCTTCACCACGCTTACACGCGCAGCCGGAACCGGACGGAACTTCTTAATGTTGCCTTTCGGCTTCTTCGCGGACATAGGCCACCTCCCCTGGCGACGTCATGTTAAGGGCCGCCCCAGCGGAACCGAGAAACCTTTCGTGAAGTGTCCGGAATTGCGGACAGAACAATCGTCCGGGCGATGAGTAATGAAGAGAATGCTTCGGTGATGGGCACAATTGGCAAAGGGTTGGATTTCATCCAACTAACGTTACCGGCCGCAAATGCGGACAAACTAAGGATGGTTCGGCTGGCTGCCGAAATAGGCGTAGAGCACTTTCTTGCCGCGAGGTTGATCCGAATGCTTGCTGGCCGATTCGGCGGTCACGAAAACGGCGTTGATCTGCGTGAGTACCTTGGGGTCGTCGAACGTCATCGCCCAGCGGCCCTGATTGGCATCCTCCTTATGAAGAATACCCAGACTGTGCGTTACGTCGTTCACTCCCGCCTTTCCGCCCCAGACGTGGAATACGACATTCTGTTTAAATTCACCGGGGCCATCCAGATCATAGGCATAGAACACCAGGGACTGCCCTTCGATATAGAACACACGGCCGAAGGCGCGCTGCCGCTTGCCACTGGGGTCCGCATCGTAGACATCCACAATGTGCAAATTCCGCGCCGCAACCAGCTCGCCCATTTGGCTCTTCGCCGATTTCAGGTCGAGCTCCTTTTGCAAACTGTCTTCGGTGAGCGCGAGCTTCGTGCTGAGGTCGTCGTCGCGTTGCTTCTGAACATCCAGTTTGATCTCCGACTGCGAGAGCTGTTGGCTGAGCCGGTCTACGTTGCTTTGCAGCGAGGTGATCTGATTTTGGGCGTCGGCGTTTTGTTCCGACGCGCGCTGCAAAGCCGCTTGCGGCTGGGCCGTTGCCTCGGTGAGCTTCTCCTGCGCCGCGGCAAGCTCGCTCCGCAGCGACGTGCGCTCCGTTTCTGCCGCGGACAATCGGTCCTTGAGCTGTACAAGCTCGGTTTGCAGCTGGGTTCTTTGCTGTTCGAGTTGACCGAGCCGGTCGGGTTCCTTCACCGCGACGATCTCTTGCGCCGCGTCCGAATGCGCTACCACAGCCGGTTGTTTCTTGGTTTCTGATCCGTTTCTGCGGACGCCGACGTAGTAGCCGCCGACCGCAATCGCAGCGCACGCTGCCATCGCAAGGGCGGCGCGCCACGCGACAGAAATAACCGCGGACGGTGGCTTTGCCCTCACCAATCTCGGCCATGGCTGAGCCGGGTCGAGCGGCAAGGAAATGAACTCCGGCTCAGCACGGTGCGGCCGGGCATTCGCGCGATTGTCTCCGTTCCAATCTTCCGCGGCGACCCGCGCCAGAAAGCGATCCCTCATCCCTGGACGCGGCTGCACGTTGGTTTCCGGCGCGTGCTTCTCCGCCAGGAGCGGCATGGTCTGGATGCTGGCTTGCGCCAGAGATTCCAGATACTCGCGGCAGGAGGAACACTCGGCAATGTGCTCGTTGAGTTCTGTCATCTGCGGACCGCCGAGCTGTCCGGTGACAGCGAGCGCGCAAATCTCTTCGAAACGTCCGTGTCCGAAGGGCCACAAGCGAGTGGATGTCGTGTTGGGTGTTTTACTTTTCTTCATCGCCGACTCTTAGAATTCCGCGTAAAGCCGCCAGCCCCCGCCGCACATCGTGCCGTACCACGTGCGGCGATTCCCCCAGACGCCGCGCAATCTCCTCTGCCGTCAACCCCTCGTAATACGTCAGTTCAATGGCGGTGCGCTGCCGGGGTTTCAAGCTTGCCAAAGCCTCTTCGGCAAGCCTCGTGGCCTCGGGCAACTCGCCCCACAGAGCGCGACTCGATCCCACCTCGATCGCGGCCTCCAAGTTTTCCCAGCGGTAGAAGTGGTTCGAGATAAGATGGCGTTTTCTATGCAGGGCCCGGTGGTACGCATACTGAAGTATCCACACTTTGAGTATGCCCTTGGTGGGATCGAATTTCGCCACCGCGCGAAAAATATCCAGGAATACCGTTTGGACAACTTCCTCGGCCTCGCCGGCATCTCTCAGGATTCGCGCGGCCACGTCGAAAACCAGTTTGTGATAACGGTTGTACAGGATGGTCAGTGCGTCGCGACGCCCCGCGCACAACTTCAGCATCAGCTCTTCGTCCGAGAGCTTAACGAGGTCTTCGGAGTCTACATCGCCCTTGGCAAGGCTCATTTCGTCCAACCACAAACCGCACGCCTACACCTCGACACAGCACCCACTTTACATTTTCTATAGCACACATCGAGGCATTTCCCGCTGGAATTAATTTTCGTTGACGATGGCTAAAAACGTGCATCGCGCGGGCATACTTTTATATGGGCCATCTTAGCTCATTATATATACGGTACGTAGTACTTCAGTACTATCATTTCTGTTTGTATCCAACCACTCCGGAACCCGGCGGATAGCTTCATCAACTCGAAATCTCAGGGATTCGTTTTCCAGCGAACGTGGTCGGCAGCCTAACCCCATCCCATCTCCTGACTTCGCCGTGGAAATGGGAGCAAAGCCATGTCCCCTCGGGTCGTCGTCTGCCGGTGCGCTTTGTGTCAACTCGACAACCGTTTGATTACTCGGCTGGAGCAGCCCGACGCGACCGATTGGTATCAAGCTCTCACGACGCGCGTCTTTATTTTGAGTTGGTTTCGAGACCTCCCGAGCCTCATCGCCCACATGCATACCCGCGTCACGGATGCGAAAGGCTATAGTGACTCTGACTTGGTCTATTTGGCTCTGATCGAAGAACTCGCAGCGCCCGAACATGTTGATCTCGCACAAGCGCTCCTGCTTCGCGCCCTCATGCCCGCCCTGCACAAAGAATTTCGGATGATCCGCCGCAGCTTCCCCCAGTTCCTGCCGGAGGATCTCTGCGCAACAAGTGGTCGCCACCTGTCTTGAAATCGTGCGCTCCCCTGCAATCCAACGGAAAACGTCCTATCTCGCCAGCTCCATCGTCGAACGAACCAAGCGAGACACGATGCGCTGGTCCATTCGGCAATACCGTACCGGATCAAGGGAAGAGACCGAACAAGTCCTCGACGAAGTCTTTGCGGAAGAGTCTTCCAAAACAGACTTCGAACCCGCCGTCCTGTTGCGCGCTCTTTTGGATAAAGCTGTGAACATGGGCGTTCTTTCCCGAGCGGAGAGGGATCTCGTGGCAGCCTACGAACTCGAAAACCTCTCGGGCGAGGAACTGGGCAGACGTGAAGGTCTCTCTCCGAAAGCCCTGAGCTACAGAGTACGGACGGCGCTAGCTCGTGTGAGCAAGGCGTTTCATGGGAGCGGAGTCGAGAAGGTTCCGCGACGACGAAAATCTTCCCCCGAGTGAACGAAGCGAGAACTCGGCAGTTGTCGAGTCCATAGGCAGAGAGTCAAGAGATCGCTTCCTCGTTGGCACGACGCCACGCCTTCTTTTTTCTTGCGGGATTTTTCCACAGTACCGGGAGATATGGTGCGCGAGGGGAGTTCTCGCCACGTACTCCCGCGAGCAATCCAGTAGCCGGGTTCTCCGGCTCGCCGGATTGCATCGCGATTGGACTGTAGCAGGGTGCCAACGCGACCGCGGGACCACGCTGTTTGTGGAGCTAAGGCTCCAACTGTGCCCTGAGGTTAAGGGACAACGTGGCGTGAACAGCAGATACCCGCATCGCCCCTTGGTCCCTTTCTGCTTCCGGAGAACGCGAAGAGCCTCCCCTCGCCGTCGCTCGGCGACGGCATTTTGTTTCGTAAGTGGAGGCTCTCTCGTGCCCATCCTTCGTCGCCGCTCTTTTCGATTTCTTCCAATAAACGCGCGCCTTCTCTTCACCATAGCGCTCGGTCTCGCGCTCGCCGTCCCGGCATTCGCGCAAGCCGGAAATTCTCCCTGGGAGAACGCCGTCAATGTTTTGCAAACCGCGTTCACGAGCACCATCGCCCGCGGGCTCTCGCTCGTAGCCATTGTGGTCTCTGGTCTGACCTTCGCCTTTGGCGAGGGAGGCTCCAAGCGCGTTCTCGCGGGCGTTCTATTTGGAGTCGGAATGGCGATCGCAGCAGTAAATTTTTTGGCGTGGCTATTCCCCGGCTCCTAGTTGGCGAACGGATGCGATCATGCCCGAAACCAAGGCGCATCAACAAGGTCCATCGTTCGCTGTCGAGACCGCTCACCATTCTCGGAGCGGAACGAAAGCTGTTCTTCTTCGCGATGTGCCTGGGCGCGGCGACCTTCAATCTGTTGGGAAGCCTCCTCGGTGGCTTGCTCATGTTTTTCCTGCTGTACGTACTGGCCCGCTGGACGACACACACCGACCCGCAGATTCTGCGGTTTCTGCTGACGGCCGCAAAGTTTCGCACGCAGTACGATCCCATGAAGTGGACACCGATCACCGTTCGAAGGGAAGACAATGTTCAAGCTTAGCCGCATCTTCAAGAATTATAGCGAGGCCGGCTCGCTCGGCGACCAGATCAACCTCTACGGCTTCATAGGCCCCGAGACGTTCCTGACGAAAACCGGCGAAGCGGGCGTGGTTCTGGAGGTTCGCGGCGTCGACTACGAATGCCTCGACGACGGGACGATTGACGGATTGACGAAGCGGTTGGAGTCCGCGTTGCGCCTCTTCGATGAAAACTGCCGCGTCTACCAATATTTGTTCAAGCGCAATAAAGAACCGATCCCGCACACATTTTACGACAGCCCGATCGTCGACGCGGCCATCCGCAATCGGGTGGCCTACCTCGCCAGCAAATCCGACACGCTCTTTTCCTTGTCCATCTACTACGTAGTCCTCTATCAGGGATTCCGCACGCCGCACAAACTTGCGCATGCATTCGGCGAACTGGCCAAACACCCCAAACAAGCGATCACCTCGCTCGCCGTGCAATTGTCGTCGAAGAGCAGAGTTCTCGTGCTCGGCCAGCAACTGCGCGACGCCGAAGCCGCTCTCCTTCAAAAGGCGCGCAGCTTCATTCTGCAAGTGAGCGACTTTCTCACCGTTCGCACTCTCGATAAGGACGAGGCCTTCCGGGTTCTTAAGAGAACCCTCAATTTTGATCCCGAAAAGCTCGCCCTGGCCCAGCGCAAGCACGATACCTTCCTCGACTACTACCTGCCGGAATCACATCTTGAATGCCACCGCCGTTATCTGCGCGTCGACGACTACTACGTGAAAGTGCTCACGCTCAAAGAGCCTTCCGCGCAAACGTTTCCCCTGATTCTGAAAAGTCTTCTTGAAGTTCAGGCCAACTACCACGTTGTGACCGAATGGAAGAAGGAAGACCCTGGCAGGACGCGCAGCGCGATCCATGCGAAACGCCGCCACTTTCACAACACCAAACGGTCGTTCTTCAGCCAAGTCAATCTCAACGATGCGGCGCCCTCGGACGTGCTCTTGGACGATTCGAAGGAATCCCAAGTCCGTGAACTGGGCGAGGGCATCCAGGAAATTGAACTGCGCGGCAACTATTTCGGCCAGTTTTCGTTGACTGTAGTGATCTACGATCTCGATCTCGCGAGGGTGGAAAGGGCTGCGGCCGAGTTCTACAAAGTCTTCAGCGTTCACGACGCACAGCTTTACGAAGAACGCTATAACCTGCTGAACGCGTTCCTCACCGCCGTTCCCGGCAACTATGCTTTCAATCTACGGTCGCTGTACCTGCTCAACAGCAATTACGCCGATTGCTCCTTTCTCTTCACCCTGCACTGTGGCGAGCCTCGCAATGCGCATCTTCGCCAGGAATACCTGGCGGTGCTCGAAACCAATCACAACACACCGTACTTTCTGAATCTGCATTACAAGGATGTCGCCCACACGATGATTCTCGGTAGAACCGGGAGTGGCAAGTCGTTTGCGATTAATTTTCTCATTACCAATCTCCAGAAATACGATCCGTACACGTTTATCTTCGACCTGGGTGGAAGCTTCGCCAGCCTGACGCAGCTCTTCGGAGGGTCATACGTCTCCGTCGGCCTCGAATCGGAGGACTTCAAAATCAATCCCTTCTCGCTTCCGCCGACCAAGGAAAATCTCGATTTTCTTGCGCTCTTTCTCAAGGTGTTGGTCCAGGGGCAGCGACCTCTCGAACTCGATCCGGCCGTTGAGCGGGAGCTGTACCACCAAATCGAAAATCTCTATGCCGTCGATCCTTCGTTGCGCACCCTGAGCGTTCTTTCCAACACGCTCGGCCACCAACTGAGCGCTCGCCTCGCCAAATGGACACGCGGAGGGCAATTCGGATTCCTTTTCGACAATGCCGAAGACACTATCTCGTTTTCCCGGTTTCAGTGCTTCGACTTCGGGCGCATGAGCCAGTACCCGGAGCTTCTCGAACCGTTGCTGTTCTACATCCTCCACCGCGCAAACGCCGTCATCGCCGATCGCGAAATCAGTTCCGTATTCAAGGCGTTCTTCATCGATGAAGCCTGGGTGTTCCTGAAGAATCCGAGCATTCAGCGGTATGTCGTCGAGGCGCTGAAAACCTGGCGGAAACACAACGCGGCGATGGTGCTCTCGACCCAATCGCTCGACGAGCTGAGGCGCTCCGATATTCTCGACGTGATCGTCGAGAGTTGCGCCACCAAAATATTCCTCGCAAATCCCGACATGGATCGCGACCAGTATCGGCGGCAGTTCCATCTCAACGACAACGAAGTCGAGTTGGTCGCCAATCTGATTCCGAAACAACAGTTTCTGATCAAGACGCCGGAGCTCGCGAAAATCGCCAATCTTCGCGTCGATTCAAAAAGCTACTGGCTGTACACGAACGACCCCTACGACAACCAGAAACGGAAGGAAGCGTTCGAGACCTACGGATTCGAGAAGGGCCTCGACGTACTCGCAGGAGATCGCCGATGAACGGGTTCTGGCTTTTCTGTCCATACGCATTGGCGTTCGTTCCGCTCGCACTCGCATTCGGGGCTACCGCGATTGCTGTGCTTACGAATCGGATCTTGGGACATACCAACGAACGCGACCGAAGTTCCTGAGAACAACTACAAGGAGCAAATCATGAACGGAATCGAATTAACTTGCAGGAAGTCCATTCTCCGGTGGGCGGCGGTAGCGGCGCTTGCCAGCGTCACCTGGGGCCTCGTTGGCACCCGCACCGTCGCTGCCGAGGCCGGTGCGCGTGTCGTGAAGTACTCGAAGGAAGACATTGTTCCCATCCGCGCGAAGCTCCGTTTTTCGACGCTGATCGTGCTCCCTGACGACGAAGAGATTCTGGATTTCACGACCGGCGACAAGGAATTCTGGATCGTCAACGGAGCGCACAATCTCTGCTACGTGCATCCCGCCCAGGCGGGAATCCGCAGCAATTTGAATCTCATCACCGCGAGCGGCCACGTATATAGCTTTCTCCTCACGGAAATCAGCAACGAGCCCAATGCCGAACCCGATTTGAAGATCTTCGTGCAGCCGAAAGAGGATTCGGGTGGGACAGCCAACGCGGGACTTCATGGTTTTGTCCGCGCCGAAGAAGCCGAGGCGTATAAGAAAGAACTCGATACGCTTCGAGCGCAGACCGCCGATCAAATCCGAGCCGCGCACAGCCAGGAGAGCGACGAAATCAATCGATTCCGATCGACCTATGCGACGAAAATCCGCTTTGACTACACGCTCGATCCAAAAGCCGTACGAGACCCGTTTCTCGTCACGGCCATCTACCACGACGATAGCTTTACTTACATCCAGTGTGGGGCGCGAGAAAAACCCGCGCTCTATGAATTAAAGGACGGAAAACCCAACCTGATTTCCTTTCAAGTCGAAAACGGCGTCTATATCGCGCCGAAGATCATCGACTCGGGTTATCTCGCGGTCGGCAAGAAAAAGTTGCCGTTCGCGCGGCGCACGGCCGGGAACTGAGGCTGCCCATGAACGAACTGCCTCAAGTTCAGGAAAAAGCGCCGAAGCCACAAGGATTGCTCCCGAAAAACGTCCAGTCGTGGCTCCTTGTCGGCCTCGCCTTCCTCATGGTCGCCATCATGTGGCTCACCGGAGGCAAGAAGCCGCAGACGCCGGCCAAGGCGGGATCAGCTGCGTCACCCGTCCAGGTTCCGGTTGAAATCAACGAAACCAAGATCGCCGACCTGCAGAACCGCATTGAGGAATTGCAGCGGCAACAGCTTGCGGCGCAAAGCGCCCTCGCGCAGCAGACGCGCCTGCTCGGAGTGCAGGACCCACCATCTTCGGCGGAGCAGAATCCGAATCCACCGGCGGGTGGCAGTGATTCCCAGCGAGAAGACCCGATTCAGGCCGAGCGCAAGAGGCGGGCGTACCTTTCGCTTTTTGCCTCGAACGTCGCTCTCACCTACCGCCCCGCTCCCGCCAGTGCGTCCGCACCTCCCTCGCCACCCGAAGCAACTCCCGCAGGCTCCGAGACCGTGCAAATGCCTCCAGTTCCTAAAGAGTTGCAGTCGATCTCGACTGCGCCCGCAGCGAACGCTTCCGTTGCCTCGAAGCCACTCAACGATTCCGCGGAAACAACGAAAGACCGAAAGGAGGAAGGCAGGAACCCTGCCGCTCGCGTTGCTGGCGCTGCCAATGCGGCGGCAGGGAAAAATTACGTACTACTGGAAGGAACGATTCTCGAAACCGTACTCATTAACCGACTCGAAGGGCAGTTTTCCGGCCCTGTGGAGTGTTTGCTCTCAACCGATGTCCATTCGAACGACCGTCAGCACCTGCTCATTCCCGCTGGCTCCAAGTTACTGGGCGAAACGAGAAAGGTGGATACCTTCGGCCAGACACGCCTCGCGGTTGTGTTTCACCGCATCGTGATGCCGGACGGCTATTCCGTCAGCCTCGACCAATTCAAGGGACTCGATCAGATCGGCAGCACTGGGCTGCGCGATCAGGTCAACAACCACTACCTCCGGATCTTCGGCGTTTCGCTTGCGATTGGCGCACTGGGAGCCGTTGCGGAAGCGGGCACCGCAGGTTCCCTTACCGCAAACAGCAGCGACCTGATGCGTCAGGGATTCGCGCAAGGCACGGCGCAGTCTGCCGCTCAGGTTCTCGACAAATTCCTCAACATCATGCCAACGGTGACGATCCGCGAGGGCCACCGAGTCAAAGTCTATCTGTCGGGCGACCTCGCGCTGCCCGACTACAACAACCACCAAATGCCTTCCGATTTCTGAGGACAGGAAAGAGAGGATGAAATGTCGATGAAAAGGAAAATTTCAGCAGTTCTTTTGGTTCTCGTTCTCTGCGCTGGCAACAGCCTCCGCGCAACTGGGCAGCGGGATCGTGTACGACCCGACCAACTACCAAAACGCGGTGCTCCGTTACCAGCAGCTCCAGCAACACCTCATTCAATTACAGAAGAGCTACGCGAAAATCACGTCCCAACTCAACCTGGCCATGCAGATGGCTACGTTCATCCGAAACATGCCCGCGCGCTACCGCGCCTTATTCTCGCAATGGCGCAATGTGACCTCGCTCAACACCTTCGGGAACACCGGCAATTGGATTAGCGGCATTAATTCGGGCCTGCTTCCCAACATCAACACCGGCTACCAGAGATCTACAACCCAGCTGCTCCCCTACGATACGGGTCAACTCTCCGGCATGGACGCTTCCGAGCTGGAGCGCGTGCAATCCCAATACGCATCCGTCCAACTCTTGGACGGCGCGAACATGAACGCCATGGCGACCATCGGCTCGATCCGTGGCACCGCCCAGGGCGTCCAAACGCAAATCGGCAACCTCGAAGAGGACTCGTTTTCGAGCGACTCCGATCTGAACAGCGAAGTCTCCGTACTCAACAAGATCAATGCTGCGGGCATGTTGACGCTCCGCACGGTGCAAGACTCCAACAAACTTCTCGCGTCGATGCTCGAAGTGCAAACAATTCTCGCCAAACAGCAGCGTGAATCCACAGCCAACATCATCAACGCCGACATCGAGCGCCAAGCGAGTCTTTCCGCGAACATGGCGCAGGTGACCGGCACACTGACCAATTCGCTTCAGAACTTCCGCATGCCGTGAGGCATTCGGACGTAAGCCCCGGCGTCGAAGGAGCTCCTCAGTGCAAGCCGACTATCTGCAGTACATCTTCCAGGCCATCAACAACCTGCTCACCCAGAACCTCGGCTTCTTCGACGCGATGGGGCAAAACCTCTTCCGCTCGTTCGCCACGATCCTCGTCGTTTGGTACGGAGTGAAATCGGCGCTGTCCGCGGCGGGGGGCAAGCACCCCTTCCACTTCGACCATTTCGCAAGCCTCCTGCTCACCATCAGCTTTGGATTCGCCATGACCAACTACTACAGCGCGCCGATTCCGGGCATCGGCAGGAGCTTTCACAACCTCGTCACGGACGAAGCGCAATTTCTGTCGAGCCGCATCGATCAGGCACAACTTCAGACAGTAATCCAGGGCATTGCCGATTTCGAGACGCGCATCGATTCGCCCACCTGGGGCGACCTCGTCGGCACCGCCATCTACGTTGGCGTCATGATCCTGCTGGCCGCGGCCCAGGCCGTGGCATTTGTGGTCGTCGCCTATGGCTTTATTGCTACCGCCGTGTGCGTGTTGGTAGGGCCGCTCTTTGTGCCGTTCTTCATCGTCCCCAAGCTCGAATGGCTTTTCTGGGGCTGGTTCCGTTGCTTCCTTCAATACGCCTTCTACCAGGTCGTCGCGTCGGCCGTCGTTTTCATCATGGCGAATCTCATGGTGGGCGCGCTGCGCCTCCCACCGGCCGGTACGCTTTCGACCGTCCAGCTCATGGCTTGGTTTCCGGTGCTGTTCATCACATTTCTCGCTTCGATCTACGCCCTGCTGAAAATCCCGACGCTCACTAACCACATTTTTAGCGGCACGGCGGGAGCTCTTCCGCCGCAATCCTCGAAGCGCCCGTAGCCGCAGCGACTTCAATCTCCAGGGAGTTTCTATGAGCCAGGACGCGAGCTTCGAAGATGCCAAGCGCCTCTACCTCGAATCCTACGGTGACCCGATGGTGACCAATACCTATCTCAAGATTGCTTTGGTACTCGTCAGCCTTGTGGCCGTGGGTCTACTGCTCGTGGATTTGCGAACGATCCGCACGTTCCAGAACTTTCGCCCGCTCGTGATTCGGATTGACGAGCAATACGGAACCTAAAGTCGAAGTGCGGCAAGAAG
>CAWDBK010000020.1:0-113738 GCA_963800535.1 uncultured Acidobacteriota bacterium
ATGGTTCTCGATGTTCCGCGGCGGCGCGGCCATGAATTTGAAGTTCGATTCGATCGAGGTCGAAAGCCGGCTCTTCCCCGCGAAGATGAGCATCCTTTCAGTCTATAGCGGCGGCACCGAGGCAAATAAGCAACGCAAGGACATCAAGGCCGTGGAAGGCGAAGTGATCACCGAAAACCACAGCGTGAAAAACGATGTCGAGGACGTGGCCATCGGGACGGCGGGCGGATCGACGGTCGGCTTGATCTTCAGCCATGTGCTGCGCGGAACGGTAATCGGTCTGGTGGGCGGCACGGCATACGTCATGGCGAAGAAGGGCAAGGACGTTGAACTGCCGGCGCAGACCGGGATATATGGTGCGCCTGGATTCGACAGTGGCCCTGTCTGGCGGCGGCGGCCATGTACAACGCGTCTTACACTACCGGCAACTAAAACGCACGCTGACAGGAATCAGCAAACGCAAAACCGTCCGCTGCGCTGGCGCGAAGATGCCGGCCCCTTCTTTCAGGCGCTGATGCTGGCGGCGGTTTGCCGATCGGAGCTCTTCAGGAATCGGTAGAGGCTGGTGCGTCCGATGCCCAGCACGCGGGCGGCGCGGACGCGGTTGCCGTTGCATGTCTCGAGCACGCGCCCGGATATGGATTCGGCGCATTTCGCTGAGCGGCAACGGACGCCACGGTTCGCTTGTCGGCGCCACGATCGCCGATGGCTTTTGCAATTCACTGGCTAGTTCGTCGAGCGTGCGGGTCAGCCGCGCGAAGTCGAGCGGCTTGCACAGGAAGTCGTAGGCGCCGTGCTTGATCGCGTCGATGGCGGCGTCCACCGAGTGTTCGCCGGACATCAACAATGCGTGCGTTTCCGGATTCTTCGCCAGCACTCTGCCGAGAAATCCCACGGCGTCCATCCCCGGCAGTATCGAATCGACCAGAATCACGGGGCGGCCGCCGAAGTGGATTTTTTCCAGCGCGTCGTAGGGCAATCCGGCGACCACCACGGGGAAGCCGGATCGACTGTGCCACAAGTTTCGGATGGTAATAGTTTGAACCGCGTCGCTATCCACGATACAAACCGTGAGATTGCGGCGGGCTGCGAGATTGGATGCAGCTTGGATTGGCAGGTTCATCACCGATGCTTAGGCAAGGAGCGGGCCAGAACAACGGTGCGCTGCGCTCAGCAAGAATTTGCGCCAACGGAGAGCTTGCGCGCGCCTAAAAGCTCTGAATTGAATCGTTTGATCTTCCTGTCGCTCGCCACAGATCCAACGGGCCCACCGGGCGGACAACGTCGATCCTAGCTCGCACCGGCGCGATCAAGTTCCGAAGTGGAACCACAGTTTCAATCCGATCCAAACTGGAATATTCGTGATTTGTTGCCGCTATTTGAATTCGCGCGCTCGACAACAAACCCTTGTTCCCAGCTCGCCGGAATTTTCGCCGCAATAAGAATAACGATGCCGCCGGATGCGGTTCCGACATCGTCGCGCACATTCGGGCGCGGCGGAGCACAAATCAAATCTCCATCGGCTTCGCAATCTTTCACGGCCCGAACCTGTGTGCTAGACTCGCCAAGCGGTCGTGCGGCGAAAAAATTCTCCGCACCACCGGCGATCGGTGGAACTTCGGGCTCTGTGCAACGATTCCCCGCGAACCCCGCCAGGCCCGGAAGGGAGCAACGGTAGCGGGACAGCTTCGTGTGCCGCGGATCACCCGAAGTTCCTCTTATCGCTGCGGCGCTGCCGGCCCGAACGTGAGATCGAATGAGCTATAAAGTCATCGCGCGAAAGTACCGGCCGCAGACGTTCGCGGAGATCGTCGGGCAGGAGCACGTAACGCGCACGCTGGCCAACGCGATTCAATCGAATCGCGTGGCGCATGCGTATATTTTTTCGGGCGTTCGCGGCGTGGGCAAGACGACCGTCGCGCGCATTTTGGCCAAGGCTCTGAATTGCGCGAAGGGCCCCACGGCTGAGCCGGACGGAACCTGCGACTCGTGCCGGGAAATTGCCGCGGGAACTTCGCTCGATGTGCTGGAAATCGACGCGGCCTCAAATCGCGGAATCGATCAGATTCGCGAGTTGCGCGAGATGGTCCGCTATGCGCCCGCGTCATCACGCTACAAAGTCGTTATTCTCGACGAAGCGCATCAGCTCACCGACGAAGCTTCGAACGCGCTCCTGAAAACGCTCGAGGAGCCCCCGGAGCGCGTCGTTTTTATTCTAGCCACCACGCGCTCGGAAGACCTCGTCGAAACGATCAAATCCCGCGCGCAGCTTTTCCAGTTCCGCTCCCTTACGTTCCAAGAAATTCTGGACAAATCGAACGCATCGTGAAGGCCGAGAATTTGAAGATCGACGCGGGCGCGGCCGCGGTGCTGGCGCGCGCGGCCGAGGGCAGCCTGCGCGACGGATTGTCGCTCCTCGAACAAGCGATGGCTTATGCGGGCGACGAAATTTCCGATGCCCAGGTGCGCGAATTGCTGGGAGTCGTCGCCGAGAGCGTACTGGAAGACCTCGTCGAAGCCATTGCCTTGCAATCCGCCGAGCGGGCTCTCGGTCTGGTGCACCGGTTGCTTAAGGACGGGCAGAACTTGCAGCATTTCTGCCGCGAGGCGATCCGCCATTTCCGGAATTTGCTCGTGGTGCGTGTGTGCGGAGCCGATTCCGAGCTGGTGGCCGCGCCCAAGGACGAACGTCCCAAGCTGGCGGAACACGCCGCGAAATTCGGCGAGGAAGATCTCACGCGCTTTTTCAACATTTTGCTCGAAACAGACGACGACCTGCGGCGCAAGCCTGATCCTCGGCTGCATCTGGAGCTCGGCCTTTTGCGATTGATCAATGCGCAACGTCTCGCTCCGCTGGAAGAAATCCTGGCGGAGATGCGCGGAGACCAGCGCCCGCTGAAATCGACGCCTTCGCTGCCGTCGGCACAACCGCGAAGTTCGGGTCCCGCCACACAGGCGGTCTCCGTTTCATCTTCAGGAACCGCGGCAGCCGTGCGCATGGCGCCCCCGACCGAAAAAGGTCTTTCATCGGCGCCGGTTACCTCGCCCGCTACACCTGCGGCGCCCAGCAACCGAACCGCATCCAACACACCTGTACCGGCAGCGCCACCACGCGTCGTGGCGCGCGCCGCGGAGAATTCCGGCGGCGGACTGGCTTCCGCGCAGCTTGACGCCATCAAGGCCGCGCTGCAAAGCTCGAAATTGCTTTCGTCTTTTCTCGGACACGCCACGCGCAGCGAAATCGAAGCGGGTGAGTTCCGATTGTTTTTCTCGTCGGAGAATCGGACGCTCACGGAAATGTTGCCGCGCGAAGCGATGGAACGATTGCGCACAGCGGTGCAGGAAGTGATCGGCCAGCCGCTGCGCGTCTGTGTTAAACTCGACTCAGGTCGCGCGGCTATGGGACGCAGTTCGGAATTGCGCGCCCGGTTTGAGGAAGATCCGATCGTTAGGGCGATGTTGGAAAAGTTTGGCGGCCAGATTTCAAAAGTAAAACGCCCGGGCGAGGAATAACCCATGGAAGTCAAAGCGCTGCAGCAGATGCTTTCGCAGTTCCGGCAAGTGCAGGAGACGCTGGAAAAGCGCATCGACGGGCTGAGCGTCGAAGCCTCGGCCGGCGGCGGAATGGTGTCCGTGAAAATGAACGGACAAAAGCAGCTGACCGAAGTGCGCATCGAGCCGGAGAGTTTCAAGTCGAAAGATCAGGAAATGTTGCAGGAACTCATTCTCGCCGCCGTCAACGAAGCAACGCGCCGCGTGGATGAGGAGCTGTCGAAGCAGATGAAAGACTTGACCGCATCCGTCCCCGGCATCATGGGCCTGAAAATCCCCGGCCTGTTTTAAACGCCACTCGCCAGCCTCGAGTGGCACAGACACTCTTGTCTGTGGTCTAACCAAGAAAACTCCAGCGAGCAACTCGAACAACTTTGCTGCGCAGCGCGAAATTCTATGCAGCTTGCCGCGTTTCGCAGCGGTGATTCCGATCGGCCGAGGAAATCGGCGCAAAAAAAGAGGCGCAGCTTGCGCCGCGCCTCTCTCGAACTTTCCTGCAATGTATTTCGGTGGCGGCTACTTCGCCGGCGGCGGAGGTCCGCCCCCACTCGTCCGATGGAACAATCCGATCATCACTGTACCGGTCAGAACGTGCCCGTCCATCGCCTTCTGCACGTCGTCGCGACTCGCGCCCTTCTGCAGATCGAGCATGGTATCGAGCGCGAAAAGTTCAAACGTGTAGTGATGCACCGGTCCTGGAGGCGCGCACGGCCCGAAGAATGACGCCGAATGAGCGATGTTCATGCCCTGCGGAGCCACGGTCGAGTCGGCCTTCATGCCTTCCGGCAGCGAAGTCGCATCTGCCGGAATATTGAAGACCACCCAATGCGTGATGTCGTCGAACGTCTTTGCCGCATGGGCATCGGGATCGTGCAGGATCAGCACGAAGCTCTTCGTGCCGGCCGGCGGGTTCACCCACGAAAGCGGCGGCGAGACCATCTTGCTGGCATCCGGCGGTCCGCCCATTCCGGGAACGCACGAATACTTTTCCGGATACGGGGCAGCGTCCGTGAACCCCGTGCTGCTGAGTTGAAGCGGCGGTCCCATCGGCGGACGCCCGCCGCCACCGCCTTGCGCCAGCGCCGGTGCTACACCGGCCGCCAGCACGAATGCTGCAAGCGCGATCGATCGCGTCATTCTCATTTCCATTAAACTTTTCCTCCCTTTTCCGCCGCTGGAAATATTCCAGAGCCGGTCGGTCCCCAGGTTCATCCCCACTCGAGGCGCCCGATTGTAACTCCCGCGCGATGAGGCGCGCAACGAAACATCGGGAGCCGCCCTGCTCTAATTTGAATGCCAAGTTAATGCGCGTTCATCCCTGCAAGGAGCGCACTTGCGCACGAATCAGCCGCACGCGAGACGCCTTGCCCCCGCCTCACGTTTCGCGAGTGGCGCGCCGCAAGCGAGTCTGCAATAATCGACGGCCATGGCTGATTTTGCTCCTTCCATCACGCGATTGATCGACGAGCTGAAGCGCCTGCCCGGCATCGGTCAGAAAACGGCGCAGCGTCTCGCGTTCTACCTGCTGCGCGTCGACCGCGCCCAGGCGCTCGCGCTTTCCGACGCGATCCGAGAGGCCAAGGAAAAAATCCGCGAATGTTCGATCTGCAACAATATTACCGATAGCGACCCTTGCATCTTCTGTGCCAGCGCCACGCGCGCGCGCAGCATGATCTGCGTGGTGGAAGACGCCACAAATATTCAGGCCGTCGAAAAAACCCGCCAGTTCAATGGGCTCTATCACGTACTCGGCGGCGCGCTCTCGCCCCTGCAGGGCATCGGCCCGGAGCAGCTGAAGATCAAAAGCCTGATCGAACGACTAAAAGGCGGCACGGTCGAGGAAATCATCGTCGCCACGAATCCCACGGCTGAAGGGGAAGCAACGTCCGTCTACCTTTCGAAGCTCATCAGGCCGCTTGGCGTTCGCGTGACTCGCATCGCCATGGGAATTCCCGTCGGCTCGGACCTCGAATACGCCGATGAGGTAACCATGTCGAAAGCCATGGAAGGCCGGCGAGACGTCTAGCCCCCGGTAGCATTAGCGCCGGGCTTCAGCCTGTTAGCCGTTGTCTTTGCCTTCGGTTTTGACCTGAACGTGCCACTCAGGCCTTCAGCTCGGCAGCCTTTGCCTTCACCTGTAGGGGCGCTGCTCGCTCCGCCCTTTGCGCCCGCGCTCCAAATATCACTGTCACAGCCGGGCATCGCAGCCCTGTTGCTCGTCTACGCACCACCTCGACACCCGTAACCGCCCTTCCCGGGGCCCGTGCTACCCTGAAAATTACCTCTCGGAGGACGAAGTGGTCGACTCTCTGCCAGCCGAAGACACCAGTCCGCAGAAGCGCCGCAGCACGCGCATCGTGCAGGCCGTGCCCATCACGGTCGCGGGCGTCGATGCGCTCGGGCAGCCCTTCAAGGAACGCACCACCACGGTGATGGTCAATTGTCACGGCTGCAAATACCAGTCGAAGCACTACGTTCCCAAGAATTCCACGATCAAGCTGGAGATTCCGCGCCCCGATCCGTCGCAGGAGCCCCGCCAGTTGGAGGGCCGCGTGGTCTGGGTGCAGCGTCCACGCGCCGTCCGGGAGCTCTTCCAGATCGGCCTTGAGTTTGAAACGGCCGGCAATGTCTGGGGCATCGCTTTTCCGCCTGAGGATTGGTTCCCGCTGCCGGGCGAAGAAAGCCAAGCGCCCATCGCGGCGTCCTCCGGTGGGCTTTCGCCCGCTGAGTTCTCGATCGAACTCGACAAAATCTCGGCGGCCGCACAGGCAGCAACCCCGGTCACGCCATACGCGGCTGAGACCAATACCCCGCCGCCCCAGGCGGAAAACAAGTTGCACGTGATGCCAGCGCCGCCAGCCGTTCCTCAGCCCGCACCGTCGTCGCCGGTTTCGCCGGCCGCAGCCGCGCCACCGGACACGCTCGCGACCGCTAAGCAGATGGCGCGCATGGTCGAGGAAGCCAAGGTCACCCTCGACAAATCGCTTCGCCGCGACGCGCAGTCCGCCATCAACGACGAAATGACCATCGTCCGCCAACAGCTCGATGTACAGCTGCACGAAGCCGTCGAGCACGCGATCAAGGTCTCGATGGAGCGCGTTTCGGAATCAGCGGTGAAGAAAGTCGTCCAGCAGGCCGCCGATCGGACGAACTCGATTGTCGAAGAGGCTCGCAAGGCAACCGAAGTGAGCGCCGAAAATCTCGACGCGAAAGTTCGCCAGGCCGTCGAACAGGCGGTCAGCTCCGCCGCGGAACAGGCCGCCCGGCAGGCGGCGCAACAGGCGGCCGCGCACAATCTGAAAAACGCAGTGGAAGAGGCCGTCGAGCGCGTGATTTCGCAGCGCGAGGCTTCCAATCCCTCGCTCAGCATTCTGTCTTCGCCCGAGGCGGCCCAGCAGCAGCTCGATCAATGGAAGAAAAATCTCGAGGATTCGGCGCAAGGCGTCCGCGGCGCAGACGATCGAAGCGGCGCAAGCCGATGCCGCCGCCGCGAAGCAGCGCTGGAACGATGAATTCGAAGCCGCGCTCACGAGTGCCACCCAGAACGTCGGGCAGAAGATCCAAGAAGCAACGCAAGCGTCGCTTGAACAGGCCGAGCGCGACCTTGCCGATAAACACGCAGGCGTGAAGGCCGCAGCGGATGAAACCGTGGCGCAGGCGAACGCCCGAATCGCGGAAGCCGAGCGCCAGGCCGCCGAACGTCAGGCCGGGCTGAGCGCGGCCCTCGACCAGAGCGTCACTAGCGCTCAGGATCGACTCGCGCAGACCGAGCGCGAAGTCGCGGAACGCCAGCAGGGCGTCCGCGCATCGCTGGACGAAGCCGTCGCCAGCGCGCAGGCCACCATTGAATCTCTGGGCGCGGGACTCGATCACGAACGCGCCAAGACCGAAGACGCCAAAGCCGAGCTGCAGAATGCCGCGCAGGCCACCATCGAGCAGACCCGCAGAAATCTGGAAGACGTAGCCGCAGCCCAACATCAGGAAGCCGTGCGTCGCGCCGATGAAGCTATCGCGGAGCGCGCCCGACAGATCGAACCCGTGCTGCAAGTGTCCGCACAGCAGGTTCTCGATCGCCTCACCAGCGAACTCGACAACAAGCTTGCGCCGAAAATCGACGAAGCCAAGCGGGCCACGTCCGGCCTCACCGACGCATGGGAGCAAGCATCGAAACTGCAAGGCTTGCTCCGCGCGCAAGTGGACCAAGCCGCGCAGCAGGCCAACGAAATCGAAGCGACCGTCCGCGATCACGCCCGCAAGTTGGCCGAACAGGCCACGCAGGTGCAGTCCGCTACCCGCGACCAGCTGCAGCGCGAGTCAGAGCAGACGGTGGACGCCTCTCTCGACAGGCTGCGCCAGGAAAGCGCCAAAGTCCCGGCGGAATTCGAGCAAAACGTTCGTGCCACGTTGAGCAAGATCGAGGAAGAGTTCGAACAGAAAAGCGTCGGCGCGCAGCACGAAACCTACGAGGCCCTCTCCAAAGCTGCCGACTGGTATCAAAAGAAGGCGCAGACCACCATGCAGTCGTCGCTCGAAAAGGCCGTCGAGCAGTCGACCTCGTCGCTCCGCAGCCGCGCCGCCGAAATCTCCAGCCTGGTGGCGTCTGAGCTCGATCACTATCGCCGCTCCTACGTCGAGCACAGCCAGGCCGAAATCGAGGAAGCCGCGAAAGAAATCGTCTCGCACGAGCGCATGAAGCTGGGCGAAAACGCGGAAATGGCGCACGCGGGATTCGTCGATCGCGTGCAAGCCGTCTCCGGCGCATCGCTCGAGAAATTCGAGGAAGCCTCGCGCGCCGCGCTCGCAAGAGCCCGCGCCGATATGGCCGCCAACCGCGACGTCTCCGTCGCTGAATTCCAAAAGACTCTCGAAAACTCGATGCTGCAGACCGTGGAGCAGGCACAGATTCATTTTCAGTCGCAGATCGGCCCGGTGATCGAAGCGCTCGAGGCTAACCGCCAGCGCCAGCATCAGGAGTGGATGTCGCAGCTCAAAAAATCCACCGAAGAATCCATCGAGCAGTACAAGACGCGCCTCGAAAACGCCTCGAATTCGTGGCTGCTCGCTTCCGCCACTACTCTCGGCCAGCATTCCCAGGCCGTGCTGGATACGCTCGCCAAAGCCGCCGAAAAGCGCATGCGCGAAAGCGTCGCAGGCGTGCTCGCCGGCATGGGCGATACGCTAAAAGATCGCCTGATGGGCATCTCTTCCGGTATCGCCGCCGAGGGCAATGAAGAAGACGAAGATTTCCCGCCGCCTAAGAAGTAGTTCCCTCCCATTTCTCAAGCCCTGTCCAATTTCGAATTTCGCCACCCGCCTCGTATAATGTCCGCATGGCGAATCATTCCTTTCTCAGTGTTTGGCTCATCGCAATGCCGGAAGACCAGCTTCTCGATCGCTTCGGCGCCTTCCTGGCCACCGTTCCCTTCTCCGCCAGCCGGCCTGGCTTCACGCACCTGACCATTCGCGCCGTGGACTCAACGGAGACGCCGGTGATCGAGCTGGATTTGCGCGCCGCGCCGCTGGATGCCGCGGGAATCGTCGAGCTCGCCGGCGAACAGCTCCATGGCGATTCGTCCTACGAAGTCGCCTGCGCTTGGGACCTTGCGATTTTCGACGCCAGCACCGGAAAATCGGCGTCCGAGCCGCAGCTGCTCCAAATCCTGTGCCGCGGCGAGGATTTCGACGACGGTTTCTGGCGCGAAAACGGACACTTCGAAGTGAACCTCGGCTTCGAGCACCTCTTCACGGGCCACGCCGGACTCTTGGGTTTGAGGCCCGGACCTAAATCGCAGCCGCAAAGTGAGGACGAGGCGCGATTTCTCGAAGCGATGGCCTGGCCCGATAACCTCGAAAAATACCAACAGCAGACCCGCGAAAATATCCGCAGGCTCCAGGACTGGGTTCGCCGCATCGAGTCCGCGTTGCCGGTGGAAAAGACGCGCCTATGGTCGGAGGGCGAGGAGAACTTCGAGGCCCGGCTGGACGAAATCGTCTCCGCGCGCTAGTCCTCAACAGCTCTTTCGCACGCGGGTGCGACACGATAGAATGTCCGCATCCGGTTAAAACGGGTGGGTTTGAAAATGCAGCGAGTCGCGCAGCTATGTCCGAAACCTCCGGCCGAAATCGCATCCGAATCCCCCGCGCCCGCGTCTAATCCGGGTAATCCTGAATGAGCGCTGTCGCCCAACCAGTCTCGACCACAGCCGTGCGCCCTGCACGGAAACCCTCCGGCTGGCAGCACCTGAAGCCCCTACTTCCCTACGTCGCGCGATATAAAGGAATGGTCGCGCTCGGCTTGGTGCTCGACGCGCTGATGGGCCTCGTTGGCGCGGTCCCGCAGCTCGTGCAGGGAATCATTACGGACTCCCTTGGCGGCCTTCCCGTGCCGTTGAGCACGCTCGGCGGCGACGCCCGGCGCATTCTTTGGCCCGTCCTGAAATACTACGCGCCGCTCAATAAACACGCGCTGGCCATCTATTGCATCGTCATCGTCATCGCCATGGCCGTGAAAGGAGCGTTTTCGTTCTGGACACGCTGGATCCTCATCGGCGTCTCTCGCGAAATCGAATTCGACCTGCGCAACGACCTGCTGCACAAGCTCGTCAAGCTCGATCCGGAATTTTACGTGCGCAACCGCACCGGCGACCTGATGTCTCGCGCCACCAACGATCTGAACGCCGTTCGCATGGTGCTCGGTCCCGGCATCATGTACACCGCAACGACCGTTGCTACGTCCGTGGTGTCGCTTTTTTTCATGCTGAAGCTTTCGCCTTCGCTCACGCTTTGGGTGTTGCTACCCGTCCCGCTGGTGGTGTTCGCGGTCTACTTTTTTGGCCGCATCATTCATAGGCTTTCGGAAAAAATCCAGGCCGCACTGGGCGCTCTTTCGACTCGTGCGCAGGAAAATCTTACCGGCGTGCGCGTGATTCGCGCCTACGCGCAGGAAGAGAGCGAGATCGCGCAGTTCGATTCCGTGAACCGCGAATATGTGGACCGCAACGTCCAATTGATCGGATCGTGGAGCTTGTTCTTCCCGGCGCTCACCGCGCTCATCGGCATCAGCTTCGTGATTCTGCTCGGCAAGGGCGGTGCGCAGGTCATCGGCGGCCGGGTCTCGCTCGGCACGCTCTGGTCGTTCTTCACTTTCCTTGGAATATTGGTCTTCCCGATCATCGCCCTCGGCTGGGTCACCAACATCTTCCAGCGTGGCGCGGCGTCCATGGGCCGCTTGGGCTACATCATGAAGGCCGAGCCCAATATTGTGGACGTAGCCGCCGGCGCGAAGGCGGAAACCAACGGCAGCCGGCCGAAGCTGCCCGAATCCAAAATCCGCGGGGATATCGAATTCCGCCACCTGAGCTTTGCCTATCCCACCGGACCCGGAAACGAGCCCGGCCCCACGGTTCTGGACGACATCAATCTCCGCATCGCCGCCGGAACCACGCTCGCGATTATCGGTCCCACGGGCAGCGGCAAATCGACGATGGCGTCGCTTATCGCCCGTCTCTGGGACGCCCCGCCGGGCACCCTGCTGATCGACGGGCGCTCCATCCGCGACTATCCGCTCGATGAGGTCCGCCGCGCGATCGGTTACGTGCCGCAGGACACTTTCCTCTTCAGCGAAACTCTCGGCGAAAACATCGCCTTCGGGCTAGAGGAATCGCAGGAGGACATCATCTGCACCGCCGCCGACGTGGCTTGCATTTCGGGCGACATCGAAGGCTTCCCGCAGCGCTACGCCACCATGGTCGGCGAGCGCGGCCTCACGCTTTCCGGCGGACAGAAGCAGCGCACCTCGATCGCCCGCGCCATCGCTCGCAATCCCCGCGTACTGGTGCTGGACGACTCGCTTTCGAGCGTGGACACCGAAACCGAAGAGCGCATCCTGCACGGCTTGCGCAGAGTGATTCACGGCCGCACCACCATCCTGGTGGCGCATCGCATTTCCACGGTCAAGGAAGCCGATCAAATCATCGTCCTGCGCAATGGACGCATCACCGAGCGCGGGACGCACGACGAATTGCTGGCGCTCAACGGCTACTACGCCGACCTGCACCAGAAACAGTTGCTCGAGGAAGAGCTGGCGCGCGAATGAGCGATTTCCGCGAAGAAGAGAAGCTCGGAAAACTGTTCGATTCCCGGCTCACCCACCGGCTGTCGCGATATCTGCGCCCGTATCGCTGGCCAGTGATTTTCGCCATCACCATGAGCCTGGCGATCACCAGCATGGACATTCTCGGTCCCTATCTTTTCGGCCACGGCATAGATAAGTACGTCACGCCGGGAATGAAGCACGATATCGATTACAAAACCGCCGTCGCCGGACTTGGCGCTATCGCGCTGCTCTACCTCGGCTCCATCATGGCCAGCTTCGCGCTGCAATACCTGCAGATGCGCATCATGCAGTGGGTCGGTCAACAGACGATGTATGACGTGCGCCGCGAAATTTTCGGGCATCTCCAGAAGCTGCCGATGAGTTTCTTCGACCGCAGCCCGGTCGGCCGGCTCGTCACGCGCTGTACCACCGACGTCGATGCGCTGAACGATCTGTTCGCCACCGGCGTCGCGGCCATGCTCAACGATTTCGTTTTTATTTTCGGCCTCGCCGTTTTCCTGATTAGCTGGCGTCCCCTGCTGGGCCTTGTGACGCTCTCCCCGCTGCCGTTCATGATCATCGTCACGTATTTTTTCCGCAATCAGGTGCGCGACGCCAACCGCCGCATCCGCACCGCCATTGCCCGCATCAACGGATTTCTCCAGGAACACATCAGCGGCATGTCCGTGGTGCAGCTTTTCAACCGGGAGCGCAAGGCGCGCGCGCAATTTGCCGAACTCAATCGCGTTCACATGGAGGCGTACAAGGACGCCATCGACGCCTTCGCCTATTTCTACCCCGCTGTGGAATTTCTAAGCATGTCCGGCGTGGCGCTGCTTTATTGGACGGGCGGGTTGCGCGTGATCGCCGCCACCACCTTCACCGTCGGCATGTTGATTTCGTTCCTGCAATGGGGACAGCGCTTCTTCCGTCCCATTCAGGACTTGAGCGACAAATTCAACATCCTGCAAGCCGCCATGGCTGCCTCCGAGCGCGTGTTCAGCCTGCTGGATGAGCCGATCACCATCTCGTCCCCCGAGCGCGTTCACACTTTGACGGCCCCGCGCGGCGAAATCGAATTCCGCAATGTTTGGTTTGCTTACCACGGCGGCGCGAATCCCACCGACGAAGAATGGGTGCTCCGCGACGTTTCGTTCCGCGTCGAGCCGGGACAGACTCTCGCCATCGTGGGTCACACCGGAGCCGGCAAAACCACCATCATCCAGCTGTTGCTGCGGTTTTACGACATTCAGCAGGGTCAAATCCTGCTCGATGGCGTGGATATTCGCGAGATGGACTTGCGTGTTCTCCGCCGCATGTTCGGCATCGTGCTGCAGGATCCGTTTCTCTTCACCGGCACGCTGGAAACCAACGTCCGCCTTGGCACTCCGGACATCGACCGCGCGGCCACCGAAAGCGCGCTCGCCGAAGTGGGCCTCGGTCCGTTCATTCAGGCATTGGCTAAGGGCGTTGATACGCCCGTCACCGAGCGCGGCGGCACGCTTTCAGTCGGCCAGCGCCAGCTTGTCAGCTTTGCGCGGGCACTGGCGCACGATCCGAAATTCCTGATCCTCGACGAAGCTACCTCGAGCGTTGACACCAAAACCGAGCTGATGATCCGTGAAGCGCTCGATCGTCTGCTCTCCGGCCGCACGTCCGTGGTCATCGCGCATCGCCTGAGCACCATCCAGCACGCGAACCGTATCCTCGTCTTCCACAAGGGCCGCCTGCGCGAGCAAGGCTCGCATCAGGAATTGCTGCTCGTCCGCGGGATTTACTACCGGCTCTACCAGCTTCAATACAAGGAACAGGAGCTGGCGTCCCGGTGCCCGACGCGAACGTGCCGGGATTTCCGCAGTCTTCGCAACCTCTCACCGCGGACGACTGACGCCGCTCCGCGCCCGCATGCCTCCCCCGCAAATTCTGATTTCCGCTGGAGAAGCTTCCAGCGATATGTACGCCTCTCGACTGGCAATGGCGCTGCGCGAGCGCACCGGTGCGCAAATTTTCGGCATGGGCGGCCCGCGCATGCGCGAAGCGGGCGTCGAGATTCTGGCGGACTATCACGAAGTCGCCGTAGTCGGCATCGCCGAAGTGCTGCACAAGATTCCGTCGGTCGTGCGCGTGCAGAATCTGCTGGCGCGCGAAGCCGCGCGCCGCAAAGCGTCCGCTGGCGATTCTCGTCGATTCCCCGGGCACGCATCTCGGCGTTGCGCGGCGGCTGAAAAACCACGGAATTCCGGTCGGCTATTTCATCGGGCCGCAAATATGGGCCTGGCGCTCGGGCCGCGTGCGCATCGTGCGGCGTCGCGTGAAGCGCATGGTGGTGATTTTCCCGTTCGAAGAAAAGATCTATCGCGACGCCGGCGTGCCCGTTGATTTCGTCGGACATCCGCTGGTGGATACCGTGAAGCCGCCATGACCCGCGCCGAATTCATCGCGCGCGCACGGCCTCGATCCCGCGCGGCCGATCGTTGCGCTGCTGCCCGGGAAGCCGCGCGAGCGAAATGGCGCAGCAATTTCCCGACGATCCTCGAGGCCTGCGAGCGGCTCGCCAGGCGATGGCCGCCGATCGCGCGCCGCAATTCGTACACGCCGCCGCGCCGGGCATCTGCGCAGCAGCGGCCGGAGCGGCTGTCGACGTCACGCGCGTCGAAGGCGCGACCTACGACGCACTGGCCGCTGCGGATTGCGCGATCGTGGCCAGCGGCACGGCCACCGTCGAAGCGGCGCTGCTCGGCACGCCCATGGTGGTGGTCTATCGCGTGGCGCCGCTCACGGCCGTGATCCTGCGCCACATGGTCCGCACGCCGTTCTTCAGCATGGTCAATCTGATCGCCGGCCGGCGCGTGGTCACGGAACTGATGCAGGACGATTTCACCGCCTCCGCCGTCGCCGCCGAGGTGCGCCGACTTCTCGACATCCCGCCGCCCGCGAAGAAATGAAGGCCGCTCTCGCTGAAGTGCGCGCCAGACTGGGCAGCCGGCGGCGCGATCGAGCGCGCTGCCGACGTCTTCGCCCGCATGATTCCGCAGTCCTGAGCGTCGCGGCAGGCGCGGGCAACTGCGCGCGTATTTCTGGTATCTTACTTACGGGGAAAGGTTCTCAGCACCTCCCGAGAGGCGCTTTTTCTTGCTCAAAATCCATCGATTGCTCGTCGCTCTCGTGCTGTGCCTTTTGGCCGCCGCTGCGGCGCACGCGCAGGCGCCTCATTCCTATCCCTTCCGCGCGACCAACTACGACGTCGAAGTATTCCTGCACCCGGACGATCAGACCATCCTGGCTCATGCCAAGGTGGATTTCGTCGCCGAGCAGGTCGCGAAGACAGTGCTCGTCGAGCTGCACGCGGATCTGCACGTAAACGCCGTGAAAATGGGCACGCAGACGGTCACCTACGCGCGCGACAACAACAATCCCCTGCTACTTACCGTCGCGCTGCCCAGCGCGCTCACTCCCGGCACGCACGTCTCGCTGACGTTCGATTACTCCGGGCCGGTTTGGCAGCGAAGAAGACAGCCCCACGCGCGGAGTGCGCTTCGCTTCGGTTGAAAAAACGAGCGCCTATCTGCTGCTCCCTGCGCGCTGGTTTCCGCTCACAAACTACCCGTCGAATCGCTACACCGGAAAATTCAATCTGATCGTGCCCGAACACCTTTGCGGTCGCGGGCACAGGCAAAGCCGATCCGCCCGGCCTCGCAGCCGGGCGTCGGGCTGGGCGGCGCAGAGCATGATGTCCTACGTATTCCACTGCGATAAGCCCGGGCCCGGTCGGTCGTTCGTGGCCGGCAGCCTGCAGCTGACGCCCGCGCCGACAGAGGGCTATCAATTCTCGTTCTACACGCCGCCCGCGCAGGTTTCGACCGTCAAGGCCTACGCCAGCTCGCTCGGGCAAATCATGGGCTACTTGACGGACACGTTCGGTCCGCTGAACGGCGTAAGGGCGCGATTCCGAGCCTGACGATCGCGCAAATGCCGGATGGATCGCTCGACGGCTATTCCGCGCCGGGCTTGCTGCTGATCAGCGCGCGGCAGTGGACCGCCATCGGCGAACGATCGCGTGCTCTCGCAGCTTGCCGCCGGGCAGTGGTGGGGCGATCGGGTGCTTCCTGCCACGCCGGCGGACGTCTGGGTGACGGACGGACTTGTCGCGCTACGCCGAGGCCATGTACGCGGAGCAATCCGGCGGCGTGGCGCAACTGAATCACGCGCTCGAGGATTTCGCGGTCGGCGCGCTTGATGTTCGAGGACGCTACACCGATTTTTCAAGCTAATCAGATCGGCGCATATTCGGACGCTTACTATTCGATCGTGTGAGGACAAAGGCGCGATGGTGTACCACATGCTGCGCGCGGACCTGGGCGACGACAATTTCACGGCGCTGTTGCGCGAATTCTACAAGCAGCATGAAGGCAAGACCGCGACGATCGACAGACTTCGAAAAACTGGCGGCCACCAAAGCGCCGCCCGCCGAAAGCCGGCGAGCCGCCGCTGAATCTGGTTTCCTTCTTTTCGCAGTGGCTGAATTCGACCGGCGTGCCGGAATTCACCCTGCAATATATCGTCTACCGCACGCCGCAAGGGCTTTCAGGTGGTCGGCACGGTGAAGCAGGAACTGGACACCTTCCGCATGCCCGTGGAAGTGAAAGTCGATACCGAAGGCAATCCCGAGCTGAAGAAGATCATGGTTACGGGCACGACTTCGAATTTCAAGCTCGAGACTTTCGGCCGGCCGAAACCTAACGGCATTTCCATCGACCCGAACAATCAATTGCTGAAATCGAGCCCCAAGCTGCGCGTCCGCGCCACCATCGCTCGCGGCGAAGGCCTGACGCCACGCTCGGCAAATATTACGAGGCCATTCAGGAATATCAGCGCGCGCTGGACGTGCAGCCGACAAATTCGCTGGCGCATTTCCGCATGGGCGAGGCGATGTTCTACCAAAAGAATTTTCAGGCGGCGGCTAACGCGTTTCGCGCCGCGCTCGGCGGCGATCTCGATCCCAAATGGACCGAAGTCTGGGGCCACATTTACATGGGGAAGATTTACGACATCCTCGGGCAGCGCGAGCGCGCGGTGAACGAATACAACCTGGCCCAACATTTGAAGGACGACACGGCCGGCGCCCAAGACGAAGCGGCGCGTTACATCAGAACTCCCTACAATCCCGAAGGAAATACGGCTCCGCCGACTGCGACCGCGAGCGGAAATCCGGCGCAAGTACCCGCTGCCGCGAATCCGGCCGCCGATCCGAATTCGGACAAACAGCCCACGCTCAAGAAGCGCTCCGAAAGCAATTAATTCTAGCTTCGCTCGAAATCTAATCGCAAACTATGATTATTAGAATATGGCAAAAATCCTTGTAAATCGCGGTTTTTGGCATTTCTAATCGAGAATTCTTCACGCTTTTTCATTTTCTGCGTTTATTCCCTTTTTGTTCGCCACGCATCCCTCGCACTCACTGTTACGGGTGGCTCCCCGCCCGCATTTCGGCGAAGACTTCATTGAATACGGCCAGCGCGGCCGGGTCGAAGAGCACGAAGTAGACTTTCTCGATCGGCGTAGGCTGCTCGAAATGCTTTTCGGTTTCGCACAGCATGATTTCGGCGCAATCGCGCATGGGAAAACCGCCGATTCCCGCGCCGATGGCGGGCAGCGCGATCGTTTTAAGTCCCTGCTGGGCTGCGATTCGCAAAGCGTGCGCTGTCGAGCTGCGCAGCGCGTGAGCAGTGGTCGATCCGCCGAGCTGCATGCTGGCCGCGTGAATCACGTGCCGCGCTTTGAGTTCCCCACCGGTCGTGATTGCGGCGCCGCCCACCGGAATCGTGCCAATTTCGTCGCACTCCGCCTGAATGCGCGGGCCGCCTTTCCGGCGAATCGCTCCGGCCAGGCCGCCGCCGAGCTGCAGATCGTTATTCGCGGCGTTGACGATGGCGTCGACATCGAGTTCGGTGATGTCGCCCTGGCGAATTTCGATGCGATCGGTGAATCTCATGTGTAAGCGAGGGCCGGCCGGCGAACAGCTAAGACGAAAAAATGCTACAGCCGAACGATGCCGTCCTGATCGAAGCCGACGACCACGCGGCCGCCGGCGACCACCACGGGACGGCGAATCAGATTCGGTTCTTTGGCCATCATTTTGATCGCTTCGCGGCGCGATGGCGGGCGTAGCTTCATTTTCTTCTTGCGGTAAAGCTCGTTGCGGCTATTGAGAAATTCCTTGTAGTCGCGGTTGCCGATCAAATCCTCGAGCTCGGCTGACGAAAGGCGATCTTTTCCGAGGTCGCGAAAATATAGCTGGAACCCGCGGCGTTCCATGAAGCTGCGCGCTTTGCGACAGGTGGTGCAGTTCGGCTTGTGAAGGAATTCAGCTTTCTTGCCGCGTTTTGCGGCAGGTTTTGCGGCAGACTTCATCGAACGAGCCTTGCGAGTCGCCATGCTGATCCTCCTCAATATCGCGGGACGAGCGGGTCAACTTCCGTGGTCCAACGGTCGATGCCGCCGGCCATGGATCGCGCGCCCTCAATTCCCTTCGATCGCAGCCAAGCGGCCGCGTCCATGCTGCGCACGCCGTGATGACACATACAAACGATGTCCCCGGCTTCAGACAAATGACGCAAGGCGAGGGGAATCTCGCGCAGCGGGATCAGCACCGAGCCTTCGATGTGCGCGGCCTCATATTCCCATTTCTCGCGCACGTCGACCAACAGGAATTTGTCTCCGCGCTCGATGCGGGCGCTCACTTCGCGGGGCGTGATTTCAATGTCGGCGAGTAGTTCGTCGTCCATGGCTCGATCCCGCGTCAGCACACGCGGGGCGCAGCAAGCAGCGCCCCAACAAAGCCAAACCAGGACGCAATTGTAATGTGGTTCGGAATAATTTGAATCAGAAACCGCGGAATTTCGGGGGACGCTTTTCGGCGTAGGCGGCCAGGCCGTCGGCGCAGTCTTCGGACAAAAAACAGTGCAGCTGCAGGCGGATTTCCTCGTCGATCGCGTCAGTGAGTTCCTTGTGCGCCTCGCCAACCATGGTGCGCTTCACGTCGCGATAGGCGAGCGGCGGCCCGGCGGACACGCGCTCGGCAAGCTTGTGCGCTTCATCCTCGAATGAGGCCGCAGGAAATACCATGGCGACCATTCCGATCCGGTGAGCCTCTTCCGCGGAAAGCCGCTCGTTGGTATAGAAAAGTTCGGACGCGCGCGACAGGCCCACGAGCCGCGGCAGAAAAAACGTGGCGCCGAAATCGGGATAGAGACCCAGGTGCCCAAACGCTTGCGTGAACATCGATTGATCGGACGCAATGCGCAGATCGCAGGCCAGCGCGATGCTCAGCCCTCCGCCGGCGGCGGGACCGTTGACGGCGGCGATCACGACCTTCGGCATCGAGGTGATCGCCAGGCAGATTTCCTTGCCCATCTCCAGCATGGGCTTGAACTGGTCCACGGCCTTGCGGCTACGCGCCTCGCGAAGAAAATCGATGTCGGCCCCCGAACAGAATCCCCGCCCGGCCCCCGTGAGCACGACCGCTCGCACGGATTTGTCTTCTCCCGCGCGCAGCAAGCTGTGCACGAGCGAGCGGCAGAGATCGGGATTTAGTGCATTAAGTTTTTCGGGGCGGTTCAGACGAAGGGTAAGCACCGAGCCCGAGCGTTCCTCAAGCACGAGCTGCGTGGAGACCTGCTTTTGCGCGACGCTCATCTAGTCTTTTAGACTCTTGAGCAGGGCGCCGAGTTTCTTGAAGTAGCGTTTCTTGACAGCCAGAGCCGCGCCGGCATTCGCTCCACTTGTCGACGGCAGGACGAACACGCGCGCTCCGTAGAGCGGCTCCTTCTGCAGCCCGAGCTTGCAGACGCGGCCGGTGAATTTCTCGTAGACCATTTTGCCGTTGAACGCGATCACGCGCGGGCGCAGCTCTTCGAGCTTTTGCGCCAGCAGCACGCGGCCCTCGGCGAATTCGCGGCGCTCCAGCTCATCGACAGCGCGCGTGGGACGCTTCACCAGGTCGGTCATGCCAATGCCGAATTCCAGCATACGGCGGTCGTCTTCGTAGCCGATGGGTTCCGGAATCACGCCACATTCGTACATGATCGGCCAGAATTGGTTGTTGCGCCCGGCGTAGTAGTGCCCCACCCGCGCGGACCTGTCGCCGGGATTCGAGCCCACCAGAATCATCTTCATCCCTTTGCGCAGGTAATCGGGCAGTGTCCTCATGAATGTCCGTGGGTTCTCCGGGCCGCCAAAGTTCGTTCACGGCGTCCGTTCAACAGGCCGGTCTGGGCGGCTGCATCGAACGCGCGCAAATAGCATCCAATGGAATGGCTCAAGCTTCGCTCGTTATCATAATACATTCCCGGGGGCGTCAATCCGAAAGCTATGCTAACCTTTCCAGCGGAAAAATCCCTGATGAGCTCATCGAAATTGGATCCGACGCCGCGACGGCAGCTGCCGTCGCAGGTAGTGAAGGACGACGAGCCGATACTCGTTGCGGCAGCAAAAGCGGGCGACATTTCCGCTTTTGAAACACTTGTAGGCCGCTACGAGCGCAAAATCTTCCGCCTGACGCAGAACATCACCCAGAATCGCGAGGACGCCGAAGACGCCATGCAGGAGGCGTTCCTGAAGGCGTTCGAGCACCTGCAGAATTTCGAAGGCAATTCGCGTTTCTACACGTGGTTGGTGCGCATCGCTGTCAACCAAGCCCTGATGAAGCTGCGAAAGCGCCGGCCGAACGTCGTCTCGCTCGACGAGGAAGTGGACACGGGCGAAGACATGGTCCCGCGTGAAGTGGAGGACTGGGGACCTTCGCCCGCGGACCGCTACGCGCAGACCGAACTTTCCGAGATTCTGGGCAAAGTTATCGGCGATCTCGACCCATCTTTCCGAGTCGTTTTCCAGCTTCGCGACATCGAAGAATTATCGACAGAGGAGACGGCCGAGGCTCTGGGGCTCACGGTGCCGGCGGTCAAGTCGCGCCTGTTGCGCGCGCGCTTGAAATTGCGCCAGGCGCTCAACCAATATTTTCGGCGGGGGGAACATCAGTGAAGTGCAAAACCATCATCACGGAGCTTGCGGATTATCTCGACGAAGCTCTCGACCCGCAGCTACGCACGCAAATTGAAGAGCATCTCGGCAAGTGCAAGGACTGCAAGATTGTCGTAGACACGTGCAAGCAGACCATCGAGATCTTCTGCAACTCAGAGCCCGCGCCACTTCCCCAGACGACCCGTATGAAGCTGCACGAAGCACTCGTTAAGCGTCTTCGCCGCGTTCGCGCGTGATTGACCCCGACCCACAACTCCTGGCCCGTCGTGACGGGCAAGCAACTATTGTCGAGAACTCGCGAACACCGCCCGGATCTACTGAAACATCGGGACTTCTTTGCCCATTTTTCTTTCGCGGGCTAGTTCGTAGACGCGGCCTGCGACGACGACGTCCTCGATGGCGATTCCGTTTGATTTGTAGAGGGTGATCTGATCGCGATTCGTGCGGCCGGGCACTTTGCCGGAGATGATGCCGCACAACTCTCGCACGTCGTCCCAGCGATTGGCGTCGCTGCCGAAGGCCTGAATCAGATCACCCGCCTCCATTTTGGATTGTTCGATGGAATCGGCGGCGATCAGGTCGGCGCGATCGACGGTCTCTGCGTCGATTTCGGCTTTCTCGGCAAAATTCACTCCGGCGGCGTTGATGTGCGTGCCGCGCTCGAGCCATTTTCCCAGGAGGACCGGCTTCGGAGAGGACGTAATGGTGGTGACGATGTCCGCGCCGCGCACGGCTTCTTCGGCAGATTCAACCGCGGCGACGCGCACGCCGATTTTCGCCGTCATTTCCTTGGCGAATTGCTCGCGGCGCCCCGCATCGCGGCCGTAGGCGCGCACAAGCTCCAGCTTTCTGGCCAAAGCCACGGCTTCGAGCTGCGTGCGAGCTTGAAAGCCGGTGCCAATGATTCCGAATACGTGGGAGTCCTCGCGCGCCAGAAACTTCGTCGCCACTCCGCTTGCCGCGCCGGTGCGCGCCTGTCCTAAATAATTGGCCTCAATCAGCGCGAGCAGCTCGCCCGAATGTCCGCTGAAAAGCGGGACCAAAAACCGCAGACCGCTCGGCGACACTGTATAGATTTTCAGGCCGACGTAGCCGCCTTGCGAATCGGCGGCGGCCATGTAATGCATCAGGCCCTTTTCAGCAAGTTTTAAACGCCTGCGCGGGTGCGAAACTCCGGCGCCGCTAGCGAGGCGGCGGAAGGATTCCTCGGTGAGTTCCATCGCCATCGGCAGGGTCAGAATTGCGCGTACGTCGGCTTCGGTGAGCAGCAAGGCCACGGAAACACCTCGGATCAATTCGGAATGAACGCCCGCAGAGAAAGTATCAGAAGTTGAGGCGATAGCGAAGCACGCGCGCTCCGGGGCGATCGAGCACGAGCAGCTCCTTGCGCGGGCTGACCGCGAGCGACGGCGCCGAGCGATTTCCCTGCCCCAGTTCCGGCGCCAGATCGAGATCGAGCTTGGGGCGACCGTCCGCGGACCAGACGTGCAACATGCGCCCATCCGCGTCCATGGCGAAAACGTAGCCGAGACCGACAGCAAACTGATCGCTCAGCTTGCGCGTGATTCCGTCGGCCGAGGCGTCGATTTGCGATTGAAATTCGCCGCCGTTGGTGAAACGCAGGATGTGATTGCCCAGGGTATCGAGCACGTAGAGGAAGCCGTCCGGGCCGACGGCGATGCCGCGCGCGCGCACCCGCGCATTCGGCACATTCGCCGCGGGCTGCCAATTTCGCAGCAGGCGGTAATTCGGTTTGTACGTGTACACGTGACCAGCGTCAGCGTCCAGCACGTGAATCAGCCCGTCGTCGCCCACCGCCACGCCCAGCAGATCTTCGTCGTTGGGCCGCTTGCCGGCGAGCCGCAGCTCGCGATGATGATCGCCCTCGGGGAAGAAAACGAAGGTGCTGTGACGGCCGACGTCGGTGAGGTAAATTGCCCCGCCGCTATCGAGCGCGAGGTCCTGCGGATCTTTCAGGCTAGGTTCGCCGAAGCTGAGGAGCGGATGGCCCTCCCAAGTGAACTTGTCGATATAAAGCGTTCCAGCGTCGGCGAGGTAGACATTGCCGAGCGAGTCGGTTGCAAGATCGGTGGGCTGGCTCAGCTGTCCGGGTTCCGTGCCCTTAGTGCCCCACGCGGCAAGATAGGTAAGTGAGAATGATGGGGGCGGCTCCGCCTCCACGTGCGAGGGGGATTGCGAGCAGCCGCCTGCCGCAGACATCAACGGCAGGATGAACAGTATTCCCACCCACGACAGCGCGACCGGACGGCGAGATCGAAAGCTATTTGCCACGCTTGCGCTTCTCCTTCTTTTTCTGCGGTGCGTCACCGGGCTGCTTCACCCTGCGCACGACTGTTTGGCGCATCTGGTAGACGCGCGGAGCGGCGCTGCCGTCCGACAAATCCTGGAACGTAAATCCGGGATCGCCGCTCGGGCCGCCCAGGTGCGTGATTTTGATCGGCAGTTTGCCGCAAAGGTCGCTGGCCACGAATGCCGTTTCGTAGCGCTCTTTCATCTTTCCCCAGGTGAACACGCGCGCCTGAGTGAAGTCGCAAGGCTGGCCTTCGGGTCCTTTGGTGCCGACGAGCAAATACTGGGGCTTCGGCTCGCCCTGGGAATCCGGTACGCGATTTAGCTCGAACCACGCCGTCACGCGGAGGCCGGCCGAACTTGCGTAATCGGGCAGCGGAGCGGGCACATTGAGACCGACAAAGCGGCCGAGAATCCAGCCCGACACCATGGTGCCGTCAGCCAGCTTCGCGCGTGCCAGCCACCAGTCTTCCTTTCTTACGGTTGGAGGAGCGGCAGGGTCGGCATCATCGCTCGGCGCGGCGGAGGAGACCACCGTCGTTTTCGCCTTTGCCGATGGCGCGGGCACATCCACCGGCTGGCGTTGAAATAGCTCCACCGGAATACCCTTGCCGAGTTGCCGCAGACGCGGAGTTTCGCGGCCGGGCTCGATATGCAGGTTGCTAATGCGATTCGTTTCTCCCCGTGCTTCGAGCGGTGATGCGGCGGCGGTGGAATCCAGGTCGCGCATCTTCTGCCACAGATCGACCGACAGCAGATCGCTTTCCGCCACCCACCCGACCGTTCCGCTGGCCATGCGAACTTGCGTCTGCTGCTGAAAGTGATCGAGCACGTCGAGCCGGTCGCCATATTTCAACGTGCCGATCGGCTCGCGAATTTCCGCGCTGCTATCCCACAGGATCACCTGCTTGCCGCCGGAATAGGCCACACCGAGGATCGGCTTAGAATGGTGAAATCGGAGATATGCCGCCAGGCAAATTACCAGCACGACGCCGAAGCCAAGCAGGAGCTTTCGAATTGAGCGAGGGATGGGCATTCAATTTTCAGCGCTGAATCTCAATTCTACACCAGGGATTCCGCGCGCCAGGGCGGGTGCCGTGGAGAAATAAACACAATGTGTCGCAAAAGGTTCGGGGCCGCCCCATTCTGCTACTACAATCCGCACGGCCTTTGCTGTTCAAGCATTTTTGCCGCCAAGGGCCGTGCAAGGGGACAAGGAGAAGCTAGATGAAGTTTCTGGAGAATTTGAAGCCGCTGGGTTTGCTGCTGTTGCGCGTGGCGCTCGGCGTGGTTTTCGTCTATCACGGGTATCCGAAGCTTTTCGGCCACACGCGCGAGGCCATGCAATCGTTCGCCCATATGGGATTTCCGGGATACTTCGTCTACATTGCGGGCGTGATCGAGGTGTTTTGCGGTTGCATGCTGATCGCGGGGCTGTTCACGCGCGTGGCTGGGCTGCTGCTGGCGGTGGAAATGGCCGTGGGGCTTTGGGGAGCGCACCACATCGTGACGAATCCGATGGCGGTGCCGGGGTATGAGTTTCCGCTGATGCTGGCGACGGCGGCCTTTGCGCTGGCCACCGTGGGCGCGGGGATGATCTCGATCGACCAGGCGCTATTTCGGGAAGGCCGGCCTTCGCCGCGGAAGATCAAGGCTAAGGACTAAGTCTCGATTAGGCCGGTTGCGCGGTTTGCGGCGGCGCACTTGGCTGCGCAGGCGGCGCGTAGGGCAGCGGATAGGGCGCCTTCGGCATTACGAGCCAGGCCACGAAATAGCCGATGAACGCCGGGACCACGGGAACCGGCATCAAAACGAGCAGAACCCAGATCACGCGCACGAGCGTCGAATCCAGCTCCAGGTATTCCGCGATTCCGCCGCAAACTCCGGCGATTTTGGAGTCGGTGATGGAGCGCATCAGGCGCTTTTGCGGGCGCGGCGGACCGTAGGGCGACGCTTGCTGACGTGCGCCGCAGTAGTAGCAGAAATTCGAATAATCGGCGAGATCTCTCTGGCAGTTTCCGCAGATCATGGTGGTAACCTCCCGGCGCCCGGTTCGCCCCGGGCTTGACTTGCCTGTCTATAGATACGCCGCAAGGCCTCGAAAAGTTTCCCGGTTCGCTCGCAGACTAATACTCAGCTAAATGCTTCACTTCGCGGACGATATCTGATGTCTGCGGCAAAATAGCGTCTTCGAGGGTCGGATGGTAGGCGCAGAAAGTGTCGGTGGCTGCGATGCGGCGGACCGGGGCGTCCAGCTCGTCGAACAGCTCGTCCGCGATGCGCGCGGCGATTTCGGCGCCGTAGCCCCAGGAACGCGTGTCCTCGTAGGCCACGATCACGCGGTTGGTTTTGACCACGGACTTCGCCACGGCTTCCCAATCGTACGGGCTCAGCGTACGCAGATCGATCACTTCAACCGAAACACCGTCGCGCGCCAGCTCCGCCGCGGCGACTTCCGCGCGGTGCACCACAGCGCCGTAGGTGATGATGCTGACGTCCGTGCCTTCGCGGGCCACGCGCGCTTTGCCGAACGGCACGGTATAGTCCGCGCCGGGATAGGGCGAGCGATTGTAAGGCTGCCGGTAGAGATGCTTGTGCTCGAGAACCATCACCGGATCGTCGGAACGGATCGCGGTGCGAAGCAGCCCGCAGAGATCGAGCGCCGTGGATGGCATCACCACGCGCAAGCCGGGGATGTGCGTGAAAATCACCTCGCCGCACTGGCTGTGATAAATCCCGCCGCCGGTCAAATATCCGCCGATCGCCACGCGGACCACGGCAGGACATTTGAATTTGCCGTTCGAACGCCACCGGAGATTTGAAAGCTCGTTGCGGAATTGCATCATGGCTGGCCAGATGTAGTCGAAGAATTGAATCTCGGCGACCGGCTTGAGCCCGCGCACGGCCATTCCCAGCGCGCGGCCCACGATTCCCGCCTCCGCGATCGGCGAATTGAATACGCGCATCGAGCCGAATTTCCGCTGCAGGCCTTCCGTCGCTTTGAAGACGCCGCCCTTCCCTTTCACCTGCGGCAAGTCCTCGTCACGCGAACAGTCGGCCACGTCCTCGCCGAAGACCACGATTCGCTCGTCGCTTGCCATCTCATCGGCCAGCGTCGCGGAGATCATTTCGACCATGGTCTTGGTTTTCGCGACGGCGCCGCCGCCGGCATGCCCGGCGAACTTCGGCGCCACATCGAAATTCGCGCCCGCCGGGTCGATGTCGGGCGAGTAAACAAACGAATGAATCGAATCGGGCGGGGCTGGATGCGCCGTGAGCGCCCGGTCGGTAGCCGCAAGAACCTCGCGATCGACCTCGGCTTCGAGCTCCAGAAGTTCGTTTTCTCCTAGAATCCCTTCGCGCACCAGGAACAGGCCGAACCTCGGCACCGGATCCCGCTGCGCTTCGGCGTCGCGCCCCGCGGCGGTCTTGTAGAGCTTTTCGTCGTCCGAGAGCGAATGGGAATAAGGTCGCGTGACGTGCGCGTGGACCAGCGCGGGCCCTCGTCGCGCGCGGCAATGCGCTACCGCACGGCCCAGCGCCGCATAGCTCGCCAGCGGATCGGTTCCGTCGAATTCCTCGAACGCGAAATTCGGGAAATTCGCCGCGAGTTTGGAAATATTTCCGCCGGCTGTTTGCGCTTCGACCGGAACCGAAATCGCGTAGCCGTTGTCCTCGACCAGAAACAACACGGGCGCACGCCGCAACGACGCCGCGTTCAGCGCCTCGAAGAATTCGCCCTCGCTCGTGGAGCCGTCGCCACCGGAGACGAACGTGATTTCGTCGCGATGGTAGCTCAGCGAATCGCCCAGCGGGGCCTTGCGCGCCTGCTCCAGCGCCTTCGGGAATTTCTCGTAGTACAGCGACGATTCGGCCGCACCCACCGCGTGCAGCCACTGCATTCCAGTGGAAGACGCGCTCGGCACGATGTTCAAACGCCGGCTGCCCCAATGGGAAGGCATCTGCCGTCCGCCCGACGACGGATCATCGGCCGCGCCCACGCCCTGCAAGAGAATTTCATACGGAGTGACGCCCAGGGTGAGGACCAGCGCGCGATCCCGGTAGTAAGGGAAAAACCAATCGTAGCCCGGCTTCAGGAGCAGCCCCGCAGCCACCAAAACCGCTTCGTGCCCTGCGCCGCTGATTTGAAAAAAGATCTTGTTCTGACGTTTGAGCTGGATTTCCCGGTCGTCCAGCCGCCGGGAGAGAAACATCATGCCGTAAATGCGGATCAGCGCATCGCGGTCGAGGCCGTGGTACTTCGCCGCGTCAAAAGCGTTTGTCTTGACCTTGACCTGAGAGGCCATCGGGATTGCCTCTGCCTCCAACGGTAGGACGGACTTCGCGTATCAACTTCAGCCATTATATCCGTTTTACCGGCCGTGCAACCAGCCAACCCGAATACCGCCCATCGATGCGCCTTGCTAGAAGCACTAATCGAGCGAATCGAACCGCTCAACCACTTTGGCGTGCTCCGGATCGCCGTTTCGCACCGCTTCCGACTTAGCGGACTTGAAAGGCTCTTCATTCGGTATGCGGTCGAGCCAACGCTGATACGTCAGCTTCTCGTGGTCGGAAAAATCGAGCCGCAACAGCAGTTTCACGCGCGAAGGGGGCTCGCCGCCTTCGGCTTTCTTCTCGGCTGATTTCTTCGCCGCCGATTTCTTGGCAGGCTTGGCAGCCGCGCTCTCGGCTGCGCCGTCTTGCGCTTCCACGTCCTCGCGTTCGAATTTCAGAGTCATCTTGTCGCCAAGCCGGAATCCCTGCTTCCAGCCTTCGACTTTGTGGCGAGCTTGCTGCGCTGCTTCTTCATCGGTTCCGAAATCGAAAACAAATATCGATTGAGGCATCTATCTTCTATATCGGTCGCTGGAGCGCGTGTCAAGCCGTGGAATACCTGATCTTCAATGCAACCCGATTAGGGCAAAGGCGATAGCTCCAAAACCCGGTATGCCCATGCCACCCTGGGATCCGGCCGTCGGCTCGAATAGTACTTCTGTGAACTGATTCATTGCGCACAGGCTGGTAGGGTGGAGCTGCGAAAGAACGGGTCTCCTTGCTAACCTTACTAAGCAACGGGGCATCCATCTTAGGCAGGGCATTCTCGAAGGGGGATTTCATGCGTGCGTTCAAGCTTTCTCTAGCTGCCATCATTCTCGCGGGTCCGTTCGCCATCACCGGCGTGGCCTCCGCGCAGTCCAGCGGCTCGAGTCCCGCCGTGACCACGGTTGGCCAAGCTATCGACCAGATCGTGGCCCGCGAGCGCGACGAACTGGCCGTGATTCGCCACTACAGCCCCATCGTCGAGACCTACGTCCAGGACATGAAGCCCGACGCAGAGATGGGCATCATCCCGGTGAAGGACCACTATTTCCTGGGACAGGCCCAGTTGTCAGGTGAGAAGGGCGTCTCCGACGCGTCCATGCTCGACAACAAGAAGAAGAGCAAAGGCGAGGAGTTCAACCCGTTCGCGCACCTTGAGGGCTCGAAATACGTCCCCGAAGGTTTCGTGCAGATGATCTTTGTCGACCCCAACGGCTTCGACAAGGAACACTACGTGTTCAATTACGTGGGGCGCGAATTCATCGGCGAAGTGCGCTGCCTGGTATTTGACGTGACTCCGCTGCCGAAAACCGGCAAGGGCCGCTTCAACGGCCGCATCTGGGCCGAGGATCAGGGCTTCGCCATCGTGCGCTACAACGGCGTGTTCACCTCCGGCGACGGTGAAAGCAAGGGTTACAATCTGCACTTCGACAGCTGGCGCATGAACCTGCAGCCCGACCTCTGGCTGCCCGCGTTGGTCTACAGCCAGGAATCCGAGCTCAAGACGGACGGTTCCGACTCGCCGGTGCGTTTCCGCGCACAGACTCGGCTGTGGGGCTACAACCTCACGAATTCCAGCAGCAAGCCTGTAGACCTGAACCAAGTGCCGCTGGATCAGTCGGGTATTGATCGCAAGACTCCCCAGGATTATTCGCCGATCGAGGCGGAACAAAAGTGGCAAGCTACCGCTGAAAACAACGTGCTCGATCGCCTGCAGCGCATCGGCCTCGTGGCGCCTCCGGGCGAAGTAGACAAGGTCCTAGAGACGGTGATCAACAACCTGCAGGTAACGAACAATCTGGACGTCGACGTTCGCTGCCGCGTGATGCTCACCGGGACGCTGGAATCTTTCTCCATCGGCCATACGATTGTGGTCAGCCGCGGCTTGATCGACGTGCTGCCCGATGAGGCCAGCCTGGCCACGGTTCTCGCGCAGGAATTGGCGCAGGTGCTGATGACCAAACCTTCGACCGATCAGTGGGGATTCAACGACACCACTAACGTCTCCGCCGGCGAAGCGCTCTCGCACTTTTCATTTAAGGGCACCTCAGCGGACATTGACCGCTCCAACGCGAAAGCGCTCGATCTGCTGAAGCACTCGCCTTACAAAGACAAGCTCGGCAGCGCGGCTTTGTTCATGAAGCAGCTTTCGGCCGAATCGCAGGCGCTTCCTTCGCTTATCGACCCGCGCCTGGGCAACGGCGTTGCGCTCAGCACGGCGCTGATGGCCCTGGGACCGCAGCTCGACGCGAACAAGCTCGATCAAGTTGCCGCTTTGCCTCTGGGCGGACGTGTGAAGCTGAATCCCTGGGACGATCGAGTGGAATTACTGAAGGCCAAGCCAGTGGCGCTGAACTCGGCGCGCGAGAAAATGCCGTTCGAGGTGACGCCGTTCCTGCTGTTCCTGACGCGCTACCAGGCGCCCAAGGCCGGCGGCAAGGCTGACTCGACTTCATCCGCGGACGCAACGCACCGGTAACCGTTCGCTTCTCCATCGCAATCGCAGGCTGCGCGGCTGGGTGTCACGCACATCCGGCCGCGGCTCGCTCTTCTCGATCGCTTCCATCATTTCGATAATTCCAATCATCTCGAATTGACGCCACCCCGCTCTCGTGTTATTCACGAGGAACTTGGACGGCTTTCTGGGGCCGATGTCTGGCGGGGGAAGCATGATGAAACGAGCTTGGGGTGGGCTGCTGGCGGCTGCCGCAATTCTAATCTCCGCGCCCGCAGCGCCTGCGCATCATTCCTTCGGCGCGGAATTCGATTTCAATAGGCCAGTCATCCTTCACGGCACCTGCGTGAAGTGGGAAATGATCAACCCGCACAGCTACCTGACCGTTGATGTGAAAAATGACGACGGAACTGTGACCGAGTGGAGCGTGCAGGCCGGCGCGCCGAGCTTTCTCTACCGCAACGGCTGGCGCAAGGATTCGGTGAAGCCGGGTGACGAACTGATTATCACGGGATTCAGTGCCAAAGACGGCTCGCACAACGCCTTCGCGCAACGCGTACAGCTGCCGGACGGCCGTCGTGTGCTCGGCGGCGCGATCATCGGGGCCACTCCGCCGCCTGCCCCAGCGGACGGCGCCGCGCCCGTTGTGCCGAAGTCAAATCCTTAGGCCCAGCTGAATGAAGCTCACTCCCATCGCCGCGGCCGCGCTGGCGGCGTTTTCACTGCACGCGGTACCGCCGCTTGCAGCTCAGTCACAGGCACAAACGCAGGCTGCGCCGACGAAGCCGCCCATGACCGTCACGGTGGCGTCTGCACCCGACATTTCCGGGGAAATCCCGCGACTTCCCGGAGGCCAACCCAATCTGCAGGGGTTATGGCACAACGATGTCGGCGTCGAAGCACTGCGCAAAGCGGGACTGGGCGATATTCACAGCCCCGGCACGCCGCTTCCATTCCCGTATTTTCCGGACACCGATAAAATTCGCGAATATCGACAGCTTCACGATCCTTATCACGATCCCGAAGCGCACTGCCACGTTCCCGGCGTGCCTCGCATCATCGAGCAGCCCTCGAGCATCATGCCTTTCCGCATCATTCAGGACGAGAAATACGTGACGATCCTTTTCGAATACGTCCACGACTTCCGCATCATTCCGGAAGACGGCAGCGCGCATCCGAAGCACTACTGGGCGTGGGACGGCGACTCGCGCGGTCACTGGGAGGGCGACACCTTCGTCGTCGACGTTGCGAATTTCAACGGCCGGAGCTGGCTCGATATGGACGGCAACTTCGTGGACGAAAACGAGCACGTGGTCGAGCGCTTCACCATGACGGGGCCGAACTCGATCGCTTATTCCGCGACGGTCGAAGACCCCACTGTGTTCACGAGGCCGTGGACCATGCACTTGAATCTGCGGCGCAATCCGGCGAAAGACCAGATCGTCTACTACGATTGCCACGAGGGAGAGCGCGACGTCGACCATTACACGCGCTCGGAGGGCAATGCCGCGAGCAAGCATGAATAGCGCTGGCTTCATCGCGCGAGTAGCGACGGTCGCGCTCGTGGCCGCCTTCGGCATCGCTGCCGCGGCCAGTCTTGCAACGGCACAAGATCCTGCGTCCGCTGTTGCGGGAAAATTCTCGCCTCCTCACCTCTCGGACGGCACGCCCGATTTCCGCGGCATCTGGCAGGCACGTTCGCTCGCGTACGTCGACCTGGAACGGCTCGGGCCGGCCGGCGGCGCAAGACCCGGGACCAGAAGCGCGATCGTCGATCCACCCGACGGAAAAATCCCGTACCTGCCTGAAGCCCTGAAGCAGCGCGACGCGAATTTCAAAGCTCGCGCCACCGCCGACCCGGCGTTCAACTGCTATCAAGCCGGAGTGCCGCGCGCTGTACTGCTGCCCACTCCGTTTCAAATCGTGCAGAGCGTCGGCAATCTCGCATTCGTCTATACCGATAACCACGCCTACCGCATCGTCGATCCCGCGACGGTGCCGCACGACGACGGCATCGATTTCTTCATGGGGGATTCGCGCGGCCATTGGGAAGGCGATACGCTCGTCGTCGACGTCACGGACCTCGGCGATCAGACCTGGCTCGACCAAGCGGGAAATTTTCACAGCGATCAACTTCATGTGATCGAGCGCTACACGATGACCGGCCCGAATTCGATCGCTTACGAGGCCCGCCTCGATGATCCGAAAACCTACGCGGAACCCTGGACCATTCGCGCAGTTCTCTATCGCGACCTGGGCCCCAACGCGCGCATAACCGAAGACGAGTGCCTCGAAGGCCCCGACGGCCGCTGGCAGCACGTCTCGCCGTACGACGAAAAAGCCCTCCGCCGCCACGATTACAAGGCCGAACTGGCGGCCGAAGCGAAAGCCCAAGCGGAGGCCGCCGCCCCGAAGCAGTAGCCGCGTGCGCCGTTGGTCGCCGCGTTCGATTTCGCGCACATATTTGCATCACATCGCCCCAGCCGCCATCGGTACCTATGTTAAGATTCCCCTCGAAGATTGAAAGGCGATGGAGTTCGCCTGAACCGTCCTTCACCGGACTGATGACTCCTGGCCGCCGCCCGGCGCCAGGAGTTTTTGTTTTTTTGGGGCCGGGAACGGGCACAAAACAGCATCACAAGGAGCCAACTTGCGCATTTTCCTGATCCTCATTTTCGGAGCGCTTGGCACGATTGCTCGCTACGGCCTGCAGGGCGCAATTCAGTCGCGCTTACTCTCGACCTTCCCTTACGGCACGCTGGTCGTGAATCTGCTCGGTTGTCTGCTGATCGGCGGCATCGGCGAATACGCGCTGCTGCACTTGAGCTTTCCGCCCGAATGGCGCGTGGGCATCACCGTCGGCTTCATCGGCGGATTCACGACGTTTTCGACGTATTGCTACGAAATCGTGCGCCTGCTGCAGGACGGCCAATGGCGCAGCGGCGCAATCTACGCCCTCGCCAGCCTGATGGGCGGGGTCATCTGCGTCTTTGCCGGCATTCGTATCGCCGACCGCATATCTTAAAGGGGGAAAGAATGTCTGACGCCACCCAGCACGAGCGTTTTGAAGGCGAACGCACCTTGATGCGCATCCACATTGGGGAATCCGATAAATGGCACGGCAAGCCGCTCTACGAAGCTGTCGTCGAGCTGCTGCGCCGCGAAAAATTCAGCGGCGCCACGGTGCTGCGCGGGGTGGCCGGCTACGGCAGCTCCAGCGTCTACCATACGGACAAAGTGCTGCGAATGTCGCAGGACTTGCCCATCGTGATCGAGGTGATAGAAGCCACCGATCGCATCGAGCAAATTCTCCCCCGGCTGGATGAGATGATCGGCGGCGGCCTGGTAACGCTTGAAAAAGTTCGGGTGATCCTCTACCGCTCGCACAAATAGACGATTGTCCGCGGCGTGGAGGCGTGCTACAAAACTCGCGCCTTCGGAGGACCCATGGAAAAAGCGCAGCTCCTGCGATACATCGATCACTTCAACAACAAGCGCTACGAAAAAGTCATGGAGTTCTACGATCCCGACGTGCTGATTGAATACCCCACGATGCTTGCCAATCCCAACGCGCCGCCCGTCACTCGCCGCGGGCGCGAAGGATTCCTAGAGCAATACGTCGAGTTGCACAAATCCTGCCGCGAGGCACTTGAGGTTCAGACCGTGATCATGCAGGGCGACATGATCGCCGCCGAGATGTACACAGAGTTTCACTTCTTCAAGGACTACGACAATTTCTCGGGCCGCACGATGAAGGCGGGTGACATTTACATCACCACGAATTGGTGCATCTACCGCATCGAAAACGAAAAATTCAAGCACATCCGCGTAGCCCACTTCCGCAAGCACGACCCGAAAACTGCGCGGCTGTAACCCTGGGATCGCCAATCTCCCGATTGGCGTATCTGGCTTCGGCGTAAACATGCTATTGGGGGCCCATGCCTGAACGGCGCTCTATCTTTCTTCTTCCGTGGGACGGACCGCAACAAGGCACAACATGGAGCATTGTTCCAGGAACTCGATGGCAGGGACACTCGCACCTTCTCCACCAAATCACCGCGGCCTCCACTGAACTGTACGGCTTCCGATGGGCACATGATTACGTGTTCCCTAGATCGTTACTTGCGCAATAGTTCGCTGCATGTTACCCTCAGCGAACAAAAGGCGAAATGCCGCAGCCGGGCGAAAGCCTGCGCGTTTCGTCGCGACTGGAACCGGGAGGCACGATGGCGGCATCCACGCAATGCTTGGCTCGCAGACCCAATTCGACGCTGGATACCGTCCAGGAAGCCCTCAGCGCCCTTGCGGCCCGTTACCGCGCTGACGAAGTCCTCACCCACATCGAGCACATTCCTGCTCGCGAGGCCCAATTTCGCCGTATGCCTAACTGGATCCGCCCTGAACTCGCAGCCGCCTATCGCGCCAAGGGCATCGACAGGCTCTATTCCCATCAGGCGGCCGCTACGGAGCTGGCCCGCGCCGGCAAGGACTTCGTCGTCGTCACGCCCACGGCCTCGGGCAAGACACTCTGCTACAACCTGCCGGTGCTGAATGCGATCCTCGAGAATGCCGACACGCGCGCCCTGTACCTCTTCCCTACCAAGGCGCTGGCACAGGACCAACTCACCGAACTGCACGATCTGGCGACTCGCGTTGATGACGCCTTTGGTGTCTTCACCTACGACGGCGATACGCCCAGCGACGCACGCAAAGCTATCCGCGACCGCGGGCACGTGATCCTGACCAATCCCGACATGCTGCATACGGGTATCCTGCCGCACCACACGAAGTGGACGCGCGTCTTCGAGAATTTGCAGTACATCGTGCTCGACGAGCTGCACACCTATCGCGGCGTTTTCGGCAGCCACCTGGCCAACGTGCTGCGACGCATAACCCGCGTCGCGAATTTCTACGGCTCCCGCCCCCAGTTCATTTGCTGCTCGGCCACCATCGCCAATCCCGGTGAGCTTGCGGCGCAGCTGATCGAGCGCAAGGTGGAGACGATCGAAGAAAACGGCGCGCCCGCGGCAGAGAAACTTTTCGTTTTCTACAATCCGCCGATGATCAACCGCAATCTCGGCATCCGCCGCAGCTATCTTACCGAGACCACGCGGGTCGCCAAGGAACTGCTGACGCGAAAACTGCAGACGATCGTTTTCGCGAACAGCCGCCTGCACACCGAGGTGCTGCTCACCTACCTGCAGCAGGCGAATCCGGCAACGCCTGGCGCGGCCGAACCGATTCGCGGCTATCGTGGTGGCTATCTTCCGGGCGAGCGCCGGGAAATCGAGCGCGGCTTGCGCGAAGGTCGCGTGCGCGGAGTCGTGGCCACCAACGCGCTCGAGCTTGGCATCGACATTGGCTCGCTCGACGCATGCGTGATGGCCGGATACGCCGGATCGATCGCCTCAACATGGCAGCGCGCCGGTCGCGCGGGTCGCCGCAGCGGCACTTCTTGCGCTGTGCTCGTCGCGTCGTCCGCGCCGCTCGATCAATTTATTGTGCAGCATCCCGATTATTTCTTCGGGCGCTCGCCCGAGCACGCTTACGTGCAGCCGGACAACCTCGAAATCCTCGTCAACCATTTGAAATGCGCGGCGTTCGAACTGCCCATCGCGCCGGAGGACAAATTCGGAAAGGTGGATACGCAGGAACTTTGTTCGCGGCTGGCGGAGGCGGGTTTCCTGCATCGCAGCGGGGCGAACTGGCACTGGGTGCAGGAAGCGTACCCGGCGGATACGGTGAGCCTGCGCTCGGTCACGTCGGATAACTTCGTGATCATCCTCGGCTCAGCTGAAGACGACGGCAACACCGAAGGGGCGAAAAAAGGTGATCCGCAGGTAATCGGCGAAGTTGATTTTTCCTCCGCTCGCACCTCGGTGCACCCGAAAGCGATCTACCTGCACCAGGGTCAGCAATATCATGTCGACCGGCTGGATTTCGATCAGCGCAAAGCGTACGTTCGCCGCGTCAACATCGAGTACTACACGGACGCCATCCGCTACACGCAGGTTCGCCTGCTAGAGATCGCCGACGAGTCTCGAATTTCCTCGGCTGCTGCTTCCCGCGCGCACGGCGACGTCCTCGTCCGTTCCCAAGTCATCGGTTTCAAGAAAATCAAATTCTTCACGAACGAAAACGTCGGCGACGGCAAACTCGAGCTTCCAGAAAACGAAATGCACACCACGGCCTTCTGGATCACGCTCGGCCGCGAACTCCTAACCTCGCTTCCCTTCACCCTTTCCGAACGCCAGAGCGGAATCTTCGGCCTGCTCTACGCACTGGAGTCCATGGCCTCGCTTCTGCTGATGTGCGACCGACGCGACATTGGCACCGCGGTCGGAGAGCGCCCCGCCAGCCCCGGCGTCGAAACCGAATGGCAGGACGCCTCGACGGCCCTGACCGCCGACGAAGAAATGAAAGAATACTTCGAGCCGAATCTGTATCTCTACGACGCATACCCCGGCGGCATCGGCTTCAGCGAGCCGCTTTACCACGTGCACGAAGTGCTGCTGGCAAGAACACGCGAGCTGATTTCCGGCTGCCCATGCGACAAGGGCTGCCCGTCCTGCGTCGGCCCAGCGGGAATGAAAACCGAACGGACTAAAGAAGCTGCCCTCGCCATGCTGAGCCAGCTATGCGCGTGACTAAGAACGTAACGACAAAAAACCCAGGGCGGCGCTCCACCCTAGCATCGCGATGGGACTGTCAATGACATCGCGGATCCTGGACCGCTTGAAAGCGCTTCGCCCGGCGCCGCGCCGCGAGCATTCCATAGACGCTGTGGCAGATGCGTCCCCGCGCGGCCACTCGCCCCAGCTTCCCGAAAGCGCCGAGCGTTTGATCCAACTGCTTGAGGCGAAAGTTCGCGGCAACGATTTCGGCGATCACGGCTGGCTCCGCAAATGGTATTCAGAGCCGGTGACGAATGCCCCCGGCCTCGGCGCGCCTGAAGGCAATCTCGATCCTACCGCGTTGCAGCTGCTTGCGCCGGGTGCCTCGGGTGAGATTTCCGATCCGCGCCAGTGGCTTTTCCTGGATACGGAAACGACCGGCATTACCGGAGGCACGGGCACTTATCCCTTCATGGTCGGACTCGCATGGTGGGATGCTGGCGGCCTGGAGGTTGAGCAGCTTTTCATGCGGGATTACAGCGACGAACACTCGCTGCTGGCCGCGCTCGCCGAGCGCATCTCCGAACGGCCCGTGCTCGTCACGTTCAACGGCAAATCATTCGATTGGCCGCTGCTCGAGACGCGCTATCGCATGACGCGTTCGATTCGCGCGCCGAAACTTCGCGCGCATCTCGATTTTCTGCATCCGGCGCGAAATCTATGGCGCTTGCGCATCGGCTCCACGCGCTTGGCCGAGCTGGAATTGAAGGTTCTGGGGTGGAATCGCGGCTCGGACCTGAACTCGTGGCTGATTCCGCAGCTCTACTTCGACTATTTGCGCGGAGGTCCGCCGGAGCCGCTGCTGCCGATCTTCCATCACAATCAGATGGACCTGCGCGGGCTTGCCGCGCTGGCCGCTCGTATTGTCTCTCTGCTTGCAAACTCCGAATCGCATGGAGCCGACGGCCTGGAGCTTTACGGCCTTTCGCGCATTTGCGAGCGCCGCGGAGAAGCCGCGCGCGCGCGAAAGCACTACGCGCAATCGATTGCGCGCGAGCTGCCCCTGGAAACCGATCGCGCGGCGCGCAGCTCTTTAGCACGCCTGGCGAAACGCGACGGCGACTTCGCGCTGGCACTCCAACTGTGGGAGAGCATGCTGGGAGATTCACGCGAAGGACTGGAAGCTTACGAGCAGCTGGCGATTTATTACGAGCACCGTGCGCGCGAGCCGCATCGCGCCGCGGCACTCGCGAAGAAGGCCTTGCTCGATCTGCGCAATGCGAATCGGCTTGGCACAATTGCCCCGAGCGTTTATCGCGAGCGCCGCATCACGTTCGAGCAGAGGCTCGCACGCCTGGAACGAAAGTCCTCGCGCACCTTTCTCGATTTACGGTCAGGCGCTACCGAGTGAAATACCGCTCGATTCCGATGTGCGTGGATAGGTGCTGGAAGACGCTTGCATCGGAAATCGGCGAACGTTCGAGCATGTACTGGAGTTCGGCGACCGTGTATGCCGCGCGCACGGAGTCGCTATAGAGACGCAGCATTTCGCCGGAATAGTTGCGTCCGTGCCAGCGGACGTGTAGCGGATATGCGAGGCGACCGGGCCGACGCAGATCGCGAAGCAGGATTGCTCCCTCCGCCGTCGCCAGCCGCGCCATTTCGGAGAGCAGCTTTTCGGGCTTCGCCAGGTGATGCAGCACGGAATTGCACATCACCAGCTCAAAGCTGTGGTCGGGGAATGGCAGGCGGTTTCCGTCCGCGACCTCGAATTCGACGCGAGCGCGCAATTCGTCATCGGCAGCCGCCAGGTTTGCTCGCGCCTGAGCGATCATTCCATGCGAACGATCGACGCCGGTCAGCTTCCATCGTGGCAGCCGCTTCGCCAGCTTGATGGCGATTTGTCCCGGCCCGGTGCCGATATCGAGCGCGCGGCCGCGGTCGCAGCCTTGCACCAGCCGCAGAGCGTGCTCGATCAAGGTGTTGTCGATGGCGTCGAGATGGGCCTGCGCGGCGGCGGAGGAATATGCTTCCACTTCGCCGGAATCGTCCATCACTTCGGGTTCGGGAACTCGCGGCAGATCGAGGAGCGACATGCGGAAATACTAGCGCGAGGGGAGCGCTCCAGCAGAACGAAATTGCGCCATGGACGGCGCGGGTTCGTCGGCCGGACCGGGAGCCGATGGCCAGCCGATCGCGTGATTGATCGCTTCGAAAGTTTGCCGCGAGGCGCCCTCAACCGAAAGGCATTGCCGGCCCACGCAGCGCAGAAACACTCCGCCTTCGGAAGTTTCGAACTGAAAGAAATTCGGCCGGCGGAAAAGCTTCGTCCGATCGGGATGCTTCATCTCCAGCGCTTCGCTGTAGTGGCCAAAATAGCGGGCGGCATCGTCGTCTGTTTCGAGCGCGACGATCCAGACCAGCTTTAGATTCTTCGTTTTGGGGTCCTCGAACACGGCGTAGCGATCGCCGTCCCAGGTGGGCGAAAGCATGCGCGCGCGGTCCTCATTGAGAAATTGTTTCAGGACCTCCTCGACGCCGAATTGCCCCATCACGTTTTCTTCGAGCAGATTCCAGTCGGCGGGTGCGACGCCTTTCCAAGCGGGAAGCGACACCTTCGCGGGACCAACGCCTTTCAGATAAAAGTCGGGCTCCATGATCTGCTGGGTCGAGACGGGCGGATTTTCGAAAATCAGATGCAGGTCCTGCCAGCCGCTATGCGCTTTCAGGAACGCCTGAGTGAATGAGGTGCCCGCAATGTAGGGGAACAGCAGCGCATCTCGAATCACGATCGGAGCCTTCGCCAATTTAGAATCCTTGTCCATCTGCTCGACCGCGCCCGGGCGAATCAATGTGGTCACGTCTCCGATTTCGCGAACGCTCAGGTGCTCGTCTCGCAAACCGTAGTCGAGCATCGCCGCCAGCGCCGTGCCTTCGCTTACGGAATCGCGGGCCAGCTCGGCATCATCATTCGGACGCGCGGCCTTGATCCAGGGATCAACGTTGAAGGATTGGTCCTCGAGCGCGTGGGTGAGCTCGTGGGACATCACGTCGCGCTGCTCGCCCGCATCGATCCAGCTCGCGATATAGAATTCCTTCCCTTTCGGATCGTAGAGTCCCGCCACCTGTTCGGTGAGCACGTCGAGCATAAAAGAATCGAGCGGAAAATCCTTGGGAATCAGGCCGAAGGCTTCAAGCGACTTGTCGTCGGCGTACTTCTGCGCGTCGTTTTTGTCATCCTTGTCCGCCTGGATAAGATAGGCGCGAATCTCGTCCTTCGAGCGAAGGCTCTTTTTCAAAGGCTCCTTGATCGGCAGATGGAGGATCACGCTCATCTGCTGAAGCACTTCATCGGCAGCCTTCAGGAATTCGGGATTTTGCGCGGCCACGGCGCCCTGCGTGGCGGGCTTGGTCACCGCGCCATTGGGCGGGGCAACGGTCTGGCCCGCGGCGAGGACGCCGAACGCGAGCACCGCGAACAAACAGACAAATCGTTTCATTCCGAACTCCCAAGGATTAGACGCTGCATTGAGAATAACAGTTTTCCAACGCCGCCGATTTTCGAAGAAAAAATGGAGAACAACGGGCGGCTTGTCTGATGCGATTCGAGAATGCACGACGCGCGTGAAGCATATCCCGAATGGCTGGAATGGCGTCGCAGCGCGTTTACAAACGCTAATGCGGATCGCGGATGCCGGAATGGCTTCCGGTCGGTTATCGGCGCGAGAGGCTCGACACCGGAGATGCGAGCACCGACTGGACGATGCGACAGAACTCCTCGACGGGGAAGGGCTTGGCGAGCACGGGACAACCCGAATTTCGCAGGATTTGGGCGGCCGCATCGCCCCCGTTCGAGGCCGTGAAAAGCACCCGCATCGCCAAGTCCGCGCGATTCTCCTTGATCCAGCGATAGAGGCCGGCGGTAGAGGTCGCACCGGGAAGGTTGATGTCGCTGACGATGGCATCGACGGATTCGTGGCTCAATACTTCAATCGCGTCCTCCGCGCTGTGGGCGATTTTCACCGTCGCACCGCTGGAGAACAAAACCTCTTGCTCGAGCAGGAGCAGGGCTTCTTCGTGATCGACGAGAAGAATCGTACCGAGGACGGAGAGGTCGCGGACAGAAGCCAGTTCGGTGGGGGCAGTCCCGACGTCCCGGGAGACGGGCAGCGTGATGACGAATGAAGCGCCGCGCGGCGGCACGTTGCGCACCTGGATCTCGCCGCCGTGCTCCTTGACGATGCCGTAGCAGATACTGAGTCCCAGTCCGGTGCCTTTTCCGACAGGTTTGGTGGTATAGAACGGATCGAAAATCTTGTGCTGGTTCGTCACGCCCGGGCCGCTGTCCGTGATCTCGACGCGCAGGCGTTCTCCTTCGGAAGCGGTGCGGATCCAGATTTCGCCCGAGCCTCCTTTTTCCTGAATCGCGTCAACTGCGTTATTCAATAGATTCAGAAACACCTGTTCGAGCTGGTGGAAATCGCCGGCCGTCTCCGGGAGATGCCGGTCGAATTCCCGATGAATCACAATGTTGTGAAGCTTCATGTCGAATTCGCGAAGCACGAGAGTGTCTTCGAGAATCTGATTCAGCTGCACGGGTGCACGGTGGGGCTTCTGCTGCCGCGCGAAGCTCAGCAAGTTCTGGACGATGTGATGCGTGCGCTGGGCCTGTTTGTAAAGCTTGTCGAGGTAATCGGTTCCTCGGCCCTTGACGAAATCTTCGGTTTTGAGCAGCTGGCTATAGCCCAGGATGGCCGTCAAGGGATTGTTCAACTCGTGGGCCACGCCGGAGATCAACTGGCCAATCGCAGCCATTTTTTCACTCTGGAGCAGCTGTTCCTGCGTGCGGCGCAGCGAATCATAGGCCTCGCGGGTTTTTTCGAGAAGCAGCGATTTGTCGATGGTATTCGCGATCTGGTTGCCGACGGCGGAGAGCAGATTCAGCTCGGCGGTCGAGAAACCGTGCGCGTCGCGGTTACCGACCACGAGAATTCCCATGATGCGATCCTTGGCCCACAGCACGACGACCTGCGATTCCTGGATTCCCTCCTTGTGATGGAGTTCGCGAATCTCTTCAGGTAGTGCCGGCAGAGCACCGGAAAGCAGCATGGCACGCGCCAGGCGAATCTGTTCGAGCAAACCGGCGGAAACCTGCATGGAAAGATTCCGGCGGGCCGATTCAGTTTCATAGCCGACTGCCGCAGCGCGCTTCAGGACTCGCGCAGGCTGGTCCAGAAGATAGACAGCCGCGGCGCTGAGTGAAAAAAGCTCGGTGATCTTAAGCAACGCCGCAGTGAGACCGTCTTCCAAGGCCACGGATTGGCCGAGAACTTCGCCGATGGCATTAAGCGCCAGCAACGCCCGATTTCGGCGGCGCATGTCGATTTCGGCCTGCTTCTGGTCGGTGACGTCGATCAGGAAACCTTGATAGGCCACCACATAGCCGGAATCGTCGCGTGTGGCGAAGCTGGATTCGTGGGCGGTGCGGACTTCACCGTCGCGCCGCAAGAACTGGAATTCGAAATCGATCACTTCGCCATATTCCTGCAACAAACGCTGGCGGCGCTCACGATCGGCCGGATCGACGTAAAGCTGCGCGGGAAGATCGGCCTGTAAAAGATCGTCGTGGCTTTCGAAACCGAGAATGCGCATGAAAGCGTCGTTGAAATCGACGAAATGGCCCTCGGGAGTCGAGATGAAGACGCCTTCCTGCACTTTTTCGAAGAGGGTCCGGAACTTGTTCTCGGCCTGGCGGCTGCTGGTGAAATCTTTCAGTACGTGAATGGTTCCCAGGCGTCCACCGGAAGAATCGTGCAGCACGGAATCCGAAGCGAGATAATATCCGCCGAACGACGGATCGATCATGTCCGTTTTTCCGGCAGCCCCTTCGCAGTATGGGCACCGCGACCACTGCGCCACGCTGCCCTGACGGAGCACATCGCGCAGAAACCGCCCGGCGAGCGATTCCGGCGCGGCATTCAGGTGTTCGGAAAGCGGCCGGTTGACGCGAATGATGCGTCCGTCGAGCCCATGGGCCAGGATGAGGTCGTCGATTGAATCGAAGGTATCGAGCCATTGCCTGCGCGATGTGGCGGCTCCCTCGAAGAGGACCACGTTCTGCACCGTCAAGCCGAGCAGGTTCGCGACGTTGACGAGATAGTTTTCCTCCTCCGCTTCGAATTTGCGCGGAGTGGCCGACCCGATTCCCAGCAGACCCAGCGGGCGTTCTTTGCCGGCAATCCGGACGAGAATGAGCGAATCCAGCCTTTCGGGATCGAGCCAACGGCGGGCGGACTCGTCAGCGGAGTCGCGGTAGAGCGCCAGCGGCGCATCCCGTTCGAGGGCTTCGGAAATCGGCGGTTCGAAAGCCGAAGACCTGGCGGTCTGTTTCCTAAATTTGTCGCTAAAACCAACCGATGCGGGGACGGACAGGGTGGGACCGAGACTGGAATCGTCGGCCAGGAGCACGACTCCATGGCTGGCACCCAGCATTTCCACCAGATGGCGCAGCACTCCTTGGAGCGCGTCGTCCACCTTGAACGATTGCGTGGCCTCCGCGGTGATCAGCGCCAAGCGGCGGAGCTTTTCGTTCAGGTCTTCGTTGCGGATGCGGCCTGCCTCGAGGACCAGGACGGCCATGGCGATGCCGATGGTGATCGCGAACATGCCATCGAACGAGACGCGGAACAGACCGAGCGAATGATTCGGCCAGTCCATGCGGTCGAGTCCGTGGAGGCCGCGGAGAAAGCACGCTCCGGCGAGCAGCTTCCAGCCGACGCCGCGGTGCCGATCCTGGGAACGCCACAAAAGCGCACCGATCGACAGGTAGAGCAGGCATTCGCAGAACGATTCCACATTGCGCTGCAGTCCGAAGACTCCAGAGAGCGAGCCGAGAGCAACGAATACGCTGGCAAGGGCGCCACCGGCCGGCAGGAGATACTTGAGCGTGCGGCCTCGGCCCAAACACTCCAGGACGGCGGCGAGAAACAACGCCGCCGCGAACAGGGATAGCGCGGGGGCAAAGCGAGGCTCATTGGGGCCGCCCTGCCAGAGCGAGTAAATCCGCAGGCCTTCCATACCAACATAAACCGTCCATCCGGCAAGCCAATAGCGGAAGAATCGCGCGGAAAATCCGGGTACCAGGAGCCAATACAAAACGAGAAGAATGAATGCCGCGGAACCTTCCATGAAGGCGACGGCGAGAAAGCCCGGGTTGGAAGCAAACGTCATGAAGAGCTTATCCGGCGACAAAAAGAGCGATAAATACGGGGCAAAACGCGGTTCGCGAGCGAATTAAGGGGTACGAAAGGGCCATTGTGAAAACTAGCACAGCGTTGCAACATAGGGCAACTAACGCTCCGGCCCCGTGTGCCGTGGCTTATAATGGGCCATTAACGGAGCGCCATGCCGAAGCAAAAAATCCTGGTCGTGGATGACGAAGAGGCGATTCGCGAAGTCATCTCGACTCTGCTGGACGCGCAGGGCTTTCAATGCACGACCAGCCAGAACGGCAAGCTCGGATTGGAAGCTTTTCGCCGGGATTCGTTCGACCTGGTGCTGAGCGACATCGTGATGCCGGAGATGGACGGGCTGAAGCTGCTGGGCGAGCTGCGCCTGGACGATCCGGACGTGCCGGTAATCATGGTCACCGCGATGCACGACATTTCCATCGCGCTGGAAGCGATCCGGGCGGGCGCGTACGACTATATTTTGAAACCGTTCGAGAAAGACCAGCTGTATTTGAGCGTGCGGCGGGCGCTGGAGCACCGCAATCTCGTGCTGGAGAACCGGACCTACCAGAGCGACCTGGAGCAACTGGTCGCCGAGCGCACACAGCAACTGTCGATTGCGCTGCAAGACCTGGAACAATCCTACGACTACACCCTTGAAGCGCTGGGCGGGGCCCTGGACGCGAAAGACGCGGAAACCGAAGGCCATTGCCAGCGCGTGACGGCTTTCACGATCACGATCGCGCGGGCCATGGGAGTGGAAAAAGGCCTGCTGCGGCATATCGCGCGCGGGGCATTTCTGCACGACATCGGGAAGATGGGCGTGCCGGACAGCATTTTGACGAAGCCGGGTCCGCTGACGGCCGAAGAGCGCGAAATCATGCGGCGGCATTGCGATATCGGGTTCGCGGTGCTGGAGCGGATCCCGTTCCTGAAGGAAGCGGCGGAGATCGTGCTGTCGCACCAGGAGTGCTACGACGGCTCGGGCTATCCGCGCGGGCTGAAGGGTGAGCAAATTCCCCTAGGCGCGCGCATATTCGCCGTGGCCGATACGCTGGATGCGATGATTTCCGACCGTCCGTACCGCAAGGCGCTGCCTATTTCCGCGGCGCGTGAGGAAATTCAGAGATTTTCAGGTAAGCAGTTCGATCCGCGCGTCGTGGAGGTGTTCATGGCGCAGCCGGAAAGTCTGTGGCGCGAACTGCATGATAAGACCGGCGATCCGTTCGGTCTGACGCAATTGCAGACTGTCTAGATTCCAGGCTCGCGTTTCCTCCCTTGATCTTCCGCCAAAGCTAAGCTCAGGCCAAAAAAAAAACGGGCCCCGGTTGAACCGGAGCCCGTTCTCAAACTTCGATTACTTTCGAACGAACTAGAAGTCGAACCGCAGCGCGAACTGCATGACGCGCGACGGCTCGGTGCCCGCCTCGCTGGAAAACGTTCCGAAAGTCGAAGTGCTCGACAGGGTAGGATCGTAAATGCCGAAGTTCGTGTGGTTGAAAACGTTATAGGCCTCGGCAACGAACCGAAGCTTGTAACGCTCCGACCAGAGCGGGAAGTTCTTCGAGACGGCGACATCCAGGTCGGAGAAATGCGGTCCGCGCAGGTTGTCGCGCGTGCCGTTCTGAAGCGGAAGAACCGTGGTGAACGCATTCATCGCGGCAGTGGGATCCTTGAAGTATTGAACAATGGTATTTCCGCTCGCATCATGAACAATGTGAATGTCGCGAGCGAGCGCCGATCGCGGGCCAACGAAAACCGATCCCGGGTCGGCGGCAAGACTCGTGGTGCCCGACACACCGGATTGAGCCTCGATGGCCAAACCGGTCCGCCAAGTTTCGATACCGGAGATTTCCCACCCTCCGATTGCTTCGTCGACCAGCCGGCTTACATTGTGGCCAAAGTGCTGACCATGGCCGAACGGCAGGTCATAGATGAAGTAAGCGGTTACCTGGTGCGTGGCATCGAACTCGGAATTGCCGCGGCAGACATTCGGGTTAGTGGCGTCGCACAGAACCGTTGTTACGCCCGGCGCGAAGTTGCCGTTGGCGTGAGGAGGAGTCGAGTTGTTGTCGATTGCGTGCGAAAACGTGTAATCGAAGTCGAATTGAAGGTTGTTGGAAAGCCGCTTGCGCAGGGACACAAACAGGGCGTTGTACGAAGAACTGCCCAGATTCGTAGCCAAGGCGTTCACAGCAAACTGTGGCGTGAGGCCAATGTTAGTACCGGAAAGGCCTTCGGCGTAGGACAAGAAGGCGGTGTTGCCCTGGGCCAACAAGTCGAAGCCGTCGTTATAAATGGACGCGGTCGCGCCCGGTCCGAATTCATCTTCGAAGAAAGGCTGCGCAGCGACGGTTGGATCCCCCGCTTGGGCGGCCTTCTGCATGACGGTGTATGCCTGCGCTATCGTCTGACCAGATGTAGGATCCGTGAAATTCATGAACTGGCCAGCATCGGCCAGCACGAAAAGCTTGCGGTTAAAACGTCCATAGTAATCCGCCTCGAACTGAAGGCCGGCAGGCAGCTCGCGCTGGACACCAAAAGACGTGATGAAGGCGTACGGCGTACGGAACTGGTTATCGATATCATAGTTAAATATCGCGAACGGAGTAACCGGAGTCGTAAACGGCGGTGGTACAACCGGCACCGGAGAGGAACTTACGGAATTAAATCGGGGCTCCAGGATCAAGTTTTCCTCGGGAGAAACGCCGGTTGCGCCGAATGTCTGCGCGGCCGAACCGCCAAACGTATAGTCTCCCTGGTTCTGGAGGGCAATGATGTTGTTAATGGCCGTATCGTCGAAGATGATCGAACCGCCCGCCCGAATTACCGTCTTGCGGTCGCCGACCAGTTTTCCCAAGAATCCGTCGTGGAATGAAGGGTTCCAGGCGAGACCGATTCGGGGTGAGAAATCGTGGTATTCGGGGTTATACATCGGGGCCGCATGATTCACCTTTCCGGTCAGTGAGTATGTCAGGAGAGGTGTGGAGTCGGGCCCAGCGATTCCCGCCAAGCCGTTCGCGATGCGGGTATCAATGATGGATTTGAAGTTGGTGTTTTGAACGCTGGCCTGAACGCCCTGCGTTTCATAAGGTACCGACTGGTATTGATATCGAAGCCCGAGCGTGATAGTGAGCGACGGACGGGCTTTCCAAGTGTCGCTTGCGTATCCGGCAATCTCGTTGATTCGATAGTCGTGCTTCACATTCGAACCGCTAGCAAGAGCGACGCCCTTTCCGGTGTAATTGATCGAAGCCTGCGAGTTTGCGATCGAACCCAGATTACCGACAAAGGCCGCGTCCCATCCTGCCAGATTATTGGTATTGGTGTCGATATCGGCCGGCCTGAGAGTTGGATCCAACGCCGAGAGATTCCCAGCGCCCAAGCCTTGCTGGATGAAATCAAAATCGTTTGTAAGTTGGTCGGAAATAATGATCGGATTCCACTGACCACCGAACGAGAATGCGTGCTTGCCGTGGACCCACGTTATGTCGTCACGGAACGTCGGCTCGGGCGCGAGGGTTCCAAACGCACTCTGCCGAAGATACGGCGTGGAAATCCCGTCGTCGAAGCTAAGCTCGGAAAAGTCCACCCGCCGGGTTGAAAAGAATGGGGTCGGCGTCGTTCTCACGGGTCTCACCGTATGTAAACTTGTTGACCAAGTTCGGTGATAGGACCCACGTATCCGCGAGTACCCAGGCGCGATCCTTGATGAGGTCGGGCGATGTCAGCGGGTCTCCCGGAAATTGATTCAGGGCCTGGAGACTGGTGACATTGGTAAAGTTAAACCTCGCGAATACGTGATTGCTGTTGGTGATGTTGAAATCCGCGCGCGCCAGATAGTCGTTTTCAGTCAGCGGATTCGGGCTGTTGAAGCGAAACCCGGCTGTATTGATCCCGTCACCCCGGGAGAAGTCGTTCGGGTTAGGGTATCTACTTGCGAACAGCGCCAACAGCGTGGGATCCACGCCTGGGGCCTGAAAGCCTGGAGTGGCGGCGCAACTGGTGTGTGCGCACGGATCCAAGTTAGTCACAGCAGCAGCGGGAAGAATCGTGATGCAGGGCGTGCTTACGTCGGCCGTACCCAAACGTGACCCTTGGTCGAAGCAGCTCCCATTCGGGTTACCGTCTTGACTATTATTATAGTAAGCTAACTCGCCCAATTTGACGTGGGGTAGGGGCACGATTTGCAATTGGCTGGCCGATTCGCGATCACGACGGCCGTCGTATTCGAAGAAGAAAAACGCCTTGTCCTTCCAGGCTGGACCGCCGACATTTCCGCCAAACTGATTCCGAATCAACGCCAGACGGGGAATAATGGGATCAGCGTTCTGGTTAAAGAAATTATTGGCTTCGGTGGCGGCATTGCGATTGTATTCGTACGCGGAACCGTGCCACGCATTCGTGCCGCTCTTGGTCGAAATCAGGGTTTGCGCACCGCTGCGACCGCCGTATTCAGCAAGAGGATTTCCCACGATGGTCGTGAATTCCTGAATCGCGTCAATTGGAATTCGACCCACGGTAGCGAATGCGAAACCGCTCGCAATGTTCGATGCGTCAATTCCGTCGACTACGATATTCCCCTGGTCCGTGCGCGCACCTGCGACGGCACCGTCGCGGCTCAGGTTCGGATCGATCGGCACCGGTGAATTGATATCGTTGGGCGGCGCAGTGGCGCTAACGACGCCGACTTCCAAGCGCAGCAAGTTAGCCGGGTTATCACGAAACTCGTTGGGGAGGCTTGCGAGCGCGTGCGAGTCAATATTGTTACCGATCGTCGCATCGGTCGTATTCAGAGTGACGGAGCCCTCGGCCGTAACTTCCACCTTGGAGGTGACGGCTCCGATTTCAAGCTTCACATCCTGCGTGGTCGGCGTGCCGATGGGAAGGTAGAGGTTGTTTACAACAAACACCTCAAATCCGTCCTTCTTAACGGTAAGGGAGTAGGCCGGTCCGGGAGGGACATTCTCGATACGATAGCTGCCATCGCCGGCTGTCTTCCCGAAGTAGGTGGAGTTCGTGCGAGTGTCAAGGACCGTAATGCTGGCCCCTGGAACGGCGGCACCGGTCGTGTCCGTGACTGTGCCGGATACTGACGCGAGGCTTTGAGCTTTCGTGGCAGTGGGCGCCATGCAAAACACCAGGACGATCAGTAGCGCACCTAGAACCGCACCCGCCAGACGAACGTTCCTCAGAATTGACATTCGGACTTCCTCCGTCTTCAGTTTTGTTGAATTACGCAGGCCGAGTCGCGTTTCCCCCACCCAACCCGGCCTGGGTCTTGCCAAACCCACCTGCACCACGTTACAAATTGCGGGCATATGAGTATGAATTGAGAATCTATATGCAAGAACAGTTCCAGAAATCGAGCGCAATTCTATGGAATAACAATCGGTAAATCAATCAGATAGGCCGATGAATGTTCCACCCTGTGCACAAATCCGAATTCTCATAGAACGCCCGCGATGAAATGTCATAGAGAGTCAATATGGGACGGCCCCAGGAGCAAGCAAGGGAGGATTAGCGACGGACGTCTCGGCGGCGATAGATGAATGCGAAAATGCCCAGGAAAAGACTAGTGGCAGGCACCAGGAGGACGAGGATTCCGTGGCGCAACGCTTCCCGGCCAGGCGCAGAGGATGCTGCCGCACTTTGGTAACACATCGCGCAGCCTTGAGCGGCAGCACTCGACACCGTCAGGGCTAACGCGAACGCGCATGCGCAGGCAGCGGTTCCCCGGCTCACTTTCCCATTGCGCGTTTTCCGGATCATTCTTGCGCTCGATTCCCTACGTTCAATTCCTTGCACTTGTCTCCGGCCACCTACTTCGCCAACAGCTGAGATAATGCGAGCAAAATCCAGAGCCCGTTAATCGAATGCCAGTATACCGAAATGACGTCCGCGGCTGTGGTGCGGGAAACACGGCGCGGTCGCCGCAGCGCAACTACGGTCAACGCCACGATTCCGCCGAGCACGTGCAGCGCGTGGGCGGCGGTGAAAACGTAGAAAAAGCTGGCGCTGGGATTCGCGGAGATGCCGGCGCCGCCTGCGATCAACTGGCGCCAGGCGATCGCGATGCCCGCAAGAAAAAACACACCGAGAGCGGCCGTTACGACCGACCCGTGGCGGAATCCCGCGTCGTCCCCCGCGCGGAGACAGCGGCGAGACCAGAGAAGCGCGAAGCTGCTGGCGATCAATATCGCCGAGCTCAGCCCGAGCACTCGCCACGGCAGATTCAGCGGCTCCCAATCGGACGAGAAACCGCGGCGCACGATTTCGGCGCTGACCAGTGCCATGAAAAACATCAACGAGCCGGCCAGCAGCATCAGCACTCCGGTGCGATAGACGCGCTGCGGAATTTCACCGGCGATCGTGACTGCTTGCCGCGCCTCGTTGCCGGCGAAATTCTGCGGAAGAAAATCGCTCGCCTCGCCCGGCAGGCTGTATTCGTAGGGTCCGCGATAAACGCACGGGAATTCGCCGCCGAAATTGTCGGCGGGAGGCGGCGACGAAGTGATCCATTCCAGAGTGGTCGCGTTCCAGGGGTTCGCGGCCGCGCGCTCGCCGAATCGCAAGCTACGAAAGAAATTCCAGAAGAAGATCAACTGCGCCGCGCCGGTGATAAACGCAGCCACCGTGATGAATTCGTGCAAGGGCTGCAGACCCAGAAGATATTTGGCGCCACCGGCGTCGGCATAGCGGCGGATGCCGCCCGCAATACCCAAAAAATGCATGGGCATGAAGATGCAATAGACGCCCGCGAACGTCAGCCAGAAATGCAGCTTGCCGAGGGGTTCGCTCATCGCGCGGCCGAACATTTTCGGGAACCAGAAATACGTGGCCGCAAAGATTCCGAAGATGGCTGCCACGCCCATGACGATGTGAAGGTGCGCAACGACATAATAGGTGGCGTGCAGCATGGTATCGACGGCCGGTTGCGCCAAGAAAATTCCGGAGAGGCCGCCGGTGATGAAGAAAGAAACGAATCCGATGGCGAATAGCATCGGCGTGTGCAGCTGAATCCGTCCGCCCCAGAGCGTGCCGAGCCAATTGAACGTTTTGATCGCGGAGGGCACGCCGATTGAAACGGTCAGCAGCGAGAACGCGAGCCCCGAGTATGGGTTCATGCCACTGACGAACATGTGGTGGCCCCAGACGAGAAATCCCAGAAAGCCGATGGCGCAGAGCGCGAAGGCCATGGCGCGGTAACCGAACACCGGCTTGCGCGAGAAATTCGCCAGGATGCCCGAGACGACGCCCATGCCCGGCAGTATGGCGATGTACACCTCCGGATGGCCGAAAAACCAGAAGAGGTGCTGCCACAGGAGCGGCGATCCTCCTGCGTGGCCCTGCACTTCGCCGTTGACAACCAGATTGCCAGGAATGAAAAAACTCGTTCCCGCCGAGCGATCGAGCAGCAGCAAGATTCCGCCGGCAAAAAGGACGCTGAACGCCAGCAGGCTCAGAATCGCGGTGACCAGCCAGGCCCAAACCGTGAGTGGCATGCGCATCAATGTCATGCCGGGCGCGCGCATGTCGATGGTCGTAGCGATGAAATTCAGGGAGCCTAGCAGCGATGCCGCCGAAAAAATCAGAATGCCCACGAGCCAGAGTGTCTGGCCCAGACCCTCGCCCGGTCCGGTGATTTCGCCGATGCCGCTGAGCGGCGGATAGGCCGTCCAGCCGCTGATCGGCGCGCCGCCAGGTACCGCGAAGGCCGCGAGCACGCACAAGAACGCAGTCAGCGTGAGCCAGAACGACAGCATGTTGAGTCGGGGGAACGCCATTTCGGGGGCGCCGATTTGAATTGGCAAAAAGTAATTGCCGAAGCCGGCCTGCGGAGCGGTGGTGAGCACGAAAAAAATCATGATGGTGCCGTGCATGGTCACCAGAGCGAGGTACTGCTCCGGCGTCATGATGCCGCTGGTAATGAACGGCAGATGCGCGGCCGGCCAGACGAGATGGAAGCGCATCAGCAGCGAGAGAATGACGCCGACGCTGACCGCCGTGAGCGCCAGAAAGAAATACTGCAGACCGACGACTTTGTGATCCGTACTGAAAACGTAGCGCCGCACAAGACTGGTGGGAGCCGCGGGCGCCGGGGTCATTTCGGCGAGGCCCCTACTGATATATCGAACTCTTTGGTGGGCCGCTGAGAATACGCGAAATCCCTCTCAGAAACGACGCGCATCACCGCGTTCATTTTGTTGTGGCCGAGGCCGCAGAGTTGCGTGCAGACGATTGCGTAATCACCGATCTTAGTCGCCGTGAAATGGATCGGAATCATCATGCCGGGAACAGCGTCCTGCTGGAGGCGTAGCTCACGGACGTCGAAATTGTGTACTACGTCCTGCGAGCGCAGGAGCAGCTCGACCGAGCGATTCGCGGGAACCGTCAAAGTCGCGGTGACGATATCGTCTTTGCCATTTGGGTCATTCGGGTCTAGGCCGAGTGGATTGCCCGCTGGCGCGTCAACGAGCCGCGGGTCGAGCCGGCCGAATTTCCCGTCTGGGCCGGGGTAGCGAAAATTAAAAACGAACTGCGACTCGGTGACTTCGATTTGAATGGCATCCGGCGGTGGCGGCGTGTAGCGGTCCATGGCCCACGCTTTGCGGCCGGCTACCGCGAGACCCACGAAAACAATCAGCGTGATCGACGTCCAGAGAATTTCAAGACCGAGGTTGCCTCGCGAAAATCGCGCCGGTGCTCCGCTATCGCGAAATCGAAAGACCGCGAAGGCGAGGCCAAGCTGCGCGAGCATAAAGACTGCGCCCGTCACATAGAGCGTGCGTGAATATTGTTGATCGACCACGACCGCAGCAGCCGTGATCGGCGCGGGCGCGGGGAAAATGTGCACGGCGAATGCCAGGACAGTTGCGATGACCAGAAGCACCAGAACCAGCGCCAGCAGAAAAGCGGCGGTGGCCGTGCCACGGGGGTGCTGACGGCTTCGAATCATCTCAGTGCGAGAGGCGATGATATATAACCGCGACGCGAATTTGTAGGAGGAATGTCCCGCGCGAACGCGCAACCGGAGAAGAAGTTCAGAAGGTGTAGCAGGCCCTAGGCCGGGTGGTCTCTGCGCATGGCTACGACGGAACGGTCGATGATTTTTTGCAGCGTGGGCAGGTCGATATCCGAGAGGCGCTTGATATTGATGCAGGACTTTCCGCCCGAGCATTTCCCGAGCTTGGCCATCAGCTCTTTTCGGCCCTCGTGATTGGGATGTGCGTAAACCGAGATGTAGGCTTTGCGCGGGGACATGGCGATAAGCATCCATTCCATTTCGCGGCCGTCGGAGTATTTATACAAGCACGATCCGAAACCGACGATGCTCGGTCCCCACATTTTGGGCTTCGATTTCGCGGCTTTCTGCATCATCTTCGCGATCGTCCAGCAATCCTTGCGGACTTGGTCGTCCTCAATGGCGTTGAGAAATCTCGCGGGGTCGACGGCGGTCTTCTTCGTTTTGATCCCGGCCATAGAAGTTCACCGATGGAATGCTAGAAACTCGCCAAGTCTAATTCAAGGGCCGAAAAAAATCGAGAATGCCTCAGTAAGGAAGCAAGACCAGCGCCTTCAGGGCGCATTGCAGCTCCTTAAATTCCGCATCGTCGAGCTGGCCCTGGCCGAGCCTGCGTTCGATGGCCGTCAAAGCCTCGTCGATACGATCGGCCAGGCGAGCGATGTCCGTTTCCAGGATGGCGCGCTGATACGGTCGATACCAGGAATAGGAAGTAGGATCAGTCATAGGATATTTGATGCTGACTCCGGCCGAGCCGGGTTCAACGCTGAAGCGCGGTTACCATCTGAAGAAAAACCACAAGGTCGAAAGTAATGGTGCGGTCGAGTGGATTCGAACCACCACGCTCTTGCGAGCGCCAGCCCCTCAAGCTGGTGCGTCTGCCAGTTCCGCCACGACCGCATTGGTGAGGCGAACTTCGAAATTGTATCAGAAGCGATTACTTCTGGGGAGACGAGCTGGGCGCCGGCGTTGTCGATTGCGGCGTGGGCTGAATGGGAATCTGAACGGGCGGCGCAGGAGTCGTTTTCGCCGGGACCGGAGTGGTGCCTGCTTTGGAAGTCTCGTTCAGAATTGAATTCACACCGTTGCCCGCCGCCCCGGAGCGCTTGAACGAGAGCGTGAGCGAGGTCATCATGAATACGATGGCGCACCAGGTGGTGGCGCGCGAAAGAAACGTGGCTGCGCCTCGAGGACCGAACGCAGTCTGGCTGCCTGCCCCGCCAAATGCGCCGGCGAGATCGGCTGCGTTGCCGCTCTGCAGCATGATCACCGCGATCAGGATGAAGCAGACCAGAATGTGCAGCGTCACCAGGACGGCCGAGACGTGCCAGCCGACCCAGATCAGGCCGAGTGCCACGGCCATGGCTACAACCCATTTTCCCCACGTCGGCATTTCTGCTCCCGCTTCCCTGGCGCTCGCCGCGCTTAAAAGACTAGGCTGAAATTTCAGGCCCCGTAATTCACGATGGCGGCGAATCCCTGCGGATCGAGGCTTGCCCCGCCCACCAACGCGCCGTCGATTTCCGGCTGCGCCATCAAACCCTTAACGTTGTCCGGCTTGACGCTGCCGCCATATAGAATCCGGAGTCCGGAGGCCAACTCGAATGAAAACCGCGCCGCGGCAAGCTCCCGCAAGTATCGATGTGCCTCGGAGGCAATTTCCGGAGTCGCTGTTTTTCCCGTGCCGATCGCCCAAACCGGTTCGTACGCAATCAGAATACGCGAGAACTCCGCGGGGGTCAACGAGCCGAGGCCGCCTTCGAATTGGCGGCGCAGGACCGCTTCGGTCAGATTGCTTTCGCGTTCGCTGAGGATTTCACCGACGCAGACGATGGGCGTGAGGCCCACTTCGAGGGCGGCCTTCGTTTTCGCGAGGACCGTGGCGTCCGTGTCGTTGAAGTACTGACGGCGCTCGGAATGGCCGATGATCACGGCCGTGCAGCCGGATTCGATGATCATGCCCGCGGAGACTTCTCCGGTGAACGCACCTTCGGGGCGCCCGTGGACGTTCTGTGCGGCGATGGCGATTTTGGTGCCCTTCGCGGACTCCGCAGCCACGGCGAGGGAAGTGTAGGGCGGCCCGATCACGATGTCGCAGTGCGTGGAATTAGCGACGAGCGGCTTGAATGCGCTGAAGAACGCGCGTGTTGCGGCCTGCGTCTTGTACATCTTCCAGTTTCCGGCGATGACGGGACGGCGCATAAGAGTCTAACCTTCGCTGAGCGCTTCGACGCCGGGGAGTTTTTCACCGGCCAGGAATTCGAGGGAGGCGCCGCCCCCTGTCGAAATATGCGAGATCTGGCTGGCGACGCCGGATTGTTCCACGGCGGCGACGGAATCGCCTCCTCCGACGATCGAAGTGGCGCCGGCAGCGGTGGCCGCGGCTACGGCCCGCGCCATGGCGAGAGTTCCGTGCGCGAAGGCCGGCTTTTCGAACATACCGAGCGGGCCGTTCCAGACGATGGTCTTCGCTTTCGCGATTTCCTTCCTGAATTCGGCGATCGTCTTCGGACCCACATCGAGACCCATCAGGGTTTCGGGCGTGTCTCCAATGTCGGTCGTCTTTACCGCAGCGGTTGCGTCGGGAGATTCGGCGAGCACGTGATCCACCGGCAGAAGCAGGCGAAAGTTGCGCGCCCTGGCTTGGTCGAGCAGGCCGCGGGCGAGATCGAGCTTGTCATTTTCCACGAGCGACTTCCCTACCGGCAGTCCCTGCGATTTCAAGAAGGTGTAGGCCATCGCGCCGCCGATGAGCATGGCGTCGGCGAGCTTCATCAGGTTCTGCACCACCTCGATTTTGTCCGAGACTTTTGCACCGCCGAGAATGGAAACGAACGGCCGCTCGGGATTCGAAACGGCTTTGCCGAGGTAGTTGAGCTCTTTTTCCATCAGCAGCCCCGCGGCGGCTTTCTGCACGAATTTCGTGATGCCCACAACCGAGGCGTGGGCGCGGTGCGCGGAGCCGAACGCATCGCAGACGAACAGCTGATCACATAAGGCGGCGAGCTGTTTTGAAAATTCCGGGTCGTTCTTCTCTTCCTCGGCGTGGTAGCGAACGTTTTCGAGCAGGAGCACGTCGCCGTTCTTCAACGCTTTGCTCTTTGCTTCGGCGTCGGCGCCTACGCAATCGGCGACGAACGCGACCGGCTTGCCGAGCAGTTCGCCGAGTCTAGTCGCCACTGGCGCGAGACTGAATTTTGGGTCGACTTTGCCTTTGGGACGGCCGAGGTGCGAGGCGAGCACGATTCGGGCGCCTTTTTCAACAGCCAACTTCAGCGTGGGCAGAGTTTCGCGGATGCGCGTATCGTCCGTGACGCGCGAGCCATCAAGCGGGACGTTGAAATCGACGCGGATGAACACGCGCTTCCCGGCGACGTCGAGATCGCGAATCGAAAGCTTGGTCACGGCAGGTCGTTCATCGTCGCGTTTATGGTGTTATTCATCGCGTTGATTAAGATGCGGTGCCCGACAGGCCGGGCACTACAGGGTCTTATAGAGTCTTGGCGAATAGCTTGATCATGTCGCGGCAGCGGCAGGAGTAGCCCCACTCGTTGTCATACCACGAGAGAACCTTGACGCAGTTGCCGCCGACGACCATTGTGTAGCCCGAATCCACGATCGAGGAATTCGGATTCGCGCGGAAATCGATGGAGACCAGTTCTTCCGTGGTGTATTCGAGAATGCCCTTCATGGGGCCCTCGGCTGCGGCCTTCAAAGCGGCATTCACGGAATCCTTTGTCGCGGGCTTTTCGACGACGACGGTGAGGTCCACGACGCTTACGTTCGGAGTGGGTACGCGCATGGCGTAGCCGTCGAGCTTGCCTTTGAGCTCGGGAATTACGAGGCTGAGCGCCTTGGCCGCGCCTGTGGTGGTCGGAATCATCGAGAGACCGGCGGCGCGGGCCCGACGCAGATCCTTGTGCGGCAAATCGAGCAGTTTCTGGTCGTTCGTGTAGGAGTGGATCGTGGTCATCGTGCCAACGACAACTCCAAACGTATCTTGCAGGACTTTGGCGACGGGCGCGAGGCAGTTGGTGGTGCAGGAGGCGTTCGATACGACGTGATGCTTCGCGGGATCGTAGGTGTTCTCGTTCACACCGAGCACGATGGTGGCATCGGGATCGGTGGCCGGCGCGGAAATGATGACTTTCTTCACGGTCCCGCGGATGTGTTTGCGCGCGTCGGCTCCCTTGGTGAAGAGGCCGGTAGATTCGACCACGATTTGCGCGCCGACCGACGTCCAGTCAAGCTCGCTGGGATCTTTTACACGGAAAACTTTGAAGGCTTTGCCGTCGACGGAGATGCTGTCGTCCGTGTGAGTGACTTTGTGAGTGAGGTTACCGAGAATCGAATCGTATTTCAGCAAGTGCGCAAGCGTCTTGGAATCGGTGATGTCGTTGACGGCGACGATTTCAATAGCCGGATCGCCCAGAGCCGCGCGAAATACGTTGCGTCCGATACGGCCAAACCCGTTGATACCCACCTTAACGGCCATGCTGCCTCCTGAGAGGGATCGAGAACTCACTGCCGGCAAGAGACGGGGCCAGTAGAGAATCTACGAACATGGTAGCGACCGGGCCGGGGATTCGTCAACGCGTTCGATGCAATCGCGAGGCGAATTTCGCAGCTTTGGGCGGCGGATTTCAGATGGCGAAACAAGGGATGGGTAACCTTGGCGGCTGAAAAAAGCGTGACGCTTCTTTGGAGGCTTCGAAACGCATCCGGCGAGGCCGAGAGCGTCTCAGTTGTACTCTTTGACGCGGATCACGGTGTTGCCTTCGAAGGTTACGAATGTGGTTTTCGAGGGGGGCGTGCCGTAAATCCAGTCTTCGGTGTCGTTGCCTTCGGGGTCGCGCTCGCGGACTTTGTGTTCGGGACGGCCCATGGCGGCGAGCACCATCTCGGAATCCATGCCTACGATGGCGCGCTCATCCTTGATTGCTTCCTTAAATTGCGGAGCGAGCGTGTCGACCCAGTTCACCGTGGCCGAATGCTGCTTCGAAAAGTCGAGCAGAACCGCGAGATCGCGCTTCAGATCATCGGGACTCATGTCCGGCACGCCGCGCGGATAGTCCATGACGATTGTGGCACCGGGCAATTGCTGCTCGGCATAGGATTGGGTTTGCACCGGGGGAGCCGTTCCTACGTTGCCCATTCCAATCGAGAGGTGGTCGCGCAGGTGGAAATGCTTTTTTCCGCCGCCGTTGATACGCAGGACGACTTCGTCGGAGTGAAACTCAATGCCGGTGACCTGTACGGTGTCGCCCTGGCCGGCGGCGGTCCCGTAGAGGCGCAGAGCGTCGCTGAGCTTCTTCATATCGAGCGGTTTTCCGGCGGGGACCTTGTAGCCCTTCTTTCCGCCCGGCAACGGTTGCACAACGCGCGCAAATTCACCGTCGACAAAACGAATCAGCAGGAGACGCGATTGCGGCTGAAGAGTCTTGCCGGAGTGATCGGCCGGTTGTTGCGCGGGAGTCTGCTCTGTGGAGGCCGCCGCCGAGGGATTCGTAACATCGGGAACGGGGAGAGCGGCGGGAGGCGTGGTTCCAGCGCCGGCTGGCAAAGGACGGAGCGTAGCAATACCGGGAACGTCCGCGCCCAACGCGAGCGCCATGCAGATAGCGATCGTGACCTGAACGCCCATAAACCGCCTGGCCCATTCTACGGCGAAATGGTTCGCCCGTGAATAGCAACTTGCTTTACGCCGCAGGGTTTGACGATGGATTGGGATGAATCGTTGCCTCGGCGCCCACCATGTCTCGGAACAAAGTCCCCGTACCCGGCTATTCCTCCGGCCGCATCGAAATAGTCAGTTCCGTTTGAGGCACGCCAGGTGAGGAGTGCCATCAAGCGGCAAAGCGCACTGGGAACCTGCGCTGGACGTCGATGCCGAGGCTCCGACGCTCGAAAATGCGCTGCTCGGCAGGATGAATGAATTTCGATTGATTCTGCCAGACGGCACCAGAAAACGCGCCACGATGCGTAGACGGCCCACAACTCAATGATCCATACCCTACTGGTTAACGTTCTACAGAGCGGGGTTGCACATCGCGGCATCGCTCACCAAACTCGCCATTGGATCTTTCATCTGGGCGCGCTCGGATTCATTCCGCTCGGACTGCTGGACGCGTCGATCATCCCGCTACCAGGCAGCATGGACGTGCTGACGATCATCTTGTCCGCCCGCCGAAGCGACCTATGGATCTATTACGCGGTGATGGCCACGGTGGGCTCCGTGATCGGTGAATACGTGACCTACCGAATCGCGCGGCGAGGCGGGAAAGGGATGCTCGAAAAGAAGCTTTCGCAGCGTCAGGTGAAGAAGGTCTATGCGGCGTTCGAGCGATGGGGTTTTGGAGCCGTTGCGGTGCCTGCGCTGCTGCCTCCGCCTATTCCGCTGCTGCCGTTCGTACTGGCGGCCGGGGCGCTGCAGTATTCTCAATACAAGTTCACGGCCGCGATCGCCTTGGGGCGCATGGCGAGATATACGGTCCTCGCGTTCCTGGCGGCGCGATACGGACGCGGCATATTGAAATACCTGACGAGCGATGGGCACGTCATCATTGCGATGTCGGTGGCTGTGCTCCTGGTGGGCGGGGGCTTGACGATTTACTTCTTCACGCGGAAGCGGAAAAAGCTGGCGCGGGCATGACACAAGGCTTTAACGGCAGAATGGCGCGAACGCGTTAATGAAAGAGACTCGAAAGGCGTCCTGGCGAGTAATCAGGTTGCCAGTGAGGATGCCCCAAGCGCCCTGCGCGTCGCGAATTCCCTGCTGGCCCGCGAATTCGTCAATTGCCACGGAAAGTTCGATTCCTCTATCGATCACTTTGATTGCGAGCGGTTCGGGCAGCCCAATCGCTCCGGATTGTCCGTAAGACGTTGTGCCTACGGCATCGATAACGCAGGCCCAGTTTTCCAGGAAGGCCATGCGGCGCCCGCCTTCGTGGATGACGTCGACTCCGCCTTCGAGACCTACGAAATATTTCCAGCCTTCTCCGTGGGCACGCGCGAGCCGAGCCAGGCTTTCAGCGCGTTGCCGGGCGCCGGCCATCATTTCCGCACGAGAGAGAGGGGTGTGGCTGACGCCGCTGGGAACGTCGACGCCTACGACTTCGTAGTGGACGGGAGGCTCGAATCGCAAGGAAATTGCCGCCAGCGCTTCGCGAACGGCTTGGAGTTTCGGTCGCCGCAAGCTACCTACGGCGACGGGTGTGTTTTCCATTGCCTGTCGAAATCCGATCAATCTTTCCAGAGGTGGGTTTGCTTTTCGCGCGAGAAACGAGCAGCGAGAAATTCCTTGAGTCCCTCGATCGACGAAAAAACCTGATCCGAGCAGCCAAGCATCCAGGCGTCGATTTCTTCCACGGGCAGCGATGTCACCAGGTAGACGGGAATTCCCTTCCGATAGGCCGCCGTGAGGCCAGCCGGCGTGGCGCCGCTGGAAGCGATTTCGGCGTCCCAGTAGCAGATCACGTAGTCGGCGCGGTTTTCCAGGAGTTCCATATCGAAGGCGATAACTTTACGGACGGTGCGGCGGAAGCGGTCGAGATCGGTGCGCTGCCAGACCCGAAAGTCGGCGATTTCCTCGTCCGTGAGGACCTTGCGCGCGTCCTCCAGGGGGTCGTAGACCCGGTGTCCGAGCTGATCGCGGAGAAAAGGCGAGAGCTTGCGGCGCCAGAGGGCGCCGCTCTGCTGCGAAAAATCAATTGGACCGCAGAGGTAGGCAAGCATGGGCTTGAGCGGCAAGACTCTAGCATGCTCGGAGGCGACGAGCTAGACGGATCGAATTCGAAATTGTGAGGACGTGTGGAAAAAGCGGAAAAAATGGAGCGGGATAAGAGAATCGAACTCTCGCCTCCACCTTGGCAAGGTGGCGTACTACCACTATACGAATCCCGCGTACTAAACGAAGCCTGAAGCATTTATAGCACGCCGCATTCCGAGCGACAAGCCCGCGCAGGAAGCACGTTCCGATGCGAGCGGACGGGCTCTTGGCGGCGTGTTTTCGATTTCTCAATTCGAAACTAGCGGCGCGGCTAATCGACTTCCATGATGCGCGTGGCTTTCACCACCGGCGATTTTTTCTGGCGCTCGGCGAAGCGTTCGGCGCGGTCGCGATCGATATAGACCCGGCCGAACTTTTCTCCGTCATGGTAATACACGGTGACCTGCCAATGGCGATGCTTGCGTCTGCGGTCGCGTTGAAAACGGCTTGAGCCTTTAGCTTTGGCCTTGGGATTCTTTTTTTTCACGATGGAGTGGCCCTCAATGCCCCGGACTATAAAGAACTTTAATTCAGCCGCGCAAGTAGCAAGATGAAGGTTAACTATCCTATTATTCGACAATTACGCGGATGGGCCTCGCTTGCCCCAAGTTCGATGCACCTAGTGCGAAAATGTCTCAAGACTTGCGAATATTTTCCGATCCGCATACGTCCAATGGAAACAAGCGTCAAGCGCGTTGGAACATTTCACCACCTCCTCGCGTAGTATGGAGTGCAGGGGAAGGAGCTAGTAATGGTTGCAAATCTGAGGGGCCATATCCAGATCGAAGACGTTGGGAATCACCCATCGAAGGCGGTGGCAGATCTGCGCTGCTTGTTGGCGGGCGGGGCGAGCAAGATTGCGGATCCCAAACGCAGCGGTTTCTATGAAATAGAGAGCGATTCCACGGTTTACTACATCCACGTATCGCCTGCGACGGGCAAGATTCTGTTGCTCGCGACATGGCAAAACGAAGGCGTTCCGGCCGGCCCCCCCGCCTAAGGACTACCGCTTACTGCAAAGTTACGTTGCCGGCTTCCAGATCGGCAGCGCTCACGTTCAGCTGATCGAAGACCGATTTCTTGATTTTATAGAGGGCTGGCTCGCCATCCGCCTGCGCGTAGGCGGTGTCGCCGCTGAGCTTGGAAAGCCGCAGGTTCAGGATCTTGCCGTCTTTGCCGGTGACAGTGACCTGAACCGCGGGTTTGGAGACTTGCGCAAGCTGGGCGGCGGTGGGGCGATCGATTACCTCGTCGGCTTGCATATTGCCGAGCTGATCAAGGACTTTCCAGCTGGCAGCCGTTTTCCCCTTGCGGTCGGTTGGCGCGTCGAACTGCCATTCGTCGGGATCGCTGGGCTTGCGGACAACTGTAAACGAGCCGCTCGCGGTCTGGACCTGCAGGCGCTGGGACGAACTTACGTCGACGTGCAGGATTTGCTTGTCGCGGAGATCGTCGAATTTCTCGGCGAGCTTGGTTTCCAAATCGGAGTCGATCCGGAAGATCGTGGGACGAGACGTGTCGCGGGCGAAGTAGGCGTTGCCATCCTTCTTGCCGACGATCAGAGTTTGCTTCGCGCCTTTTGCATCGGCTGCGGAGAAGGTGATCGCGGGCGTCGCCAATCCGTATTGCGCGAGCTTGTCTGGTGTTTCACTGGCCACAGAAACCATCTTCGCGTTATTGACCGCTCCCAGCAGCGAATCGACCGCGTCATGGCCGGCAGCAACCGCCTGGGGCTTCTGAACTTTCCACTGGTCCTTATCCTTCGATATCGTCACATCGCCGCCGGAGTTCTTCAGGTCGATCGAATCAATCATGTCGGTGGCCAGGTGCAGCACAGCGTTATCGCGCAATTGATCGAGCGATTTTCCGGCGCTGGTGGCGAGCAACTGGGGCAACAGCGAGACGTTCAGGGCACCGTCGATTATGGCGTAGACGTTCTCGTTCGTAAAATCCGCATTGCCCAGAAGGATTGAGTGTTTCGCGCCGTTCGTGAGCTGGAACTCGATCGAGAGCTGCGCGGGATCCAGGCCGTAGGCCTTGCGGCGGTCCGCGGACCCGGGTTCGGTCTGGGCGACTCGCAAGAATGCAAACTGATCCACGAGTCCCGCAGCCGTCGGTTGATCAGCTTCGGTCAAGACCGGTTGGACGATGCGCCAGTCGCCGTTCTGTTTTTCTAATCGCAGTGGCATCTCCGACGGTTGAGAGGGATGGGAAATAGTGAACGACGAGATGTCGGACGCCTGTAGCGCGGTGAACGCGGGCTTCGAGGTATCTGCGTCAGGCTTCTTCTCGTTGCCCTTTTTCCAATCGAAATAGTAGACGCCGGCGCCAAGGGCGATGGCGCAAAGCAGGACGATTAGAGTCGATTTCTTAGCCATGATTGCAGGAGACGTCCTCTATCGCCGTTTCCACCAGACGGAGACCCCGAAGATGATCACGAGCCCTGGAAGGAACAAACGTTCGATCCAGGCGAGCCCTGTAGCTTGCGCAAGCGTCAGCGTGAGATGGCGGCTGGTCTCGGGCTTGGGGCGAATCGAGATCAGGTTTTCATCCTGCGCCAGCCAGTTGATGGTGTTGAGGAACAGGTCGCCGTCAGCGCCAGGACCGCCGAGCACCTGATTTTCGGCGAAGTCGGAATCGCCGATCACCACCAGGCGGGCGCTCTTGTCGCCTTTCTGCTCACTGGCCGCCACGCCCAATGAGAGCGGTCCGGTCTTGTCGGTCTTCGGGTCGAACTTAACCTTGTCTTCGATCTTCGGCTTAGTAAAGCTATTCGGAGAAGTCATCAGCAGCTCAACCGATGACGGCTCCGTCTTCGATTTGTCCGCGATCGAGACGGTGCGAGCGAGAGGAAAATAGGTAATCTGACGCGCGAGTGTCTTGGTGATGGGGCTGTCGCCGTACTGCACGACGACGGGAATAGCAGGGCCCGCCCCGAGCATCTGTCCAACTCCGCTGACGTCGATTACCACGTTGTTCCCTACGTTGACGTTCCATTCCTGGAAAATCGGGTCGAGCTTGGGGTCAGTGTCCGGGTCGACCTGGATGAGCACTTTGCCGCCGCCGTCGAGATATTTCTGCACGTCGGCGACTTCCTGCGGGAAGAATGGCTTGGTGGGACCGGCGATCACGAGCACGTCGCAGTCCGAAGGCACTCCCTTGCCGCTGAAGAGGGTGACCGTGTCCGTCGTGTACGTTTCCTTTTTCAGATTCTGCGCCATCTGCCCGTAGCCTTCGACGCTGCTGTCCTCGAGCGATTTTTCGCCGTGGCCGGTGACGAAGCAGACTTTTTTCTCCGTATTGCGTGTGGCCTTCAGGATGGCGTTGGTGACGTCAGCTTCGGAAATGTTGCCTTCTACGCCGCCTTCGAGCGGAAGCTTCTGCGCGCCGGAGGCGACCACGACGTCATTGAAGTGCTTGGCGCCGTATTGCTGGGCGATCTCTGGCTTTTCCTGGGGATTCACTTCCTGAAACTTGAAATGAGGGCTCAGATGTTTGTATTCGACCATCAGATCGTCGAAATGCTGGGCGTCGGGACCGGCGTCGCTGGGCCGCGCGAAGCGGATCACGGTCACGTCCTGCTGCAGTCCGCTGACGACTTTGCGGGTCTGGTCAGAGAGGCTGAAAAGTTTCTCCGTGGTCAGATCGAATCGCTTGGAGTGGCGGAATCCTAGAAAATTTAGAAACGCCAGGATGGCGAAGACCGCTACTGACAGAATGACCGCGTTGGAGCCCATCTGCGACGAGCGCCGGGAGAAGAACCCGATCAGCGCTTTGAACCCGATTGCGATCGACGCCAGCAGCAGCACGCCGCCGCCGATCAGCAGGATTTCGCTGGCCCTCAGCAGCTCGTTCTGAATCGAGTAACGCAGAAAACCGGCGACCACGCACGCCAGACCGACGGCCGCCAGCGTTCGCGCCAATTCGTTACGATCCCATTTCATACCTATAAGTCCTCCGCGAGCAAATTCGCCGCGTTACGCTCGCCGCCAGCGCATGGAATCCACCGAGCGGACGGTCAAGAAAATGAAAAGCACCATGAAACTGACGTAGTAAGTCACGCCGGCGGTATCGATGATGCCGCGTGTGAAGTCGTCGTAATGATTGATGACCGAGAGATACTGCAACACCTGCCCCGCGGTGCCGCTGGCGGCCTGGACGCCGAAATCAATGGCCCATAGCAAGAGGAATGCGGCAAACGTCAGAACCGCGGCGATGATCTGATTTTCAGTGAGGGACGAAAGGAACGTGCCCAACGACAGTAGTGCCCCGCCGAAAAGCAGGGCTCCCAGGTATCCACCGAGCACGATGCGGAACGGCGGCGCCGGCGTGCTATGCATCCACATGAACGCGATCGCGCCCGCGGTCGGCAGCAGCATGGCGGCGAACAGCGTCATGGAAGCCAGGAATTTGCCGAGCACGATCTGGAGTTCGCTGATCGGCGAGGTCATCAGCAATTCAAGCGTGCCGCGCTTTTTCTCCTCGGCGTACCCGCTCATCGTCACCATCGGAAGCAGAAAGAGAAAGACGAGCGCGAAGAGTTGCAGAACCGCGCGCAGAACCCAGGTGGGAGCGTCGGGCTGATCCTCCGTCGCGTAATTCACGTAGACCATAAAAAAGTGGCCGGTGATCACCAGAAATAAGCCAACGACGACATAGGCCACCGGCGAGACGAAATACTGGCCCAGTTCCTTACGATAGATCGCGTACAAACCCCGCATCGAATCCTCCGATTGGTGCTCCGACTAATTCGCCGCCGGCGATTGCGGCTGCGGTTGGGCGGCTTCGTCCGTGGTGAGTTCGAGGAAAATGTCCTCCAGGCTCATGCTCACGCCGCGCAGTTCGAAAAGCGGCCAGCCTTTTTCAACGATCTTGGCTGCGACGACGCTCCGCAGATCCTGTCCCGGTGCGGCTTCGACCGTGGCCGCCACATGACCGTCGGCGCGCGCAGGCTCCAGCTGCACGCGGTTGGCGCCGGGGATCTGCCCGAGCAAATCCTGGAGCGCTTTTTCCGGCGCCTTCACTTCCACTTGAATCCGCTGGCCGCTGTTGAGCTGCGTAGTGAGATTCAGGGGTGTGTCGACGGCCGCGATCTTTCCCTTGTTGATGATCACCACGCGATCGCACGTCATGCTCACTTCCGGCAGGATGTGGGTGGAAAGAATAATCGTGTGGCTGCCGGCGAGATTCTTGATCAAGTGGCGGACTTCGATGATTTGCTTGGGATCGAGACCCACTGTCGGCTCGTCGAGCACGATCACGTCAGGATCGTGCACCAGCGCCTGCGCCAGGCCGACTCGCTGCTTATAGCCGCGTGAGAGATGCTTGATCAGCGTCTTGCGCTTATCGCCGAGGCTGGTTTTCGCGAGAGCATCATCCACGCGTGCGGCCCGCTGCTCCGCCGGAACATTTTTTATGCGCAGCACGAAGTCCAGAAACGCGCCGACGGACATATCCGGATATAGGGGAGGCGCTTCGGGCAGATATCCAATATGTCGGCGCACCTCCATGGAATCCGAGAACACGTCGAAGCCGGCTACTCGCGCAGTACCCGATGTGGCGGGCATAAAGCCAGTCAGGATGCGCATAGTGGTAGTCTTCCCGGCGCCATTGGGTCCCAGAAAACCAAGGATTTCGCCCTTATTTACGCTGAACGAGACATGGTCCACTGCTGTGACCTGGCCGTAGGCCTTGGTCAGATTCTCAACTTCAATCAATTGCCTTCCTCCGTATGAGCCGTACGAAAAAAAGAGGAAAAACCTAACACCCAAACCCGTGCGGCACTCTCTTATACCAAAAAAACGCCGAAAACGAAAAATCGTGTAAACAGATGCAAGTGTGCCGGATCGAGGAGCTTGTCCCACGGCGCCTGGACGGAGGAACGCTCAGGCAACGACCACCGCTCCCCCTGCATCCACCACTGCTGACTTACGCCGTTCCTTGCGGCTCGGGAGTGTGGATTCGGCCACTTCTCTTACGATGCGACGCGATCCAGCAGGGTTGGGCTGGCCAAAACGGGATTGACGCGGGAGCGGGCTACGGGAGATGGCGATTGACTCTCCCCTGCCGTTTTGTTATTCAACTCAATTCGCTAATCACGCCGGAACACTCTTGAACGCTCGCGGCCCGGCTGCATTCGAATGAAATTCCGAACTGGCATGGCGGTTTCCGCGGCATACGCCCCGGCACAAGGGAGCAAATTGGATCATGGATTTCCAGGTGGCTCGATGAAGAGATTGCGATTCGCCGCGATGCTGAGTGTGGCATGCGCCGGCTTGATGATATTGACGGCGTGCGGCGGAGGAGGAAACAACCAGCTTTCCATCACGCTGACGACAGGCAACGGGCTCATGCAAGTGGACGAAAGTACCGGCGGTGCCAACAGTATGTTGGAGATCATTGCCGCAGTCGGAGGCGATACGGCCGCCAAGGGCGTCACTTGGACCTTCGAGAAGCAATCCGGTTGCTCGGGTTCCGGAACCGGCTCAGGCAGCTGCGGCACGCTCACGCAAGTAGCCGGTCAACCCAATACCCTTTCAATATCGAGTATACGGCGCCGGCGATTACGGCGGCGGAATCTATGATCATCACCGCGACGTCCAACACCGATAAGAGCGTTACCAGCACGATGACGCTTTCCATCGTGCTTCCGCCCGTATTTGACACGACCGAGTGCAATCCCGCCGGCGTGTTGCCCTGCACTCTGCCGAGCGGCGCGAATGCCGTGCCTTACACTGCGACATTCAGTTTCACCGGCGGTGTGCCTCCTTACACCTATTCACTGCTCGGCGCGCTGCCCGCTTGCCTGAAGCTGCAAACTTCCACGACGACTACGACGGGCCAAATTATCGGGACGCCTTGCGGTTCGGGAACTTCCAGTTTCACCGTGCAAGTTCTCGACAGCGGAGGCGCCGCCAGCGTCAGCCAGGCATTTATCATCACCATAGCGCCACCGCCGGCCCTGAGCTTGACGCCCGGTCCGCTCCCGGCCGGTACGGTCAACGCGACTTACAACGGTTTGATCAACGCCACGGGCGGCGCGGCACCTCTTACGTTCAAAATCACATCCGGCACGCTGCCGCCCGGACTCTCACTAAACAATCGGACGGGCCAAATCACGGGCATACCGATTGACGAATCGGGCGGAGCGGCCGGTTTCTATCCGAAAGCTTATCCATTCGCGGTGCAAGTGCAGGACTCCGCTCTGCCTAATCCACAAGTGGCACCGGCAACCCCCGCTGCGTTCAGCATCACGATTCAAGGCATCCAGCCGCTCTCCATTTCGCCGACCAGCGGCACGACGTTCGCGCTGACGCAAGGACAAACCGCCATGTCGCCGGCCTATAGCGCCACATTGAACGCTTCCGGCGGCGTGGCCCCGTACACTTGGAGTGTGATTCAAGGCCAGCTTCCCTCCGGACTGACGCTTTCCGGTAATCCCAACGGTACGGCGACGATTTCGGGAACACCGATTCTCGTAGGAACTTCGACCTTCACCGTGCAGGTGGCCGATTCAGAAGTGAATCCGTCGAACGGCAATCCCGCCCCAGCCACGAAATCACAGGTCTATTCGATCGCGATCTCCGCGGGAACGAATAGCAACACGCTCTTCAGCGGGCAATATTCGTTTCTATTCAACGGCTTTGATGCCGACGGCCCGATGAGCCTGATCGGCACGCTAACCTCGAACGGAGACGGCTTGATAACGACCGGCTCCGTAGACAGCAATCGGATTTCCGGCGTGGCAGTCGGCGGGGCAATCAATTCGGCGGGAGTAAACACGCCATTGGGAAGCACCTACGTGATGGGCACGGACGGACGTGGCACCATGGAGTTGAGTATGACGTTCGGCGCCAATTCAACGATCGTGGCCGACTACGATTTGGTCATGAGATCAAACGGCGACATCGAGTTCTTCCAGGACTACACGACCAAGACAACGCAGGGCGTGAAACCACCGCACGGTGAAGGGATCATGAAACCGGTTGCTGCCGTAAACTTCAGCCCGACTACCTTCAGCGGCAATTACGCGTTTTCGTTCCCGGGATATGAAGTTCCCCCGACGGGCAAGACCACACCGTCGAACACTCCGGCAGCGCTCGTGGGCTTCGTCCATTCAGACGGAACGACGCTTACACCAGGCCAGGTCGACTTCAACGACAACGGCACCTACTCCAGCGAGGCTGTCGCCGGTACGTTTAGTTTTCTTTCAGGGAATCAGGGAGTGATGCAACTGACGTTCGCGACTGGAACGGGACAAGTGACGATGACGTTCGACGCGTTCTTCGTATCGCCTTCGGACTTGTTTTTCATGGAAGCGGACAGCGCCACGGCCAACGGCGCGCCGACCGTGTTCCGGCTCGCGGGCGAAGCAGTATTGCAATCGACCAGCACGCAGTTCAACCAATCGACGCTCGCGGGCACCAGCGTGGTGAGTGGTACGGGAATCGGCACCGGCGGCAATGCGAGCGTGTTTGCGGGATTGCTGACCGATTCGGTGTGCAATAACTCCGCCACGCCTCCGAGCATTTCCTACGACGAAAATAACGGAGGGTCGATCAATGGCGGCGCCGGCAGCGGAACTCCGATTACCTTCACGGGAGGATGCACGATCGGGTCCAACGGACGCGTGGGATTCACTGGCTTCGGCGCTATGGCTGCCTCCACGCGCGTGGCGGCAGCGTATCTGACCGGGCCGGGAACAGGATTCTTCATCGGGAGTGACGCGGCTGTTACGACCGGGCGGCTGGAGCAGCAGACGCTTACGTCGTTTTCACCGAGCTCTTTCTTGGACGGCTACACGCTCAGCGCACCATACATTGCCGAGGCCGGAGCCAAGAACGTGGTCGGCCAGACGTTCGCGAACGGAGTGAGCTTGCTTTCGGGCTTGGTCGACGAGATCGATCCGACGGGGGCGACGTCTGCCAATCTGGCTGAGCCGCTAACCGCGACCTTCACCAATCCGGCTCCGCTCGGCCGCGGGACGTTGACTGCGAGCGCTCCGGTGCCAAGCGGGTTCCCGACGGCCTCAATCTTTTACGTCGTGTCCCCCAACAGTGTTCGCATCGTTTCCGTGGACACGAGCGACACCCATCCAGAACTGATTCTGCTGGATCACTAACCGGCGCTAACCACGCGCACGCCCGTTGGCACCTGCTGATCGACAGGCGGGTCTCGATGGGCGTTTGTGCTTACGCAGACGATGTGAAACCGCGCGGCCGGGTGCGGCCACACAAGATTGGCTAAAGCCGGAATTACTTCTTTTCGGGATCTTTCTCTTCCAGTTTCAATGCCGCGGAATTGATGCAGAATCGCAGGCCCGTCGGCGCGGGACCGTCTTCGAAGACATGGCCCAGATGCGCGTCGCACTTGCTGCACATCACTTCGGTGCGCACCATGCCGTGAGATATGTCGCGATCCATTTCGACATTCTCCGCCTTGATTGGCTGGTAATAGCTGGGCCAGCCGGAACCCGAGTGATACTTCGCCTCCGATGCAAACAGCGGCTGCCCGCAGCAGACGCAGTGGTACACGCCGTCGGTCTCGGTGCTCTCATACTCGCCGGTGAAAGGCGGCTCCGTTCCCTTCTGCCGCGTCACGTGGTATTGGGCGGAGTCAGCTCTTTACGCCACTCTTTTTCGTCTTTTCGGATTTTTTCGCTCATGGCCGTTAGATTACACCACGCCGGATTCCGATGCATGGCGATGGAATGAGCCGGCCCGTGAGATTGCTGGACCGGCTCCCCATTCGACTTGATTCCTTCTGATTTTGCTACTTCGCCGGAACGTAGCTCAGATCTGGGCGATACTGCAAAATCTCAGCATCTTCGCTATCGATGGCGCCGAGAAGCCGCGAGTAAATGGCGTCCGCTTCCGCCGCTCCAAACGAATCTTCCAGCATGCGGCGTAGGGGCTTGGCGCCCAGTTTTTCCTCAAAGTCCGCCCAGGTCGGGTGGGACTCCGCCAGGACAAATGTCCCGGCCCTGCCCCCGAATTCCAATTCGTAGAAGTCGAAGTGATTCGGCCAGCTGGACTTCTTGGCCCCCTCGGCGATTCGTTCCACGGCGCTGCGGAATTCCGTGATTTTGTCTCGCTTGATGCGGAACGTGATGAACTCGGTGAACTTGGCGGGGCCATTCGCCCCGGCGTCCTGGTAACTCATCTTGGGATCGAATTCGTAATATTGGTCCGTGATCGACTGGACGTAGGAGCCGACCACTTTGTTGTATTCCTCGGTGTCGGATGCGTCCGGGATCGGTGGCTTGTCCATGTCCGCCCAGTGCAAGTCGAAACGGCAGACGAGGTACGTGCCGGTGTTTTGGCCCGTGAGAGTCTCGAAAACGTACAGCGGCGATGGATCCTTCTGTTGCTTGTGCCAGTCGGCTTTCTGCTTGCGACCCTGTTCGTACTGCTGGGTCGCTCCGTTTTTCGGGGTTTGGGACTCAACGCCCGCAATTCTGCCTTGGTCCGTCTGAGCCGATGCGGACAGCGCCACGAACAATACGACTGCAAACGCACACACGTGCTTGCTCATATTCGCTACTCCTCCGGGAAACACAGACTTAAGGGGCCGATTCCACGCGGAGCGTAGTCCGATCAGCCTGAAGAGTCAAGGTTTAGGCAATCTCGACTGCGAGGCCGTATTGCCATTTTAGGAGTATATGATTCCGCGCATCGTGGAATTTAGGCGAGTGTGGTAAATTCATCGGCCATGTCCCGCAGGAAAATTGTTATCGGGATTGCAGCGGTGGTGTCCGTGGTCGCGATCGTCGTGATCGCGCTTCAATATCGCCGGGCGGTATCGTCCGCCAGCACAGGTAATTTGTGGAACGAAGGTGCGATTCGAGGCACGCTGGCAGCCGTGCGGGTGCGCGAACTCGATCCCACCCATGCCGCGGTGATCTTTTTCTATGATCTGGAAAACAGGACCGACAGCGATTACCGGCTGGCGAGCGGCCCTAACGTGGTGATCATGAGCCGGTTGCAATCCAACGGCATCCTGAGCGGCGATCAGCCAATTAACCTCGATGCAGCAGCGTTCGTGCCGGCAAAAAATCGCACGCGTATCGCGTTGGAAATCACCCACGCCTTTGACTGGCCGACGCAGCGCGACAGCGCCGGTGAGCGCCAGCTGCGGCAATTTGTGGCCGACGAAGTATCGGGGCTCGCGGGCTTCGTGCTGTTCGATCAGTCGACCCACTATCAAATCGAGCTGGCCACTTCGTCGCCCGAGCTACAAACGGAACCCTCGGCATCGGTCCACAATTAGTCGGGATTCATCCAGATCCTTCGCGGCATTGCGGGAGCTTCCGCGAAAATACGGCGAAGCGCGCTTGAATTGCCTTCGGAGGCAGACTAGAATCCCAAAACATGTGGCTGTTGCGGAACCCAGGCCCGCAACCGAAAGAAGCTGCTCCGTTCATGTCTGATACGTTCGCCCGGGCCCACGATCATTTTCCGGCGTCCGACCGTCGCGCCCACGCGCGCCAAGCGATCCCCTCGCTTGCCTACGTTGAGCTCGACGAAGGCAATGGGGGAATCATTCTCAACATCAGTGAGGGCGGGCTTTCCGTGCAGGCCGTGGCGGGCCTGATGGACGATTTTCTTCCCGGCGTGCGATTCCAACTGGCGGAAACAGAGAGCTGGATTGAGACAAACGCGCGCATCACCTGGACAAACGACACGCGCAAGCTCGCCGGCCTGGAGTTTTTGAATCTTACCGACGATTCTCGGGGCCGCATTCGCGAATGGCTGCTGCGCGACGCTCTCGGCGCCAGGGCTGCGGGGACGTCCGACACGGCGAATCCCGAAGAAGTTACGACCGCGGAGTTGCAAGCGATTCCCACGGGTGATTCCTCTGATCCGGCGGAAGCAGCGCCGCTGGCTGCGAGCGTGCATCCCGATTTAAGCCTTGCGAAGACCGCGCGGCAGCCGACGCTGGGATCGGCAGTAACCGCTGACGTGACGCCCGCCGCTGATACCGAAGCGGAAGCGGTGTCTTCGGTACTCGCGGACTTGATGACGTCGGTTTCCGATCATGACCATGCGCCGCTTTCCCCGGCGCCGATGCCAATTCCTTTCCGGCAGGCCGCCGATGCGAAGGCCGCAGACGTAAAACCCGCAACCCGCACATTCGCCGAAGCCGAGAGCATGATCGGCGATCGGTGGTCCGCGGCGGTGGTACTGATCACGCTCGCAGTAGGCTCGCTGGCGGCGGGATGGGTGGCGGGACAGGGCCAATTGACCAAAGTGATCGCGAAGCTGCACGGCGGCGCGGAGCAGGGCGCGGAGCAAATCCGCGGTGCTCTACAGCATCTTCGCTTGCCGCCTGCGGCACCGTCGGCAATCGAAGTGGAAAATGTGAACGGACAGCGATGGACGATTCCTTTCAACGGCCCGATGAATTCGCCCAACGAAGCGGGGCGGCGCCAGGCGTCCGGATATGTCTCCGGGACCGAAGCTCGCAAACCGCAGCCGGGTTTTCGCACCTGGATTCTGACGCCGCCGCAACAGACGCGAGCCGCAATTAACGACGGCGCACTCAAAGAGGCTCCGCCAGTCGTACCAGAAACTTCCAATGTGGGCGAAAATGTGCTGACTTCCCCAGGCGCGCGCTCTCTGGCGGCGCCTCCTGCGCTACCCGTGCCTGCGCCGCCGACTCCCACAGGTGTCGTCAAGCAGGGTGAATTGATCCATCGCGTCGATCCTTCCTATCCTGTGATTGCCAAGGAACAGCACTCCGAGGGCACGGTGCGGCTGAACATAACCGTGGGAACCGACGGCGTTGTTCGCGGGGTTTCCGTTCTGGGCGGTCCGCGCCTTCTGATCGACGCCGCCCAAAGGGCCGTGCGACAGTGGCGCTACACGCCAACGCTGCTGGACGGCAAGCCCGTCGAGTTCCAACGAGAAGTCGATCTCACGTTCCGGCTTTCTGCTGCACCGCGGTGACGCTTAGGGACGCATTTCCTCGTATCTCGCATCGCCTGAAGGCAAGGTTCGCATTTCGATCATGCCGGCCTGATCTTCACAATCAGGAATTTCGATTGGACTGGTGTGCTCATGCCACCTAAAGTGGCCCCGAACACCTCAAAGTCCGAGGCTCTGGTGCACTTTGTGCTCGCGGAGATTTGCGTTTTGCAACGGAAGCCGACACGTGCGGGCGTGCCTGCTTCCATGTTAGGGGTTACGCCTCGGGAACGCGCGACCCGCGCCGGTCTCGGCGTCGCAGGGAACACGTGAGATAACAGAAAGAAGACGCAATGGCACAATCAGGCGTCCGACGGAGATCGGCTGACGGGGGTTTTCGCGAATTGAGCCAAGGCACTGAAGAACGTCAGGCGAATTTCGTTCTGACTCTGGAAGAAATTGGAAACCTGGCGCAGGAAGGCGGTAGACCAGCTGAGACGTTGATGAACGTGGTCGCGCTGATCGCCAAGCGCTTCGAAACCAACGTGTGTTCGATCTACCTCCTCGAGCCCGACCGCGCGAATCTGGTGCTGGCCGCGACCGTGGGGCTGAACAAGAGATGCATCGGCGTTCTGCGGATGGGCCTTCACGAAGGCTTGGCAGGGCTCGTCGCTGAGCAGGTGCGTCCCGTTGCCGTCGAACGTGCGAAAGATCACCCGCGATTCAAGTACTTCCATGAGGCCGGCGAAGACGATTACCAGTCATTCGTGGGTGTCCCGCTGATAGACAAAGGCGTACTGCAGGGAGTGCTGGTGGTACAGACGAAGGAACCGCGCGCATTTTGCGAGGATGAGATTCAGGCCCTGGTAAAGGCGGCTACCCAAGTGGCACCGGTAGTCAGCGAGGCGCGCACGCTCGATCGATTCATCGCACCGGCGCAAGAGAGGCTTTGGAGCCTCGCGCGCAACGTGTGGTGGTCTTGGGACTATGATTCGACCAGCCTCTTCCGCGATCTCGATCCGGGTCGCTGGCGCGATCTGAATCACAATCCTGTCGCGATGCTCAGCGAACTTCCCCTGGCCGAGGTTGAGCGCCGCGCGAGCGAATTGGTGCTTCACAGTCGCATTAATTATGCCTACCGGCGCCAGCTCGAATACATGGACGCTGATCGAACCTGGGGCACCCGGCACGCAGGCGTGCTGCGGCCTCACCCCGTGGGGTATTTTTCCGCTGAGTTCGGATTGCACGAATCGATCCCGGAATATTCCGGAGGCTTGGGCGTTCTCGCGGGCGATCACATCAAGAGTGCGTCTGATCTGGGTATTCCTCTGGTGGGCGTGGGACTTTTCTACGGCCAAGGCTATTTCCGGCAGTGGCTCGACTCCAATGGCTGGCAGCAGGAAGAATATCTGACCACCGACGTGAGCCACCTTCCGATGGAGCTTGCCATCGGGGCAAACGGGCAAGTCGTCACCGTACAAATCGAGACGCGGACTGGAATGATCCACGCCAAGGTCTGGCGTATGAAAGTGGGCCGCTGCGATCTGCTGCTGCTGGATTCGAACGTGGAGGGAAACGCCCCGCAGGACGTGGAGCTCACGTCGCGCCTCTACGGCGGCGACTCGCGCGTCCGCATTGGGCAGGAGCTGCTACTCGGAGTGGGAGGCTTTCGTGCGCTGAAGGCCATGGGAATTACGCCCGGTGTGCTGCACCTCAATGAGGGTCACAGCGGATTTGCCGTTCTCGAAGCGATCCGCAATCGCATGGAGGAAGAGGGGCTGAATTTCGACGACGCCGTCCATCGCGTTTCGCGCGAGGTCGTCTTTACCACGCACACGCCCGTGCCCGCTGGCCACGATCGATTCGGTGCGGACCTGATTGAGGAACATCTCGGCCCTCTCCGCGAATATCTCGGGCTCTCGCACGATCGCCTGATGGCGTTGGGCCGCGAAAATCCCAGCGACAGCAACGAAGAGTTCTGCATGACCGTCCTCGGGTTGAAACTTTCGCGCCGCGCAAATGCTGTTTCCGCGTTGCACGGCGAAGTTTCTCGCGCGATGTGGACCGGTCTCTACCCTGGCAAGAGCGAAGACGCCGTGCCCATCGGGCACATCACCAATGGCGTTCACGTTCCCACGTGGCTAGCGCCGCAAATGTTTCGTCTGTACGATCGCCACCTGGGCTCCGGCTGGCACGAACACAGCAGTGAGGCGCGAATCTGGGAAGGCATCGAAAACGTCGATGACGGCGAGCTTTGGGAAACCCATCTCAGCCTGAAATCGCGGCTACTCGAATTCGTTCGCTTGCGCGCGGTGCGGCAGGCCGAACGCCGCGGGGAACCGGCTGACGATCTGAAAAGGCTTTCCGGCGTCCTGAGTCCCGACGCGCTGACAATCGGTTTCGCGCGTCGCTTCGCTACATACAAGCGCGCCGACTTGATCCTGCGAGATATCGAAAGGCTCGCATCCATGGTCAACGATGCGAAGCGTCCCGTGCAGTTCGTTTTTGCCGGGAAATCGCATCCGCGCGACGATCCCGGCAAGCGCGTGCTGCAGGAGATCGCGCAAATGATGCGCAATCCGCTCTTCGCGGATAAATTCGTGTTTGTCGAGGACTACGACATCAACGTCGGACGTCATTTCGTGCAGGGCGTCGACGTGTGGCTTAACAATCCCCGGCGGCCTCTGGAGGCCTCCGGCACGAGCGGCCAGAAAGTAGTGCTGAACGGCGGCTTGAACCTCTCGGTGCTCGATGGCTGGTGGGCCGAAGCTTACGATGGGCTCAACGGTTTCGCGATCGGCACGGGCCGCACTCATTCGCACATGGACGTTCACGATGCGCGCGATGGCGAGGATCTGTACCGTGCGCTGCACGAGGAAGTCATTCCGCTCTTCTACGAGCGCGATCGCGACGGCCTGCCGCGCGGCTGGATCAAACGTATGAAGCGCACCATCCGCACGCTCGGTTGGCGTTTCAATGCGGACCGCATGGTGATGGACTACACGCGCCAGTGTTACGTCCCGGCGGCAGGCGGCACCTCGAGCGACATGAGCACCACCGTATAGCCCTTCGCAGAGTCCTTTGTATTCACGCCGGCAATCATCGCGCGCGCACTTCCCTTCCGCTATAATCGGACTCGATCGTAGTATTCAGCAAGGGTGGACTTATCGCGGATGCCTCCATTTACATCTGGTCCTTCGGGAGCGGCACACATGAAGGGGGATCGGCCGGCGCGCTCGTCGAGCGGCGGTCATGCACCCGTGCAGGGCCCCGGCAATTCCGGCAAGCAGCCGTTTTGGAAACTCCTGCCGCATGTCTGGGAATTAATCAAACCGCGTCGCGGCGTGCTGATCATCGGATTTTTCCTGATGGCGATCAACCGGGTGGCTGGGTTCGCCCTGCCGATCACGCCGAAGTATTTGATCGACGACGTGGTGACGAAGCATCATACGAAGCTCCTGCTTCCGCTGGTGCTCATTGTTCTCGGCGCGACTCTGATTCAAGCTCTGACTTCCTACTGCCTCACGCAGCTGCTTTCAAAATCCTCGCAACGGATGATCACCGAACTCCGCGTGAAGGTACAGGAGCACATCGGCCGATTGCCAGTCGCTTACTACGACGCAAATAAAACCGGAGTGCTCGTCTCGCGCATCATGAGCGACGTCGAGGGGATTCGGAACCTTGTGGGCACGGGGCTGGTGGACTTCGCAGGCGGAATCATGACCGCCATCGTAGCACTCGGCTTATTGTTGCGCGTCAGCGTATCGATGACCGCCGCTGCCGCCGTGTTCCTTTTCGTATTTGCGCTCAGCCTGCGCTATGCGTTCCAGACGATTCGCCCGATCTACCGCGCGCGCCCCAAGATAAATGCCGAAGTGACCGGGCGGCTGACGGAATCGCTCGGCGGCGTTCGCGTAGTGAAGGGCTATCACGCCGAGGAGCGCGAAGGCAAGGTCTTCCAGGCAGGCGTGCAAAAGCTGCTCGACAATGTGCTGCAGACCTTGAACGCCACATCGCTCCTCAGTGCCTCAGCCACCGTACTCACCGGAATCGTCGGCGCCACGATCCTCTACCTGGGCGCGACAAAGATGATCTCCGGTTCATTGACTACCGGCGGATATTTCTCTTACAACGCGTTGCTCATTATGCTCATTGCGCCCGTCGCGCAGGTCGTCAGCCTCGGCCCGATGATGACGGAGGCGATGGCGGGACTCGAGCGCACGCGCGAGGTGCTGATCGAAAATCCCGAGGATCAAGATCCGAACCGCACGGTGAAGCTCGGTCGCCTCGACGGCCGTGTGACTTTCGAAGGTGTGGACTTTTCTTACGAAACCGGGAAACAGGTTCTGTATGGAGTCAGTTTCGACTCGCAGCCTGGCACGGTGAGCGCGTTCGTCGGCCCATCGGGCGCGGGGAAATCCACGATCATCGGTCTCGTCGCCGCTTTCTACGTGCCTTCTGCGGGGCGCGTGCTGGTCGACGGAGTCGACCTGGCTCACGTGCGACTGGATTCCTACCGCACCCAGCTCGGCGTGGTGCTTCAGGAAACCTTCCTCTTCGACGGAACGATTCGGGAAAACGTGGCGTTCGCGCGTCCGAATGCAACGGAAGAAGAAATCCTTGCCGCGTGCCGCATCGCGCGCGTGGACGAGTTCGCGGATAACTTCGAGAAAAAATACGAAACCGTCGTCGGCGAGCGTGGCGTCAAGCTTTCCGGAGGGCAGAAGCAGCGCGTCTCTATCGCGCGCGCGATCCTGGCCGATCCGCGCATCCTGATTCTGGACGAAGCCACGTCAAGCCTCGATTCCGAATCGGAAGCGCTCATCCAGGAAGGCCTGCGATTCCTGATGCGCGGCCGGACGACCTTCGTCATCGCACACCGCCTTTCCACCATCCGGCGCGCCGATCAGATTCTGGTGGTCGAAGCGGGAAAATCATCGAGCGCGGCACGCACGCCTCGCTCTACGCCGAAAAAGGCCGCTACTACGATCTCTACACGCGCCAGCACGGCATCGAGACCAATCTGTTTCTGCGCCCGGCGAGGGCGACACACGGCCCGAGGATTTCGACGGCGCGAACGGCGATTCCGATCCCGACAAACCGGCGGGCGCAGCGCTGCCAGACGCTATTCGCATGATCCGCGAGCGACGCACGTGAAAGACTTCGTGCGCGCGATCGCCGAATCCATCCGATATTCCGGAGTTACCCATTAGAGATGGCCGAGATCACGTTACCCGTTGCCGGTGACTTGGAGTTCACCGACGGCCTGCCCGCCGATCGCCGCAGATGGGCCATGGCGTGCTACCTCGTGGGTCTGGCGATGTCCGTTCTCGATGGCAATATCGCGAACACGGCGCTGCCAAGCATCGCCACGCAGCTGCACGCAAGTCCGGCATCGTCGATCTGGGTCGTTAATGCGTTTCTTCTCACCGTTGGAATTTGCGTCGTTCCTCTGTCGTCGATCGTCGACATCATTGGCTACAAGAAGGTCTACCAGGCAGGCTTGATCCTGTTCACTCTCGGATCGGTTGGCTGCTCGCTTCCCCACTCGCTCAATCAACTGATCGTCGCGCGCGTCTTTCAGGGCTTTGGAGCAGCCTGCATCTGGAGCACGTCCGCAGCCGTCATGCGGTTTACGTATCCGCGTGCGCTGTTGGGACGCGGGATTGGGCTTGGCGGATTCGTGGTGTTCACCGCGGCTGCGGCGGGCCCCAGTGTCGCCTCCGGGATTCTGAAGGTCGCTACGTGGCACTGGCTCTTCGCGATCAACATACCCTTCGGATTGCTGGCGCTCAGTATGTCCGAAAAGTGGCTCGTGCCCGCCAAAGGCTCGCGGCATCGCTGGGATATCTGGAGTGCTTTGCTCAACGGCATCGCCGTGACCCTCTTGATCCGCGGCATCGATGGAGTCGGCACGGGACAGGGCGTCGCGCTTGTCACGGTCGAGATCTGCGCCGCGTTTCTCTTCGGCGTGGCGCTTGTCTGGCGGCAGAACCATCTTGAAATTCCCATGCTGGCGATCGATCTTTTCAAACGACCCATTTTCGCGCTGTCCGTGAGCGCGTCGTTGTGCGCGTTTGTGGCGCAGGGTCTCGCGGTCGTCGTGCTGCCGTTTTATTTCATCAACGTGATGAACTTCACGCAGGTGCAGGCGGGATTGCTGCTCAGCCCCTGGCCCGTCGCGGCCGGAATCACGTCGCACTATTCGGGCCGGCTTGCCGACCGGATTCCCATCCGCGTGCTGGGCACGATTGGAATCGCCGGGATGACCACCGGTTTGGTTCTACTGGCCCTCGTGGGGGCGCATCCGAAGATGTGGCAAATCCTGTGGCGGGCGGCACTGGGTGGGGCCGGATTCGGTGTCTTCGGCGCACCCAACAACCGCGCCATGGTCGCTAGCGCACCGAAGGAGCGCAGCGGCGGCGCCGGCGGCATCAGTACAATGTCGCGGCTGCTGGGCCAGTCGATCGGTGTGTCGATCGTAGCCGTGATTTTCGAACGGACCGCGCATGGCGGGGTATCGCTGCACGCCGCGTACCTCGCGCTGATGTTCGGCGCCGGATTCACGGCGATTTCGGGCATCATCAGCGCCGCGCCGCTGCCGCACTTTCATCCAGAATAAGTCCAATCCACCGCGGCCCTGCGCGTCTCCCTGCCGTTTGCAGGCAAAAACTCGCATTTTCATTGGGCGAAAACGCTGTATTCAAATTCCTGATGGATCGTATCGAAACTTTTTAGGGGTCTTTGGGCGCCGCTTCCGAGCCGAACATGGCTTGCTTCGGTGCTAAGATGAAAACTCCAGGAAATTTGGATCGATGACGACGAAGCGCCAGGAAAAATACTATCCGGACATTGGTGTTCCCGAAGCGCAGGGATTATACCGTCCCGAGAACGAGCACGACGCCTGCGGTCTGGGATTCGTCGCCAATATCGAAGGCCATAAATCACACGATATCGTCCTGAAAGGCATCCAAATCCTCGTCAACCTGACGCACCGTGGCGCCTGCGGCTGCGATCCGGAGACAGGCGACGGCGCTGGAATCCTGATCCAAATCCCGCACAAATTTTTTGAGCGCGAATGCGCCAAGCTCGGCTTCACTTTGCCCGCGCCCGCCGAATACGGCGTGGGAATGATGTTCCTGCCGGTCGAGCAGCACGACCGCATGCTCGCCAAAGGAATCGTGGAGCAGACCGCGAAGAAGCTCGGTCTCGCCGTGCTGGGCTGGCGCGATACCCCAATCGACGGCAACACTATCGGCCGCGTGGCGCGCAATACGCAACCCTATATCGAGCAAATTTTCATCCGCCGCGCGGCAGGCATGGATCAGGACGCGCTCGAGCGAAAGCTCTACGTGCTCCGAAATCGCGCCACGCAGCGGTCGAAAAATCCAATCTGAAAGAAAAGGAATTTTTCTATATTCCGTCGCTTTCGTCGCGGACCATCGTTTACAAGGGCCTGCTGCTCGCTCCACAGATCGCCAGCTTCTACAAGGAGCTGTCGGACCTCGAAGTGACCAGCGCCATCTGTCTGGTTCACCAGCGCTTTTCGACCAACACCTTCCCAAGTTGGAAACTGGCGCACCCCTACCGCTATATCTGCCACAACGGCGAAATCAACACGCTGCGCGGCAACATGAACTGGATGTACGCGCGGCAATCCGTGCTGGCGTCGCCGCTCTTCGGCAAAGACATGCAGAAGCTGCTGCCGGTGGTAGACCGGGCGGCAGCGACTCGGCGGCAGCTCGATAACGCCGTGGAGCTGCTTACGCTGGGCGGCCGTTCTCTGCCGCACGTGATGTCGATGCTGATTCCTGAAGCCTGGGACAACGCGCCGGAGATGCCTCCGGACGTGAAAGCGTTCTACGAATATCACGCGTCGCTGATGGAGCCGTGGGATGGGCCGGCGGCGGTCGCGTTCACCGACGGCAGAGTGATCGGCGCCAAGCTCGACCGAAACGGATTACGGCCCGGACGTTACGTGGTGACGGCGGATGGCCTGGTGATCATGGGCTCGGAAGCCGGCGTGCTGCCCGTGAAGCCCGAAGAGGTGCGAATAAAAGGACGCCTCGCACCTGGTCGCATGCTTCTGGTCGACACGGTGCAGAAACGCCTGATCTCCGATGATGAAGTAAAGAAGGATCTCGCCGCGCGCCAGCCATATGCCCAATGGCTGAAGGAAAATCAGATCACGCTCGACGATCTGCCGGCGCCGGTAAACGTGCAGACCACCAATCATGAAACCATCCGCATGCGCCAGCGCGCCTTCGGATATACCGACGAGGATCTGAAGACCATCCTCGAGCCATCGGCCATCAAAGGCGAAGAGCCTGTCGGCTCGATGGGCATCGACACGCCGCTGGCCTGTTTGTCCGACAAGCCTCAGCTTCTTTTCAATTATTTCAAGCAAACCTTCGCGCAGGTCACCAATCCCGCGATCGATCCGATTCGCGAGGATCTGGTGATGTCGCTCAACAGCTATATCGGCCGCGAGGGAAATCTGCTCGACGAAACGCCCAAGCAGTGCCACACGCTCAAGCTCCGCCACCCGATCATTTCCAATTGGCGGCTGGAAAAACTGCGCAGCGTAAAATGGGGCGATTTCCAGGCCACCACGCTTTCCGCGCTTTTCCCCGTGAAGCTTGGCCCGCAAGAGCTGGCAATCGCAGTCGAAACGCTCTGCATGCGCGCTGCCGCCGCCGTGAAGCAGGGCTATACTTTAATTATTCTTTCCGATCGCGGCGTCGACGCCGACCACGCCCCGATTCCCAGCCTGCTGGCGCTATCGGCTGTTCACAACTACCTGATCCGGGAAAAAACGCGTAATCAAGTCGCCCTGATCGTCGAATCCGGCGAACCTCGCGAGGTGATGCACTTCGCGCTGCTGCTTGGCTATGGCGCGAGCGCGGTGAATCCTTATCTCGCCATCGAAACCCTCGAAGATCTTCATAAAGACGGCCACTTCCCCGCCGACAGCACGTGGGACAAAGTTTTCAAAAGTTACATGAAGGCCACCGACAAAGGCCTGCTGAAAACTTTCTCCAAAATGGGCATCTCCACGCTGCAAAGCTACCAGGGCGCGCAGATTTTCGAAGCAGTCGGCCTGAGCAAATCCTTCGTCGACCGCTACTTCACCGGCACAAATTCGCGGATCGAAGGCGTCGATATCGAAATCGTGGCGCAGGAATCGCTGATGAAGCACGCCTTCGCCATGCAGTCGCCCACGGATTCGGAAACCGAGCTTCGTGTCGGCGGTGAATACCAGTATCGCATCCGCGGCGAGCGCCACATGCTGAACCCCACCACGGTCAGCAAGCTCCAGCATGCCGTGCGCCAGTCGAGCTTTGAAACCTACGAGGAATTCGCCAAGATCATCGATCACGAGAACCGCGACCTGCTCATGCTGCGCGGCATGTTCGATTTCAAGCCCGCCGGCCCGCCGGTTCCGCTCGACGACGTCGAAGCCGCCTCCGATATCGTGAAGCGCTTCGCCACCGGCGCCATGTCGTTCGGCTCGATTAGCAAGGAAGCCCACGAGACTCTCGCCGTGGCCATGAATCGCATGGGCGCTCGCTCCAATACCGGTGAAGGCGGCGAGGACGAGGAACGTTTCAAGCCCGACGCAAACGGCGATCTGCGCCGCAGCGCGATCAAGCAGGTCGCTTCCGCCCGCTTCGGCGTCACCACCAACTATCTTGTCAACGCGGACGACCTACAAATCAAAATTTCACAGGGCGCCAAGCCCGGCGAAGGCGGACAGCTTCCCGGTCACAAAGTCGACCACGTAATCGCCCGCGTTCGCCATTCGATACCCGGTGTCGGCCTCATCTCCCCGCCGCCGCACCACGACATTTATTCGATCGAGGATCTCGCTCAGCTGATCCACGATCTGAAGAACGCGAATCCGCGTGCGAGAATCTCGGTGAAGCTCGTGGCCGAGACCGGAGTGGGCACGGTAGCGGCGGGCGTCGCCAAGGCGCACGCGGACGTCATCCTGATCAGCGGTTACGACGGCGGCACGGGAGCCTCTCCCATCAGCTCCATTCGACACGCCGGCGTGCCCTGGGAGCTCGGCCTTTCCGAAACGCAGCAGGTGCTCGTGCTCAACGATCTGCGCAGCCGCGTCCGCGTCCAGGTCGACGGCAAGTTGCAAACCGGCCGCGATGTGGCTATTGCCGCTCTGCTGGGCGCCGAGGAGTTTGGATTTTCCACCACGCCGCTCATCACCATGGGCTGCATCATGATGCGCAAGTGCCACCTGAATACTTGTCCCGTCGGCATCGCCACGCAGGATCCTGACCTGCGCAAGAAATTCACCGGCACTCCGGAAAACGTCGTTAATTTCTTCTTCTACGTCGCCGAAGATTTGCGCCGTCATATGGCACGGCTCGGCTTCCGCACTGTCGACGAAATGATCGGTCGCGTGGATTGCCTGGAACAGCGCGAGGACATCACCCACTGGAAAGCGAAAAACATCGATCTCTCGTCCGTACTCTACAATCCGCCCATGCCCGGCGCCGTGGGCCGCCGCTGTACCGTGGCGCAGGATCACGGCCTCGACAAAGCGCTCGATTTCACGCTCATCGAAATGACGCACGACGCGCTCGCCACGCGCACTCCGGCCACGCTCAGCTTGCCCATCCGCAATATCCACCGCACCGTCGGCACCATGCTCAGCGGAGAAATCGCCCGCCGCTACGGCTCCATGGGCCTGCCCGAGGACACCATCCAGGTCCAATTCACTGGATGCGCCGGACAAAGCTTCGGAGCTTTCCTGGCCAAGGGTGTCACTCTTACGCTCGAAGGCGACGCCAATGACTACGTCGGCAAGGGCCTTTCCGGTGGCAAGCTCGTGATCTACCACCCGCGCGCATCGGAATTCGTTCCCGAGGAAAACATTCTCGTAGGCAACGTCTGCCTCTACGGAGCAACCAGCGGAGAGGCATACTTCGCCGGCATGAGCGGTGAAAGGTTCGCCGTGCGCAATTCCGGCGCAACAGCCGTGGTCGAAGGGGTGGGCGACCACGGCTGCGAATATATGACCAACGGTCTGGTCGTCGTCCTCGGGCGCACCGGCCGAAACTTCGCCGCTGGTATGACCGGGGGCATCGCCTACGTGCTCGACCAATTCGGGGATTTCCCCGCCCTGCGCTGCAATCGCGCGGAAGTCGATCTAGAGCCTGTCACCGAGCAGCAGGATATCGACAAGCTCTACCAATTGATCGCGCGCCACGGCGAGCTCACCGGCAGCACACAGGCGAAATGGATTCTCGAGAGTTGGGAAGCCACGCTGCCGAAATTCGTCAAAGTCTTTCCGCACGAATACAAGCGCGTGCTGGGCATCCCGCGCGTCGCAAACGCCCTCCTCGCTGCGCACGCCGGAAAACAAGCCGATGGCCAGGTGATCCGTGGGTAAGCCCACCGGCTTCAAAGAATATTCGCGCGAGACTCCGACGCGACGCCCGGTCGATGAGCGTGTAAAAGACTATTTCGAGGTCTATCTTCCGTTCGACGACGGCAAAGTGCGCACACAGGCCGCGCGCTGCATGGATTGCGGAATTCCGTTCTGCCACACCGGATGTCCTGTCAACAACATCATTCCCGACTGGAACGATTTGGTTTATCGCGACGAGTGGAAGGAAGCCATTCGCGTCCTGCACTCGACCAACAATTTCCCGGAATTCACTGGGCGCATCTGCCCGGCGCCGTGCGAAGCGGCGTGCGTTCTAGGCATTAACGAGCCGGCGGTGACGATCAAGGTCATCGAAAAAACCATCGTCGATCACGCCTGGACTCAGGGTTGGATCAAACCGGAGCCTCCCGCCGCCCGCACCGGCAAGCGCGTCGCCGTCGTGGGCTCGGGTCCCGCGGGCATGGCCGCCGCGCAACAGCTCAATCGCGCCGGCCACCTGGTCACGCTTTTTGAAAAAGCCGACCGCATCGGCGGCCTGCTGCGCTACGGCATTCCCGATTTCAAGATGGAGAAGAACATCCTCGACCGCCGCCTCGATCAGATGGCATCCGAGGGCGTGATCTTCGAAACGAACGCGCACGTGGGCGACAAGATTCCTGCCGCAGACCTGCGCAAGGAATTCGACGCAATCCTTCTCACCGGCGGTGCGGAGCACGCGCGCGACCTCCGTGTCCCGGGCCGCGAGCTCAAGGGAATTCACTTCGCGATGGACTATTTGCCGCAGCAGAACAAAACCATCGCCGGCGATTCCGTCCCCGATCAAATCCTCGCCACCGGCAAGCGCGTCGTGATCATCGGCGGCGGCGACACCGGTGCGGACTGTCTGGGCACCTGCCACAGGCAGAACGCGAAATCCGTGTTGCAATTCGAAATCATGCCCATGCCGCCGGCCGATCGCCACGCGTCCACTCCCTGGCCGCTCTGGCCTCTCCAACTGCGCACGGAAAGCGCGCACGAAGAGGGAGGCGTCCGCGACTGGGCTGCCAACACCACGAAATTTACCGGCGACGCGCAGAGTAACGTGAAGCAGCTGCATGCCGTCCGCGTCGGGCCGCCCCCGAAATTCGAGGCGATCGCTGGGAGCGAATTCGCCATCGATGCAGATCTGGTCCTACTGGCGATGGGTTTCACTGGCCCGGTGAAAAAAGGCATGCTCGAGCAGTTCGGTGTGCAGCTCGACCTTCGGGGCAACGTCGCGACTGGCGGGAACTACATGAGTTCAGTGCCGGGAGTTTTTGCCGCGGGCGATATGCGGCGCGGGCAGTCGCTGGTCGTTTGGGCTATTGCTGAAGGTCGCAGCGCAGCCAAGGCGATCGACGATTTCCTGCAGAGCGGCGCCCGCGTTACTTAGCGGCCGATTGCATTAGGGCGCGCTGGCCGTCATGCGATTACTTCAGGATCCAGTTTTCCGCTTTCCCAACAAACCGGAAGCCGTACTGGGGCGCCTCTCCTTCACGCGTGTCTCTCCGCACGCAGCGTGCTTGGCCCACGAAACGCTGGCCCATATTGGGAAGAAAAACATCGACCAACGATTCGTTTCTGAATACGGCTTTGCAAGAGCATAGAAATCCGCTCAAGCTCACGTTTTCAGTCGTCGTCAATTCTTTGAATCCTTTCCCATTGATATCGCTCCCGCGAATTTCCACAGGGACGCGGATATGCACGCGCACTTCGCTTCGCGGCACCATTGTCTGTCTTTTTACGGTCGCCAGGCGTGCCCGCAGCGCGTCGAAATCGATCGGTTTCCCGAAAAAACCGCTGGCGCCCAGCGCCGCGCAAGATTCTTTTTCGTCATCTCTCATGGCCCCGCTGATGACAAAAATCGGGACCAGGTGCGTCTGGCTGAAGGAATTAAACGTTCGGCACAGATCGAATCCCGAGAATTTGGGCATGTGCATATCCAACAAGATGGCGTCGGGTTTATGTTCCATGGCCAGTGCCAGCGCTTGCTCGGGATCGGCGGTGTCGATAATTTCGTATTCGTCGGCGAGGTTCAGCCTGAACAGCCGTCGAATGGCTTCGTCATCATCCACGATGAGCAGTCGTCGCACGCGCGGATTTCTCCTTATGCCGTCTTCACGGCTTCGATCCCGGCAGGCACTGCGAAGTCCAACACCTGACGGACTTTCTGAAGCATCGCTTCTTCGGTAAAAGGCTTTTGCAGGAGGTAGGTTCCTGTCTCCAGGACGCCATGCTGCGCGACGGCGCTCTGCGTGTATCCGGACATGTAGAGCACTTTCGTTCGGGGGCGGAGCAAAAGAAGATTTTCGGCCAGCGCCCGGCCATTCATTCCGGGCATCACCACGTCGGTCAGTAGGAGATCGATGGGTCCGCGAATCCCTTCCATCGTCCTTAGGGCTTCGACCCCGCTTTCGGCTGCAAAAACTCGGTAACCGCTCTGCTCGAGCAGCGATTGCACCAGTTTGCGCAGCGCGTCGGCATCTTCGACCAAGAGTATCGTTTCCGTGCCGCGCGACGATTCGGCGGGTGCTGCCGCCACAGGCTGTGCCACGGTCCGCTCGACATCAACTTGCGGCAGATACACTCGGAAAGACGTTCCCTTTCCCGATTCGCTGTCCACCGCGATGTATCCACCGCTCTGCTTAACGACTCCGTAGACAGTCGCGAGGCCTAACCCTGTGCCTTTACCTGCGTCTTTCGTGGTGAAAAACGGTTCGAAGATGTGCGCCATCGTCGCCGCGTCGATGCCTGTTCCATTGTCCGTCACGGCCATCAGAACGAATCGCCCGGCCCGGGAGCCGGGGTGGTAATTCGTGAAAGCCTCATCGAGATTCACATTCGATGTTGCGACGGTCAGCTTGCCCCCCTGCGGCATGGCGTCGCGCGCGTTAACGGCCAGGTTCATCACCACCTGTTCGATTTGGCCGTGGTCCGCTTTTATGCTCCCGAGCGCCGGATCGAGCTGCTGAACCAACTCGATGTCCTCACCGATCAGGCGGGGAAGCATCTTGCCCAAGTCCGCCAGCAACACGTTCAAGTTGAGAACCGCGGGCGTCAGCACCTGCTGCCGGCTGAAAGCCAGCAGCTGGCGCGTCAACGACGCTGCCCTCTGGCCCGCTTTTTCGATCTCGTCGGCGTGATCCCGCAGCGGATTGTCGACCTCCATCCGTTTCTTGAGCACCTGGCTGTAGCCGATGATCACACCGAGTAAATTATTGAAATCGTGCGCTATTCCTCCCGAAAGCCTGCCGATCGCTTCCATCTTCTGGGCGAGTTGCAGTTGGCGCTCAAGCGACCTCTTCTCGCTCACGTCTTCGGCAAACACGTCGATACAGTCTCCGTCCCCTCCTTGATGGGGCATCAGCAACCCGCTGCATCGTGCTTTGGTCAGATTTCCATCCTTCCGTTTCCATTCGGCCTCAAAATCCCTGAAGACTTTCTTCGTTGCCGCCAGCACGAACATTCGCTCGTGTGCTGCGGGGTCGCTCGAAAGGTCGCTAGCCAGATTTTTGCCCAGCAATTCCGCTGACGACTGATATCCCAGCATCTGTTGAAACGCCGGGTTTACTCGGAGTAATTTTCCTGCGCATGTCACACGAAAAATTCCGTAGGGAGCGTTTTCGATCGCGGTTCGGAAACCGGCCTCCGATTGTCTCAACGCCTCCGACACGCGTCTGCGCTCGGTGATATCGCGGTTCACAACGACCAGTTTTTCCGGCACGCCCTTTTCATTCCGAATGGCACTCGAGGTGGATTCGAATACCCGCCAGCTGCCGTCCCTGTGACGCATGCGGTATTCCAGCGCGCTTCCCACTCCTGTCGCGCGCGCCTGCTCCGCGGCCGCTTCCACGCGTGGGCGGTCGAGCGGATGCACCTGCTCAAACGATGAGGAATTCTTCAACTCTTCGGGCGAGTAACCCAAGATTTTCTGATACGCCATGCTGTTGTAAATTCGGCGGCCCTGCATGTCTACCACGGCGATCATGTCCGCCGCGTTGTCGCTGATAAGACGGAACAGCTGTTCGCGCTCGGAAAGCTGGCGACGGATGCGGTGAATTTGCAGTTGCTGATAAACCGTATAGCAATCAAAGACCAGAACCAGCCCGATCAGTCCCCTCACCGCCTCCGTGAGGGAGAATCCGTAAAATCTGTCTTGCGCGATCCAGGCACGGGGTAGGACGAACGTGCCCATTCCCACGGTCAAAAGCAGCGTCACCGCGATCGCGGTCGCCCAAAGCCACCACTCGCGCCGTTCGATTCTCCGGAATTTGGACGCGGCTTGCGTCGCCGCTTGCCGTTCCCGCTTCGGCTCCGGTTGTGGCTTCGGCGCGACGTTTTCCCGTCGCTCCGTTGGAAGTTCGACGGACTTCACATCAGATTTCGTCAGGCTCATCGCCTCGCCTTATCTGTATTTGTGACTGGACTGGCACGTTTACAGCCATCAACGCAGCGGGGAAGGTGGCGGTAAGTGACTGAAGGAGCTAATCGGCCACAGGCTGGCGCGACTTCAGGTTGACGCAGGTAGGTTCAAAACGGTCCAACCGGTCCGAACCGGATTAGGAAATTAGGAAGTCCTAAGACTTCTCCCGGCAAGTCTTTCAGCGGAGATGAGAGGTTACGATCGCTTCGTTTGCAATTGGTGATAGCCGAACTGCTTGCGCGCTTCATCCAGCCGCTTGCCTTCGCGAACAGCTTTCCGAATCGCGTCCTCGGCCGTGGCGATGCCTTCAGCAGTCGACAGCACTTCCGCTTCATGCTGCTGCGGTATTACCACCACTCCATCCGCATCCCCGCGCAAAATATCGCCGGCCGCCACGCGCGCATCGCCGATATTCACCGGAATCTGCGTGGCATCGAGCTGCACGCGATCCTTCCCCGTGCGCATCGAATAACTCTTGCTGAAGACCGGATATCCGAGTTCGAGGCACAGCGCGGTGTCGCGACAAGCCCCGTCGATCACCGTACCCGCGATTCCCCGCCGGTGTGCGATTTCAGTCAGAATATCGCCCCACACCGTCGCATTTTCCCGCCCCCCGTTGTCTATGGCGATCACGGATTCCGGTGCCACATCGTCGATGAAGTCACCCACCGTCCCAGCCGGCTTCCCCACCGGACCATACAGCATGGTGAACGCGCGGCCTGTCGCGCGAAATCGCGGATCGCGCGGCTTGATATTCAGGCACTGCCCCGGAATGCCCAAGCGGTCGAGCGCGTCGCTGATTGTTGCGGTGTCCAGCCGACTCGCCCGTTCGACGGCGGAATCACTATTGGAATTCGAGTTCGACAAGGAATATTCCCCGGAGTGGATTGCCTCGCTGCTAACTTCGCAGCATGTTCTCGTAATTCGCGCCCATCACTTCGGTAATTCTCTTGCCTTCGCGTAGCGCCTGCGCCATCGCCGCCTCGCGCGCGTAAATTTCTTCGGCCGCCGCGACCACCCGCTCGATATTTTCCGCGGCGATGAACGCCACGCCGCTCGCGTCCGCAATCGCGTAATCCCCCGGCTTCACTCCAACTCCGCTGATCGTGATCGGCTCGCCCGTAGCTAGCTCGACCACCCGCCCGCGCGCCGTAAAACACGTCAAGCCGCTGCCGTAAACCGGAAAATCGTGCGCCCTCGCCTCGTCAATATCGCGCACCGGACCATCCGCAATCACGCCTGCCACCCCGCGCAGCTTCGCGCCCAAGCTCAAAATCCCGCCCCAGCTTCCCGCATTCATTCCGCTCTGTTGCTTCACCACGATAATGTCGCCCGCCTCGGCCGCTTCGATCGCCGTTGTGCTCACGTGCCGCGGCTTCCCTGCCGGTGCCTCGCCCACGCCCAACTTCACTGTCAGTACTCGCCCCGCGATCCGGCGCGAAGTCGAAAGCTGCCCCAACCCCGTCACCGCGCCCTTCAAATGCAGTTTATCGAGCGCGTCGGACACCGCGCAGCAATCCAGCTTTTTCAATCGCCCGACGAAATCCCCCGCTGCACCCACTACACTCATGCCCTCTCCCGCGGTTCCAGCTACTGCCAGTACACAAATCCCATCGCGCTCCCCGTACCAGCTTCCGTGCGGTAGCACGCGACATAATCCACCAGTGTCATCTTCTTCCCCAGCGAATTCATCCCCACCGAAAGTGGCATCCAGTTCCGAATTTCGCACGTATTCCCAAGAAGATAATTCTCCGGAATCGCCGCCAACGCCGTTTCGTCCGCCGTCTGCATCGCCTTCAGCAGCCGCTGGTCCAGCTCTTCGTCGATCACGAAATGCGTTAGCCCGCCCGACGCGAACACGGCTACCTTCGCGTCTTCCTTCCAGCTTTCGATCGCCTTCATCAGCGCCCGCCCGAATTTCAGGCACCGTGGAATTTTCGGCTGGTTATGCGGAATCCCCGCATTCAAAAATACGGGCACCGACGGCGGTGGCGCATCCACCATGATGCGACGGTACAAAAATCCGAACGCATGCGGAATCCCGTGATCGTGCCCCTCCACCTGTGGCAGCTTCGACGACTCCGACACATCGAATTCCTGCTCGATCAGCGAGTTCACCACATGCACGGCCAGCTCGTTCGACCCGCTGTACACCGCCCCGCCCGGCGGACAGTGCCCGATCTCCGCGATTGCAATTCCCGGCGGGAATTTCGCCTTCGCTTCCTCCGTCTCCGGAATATTCTCGATCTTCGCTCCCGTATAAACCAAAAACGCGGGCGTGTTCTCATCCGTGAAAAGCTCGCGTTGGTCGTTGCCGATGATCACCACCACATCCGGCTTCGCCTCCGCGAACTTCGCCGCCATCTTGTCCAACGCGCGCTGGCACTGATCGTAGCGCCGCTTGCTCTCCTCCGGCGTGATCGCCGAAGCGAATCCCGGCTGCCGCGCCTCCAGGAGCTTGGGAAAATCAAACGCCTGCCCCGAAAAAAATGCTTCAGGTTCTTCCGATCCGCCCCCGCTCGCAAATGCCACATGTCCGGCGGCGTCGAAAGCATCGGACCATGCGACGATCCCATCCCCAAAACGATCTTTGCCATTTCTCCCACCCCCGACATCCGAACGACAATCCTCAAACGCTTTTCGTCAGGGCACGACTTCAGTCGTGCCGAAACATTCACCCAAAATCGCGCCGCTTTGGCCGCTAAGGAATTGTCGAGCCGCCTTCAGCCCCAAATCTCTCGCACCGTGTCTGTCACCAGCTTCATCTTCGCCCACTGCTGCTCTTCCGAAATCAAATTCCCCTGCATCACCGATGCAAACCCGCACTGCGGGCTCAGCGTTAAACTGTCCAGCGGCAAATATTTCGACGCGTCCCGGACTCGCCCCGCGATCTGCTCGCCGCTCTCCAGCTCCGGCCGTTTCGAGCTGATCAGGCCCAGCACCGCAATCTTCCCGCGAGGAATAAACCGCAGCGGTTCGAACGTTCCCGACCGCGCATCGTCGTACTCCAGCAAAAAACGATCCACATTCAACGATCCGAATAATTTCTCCGCCACCGCATCATATCCGCCCTCGGCGTACCAGTGGCTCTGGCTGTTCCCGCGGCACAAATGAATCGCCAGCGTCACTCCCGGCCGCCGTGCCGCCTCGAAACACGCGTTGTCCGCGCGAATCGACTCCTCGAACCAAGCCTCGGGCTCCAGCTGCATCTCCGTGCTCACCCACTGCCGCCACTTCGGATCCATGAAGTAGCTGTACCGCGGCGCGTCGATCTGAATGTATTTCACGCCCTCCGCCGCCAGCCGCTCCATCTCCTTCTTCATAATCTCGACGATATCCCACAGCATCGCCGAATACGTCGGGTACGCGTTTTCCGAACGTCCGCGTTTCCAGGAAATTGCCGGAAACTGTGTCGCGCTCGGCAGGGTCATTTTGATCGCGCCCGGCGAGTGCTGCTTCATAAACGGCAATTCATGCCCCGTCAACGGCCGCACCGCGCGCAACTTCTCGACTACAACTCCCGCCACCCGTCCCTTGCCGAGAGTCGGCCCGGAAGGTGCCGCCGTATTCCAACTCCGCTGCACGCCGTCGCCAAAATCAAAACCCTCCACCGCGTCCGTGAAATCGCCCATGAAATTCGACCGGCGAAATTCACCGTCCGTGAAAATTTCAAACCCCAATTCCTTCTGCTTCGCCAGAATCTTCAGGATGCAGCGGTCTTCCACCTCGCGCAGCCGCGCTCCATCCGGCGGATCAGCCGAGCGCGCTTCTTTCAACTCCGCCGGCCGCAAAAAACTCCCCACCTGATCAGCCCGATACTCGACACTCATCCCTTCTCCACCCTGGGCATTTGGCATTGACGATGCCCTCGTCATTCTGAGCGAAGCGGCCCGACGGTTTGGCATCTCAGCTCGCTCTTGCGGGCTGTCGGGCTGCGCAGTCGAAGAATCTCTTGCGGGCGTAACGGCCGGGACCGCTCTAGCTCGCAGAGGTGCCTTTGCTTCCAAGCTTGAACAACTTCCGCGCGTTATCCTCAAATATTAATTTCTTGTCCGCGTCGCTCAGCCACGCGAACCCGTCAATGTACCCCTTCACATCGTCCATCCACTTGCCTGTCTTGGGGTCCTTCGCGGTGCCCACGCCCGGACGCTCCGTCCCGAACACGCACCTGTCCGCGCCTACCGTCTTAATCAGCAGCTCGCAGGCCAGCGGCGTGTACAGCACCGTGTCGTAGGAAAGCTTTCGCAGGTTGTCGTAGAAAGTGCTCGTCGCGCCTCGCCGGAGTGTCGGCGCCAGAAATCGCCCGAAGTGGTACGGCACCGCGCCCCCGCCATGCGAGCACACAATCTTCAGCTTTGGAAAATCCTGGAACACCCGCGACCCGACCAACGACACCACCGAAATCGTTTCCTCGTTTATAAAATGAGTCGAGTAGCTGTGGCGAATCGACCGGCAGCCCGCGCCGTGAATGTACCCGGGCACGTCAAGTTCGACCAGCTTCTCATACAGCGGATACCAATACTCGTCGCCCATTCCCGGCGTGTCATAATTCGTCGCCTCGCTCGGATCGGGATTGATCAGGCAGCCGACGAATCCGTGCTCCTTCACGCAGCGTTCCAGCTCCGGCAGCCAGCTTTTCACGCTCGTATACGGCGACTGCGGCAACCCGCACACTCCGCGAAACACGTCCGGGAATAGCCGGCACTGCTGCGCCACCATCGAATTGCACTCTTCGATGAACCACTGCGACACCTTCGGCGGCTTTTCCGCCATCATCATCTGGTAGGGCCGTGGTGAAAGCAGCTGAATATCTGTTCCCACTTCCTTAAGCAAATCGAAATGGGATTTCCCGGTGCCGAAGGTGGGCTCTTTCAAAAACGCGATCATCTGGTCATCGCTTACCTCGACCTTACCCCGGCCGTGCGACCCGCGATGCGACAATACATTGGCTTTGAAAACGTAAAGCGAATCGGGCGCAGTCAAATGCCCGTGAACGTCGATCACCATCGAATCCACCCCCGCGAAATACCCGTAACAATCGCGACGCCTTACTTATCGCCTATCGCCAGCCGATGTCAACCGCTCCTTTGAGTGACACAGGCGCTCCTGTCTGTGCTCCAACGATCTCGGGCTCGCCACATGCTAACTCACCCCGCGCCGACGCCCCAGCCGCAGAGCGGCGATTGTAATTAGCCCGGCACCAAGGCCGCCGCAGCGGCCGAAGTGCCGGGAAAAGCAAATAGGAATTTCCCCAGTCCCTGAGGGACGATTGAAATCCTCACGCTCCACAAAACGCCTACCTTTATCAATTGACGGAACCCACCCCGCGTCATAGGCTGCGCACGTCTCCGGGAGCACGGATGTCCGCAAATTCAACGTCGCAACAAAATCCGGCCCCGATTCGCCAAACCTCTCCTTCCGCTCGCTACGCCCTCGCGCTCCTCACCATCATCTACACCCTCAATTTCCTCGATCGCACGGTAATCAACATCCTCATTGACCCCATCAAGCGTGACTACCATCTCTCCGATACGGAAATGGGTCTTATCACCGGCTTCGGTTTCGTGATCATGTACTCTCTGCTCGCCGCGCCCGTCGCCCGCTGGGCCGATCGCGGCAATCGCCGCTCGATCCTCACCGCGGGACTCGTCATCTGGAGCGGCATGACCGCCCTCGCCGGCATCGCCCGCAATGCCATTCAGTTGACCCTGGCCCGCTTCGGTGTTGGCATCGGAGAAGCCGCCGGCACCGCTCCCTCCGCCTCCATGATTTCCGATCTCTTCCCCGGCGACCAGCGCGCCATGGCCATGTCTGTCTATCAACTGGGCCCCGTCTTCGGTGGCTTTCTTGGCGCCTTCATCGGAGGCTGGATCAATCAATATTACGGCTGGCATCGCGCCTTTCTGGTGGCGGGACTGCCGGGCCTGCTCCTCGCGCTGATCTTTCGCTTCACTGTTAAGGAGCCGGTTCGCGGCAACACCGAAACAACGAAAGTAAGCACGCGCCAGCAGCCCGTGAGTGAGACTCTGAACTTCATCTTCAGCCAGAAATCCTACGTACTGCTGCTCATCGGTTTTTCCTTCACCACCTATATCCAGTTTGGCTTCGGAAATTGGACCGCGCCCTTTCTCGGCCGCATCCGCCACTTGAACTCCGCGCAAATCGGCACCTATCTCGGCACCGTGCGCGGCGCCGCCGGTCTCATTGGCACCCTCGTCGGCGGCTATCTTACCGATTGGTTCGGTCACCGCGATCCTCGCTGGCGCCTTTACGTCCCGGCGATCTGTTCGATGCTCGCCTGCCCCGGAGCCCTCTTGTTTCTTTTCTCTCCGAGCCCGGTTCTCTCCCTCGCCGGATTTGCGATCATCTCTGCGGCCAGCCCCGTCCACGTCGGCCCGATCATCAGCGTCTCCCATTCCATCGTCAAAGTCGGCATGCGCACTTTCTCCACTTCCTTGCTCTATCTCATCTCCGAAATCTTCGGTCTCGGTCTCGGCCCGTATTTCATCGGAGCTTTCAACGATCACTACTCCAAGCAACTCGGCGTCAACGTTATCCGCTACTCCATGTCCACCGCAGCGGCTGCCACGTTTATCGGCGGCATCTTCTTCATCATCGCCGCCCAATTCCTGAAACAAGACTCCGCCCGCACGCTAGCCGACTAGTTCTCGCCGTTTGGTCGGGCAGCGAGGACTGCATTTAGTGGCACAGACACTCTTGTTTGTGTCTTACGTTCTCCGCTTTCCAATCTGCAACGGCAAGATCGCTTTGATCGCAATTCGTTCGCCTCATAGCCATGCGCCGTAGGCCCGACACCCTCGGCGCCAGCAATATGCACAACTTTCCATCGACTCCCAAGCCAGCCGCGGAGCGGCGATTGTAATTAGCCCGGCACGAAGGTCGCCGCGGCGACCGAAGTGCCGGGAAAGCTTCCGAAAAAATCCGTGAGTCCCGGAGGGACGATTGAAAAGTACAGGTTTCTTGTCACCTGTTCCTTTTCCAATCCGAGGGCCAGTAGAAATCGAGTTCGCGAAGTGCCAGTCTTGAATCGACGATCGGTTTCGTCCGGCTCTCCGGGCGAGAGCTGTACTGTTCTTTGACAACTGAATACGCATCGCGGCTAACGCTTCGGCCACTGGTCCGCGACATCGCGTCGAAAATCCCCCAACGCCGCTCCACACCGTCGCTGCCGGTTCGGTCCCACGCGCTAGGCGCGGCGCAACTTCTTGGGGAGTTACTGAGCGGCCGTCTCTCGCCGTGCCGCCATTTCTAATCGACACACGCGCCGAATAGAAACGCTTCCAACCCACTGAAAGCAAACGATCCGGGTACACTCTAATCGACACAAAAACCGGGGGACTCCTGCGCGGCCCGACGCGCCTGAATTGCTTCCGTACCGCGCCACGTGATAAATTTCTGAACTCAATCCCAGCGGGAGGAGCATTGGTCGACAAAACTCTTAAGACAGTTCAGGAAGCAGTCGCGCCCGTATTCGATGGCGCCGTCATTCTGCTCGGCGGCTTCGGCGATCCCGGCCTGCCGGGCCAGCTCCTCGAGGCCCTGCGCCTGCAAGGTGCGAAGAATCTTACAGTTGTGCACAATGGCTCGGGCGGCGGCGTCCATTCGCTCGGCGGCTTGATCCACGACGGCAAGGTCAAGAAGCTTATCGCCTCGTTTCCAAGCAATCCCGGCAATCAGTCGTTTCAGGAAAAATATCTGAAGGGCGAAGTGGAACTCGAGCTTGTGCCCCAGGGCACGCTCGCCGAACGCATTCGCGCCGCCGGCGCCGGCCTCGGCGGATTCTTCACCCCCACCGGCGCGGGCACCGACCTCGCCGCCGGAAAAGAAGCCCGCACCATCGACGGCCGCGAAATGATTTTCGAAAAAGCCCTCAAAGCCGATTTCGCCTTCGTCCGCGCGCACAAGGGCGACCGCTTCGGCAATCTGAATTACCGCATGGCCATGCGCAACTTCAACGTCCCGATGTGCACGGCCGCCAAGCACGTCGTCGCTGAAATCGACCAGCTGGTTCCCGTCGGCGCCATCGACCCCGAAGATGTGCACACGCCCGGAATTTTCGTCGACCACGTCGTCGAAATCGTCCGGCATCCCGAATATCTGAAGATCACCACGGAAGGAAGGTAGCCCATGTCGCTCACACGAGACGGAATCGCTTATCGCGTCGCCATGCGATCTGCCCGAAGGCAGCTACGTCAACCTCGGCATCGGAATCCCCACGCTGGTCTCCGGCTACATTCCCAGCGGGCAAGGACGTTTTCTTCCACAGCGAAAATGGAATTCTCGGCATGGGCGGGCTGGCCGAGCCGGGCAACGAAGACGCGGACCTGATCAACGCCGGAAAGCAGTACGTCACGCTGAATTCCGGGCGCGAGCTTCTTCGATCATCCCACTTCGTTCAGCATGATTCGCGGCGGGCACATCAACTACGCGGTGCTCGGCGCGCTCGAAGTGGCCGCCAATGGCGACATGGCCAACTGGCGCACGCCCGGTGAAAAAGTTCCCGGCGTGGGCGGCGCCATGGATCTCGCCTTCGGCGCGGAAAATGTTCTGGTCACCATGACGCACATCACCAACAAGGGCAAACCGAAAATCCTCGATAAGTGCACGCTGCCGCTCACCGCGCCGCGCTGCGTGAAGCGCATCTACACGGATATGGCCGTGGTCGACGTGACGCCCGAAGGTCTCGTCCTCCGTGAATTTGCGCCGGGGCTGGATCCCGAAGGCGGTGCAGGCGAAGACGGACGCGCCATTGCGCGTCGCGGCCGACTGCAAGGAAATGAACTATTCCCGCGAAGTTCCACGTCGCGCAGCCGACGCGCGTAGCGATTCAGATAATCCGGAGACCATCGATGCTGCAAGCCATCGACATGCACGCCCACATTCAGACGGGCGAGCGCGCGAAACAAGGCTGGGGCCACATCGCTAAGGCCGGCCTGCCGATGAACACCGGCAAATGGCGCTCCGATCCCGACGGCATGGCCGAAATGTATCAGGCCAACAACATGATGGCCGTGATCTTCGATGTGGACGGCGAAACCCGCAGCGGCGTGAAGATGGACAACGGCGAAACCGCGGCCTGGGTGAAGAAATATCCGGACACGTTCATCGGCTTCGGCAGCGTCGATCCCGTGGAAGGGCAAGATCGCGGAAATCGAAGTGCAGCGCTGCGCGGACATGGGCTTGCGCGGAATGAAATTCCAGCAAGCCGCGCAGGGATTCAATCCCAACGAAGAGCGCTTCTTTCCCATCTACGAAAAAATCGTGAAGCTGAATCTGCCCGGTGATTTTTCACACCGGGACCACCGCCGTCGCCGCTGGCTCGCCCGGCGGAAAAGGCATCACCCTCGAATACTGCAAGCCGATTCCCTACATCGACAATCTCGCCGCGTGGTTTCCGGAAATGCGCATCATCATGGCCCATCCCGCGTGGCCCTGGCACGACGATCAGCTCGCCGTCCTCCGCCACAAGGGCAACACCTACATGGACCTTTCCGGCTGGGCGCCGAAATATTGGCCGGAGTCGACGGTGCACAACATCAATTCGCTGGTGCAGGACAAAGCCTTCTTCGGCACCGATTTTCCCATGATGACGCCCGAACGCTGGCTAGCCGAATTCGCCGAACTGAAGCTGAAGGACACCGTCCGCCCAAAAATTCTGCTCCACAATGCCGCAAAATTCCTCGGCATCGAAATCCCAGCAGCGGCCCCAGCCCAGTAGCGCCGTAGTTCGCCGCCATACCGAACCGTTGAAGAAAGAGAAATCGCTGCTGTCGCTGTTGCCATCGCAGTTACCGACGCCGTCGCTGTGCCGTTGCCGATCCTGTTGCCGTTGACGTTGTCGTTGCCTTCGTAGCGGCCGCCTTCAGGCGGGTGCCTTTGTTCTTGCCGCTGTTTTCAGTTGTCATCCCGAACCCCTTCAGGGGTGAGGGATCTCTCTTCTCTCCGCCTCACCGGCCGGCAAAACCACCCGCCGTGAGAAAACCATTCCAGGACGGTATAATAACCACCGTGACCGAGCCAAACACGCAGCACATGACCTGCATGGAAGTCTGGGGCGATAGCCAGCTCACCGCCAGCGGCATCGAAATGGGCGGCCTGGACGCATGGGTCTACAGCAAGCCATTCGGGCAGGCTCAACGCGGCGGCGACGTCTATTACGCCTCGAGCTGCGCCACTGGCCGCATCAGTCGGCTGTTGCTCGCGGACGTTTCCGGACACGGGCACTCGGTGGCGAATACCGCCGCCGATCTGCGCACACTGATGCGCCGTTTCGTGAATCGGCTGGACCAGAAGGAATTCGTGCGGCTGCTGAATCAGCAGTTCGTGGCGCTTTCGCGCACGGGGACGTTTGCCACCGCGGTGGTGACTACTTTTTTCGCACCCAGCCGCCGGCTGCTGATCTGCAATGCCGGACATCCCCGGCCGCTGCTCTATCGAGTCGCGACGCAAGGAGTGGAATCTGCTGGGCGACGGACGAAATCAGCGAAGACACAAAAGCCGCAAAACATCCCGCTGGGGCATCATCGACCTGACGGAATACGAGGAACTCGACGTCGAGCTCGAACCCGGCGATTGCCTGCATGAAGTACACCGACGCGCTGATTGAATCGCGCGACGCGGACGGAGAAATGCTGGGCGAGGCGGACGTGCTGCGGATCATGAAGCTGCTGGGAGATGTGGAGCCGGGAAAAATCGCGGACACGCTGTTGAGAGAAATTCGCGAGCGCTATCCGGAAAATCTCTCAGAGGACGACGTCACCGTGATGGTGATTCGCGTCAACGGCCGCCAGCCGAGAGTTCCGTTCCAGGAAAAGCTATCCGCTGCCGGCCGCTTCTTCGGCTCGCTCGCGCGATCGTTCGAATCCCGCGCCGAACGTCCGCCCATGCCGGATTTCAATCTCGCCAACGTAGGCGGCGCGATCATTCCCGCGCTCGGCCGCCGCTGGCGATCGCTGACCAAACACGCCGAATAAGCGCGCCCTCACGCCAGCCGACGACAGCATCGCGCCGGCGCAGACGCCGTCAGATGTTTCCGTCCATATTCCATATATAAAGGAAATTGGTCGTCGGTGGCCGTGGCCACCTTTTGGCCAGCCTTTCGCGTGGCGCGATTCAGGGCCGAGCGGATGTTTTCCTTCGTATCCGGCAGCTCCGAAATCGGCACTTTCAGCGCGGCGCCCGGCTTCAACAGCTCGAGATCGCGCATGATCAGCGGTCACGATCTCTTTGTGCTTGCCGTTGCGGCCATGCGAGATCTCCGCTCGGAACGTGGTTTGAAATGCATGGGAGCGGACTTCGCTGCTTTTGCGTCTTTGGCTGGCCATACTATTCTCTCCTACACGATTCATTACACTAACGTACGGCTAACGTATAACACTCGCCGCCGTGCTCGTCAAGAGCAAAATATCGAGCCTCCTGCCCTAACGAGCCACGCCACGTGGCGCAATGACCGGGCTCCGCAGCGCCGGGCTGCCGTAAAGAGTTCACCCGTATGAATTCACGCCTGTTAGCGTTTCAAGTGGAAGGAGGACCTGACATGGAAAAACCGATCACGCATTTCGAACAGGTTCCTCTCGAAGTCGCACTGGCGATACTGGAAGTGGAAAAAACGCTGCCGCTCGAGCCCACATCTCTCCAACTCCCAAGCGTAAACGGCAAAACTCAATCACGCATTGAGAGAAAGAGCTGACGCCCATGGACTCGATCGATATTTTTCGGACGGAATCGGATGGAAACGTTCTCTGGCGCGGCACCGCGTCTCATCTGGAAGAAGCCACCGAACGCGTGCGCGAATTGCACAAGACCACGCCCGGCGATTACCTGGCGGTGAATCTGCAGAGCGGCGAGAAGGTCAAGATCGACCCGAACGCTTGAGGTTCGCAGAGCGCTCAACGCTTCGTGAACTCAAGCCGCCGAATCTGCGGATGGGCGGCTAATTGCCGGATGACCGGCGGCGGGCTGCCGTCGATGTGCTTGCCGCTCCACTGAATCCTCCACCCGAGCGTTTTGTTTCCGTTCCGCGAATCGTCTATATCAATTGATGGGCTGCGCGTCGACACGCCCGCGTCCGCGAGCAAACGCTCGACGTCCAGCGCCTCGGCTTCGTCTCCAAAAATACTGACCGTCAACGTTCCGTGATGCTTCTGCGGCATCAGGCCCTCGAATCTCTTCAGCCCGACGAGAATGACGAATCCGGCGGCAAAGGCCCAAACGCCCAGCGCGATCTGGCCGCCTCCAAAGCACAAGCCCATCACGGTGACAAACCAGAGCGTGGCCGCGGTGGTGACTCCGTGATCATTTCACCGCGCTTGATGATCGCGCCCGCACCGATAAACCCAATGCCCGAAAGAATGTCGAGCGGAAGCCGCATGGTGTCCATCACCACGAAGGAGTCCGGCGACTTGCCCAATGAGATCATCAGCGCGTTGGCCTGCATCATGGCGACACACGCCGCCAACGCGACCAGAAGATTGGTGCGCAAGCCCGCGGGACGGCCGCGCTGATCGCGGTCGAAGCCAATCGCACCGGCGGCAATGGACGTAAGAACGAGCCGGATCACAATATCGTGCCAGGTAAACGAGGTGTGCATGGGTGTTTGCACCGCACCGCGAATTCACGGCGACAACCGCGCCAAGCCTTGCTCGTACGACAGCTAAATTATTGGCGGGGCCAACGCACGCAACAATACAGCGAAGCGTGTAAATCGTCGCTGTACCGTCAGTTCGGGATCGAGGTCTTTGCCGGATGATCCTTGTCCGGCGGAGGGGGAAGCGGCGCGAGTTTGTCGAAACCGCGCTGGCCATCGGGTCCAATCGGTCCGGGGCCCGGCTGGAGATGCGGCGCATCGACGTTTTCTTCCGCGCACGAGTATTCCTGCACTTGCTGGCCGGGCGCGCCGATGAGCCATGTGCGCCCGTAGTGAATCGGCTCGGTGTAATACTTCGGATCGATCACGGTGAGACTCGAGGTGCAAGTGGCCTGCGTCGGGGCGAGTCCAGCGCTCTACGGTATGCAGCCGGTCACTGTGCGGATTCGCGTTTTCGTCCGCCCAGGTGCGCTTGTCCTTGAAGGCAATTGAATCGATGACCAGTGTGTCGCCTTCCCAATTCCCTACTTCCTCGCCGAAAAAAGTCGGATCGGGATCGTCGGAATGTTTGCGCCCATCGGTCGGAACCAAGCGATAAGTGGTGTACCAATACAGAAAAGCGATGTGGTCAGCGCCTTGGAGAAGCTGAAATGGCAAGGCGCTCGCGTCGTGACGCGGAATTCCGCCGACGATGCAGAGACTTTCGGGGTCAATAGTATGTTCGACATTGTATTTCAGGGCTGCGCGGCCGGCCGGCGTGAACGGGAGTTTGAATCCAGGGAAATCCTTGCCCAGATTGCCCACCGGCTTATCCTTGCTGGAGGGAACCCAGTAGCCGGAAAGATCTGGGCGGCCGTCTGCCGTGCGCGGCATGGGTCCTTTGGGTAAATCCTCTTCGCGGCGGGAAAATTGCGAGACGGCGGATTCGAGTTCGGAGTTGGATTGTTTCGCTGCGCTGGCAGCCGTCGGAGAGGGCCGGGACGACGAACTGCTTTGGGGCGCTGCGTTCGGCGACGCTGCAAGCATGGTCACCGCGACGACCGCCCAGAGGCCCAACCGAAAAATGGGTTTCATCGTTCCCCCTGATGCCGCGAGTTCCACGAGCCGGTAGTATAAGCGAGAGCCCGTACAACTTCTTGCCACAGAGCGCACAGAGCCGGCGGAAAGGACACGGAGAAAACCGAGTCTATTGCCAAGCCGCAGAGGACGCGGAGAAAAGGCGTTTTGTGAGATGATGCGTCTTCACAGAGGATTTCGATGAGTCTTCGTGCCGTCTTGCTGGGAGCTGCGGTGCTGGTTGCGTTCAGCGAACCCGCGCTTGCGCATCATTCGTTCGCCGCGGAATTCGACGGTAGCAAGCCGATTCGGCTGGTCGGGAAAATCACGCGCATCGAGTGGACAAACCCGCACTCGTATATCTACGTGGACGTCGCGGACGACAAAGGCAAAGTCTCGAACTGGGCCTGCGAAGGCGCGAGCCCGCTTGCACTCACACGCCGCGGCTGGAAAAAGGGCGACCTGAAGCTAGGCGACATGATCGTGGTCGACGGCTACCGCGCCCGCGACGGCTCACATTTCATGAACGCGCGCCGCGTCACCTTCCCAGACGGCCGCTCTCTCGACAGCGGGTCGAAAGCTCCGGATGCGCCGCCGGACTCGCCGGATTCCGCTCCACAGAGATAGCCGCCGGCCGAGGTCAGTCCGTGGATACGAACGAACCGACCGCCTGAGCGTTCTGCTCCGCCGGTTCGCCTCGAAAAATCGAGTGAACGACCGGCTCGAAATGGGGCGAAGCGATTCCGAGCGTGACGAAGGCCTGACTCAGATTCCTTACCACGTGAAGATTCGGGCGCGCGGATTTCCCAATAGTCTGAAACAGGCGAGCCAGCGCGAAAATCAGAACATTCGGGGCGACGACTACTCGCGGACGTGAAGACACCGGGTCCGCAGGGGGCAACGCTGCCAGTTCACGGATCGCGTGAGGCGTTGCGTGTATCTGAGTGACTCCGGAGAAATCGGCGATGCTGCCGCGAAAATCACCGGCCAGCAGGGCGGCCGCAGCCGCGGCGCGGTAGAAATCCTTGATCGAATCAGAGGTAAGGGGTCCGCTGAATTCAGCCTTGAAGATTTTGTTCTCAGAGTCGAGTTCGAAACGAAACAATTCGGTGTTGCAAACCTGTTTGCGAATGCGATCCGCCAGATCGGTGCTGCAATACCTGTCGCCGTTGAAGACGGCTTCCAGGGCGGCCAGGAGCTCATTTTCACCGCTGGTCTTTACGAAATAGCCCGATATGCCGAGGCTCAGAGTGTCTTGAACCACATGCGAATCGGACTCGTAGTTCATCAGGATGATCTTGGACTCGGGAACGAGCTTGCGAATTTCTCGAGCCGCATCAATTCCGCTTATTTTCGGAAGGTTGGCGTCCAGCAGAATCAAGTGCGGTTTCAGCTCCGCCGCCTTCCGAACGGCTTCCAGACCATCCGATGCCTCGCCAACAATCTGAAAATCGGGCCGCGACGCGAGCACGAAGCGGATCGACCGCCGGAAGAGTTCAAAATCATCGACGACGAGAATGGTGAAAGGCTGCGGGCTACGCATGGCGAGAAGGCGCGCATTCGCTTAGCGTCATGGCTGGGTTAAACGCGCGGAGATCGTTCCTTTCTAGCATTTCGAACACTCGATTGCCGCTGAGAATTTTCATGCAAACTAAATGCCACGGGAGGAATGGAAGCGCAAGCCGAATACGGCGTCGAGAGACCAAGTGCTAACTCTTACTTGCCGGCGCGCAGGAGGCTGTTGCACAGAAGAGAGGAGGCGGCCAAGGTCGACGATCCTCGACAACGCCTGAAACGGGGAAAGTGGTGAGCCGGGTAGGACTCGAACCTACAACCCGCTGATTAAGAGTTCTTCCGCGCCATTTGATTCCACGAAAGATAAATCACTTCACCCTGCAAAGCACGGCAAAGTACGGCAAGAACTGCAACCCAGGCGCAACCGGCGCACGCCAGAGGATCGAAGGAGCTAACAAAACCATGTCATCCATTCCCTTGCTCGCGCTCGGAGTTCAAAATCAGCAGCCGCCCAGCCCCTTAGAACAGTACTCGAAGATCATGGGCTTGAAATCTCTGCTCGGCCAGCAGCAGGTGCAGCAGAGCGAACTTCAGAATCAGGATCTTCAGCGGCAGAGCACCCAGATGGATCTTCAGATGAAGCAAATCGGCCTGAAGAACGCGCAGATTACAAACACCGCTCTGACCGATCCGAAAATGATGGACGATTTCAAAGATTGGCAGAGCCAGAAGGCTCCTGCGAGTGCGCCGCAAAACGCAATACCGGCGTTGGCGGAGCCAGGAAGTCTGTGGTCGCGATCTCAGGGATTGAGCGGCACCGTCCCCCTGAATCCCGTCGCGCAATACCTCATGGAGCGAAAGGGACTGCCGCTCATGGGGCCCGGTGGAGCAATGGAGATTTCCAAAACGCTCACCGCGGGCCAGCAGGATTTGGCGAATGTTCTCAAGACGCAGGGAGAAACTGCCGCTACCGCGCTCAAGAATCATTCCGAGCAGCGCGACAATTTCAACGACCTTGTCGAGCCGATCCTTTCGGAAGCCAAATCTCCAAGTCCTGATCAGAACAAGATTCAGCAAGGCATCCAGACTTTACAGCAGGAGCTTCAGACGCACCCGGAACTTTATCCCGCCGCCGCCGTTCAGCACGCGCAGACCATGACCACCCTCCCCGGCGTGGTCACTGCGGCAAACACAGCTAGGCTCAATGAAATGGTCACCGATGAAGCGCAGAAAGCCGCCGGTACGCGGAAGATTCAACTAGAAATCGCTCCGCCCACAAAGGACCAGATCAATACGTTTGTCACTAAGACCCTACCGTCTTTCGGAACCATGACGCCCGCGCAGCGAGCTTCCTTTACGCAGCAGGCGCAGCAGGCGCGAACCGTCCCGGAATTTAACAAGGTTGTCGAGACCGCCGACGCGACCGACAAAGCCATGCAGTTGCACCTAGACAGCATGAATCAGGCCAAGGCGATGATGGGCAACAAATATGCGGAGGCGGGCCTGACCGCGAACGAAAAAGTGTGGACCGATCCGCAGCGCGGATATGCGGCGGCGCTCGCGCAGGCGAATCAGACCAAGGCCGGAATAAAGGCGGGCGCGGACGGTAACGCTCTCATCACTAATTTGGTTCCTACAATGGAAGTTTTGGGCGTGAACCATGCGGCGGGAATTAACCGCATCTCTCCGACAGAAGCTTCGGCCGCCGCTCTTTCGCCCGACTGGGCAACACGTTGGAATGCGTGGGCGAGTCGCGCGGCAACCGGAAAGCTGACACCTGAACTCGCCAAAGAGGGCAATCAGCTGATGGACATTGTTACGGATGCCGCTTACAGCCGCTCGCTACAAAGCAGCCAATTCATCGCGCGCGGCCATGGCATGACCGATCTGAGTCAGATTCCTGCGATGGCGAAGGACGGCAGCGTTACGACGCTTGACAAGGTGGCAAGAACGTCCTCGCAATCAAATACGAATGTCGGTGGCTGGCTGAAATCCGCTACGCAACTGGCCGCCCCAAAGACCCCTCCACCCGGAGCCACGCATATCGTCCCCGGCCCCGATGGAAAGAATCACTACACGAATGCGCAAGGCACGATCGATTTGGGGGTTGCACCTTGACCACTCCGGCTCAACCTATTTTCGATATGACTCAAGCGAAGCCGATAGGAAGCGACGCGCCTATTTTCGATATGTCCAAGGCAATTCCTGTTTCTTCGCCCGGTTCCGCTCCGCCGCAGTCCCTATGGGACAAGCTCAAGGCGAACTTCACGCCAGCGACTCCTGAGCAACAGAAACAAATGGCCGAAGCCTCGAAAAGCATCACGCCCGGCGCCGTGTCGGCGAATTGGAATCCCCAAACGCAATCTTATGATCCTAGCCAATCGGGCCTAGAGCAAGTCACCGGCGATGTGAAGCAAGGGCAATATGCTAAGGCTGGGCACGATTTGATTTCCAATGTCGGATCATCCCTCACCCCCTTCGCCGCTCCGGCCCTGATGGAAGCGCCACTAGCATTTCTCGGAACGATGGCGGCAGGCATGGGCGGCCAATATGTCACGAAGAAAGGGGCTCAAGCTCTAGGGGCGAATGAGGACCAATCCAATCTCTGCCGGTGACGTCGGCGGAATCATGTCCGGGTACGCTGGGTCGAAGATTCCTGCAGGCGTGAACGCAATCAAAGGAAACTTCGGCGTGCTGAGTCCGGTCGAGGCGACCATGCCACGGCCCGCCGGCGCATTACAACCGGCCCTCGCCAACTCTCCCGAAGAAGTTCTGAATTATGCCGCTAAAAAGGGGATCAATCTTACCCCCGGCGAAGCTCTGCAAACTCCGCTGGCGCAAACGACTCAGGCGATCGGAGAACGTTCACTTGCGCAGGGCGGCGCAATCGCGAACGCTCGTGAAATGGCGAATGCGAAGTTCGTGCAGAACCTCACCGACTTCGCGAAGCAGAACGATCCGCATGGATTGGGAGTGAGCCCGGAGGATGCGGGCCGGGCGATTCAGCAGACCATTCGAACTGCCAGCGACATCTCGCGCGAGAATGCTTCATACAATTATCAGAACCTGCCGCCAGACCTGATGAAGTCAAAAGTGGATGTTTCGGGGATTAATTCCGACTATTTCCAGGCGATGAAGAAAGCAGAGCTGTCCCTCGCCAATCGCAATCCCACAATGGCTGCGCAACTTCAGGCGGCCTATGACCAGTTCTCGAATCTAGGAACACCCGCCATTAATTCGAGCGGTGCGCCATACAAAAAGCCTGAGCTTCCATTCGAGACGCTAATCAAACTGCGCTCGGATGCCCTTCAAGACGGGAACGCGCTGGCGCGCGCTGGCGCGCCGGATGAAGTGCAGGGCCTTTTCCGACAGGCCGCGGGGAAAATCGACGGACTCATGGAAAGCGCGGCAAGCAAACAGGGCGCGGCCGATCAATGGCGCGAAGCCAATGCGGGCTGGCGCGAGAACATGACGAAGTATAACGATCCGCAATCGCCGCTCTATCAGGCGTTGAACCAGACCGACCCTGCGAAGGTAACGAGTGCAATTCTGAATCGCGGTTCTGCTTCTGACATTGAGCTAATGAAATCGGAACACATGGACCCGGCGATTGAGGCGATTCGCAGGCAGGTGATTACGGACATCGGGAATCGCGGCTTTCGCATTCAAGGTGACGGTCTCGGCGGATATTCGGACAGCTTTCTGCGGAGCTTGTTCGGTCCGGGCGCGACCAAAGAGCTTTACATCAATGCCGACCTGGCCCGGCGCATGAAATTCCAGCTCAATCCGTCAGGCACTTCTAATGTGATGCTCGGCGCGGAGCAAATGACGAATCCCAAAGCTCTCATCGGTTCATCGCTTTTCGGAAGAGCGGCAATGCCGAAACCGGCGCAGAGTTTCCTGCCGGGTCCGCAAGCCCCTCCGAATTTCTCTCTGCCTGCGGCGCTTCAGTCTCTGTTAGCCGCGCGGGCCGGGAGTGCGGCGGACCAGTGATCCTCTGAATGAGGGATTGCGGGTTGCCGGTAACTGCGGATAACAAGTAGGGTGAGTTTTCCAGGTGAAGGTTCGGAAATGATTGCTGCTCCTATCATGAAAAGGTCGGACAGCGGAACCTGCTCAGAACAGCGGAAATATACCGGAGGCATGCATGCCCAAAAGTCTGCTTTCAGTTCGCCTCAGAATAGGCGACACAGACCCTAATCCGATCGCTTCGGAGTCGGACGAAGAGTCCCTCGAAAAAGGCTATGAAGTCGCAAAGCGGGCTCAGGGGAGAAGGTCGGAACTCTTGAACGGCCTGACCCGGAGACAACGAACCTTCATTCTCGAGAAACTCTTGGGTCATACCGACAAGGATGCCGCCCTCCTCGCCGGCTATTCGCTGAGCGTTGCAGAGAACACGAAGCAGCGGATCTGGAAGCCGCGGACCCGGGTCGAGTTTGAGCGCTTGAAGGAAGTAATCCGGGGCTCGGCATAGCACCGACCATGTGTCGGACGTGGCAAGCATCTTCGAACTCGGGCTATTTCGAGCTTCGCGGCTCCTCCGACCTGGAGTTTCAGGAAGAAGCTCGCAACCTTAGCATTTCTTAGCAGGTGGGTCGCGCCAAGAATGCTCGCTTCTGAATGCTGGGCATGGTGGGTATATCCCGCCATGGAGCGTCAAGTTGGCACTCGAACTCCAATTCAAAGAGCAAACAGCTTTGCGGAACGACTGTAGGCTTTCGACATCGCTTTTCAGGCCATCCACATCACTTGCGCTGACATTAGGGATATCGCTCTTGACGCTTGCCACCTCGTTCGTCAGATCCTCGACGTCGCTTTTAATGCGGCGCATCTCTTCGTCCAGATCCTCAGTTTTCTCCCGCAAGTCGCTTACGTCAGTGCTTGCACCACTCCCAGAACGGGCGACAGCTAATATTTGGAGATTGCCGGTTTCCTTTTGGAGAAAGGTGAGCCGTTGAGAAAGGGCGGCCACCTTAAACTCTAGGGCAGAGATTCGGTCTGCGGCGGGCGCCTGTTTTGAAGACGGAGCCTGGGATCCTGGAGCTTGCGCGGGCGCCGCAACAAACCTCCAGAGCACGAGTAGTGCGACCGAGATCGGCGCCGCAATTCTGCGTTCTCTCAGTCGGTTTACTCGTTTTTCCAATTTCAAGAGCCGATCCTGCGTCGCTTCCATATCGGATTGCTGGGCGTCCATGTTTCCCTCCACGCGAGGGCGCGCACGGTACCAAGGCGTTAAGGGTTGTGTCAAGAGAGGCGCGGGCATTGCGGAAGCTACGGGGGTAGGTTCAACGCGGTGGAAGGAACGGGGGGCGCCTCGTCTTTAGCGAACTGGGGGCTTTGGGTGCTTCGGTGAATCATGAAGGTGGCGGTCTTGCTGGTTGCTCGGCGATTAGCCCCCAAGTACGAGATGACGCCAGCGGAAGAAATCTGTCCGACGTTATACAACGTCAGTTCAATGGGTATGCTGCGGAAGAGATTGTAAAGGAACACTCCGTCTCCGACGTAACCCCCGGCAGACTGGAAGAGAAGATGAATATGCTTCACCTTCGCGTTACTGGCAATCGCTAGGTCGACGGACTACCCTTCTTTTTAAGTGCTGAGACTCTTAAGCCTTTCATTACAGATGAGTTAAGAGGGTCGACGAAACCGATATTCTACGAGACAGAAAGTGGCAGGGCCGTAGGTTATAACGCTGAGCTTCTGCCTCAAGTCTGCGAGGTCTATCTCAGGGTCTTTTTGACGACCCGAAGGATTGGGAGGACAGAACCAAATGAGGGGTTGGAGCGTCTATCTATCTAGGCCGCCACCAAGGACTTACCCAAATGACACCAGCACCCGATATCTGCACCGAAAGTACCACTCAGTCGAAAAGCGTTTTCTTGCGAGCCGATGCGAGTGAAACGGGCCATGGCTCAACGTTAGGATATCCGGATGGAATTGGCCCGCAGCAGGCGATCTTTGGGCGGGTCGCGCACGGCTGTCGCGCAGGAGTCGCCAAGCCGGGTTCAGAAAACCTCTTCCCGAATTTTGGAACGGTCTCCAGTCAGTCTATAGAGCGTCCCGACACCAACCCCCAACTCTTCCGCAATTCGCTTCCAGCCAAGCCCGCGCGCGCGTAGCGCGGCAATCCTTGAGGCATCCAGGACCTTCTTCGGGCGCCCCAACCGTTTCCCCTTCGCACGGGCGTTCCGAAGGCCGGCTTTTACTCGTTCTACGATCAGCGACCGCTCGAGTTCCGCGACAGCGCCCAGGACGGTAAAGACCATACGACCAGCCGGCGTTGCGGTGTCGAGGCTCTCCGACAATGACACAAATTCGACGCCGAGGATGCGAAACGTGTCGAGCGCTCGCAATAGATGCGACACGCTCCGTGCAAAGCGATCGAACTTCCATACCGCGACGACATCGAACCGCCGGCGGTGGGCGTCCGCCATCAACCGGTCGAGATGAGGACGTTTCTCTTTGGTTCCACTGATGCCAACATCCACGTACTCGCCGGCAATCGTCCAACCACGGCGCTGGCAATACTCGCGCAACTCGCGGAGCTGGACTTCTGGATCTTGGCCGTTGTTTGCCGTACTGACGCGTGCGTAGAGGGCGGCTCTCATTCTGAGTCCCTATTTTTTGCATTCTTCGCTGACAGAGCTTTGACTGATGGCGCGAGCGCCTCGCGCGCCAGTCGCACGGTGTCCTTGAAACCGAAATCGGGATTGGTCTCCGGGGGCGCGTTTCGGCGCAGAATCCTGGTCAGCCTCTCATGAATCTTCCTGTAGCACCTGGCGCACATTCCATTCGACTGATGGGTGTGCTTTCTCTTATTGCAAACCACGCAACCCCACTCGTCATAGTACAGCCGCCACTTTTGGCGCTCCTGGACGGTCTGCCTGTTCCGAATCTCGTCCGAGACCGTTCGTTGCTGGAACCAGGGCTCGAACACACCCCGTCGCCGCTCAGGGCCTCGGCTACTTTCTGCTCGACCAACCGCGTAATGGCGTTTTTGAACTCGGCGGCGTTTGACGGCACGATCTCCGCCGGCACTCTCACGGTCCCCGTAGCGACTATTAGTTCGGCCGCAATCGGCTCGGCTTTTCGCTTTCGCATCACTCCCCCTGCTCATGCGGATGACAGCGTTTGCTTATGGGAATCAGGATCTGCCTCCCATCGCGGTGGGCGCAGCCCATTGCCTCTATCTCTCGTTTTTCGTTCGCGAGATTTTGCGCGCGAACGCGAATTTCCTTGGCGCTCAGCTCTTGAAAATCAATGAGGAGAAATCCCACTCGGGCGCGCCAGTGCTGAAGCCGCCGCTTCAATTCCTTCTCATGCTCGGTTTGTTCGGGTTGCACCCCGTTTTTCGTTCGCATCATTTACCCTTTTCGTGCGGATGGCATCGCTCGTGAATCCTCTTCAGGTCATTTGCTGAAAGGTAGGTGTAGAGCTGCGTCGTCATGATTCGTTCATGGCCGAGCAGTTCCTGCACGACGCGCAAATTCGCTCCACCTTGCAACATGTGGCACGCCATGGCTCGGCGCAGCATGTGGGGATGAACGCGGCCGAGCTTGGCCCGAACACCGACGCGGTTCAGGAGCATGTCGATTGAGCGCGCCTGATACGGTCGCTGCTCGGTAACCTTAAAACCTGGGACCCTGGCGGAGATCCGATCAAACTCGCGCGCGCCTCAAGCCAAGTGGGCATGGTTGCGACCAAGGGCGCATCGCTAGGACGCCTGGCTTTCGTGCGGAAGATCGGAATTTGCTGCTCGACGCCATTCACGTAAAAGCGCGCGCACCAACTGCCGCCTGCTTTGCAGACGCGTCCGTTTCGCGCCAGCGCCTCGAACAGAAACTCCTTCCACGGCCTCCATCGCAGATATTCGGAAATGGCCTTAGCGGCGTGCTGGCCGAACAGGACGTATCGATCTTTTCCGCCCTTGCCTTTTTTTATGAGGATTACGTGCTCCGCCATGTTCACGTCCTCGAGTCGCAAGCTGACGAGTTCGGAGACACGGACGCCTGTCGAATACATGACCTCGATGACCGCCCGCTCGAATGGATTCTGCCCGGCCGCAATTAGCTTCTCGATTTCGTCCACAGTGAGCACGCGTGGCAGGCGCCGCGGGATTTTGCGGTTGGAGATCGTCAGCATTGGGCTGACGCCGACAGACAGGCCGGCGAGCCGCAGGAATTTGTAGAACGCGCGAAGGCCGAAGGTCATTTTGGTGATGCTCGTTGCGCTGAGCCCTCGATCACAAAGCTCGTTGAGGAAAAAACGGACGTCCGCCCGCATGGCATCTACGGCGCTGGTCGTTCGCAGACTCTCAACATAGCGGGACGCGGCAACGCCATATTCTTTCTGCGTCGTAGAGGCGAAGCCGCGGGATTCCATGTAGCGCCCGAAGGCCGCGACGAGCTCCTGATTGGATTTTGCGAAGCTACGAACCGTCGAAGTATCGCGCATGGAAATATCCCTCGGTCTCGCCTTCCTCATCGGTGCCGCGAAGCGAGACTGCGTGCGGCAGACGCCCGAGCCCTCGCCCGAGCGTTTCGGACTAAGCGAGCCGCGGTTTCCCGAAGATGTGCCCTTGTTTCACCGAGGCCGTGAACGGAACAAACAGCTTCGAGAAACCGGGGCGCACCAGAGTTACCGTCCCATCGCGGTGCCTCTTGTCGATCGACAAGCACGTGGACTCACGAGAGAACTTCCAACCCTGTCGCAACTCCACCAAACTCGACGGCAACACCTGCCGATCGGGAACTAAGAGCGTCTCGGACTTTGCCGCAGCAGCAGCGTTTCGCATATCACCTTCCCCTTTTGCGCGGCGGGTTCCTCATCGGCGCCACCCCACCGCGCACACAACGAATGTGGTGGACGCCCCGGCGGTACACGTCTCCGCGCACGGCCAGGGCGTTTCGGGTTTACTTGACGATGAGAGAAACGGTGGTGCTTGGCTTCGTGGCCGCAAGCACTCGTTCGCAATAGGTCTGGCCGTCCATTTTCAGGCGAGTGGCCAGCCGGATTACGACGTCCTTCCAAGCGACGTTGCGGCGTGAGTTGGTTTTCAACTCCGCTGTGCGATCGCCGGATTCGACGGAAGCACCAGCCTGAAGGCGCCCTCCGATGGATTCTTCAGCGTTGCCGACTTCCTTTTCAAGCTGTGCGAGTCGGCCGCGCAGAGAAAGCAGGAGCGCCAATTCGAACTGGGGAGATTTGCTGCGGTGATTTAATCGGCTGCGGGAATTGCAGGGGTGCGGAAGGGACTGCTATTGTCTGTATAGCTTGCATCGGAGGTCACTCTCCTGTGTGAGTTAGGCCTGCCGGGTAGTTACAAGCTACGCGGTGGGCCGTTTTGTTTTACGAAGACGATTATACGCTTACCGCTAAGCGTAAGTAAACAAGA
>CAWDBK010000021.1:0-166063 GCA_963800535.1 uncultured Acidobacteriota bacterium
CTACACCACGCTAACTTGCCCGTTGGGAAGCGAGGCAGTTGTGATTGCAAGCGGTGCTGGAATGACGGTGATCGTCAGGGTGCTTGTTTGCGCCTGGGTAGGATTACTGGAATCTATGACCTTGAACGTGACGGAATCGTTTGAAGCCGACTGCGTGGGCGTGCCCGAAATCACACCTGCCGGCGCCAGCGCAGACCCTGAGGAGCTATCTGTTCTGATCGTCCAGTTGTATGGCGCGATACCGCCCGTGGCAGCCAGGGTGGCGCTATAGGCCACACCGACTTGTCCGTTCGCAAGCGAGGCTGTTGTGATTCCGAGTGATACCGGAGCAACGGTGAGCGCTAGAGTCGTTGTTTGCGTCAGGACAGGATTGCCGGAATCGGTCACCTTGAACGTGAGAGAGACACTTCCTGCCGTTGCCGTGGGCATACCGCTGATCGAGGCCGTCGCGGCAGTCCACGTCAAGCCAGCTGGCGGTGTGCCTGAAATAAGCCACCAAGTGTAAGGAGGAGTTCCGCCAGTGATACGAGCGTGGCATTATAGCGACACCGACTTGACCATTCGGAAGGCTCGGCGTCGTAAGTGAAGCCTGACGCAGGATCGCCACCGCCGGCGCTGCCGCCCGAACAGCCGGCCAGAAGCATGAAGTGCGGCCCACACAATCACCGACAAGGCAGCCGCACGGCTGTTCGGAAGTACGTGCTTCCGGTGGGTCATTAGGTTAGCAAATCTAGCACGGCGCAAAGTAAACGTAGAGAGAATTGACGAGTGACAAACTTCATGGACAACTGCGTTCCGTTACGCCTAGGCCCCTTGGGTATGGCGGTTCGGAAGGCTACTCTGAGAACGTCTAACCGCCCGTAAGAAGGGCAAGCGCTGTACTTGCGACGGAACGACGTCGCGCGCCATAATTTCTGCCCTGTCGCTGCACGGCGGGTTTCTGCTGTGCAGAACGGTGGAAAAATCGGGCGGCGGATTTGAATTTCGCGCCCCGGAGGTGGTTTTATCGCGGAACGTGGTGGTCCTCCTGGCCTTCGGGTCAACGAACGCATACGCGCTCGGGAAGTACGCGTGGTGGATGAAGCGGGGAATCAGCTGGGCGTGATGACCCTGTTCGACGCAATGAAGGCGGCGCGGGATGCCGGCCTGGATGTCGTCGAGATTTCGCCGAACGCCGTGCCGCCGGTCTGCAAGCTGGTCGATTACGGCAAATTTCAATACGAGCAGAGCAAGAAAGCGCACGAAGCGAAGCGGCACCAAAAAAGCTCGCATATAAAAGAAGTGAAGTTCCGGCCGTCAACCGCCGAGCACGATTTCCAGGTGCGCAAGAACCAGATCATCCGGTTCCTGGGCGAAGGCCACAAAGTGAAGGCCATGATTTTCCATCGCGGCCGCGAAATGGCGCACCAGGATGTGGGCCGTGCGAAGATGGAGCGGCTGCTGAAGGAAATCACGGATCACGCGCTGGTCGAATTCGGGCCACGGATGGAAGCAAAGATCCTGCTCGCGCTGCTGGCTCCCAAAAAAGGCGGCGGTTGCTCCGCGCGGCGCGGCCTGCGCAACCCCGCGGGCGGCGCAAAACTAGATTTTAAGATCGAAGAGGGGATTGTGAAGAAGAACAAGAAGATGAAGTTGAAGACGCATCGCGGCGCGGCCAAGCGATTCAAGCTGACGTCCACGGGTAAGATTCTGCGCTGGCGCTCGGGCAAGCGGCATCTGCTGGGCACGAAAAAACCGCGGCTGCATGCGGCGGCTGGCTGAATAAGGTTCTAGGTGAACCAAGGCGGACGAAACACAACATCCGGCTCGCCCTGCCGTACGGCTCTCGACTCAGTTCAAGGTTGCGATGAATTTTTTTCCGAGTTTAGGCAGAGCGTAACGGGTGCCTGCCGACCGGATGAGGCCTTTCGATTGCCGATGGCCACGAACGGGTGCCGCCTTCCAGCGTATTCGGGCGAAATGCAGTTCAACGAGACAAACCCGTCGTTCTACTCGCACGTTTGTGTGCAGGTGGACGGCCGCGTTTGTCTCCCCGTTGTTTGAAGCAAATCATCCTTTGCACTGAAATCGGGATTCGAAAATTTGAACCGCGCCTGCGGGCGCGCACGAGGAGAGAACCATGGCTCGAGTGAAACGCGGTACGAAACGTCGCGCGCGGCGTAAGAAACTATTGAAGCACGCGAAGGGATTTTTCCTTACCAAGGGTAAGCTGTTCCGGTCGGCGAAGGAAGCGGTGAACCGCTCGCTGCGATATACCTATCGCGACCGGCGTGTGCGCAAGCGGGATTACCGCACGCTGTGGATTCAGCGCATCGGCGCCGCCGCACGGGCAAATGGCGTGTCATACAGCCAGCTGATTCACGGGCTGAAGGCCGGCGGCATTGACCTGGACCGCAAGATCCTGGCGGACATGGCTGTGCGCGATGCGGAAGGTTTTACAGCGCTGGTCAGCTCGGCGAAAGAGCATATGAAGCCGTCGACAGCCGCAACTACGTCCTAGCACGGGGTCGCAATCCACGAAGGCCATGGTCGACAAACCGATTTATCAACAAACCTTGGCTGAGCTGCAGTTCTTGCAGCCCCATATCGTCCGTTTGAAATTCGCCGATATGCGCGGGGATTTCCGTGTCCACTACGAACAAAAGATCTTCGACGAGGCTTCTTGGAAGGAGGCACGAGATCACTGGCTCGGCCGAAAATCCGGTGTCTTGTCGGAGCTAACTGACAATTGGTTGAAGCCGGCGCCGCCTGAACTGAAGAGGGTAGTCGGGCAGGAACTGAACGAACTTAGGGCGTTCATCGAAGCTACGCTCGAGGCTAAGCGCAAGGAAATCGAAGCGGCCGCGGAGCAGAGCGCCGCGGCGCGCGACCAGATCGATCTTTCGCTGCCGGGTGTGGAGCGGGCGATCGGCACGCGGCATTTGATCCGGCAGACCTACGAGGAACTCGAGCGGATTTTTCTTTCGATCGGCTTCAGCGTGGTGGAAGGGCCGGAGATCGAGACGCCCTATTACAATTTCGAAGCGCTCAACATTCCCGAGCACCATCCCGCGCGCGACAACATGGACACCTTTTATATCGACGGTTCCCGCGCAGGACATCTGCTGCGCACGCATACGTCGCCGATGCAGATTCGCACGATGGAGAAGCAAAAGCCGCCGGTGCGCATCATTGTGCCGGGAAAAGTATATCGCCGCGACAATCCGGATTCGACCCACGGCTACATGTTCCACCAAATTGAGGGATTGGCGGTTGATACGGACATCACATTCTGCGATTTCAAAGGCACGGTGGAATATTTCGTGCGCGAATTCCTGGGCCCGAAGGCGAAGACGCGCCTGCGGCCGAGCTATTTCCCGTTCACCGAGCCTTCGGCGGAAGTGGACGCGAGCTGCCACGTGTGCGGCGGCAGCGGCTGCCGCGTGTGCAAATTTTCGGGTTGGATCGAGCTTTTCGGCGCGGGGATGGTGAATCCGGCGGTCTACGGATTCGTGAAGTACGAAGCGGAAAAGCTCTCGGGTTTCGCCTTCGGCATGGGTGTGGACCGGCTGGCAATGATGAAGTACGGCATAAGCGAATTGCCCGTGCTGACGCAGAACGATGTGCGATTCCTGCGGCAGTTTCCGTGAGGACATCGCGGCGGCCGCTTTGCACGAACAACTTCCCTCGCCTCTGAAGGGGTTCGGGATGACAGGCAGTGAATCAGGGTTGTGGATGACGGGCCAAGGGCGGCGAAATTGACGAGCCATAGCATGACGCCATCGGATTCGACGAAGAGGTTTTCGAATCGCGTGGCGGACTATGTCCGCTACCGGCCGGGATACCCGCGCGCGGTTTTGGATTTGTTGCGCGATGAGTGCGGCCTGACCTCGCAGTCGGTAGTGGCGGACGTGGGTTCGGGCACCGGAATTCTGACGCAATTTTTCCTGGAGGAAGGAAACCTGGTATATGGCGTGGAGCCCAACGCGGAAATGCGGCACGCCGGCGAGGAACTGCTGAAAGCGTTTCCAAAGTTCAGCAGCATCGCCTCGGTTGCCGAGGCCACCACGCTGCCGGACTCGAGCGTCGACTTTGTAACGGCGGCGCAGGCGTTCCACTGGTTCGATCCCCCGGCGGCACGCGAGGAATTTGCGCGGATCCTGCGGCCGGATGGCTGGGTGGCGGTCATCTGGAACGAGCGGAAGCGAACTTTGGGGCCGTTTGCCAAGGAATACGAAAAGCTGCTGCGGACGTACGGCACGGATTATGCGCGGGTTTCCGAGACGTATCCGGAGCCGGAGCGCATGGCGCAGCTTTTCGGCGCGGGGAATTTTCAGCATCGAGCGTTTCCGAACGAGCAGCGGATGGATTTCGACGGGCTGCGCGGACGGCTGCTGAGCTCGTCATACGCGCCGGCTGTGGGGCATCCGAATCATGTGCCGATGCTGGCGGAGTTGCGCCGGGTGTTTGACCGGCATGCGAAGGACGGCCATGTGCGGTTTGAATACGACACGCACGTTTACTACGGTCAATTGCTGGGCCATCCAGCAGCGACGGTGTGATGCTAGATGCCTGCGGCCATAAAGGTCGAGCTTGTTCCGCATTCGCTTGATTGGGCTATCCATGCAGCTGAACAATCGAAGCGTATAGCGGCAGTCCTTGCGCCGAACCTCGTGTGCGTTCATCACGTCGGTTCGACTGCAATTCCTTCGATTTGCGCGAAGCCGATCGTGGACTTGATGCCGGAAGTTTGCTCGGTCGATTCGCTCGATGCGATGAAATCCGTCGTGCAGCGGCTCGGTTACGAATGGTGGGGCGAATATGGTATTCGTGAACGGAGATACTGCACGCTGAACGATGCAACCACCGGACGCAGGCTCGTTCAGCTGCATTGCTTTCAAACGGGAAATGCCGAAATCGAGCGCCACCTGGCGTTCCGCGATTTCCTGCGCGCGTATCCCGAGGTGGCGCTTGCATATGACAAAGAGAAGCGGCGCTGCAGGGATTTGCATCCCGACAACTCGCATTCGTACACAGATGCAAAGGCTGCCTGGATCGATTCGGTGATGCCCCTGGCGCTCGAGTATTATCGCGGGACAAAGCAGAGCTAGATAGCGATGAAGATTGTTTACAACTGGCTGAAGGAATTCGTGAGCGCGACGGCGCCGGCGGCGGAGCTACGCTCGCGGCTTTCGCTGGCGGGCATGGCGGTCGATTCGCTGGAGGAAACGGCGGCGGGACCGGTGTTCGACGTCGAGGTGACAGCGAACCGTCCTGATTGCCTGGGGCATTACGGATTGGCGCGCGAAGCAGCGGCAATTTACCGGCTGCCGGTGAAGCCGCTGGCGCCGAAATTCAAAGAATCGGGCGACAAAGCGCGCGGATGCGGTCCGCGTGGAGATCGAAGCGCCGGAATTGTGCGGACGATTCACGGCGCGGGTGTTGCGCGGCGTGAAAGTGCAGCCGTCGCCGGAGTGGCTGAAGCAGCGCCTGGAAGCGATCGGGCAGAACTCGATCAACAACGTGGTGGACGTGACGAACTACGTGATGTTCGAGCTGGGCCAGCCGATGCATGCGTACGATCTGGACAAGCTGAGCGGGGGACGAATTGTCGCGCGCCGGGCGAAAGCGGGCGAAAAGATGCGCACGCTCGATGGCGCGGAGCGCACGCTGACGAAAGACATGTGCGTGATCGCCGATGGCGCCCATGCCGTGGGCGTGGCAGGGGTGATGGGCGGGGCGGAAAGCGAAATCGGGTTCGCGAGCCGGAATCTGCTGCTGGAAGCGGCCTGGTTCGATCCGATCAGCGTGCGGCGGGCTTCTAAGGCGCTGGGGCTGCGTACGGAAGCGTCCTACCGGTTCGAGCGCGGCGCCGATCCCGAAATGGCCGAGATGGCTTCGCGGCGCGCGGCGGAATTGATCCAGCAGCTGGCGGGCGGCGAAATTCTGGAGGGCGTGGTCGATGTGTATCCGGGCCGCGCGGCGGCGCCGGCGATCGAGCTTTCGCGGCAGGAATTGCTGCGGGTGATGGGAGCGGACGTGCCGGACCGCGATATCGAGGAGATTCTGAGCGCGCTGGGATTCAAGCCCGCTCGCACGGACGCGCACCGCGGCACGCCAGGCTCGCTGCTGGCGGTGTGGAAATGCACGCAGCCTTCGTGGCGCGCGGACGCCTCGCGAGGAATCGATCTGGTGGAGGAAGTCGCGCGGCACTATGGCTACGAGAAATTCCCGCCGCGTCTCCCTCCGGCGAAGCAAGCGGCTCACAGGCTGCCGCATGCGCCGGCGCTGGACCGGCTGCGCGAGCGTGTGGTGGCGCTGGGCTATCAGGAAATCGTGGCGATCCCGCTGGTGGATGGGCGGCACGACGAAATTTTTCGCGGGGAAGGCTTGGCGCCCGCCGTGATCGGAAACCCGCTGGCGGAAGATGCGTCGGTGATGCGTTCGTCGGGCATCGTGAGCATGATTGGCGCGCTGGAATGGAATCTGAATCGCGGACAGCGCGATCTGCGGCTTTTCGAAATCGGCAAGACCTACGAGATGCGCGACGGCGAGCCAGTGGAGACCCGTGTGCTGACGCTCGGCGCGAGTGGCCAGGCGCGCGAGAAGACGATTCACGAAGCCGCGCGCGACTACGGATTTGCAGACCTGAAAGGTGATCTCGACGGCATCGGCACGCTGGCGGGTGGGCTTACATGGCAAGATGGCGGACCGGGATGGCTTGCGGACGGGCGCGCGGCGCGAGTTTCCGTGGGCGGATGCGATCTGGGCGTCGCGGGACAGCTCGCGCGCCGTGTGGCCGATCAATTGAAGCTGCGGCAGGAGATTTTCATCGCGGAACTGCGGCTGGAGCCGCTGCTCGAAGCGATGGAAGCCGCGAGCGCGGCGCGCAAATACGCGCCGATTCCGCGGTTTCCGGCGGTCGAACGGGATTTTTCACTGGTGCTCTCCGATGGCGTCACGTTCGATCAGGTGACGGAAACGATTCGCGCGCTCGGGATTCCGGAACTGCGCAACGTGAAAGCGGCGGATTTGTTTCGCGGCGGGAAAATGCAGGTGGGTAAATTTTCGCTGATGGTGCGCGTCACATTTCAGAGCGGAGAGACCACATTCACCGACGCGCAGATCAACGAGTTCTCCGCGCGGATTGTATCGGCGCTCGAGACGAAGCTCGGCGCAACACTGCGCGTATCCTGAATCATCCCATTGCGTGGCGGGACACGATGGCCGACAATGGCGGCAGCCCGGCGAAACTGCCACGGAGAGCGCGCATGAAAATCGAAATTTACGATCAGTCTTACAACGTCAACGCCGACGGGAACGAAGAATATCTGAAGGAGGTCGCCGCATACGTCGACAGCAAGATGCGTGAGATTGCGACGGCCACAAAAATGGTGGACTCACTGAAAGTTGCAGTGCTGGCGTCGCTGAACATCGCCGACGAGCTCTACACGCTGCGCGCGCGGCAGGATTCGATCGAGGGGCCGCTGCGCAAGCGCGTGGAAAAGTGCGTGGCGCTGGTGGAAAAGGCGCTGGAGCAGTCCAACTAGCTGAAACCCTGCAGAAAAAGCGCAGTCCGCCGCGGCAGACGCCGTTACAAGGCGCTCATGTGGGCTTTTTTGCAGCGCTTTGGCGAACCAACTCGTCAGAATGCCGCGCTACGTAACCCTCTGGCGCAACCGGTTTGACCTCAAGCACATCTGCTATATGATGGGAACTGAGGTTTCGCAGGCCTTCCAGGCATGATCAAGCGAGATTCCATGCGATGGTGGCTGATTCCAGTGGCGTTACTGGTGCTGCTGCTGGTGGGCATGACCACTACCAGCGTTGTCGGGCATCATCACCATCACGACGGCACGACCGAAGCTCGCTGCCCGATTTGCCACCTGAGCCACCAGCCCATCGACGCGCCGACGGCCGCGACTCACGCGCCGACGTTCGCACTGATCGCGCCTACCTCTGAACCTCGCGATGCAGGGCTGGCTTCGAGTCCCGCGATTCGTCGCGTTCCCGCACGCGCTCCTCCCACCGCATAGATCCTTACCTTGACCCGTGCCGCTCTGGGTATTGCGGCACATCCAAAAGACGTATTCCTTCGTCGGCTGAGGTTTGAATTCATGCGTACACCATCGATCTATGTGGCTGGTTCCATCCTGGTGGCCACGATCGCCGCCAGCGGGTTGTGCGCCGCAGCGCAAACGCCGCAATCCACGCAGGCGCCTGCGCCAATGCCACCGCCTATGCAGTCGACCGGGCAAGGGTCCGTGAAAATCACGCTCGACGACGCCATTCAGATGGCGCTGGCGCACAACCATACGTTGCAGGCGGCGCGCACCACCATCGACCAGAGCCTGGCGCAGGAGACGACCGCGAACCTGCGGCCCAATCCGGTGCTGCTGGGCGATGCTCAGTTTCTGCCCATTTTTAACCCGAGCATGTTTGGCGCGGACTACATCAACACCGACGCACAGTTCGATCTGGGTATCAGCTATCTCTTTGAGCGCGGAAAAAAGCGACAGCACCGCCTGGCGGCAGCGAAGGATGCGACGGCCGTGACGCGCTCGACGGTGGCCGATAACGAGCGCACGCTGACGTTCCAGGTGGCGCAGCTTTTCACCAACGTGCAGCTGGCGGAATCGACCATCGAACTGGCGCGCGAGGACCTGAATAGCTTTCAAAACTCCGTGGATATCAGCAAGGAACGCTATCGCGCGGGCGACATCAGCGAGGACGACTACCTGAAGATCAAGCTTCAGTTGCTGCAATTCCAGAGCGACGCGGCGCAGGCGGAAATGGAGCGCATGCAGGCGCTGGACGATCTGCGTCAGCAAATTGGTCGCGAATCCGTGCCCATGGATTACGACGTGGCGGGGCCGTTCGACTACGTGCCGCTGGAAGCCAAGCAAGAGGATCTGGAGATGAAGGCGCTGGCCACGCGTCCTGATCTGCGCGCGGCGCAGCAGGGCGTGACCGCGGCGAACAGCCAGTACGAGCTTGCGAAGGCGAACGGCAAGAAAGATATCACTGGGCAGATCAACTACACGCACGTCGCCGACCTGAGCACGGCATCGCTTTTCGGTCAGGTTCAGATTCCGATATTCGATCGCAACCAGGGCGAGATCGCGCGTACGAAGTCGGTTATTACCCAGGCGCAAGAGCAGGAAAAAGCCGCCAGCGATCAGGTGCTCACCGATGTAGCCGACGCATACGACAACCTGCAGACCAACAACCGGATCGTTCAGCTGTACCGCTCCGGATATCTCGATGACGCCCGGCAGGACCGAGACATCAGCGAGTACGCCTACAAGCGCGGGGCCGCGAGCCTGCTCGATTTTCTGGATGCGGAGCGGAGTTATCGCGCCACGCAGCTCGCATACCGGCAGGCGCTGGCGGCGTACTTGCTGGCGCTCGAGCAGCTCCGCGAAGCCGTGGGAACGAGGAATTTGCCATGATCCCTAGTAATAAAATGTTTCGAATTCGGTTCGCTTTCGTTTTTGCGGCGACCGTGCTGGCAGGCTGCAGCGGTGAACACAGCGCAAGCCAGATGACGTCGTATTCGTCGCAAACCTCGAAGTCCGCCACGCCGCAGCTTTTCAGCATCCCGCAGGATCAGGTGTCGCACGTGCAGGTCATCACCATCGAGCCGGGAAAAATTACGCGCACCCTGCGGCTCACCGGCGCCGTGGCCTACAACGCGTTCAAGACGACACCAGTCATCACGCAAGTGGGTGGACCGGTAAGCCGGATTCTGGTGGTACCCGGCGACCACGTGCGCCAGGGGCAGCCCATGCTGGAGGTTTCCAGCCCGGACTATTCGCAGCTCCTCGACGCGTATTTGAAGGCCCACGATTCCTTCCGCCTCGCGGACAAAAACTACGCTCGGGCGAAAGATCTATACGAGCACCACGCCATCGCGGAGCGCGACCTGCAGCAGGCGGAGTCCGATCGCAACCAGGCGCAGGCGGATATGAACGCCGCCGAGCAGGGAATGAAAATCCTGGGCATCAAGAATCCGGAAGATCTCGAGAAGGCGCCATCGTCCGCTCAGATTCCGGTGATCGCGCCGATGAGCGGTGAAGTGGTCGAGCGGCTGGTCGCGCCCGGGCAGGTGATGCAGGCGGGGCAAACGCAGGCCTTCACGATTTCGGACATGAGCACGGTGTGGGTGCTCGCGAATGTCTACCAGGCCGACCTGGCAAACGTGAAGAACGGCGACGACGTGACCGTGACCACGGACGCGTATCCCGATACGTTCCACGGGAAGATTTCGTACGTCTCGGCGGCGCTCGATCCGAATACGCGCACGCTGCAGGCGCGCGTGGTGGTCGATAACCCCGGTGAAAAACTGAAGCGCGACATGTATTGCACCGTCACAGTCACTGCCGGGAGCATCGCGAACGCGATTACCGTGCCGGATTCGGCCGTGCTGCGGGACGACGAGAATCAGCCGTTCGTGTACGTCGCGGCGGGGTCGAATCAGTTCGGCCGGCGGTCGGTGGATCTGGGCGACAGCCTCAACGGCCGCACGCAGATCCTGAAGGGGCTTTCGCCCGGGGACAGAGTCGTTGGCGACGGAAGCCTGTTCTTGCAATTCGCGAATTCGTTTCAGCAGTAGAAGCATGGTCTGACCCAGAATGATTCATCGCATCGTCCAATTCGCGCTGCGGCAGCGGTTCCTGATTCTGATGCTGACGGCTTTCATCGCCATCGGCGGCGCCGTTTCGTTCCAGCACATGCCGGTGGACGCCTACCCCGATCTTTCGCCACCGATGGTGGAAATCATCACGCAGTGGCCGGGCCACGCGGCCGAGGAAATCGAGCGGTTGGTCACGCTGCCCACCGAAATCGAAATGAACGGCGTCCCGAAGCTGGACGTGCAGCGTTCGATTTCGCTCTACAGCCTTTCGGACGTGATCCTTACGTTCAAGGAAGACACCGACAACTATTTCGCGCGGCAACTGGTGTTCGAGCGCCTGAGCGAAGTGACGTATCCGACCGGCGTGACGCCGTCGCTTGCGCCGCTGTCCAGCCCATCGGGCCTTGTCTATCGTTACGTGCTTCAGAGCTCGGATCGGTCCCCGCAGGAACTGAAAACTTTTGAAGACTGGGTGATCCAGCGCGAATACAAGCAGGTGCCGGGCGTCGCGGATGATTCCGGATTCGGCGGCACGGTGATGCAGTACCAGGTGCTGCTCGATCCGGCGCGGCTCTACGGCTACCACGTCCCGGTTCCTCAGGTAATCCAGCAGCTTTCGGTGAACAATGCGAACACCGGCGGTGGATTTTATTCGCAGGGCGGACAATTTTACTACGTGCGCGGCATCGGCCTGCTGCGCGACACGCAGGACATCGGCAACGTGGTGGTTGGCTCGCAGAACGGCGTGCCCGTCCGCATCAAGGACGTCGGCGACGTGGTGATCGGCAACGCCCCGCGGCTGGGCCAATTCGGTTTCAACAAGACCGATGACGCAGTCGAAGGCGTCATCCTGATGCTCACCGGCGAGCAAACGCAGAATGTCCTGAAGGGCGTCGAAGCGAAAACGAAGCAGCTGAACGAAAGTATCCTGCCGCCGGACGTAAAGGTGGTTCCATACTACGACCGCAGCGACCTGGTCCGCGTGACCACCGACACGGTGGAGAACAACCTGCTCCGCGGCATGATCCTGGTGCTGATCGTGCTGATTTGTTTCCTGGTCAGCTTCCGGGCGGCGGTGATCGTGGCGTTCACCATTCCGGTGGCACTGCTCTTCGCATTTATTTTCCTGCATGCTCGCGGCGTGGCCGCCAACCTGCTTTCGATCGGCGCGATCGACTTCGGAATCATTATCGACGGCACGCTGGTGATGGTCGAAAACATTTTCCGCGAGCTGGGGCTGCGCGAAGGCCAGGAATACAACTTGCAGGAGGTGATTCTGGCGGCGGCCCGCGATGTCGATCGGCCGATTTTCTACTCCGTCGCCGTAATCATCGCCGGGTACATCCCGATCTACGCGCTGAGCGGACCTTCGGGAAAGCTGTTTCATCCCATGGCGGACACCATGTCAATCGCCTTGGTCGGCGCGCTGGTGCTGACGCTGACTTTCGTGCCCGTGCTGTGCAGCTACTGGTTCCGCAAAGGGGTGCACGAAGCGGTGAATAAGCCTTTTGAATGGGTTCGGCGAAAATACGCGGCGCGGTTGGATTGGTGCTTGGATCGACCGAAACTGACGCTCGCGATCGCCGTCGGCATATTTGGCCTCACGTTGCTGCTGGTCCCGTTCATCGGCGGCGAATTCATGCCGCATTTGGACGAAGGCGCGCTTTGGGTCCGCGCCACAATGCCCTACACGATTTCTTACGAAGAAGCCGCGAAGTTTAGCCCGCAAGTGCGCAATATCCTGAGGAACTACCCAATGGTCACCGACGTGGGCTCGGAACTGGGCCGGCCTGACGACGGCACCGACCCCACTGGCTTCTTCAATGACGAATTCTACGTGGGCCTGAAGCCTTATGACGATTCGTCATGGAAACAATCCTCTATTCGCAACAAAAAGGAACTGACCGAGGATTTGCAAAAGAAGCTCGCGGCTTTTCCCGGCGTGATATTCAATTTCACGCAGCCCGCCGAAGACGCCGTGGACGAAGCGCTGACTGGGTTGAAGAGCTCGCTCGCCGTGAAAATCTACGGTCCGGATTTGAACGTGCTACAGGGTCGCGCGCTGGAAATCAAGCGGCGGCTGTCGCAGGTCCCGGGCTTCAGCGAACTCACCGTGGTACGCGAGCTGGGCCAGCCCAGCCTGATTATCGACACGGATCGTGAAAAAATCGCCCGTTATGGCATCAACGTCGCGGACGTAGAAGCGGTAGTGCAGGCGGCCGTCGGTGGCCAGGCCGCCACGCAGGTGATCCAGGGAGAAAAACTTTTCGACCTCGTGGTGCGCATGAAGCCGGAGTTCCGTGAGAATGCGACGGAGATCGGTAACCTGCTCGTCGGGACGCCGAGCGGCCAGCAGATTCCGCTGAGCGAACTGGCCAACATTCACGAGCAGAGCGGCGCGTCCTTTATCTATCGCGAAAACAATTCGCGGTATATCGGCGTGCAGTTCAGCATTGAAGGTCGCGACCTGGAAGGCGCTGTGAAAGATGGCCAGCGCGCGATTGCGGACATCGACAAATCGTTGCCGGCGGGCTACCGCCTCAATTGGGGCGGCGAATACAGCCAGTTTCTGGAAGCCAAGCACCAGATGGAAATCATCGGACCGCTCGCGCTGGTGCTAATCTTTATGATCTTGTTCGCGCTCTACGGCAATTTCAAGTTCCCCATGGCCATCGCTCTAGGCGTGGTGATCACGGAGCCGGTGGGTGCCTTGATCGCGCTGAAACTTACCGGCACGCCGTTCAGTGTGTCGTCCGTGCTGGGACTAGTGGCGTTGATGGGTGTGTCGGTGGAGACGGCGGTGATTCTAGTTTCCTTCATCAACAAACTGCGCCAAGAAGGGAAAGATATTCGCACCGCGACGCGCGAAGCGGCGCTGCTGCGATTGAGGCCGATCATGATGACGGCGCTGGTGGCCTGCCTGGGCCTCTTGCCCGCTGCGCTTTCAACCGGGGTCGGCTCCGACACCCAGAAGCCATTCGCGATCGTCATCGTCGCGGGGCTAATCTCGCGGCTCTTTATCGCAATTTTTGTCGATCCGGTTCTGTATCGCGCCGTTGCGCGCGAAGGCGACGTCTTGCAGGTGTGATGTGAGCGAGCGAAGACAATCTGTGAACGTTACCCGTCCGCTACTAGCCGTCGTGCTGATATTGGCGCTCGCGGTGCTGGCGGCGCACGCCGTCAGCCATGCGCACGCGAACTCCCACGACGAAGATCACTGCCAAATTTGCCACATCGGCCACGCTGCGATACCGCAGCCCGGCCCCCAAGTGGCCCTGCAAGCGCCGGCGCTCGTGGCGCGCGTTGCGATCCGCCACGCTGCCGTGCCGCATCTCGAATTTCTCAGCACCTCCAGCATCCCGCGCGCTCCTCCCGCCTAAAACCGTTTCCCCCAATTCAATCGAAATCTCCCAGCACGCGGCGCCTGTCGCGCGGCGCGTGTGGATATCCACATTCCTACCGAGCCCAGACGCGCGATGCGTCTGCGGCCGCTTACATACAGGGAGAATATCGTGAGATTCGCAACTGCAATTGCAGCTTTCGTGCTGATGGCTTTGAGCTTTTCGATCTTTGGACACGCCGCGCTGGCGCAAAACGCCGGCAATTCAACGGGCCTTACAGGAACGGTGGTCGACCCTTCCGGAGCACTGATCCCGGGTGCGACGGTCGTGATTCATAATCCCGTCAGCGGATTTGAGCGCACGGCCACCACGGATGCCACGGGTGGATTTGCTTTTGTGAACGTGCCATTCAATCCTTATCACCTGACAGTCAGCGCGCAGGGATTTCAGACCTATGCGCAGGATGTCGACGTGCGCTCGTCGGTGCCCCTGAATTTGAAAATCTCACTGACGCTGGGAGCGGCCACAAGTACCGTGACCGTCGAGGCTGCGGGCGAGCTGCTCGAAACGGATTCCACGTTTCACACCGACGTGGATCGCGCGCTCTTCGACAAGCTGCCGCTGGAAAGCGCCTCGTCCTCTCTGAGTTCGCTGGTGACGCTTTCCTCGCCGGGCGTCGCTGCCGATTCAAACGGGCTTTTTCACGGCCTCGGCGACCACGCGGAAAATTCCTTCTCCGTGGATGGACAGCCGATCACCGACCAGCAAAGCAAGGTTTTCTCGAATCAGGTTCCCGTCGACGCAATTCAATCCATGGAAGTGATATCGGGCGCGCCGCCGGCTGAATACGGCGACAAAACGAGCCTCGTGATCGACGTCACCACACGCTCCGGGCAGGGAATGACCACGCCTCACGGGACGGTCACTGCCGATTATGGTTCTTTCGGATCGGTCAATGGCGGCTTCAATCTCGGCTATGGCGGCCAAAGCTGGGGAAACTTTCTTTCCGCGAGCGGTCTTAACAGCGGCCGATTTCTCGATCCGCCAGAGTTCAAGGTGTTTAACGATAAGGGCAATGAAGAGAACCTGTTCGACCGGTTCGATTATCAGCTCTCAAAGGCCGACTCCGTTCATCTCAATTTTCAATACACGCGCTCGTGGTTTCAGACGCCCAACTCATTCGATTCGGAGTTCGCGACACCGTGGAATGGAGTCGTCGTCGGCAATGGCGGGCTTGATCCGCTTGGGAACGTCGTAGGCCCCACGGATCAGCGCTCTCAGATTCTGACGTACAACATAGCGCCAAGTTGGACACGCTTGATCAACTCGTCGACTGTCCTGACCGTAGGAGGTTTCGTTCGGCACGATCAGTACAATTACTATCCGAGCGGCGATCCCTTCGCCGACCTTGGCCCCTCGAACCTTCAACAGGAAACGCTGGCTCAAAATCGGACGCTGACAAACGCCGGCGCCCACGCAGTGTTTTCATACGTTAAAGGCGTTGACAACATAAAGGCAGGCATCACGTACGAACAGACCTTTCTCCGAGAGCACGATAACTTCGGCATCGTGGATCCCACTCTGAACGCGGTTTGCCTGAACGCAGACGGCAGTCCCGACACCGATCCGTCCTTGACGGACCCGATTGCATGCGGGGGCGGAGCGAATCCGGGAGGCATAGAGAGTCCGAATTTCCTGCCACTACTGGGCTGCTATGACTTGACCAGAACCGCGGCGTTGCCGCTTTCGGACGGCTGCCCGGCCGGTTTGGCGACCAGTACGCTGTTTCACTTCTTCGGGCATACCGATGTGAAGCAGGTGGCGATGTATATCGAAGACATGATTACGAAAGCGAACTGGAGCTTCAACCTCGGCATCCGCGGTGATCTTTACAACGGCCTTGCGCGAGCTCAGCAAGCGGAGCCCCGAATCGGCGTCGCGTACAATATCAAGCCCAGCAGCACGGTTCTTCGCGTCTCCTATGCGCGCACTCTCGAAACTCCCTTTAACGAAAATCTGGTTCTTTCCAGCATCGGATGCGCAACTCCTGCCGTCGCAGCGCTCTTCTTCGCCGAAGGGGAAGGTTGCGCGACTCCAGACGGAAGTGCCATCAGCACAAATCCCACGCCGCTGGCTCCCGGCTTCCGCAATGAATTTCACGCCGGGTTGCAGCAGGCGTTCGGAAAACATCTCGTGGTGGACGGCGAGTACATCTGGAAATACACCCACAACGGCTACGATTTCAGCGTGCTGGGCGCGACTCCGGTCACTTTCCCCGTCGAATGGAACAATTCCAAGATCCCCGGCTGGGCACTCCGTGCAACGGTACCCAACATTCACAGATTCACCGCTCAAGTTGTCATGTCGAGCGTAGCAGCAGTCTTCTTCACGCCTCAGATTGGCGGAGTCGGAGCCGTTCCTCCCACGCCGGGAAGCTTCAGTCCCTTCCGAATCGATCACGATGAAAAGTTTAACGAAACGACTCATCTCCAGTACCAGTTCTGGAAGACCGGACCATGGCTCGCCTTCAACTGGAGGTACGACACAGGTCTGGTGGCCGGCCCGGTTCCCTGCGCCGGCGGCAACTGCGCCAACGGACCTCTAGGGACGAGCGGATTCGGCGGCAATGACATCGTCGACGCATCCATCCTTACGCCGGATCAACAGTTCCAGGCGGGACTGTTCTGCGGTTCCGTACACGCAACTCCAACTACCCCGATCAGCCCCAATTCCACATGTCTCGCGTCGCAATACGGATCCACTTTGCTGAAAATCCCGGCCCCCGATATGGAGAACGACAACACCAACCCACCGCGTGTCCAGCCACATACCCTGTTTGATTTGGCTCTCGGCGACGACGACCTGTTCCACGGCGACCGATTCAAATGGAGTGCGCGCGTCACTGTGATAAATCTGGCGAATCGGTACACGCCGTACAACTTTCTCTCCACGTTCAGCGGCACGCACTACGTCACGCCGCGCGCTATTACCGCAGAGGTCGGTTTCCACTTCTAGCAGGGCCCTTGCGGGTCGGTCCGCGTTTCACAATATGAAACCGGACCGAATCCGTACTCTTTCTAGTTGTTATTGTGATACAACTGCTCTTGACGACAGTTTGCAACTGCCATACCCTCTCGCCAGTTGACATTGATCGCCAACTATAAAAGAGGCTCCGCTCGATGCACCGCTTCGGCAGTTGCGTCCTTCGCTTCTTCACAGAAGCTTTGGCTTTCGAATTTCGACTTGCCCTGCTCGTCCTCGGCATCGTTGCCGTGGTTCTCGCACAGCCCTCGTTGACTGTGGCTCAAGAGACCCCCTACTTCGTCGCCTACTCGCATCACCTGGAAGAGCCCGGCAACCTAGAGATCGAAGCCTACTCGATTTACGGGACGCAGAAGGGCGGGCCCGACTTCATTGCGCCGTGGATCGAGATGGAGTACGGCGTCACCGCCTGGTGGACCACCGAGCTTTACATCGATACACAGCACACCTTCGGCGGGCCGGACCGCACGGTCTTCACCGGCACGCGATTCGAAAATCGCTTTCGCCCGCTGATGCACGAGCACTGGATCAACCCGGTCCTCTACGTCGAATTCGAAAACACCACCGATGCGGACAAGACGCTGAAAGAAGTGGTCGGGCACGACACGCAGTTTGACGCCGCCGATCCCAACGACGAGGCGAACCGCTCGCACGCCCACGAAATCGAGACCAAGCTGATCCTCTCGAGCGATTACAAAGGCTGGAACTTCTCCGAGAATTTCATCGGCGAGAAAAATCTGGGCCACGAGGCGTGGGAATTCGGCTACGCGCTGGGCGTCAGCCGGCCTCTGCGACTGGAAGCGACTCCGCAGCCCTGCAATTTCTGCCGGGAGAACATCGTGCTCGGCGCGGAGATGTACGGCGGGCTGGGAACAGTCGATTCATTGTCGCTTTCCGGCACCTCGCATTACGTGGCGCCGATCGCGGCGCTGCAGCTCCCCAGCGGTCTCACTTTATCCTTCTCGCCCGGCTTCGGGCTCAACGACAACAGCCACACGCTATTGCTGCGCTGGGGCATGTCCTACGAAATCGCCGGCGTCGGCCACAAGTTGAGGAGCCTCTTCTAATGAGATCGCTACTGATTCCCGCTCTGCTCACGTTTGCGTCTCTTGCGGCTGCCGCCGGCGCCGTCCACCACGAACACAAATCCGACGATCGCGGCGTGTGGCTGGAAATCGCACAGGCCCCCGCGGCAACGCGCAGTTGGAAAAACCCCTACGAAGGGCAAGCCGATGGAATCGCGGCGGGAGAAAAGCTTTTCCGTCAGCACTGCGCGGATTGCCACGGAGATGACGCCCGAGGCAAATATGCTCCGAATCTCCGCTCCCCCGGCGTGCAGAACGCCACCCACGGTGAACTCGCCTGGCTGCTGCGCAACGGCAACATGACGCACCGCATGCCGCCTTGGGCCGGAATTCCCGAGCAGCGGCGCTGGCAGATCGTTGCCTTCATCAAGAGCCTTGGCGTTGAAACCAAATCTTACGCGAGCAACGCCGTTGCCGCGCCTGATTCTGCGAGTCGATGAACATGCGAACCTCCGGCCCCCGGTCCCTGATCCACAAAGCAGTTGTCTGCCTTTTCACCTCAATTTATCTCGCCGGCTGTGTCGGTCCACCGCCTCCGGAGGATTTCGATCCTCCGGAGCAGAGCATCGGCGAGCGGCTGTTCCTCGAAACGCGATTCGCGGAATATTTCGCTGCGAACATGACGGATATCAACTCGCCCATCGCCATCGGCGATTCAGTGGTAAGCCAGGTGCAGAACATCAACGGCGGCCCGATGCCGGGCCCCTTTGCCGGGCAATCGATGAATTGCCGCACGTGCCACTTCGTGGATGAATTTCAAGGCGTGACGAATGCCGGCAATCGCACCTACGCGGATTTCACCACGCGCAGCCCGATTCCCCTGGCCATGAACGCCTTCACGCTCACGCCGCGCAATGCCATGCAGATGGTCGGCTCGCTGCAGACGCACATCGGCCCCACATTCCTGCATTTCGACGGTGAATTCGCCACGCCTCAGGATCTTGTGCGCGGCACGCTCACCGGCCGCAATTTCGGTTGGGCTCCCGATCAATATCAGCAGGCCCTGGCCCACATCGCGCGCGTCATTCGCGAGGACAATGGCAAGGGCGCGCTCGCCTCGAATTACGGCAGCCTCTCTTACGCCGATACTTTGCTTGGAACGGTGAAGCACACTCCCGTACAGTTTCGCCTGCCGCCGCAATACCGGCTCGACGTGGCGACCGCATCCGACCAGCAAATTCTCGACGACGTCGCCGCGCTGATCACGCAGTACATGAATAGCCTGCTATTCCAGCAGGACGACAGGGCCGCTATATCGGCTCGCCGTACGACGTATTTCTGAAGATCAATAATTTGCCGCGCCAACCCGATAGCGGCGAATCGGACGCGCAATACATGGCGCGGCTGACGCAGGCCGTGAATTCGCTGACGAATCCGAAATTTGTCGACGGCACTCTCGGCAAATTCCAATTTCACGCCCAGCCATTTTCTTTTGGCGCCACCGAGCTGGCGGGGCTGAAAGTCTTTCTCGGTACAGCCACTGGAGCTGTCGATGGCTCGCAGCACGCCGGAAACTGCGTCGCTTGCCACACGCCGCCGAATTTCACTGACTTCCGTTTCCATAATAACGGCGCATCGCAGGAAGAGTACGACGCGGCAAATGGCTCGGGTCAGTTCGCAACGCTCGCGATTCCCACCCTGGCCCAGCGGTCCGCGAACTACGACGCATATCTGCCTGCAACAGCCACTCACCCAAACGCGAGCGAACGTTTCCGACGTGCCGCCAACACCGCAAATCCGCAGTTCGCTGACCTCGGCCTCTGGAACGTCTACCTGAACCCGGATATTCCGAATCCGCAGACAAACATCAGCTCGATCGTCTGCGCCAACGCGCAAAACTGCTCAGTGGATCAGGGGTTAGCCACTACCATCGCGCAATTTAAGACGCCCACGCTGCGCGATCTCGAGGATTCGGAGCCTTACTTCCACAACGGCAGCAAGCCGAAGTTTACCGACGTGGTGAATTTCTACGTCGCCAGCTCGCAGCTCGCCCGCAACGGCCTGCTGCGCAATCCGCCCGCGGAATTTCAGGGAATGTCGATCAGTCCGGCTGACGTCGCTCCGCTCTCCGCGTTCCTGGTTTCGCTAACCGAGGATTACCACTAGAGCCACGCTCCAGCCCCGAGCGGCCCCTCGCCACACCCCGAGGGGCCGTCTCCCCCTATCCGCCCACGGATTTCAAAAGCGCCTCACGCGCCGCCACCACGCGCGCTCTGGCCTCGTTGATTTTCACCAGCGAGGGAACCGTTGTCGCCAGAATGTCCTGTGAATGTTCGATCTCCGACTGCAATTTTTCCAGCGATCCCTGCGCATCCGCCGGCGGGGTGTGAAGCGCAGCCTCCGCCCGCGCCGTCAGCTCGCGGTACGCCGTCATCTGGGCCTCCGACGGAGGTTTAAATCCAGCGGGCATCGGTTGTCCCATCACCGCCTGATAAGCAGACGCCGGATCCTTCGCCGTGCGAACCTCGTTGACGAACATCTCGCCCGACGCCTCCTCCAATCCGTACGCCGCACTCCAATCGAAGACATCCACAGACTTCGCGTGCACAGCTCGTGCGATTTCGGCTTTCTCGGTTTCGGAGAGTTTGCCGGCGTTCGCGGCTTGCGTCATCGCGCGATAGTTCGAAACAAGCAATGAGTGGCCGATCAGTTGAAAAATGATCGGGCCGCCGTTGCCGATATCCTGTGAGAACTTCACGCTGTCGAGCCACGCCTCAACGGCCGGTTGCGACTGGCCTTTCGCCATGAGCCGCATTCCGTAAAGAGTGTTCAGCCGCGCGAGTACACGCGCTCGCATCAAGTGGGCGACCGAAGCGCGGGCGCCGCGGCTGTATTCCAGTCCCCAATCGCAATCAGGCAGCTTCGACGCGCGCTGCATTTCCTGAACCGCGTCCATATTCGCATCTAGAATCGGCCCTAATCTCGACTCGTCCCATGGCGCCGAGCCGTTTGCGGTTTTCTCGAGCAACTCTTGCGTGGCTTGGTCCGCCGGCGGGTCGTGCAGATCGGCCATTGCCAGCCAGTAACGAAGCGCCGCGTTCCGCGTTTCCGGCGGAAGCTTGGTCTGTGCGGCGCACGGTACTCCCGCGCAAATCGCCGCCGAAAGACACACGATTAGCACGATGGAAAGTCTCATCGATACCTCCTTATTCCTTCGCTAGCGCCGCAAGACTGCTTCGCGAGCCCTGGCAACAAGGCAAAACCGCCGGGGCCGCCTCATCGATGCGCGCATCGACCCGTGCTGGGTCGTCGAGTGCAATGCGGGTCAGCTCGCGCACTGAAATCATGGGCGCCTGCCGCTTCGCGCTCGTCGGCTCCGGATTAGCGGGAGAATTTCGGCCGATGGTGACCCAGCAGAGAACGGCGATCACGACCGCAGCGATCGCCACCGCAGCCGCGCGTCTCGGGCCGAGATTTGGTCGCGCCACGAACGGCAGCGGCCCCGGTGTCACCGGCCGGAATTCGCGAAGATATGCCTCGAAACTCTGCTCGTCGCCATTCATAAGCTTCCGGTTCTCTCCTCTCGTCCCTGCACTCCCATTTCTTCGCGCAGCTTTTCCAATCCATAGCGATAGCGCGACGCTGCGGTATTGATCGAAACGCCCGTCGCATCCGCCACTTCTTCCAGCGTCATCCCGCTCCATATCCGCATGATCACCACCTCGCGCTGAAGCTCCGGCAAGGCCGCGAGCGCTTCCTGTAGCGCCGAAATCTCGATCTGCCCAATCGGCTCGTCCGTGCTGAACCAGCGCTCTTCATCCCCGAGTGGCGCCGCTCGGGATCGGTTGCGTCGGTCGTTCGACGATTGGTTCCGTACCGCGCGGTAAAGGTACGGCGCCGCGTTGCCCTCGATCACATAGCCGCCCCTCAGAAGCCGCAGAAACACGCTCTGGACGATATCCTCCGCGGCACCATGGTCCGGCGCCAGCCCGCGAGCAAAGAGCAGCAGGGCCGGGCCATGAAGCTTGTAGAGCCGGAGAATCGCGTCTTCGCTCAGCCGTTCAAGTGGCAACGTGTTCTTTCGTTTCTTGCTAGGTCCCTCAATCGATATGACACGGCAATTCCACAGTTTTGTCTATGCGCCATCAAGAGTCGGTCACCAATTCGAACATACGTCTACGTATGGATACTCGCGCTCCGCTGCACTCCGGCGGCGAACACGGGCACCATACGGCATGGTATGGGCCATCATATTCCCACTATCACCGCTACTGAAGTCCCGAACGGCTACGTTAATCGATGCAGACGGCCAGCATTTCCTGCGCACACGCCAGCGGCAGCGAAGGTCAGACCGGATTGCGCCACCTCATTCCTAATCGGCGGTTCGCGAAATCCCGCACTCGATCACTCCGGTCAGCTTGCATGGCTCGCTTGAAATTATCGGTCTAGCATCACCATCACTCGCGTCGAGCCGTGCGCTTTTGGATTCCTGCTACAATATTCCGCGGGGTTGGCCTGCGAAGCAGGTGACGTTACGAAAGCCTTTTGAACCAATGCTGGATCCCAGGGAGTCTGTGTCGTCCCGCCCTTGTGCGACTCCGCCGGTTCGCCGGTGCGAGAAGCCTTAAAGCAGGCGCCGGGCACCCACCTATTCAAGGGGTTCAGGGCCTAGTAACGCACGGCCGAGTGGACCGCTCCTCCTAATCCGGCTAGGATTGGGACGCCTGAGCGGATTCGCGCAGCGAACCAGCGAAGGTTTCGACCGGTTGGCGAAGCGTGATCGCTGCCCGCGAAAGCTCCAGACCTGAAAATCCTATTCATCGGCGACATCGTAGGTTCCCCGGGCCGCAAAATCGTCCACGACCGGCTGGCGGACATCCTCGCCCAGCGCCAGATCGATCTTTGCATCGCCAATGGCGAAAATTCCGCATCCGGCTTCGGCATCACGCCCAAGATTGCCGATGACCTGCTGGCTTCCGGCATCGAAGTTCTTTCCGGCGGCAACCACAGCTGGGACCGCAAGGAGATCGTGGAGTATCTGCCACACGAGCCGCGCCTGCTGCGCCCGGCAAACTTCCCCGCAGGCTCCCCCGGCAGCGGACTCTATATCGGCCGCAGCAAAGGCGGCGTCGGCTACGCCATCCTGAATCTCCAGGGCCGCACGTACATGACGCCGATCGACGATCCCTTTCGCACCGCCACCAGCGAGCTCGCGAAGATTCCATCCGATATCAAAGTGATCTTCGTCGACATGCATGCCGAAGCCACTTCCGAAAAGCAGGCCATGGGCTGGTATCTCGACGGTAAGGTCTCGGTCGTCGTCGGGACGCATACACACGTGGCCACCGCGGATAATCACGTACTCCCCGGCGGCACTGCGTACATCACGGACGTCGGCATGACCGGCCCGCACGATTCCGTCATTGGCATGGACAAAAAAGGTGTGCTCCAGCGATTCCTCGACGCCATGCCCGCCCGCTTCGTCGTCGCCGAGGGTGATATCCAGATGAACGCCGTGCTGGTCGATGTCGACGAATCCACCGGCCGCTCGCGCTCCATTGAGCGCCTCAACTTCCGCATCGACTAGCGCTCCTTCGCCCTTCCTCGGCCGCACCAGTGCCGCGCAAGCAACGCCCGCTCCCGAGCCCGCATCCGTTGCCAAGGTAGCCGGTAAACTTGCCCAGTCTATGTTTCGCCGCTCGAGAGTCGCGATAACTGCAGCTGTTCTGCTTACGCTCTCCGTGGCGTGGCATCTCTCCAGCAGACTCGCGAACGCGCAAGACCTCAGCGCCGCCCACGAACTTCTCGCCCGCGGCCGCGTCTTTCCCGAAATCGGCGGCGGCGTTTCGGTAATCAAGAGAGATTCTGCACGGCATTACTTCATCCTCGCGGCGCCCGCGAAGTCGATTGTCATTTATCAAGCCGGCGGCAAGCGCGTTGGCCAGATTCCCAACGCGAACTCGCGCGGCGTCACAATCGTTTACGCGCAGGATTTCGATCTCGATGCCGCCGGGCGCATCTTCGTCGCGGACCGCGGCACGAACTCCGTGAAGATTTTCGCGCCCGATGGCTCGCTGGAAACTTCGTTCGCTGTCGCCATGCCGATTTCGGTCGTGGCGCTGGCAGACGGCACGTGTGCCGTAAAATCTCTGGTCTCCGGCGGCGCCTACTTCAGCATCGTGAATCGCCTGGGTAAGACCGTTCGCACGTTCCGCACCCCGCCGCCTTCGCCGAGCAATGGTCCGATCTTTGGCGACGGAGCAGGCCACATTTATCTCGCATTCACCGATGCGGAGGATCCCACGGTTCGCAGGTACGACGCCTTCGGCGCATCCGACTATGAATTCTCCCTCCCGTCCGCCGATTTCGCGCCGCCCGCCGATCGCAAACAATGGACCAAAATTACCATCGAGCGCGGCGCTACTCCCGTGTCGACCAAACCCGCCATCCAGGCCTTGGGAACCGACGCCGAAAGTCAGGAGCTCTGGGTCGGGATTGTCGATGAGCTAGTGCATTTCGATAAGGACGGCAACCGCCGCGCCGTCTATCGCACCTCCACAGCCGAAGGCGCGCGCATCGAGCCCAGCGCCATTCTCGTCGAGCACAATCGGATGCTTATCGCCGACGACGAGCTCGGCATTTTCGATTTCCCGCTGCCGGAGCGAATGTCTTCCTCCGACGCGCGCCCTTGAGACCAGCAACGATTCCAACAACTGCTGTTGAAATGGCTCCTGTGGAAAACGCCCTCGATATTTTCCGCGCGCGATTCGCCAACGAGCACGAATTTCCCGCGCAGAACCGCGTTTCGCACAAGATCTTCTCGTAAATTTCTCTTGTGGAAAAACTGTGCACGCTTTGTGGAGCGCGCAACTTCGTTTCGCGAAGTTTTCTCTTGCTCAACGCGTTGCGTTTACCTAGAATCCCCGCTCGCCTGAATGACAGGAACGTAATCCGACATCAATGGCTGAGTAACGCGGGGAACCGGGCGCGGTTCCAACGCGTTGGCGTGAAAAAATTCGAAATCATATGGCGCCTCTCGACGCAGGAGAGGCTTTCCACAGCATTTCCACTCTTGTGGAAATCGCTACGGGGTCGATTTGCTCGATGAATCTTTGGGACAAAATCCTGCAGCATGCGGCTCGCCGCGTAAATCCACATAGTTACGCTACTTGGTTTAAGCCCACCCGGCAGGAACGCGCCGAAGAGAACCTTCTGATCGTTCGCGTGCCCACGCGCCTTTTCTGCAAACGCTTGACCGAAACCTATGGCGAGCTCCTGCAGGCCGTGCTCGTTGAAATCGGCCGCCCGGGCCTGGTGCTGGAGTTCGTATCGGTCGAAAACGAAGCCACCGCGACGCCCGCGCCGGTCTCTCCTCAGCAGAAGCTCGATTTCGATTCATCCGCCAGCCAGCTGAACCCGCGCTACACCTTCGACAAGTTTATCGTCGGCTCGTCGAACCAGTTCGCGCACGCCGCGGCCGTCGCCGTAGCTGAGCAACCCTCGAAATCTTACAATCCGCTGTTCCTTTACGGCGGTGTAGGACTCGGCAAGACTCACCTGATGCAGGCCATCGGTCACTCGCTCAAGCGTCGCAATCCCGCGCTGCGCCTCACCTACATCAGCGCCGAAAAATTCACGAACGAAGTGATCGCCTCCATCCGCTTCGAGCGCATGCCCGCTTTCCGCGACCGCTTCCGCAACATGGACGTCCTGATGGTTGACGATATCCAGTTCATCGCCCGCGCCGAGCGCACCCAGGAAGAGTTTTTCCATACGTTCAATGCGCTCTACGACCAGCAGAAGCAGATCGTGATTTCATCCGATTGCCCGCCGAAGGAAATTTCCGCCATCGAGGAACGCCTGCGCTCGCGGTTCGAATGGGGCCTGATCGCCGACATCCAGATGCCCGACCTGGAAACGAAAATCGCCATTCTGCAGAAGCAGGCCGATGGTGAACGCGTTCACATACCGGACGACGTTGCCGAATTCATCGCCCGCTCCATCAAATCGAACATCCGCGAGCTGGAAGGTGCCCTGATTCGCTTGATGGCCTACGCGTCGCTCACCGGCGCGGAAATCAATCTCGCCACCGCGCAGCAGGTGCTCCGCAACATCATCGAGACCCAGGAAAAGAAAGTCACCATCGAGCAGATTCAAAAAGCCGTCGGCGAAGTTTTCGGCCTGCGCGCGCAGGACTTGAAGATTCGTAGCAACTCGAAAGTGATTTCCTACCCGCGCCAGGTCGCCATGTTCCTCGTCAAGCAGCTCACCTCCGCTTCGCTCCCCGAGATCGGCAAGCAATTCGGCGGCAAGCACCACACCACGGTCCTCCATTCGATCAACAAGATCGAAATGCTCCGCCAAACCGACAAGGACCTGAATAAAACGATTAACCGCCTCCTGGACTCCTTCGGCTAAGAAGCTCCGCAGCAGGTTTTGGGCTTTAAACGTAGCGCCCGGTCCTTCTAGCCCGGCTTTTCAGTGCTCGCACATTTGAGCGCTATCCCTCCAGGCCGCCGGGCTGCGCCCGGAGCGCGCGGGTGGTTTTCGGCCCCGGTGAAAGCATGGGCCTTCAGGCCTATGGCGTCGGCCCGGTTTCGACCCGCGGTAATCGGAACCGGTGGGTAACCTGTGAAAGCCTTGTGCACGAATTGTGGATCGCTCACCGCCTTCGCTATTCATGCCCTCGCATCCGGGATTTTGCACCGCGCCACACGGTTTCTCACAGTACGTGCAGTACCGTAAATCTACCGTACGCCGTGGGTTGAATCGCTTTTCCGAATATCCACAGCTGCGGCGACGGCGACGGTTTTCTTATTTATAGTAATAAAGAAAAGAAGTACAGTAGCCGTGCCGCCACGATGAGCCCAGAAACCAGCGTAAGGACTGCACACGAGATGGAGTACAGCGTAAAGAAATACGATTTGCTCGAAGAGCTTTCGCTCACGCAGGGCGTGGTTGAACGCAAGACTACGATTCCGATTCTTTCGAATCTCCTGTGCGAGGCCAAGGGCAACCGCCTCACCATCACCGCCACGGATCTCGAGCTCAGCATTCGCACGTCGTGCGAAGCCAAGGTAAAAAAAGACGGCGCCGGCACGATTCCCGCAAAAAAATTACTCGAACTGGTGCGCCTGCTGCCCGACGAAGAAATTCGCTTCAAGCTCCTCGAAAATCATTGGGTGCAGATCACCTGCGACCGCCGCAATTACAAGCTCGTGGGTATGTCCAAGGACAATTTCCCCGCGCTGCCCGATTTCCCGCACGCGCTGGTGAAAATCCCCGCGAAGCTCCTTGCGGCCGTGATCGCCAAAACCACATTCGCAATCTCCCTCGAGGAATCGCGCTACACGCTAAATGGCGCGCTGCTCGTCGTGAAACCGAACTCGCTCACCATGGTCGCCACCGACGGCCACCGCCTCGCCATGGTCGAGACCGATCATAAATTCGAGGGCCTTTCGAACGAGACGCGCGTACTCGTCCCCAAGAAAGCCATGAACGAAGTTCAGCGCCTCGCCGCCGAGTCAGGCGACGACGCCACCGTCGAATTCGCGCAGGACGAGAGCCATCTCTTCTTCCAGTTCGGCGGCCGCCTGCTCACCTGCCGCAAGCTCACCGGCCAATTCCCGAACTACGAAGCCGTGCTGCCGCGCGACGTCAATAAAACGGTCACCATCGAACGCAACGAACTGCAAGATGCGCTCCGGCGCGTTTCCCAGCTCGCCGATCAGCGTTCGCACGCCGTGAAATTCGTCCTCGCAAAAGAAGGCCTGGAAATTTCCGCCTCCAGCCCCGAATACGGCGAAGCGAAGGAAGCCATCGAAAAGGAATACAAAGGCGAGCCCATCTCCATCGGCTTCAATGCCCAATACCTGCTCGATTTCCTGGCCGCCGCTCCCGACGGTCCCATCAGCTTCGAGCTAAAGGACGAACAATCCGCTGGCCAACTCCGACCCCTGGGCGACGAATCCAGCCGCTACCGCTACGTAGTAATGCCCATGCGCATCTAAGTCGTGAGTACGCGACTCGAAATAAACGAAGGCGAAATAGGTATCGATCCTTTTCGTCGCCGGGCTTCGCGGTACAACAATTTCATGACGGTCTCCGGCGGAACCCAATTTAGAACGCGCGCAATCTGACTCTCTGCCCAGGCTTCGTTTTCCCTTTCCTCTTTCTGCTGTTTAACCCACGCGGTTGCGACACGGCTGAGCCGGTCCTGCGCTCCTAGGCCAGGCCAAGTAAGCTTCGCGTGCTTTGGCTTGTTGCTCAACCGACTCGATGGCATCCTGAGTTCCTCCAGTTTGGAACCGAGCACGTAAAGCTCCACTCATCTTGCTGTTCTAATCTAGAACATTTTCCTCTCGCGCAAAGAGTAGTCTTTCGCGCGTGGCGAAGAAAGCATCTCGAAAGAACATCGTTGGCGAACGCGTTGCTACCGCAAGGCAACAAGCCTCTCCCGCGCTCACTCAAGATGCTCTCTCTGGGAGACTTGCTCGGCTCGGTATCCAGTTAGATAGAGCCGCAATCGCGAAGATCGAAAACAATCATCGCCACGTGCTGGATTACGAACTCAAAGCGCTCGCGAAGGCCTTAGGTGTCGAGGTGAATTGGCTGCTCGGAGATGGCAGGTGAAAGATCAGACCTCCCAACTTCGATCCGCCACGCGTCGCGCGAAATCCGACGTTGCGAACAAGCTAGTAAGCATGTTCCTTCACGAGCTAAGCCGCAGGGTCAGCGCGACGTGGAAAATCAAGGTCGATAGTGAAGAGTATGAGGAACTCGCTCGAACGACGTTCAATAACCAGTGCCCATACTGTTCCCGACAGCTGGCCGATATCGCACCCGTCATTGAGCATCTCGATGGTATGAATCGCTACCGGGCGGGTCTCCACGTCCCCGGAAACGTCCTCGTAGCCTGCAGGATGTGCAACAGTGAGAAGCGCCGGGACGACTCGCTCAAGATTCTTACTATTGCGCGTACCGGCTGGGAATCGTTCCTCTCCCACGATGGCACACACTGTACTTCGACATGCCTCACCTGCGCTTATTGGATGAGGGTCTGGGAAGACGCCACGGAAAGAAGAACGAGGATGGCTGGCAATCTCGAAAGAATCCGCCTCTTTCGTCACGGATTCCAGGAATTTGAAGGAACCGTTCCGGCGCTCTCTGAGACGCTCCCCTCGGTGCTCACAAAACTGTACTCCGACTGTCAGAGTTTTGCAGAAAACGAAATAAGGTCGCTGCTGGCAAAATTCGATCGAATCACGACTGCGCCCGATTAACTTGCCTTTCTACCGAGCTGCTCCCCTAACAGTATTCATCCCGTCGAACGCTTGTAGCACCTGTTGCGGCCGCGCGCGCACTCGATAATCTTCCGTCAGGTTCACCCAGCGCACTTTTCCCGTCGAATCGATCAGGAATTCCGCCGGCCGCGCCACGTCCGCTCCATCAACTCCTCCGTGCGGATGCACCAGGTCCCAACGCCGGATCACATCATCCTTCGCGTCCGAAAGAATTGGAAACGTATATCCTTGCGACATTCGAAGTTTTTCGGACTCCGCGGGTGTATCCACGCAAATCGCAATCACTCGAAGTTTCCGCGCATCGAATTCCGTCAACGCCTGCTCGAAGCTCCGCAACTCGGAGTTGCAGAACGGTCACCAGTATCCGCGGTAGAAAATCAGCACTACGCCCGCGGTGGGCGGGAAGGTGAAAGGCGGTCCACCGATTACGGCGTACGGCCCCGTCGGTGTGAACGGTGAATGGAGCGTCCCCAATAAATTCACCGGCCTGTTATTCGAATCTGGCAGCGTGAAATCCGGCGCCACCTGCCCCACCTGCGGCGCTCCGTGAGACGCCACTTCTCGCGTCCCGAAGAAAACTCCGTAGCAGAAAAACACCGTCAGCGCGACGGCCAGCACTCCACGCTGCCGAAAATCTTTCCGCGATACGCATCCGGCTGCCGAAACGCGCGTGAGATTCCCACGCCAATCGAAATCAGCGCGACAGCGATGATCGCCAAATTCGCCCACGGCACATCCCGCAGCACTGGAAAGCGCGCGAAGTAAAGCGGGTAGCTGATCGCCCCCGCAACCGCCAGCACAAATCCCAGCCACACCAGCCCATTCCAGCTTCGTTTCATCGTGGAGAACGTCCGGAAAGCTTGCCGCAAACTTCCTCTCTTATTGGACGACAGTCAAGCGCGAAGCGCTTCTAAGCCCCGTCCACCCCCGCGCCCGCAGCCCCTCCCCAAAACCGGCGCCAAGTACCGCGCAACCGACTGATAATAAGACCGATAGGCTCCTGTAGCTCTCGGAGAATAACCTTGTGAATTCCTCCCGCGCGCGGTAAAATTCCTGCGTTACAGATTCCTCCTGAACGGCACTTTGTTCGCTCGAAATTTGCATCGCGCCGGGTCCGCTAGCCGCCAGAACTAGCGCGCCACAAAGGCACGACGCAGCCAACGAGCGCCCGCGCGAGCGGGCAGCAAAACGGCTTCGCCGCGTCCGCCCGAAATTTCGGAATCGGACGGGATGGAGCCCGGAAACACCCTTCGAGTCCCGGCTCATCGACAAAGTTCGACAGAGCGGGGCCAATGGGCAAGGTTCACTCGCCACATTTTCGGCGAGTAAGTGTCGAGCACATTCCGCGCGACCGCCTTCCCGAAAAAGCGTTTTTGTAGCTCAGGTCGTTGCACCTGGGGTTGTTCTTCGTCTGAGGAGACGCATTATTCATGGCTGAAAAAGAGACTCCGTCCAGCAAGCCCGCCGGTGGACACAAGTACGACGCCACATCCATCAAAGTTCTAGGCGGTCTCGAAGCCGTCCGCAAGCGCCCCGCCATGTACATCGGCTCCACCGGTGAAATGGGTCTCCACCATCTGGTCTGGGAAGTTGCCGACAATTCCGTGGACGAAGCCATGGCCGGCTTCTGCGACGAGATCAACGTCACCGTGCACGACGACAACAGCGTCACCGTAATCGACAACGGCCGCGGCATCCCCGTCGACATGCACGCCACGGAAAAAAAGCCCGCCGCCGAAGTCGTCATGACCGTTCTTCATGCCGGCGGAAAATTCGACAGCGATACCTACAAAGTTTCCGGCGGCTTGCACGGCGTCGGCGTCTCCGTCGTCAACGCGCTCTCTGACTGGCTCGATCTCGAAATCTGGCGCGAAGGCGAAGTCTGGGAGCAGTCCTACGAAAAGGGCGATCCCACATCGAAGCTCAAGGCCAGTGGAAAAACCCGCAAAACCGGCACGAAAATCACCTTCCATGCCGACCCGTCGATCTTCACCACGCTCAATTACAGCTACGACACGCTTTCCCAGCGCCTCCGCGAGCTCGCCTTCCTGAACAAAGGCCTGAAAATCACACTCGAAGACGAGCGCTCCAATAAGAAAACCGAATTCCGCTTCACCGGCGGCATCGCCGAATTCGTCAAGCACCTCAATCGCGGCAAGGGCGTCCTCCACGATTCGCCCATCTATATCGAAGGCAAGCGCGAGCATGTCGATATCGAAATCGCGCTTGCAATACAACGACAGCTACGCCGAAAATATCTTCGCCTTCGCCAACACCATCAACACCGTCGACGGCGGCACGCACCTCGCCGGCTTCCGCTCCTCCCTCACTCGCACGATCAATTACTACGCCAACTCTTTCGGCATGCTCAAGGAGCAGAAAGACGAAGTCACCATCAATGGCGACGACGTCCGCGAAGGTCTCGTCGCCGTTGTCAGCGTAAAGCTTCCGCAGCCCCAATTCGAGGGGCAGACCAAGGGCAAGCTCAATAGCGACATCAAAGGCCTCGTCGAATCACTCGTCAACGAAAAGCTCGGCGAATATTTCGATAAGCACTCCTCGATCGCGCGAAAAATCATCGGCAAATGCATCGACGCTGCCCGCGCCCGCGAAGCCGCCCGCAAGGCTCGCGAGCTCACGCGGCGTAAATCCGCGCTCGATTCATCCGGGCTCCCTGGAAAGCTCGCCGATTGCCAGGAACGCGACCCTGCCCGCTGTGAACTTTTCATCGTCGAGGGTGAATCCGCGGGAGGCAGCGCCAAAGGCGGCCGCGATCGCCGCTACCAGGCCATCCTTCCTCTCAAGGGCAAGATCCTCAACGTCGAAAAAGCCCGTTACGACAAAATGCTGGGCCACGAAGAAATTCGCGCCATCATCACCGCGCTCGGCACCGGCATCGGCAAGGATGATTTCGACGCCGGCAAGCTCCGCTATCACAAAGTGATTCTCATGACCGACGCCGACGTCGACGGCAGCCACATCCGCACCCTGTTGCTCACGTTTTTCTTCCGCCACATGCGCGCGCTTATCGAAAAAGAGCACATCTATATCGCCCAGCCGCCGCTCTACCGCGTCAAGCGCGGAAAAATGGATCGCTACATCCGCGACGAGCGCGAATTCTCGCGCGAGCTGATGAAGCGCGCCACCGAAGAGCATGTCGTCAAAGGCAAGACCGGCAAACCACTCGAGGGCGCCGACCTCACGCAGTTCCTTCTGAACGTGCAGGAGCTCGAGCAGATCACCGCCAAGCTCGGCCGCCGCCTGCGCGAGCCGAAACTCGTCGAGTTGCTCGCCGAAAGCGAGCTCGACAAGAAAACCGACTTTGCCGACAAGAAAAAACTCCAGGAGCTGGAAAAGGCCATCGAAAAGGCCAAGCTAAAGATCGAAACCAAGCTTGCCTACGACGAAGAGCACAGCCTCCACGAGCTCGTGCTCACCAACGGCGGCGAGCGCCGCATCAATTGGGCTCTCGCGTCCACCGCCGACTACAAGCGCCTGCGCACCCTCTGGCAGGCCATCGGCGATAACGACAAGCCGCCCTTCACCATCACCCACAATGGCGACAAGGTGACCAAGGAAGATTCCGTCGGCGTCCTGAACTACGTCCTCGAAGACGCGAAGAAAGATTTCACCATCACGCGCTTCAAGGGTCTCGGCGAAATGAATCCCGAGCAGCTCTGGGCCACCACCATGAACGCCGAAACCCGCACGCTGCTGAAAGTGCGCCTCGAAGACGCCGTTGCCGCCGAAACAATTTTCTCCACGCTAATGGGCGAAAACGTGGAAGAGCGCCGCAAATTCATCGAGGAAAACGCCCTCGAAGTCGTGAACCTCGATATTTAGGGCTCGGTTTGTTTTGCGCTTTTTGGGAGAGGGCCCAAGCAGCCAGTTAGAAAGAGCTTTGTGGGTCGCCGGTTTACCGGCGACATAAGAGAAATCGAAGGAGAAGGGGCTTTAGCCCCTGAAGTTCCTTCATGAGTAGACTTTCAAGAAGAGTCCGGCAACCGGGCGTCTACTTCATCACCACCGACACCTGGCAGCGTCGCCAGATTTTTCTGAAACCGGGCCCAGCAAGAATTGTCTTGGAGCAGATTCTGGAATGCCGGGAACGAGGATTCTATAGCTTGCACTCATTTGTCATCATGCCGGAGCACTTGCACATGCTAGTCACTCCGGGCGCCGAATCATCGCTCGAAAAGGCAGTAATGATGATCAAAGGTGGCTCGGCCCACAAAATTAAGAAGCAGTTGATTTACAGTTCTCCAATCTGGATGGAAGGTTTTCACGATCGCTGGATTCGAGACATCCAGGAGTATCGGATGCGAAAGCAATATATCGAGCACAATCCAGTGAATGCCCGTCTGGTTGAGAGATCTAGCGACTATGCGCTGGGCTCTTGCTCTGGAAAGTTTCCGCTCGATGATTGCGAATTCGATAAGGAGCTTCAGGGGCTAAAGCCCTAGAGACAGCAAAAGCCGGACGTCGCCCGTAAACGGGCGACCCACAAATCAAATGACACAGCCCAACCAACTCTCCCACTTCGCGATCCACGCCGACGACCTCGAACGCGCCCGCAAATTCTACGGCGCCATCTTCGGCTGGAAATTCCAGGGCTTCGGCGGCGATATGACGGATTTCTGCCAGATCATCGACGGTGCCGGTAACTTACTCGCGCCGCTCGGCGCCATTCAGGCGCGCAAGTTTAACGCCGCGCCGCAGCCCATGCTCGGTTTTGAATGTTCGATCCAGGTCGACGACATCGACGCAGCCGCTCGCGCCATCGAAGCCCATGGCGGAAAAATCGTCATGAAGAAAACCGCGATCCCGGGAGTTTGCTGGATCGTGAAGTTTCTCGACACGGAAGGAAACCTGGCCTGCGCCGTGAAATACGACCCAGCCGCGAAATAACGCGGGTGTTTTGTAGCTCGGCCCGTCTCGTAGGTGTGAGGCTTTTCGGCCCCGCGGTTGTCGTTGGCTTTTGGGCCTGAAGGCTCAGCCGAAACAGTCTCGGCAAACCGCTCGACGGCTCGTACAAGCCGCGGAGCGGCGATTGTAATTAGCCCGGCACGGAGACCGCTGCGGCGGACGGAGTGCCGGGAAACGTAACAGGAGTAGCCGCAAGTCCCGGAGGGACGATTGAGCGCAGGGATGTCGGACGCCTCGAAAAAAGTCCACAGGCGCACATTATTTATTTCGCGCCCGGGGATTGCTAACGTGGAATCGATGAGCACTACGACCGGATTACGGACGAACAACGGGTGGCCCACCGGCCGCCATGCCCGGGCCTCCGCCTGCCCGTCCGGGATCCCGTATCTGCTCCATTTCTATTCGACACACGCGCCGAATAGAAACGTCCATAACTCGCTGAAAACAAACGCCCGGTGCACATTCTATTCGACACAAAAAGCGGGGGACTCCGGCGCCCTCGTTCACGAGTTACCAATCGTGAATCAACAATCACGTGCCGAAGCCTCGGGCGAAGGCCGGTTCTATTCGACAATCAGAATGAATAGAAATCGCTATATCTCATTGAAAACAAAAGCCCGGTGCACATTCTATTCGACAATTATTTTCGGGGGGCTCCAGCCCCCAGCTTCCACAAATTCCCCGAGGGGTTCTAATGGCTGACGAGCAGGATAAGCAAATCCTAACTCCGGTTGATATCGAATCGGAGATGAAGAAGTCGTACCTCGATTACGCCATGAGCGTGATCATCGGGCGCGCTCTTCCCGACGTGCGCGACGGCCTCAAGCCCGTCCACCGCCGCATCCTCTTCGGCATGTACGAGCTGGGCCTCACCTCCACCAAGGCCTACCGCAAGTGCGCCAAGATCGTCGGCGAAGTTCTCGGTAAATTCCATCCCCACGGTGATTCGCCGGTGTACGACGCGCTCGTCCGCATGGCGCAGGATTTCAACATGCGCTACCCGCTGGTCGATGGCCAGGGCAACTTCGGTTCCGTCGACGGCGATCCGCCGGCGGCCATGCGTTACACCGAAGCCCGCCTTTCGAAAATCGCGGAAGAAATGCTCGCGGACATCGAAAAGGAAACCGTCGATTTCATTCCCAATTTCGATGAAAGCGAACAGGAACCCGTCGTCCTGCCCACTCGCATCCCCAGTCTGCTCGTCAACGGCTCCTCGGGTATCGCCGTGGGCATGGCCACCAACATCCCGCCCCACAACCTGAAGGAAACTATCGAAGCAGCCATCTTGCTGATTGAAAATCCCGATACAACTCTCAAGCAAGTAATGAAGCTGATTCCCGGCCCGGATTTTCCCACCGGTGGCTATATCTACGGCCGTCAGGGAATCGAGCAGGCCTACACCAGCGGTCGCGGATCGTTCCAGGTGCGCGCCAAGGCCGCCATTGAGCAGCGCGGCAAGGACCGCGAGGACATCGTCATCACCGAGCTGCCCTATCAGGTGAACAAAGCGCGCCTGATCGAGCACATCGCCGAGCTGATTCAGAACAAGAAAATCGAAGGCATTGCCGACATTCGCGACGAAAGCGATCGCGACGGCATGCGCATCGTCATCGAGTGCAAGCGCGACGAAGAGCCGCAAATCATTCTGGCCCACCTGTTCAAGCAGACGCAGATGCAGGAATCGTTCGGCATGATCCTGCTCGCCATTGTCGCCGGTCAGCCGCGCGAGCTGGGCCTGATCTCGCTTTTGAAGCTGTTTATCGAGCACCGCATCGACGTGGTCCGCCGCCGCACGCAGTACGAGTTGCGCAAGGCCCGCGAACGCGAGCACATTTTGCTGGGCTATCGCATCGCGCTCGATAACATCGACGACGTCATCAAGATCATCCGCGGATCATCCAGCCGCGCTAATGCCCGCGAGAATTTGCACGAATTCTTCGAGAACAAATCCGTCCGCGTCTTGGTCGGCAGCCGCGAAACCACGCTAAAGGGCATTAAGCTCGACGCCAAGAAATATGGCATCACCGCCATCGCCACCGGCGACGGCATGGGCCTCAGCTACATCCAGATCGACGCCATCCTCGAATTGCAGTTGCACCGCCTCACGCAGCTCTCCGTCGATGAAATCCTCAAGGAACTTGCGCAGATCCGCGAGCGCATCGCCGAGCTTGAGGAAATTCTCGCCAGCGACAAGAAGCTGAAAGCCGTCATCGTCGCCGAGCTTCGCGAAGTCGTGAAATCCTATGGCGACGAGCGTCGCACGCAGATCGTCGACCGGGTCGAGGAAATCAAGCTCGAGGATTTGATCAAAGACGAGGAAATGGCCATCACCGTCAGCCACGCCGGCTACGTGAAGCGCACCTCGGTCGACACCTACCGCCATCAGTCGCGCGGCGGCAAAGGCCGCATCGGCGCGAAAACGCGGGAAGATGATTTCGTCGAGCATTTCTTCACCGCTTCCGCGCACAGCTACATTCTGCTGTTCACTTCGAAAGGCCGCGTCTACTGGCTGAAGGTGTACGAAATTCCCGAAGCCGCCGCAGCCACGCGCGGCAAAGCTCTCAGCAACCTGGTCCGTTTCCAGGAAGGCGAGACGCTCAAGGCCATCGTCCCCACGCGCAACCTGGAAGAGGCGGGCCGCTACGTCCTGCTGGCCACGAAAGACGGCACGGTGAAGAAAACGGAGCTCGCGGAGTTTTCGAATCCGCGTCCGTCCGGCATCATCGCCATCAATCTGGACGCGAATAACGAGCTCATCGGTGCGAAACTCACCGACGGCAAGCAGATGGTTTTCCTTGCCAGCCACGAGGGCCAAGCCATCCTGTTCCGCGAAACCGAAGTCCGCGCCATGGGCCGCGCCGCCGGCGGCGTCAATGGAATGGATCTCGCCAAGGGCGACTTTGTCGTCTCCATGGATGCCGTGCAGGTCGATTTCGGCATCATCCAGAAGGAATACAAGACCAGCTCGCAAAATCTCGATGAACTGGAAAGCGATCAGATCCGCGAATCGCTCACTTCGTTGATGCTCACCGTCGCCGAAAAAGGCTATGGCAAGCGCACGCCACTCGCTGAATACCGCGTCACCTCGCGCGGCGGCAAAGGCGTCATCAACCTGAAATCCACCGACCGCAATGGCCCGGTCGTCGCCGCTCTTCAGGTCCGCGAAGACTCCGACGTAATGATCATAACCGGCCACGGCAAAGTGATCCGTGTCCACTCCGGTGAAATCCGTGAAGCCGGCCGCTCGACGCAGGGCGTCCGCTTACTCCGCCTCGACGAAGGCGACCGCATCGCCGCAGCCGCTGCAATTCTCGAAGAGGAAGAAGCCGCAGCGCCCGAGCCGGAAAAGAAATGAGCCACCGGGAAGAGCTCGCGAATTTGTTGCGCGCGAAATCGATCAAGCGCGGTGACTTCACGCTGGCGTCGGGTAAGAGGAGCAATTACTACCTCGACTGCCGGCTGACCACGCTCGATCCCGAGGGCGCGCGGCTCACCGGCTACTGCGTTCTGCAGCTGCTCGATGAAATGGGCGTGAATCCGGACGCCATCGGCGGGCTGAGCATGGGCGCCGATCCCGTGGTGTCCGCGGCGATCGTGGTAAGCGCTATCGAAAAGCGCCCAGTTCAGGGGTTTCTGGTCCGCAAGGCGGCAAAAGACCACGGCCGCAAGAAACAAATCGAAGGCATGGAAGAAACGCGCGGCAAGCGCGTCGCGATTGTCGACGACGTCTGCACCACCGGCGGCTCCACGCTGGAAGCGATCGAAGCCGCCGAGCGCGAAGGCTGCGAAGTGATTGCCGTGATCAGCCTGGTCGACCGCGAAGAGGGCGGCTCGGAAACTCTCCGCGCGAAATATAACTACCGCTCGGTCTTCACAGCCCGCGAGTTGCTCGCCGAAGAATCGAAGCCCGCCGGAAACGCGCGCAGCGCCTCCTGAGTTTTCCGCTCAGCGCAACGCGACGAACCATCCGTGCGATGCATCGTTAACGTTCACGGACGCTTGCGAGCGATCGCAGCGCGCGCGAAGAAAAAGCCAAGCTAGAATGGTGGCCGTACAAACTGCGAGGGAATCATGAAGCGTTTCGGGCATTTGCCCATGTCGAAACTGGCGTACGAGGATCCGGTTTTCATGGGCAGCCGCGTGGCGCGGCCGCTGCGGATCCTGGCCGAATACATCGACCCGATGAACCGGCTGCGCCTGGCCAACGTGGCGGATACGATCGTGATGTTCGGTTCGGCGCGCATTCAGCCGCGCGACAAGGCGCTATCGGCGCTGAAGCGCGTGCAAAAAGCGGCGCGTGGCAAACGCGATAAACAGTGGCGCACAAAAGTCACCGCGGCGAAATCGATTGTCGGCATGTCGCGCTATTACGAAGAGGCGCGCGAGCTTTCGCACCGCATCACCAGCTGGTCGATGACGCTGGGTTCGAATCCGAAGCGTTTTCTGATCTGCTCCGGCGGCGGGCCGGGAATCATGGAGGCGGCCAATCGCGGCGCCGCAGAAGCGGGTGGATATTCCGTGGGCCTAAGCATTCAACTTCCGCACGAGCAGCGACCCAATCCCTATATCAGCCGCGAGCTGAATTTTTGCTTCCACTATTTCTTCATGCGCAAGCTGTGGTTCGCGCAGATGGCCAAAGCGTTGATTGTATTTCCGGGCGGATTCGGCACCATGGATGAATTGTGGGAAGTGCTCACTCTGCTGCAAACGGGAAAAATCGATTCCCAGCACCTGATCCTGATCTACGGCCAGAGCTACTGGAACAAAGTGATCAACTGGAAGCACATGGTCAGCAGCGGGACCGTAAGCGAGCGCGAGTACAAAATGCTTCGATTCGCGGACACCGTGGACGAAGCCTTCAACACCGTGCGCACCGAGATGGAAAAACATCACCTCGCGCCGGAAATTCACTAGGCGGCGCTGGCGCACACCAGCAGCTCCCATTTCGACATCGCCGCCGAAGTGAAGTTAGTTCTTGGAGATGTTGGCGTCCGCCAGGAACACAGCGGTGAATCGCCGCTGTTCGTCGCGATCGTGCACCAGAACCACCGGCGATACGCGCAGCGACCGCTTGCAACCCGAGCAGCGGCTCATTTCACCGTGCAGATCCTGCACGAATCCATCGGTGAAGTGATATTCCGAGCGCGGCCGCCGAGCAGCCTTGGTCCCCTTCGTCCCGCAGTGCGGACAGGTATACTCGACGGTATCCTCGAGCGGGTCGCGATTCAGCGCGGCCCAACCCGTGAAACGAACACCCACTGTTTCAGCAGAAGAACGGCTCATGATGACCCTCTATCTATGGCCCCCAATGGGGGCGCCTACAATGCGTTAGACGCACAACCGCCCCAGAGTGATGCAACATCTTGAAGCCGGTCTTGGTCCCTCATTTTTAAGGGTTTAACCGACTTTTGGCTGCCACGGTGCCCGGATCTTGCGCGGTTCACGTGGGAACCCACCGGGCCGATTGGTGTCTATCAGCTGTAGAGATCGCGAACTCCGCTTTCGGGCCCTGCGGGTACTGGCTCCGGCTGAACCGGCGGGGGCCGCCGCGAAAGCATTCCGGTGCATACGAATGTACCGTGGAGGTGTGTCCATGAGCGATTTCGGAAGCTTGTCGCAGTGCATGGTGGATAGCGATGCCAGTGCGAAGACGCGAGCGAAGCGACTGCGGCGGAAAGCACTGGCGATTTCTCTGATTCTGGAGGGTACGATCATCGCCGTGGTGTTGCTCTTGCCGCTCGCCACGCTCGGGGTTCTGCCGCCGCAGGAATTCGTGGTCCCCGTTCCTCGGTTTCACGTAGAACAAACGCAGCCGCAGATTCTCGAACATCCTCATGCCGTCTCAAATCGTCCGACTTTCGGCGTGCGACTCCTTCAGCCGACGCGAATTCCAACGCATGTGTTCGACGGACCGGACATGGAGCCACCCACCGTCGGCGATCCGCTCGATGTCGTTCCCGGAGTTCCGGGAGGATCCGGCGACGGACCCTCACCCATCCAGGTCGTGCAGCCGCCGAGACCGCAGGTCCGGACCGTCAGGAAAAGCGGAGAAATGATGGAAGCGATGCTGATCCATCGCATTGATCCCGAGTATCCGAGAGTTGCCACAACTATTCATCTATCGGGCACGGTGATTCTGCGCGCGCGAATCGGAACGGATGGGGAGGTGCACGAGCTTGAAATGGTGAGCGGAAATCAAATTCTCGCCGACGCGGCGCGCAAAGCGGTGATGCAATGGCGCTATCGTCCGACGATGCTCAACGGGCAGGCCGTGGAAGTGGAAACACAGATTACGGTTAAGTTTGTTTTGAACGGGGAGTGATTTCGGGAGCGGCGAGGCGCCGCTGATTCGCGGCACCAACGCCGTTCCCAAAAATCAACTCGCGCAATGGTTAGAAGTGGATGACGATTCCGGTGGAGAGACGGACATTGTCTTCGCGTGTGTTGCCGAACCACGTGGGCAGGTAATCGCCCTGGATCACTCGCCAGTGCAACGGACCGGCAATCCGGGCATCGATTCCGGCGCCTATGCCCATCGCGAATGCAGTGTCGCCGAAACCTCCGCTACTGAGATGCGCTCCGCCCAAGAGAATGTGCGCAAAGGGCGAGACGCGCGCCGGGAACGAGATCTGCGGACCGAACAAGAACGTGTGCAGTGATGTACTGGGACCGAATGGCGAGCCGTAATGGCCGTCGAAATCGGCCACAGCGCCGAGGAAGTTGGCGAACTTGTATTGGCCCGAAAGCTCCCAGCCGTTGAGGTTGGCTCCGGGGGAGTCGGTCCGCATGTAAGTGTAGCCGCCGAAGAGTTCCACCTTGTCACTTGCGTCCTGCGCGTGCGCCGTCAGTGAGACCATGAAAATAAGACCCAGCAACAACGACAATCTGCGAACCATCAAGTCTTCCTCCTTGGGTTAGGCGAAACGCACGGGTTGGAGACGTCTGCCAGGACTGAACCGGTGCGTCCGCTGGTGGCTGGGGTGACTGCGAGCTGGAGATACCTTTGATGCCGGGGAACGCGGGGGCGTCGCCAGCGAAATGCAGAGTTCACGGGACGTGCGCCAGGCTGTACTTTCGTAACTATTCCAAAAACAGAATATGTAAACACATACTACACACGTGCTCCCGGTTTCGATATTTCAGTAAGTCTTCCCTTTGCATAATGTTACAGAGGTAGATTAATGGACCTTAACTTGCCCGTGTGACTATCCAAACTTCCCGGGGCAAAGTCCCAGAACCAAGTTTCAACTTCCACAGATCTGCCCAGCCGCGGCTCTCTGGACCTGCTTCGATGCATAAACTGTAGTCCCGCCACGACGCCCACTCTATAAACCTGCCCTGACGCCGGTATCCAGGAGGCGACTATGAATCGCAAAGCGATTTTCGTGTTTGCAGTGTTGACGCTGCTAGCGGCATTGGGCGTGAGCTCCCGCCCGGCCTGGTCGCAGGTCACACTTTCGACGGGCAGCATCGAGGGAACCCTGACGGATCCGCAAGGCGCGGTAGTAGTCCAGGCCAAAGTAATGATCAATAGCCGGGGCACTGGGACGACCACGACGCCGGTAGTGACGTCGTCCGGGACATTTAATTCGGGCCCGCTGAGCCCGGGTGAGTACGTTGTCCGCATTGAAGCCAACGGCTTCAAGACCGTGCAAATTCCGATCACGGTGCAAGTGGGCAACATCGCCAGCGCCTCAACGATTTTGGAGCTCGGCGCTTCGAGCAGCGTGATCACGGTTGAAGCGGGTGCCGAGGTCGTGAACCTAGAGCAGGCGACGATTCAAGGCGTGGTTACGCAGGACCAGATCGACAACCTCCCCATCAATGGCCGGAACTTCCTGGATCTGGCGCAGCTGCAGCCGGGTGTGCAAGTTCAGGATGGCGGCAACTTCGATCCCACCAAGAAAGGATTTGCCTCTGTTTCATTCGGCGGCCGCTTCGGACGCACGGCGCGTATCGAAGTTGACGGCCTGGACATCAGCGACGAGAACGTAGGCACGACAACACAAAACCTGCCGATGAATTCGATCCAGGAATTTCAAGCAAGCCAGTCCAGCCTGGACATCAGCACGGAGTTGACTTCGTCCGGCACACTGAACGTGTCCACGAAATCCGGTTCGAATGCCATCCACGGCGAAGGCGCTCTCTACGGCTATCGCGACAACGGGATTTCGGCGGTACCGTCGGTTTTCACGCAAAAAGAATATGGCGGCGATCTGGGCGGTCCAATCATCAAGAACAAGCTGTTTGCGTTCGGCGCAATCGAGCGCACGGAGTTGTCGCTAAATGGCGCCGTCGTGCCGACCTATCCGTTTGACGGATTGGCAGGTGCGGTCGGCAGCCCGTTCCACGATACCGAGATGTTGGGGAAGCTGGATTACAACCTCACGTCTAACATCCACATGTTCTTCAAATTCGGCTACGAACAGAACCGCGATGTGGCGTCATTTGTTCCTGGCACGTACGAACCGTTTGCGAACCATAACAACACGCCGAATTATGGCGGCGGCGTGGACTTCACCACAGGCCCGTTTACCCACAGCTTCCGCGTAGGCTACTTTAAGTTCCGCAACGGGATTGCAGCCGCCCCGTTGCCCGAAGGTGAATTCAATCCAGCGCCGGATATCTCGTTGGCGGTCGGGAACGTAACGACGGCGTGCACGATCTCGGGCGACCTGTGGTGCTCGGGACTCAACATCCTCGCTCCTCAGACAACGTTCCAGAGCAACAAGCAGTTTAAATATGACGGCACTAGGATCCTTGGGACACACACACTCCGCTACGGCGTCGGCGTGAACCGAATTCTGGGCGGCGGCGGTGCGGACTTCTTCGGACTCGGGCCCGCGGTTCGCGCGCAGGTCACAGGCCTGGATGTCAGCAGTGCCGGCTGCTCGAAGGCCGATCCCTGCCTCGATCCCGCCGGCACTGCGGCCTTTGCAGCCGACGACCCGTTCGGCGCGGGAGGCATCACGAACCCGATGAACTGGCCCGTCCACCGCGTCGATATCGCCAACGGCGAGGGCTGCTTCACGGAAATTCCGCAATTCGGCGCGCAATGCGGCGGACAATACGATACGCGATTTGAAGCCTATGTCGCAGACACGTGGAAGATCCGTTCCGGACTCACGGTGAACTACGGTCTGAAGTACAACCACGACACGGGCCGCACGGACTCCGACCTTGCCGCTGTGCCGGCACTGAACGCGTTTCAACCGGGCCTTGGAAATCCTGTGCGCCAACCGGCCCTCAACTTCGGAGGGATTCTCGGTGTTGCCTGGGACCCGTGGAAGACCGGCAAGACGGTTTTCCGCGCCGGCGCGGGCATCTATTACGAGAACGTGATTTTCAACAACGTTCTCTTCGATCGCCCCGGCCGTTTGACTCAGGGGCTTTTCAACCAGTCGCAGGAAATTTGCACGCAGGGCGGCGTGATCATGCCGGGTGATTCCGACGTGAGCCCGATCGTCGCCGGCGTCAACATTCCTGACGACATCTGCGGCGACAACCACGCGGTGGGAAGCGTCGAGTCGGCAATCGTGGCGGTGCAAAATGCTTTCCAAGCCGCCACGGAGGAAGCGGGGCCGCAAGCGAACGGTTCGAACTTCGCCGCCTGCGGCAATTCCACGGCGTGCACGGGTTCGATGTTTGGTCCCGATTTCCGTTCACCGCGTTCCTACCAGATGAACATCGGTGTGCAACGCGAGTTGCGGCCGGGGACGGTGATTTCGGTCGACTACCTGCGGAACGTGGACGTGCACATCGCGGAGGGTATCGACTTCAACCACGTGGGTGATGCGCGTTTCCTCGATACGCAGACGGCGGCAAACGCGATTGCGACGACGTTGTCGAACTGCGGAGTTACAACGATTAATCAGTCGCTAGTAAACTGCCCGACCGATCCGACATCCGGAACCAACGACGATGGAGACTGGGTTCCGCGCCCTGCTGTGATCGGGGATTATGCCGCGAACGGACTAGCGGGAGGAACGAACGCCACGGGTGGCACAGCGCCTGGCCCTGGCGTCTGGGCTTTCCCTGGCCAGAACGCGAACTACGGTCAAATCCTGTTGCTGGAACCGGTGGGCCGAGCGGTCTACAACGCACTGCAAGTGTCGTTGAAATCGCAGTGGAATAACCCGTTGCCTGGCATCAAGCATATGGACGCGCAGGTATCGTATGCACTTTCGCGGTTACTGAGCGACGCACAGGACCTGGACTTCGTCAATCAGTCACTCGACTACGACCATCCGACGAAATACATGGGCCCGAACAGCCTGGATCGCACGCACCAATTCTCGGCGGGCGTGGTGATGGATCTTCCGTTCGGATTTAAGACGGACATGATCACGCACTGGTACAGCGCACTGCCGCAAAACATCGTGGCGTTCGCGCCGGGCAATGCGGAGGATATCTTCCAGTACGATTTCGACGGTACCGGAGAGACTCCGAGCGGGACGGTGCCAATTCCGCTTCCAGACGGCCATGTCGGGCAGTTCGGGCGGTCCGTAAAGGCGTCCGACTTGGCCAATTATCTGAACAACTACAGCACGAACTTCGGCAACCAGTTGACCCCGGCTGGAGATGCGCTCGTCAACGCCGGCCTCATGACGCCGGATCAGCTGACGGCTCTCTGCGCGGTTACCCCGTCGGTCAACCCGGTGAACAATTGCGCCGCAGCTTATCCCCAGCTGCAATTGCCCGCCGTTGGTCCGCACCAAGCGGGTAACTCGCCGCTATTCACGTTCGACATGACCATCGGTTACGCGATCAAGCCAATTCGTTCATGGGAGTCCTTCAGGATCGAGCCGACGGTCACGATTTTCAACCTCTTCAACCGGGCGAACTTCAACGACGCGCTGTCTCTGCTCGGCGGCGTGTTGGACGGCAACGAAGGATCGATCGGAGCGACCACGGCGGCCCAGCGCCGGGCCGACAACATCGGACGCATCGGGCTTGGTTCGGGCGCATTCGCGTTCGGATCGGCGCGGACGGTCGAGTTCGGCGTGAAGGTCAACTTCTAGCCCGCGCGCAAGCAGCGCTCGCGGCGGCAATTCGGGCGCTCCGGCTTTGGCCGGGGCGCCTTTCTTTTTTGTGCGAACACCTACGCTCCCCGGCCCATTCCCCTGTGGTTCTAGTACGGTCGCGCAAGGATGGCGTTCTGAACGCCACAGCGCCCGTCCGACGCCTGTGCGTTATGCCGCGACTATTCTAAAAGCTATATTCAAATGTCATGCAAATCCTGTAATTCATAGTTATTCTAAAGTATAGGTTTACGTATGTCGTGGAAGTCCTTTGTTACAGGATTCTTAACTTAGATTCGGCGTGGCAATTCTATTGCAATTCGGACGTACGCATGGAGTCAGCACAGCGTCGTGCTTTTGCTCTAATGGCCCGCGAGTCGGCCACCTGCACGCACACCTGTACACCATCGAGGGGGTCTAGGCATGCGCTATAACCGCGCCGTTATTGTTACGATTTTCTTGGCATTCGCAGGGTTGTTCGTGGGAATCCAGTCGGCTTGGTCGCAGGCGACGGTGGGCACCGGCGGTATTCAGGGAACGGTCACCGATCCCCAGGGTGCGGTGGTCGCCAACGCAAAGGTGACGATCACGAAGAAAGACAGCGGGCAGTCGTCGGAGTCGACGACCACGTCAGCTGGCACCTACAGCTCGGGTGCGTTGAGCCCCGGAATGTACATCGTTCGCGTGGAGAACGCGAACTTCAAGGCCTCCGAGGCGTCGATCTCGGTTCAAATCGGCGTGATCAGCAACGGAGATATCCGGCTCGAATTGGGCGCCTCAAGCAGCACGATCGAGGTGACGAGCACCACGGTTGCCGTCAACACAGAGCAAATGCAAGTGGCGGGCACCGTCACATCGGAACAAATTGACAATCTGCCGGTGAACGGCAGGAACTTCCTGGACCTTGCACAGCTCGAGCCGGGTGTGCAAATTCAGGATGGCAGCAACTTCGATCCGACGAAAACCGGTTTTTCGTCGATCTCGTTCGGCGGGCGTTTCGGCCGCACGGCGCGTATTGAAGTAGACGGCGTCGACGTCAGCGACGAAACGGTCGGCACGACAACGACTAGCATTCCCGAAGGCGCCATCGACGAATTCCAGATTTCACAGTCGACCCTGGACCTCTCCAATGAACTTTCGTCCTCCGGAGCTGTGAACGTTGCTACGAAGTCCGGAACCGACACGTGGCACGGGCAGGGGTTTGGAACGTTCCGGGACTCAAGCCAGGGCGCCGCGCTCTTGAGCGATGGTCAGTATCAGCGAAACCAGTATGGCGGCGATGTGGGCTCGGCCATCATCAAGGACAAGCTGTTCTTCTTTGCGGACGGCGAGCGAACCCTCCAGCATTCCGCACTTGGACTTTCGTTCCCCGAGCCGTTCACGCCGTACAACGGGAATTTCAATTCGCCCTACCGTGAGAACAACCTGCTTGGGAAGATCGACTGGAACATCACGAAGTCGATTCACGCGTTCTACCGCTACGACTATTTCGATAATTCGCTCGTTCCCCCGTTCGGTGTGCCGTCCTACTCGTTCTTTGCGAACAAGGACTGGACGAATGTTCACGCCGCCGGCATTGACTTTACGACCGGCTCATTCACCCACAGCATTCGTTTCGAGTATCTGAAGTTCACGAACAAGATCACCGACGCGGTCCGAGGGAGCGGAACGCCCTTCGCGGATTTCCCAGTGGAAATGCTCTTCGCGAACAACGGATTTGCCACCGGTCCCAGCGACGACGCGCCGCAGAACACGCTTCAGAGCGATCACCAGATCAAGTACGACGGCAGCAAAGTCTGGGGTTCGCACACGATCCGCTACGGAATGGCCTTCAATCACATTCAGGGCGGCGGTTTCGCCAGCTTCTTCGGTTTTGCGCCGCTGGTCGAGAACCTCCAGATTGCTTCCAGCGGATACAACTCGTTCGACTCCACGGCCGGTTTCACCTGCCCCGCTGGACAGACCGCGGACGCGTGCCCATTGAACTATCTTCCTGATTTCACGCTCATCGGCAATGGCCTGGGCTGCGGTTCCGAGCACCCGGCGTTCGGAAGGTCTTGCGGCGGCAATGGCCCCGACAATCGCTTGGGCCTGTACGTCGGCGACACATGGAAGGTTAGACCGGATTTGACCTTCATCTACGGCGTACGCTATTCGCGAGACTCCGGCCGAACCGACAGCGACCTCAACTCGATCGGAGTCCTGAACAGCTATCTGCCGGGCGACGGCAATCCTGTGAAACAGCAGAATGCCGACTTCGGACCGCAGATCGGTTTCGCGTGGAACATTCACGGAGATGGGAAGACGGTTGTCCGCGCTGGCGTAGGAGTGTTCTACGAGAACGCGATCTTCAACAACGTTCTATTCGATCGTCCCGCCCGGCTGGCTAGCGGGGCTTTCTTCACGGATCAGATCATCTGCGAGCTAGGAACCGGAGCTCCGGTGCCTTTCGCGGACGGCAACAGTTACGCGCTGCCCGGAACGATCACAGGACAGGGCACGAACAGCACTTGCAATGCTCCGCTCGGAGCAACGCTTCCGGTCGGCACGTCCGAAGTCATCGCGGGCACTCCGCTCGATTGCAGCGGAATCACCGTGGCAGCTTGCATCGCGGCATTCCAGGGCGCTTATCAGGCAGTGGCCAAGGCGAATCCGACCGGTCCTAACCCGAGCTTCATTCCGAATCAGATTGCGGGCGGTTCTGAAGTCTCGGGCGGCGGCGGCACCTTCGGTCCGAACTACAAAGTTCCCCGGTCGGTGCAGATGAATATCGGCATACAGCGGGAGATCAAGCCCGGAATGGTGCTGTCGGCCGACTTCCTGCGCAACGTCGGAACGCACTACCTGCTGGACATCGATGCCAATCATACTGGTGACGCGGCGTTCCTGAATGTGCCGAATGCCCAAGCCGCCATTTCAGCCACGAACGCAAGCTTTGGTTGCGGTGCCAACTTTACGGCAGGGGCGACCAACTGCGCCATTGAGGCCGGAGCCACGATCAACGATTTCGCGAATAACGGTTTGGATTCAGTCGTGGACCAAACCTCTGGAAATCAATGCTCGGCTTGCGCTTTCGCCGGCATCAATCCGCTGATCGGCGAGACTCCTCTCCTCGAGCCGGTGGGCCGTTCGGTCTACAACGCCTTGGACATCAAGTGGCAGGACAACGTGCGGAATCCGTTCCCCGGCGTCCACTACCTGAATTTCCAGGCGTCGTACACGCTATCGCGGTTTGTGAACTCGGGTTCTTCCAACTCTCTGTTCGCTGCGGGAACTCCGGGCGCTTCCGACCAGGATTTCATCGACAATTCGCTCGACAACCGAAACCCGCTACGTTACATGGGTCCGGATACTCTTGATCGGACTCACCAATTCAACTTTGGTGGCTGGGGAGAGCTGCCTGGCGGCTTCAGGCTGGGTATTCTGTCCCACTTCTGGTCTCCCTTGGCGGTGTCGCCGCTCGTCGACGCGGTGTCCGGCAGTGGCGAAATCTACCGGTCGGACCTAACCGGTGACGGAACGATCGGAGACCCATTGGCAATCGCTCAAACCAGTTCCTCCTGCGGCACAATGGGAGGCACCTGCGACTACAAGACCTACAACGTCGGAGCGTTCGGTCGCAGCCTGGGTCCGACGGGTTTGGCCAACGCGATCAACAACTTCGACAACAACATTGCCGGAAAGCAGATTACGCCTGCGGGTCAGGCTCTAATCAATGCCGGTCTGATGACCAATGCCCAGCTCCTGGCGCTAGGTGCTACTCCGCAGAGCATTGCGGCTCCGCCGTCTGACGAGGCGGGCTTGGCATGGATGAAGGCGTTTGACCTGCAGATCGCCTATCACCACAGCTTCTTCAACGAGCGCCTCAAAATCACGCCGAGCGTCGGAATCACGAACCTGTTCAACTTCGCGAACTTCGACGTTCCCCTGTCGATTCTGAGCGGCGGACTGAGCGGTAACCCCGGAGCGATCAATGGCCAGCCGAATAGCCAGAACCCGCTGACCGGCCGTCAAGATCGCGTTCAGCCGGGCACAGGCGTGTTTGGTTTGGGAGCGCCCCGTGCGATCGAGTGGGGCATGAAGTTCGACTTCTAACCCGCGCCCAGTCTGCGCGGTTGCAATTCGAAGGCGTCCTGGCTTCGGCTGGGACGCCTTTTTTATTGGCGGGGCTGAAACTACGCCGCGAATCCCTGCGTGGGGCTACCATTCCTTCACGGCCAGCGTCTTAAACATAGATACTGCTTGAGTTGCAGGCCGCGGCCGACTGCAACTTCGAGCGTCCTCCGCGCGTATAATAGAGCGAGCCGATCGCCACCCTTATGCCTCGTAAACTATCCACTTCAATGTCGCTGGGCGAAGCTGTCCGCATCGCCACGACCAACCTATGGACGCACAAGATGCGCAGCGTGCTGACGCTGCTGGGCGTGGTGATTGGAGTCACCGCGGTGATCGCCGTGGTGAGCCTGGTAAGCGGGCTGAACCGCTACGTAGCGGAAAAAGTGGTCGGGCTGGGCGCGGACATCTTCATGATCAATCGCTCTCCCTCGATCATCACCAGCATTGACCAGTGGGAGAGCGCGCAGAAGCGGCGAAAATTCCACTACGACGATTACGAAGCGGTCCTGGAGGATTGCAGGAGCTGCCGCGGTGGCGGCGAACCTGTCGAAAGCCGGGCAGGTGAAGTACGGTACGGACTACATTTCCGATACGGCGATTATCGGATTCACGCATGAAATGCCGGAAGTCTACAACCGCGAACTGGCGGAGGGCCGCTACTTCACAACGCTCGACGAACAGCGGGTCGCGCCGGTTTGCATCGTGGGATTCGACGTGGTGGACCATCTGATACCCGGATCGGATCCCATCGGCAAAGAAATTCGTGTGGACACCGGCTCCTGCGAAATCATCGGCGTGGCCAAAAAGCGCGGATCGGTGATGGGCCAATCGCAGGACAACTGGGTAATCATGCCGCTGACCACCTATCAGGCGATGTATGCGCGTGACGATTCGGTGCGCCTGTGGGTGAAAGCACGCGGAACGCAGGCACTCGATTCCACGATGGACGAAGTGAGAATGATTCTGCGCGGACGGCGCCATTTGAAGTACGCGAACGCGGACGACTTCGAGATGGAGACGAACGCGTCGTTCCTCTCGCTTTGGAGCAGCATCAGCAGCACCTTCTTCGGCGTGACGATCGGGATCGCGTCAATTTCGCTGATCGTGGGCGGCATCGTGATCATGAACATTATGCTGGTAAGCGTCACGGAGCGGACGCGCGAAATCGGGCTGCGGAAATCGCTGGGCGCGCGGCAAGCGGACATTCGTACGCAGTTCCTGATCGAATCTTCGACGATCGCGTTGATCGGCGGCGTGTGCGGCGTGATTTTAGGAATCGTACTGGCGAAGATCGTTACGCTCACCACAGCATTGCCAAGTTCAGTGCAGTTATGGTCGGTGATCATGGGCTTGCTGGTAGCCACGAGCGTGGGATTGTTTTTTGGAGTCTACCCGGCGACGAAAGCAGCGCGCCTCGATCCGGTGGTAGCGTTGCGGTCCGAGTAAGGAAAACGAGGGAACGCCGATGGCACGTACCAGAAGCGGAAAATTCACCGAAATAAGAGAGGCTGTGGCGCTGGCGCTCGATGTGCTGCGGCGAAACCCGCTACGTTCGTTCCTCACGGTGCTTGGCATCATGATCGGTGTAACCACGATCATTCTGATCGGCGCGGTGATCAACGGGCTGAATTCCAACGTGCTGGGCAACATTCAGTCCCTGGGGTCCAGCACCATCATTGTTTCCAAGATTTCCTGGGCCACCTTCGGCCGGCCATCGATGGAATTGCTTCAACGCAAGGACATCAAGGCGGAATGGGCGGAAGGAATGACTCATCTGCCGCACATTTCGGCCGCGACTCCCGTGGGGCAAATCGCCAACTACGCGGTGGGCGCCGGTTCCAGCGAGGTACGGCGCGGCAATCTTCGCGCGAAAAACGTGATTATGGAGGGCGACGGCCCCGCAGTGGTGCAGATCAGCGATTTCAACATGGAAAGCGGTCGCTTCTTCAACGAAACCGACAACGAGCACCGTTCCGCGGTTGTAGTGCTGGGCCACACGACCGCCAAGACCCTTTTCCCCAACGGAGAAGCCCCGGTTGGCCAAGAGGTATTGCTCGAGGGGCAAGTGTTCACGGTTGTCGGCGTGCTCGAGGAGCAGAAGCAGGCGCTCGGCACGGGCGACAACGCGCAGGACAATATCGCCTGCGTTCCGTATTCGACGCTGATGAAATTGCATCCGGAATTCCGGGATGTAGCGTTGCTGGCCAAGGCGGACTCCACCGAGGATCTGCCGCAGGCAGTTGATGAAGTGCGCGGATATATGCGGCGCATGCGGAGGCTGCCTTCCGATAAAAAAGACGATTTCGAGATCATGACCACGGACACTTTCGTGCAAACGTGGAAGGAAATCTCAAACGGAATTTTCATCGTCATGCTCGCCGTAGGTTCCGTGGCGCTGCTGGTGGGCGGCATCGGCGTGATGAACATCATGCTCGTCAGCGTGACGGAGCGCACACGCGAAATAGGCGTGCGCAAAGCGATCGGCGCGAGGCGAATCAACATCCTCATGCAATTCTTGCTGGAAGCGATTACGCTGGCTGGCGCCGGCGGCGCGATGGGAGTGTTGCTCGGCGGGTTTTTCGTCTTGTGCATCCGCCTGGTGTTTTCGTCCTTCCCCGCGTCTGTTTCGCCGATGCTCGTGTTACTGGGCGTGTCGGTGGCCAGCATGATCGGTGTTTTCTTCGGCGTGTATCCAGCGTGGAAGGCCGCGCGGCTAAACCCGGTGGAAGCTCTGCGTTACGAGTAGCCTCCGCAAGCTCCTACGACGGGGTTGTCTGATCCAATATCGTCGTCGCGAACCCGACATCTGATTTCAGGCAGCGACGACGGCCCCAGGCGGCGTCAGACGACGGTGGATTGCCAATACAATCGCTCCCAGGCCCAACAGCACGGTGAGCAGCCCGGAGAGCAACCCGACATAGGGCAGCATGCGCAGCGCGCGAAGAATCAATAGACCCAGCGCCATGCGTCCCACGGTGGGGCCGAATCCAATGCTTGTCCCCAGCAGCTTCTCACCCAGCCACGCGCCTACGAAGATTTTCGTCGCGTAGACAGCGATTCCGTAGAGCGCCAGCACGGGCAGTCCGACCCCAAGACCCACGATCGTGGCGCAGACGACCAGGGCGGCGATCGGTGTGGCAAACAGAAACAGCGCGCCGAATCCCATCGCTGGCCCAATTTTCTTGCACGCTTGCGAGACGTCGAAGAAAAAGCCCGGCGCCAGCAGCATGATTACCAGTCCCAGCAGAAAGCCCGCGCCCCAGAAGAGGACTTGGTGCCAGTAGTAAGCGCCCCGCGAATAATCCGGCCCGCGCTTTTGGTAGATGATTTCAATAGGACCCGACAGCTTGGCACCGGTGGAGACTTCCGGCTCCCGTCTGCCGATGTACTTTGTGTGGCCGTCGATCTCGCCAGTTGGGCCGATATTCAAACGCTCCGAACGGGCGGTCACGTCGCGTGCCATCGATCCGTTGATGCCGACCAAATCCGCGGTGGCCAGCACGTCGCCGCCAACCTGGCCGTTCAGCTGCGCGACTCCGGTAGCGATGGTCATCGTACCGCCGACTTTGGCTTTCGAATCCAGCTCGATCACTTGTGAAAAGACCATGGCGTTTTTCGCGATCGTCGAATTAAGCGAAACCGCCTGGCACCATACGCGTACGTTGCCGTCCACAGAGCCGTTGATACGCACCTCCTGCCCGAACGCGAGAATATCGCCTTTCACGTGGCCATTTACGATCACGTATTGCGAGGCGACGATTAAATCGCCATCCACGTCACCGTCGATCTGCGTGCGATTAGCGACTACGATCAAATCGTTCTTCACCTCCTGCCCGGAGGCCAGCGTATAGGCGGGATCGCCATGTTCAACGTCTGCTGCCGCCACCGGCCGCGGCATCGCTAGAGCGCACGCGAGAGCGCCCAGGACAAAGGCGATCGCCGTGAAGCGCTGCCACTGCCTTCGCAGCAGCCAGATCGCCACCATCCCCAGCGTGGCCACGGCCATAAATTCGGTAAGAGTCCGCATGGAATCCCATCCTTTCCAGAAGGCACCGGTAAAAAAGAGCATCGTGAGAACGTTTCCCTGCGAGAAGCCCGCATTTGACGCCTGCGCATACCACGGATCGACGAAGCTGGTCCAAACGGTGTACACGCCGCCGGCCAACAGGGCGAGAGCAGTCCACCATCCCCAGTGTGCGGAGTGTCGCTCGGGAGCGGCGATCACGCTTGCGGGAATCGATTCGTCGTCGATAGTGAGAGCTTCGCGCAGCCAAGTGTTTTCGGTTTCGAGCGCGTGCACGAGCTCGCGGCACGCGGCGCAAGAGCCCAGGTGTGCGGAGACAGTCCCGGCGTGGGCGGTATCGAGTTGGCCCTCTAGATAGAGGAGCCCGGTCATTTCATCGAAATGACCATTGGATTGGTTCATAGTGATGCACCCCCTGCGGATGCCCTCTGAATGTCTGTGCCCGTGGCGCCGGCCAGCGCGTCGCGCAATTGATGGCGCGCTCGCAACAGCAGGACTCCCACGAATGCGCGACGCACTCCGAGCGTGTCGGCAATTTCTTCGTAGCTCATGTCCGCGTAATAGCGCAGCACGAGCGCCATGCGCGCGCGATCGGGCAGTTGCGCGAGTCCATTGCGCACTTCTTTATTTGAGTGTTCGGCCTGCAATCGTTCCAATTGGCTTGGGTCGGGATGTTCCAGCGGCAGCGTATCCAGGTCTCCGGTTTCCAGGTCCTGGCGTATGCGTCGGCGGCGCAGAGTATCCCAACAGTGATTGCTCGCGACTTTGTACAGCCACGCAGGGAATGGGCGCGACGAATCGTACGTGCCGAGTTTTTGGCGCACCTTCATGAAAATTTCCGTCGTCGCGTCTTCCGCGTCCTCGCGCGCCGGCAGCAGCCTACGGCAGAAACGGAAAATCGCCGCTCCGTATTGACGGTAGAGCTCGCCCCAGGCGTCGTTATCGCCAGCCCGGACCTGGGACAGTAGCTGTGCCAAATCGGCGTCGGTCATCGTCCCGGTTGTCTTCTGCCTGTCCATTGTTGATACGCTTCGCAGCCTTGGAATATTTCACAACTACCACAATTCAGGCAGGTTGTCTCAAGGCAATCGGCGGGCGGCGGAAGGCACTCGGTGAACCAACGCTGGCCGCCGGTGGGTGGGGCGCGCTCTGCTATACTCGCGGGCTTGCCGCCCGGTGCGGCTAACTAGCGCTATTGTGTAACTTACAAGGCCCCACGGGTCATCCCGATGCCCGCCAAAACGCCCAAACTGACGAAACGCCTGTTCCTGGTAGACGCCATGGGCTACATCTTCCGGGCGTTTTTCGCGCCCATGGATCGGCTGCAGACGTCGACCGGCATCCCGACCAAGGTTCCCTACCTCTTTGCCACTATGATGCGGCGGCTGATGCAGAGCAAGGACCTGCGGCCGGATTACCTGGCGGTGGTGTTCGACTACAACGCGCCCACTTTCCGGGACAAGATCTTCGCGCAATACAAGGCGCAGCGCCCGCCGATGCCTGATGATCTGGCGATACAGATCCCCTTCGTGCGCCGGTATTGCGAGGCCATGAAACTCTCGATTCTGGAGGTGCCGGGGTACGAGGCCGACGACGTGATCGGAACGCTGGCCAAGCAGGCGTCGAAGAAGGATCTTGATGTCTTGATCGTGAGCAGCGACAAGGATCTGATGCAGCTCGTCGGCGGCCGCGTGCGCATGCTCAATCCGGCGAAGGGCGACCTGATCATCGACGAGGCCAAAGTCGAGGAGATCATGGGCGTGCCTCCTTCGAAAGTGGCGGACGTGATGGCGCTGATGGGCGATTCGATCGACAACATTCCAGGGGCGCGCGATCCCAACGAAAAGGTGGCGCCCGGAGAGCGGCGGAAACCCGGCATTGGTGATGTCGGCGCGAAGCAGTTGATTCAGGAATTCGGCAGCGCGGAGGCGGTGCTGAAGCGCGCGGCCGAGGTGAAGCGGGCGAGCTATCGCGAGGCGCTGGAGAAAAACGCGGAGTTTGTGCGGCTGAGCAAGCAGCTGGCGACGATTCCCACCGATGCGCCCGTGCCGCTGGCGCTCGAAAAGCTGGAGATTTGCGAGCCTGATTATGCGGCGTTGCGCGGACTGTATGCGGAGCTGGGGTTCACTTCATTGCTGAAGGAACTCGCGGTTTCGGCGCCGGCTGCGGAAGCCGCCGTCGACGATCGTGACACGGATTACTCGGCGCTGGAATCTCCCGCGGCACTCGCGAAATTCTTGGACGCGGTGCCCGCCAGGCAGGAGACTGCTGTTTGGCTTGCGCTCGATTCGCAGGATCCCGAGGACGAGGGTTTCGGTACGCGGGTGACCGGCGTCGAGGTATCCGCCAAGGCGGACGCGGCGTGTTCGCTGGTGAACGACGCCGAAAGCGGCGCGCTCGCGGCCATGAAGGATTTGCTCGCAAATTCCAAGCGGCCGAAAGTGGTGCACGACCCGAAATTGTTCCATTTGCTGGCCGCGCCCGGTTCAGCGGCGGGCCCCGATGCGATTGCCGGAATTCGCCACGCGACGATCTTGTACTCCTATCTTTTGCGGCCAACGACGGCAAATCACGCTTTCGCCGAGGTCGTGCTGCGGCACATGAATCGCACGCTTTCGGGCGCGCCGGGAGAACGCGCGGATTTTCTGTTGCGCCTTGCGCCATTATTGCGCGCGGAGGTCGAAAGGCAGGGCCTCGCCGAGGTCTACGAGAAAATCGATCTGCCGCTCGCGCCGGTGCTGGCGCGTATGGAAGCAGTCGGCGTGGGGATCGACAAGCGCGAGCTCGAAATCATCTCGGAAAAGGCCCAGAAAGAAATCAGCTCGATCGAGAAGCGCATTTACGAGCTGGCCGGTTTCGAATTCAACGTGAAATCGACCCAGCAGCTGGCCGAAGTGCTTTTCGACCGGCTGAATCTGCAGCCACCGCGCAAGACGCGGACCAAAGTGCGCTCCACCGCTGCCGAAGTGCTGGAAGAGCTGGCGCTGATTCATGAGTTGCCGAAGAAAATCCTGGAGCATCGCGAGATCGCCAAGGTGAAGTCGACGTATGCGGACGCGCTGCCGAAGCTGATTAATCCTTTAACCGGCCGCCTGCACACGCATTTGAGCCAGACGGGAGCGGCCACTGGACGGCTCAGCTCGTCGAATCCAAATCTGCAGAACATTCCGATTCGGACGGAACTCGGCCGGGAAATCCGGGCGGCGTTTGTGGCGCCCAAGGGCGGCGTGCTGCTTTCGGCTGATTACTCGCAGATCGAACTGCGAATTCTGGCGCATTTATCCGAGGATCCGGTGCTGATCGATGCGTTTCGCAACGGCGAGGACATTCATTCGCGCACGGCGCAAGAAGTGTTCGGCGTGGGGCCGATGGCGCAGACCCGGGAACACCGCCGCGTGGCGAAAGTGATCAATTTCGGCGTGATCTACGGGCTTTCCGCGTTCGGCCTGGCGCAGCAGTTGAATATCGACACGAAGGAAGGCGCGAAATTCATTGCCACGTATTTCGAGCGCTACAGCGGCGTGAAAAAGTACCTCGACGCGCAGATCGCCGAAACGCGAAAGCTGGGTTACACCACCACGATGTTCGGCCGCAAGCGGCAAATCCCGGAAATCAGCTCACCGCAGCCGAATCTGCGCAACTTCGCCGAGCGCACCGCCATGAATACGCCGATGCAGGGCGCGGCTGCGGACCTGATCAAGCTGGCGATGATCGAGCTCGATAAGCGTCTGTTAGACAGTTTCGAGTCGCGCATGATCTTGCAGGTTCATGACGAACTGCTGTTCGAGACGCCCGAGAAAGAATTGCCCAAACTGAAGAAGCTCGTGAAGGAAGTGATGGAGGGCGTGCACAAGCTGCGCGTGCCTCTGCTGATCGAGACAAAGTCGGGTGTCAACTGGCGGGATATGAAATAAACGGAGCCGCGCCGCGAGTCTATTTTCTCGGCGAACTCTGTGCCTTCGCCGCGCGCTCCGTGCTAAAGTTTTTCGTACTGACTCAGACCATGAGGTGAATGAATGGCTCCGGATCATCCCGAAGGATTTCTGAAGCTGGTGCGAGACGCGAAATCGCGGATCAAGGAAGAGGACTTTCGCGAGACGAAAAAGCGGCTCGATGCCGGCGAAAAGATTATCGTGATGGACACCCGCGAGGATTCCGAGTGGGCCCGTGGGCACATTCCCGGCGCGATTCACCTGGGCAAGGGCGTCATCGAGCGCGACATCGAGAAGACCGTCCCAGACAAAGAAACGACGGTGGTCCTGTATTGCGGCGGCGGCTATCGCTCCGCCCTCGCGGCCGACAACCTGCAGAAAATGGGCTACCGCAACGTGATTTCAATGGACGGCGGCTGGCGCGGCTGGACCGAAGCCGGCTTCCCCATTATTAAGGACTAGGACCAAGGATTAGGCGCGCACAAGACATGCCGGCCCAGATAATCAGCCGGCGCGAATCGCTTCACCGAGCGGCGGTCTCTCGATGCCCCATTTTCAACTTCACTCTAAGCTGCACCGCCAGCCCGCGGATACTCTGGCGATTCACTGCGGCGACTATCGTTTCCAGCAAGCCTTCCACGAATTCCTCACCGCAACTTTGAAGCGCGGCGAAGCCTACGACCTGTTGGTCCTTCCGGGCGGCCCCCTGAGCCTGACGCATCAGCTTTCGTACAGCGAAGACACGCGGGCCGCCCGCAAATGGGTCCGCTTCTTCGTGGAAAAGCACGGAATCAAGCGCGTGGTGCTGATCCAGCATCAGGACTGCGGCTGGTATCAATCGATGTCGGCCAAGTTTCGCGATCCGGCCGCCCTGCGTCAGCGGCAGGAACAGGACCTGCAGCGCGCCGCCGAAGTGTTGAAGGAGAGCTTTCCCGATCTGCGCGTCGAGCTCCATCTCGCCGGATGGGACGCGGACGATCGCATCGCCATGGAATCAATTTCAGCCTGAATTCCGCCGGGGAAAAGAAGAGAGTTGGCTGGGGCGGTTGGACTCGAACCAACACCGTCCTCATTAACAGTGAGGTGCCCTACCGATTGGACCACGCCCCAACTCTGGGGGACACAGATTGTAAACTAAATTTACACGAATCGGGAGCATGCAGGAACGTGCTGAGGAAGATTTCCGGCTGCGTGTCTGGGGCGAACAGCAAGTGAAACAAAACGTGTCGACACACCCCGCCGAACATCGGAAGGGGTAGGCAGAAGTACGAACGGCGGTGGTGGCCGGGGGAAGGAAGCCGGCCCAGCCCTCAATCCCCGAAGGGATCCTCGGCTTTCCTCCCCCTGACGCCCTATTACAGTGCATCTGGAAAACCAAAGCTAAGCTGCTGAAACGAAACGCGCTGATCCAGCCGCTTCCCGGTAAGAAATCCTTAGGGGTAGTAAAATTTTGTTAGTACCTTCGCGCTGAGGGATGCTTTCGCTGTCCCTTACTTAGATCGTAGACGCGACGGCGGGGTAACCGTGACGACCAACGCGATGGAAACCAAGCGCCTGATTCTGAGGCATTGGGAAGCGCAAGACTGCGCACCCTTCGCCCGCCTGAATCATGATGCGCGCGTGATGGAGTATTTTCCCTCGCCGCTCACGCGAGCCGAAAGTGACGCTCTAGCCGGCCGGATCGAGGCGCATTTCCGAGCGCACGGATTCGGGCTATGGGCGGTCGAGATTCGCGAAAGCGGAGTCTTCATTGGCTTTGCAGGACTTTGCGTCCCCGCATTTCAAGCGCAGTTCACTCCGTGCGTCGAAATAGGCTGGCGGCTCGCGGCCGAGTATTGGGGGCTTGGGCTGGCCACGGAAGCCGCGCGCGCCTCGGTACGCTACGCGTTCGATACGCTCAATTTAGCGGAGCTTCTGTCGTTTACGGTGCCGGCCAACACGCGTTCCCGGCGCGTGATGGAGAAAATCGGGATGACACACAATCCCGCCGACGATTTCGATCATCCAAACCTGCCCCAAGGCCATCCGCTGCGCCGCCACGTTCTTTACAGGTTGGCTCGCTCGTCGTAAACGTGCCTTCGGGCGTCAACTTGACCGCGTCACACCGCGCTGCTATGTTGATGAATTACATTGGGCTCATTCTACCCAGTGTGCAGCGACGCTCTCTGTAGAGTCGGTATCTCCCTATGGGCCTGAAGAAAATCGTCATCCGCGGCGCCCGGCAGCACAACCTGAAGAACATCAGCCTGGAAATCCCGCGCAACACGCTCACGGTGATCACCGGGCTTTCCGGATCGGGGAAATCCTCGCTGGCATTCGACACCCTGTACGCCGAAGGCCAGCGTCGCTACGTGGAATCGCTTTCGGCCTATGCCCGTCAGTTCCTCGACCAGATGGAGCGCCCGGAGGTGGACTCGGTCGAAGGGCTGTCGCCTTCAATCGCCATCGAACAGAAAACCACCACGCGATCTCCGCGCTCGACCGTCGGCACGATCACCGAAATCTACGATTATCTGCGCGTGGTCTATAGCGCCATTGGCACTCCGCACTGCCCAAAATGCGGCAGAGAAATCACCCGGCAATCGACCGAGCAAATCGTGCAGTCCGTGCTGGCGCTGAAGCCGGACGATCGCATCATGGTCCTCGCGCCGGTGGTCCGGGGCCGCAAGGGTGAGTACAAGAAAGAGCTCGAGAAGTACGCCAAAGAAGGCTACGTCCGGGCCCGCATCGATGGCGACCTGGTCAGCATCGACGAGCCGGTGGCGCTCGATCGCCGGAAGAATCACACGATTGAAATCGTGATCGACCGGCTGCTGCTGAAACAGGGCATCGCCCGGCGTCTGGAGCAATCGATCGAAACCGCGCTGAAACTTACGCAGCGGTCTGGTGACCATCGCCGTGGTGGGCGGCGAAGAACACGTCTATTCCGAGAAACTCGCCTGTCCCGATTGCGGAATTTCCGTGCCGCAGCTTGAGCCGCGCTCGTTCAGCTTCAACTCGCCCTACGGGGCCTGTACCGAATGTCACGGCCTCGGATCGAAATACGATTTCGATCCAGCCAAAGTAATCGTAGATTGGACCAAGCCGCTTTTCGAAGGCGGGCTCGGCCCTGGCTCGGGCTCGGCGAATCTGCAGCGCACACTGCGGCTGGCGGCTGCGGCCCATGGATTCAATCTCGATGCGCCGTTCGAATCGCTGTCGCGGAAAGCGCAGAACTTGATTCTGCACGGGAACCCGGCAAATGGCCCCTCGGCCAAAGGGTTGAATTTTGAAGGCGTCATCGGGCACCTGGAAAGCAGCCTCGCCGAGTCGAATTCCGATACGTATCGGGAATGGCTCACGCAATACATGTCGCCCGCACCGTGCGCGTTGTGCCACGAGCGCAGGCTGCGGCCCGAAAGCCTCGCGGTGAAAATCGCCGGCCTTTCAATCGCGGACTTCACGGCGCTGCCGCTCAGCGACGCGCGACCGGCCGTCGACAAAATTCGCGGCAAGCTCACGCTGCGGCAGCGAAAAATCGCCGGACGCCCGCTGGGCGAGGTCGCCGAGCGCCTCGATTTCCTGCTGGACGTGGGTCTCGGCTACCTGACGCTCGCACGCTCGGCGGCCACGCTTTCAGGCGGCGAAGCGCAGCGCATTCGACTGGCGACGCAGATCGGCTCTCGCTTGCGCGGCGTGCTCTACGTGCTGGACGAGCCTTCGATCGGCCTGCACGCGCGCGATAATGGGCGCCTGCTGACTACGCTCGAAACCTTGCGCGATCTGGGGAACACGGTGCTCGTGGTCGAGCACGACGAGGAAACGATCCGGCGCGCGAATTACGTGGTCGATCTCGGTCCAGGCGCCGGAAAGACCGGCGGCTATCTCGTAGCGTCCGGGACGCCCGAGGACATCGCCGCGAATCCGGCGTCGCTGACCGGAAAATATCTATCGGGCGAAGTGTCCATTCCGGTGCCGGCCGAGCGCCGCAGCGTGAACGGCAAAGCGCTCTCGATCCTGGGCGCGCATGGTAACAATCTAAAAAATATCGACGTGACGATTCCGCTGGGCCTGCTTTCGGTCGTCACGGGAGTTTCCGGCTCCGGAAAATCGACGCTTGTGAACGACATTTTGTACCGCGCGCTCGCCGCGAAGCTCTATCGCTCGATGGAAAAGCCCGCGGCGCATCGCGCGCTTTCCGGCGTCGAGCACATCGACAAAGTCGTGCAGATCGACCAGGCCGCGATAGGCCGTACGCCGCGCTCAAATCCGGCGACGTACACCGGAGTCTTCGCGCCGATCCGCGAGCTTTTTGCCATGCTGCCTGAATCGCGCGAGCGCGGATACAAGCCGGGCCGATTCAGCTTCAATGTGAAGGGCGGCCGCTGCGAGGCTTGCCAGGGCGACGGCCAGCGGCGCATCGAGATGAATTTTCTGCCGGACGTCTACGTGACCTGCGAAGTCTGCCGCGGCAAGCGCTACAATGCGGAAACGCTCGCCGTGCGATACAAAGGCTCGTCCATTTCTGACTTGCTGGACATGCCCATTGAGGAAGCGCTGCGGATCCTCGAAAATATTCCGGCGATCCAGCAAAAGTTGCAGACGCTGGTCGACGTCGGACTCGGTTACGTCCAACTCGGCCAGTCCGCGACCACGCTTTCCGGCGGCGAAGCCCAGCGCACCAAGCTGGCGCGCGAACTTTCCCGCCGCCAGACGGGGCGAACGCTGTACATTCTGGATGAGCCCACCACAGGGCTGCACTTCGACGACGTGAAGAAATTGCTCGACGTGCTGAACCGGCTCGTTTCGCTCGGGAACACGGTGCTGATCATCGAGCACAATTTGGATGTCATCAAGCAAGCGGATTGGATCATCGATCTCGGCCCGGAAGGCGGCGAGGCGGGCGGGCGCGTGGTCGCGCAGGGCACGCCCGAGCAGGTGGCGCGCGTGAAAAAATCCTATACCGGGCAAATACTCGCGCGGGCGCTCCACAATTGAAATTGCGCCAATCAAAATGACTTTCGACGATAGCTCGATTCCGCCGCTGCAGGATTCACCGGTCGCCGAGCCGCCCGCGAGTTCCGTCGCGAGCTCCGCGGACATCACGCTGACGCAAGATCTGCGCGTGCCGTGGACCTGGCTCGATATTTTTCTCCTCGCAGTGATTGCTCTGATTGGATCGGCGCTCTTTAAGATGTTGCTTCTCGGTGTTTTTGCCCACTTCGGAATCGGGGGGGTGCAAATTGCCAAATCACCAGCTTTGTACGGGCTCTTCACCCTCCTTCAGCAGCTGCTGATCACGCTAGCGCTGCTCCTCTATCTGGCCGCGCAGATTCGCGTGAATTTTCGCTCGTCGTTCTGGCGCACAATTGGCTGGCGTCCGCTTGAGCCGGGCACTATTCCCACGGCTGTGCGAATCTGCGGATGGATTGCGGCAGGATTCGTGATGGCGTTTGTCGTTGAATCGATCACGCTGCGATTTGCCAGCAAAACAAAACTGCCGGTGCAAGCGCTGTTTCAAGATCGTCGTGTGGCGCTGGCGCTGATGTTAATGGCTGTATTCGTTGCGCCGGGCGTTCGAGGAGACGATTTTTCGGGGCTACATCTATCCGGTGGTCGCGCGCACGTACGGCATGGCGGTGGGCGTCTTCGGGACGGGAATTCTTTTCGGCCTGATGCACGCGGCGCAGCTCTGGGGCGGCTGGCTTCAGATCGGCGAAATCGTCATCGTGGGAATCGTGCTCACCTACGCTCGCGCCGTTACGCGCACGGTGCTGGCCAGCTTTCTGCTGCATGTGAGCTACAACTTTTTCGTTTCCTTCGGACTTGTAGTGTTGGCGCCATGGTATCGCTTCCTTGCGTCCCGGCATTAGTGTGGAATCAGATAGAATGTGGACTCACACGGAGCAAAAGATTGCGCAGCGTTGAACCAATCCGGTGGACGCCCGAAGGCGTCGTAATGCTGGACCAGCGCCGCCTGCCTGGCGAAGTGATCTACCACACCTACACGGACTATGCCGAGGTTGCGAAAGCGATCAAAGACATGGTGATCCGCGGCGCGCCGGCCATCGGCGTGGCCGCCGGAATGGGACTTGCGCTTGGCGTGGAGCGTTCGCAGTCTACAGCTCTTCCCCAACTGCGCGCCGAGTTCGAACAAATGTGCGATACGCTGGCGCGCACGCGACCCACCGCCGTCGACTTGTTTTGGGCCATCGATCGATTCAAGCGAAAGTTCGAGAAATTGGCGGCGATTGCCGCCACAGACGGAGCCGCCGGGCTTGCGGCGCTGCGCGCGTCGATGGTGCAGGAAGCCCAAGACCTGCACGAAGAACGCCGCCGTGCGGACGAACGTATCGGCAGATTCGGTGCTGAGTTGCTGCCGCGCACGGGCCGCGTGATGACGCAGTGCAATGCCGGCGCCCTGGCCACAGGCGGAATCGGCACGGCGCTGGGCGTGATTCGGATGGCGGTCGAGGCCGGGCAACGCATCGATGTCCTGGTGCCCGAAACACGGCCCTATTTACAGGGCGCGCGTCTCACCGCCTGGGAATTGCATCAGGATCAGATTCCGCTGACGCTAATCACGGACAATATGGTGGGCCATTTTCTTAAAACGGGTGGAGTTTCCGCGGTGGTGGTGGGTGCCGATCGCATTGCGCGCAACGGCGACACGGCCAACAAAATCGGCACGTATGGAATGGCCGTTCTCGCGCGCGAGAATAAGGTGCCTTTCTACGTGGCCGCCCCGATTTCCACTCTCGATCTGTCCATACCCGACGGAGATCACATTCCGATCGAGGAGCGTTCGCAAGAAGAAGTCACCCACCTCGGTAGCGTGCGCATCTCGCCGGACGTGCGAGCCGCGCATCCTGCGTTTGATGTGACGCCGTCGAGATTTATCGCTGCAATCATCACGGAGCGCGGGGTGGCTCGTGCTCCGTTCGATAAGAACCTGCAAAGTCTGACGGAAAAGATTTAGCGCGAGGCGGGCTGGGCTTTCGTGGAAACCGCGGCAACTGCTTCGTCGGTTGTGATCAATCGCGCGCCGAGCGACTGTAATTCTTCCAGCGTGGCGCGCCCTTCCGCGGCATCGAGCGCTGCAATCGCGTCTTCCACGACGGCGACTTTCCGATGTCGCGCAAGCAATCCCTTCGCTGCGCATTTCACGCAATATTCCGTCACCACGCCAAACACGAAATATTCCGCATCCGCCGGCAAGCGATCGACTAGCGCGCTCGCGTGGGGATTGTCGAAGACATCGAGCGTCTGCTTTTCGAAAATTACCTGTGGATAGCTCACCACATGAGCGGGCAAAGGTCGCGATGCGTCATTCGGGATGGTACAGAAATTTGCGGAGAGGCCCTCAGGAATAATCCGCGCGCCCGGACTCCCGGCGAGGCAGTGCGGAGGGAACCGCGCGAACTCCGGATCGTTCTCGGGATGGGCATCGCCGCTAGAGACCAGCAGCGAGCCAGAATCGACGGCAGCTGCAACCAGCCGTTCGATGTTCGGGATCAGCCTTTCGGCGCCCTGCGCGTAAAGCCTTCCGCCCGGCAACATGAAATCGGCCTGCGCGTCCACTTCCCAGAAGATTTTATTTCGCGTCGCCATAGATGCAGACGTAACGCCTGCATCTCTATTTTACCGCAAAGCGGCGAATGCGCTGGCGGACCTTTTCGAGCGAGCCTTCGAGCGCCTTGCTGTGGTGCACCGGATAGCGCGCCGTGCGGCTAATCTGACGATAGCGCTGCGGCAGCCGCGCCAGCCCGTCCGCGCAGCGGTCGCGCAGGACACTGATCGATTCCGCGGGCGCGATTCGCTTCCCCGCGCGCATAACCGGTATCAACAGCGGCTCACCGCCATTGCCGGGCTCGCTTTCGAGCGCGATGCGATCACTCTTAAATTCTCCTTTCGCGTCTACATAGCGATATACCTGCTTGCGCCCCGGATAGGTGGCCTTTGCGTGCGTCAGCTTCGCGGCCTCGCGAAGTTTTCCCCCGCGCTCCACTTCCACGAGCTTGTAAATCATGCTCAGCTGCGGCGCGTCGCTGGGAGTCGCAAGCGCCGAACCCACGCCGAAGGCGTCGATCGCCGCGCCTTTACGCCGCAGGGCTGCAATCCGATATTCGTCCAGGTCGCCCGACGCGAAGATTCGCACGTCGTTCCATCCCGCGCGATTGAGCTGGCGGCGAACCCACACGCTGTCCTTGGCCAGATCGCCGCTATCGAGGCGGATTCCGGCGGGCTTTCTCCCCATGGAGATGATTTTCTTCACCGCGCTGTGAACGTCGTAGGTATCGACGAGCAGCACGGCGCCCTGTGGAAACACATCCATGAAATGCCTGAATGCGTCGGCTTCATTTTCGTGCGCCATGATCCAGGAATGAGCCTGCGTCCCGTAGACGCCCATTCCGAGGCGGTGTCCAGCCAGCGTGTTCGATGTGCCCAGGCAGCCGCCGATCACGGACGCCCGCGCGGAGAGCAAACTCGCCTCGACTCCGTGCGCGCGCCGGGCGCCGAAATCCACCACTTGGCGGCCGGCCGCAGCCGTAGCCACGCGCGCGGCTTTGCTCGCCACCATCGTTTGGTAGCTGAGCGTGGCCAGGAGATACGTTTCCAGGATTTGCCCTTCGATAATCGGAGCGGTCACGCGGAGCATGGGCTCTCCGGCAAATGCCAGCGTGCCCTCCGGCATGGCCCACACGTCGCCGGTGAAATGGAAATTCGCGAGGTAATCGAAAAACTCATTTTGAATGTTGCTGAATAGAAGATGCTGCCGCAGGAAGGCGATTTCGTCCGTGGTGAACCGCACGTTTTCTAGAAACTCGAGCGCCTGCTCGAGCCCGGCGGCGACCAGATAGTTGCGGTGCTTCGGCAGATGCCGAACAAAAAGCTCGAACGTAGCCTTGCCTTCGAAGCGGGTCTGAAGATACCCCGCCGCCATGGTCAGTTCGTAGAGGTCGGTAAGGAGGCCCGAGTATTCAGTCATGCGGGTCGCTTTGTCTACGGGGACAAAAGACAAAACCCCCAAGCGTCCCTTCCAGCCGCGAGGGCGAGAAGAAGGACGTGGGGGCTTCGCCGCGAATCTTTTGGCTCAATTGCGCCCGGGCCGAACTACTTCAATACGGCGTCTTTGAACGCCTTAGCCGCGCGCAGGCGGACCACAGTCTTGGCCTTGATCTTGATCGCTTCGCCCGTGGCGGGGTTGCGGCCCATGCGCGCCTTGCGATGCGCTTTCACCGCGCGTCCGATACCCGGAATCACGAACTTGCCGGAGCCCTTGGCTTCCTTGACCGCGAGCTTGAACAGCTCGTCGAAAAAGGCGGCCGCCTGCTTCTTGGAGATCGGCTTCTCCGGGGTGCTGACCTTGTCAGCAATGTGGGCGATGATCTTTGACTTGCTCAACGGGGTTGCCATCGAATTCTATTTCCTCCTCAGTGTAAGTGCTGTTTGGCACCGGCTTCCCGGACGCCGACTGCGGACTATAGCCGTCCTGCTACACGAACGCAAGGAGAAACATCGAAAAACCCCCGCAAAATCGGCATTTTTTTGCCTGCACTCGATCGCGGGCGGGGAACTAGAGCGTAGCAAGTTGCTCGTAGAGCAAAGCAATCGACTTGATTCCGCCGAAATAATTTTCCAGCGCCAGATGTTCGTCCGGCGCGTGGGCGTTTTCATCGGGCAATCCGAACCCCAGCAGCACGCACGGAACCTTGAACGTGTCGTGCATCTGCGTGACGAAGGGTATGGACCCGCCCTCGCGGATGAACACCGCCTTCTTTCCGAATCCGCCCTCCAGCGAATGAATGGCTTTCTGGAAAATCGGATGAGTGTAAGGAGCCACCCACGGCTTGCCCATGCTGAGCACTTCGAATTTGCAATGCACGGACTTCGGCAGCAGCTTGCGGATCTGCCGCTCCACCAACTTTGCAATCTTCGCCGGATCCTGATTCGGAACGAGCCGCGTGGAAATTTTCGCCGTCGCTTTTGCCGGGATCACGGTCTTGGCCCCTTCGCCGAGGTACCCACCCCAGATTCCATTGAGCTCGAGCGTGGGCCGAATCCACAGCTGCTCCACGATCGTGAATCCTTTTTCGCCGGCCAGGCCGGAAGCGCCCACCGTCCTGCGAAACTCTTTTTCTTTCCACGGCAGCGCGTTCAAAGCCTTGCGCTCCTGCCGGGAAACAGCGGCCACGTCGTCGTAAAACCCGGGAACGGCGACCCGGAAATTTCGGTCGTGCAGCTTCGCAATCATCTCGGAAAGGATCGTGATCGGGTTCGGCACCGCGCCGCCGAACACGCCGGAATGCAAATCCTGCGCCGCTCCGGACAATTCCACCTGATAATAATTCAGTCCCCGCAAGCCGTACGTGATCGAGGGAACGCCTTTAGCCAGCATCGCCGTATCCGAAACGATCAGCGCATCCGCCTTCAGTCGATCCTTGTTCGACTGCACGAAATTCCACAAATTCACGCTGCCGACTTCTTCCTCCCCTTCCACCATCACTTTGATGTTAATCGGAAGCTTGCCGTAGACGTGGCGCAGCGCTTCGAGCGCCTTGAGGTGAATGTGGACTTGCCCTTTGTCGTCGGCAGTACCGCGCCCGTAGATGTTTCCATTTCGAACATCCGGCTCGAACGCCGGAGTCGTCCATAAATCCAGCGGCTCCGCAGGCTGCACGTCGTAGTGCCCATAGAAAAGTATCGTGGGCTTTCCCGGTGCGTGCAGCGACTCTCCATAAACCAGCGGATGCATTTTGGTCGGCACGACTTCGACCTTCTCAAGTCCCGCCGCTCGCAGTTTGTCTGCCACCCATCGTGCGGCCCGTTCGATGTCCGGCTTGTGCTCGCTCTTGGTGCTAACGCTCGGAATCCGCAGGAGCTCTTTCAGCTCGTTTAGGTGCTGCTCACGCTTCGACTCGATATGGCCGATTAGATCCATTCGATCTCCAGGGTTCCCGGGGGAGGTTTTTCCCGCGCCGCCCGGCCGGCTGCCGGGAAATAGGACACACCTATCACCAGGACAGTCCTGCCATAGTACCCAAGCCCGCGAATTTTCAACAAACTTTCTCGACTGCCTTTTTGGGCACTTTTCCAGCTTGCAGAATTGACTCCCGTCCCACCCCATTGCACGATGTAAAGGATGATGATTGAAACTACAGCCGCCAGCGAGCGCCGCAGCTCCAGAGTCTTCACGCGCATCCCCGTGCAGGCCAAAGGCAAAGATATTCAGGGCCACAAATTCCGGGTCAAGAGCCAGACCATCGTGATCAACGCGCACGGCGGCTTGCTCTATCTGAACGAAGAGCTCGAACTCGGCGCCGATCTCGTGCTCATCAATCCCGCAACGGAAGAAGAGCAGGAATGCCGCGTCGTGTATCTCGGCGATACATCCGAGCGGGGCACCCGCGTCGGCGTGGAATTTCTCTCGCCCAGCCCGCATTTCTGGGGCGTCGAATTCGCCCAACAGGATTGGGCTGCGCATCTCCCCGAGAATCCCGCCAACTAGTCGGAAGTTAGAGCGCAGTACAACGTCTGAATTCGCTCGGCAGTCGTACTCACCCACGAAGTTTTCTGCAGCGGTCCTCCACTCCAACATCCGCTTGCATCCCCCCGCCTACTGACTACAATGGCCTGGGTTTTGCCGCACCCTAGTGGCGCGCAGCCCGCAGTTCGGGGGAGGGCTCATCCAAATGCGACACGTCCGAGCCGTTGCGTTCGTCGCCGTCTGTTTCTTCACGCTTGCAATCGCATCTTCCGCTTACGGCCAGGGAGCGGGCGACATCGCTCCAGTGCAAAAATGCGCGGACCTCGTGAACTTCAAAGTCCCTGGCACAAACGTTCAGGTAACGAGGGCCGAAGAGGTCCCCGCGGCGCCTCCCGGCACCATCCGCGCTGGCTTCGGACCGGACACGATCCCGGTCGCCATTCCCGGCTATTGCCGTGCCGACGGCGTGATCGATCCCCGCACCGGCGCGGACGGCAAATCCTATGCCATCGGCTTTGAAATCGCGCTTCCCGATAATTGGAACGGCCGCTTCCTCTTTCAGGGCGGCGGTGGCCTCAACGGTTCGATTAGTCCTCCTCTCGGCGCCCAAGCCGCAGCGGACAATCCGGCGCTCGCCCGCGGGTTTGCCGTAGTCTCCACCGACACCGGCCACAAAGGCGCCGTCTTCGATCCTTCGTTCCAGAAGGACCAGATCGCCGCGCTTGATTTCGACTACATCGCCGTGGGCCGCATGACAATCCTCTCCAAAGAAATCGTCGCGCATTATTACGGACAGCCCGCGAAACATTCCTACTACGACGGCTGCTCCACCGGCGGCCGCGAAGCCATGCTGATGACCCAGCGCTATCCGATCTATTTCGACGGCGTCATTTCCGGCGATCCCGCCATGCGCACGGGCTATTCGAATATTGGACTCGGCTACGCCCGCGCCGTTTTCTCGGCGGTTGCTCCGAAAGACGCCTCCGGCAAGCCCGATCCCGCGAAACTTTTCAGCGACGGCGACAAAAAGCTCCTCGCCGATTCGATCATGAAATCCTGCGACGAAAAAGACGGCGTGAAAGATGGCATGATCCTGAATCCGGAAGCCTGCCGTTACGATCCGGCCGTGCTGCAATGCAAAGGCGCCAAAACAGAAACCTGCCTTACTTCGCAGCAAGTCGGATCGTTGCAAAAAGCATTTGCCGGTCCGAAGGATTCGCATGGCAATCAGGTTTACTCGCGGTTCCCGTGGGAAAGCGGCTATCTGCAAGGCTCCGGCGGCCCGTTCAGCAGTTTTCTCCCGAACTCTGGGCCCAACATCCTGGCCGCGGTGGCGCCTCCGCCCGATGTCGATGTCGACAAGCTGGTCGCTGGCGTCCTGGCCAATGAAAACCAGGCTCTCACCGATACGACCTGGACGAATTTGAGTTCGTTTTTCGGCCACAACGGAAAACTAATCTTCTACCACGGCACCGCCGATCCCGTTTTCAGCCCGTTCGACACGCTCGCCTACTACACAAAAATGGCGGACACGAATGGCGGGCTCGATTCCGTGATGAACTCGAGCCGCTTTTTTTTCGTTCCGGGAATGAATCACTGCGGCGGCGGTCCCGCGGCGCTCGACAAATTCGACATGCTGGGGGCAATTGTCGATTGGGCAGAAAACGGCAAAGCGCCAGACACGGTAATCGCGACGGGGAAGCCTTTTCCCGGCCGCACTCGCCCGCTCTGCGCCTATCCAAAACATGCGCAGTACAAGGGCAGCGGCAACATCGAGGACGCCGCCAGCTTCGAGTGCGTGAAGTAACCGGGATCCTCGCCCTCCAGGTTGTTCCAACGCGCTGCTTTTTAGGGGGTCGGAGCTTCAGCTCCGACATCGAGTTTTGGACAAGAGAAGGGCTTCAGCCCCTGACCATTCCGTCACTCGACTCTGATTGAGGAGGAACTCAAATGAAAATCCCAGGCCCAATCGATCGCCGCTCCATGCTGAAAAGCTCCGTAATCGGCGGCGCCGCAATAGCCGAAGGCCTCTTCGGCCTGCTACCGGTTCCTGCCGAAGCCGCTCCGCAAAACGCCGCGCCCGCATCGACCCCGCCATCCGAACCCAAGTCCCTCGACGTTATCGTGCCCATCAAACTCGAATACGTCTTCCAAATCCGCATCGACTTCAGCGAACGCGTTTCTTTCGCCACGCCCAACGGCCGCCGCGCTTACGTGCCCGCCGTCTCCGGCGTGGTCGAAGGCCCCAGGCTGCAGGGCAAGGTTGTCCCGCACAGCGGCGCCGACTATGCCGGAAACGGCCGCCTCAACGCCCACTACATGCTGCAAGCCTCCGATGGCGCCTACATCTATATCAACAACACCGGGTACCTCTACCCGATCGACGGCAAGCCGATCGAGCGCAACGATCCCAGCTGGGGGGGCGACCGCGAATTCTATTTCCGCATTACGCCGGTGTTCGACACGCCCGTGGGCCCGCACGACTGGCTTACGCGCACCGTAATCGTCGGCACGGGCAAGCGCCACGCGAATCCCGACTACACAATCTTCACCTACTACGCCGTCCTCTAAACGTATCGCACTGCGTAGGCCCAGATTTCATAGTGCGAACGACCGATCCGCAACCGAACTACGCGGCGGAGCGGCAGTCCGCGAATTTAACCTTCTGCGAAAAGTCCACAGGCGCCCGCAAATAAACTTACCCTCCCGAGTCCTAAGATTGGCCCATGGACCCGAGGCCCACAACCAGCGCGCTTTCTGGGGGCTCCACTCCGACGCCAGCGGCCCCGCACCGGAGTTCCCGCGCGCTACGCCTCGGGTCCCTCCCCTTTTGCGCTGCCCGCATGCCAAGGCATCCCGATTGCCCGTTCACGCCATCTCTAGTAGTCTCTACGATTGCGCTTAACCCGCCGGCTCGCCCTGCGGACTCAGGAGTGGAAAACTTGCGTGGCATAGCTCGTCTCTTTTGGGGTTTGGTCGTTTGCGCGGTGATGTTGCTGCTTCCCTCGTGTCAGCAGCAAATCAAATCTCCTGCACCCACGATCAGTTCCCTGAGTCCGGCGAACATAGCCGCAGGCCATCCCGCATTCACGCTTCAGGTTTTCGGGTCGCACTTCACGCCGGCCTCTATCGTTGCCTGGAACGGCTCGGCGCGAGGCTCGATCTTTAAGACCACGTCGGAGATCGACGCGCAGATTCCCGCCACCGACATTGAGAATGCCGGCACGGCCAGCGTCGAGGTCGTAACCGAGCCACCCGGCGGCGGTACCACCAAGGCGGTAATCTTCACCATAACCGGGGTTCAGAGCAACATTCCGGCGATTACTTCCATTTCTCCAACCACCGCTACCACCGGCGGAGCCGGATTCGCGCTGACCATCACCGGACAGAACTTCGTTTCGCAGTCCACCGTTCTGGTCAACGGCGCCATTCGTCCCAGCTCCTTCGAGAGCAGTACCCAGATCCTGGCTTCTGTTTTGTCGTCGGACATCTCAGATGCGGGCACGCTGCAAATATCCGTGGTGAATCCCGCGCCCGGCGGCGGCAGCTCCCAGTTTGCCATCCTTCACATCGTGAATCCGGTACCGGTCCTTTCGACGTTGGCTCCCACGGCGATTCTTGCCGGCAGCGCGAGTTCGTTGATTACGATCACCGGATCGAACTTCGTGCCCGACTCGGTCGTCACCGTCAATGGCGCCCCGCGCACCACCACGTTCTCCAGCGCTACCTCGCTGCTTGCCGCGCTGACCGCCGGTGACTTCGCGCAATCGGGCGTCGTGCAGGTCGCGGTGGTCAATCCGCCCGACGGCGGATCGGGCGGCGGCACTTCCGTCGTTGCGCCGTTTGCCGTGAACGGCACCGAATTGTCCGGTTTGCCGCTGATTGTCGATCTGGCGCCCAATGGCGCGCAGGCGACCAACGGAATCTGCGGTCCTACCTGTACGAGCGGGACGCCGTCACTCACCACATCCGGACCGTCGTCGAGCCAGACCGGTCAATTCATCGCGTTCGCGTCCATCTCGCCTAACCTGGTCCTCACGCCCATCATCACGAACAGTTCGATCTTTCTGCGCGACACCTGCTTTAGCAATACGGTCAAGAGCGGCGGCGCGTCCACGTGCGTCCCGGCGACAACTCTCGTCAGCGTCACTCCTCTGGGCGTCCCAGCAAATGGCCCAAGCACCGAGCCCACGATCGATAGCAGCGGCACGCACGTTGCCTACACTTCAACAGCGAGTAATCTAGTGACTACCCCGGTTGTTCCCGGCGGCTCGCGACAGGTGTACTGGGAAACGCCCTGCACTACCGGCATCTCAAGTTGCACAACCGGCACTGCGACCACGGCACTGGTATCTGTTTCCGGGGACGGCGCCAGCCCGGGCAACGGTGAAAGCTATAATCCAGTGATTAGCTCGGACGGCCGCTTCGTTGCCTTTGTTTCGCTCGCCACGAATCTCGTTACCAATCCGCCGCCCGGCGGATTCGACGGCGTCACGCCGCAAGTATTCGTCCACGATACGTGCGAAGTCGTTCCACCGCTCACGCTCGGCGGCTGCACGCCGAAGACGTTTCTGGTGTCTGTCTCGCCCGACGGCACTGCGGCCGCCAATGGCGCCAGCTCTCATCCCGCGATCGCTACCAATGGCCTCTTCGTGGCGTATGTGTCGACCGCGTCGAATCTCGTCATCGGGTCCAACCCGAACAACCTGAGCGAAGTCTTCGAGGACTCCACCTGCGCAACGACGATCGGCACGGTGGGTAACACCTGTGCGCCGATTACCAGCCTTGCATCCACCCCGGACGGCGTAACTCCGGCGGACGGTGTCAGCATTGATCCGGCGATATCTCAGGAGGGGCGCTTCGTGGCCTTTGCGTCCACTGCCCAGAACTTGATTCCCGGAGTGGGTCCCACTCAGGAAGTCTATCTGCGCGACACCTGTACTGGCATCGCTGTCACCACGCCGCCGACCTGCAGTCCCACGCTTTTGATCGCGTCGTCGCCCGACGGTCTCACGCCCGGCAATGGACTAAGTGAATCGCCCAGTATCAGCGGCTGCAGTTCCCTCACGGTGACCGCCTGCACCACCGGCCAGTCCATCGCATTTGCCTCGCTCGCTTCGAATTTGAGCGGCTCGGTGCAGAACGGCATCGAAAACATTTTCGTCCGCAATCCCTGCCTCGCTATTACCATCAGCACTACGACCACCACGACCGGATGCGTTCCTTCCACGCTGCTCGCCAGTCATGCTGCAGGTACCGCGCCGCCTCCCGCCGACGGCAAGAGCGTAGCGCCTTCCGTAAGCGGCGACGGCAACACCGTCAGTTTCATTTCATTCGCCGATAACCTGGTTCCCAACGACGCAAACGGCTTGGAAGATGTTTTTCTGGCGAGCGCCACGCAGACCTTCAATTTGACCGTGACGGTGATCCAGAAAGACAACACCGCGTCAGGTACCGTCACCGACAACACCGGCCAGATCAGCTGCGTGGTCACGGCGGGTACCAACGGGCTGCCGGCGACCTTCTCAGGAACCTGCACCGGCCGCTATCTCAGCGGAAGCTCGGTAACTCTTACCGCCAGCGCGGGGCTGAACTCCACGTTTGTCACTTGGGGTGGCAGTGTAGTGAACACCACAAGCTGCATCGCGAACCAATCGACCGACACGACCTGCCAGTTCCCGGCCATCGAGTCCAATACCGCTTCAGCGACCTTTAAATAGACTGCATCATAATAAGACCGTCGGATAGATGTTTGAGAGGATCCCAGCTGCCAATTCTGACGCTGGAGCCGAAGAAGGTTTGGACGGGTTGGTCAGCGTGCTACGGCTCCATTCGGAACCGTCGTCCCCGCAACGCAGCTCCCAACCCGCAATATCATTGTCCGCGACCGCCCCCAATTAAACCTATGGCTCGGGAGGATACCTTTTTCCGGTACCGGGGTTTTAGTACCCGATTCGCGAAGGCCGACCCCTCCGCGGTGCTTACCGAGGCTTCGCCTATGCGCAGTTTGCGTACACAAGCTCCCGATTTTGGTGCACGAGATTGCGCATCTTGCGCAAACTTGAGAGAACGGGAACCGCCCCAGCGCTACTTTGTAACGGCAATGGACTCGTCGGCGGGAGGCGGCATGCGCAGCGTCACTTCGGTGGTCTTTTGTGATCGAATTGAAATCCGCTGCGTCCACTCCGAGAACATTCCATTGGAATAGGCTCGCAAATCATACTGGCCCGTTTCATAGCGCGCGAACTTGAAATGGCCATCCGCGTCGGTGTGCGTTGCGTAGGGCCGTTTGCCATCGGAGCTCTGCATGGTAACGGTTGCTTCGGCCACCGGGCGGCCCTTGGAATCCAGCACCGTGCCCGACAGGTTGCCAATTGGTCCGCGCGCGCTGACTCCGGCGGCAAACCCCAGCGCTGCCAACAAGATAACTAGAAATGCGCGTTGCAGTGTCGGCTTCATTCCCGTCACCTCAAAGCTCAATTTTAGCCCTGGGCTCGGTGACGCGTTCTGATTTCGCCGGAGAGTTTTCAGGATTGGTCACCTGTCCACGCGTTCAGTTCGCCTTGATTTCGCGCCGGTATGCGCCGGCGATTTGCTTTTTCCGCGTCAGCCATGATTTCCTGTATCTTCATTTGCAGTCGAAACTTCCGTCTTGGGTGGAGATCGAATGCCTCGTTACATCTCGCAGCACACCTTGGCTTGCCTCACTCGTCAGGGCGCGGAGGAGATTTCCAAGCGCCTGCTTAGCGGCCAGCCGCTGGTCGCGCGCCGCGTGGTTTTCAACATGCAAGAAGGCAAGATGCTTGCTGAATTTGACGCTCCCAACCGCGAAGAGCTCGAGAAATCCCTCGCTGCGGGAAAATTTCATTACGATTGGCTGTTGCGGTTGGAGTTCGAGGCTGCTCCGGACGGAACCCTCAGGCCCGTGGGGTGAGTCGGGCGCGGCATTGCGGTCATCCAATCCCGAGGTGTATGCTTTTGGCAATGGAACGCTTCCCGAGGTCGGCGCAGTGTTGTTGTCGCCCAGGTTGTCGATTTGTGACCTCTGGCATGGCGAAGCGAGTTACCTAGGGAGCCCATTCTAGTTCTGGATTTCCCGGACCCACCGCCAGAGACGAACTGGCAGGTGGGTTTTTTGTTGCCCAATGCGAGGCAAGTGCAGACGAAATCCCGGAAACAGAAAAACGAGGAGGAATCGACATGGCAGAGTACGCGCATCCGGAAGTGCTGGTTTCAACGCAGTGGGTGGCGGATCACGCGAATGATTCGAAAGTGCGGTTGGTGGAAGTGGACGTGGACACTACCGGTTATGACCAGGGCCACATCGCCGGAGCGGTGGGATGGAACTGGCAGACGCAGCTGCAGGACAACATTCGTCGCGACCTGATCACGAAAGAAGAGCTCGAGCAGCTGCTGGGGCAATCGGGAGTCTCGAACGACACGACGATTATCCTTTACGGCGACAACAACAATTGGTTCGCGGCCTACGCGCTTTGGCAACTGAAATATTATGGCCACAAGGACGTCCGGCTAATGAACGGGGGCCGCAAAAAGTGGCTGGAAGAAAAGCGTCGGCTGGTAACCGATGCTTCCAAGATCGCTGCCGCCACTTATCGCTCGTCCGGCCCCGATGAATCGTTGCGGGCGCGCAAAGAAGATGTATTCAAGGTGATCGCGAAGACCGGCGGCGGGCAGCTCGTCGACGTGCGCTCGGCCGATGAATTCACGGGCAAGATCATCGCGCCTCCGGGAATGAGCGAAACTGCGCAGCGCGGCGGGCATATTCCGACGGCCGCAAATATTCCCTGGGCGCAGGCAGCGAACGAGGACGGCACTTTCAAGTCCGCCGAGCAATTGAAGCAGCTCTATGAAGGCAAAGGCGTGAAAGGATCGGGCGAGGTGATCGCTTACTGCCGCATCGGCGAACGCAGCTCTCACACGTGGTTCGTGTTGAAGTATCTGCTTGGCTACGGCGACGTGAAGAATTACGACGGCTCCTGGACCGAGTGGGGAAATCTGATCGGCGCGCCGATTGAAAAAGAAGTGGCTGCGGCGGCGCGGTAGCGACCTGAGGCTTCTCGTTGAGCAGCTAAGCAGTTTGCGAATAAAGGCAGCGAAGGCTTTAGGCGCTAAACCGCATCGAGTTCTGAGTCCAAGTGGGCGGGCTCACGAGATATGGTAAGTCTCGCCAAATCTGGAGTGCCGTTCGGAGCCAACGGAATTTCCTTGGGGCAAGCAAGGCCCTTTCCAGTGGCTCTGCAATTAATCTGCCAGGGCAGATCGCCGGAGAGTCCTCCTCCGCACGTGCCACAGCGACCTCCGGGTTATGAGTTCAAGTGGGCAGGCTCGAAAAATATGCTAAGTCTCGCCGAATCTGTTGTCCTCTCTGTCCACCACACTCGAATTCTGCGCCCGAAACAAGGGTTTTGCGCCCATATTGCGCCCAAGTCTTTCGCCTACGCGTTAGGCGACGACGGCAAATCTAACCTTAACGATCTTGGGTCGCATGACTCCTGCAATGGAGGCTAGATTGACAGATCGTGTTTGGACGATTCAGGAGCTTCTATGCGCAGAATCCTAAACCGCTGCCTTTTTCTCCAACCAATGAAAATGCTAAAGTCTTAGAGAACTTCGTTTCCCATACCGTCCCCAATTATGGATGTCCGATCTCCGCCTTGGAGGACCAAGTGAAAGCATTTGGGCTTCTTATTGTCGCTCTGATTGTCAGTTCTCCGACACTTGCCCAAATCAATCACGGCACCGTCGGGGTGATTTACTTCACTAAGGACAAAATCATCATTGCGGCTGATAGTCGCAGCATCGCAATCGGCAATGCTCCGCCAAGCGATTCCGTATGCAAGATTGCGGCACCGCACGGCAAAATAGTTTTCGTTTCCGCTCAGGGCTTTTCTTATGACAACGCCGGATTGGGTGACCGTTCATTCTTGGACGAACACTGAGGAAATCCATAGGGCTTACGACCGAGCTTCTTTTACCTATTCTACCGCCCACGATCGAATCGTCGGAACTGCGTTTGATTGGGCCGACTCCATCTTGTCTAATTTTGAATCCTTGCTCTTTTGGCACTCCGAGAGAGTTATCGAAACCGCAAGAAGGGGAAACGGACTTCTGACGGTCGCAATAATCGGAGGGGTTGATGATGACGGCAAAATGATTCTGCTTCAAGATGTCATAACGTACCGACCTGACGGCTTCCCGACAATATTCGCCGATAAAACACAGATTACGCAGTGCGCTAAATCCAATTGCCTGATCGGGGAACCGGAGATTGCCGACGAGTTCATCAACCTGCGAAGCGATAGAGCACTTAAGGAAGCTAAGAACTGGAGGCTTCCAAAAACAACTGATCCCGCTGACTATGATCTTCTCAAGGCCATGCGCTACGTTGCGCTCACCATCCGGTACCACATTGGAGGTGACGTGGGCGGAGATCTCGACGCTGTCGAAATGGATAAGGACGGAAGCGTTCGTTGGTACGCCAAGAAAGACAACTGCGCAGATGACTAGGGATAATAGAGGAAGACTCGGCGTCCCTCCCTTGCGAGGCCGCCACCACCCTAAACAATGATTTGTTGCACCACCGACATTTCGGTTCGGTTGCCATTTACCACAACGTAAAATAATATGCGCGTGATCTCGCGAAAAGGGAGGACTTATGCGACGACCGATATGGCCCCACGTGATGTTCCTGTCCGTGTCTGTTGCGATGTGTCTGGGCTTTGGCTGGTGCCCTGCCTTGCAAAGCCAGGAGGTCTCGCGGTCGTCGCCCTCCTCACAGAAAGAGACCGCCGTTAAGGGCACGATGGATCAAATCGCGAAGGACCTCGCCGAGGTGAATGCTCAGCTCGTCAAGGCGTCACAACTTGCCCCTCAGCCTGCTTTGAGCTCCGACTTCCCAAACAAGAGCAACATGTCGATGCCTCTTGCGTATTTCGGTCAGCAATCCACGGGTCGAGCTGAGCCTTCAGCAGGCGCGCCTGAGACAGGTTCATTCATGACCGGCGAATCCGCGCGTGTGTTGAGCAAGAAGGGAGATTGGTATTTAGTGATGAACTCCCAGGACCGAGCCGGCTGGGTACAAGGGAATAGTTTTTCTATGTTGTCGGTAAGCGACCAGGCTTTTGAAAACGCGATTGCCGCAGCTATGAGAATGCTCGCCAGTATGAAAGCGAAATATGAGAAAGGGCCCGTGACGATAAAGGGATTTTCGATAGACGTAAAGATTCCACCGGGCGTCAGTGTTGAATTCGAGTTCAAAGCGACCGCAGCGACGACGCCTTAGCGAAGTGAACTGCACGAAGCGTCAACGCAGTTGATGCGACGCGATCAGGGCCAAAAACTCAGCTCGCCAGGTTTCGGCGTCGGGTTGAGGTAGTTTGAAAACGATGTGACGGTGGGCGCGCTGAGAGTTTCGAATGCGCAGCGACCTCTTTCGACCATTCGCTCGTTCGGCCACGTCGAGCGTCAGCTGTCTCACGCTCTGGCTGAATCCATCTGGGTTCCATTCCTCCGCGGGCTTTCCTTTTGAATGCCAGGCCACGACCGGCGGCCTAGACAGCACATGGGTTTTGGCGCGATCTGCCGAGAAAAGGACGTAGTTGGCCGCAACCACCAATGAGCGACCCCGAATCATCGCTCCTATTCTGAAGGAATCAGTGGCTTGGAGTTTCTTGAAGTCTTTCTTTCGGAATCCTCTGTGGTCTGCGATGCGCCAAAGCCAATCACCGTGGAGACGCGAGCCTTCCAACGTTGGCTCGAAATGCTTCCAGGTATAGCGACTTGATTTCGACGGCTTAATCAGAAGGTTAAAGTATCGAGTGAATTTCCGAAGGGTTCTGTCCTCCCAAAGATCAAGCTGCCGCACCTTTTTCTCGACAGTAGCGAGAGCACAGAGCCGATACTCTGAATCTCCAGTCTCTTTGAACTTGCGAAATGAGAAAAACACGACGATGTCGCCATGACGGAGTCTGTTGCGGACATCTTGACGGCAGATACCCCAGGATAGCTGGCCCCCGAACTTCCGCATCGCGTAGAACGAGGGATCGTCGCCATTGTCGTAGGGCCAGTTTTGTCGTTTCACTGCCCTCTTGAAAGCGTCGATTGTCGATCCGCAGGGAGACATAGACGAGTCATCCGATGTGGCATGAAATGCGGCGAAGTAGATTCGTATTGTCGCCAAGAGACGATGGGCTCCTAATTATTCGAGCTCTGTATTATCACGACTTTCTCCCGACTCGCCGTCGTTTTCGAGTTGAATATCTTGCAGCGCCGAGCCATAGGTCAATAGTTCAGCCAGTCTGAACGGGCCGCGATTGTCTCTCGTATGTTCTGGCAGGGTCGCGAGGAGTTCTTCGAACACGCCTTCTCCTACCTCTTCAACTCTTACTTCTTTCCCTCAAGACTCGTTCTCCGATTTGGTAATTGTTAACTCGTTGTATTTACAATAGGAAAGTGGTTGCGGGGGCTGGATCTCCGATCTTTAAACTGTTTTTTCGCGAACTGCGAAGCCGGTCGCTCTAGGGATTAGCCTTGCGGATTTGTTCTTCGAGTGAATCGATCTGCTTCTGAATGTTTTCTTTGCTTTTCTGCAGTTGCGAGATTTGCGCGTTCCAGTCGCCCTGCACTCCGCCCCATGGATTGTAGGTCCGCGCGGAATCGACCGTTTTGCCGTTCTTCGCGTCCTGCAGATTCGAAATCTGCTTGTCGACCGAATCCGACTGCTGCTGCAAATAATCGATCTGCTGACGGTAGTATTTCACCACGTTTTCGGATTGTCCGGGCGGAGGAGCGTAGCGGCCGTTGTAGGCCTTTTGCGGGGATTGGCGCTTGCCGACTACCGAGACGTCCCCGTGATGGTCCAAGTTGCGCATGTCGTCGTTCGTCCAGACTTTCTTGGGATTCGCTGCCGGAGTTGAAGCAGTGGAATCTTTCTTGTCGGCTGAAGCGGACGGATCGCCGGCCGCTGCGGGCGCGGTGGCCGAAGCCGGCGGCACACTGGAGTTCTGATCTTTCTTTGCGGAATCCTGCGCGAAAGCCGGTGGGAGCGCGACGAGTGAGAAAATTCCAGTGGCAGCAATCAAGATAGCGCCGCGAAGCATGGAACCTCCTTCGATGAGGAACAGTTCCTCCCATTAGATCATCCGCGGCGGCGGACTGCCATCCGCGAGGGGCGCTGGATTGCTCGACTTACTACTCTCTTGTGAGCTAAGGCAGCGTGTTCGGCGCCACTCCATGATGCCGGGCTTCATCCTTCAGCGCCGCGACATGATCGAGAATGTCCTGTTTCTTTTTTTGAAGGTCCTGCATTTGCACGTTCCAGTCGTCGGCTCGAACATTGCGCGGGCGCTGGGAGGATTTGGCGTCGCCAGTCGGCTTTCCATCGATAGCGTCCTGCAATTCGGCAATTTGCTTATCGAGAACCGGAATCTGCCCCTCCAGGCGAGCGATCTGCGCCTGATACTGTCTCTGGTTTTGCGGCTTGGAAACTGTCTTGCCCGCGGGCCTTGCGCCGGTTGAACCGACTGTCGAAATCGTCGAATCAGCGCGCAGATCGCTAACGTCGTCGTTGGTCCAGACTTTCTTGGCCGTCGGGGCACCGGCGGAAGCCGCAGCAGCACTGGTGGCGCCCGGCACGGCATTCGACTGCGCATTACCTGACGATGAACTCGACTGCGATTGGGCGCCGGTGGCGACGAGAAGCGCAGCACTGGCGAAAACAAAGGAAAGACGGCGCATGGAAGCCTCCTTGCACGGCATGGTGCGTGGGTGCCTGTTCCATCTATTGAACACCCGGAGGCGTTGGCGAGTTACGGATCTTCGCTGAAGGTTTTCCCACTCGACAACTCATTCTGAACGATCGCGAGCGCCTCTTTCGGCGCGCCGATGCGGCGATAGCGGCTGATTTCGATCACCTGATGCTGGTCGAACGAAAACAGGAATTTGCGTCCGGCGTAATCGTATTGATACCGAGTAGGCAGCCACACGCCGGGCGCGATTTCCATTTGATCGAGTCCGACGACGCTGCCGCGATAGAGCTTACCCAGTACGCCGGCCCCGAAGCCGACGTCACTGGTGACCCTCGCTTCGGCGTGAACGATCTGATTGGCCGCGCGATCAACCCACAGCTTGGCGGAGGTGTGGGCGAAGACCTCCTGGAACATGGAGCGCGGCTGAAATTTCGGATTTGGATCGAGGCTGAAAACGTCGCAGTCGCGGCCGTTGCGATTCTCGGCGCCCACCCATTTCACCAGGTAAGCGTCTTTCGCCGCGTCCACAAACACGGCCCGTTCGCGCATGCGTTTTTGAAATTTTGCATACGCGGCCTTAGTGCGAGGATCGTCGGGATTGGCCATGGATTCGAGCTCTTCTTTGAGCGCGTGAAGCTGCCGGGAATAGGCGACTGGATCCGTTGGCTTACCCTCTTCATGAAGCAGGATTTTCTGGTTGCCGACGCCGGTGGGCACGATGCGATAGGTTTTGTCTTCGAGCGTGCGAGGATTCGCACCGGCAGTGCGGTCGATGTGCCGCTCAACTCGCTCGTAGAGCTCCAGAGCTTCGTCGTCGGCATGTTGATTGGCGAGAAGAATCTTTGTGCGCACCGCGACTTCGTCGTCCGAGGGCGCCTGAGAGGCCGTGGCGGCCTGGGGCGACGGGGACGCTTTCACGACGGGCAAGGTAAACGCCGGAAGCGCGAACAGGATCGCGATTGCTGGAAGCCTGGATATCTTCATGCCGTCCCTTGATGGGATTCGCACCGGAGTCAGCCGGTTGTCGCTGGGGCGCAGATTTATTGTAGCTGGTTTAAGAGACTAGTGAAGGACATCGGAAGGAAGCTGTAATCCCTTAGGGATTTCGATCTGGCTCTGCGGATCGAGGGCCGATTTTCCGTCCGGGCCGAACGCGTAGGGGTATCCGTCGGGATCGACTGGGTTACCGCGGATAAAGCCGGCGTCGCGAAGATCCGCCGTCGTACCAGGGAAATGTCCGAAGCGGTCTTTATATTGCTGCGCGAGTTGGTCGAGCTGCTGTTCGTCTTCAAGCACGCGCAGGCCGCGAAGAGTCTGGATGGCGCGCTCGCGCACGGATTTGTCCTGCGTCGAATCGTAGATCTCCGTCCAGATCATACGCGAGGCTTCGATGGAACCACCGCGCTGCGCGACCAGTGCCGCCATGACTTTCATTGATGACGGCGCGCCGGGGATTTTGCTGCCGTCCATGTATGTCTGCGCGGCGGCTGCGTAGTTTTGCTCGTGCCAATAATAGAGGAATCCGAGATCGCCAACGAGATACCAATTGTCGGGATTCGCAGCCATGCCTTTTTTCACGAGCGAAATGGCCAAATCCGGACGACCCGCACCTGTGGGCGCGGGCTCCGAAAGAAAAATGGCGCCGAAGTGATAGGCGACGATGAGCTTCGGATCGAGAGTGGTGGCGATATCGAGCAGCGGCCATAGGAGGCCGAACTGTGAACCGCTGATGCTCGCGCGTGCGCCGTAATACTGCACGGCACGGGTCCAATAAATATCCGCGACCAGGGAATCGTAGCCGAGGCTCATGCGCTGGACAGCGCGGCCGGATTGCAGAAGCAGTTCCTCGCTTTCGTCCGTATAGGCGCGCGAGCTGGCATCGATTTTTACCTGCAGCCCTGCGATCAGGGCGAGCAGCAGGAGAATGCAAGCGATGGACGTCCACGGCGCGCGCGTGTGCGGGGGCTGGCTCATTTCAGATTGCGGCGCGAAAAAACGGCTGAAGACGCGACCAGCAGCAGCGCGACATAGAGGAGCGCGTAGAGCGAATTCTGGCCAATCAGCGCAAGCGGGATGGGATCGCCATGCGCGGCGGTGCCGATAGCGTTGAAGTTGTGAAAGTTCGGGACGAGGTAATAGATGGCGCGCGTGATGTAGAGGACCGTCGGATTCCTGGTGAAATCACTGATGCCGCGAATATCGGGCGCGAACACACCCGTAAGATAAATGCCGAGCGTGTACAGAGTGGAGAGCATGGGACTGGAGAAACAGGAAAAAAACATGGCGAGCGCGGTGACCAACGCGAGCTCGAGCAATATGAAGTAGATGGCGACGAGGATCCATACATCCGCGCGCGCCACGTGACCGCCCACATAAAAAAACGCGGCGGCGAGGCCGAGGGTCATGAACGCGGTATTGACGAGCAGCGTAAGCAGCAGGCCCGCGTACTTGCCGACCAGAAATTCCCAGCGCTTGATGGGCTTCGCCAGCAGGCTGTAGAGCGTACGCTTTTCGATTTCCTTGTAGACCAGGCCGACGCCGATGAAGATGGCCATTACCAATCCAAAGATCGAGATGGATGAAAGGCCGAGATTCACGATGACGAGTTGCTCGATGCCAATCGACACGCCGCCGACCAGGATAGCAGCGCCGATCATCAGCAACGCGAATAGCACCAGGTTGTATAGCACCCGGTCGCGCACCGCTTCTCGGAACGTGTTGATGGCGACAGGCCGGACGGTGGCGCTCATCGAGAAATCTCCTCGAGGCCGCGCTTGGCCGACGCACCGCCCACAAGCTGGAAAAAATAGTCTTCGAGCGTGGGATGGACGGGCGAGACGGAAAGTACCCGCGCTTCAGCGCCTCGCAGTTTTTCGAGTGTGGCGTACAGTGCGTCCTCTGGAACGGTAATGCGGCTGCGCGCGCCGATCCTGGTGGCCTGCGACGCCAAATCGCCTGATAGCGCGCGACCCTCGTGCAACTCGAACAGGATCTCCATCGAGTGCGACTCCATGGGAACAATTGCGCGCGGCGCACCCACGCCTTGCAGCTTGCCACCGGCGACAACGGCCACGCGGTCGCAGAGCATTTCGGCGTCGGAGAGAATGTGCGTGGAAAAGAAAACCGTGCGTCCCTGATTTTTCAAATCGAGAATGATGTCGCGAATCTCGCGGCGTCCGATCGGATCGAGTCCGGACATGGGCTCGTCCAAAATCACGACGGGCGGCTCATGGAGGATGGCCTGCGCGATTCCGGCGCGTTGCAACATGCCTTTGGAAAATTTGCGGAGCTGGATGTCAGCAGCGGCCGTCAACCCGACGCGCTCCAGGTATTTCCCGACGCGCTCGCGGCGTTCGGCGGACGAGAAATCGTAAAATTGCGCGTAATAGTCGAGCAGCTCGCGCGCGGTCAGGTAATCGTAGAAATAGGGCTGCTCCGGCAGATAGCCAATTTCGCGATGCATTTCGACGTCTTCGATCGAGCGGCCGCGCACGCGCGCCGTGCCGCTGGTGGGGAAGATCAATCCCATCAGCAGCTTCATGGTGGTGGTTTTTCCCGCGCCATTGGGTCCGAGGAAGCCGAAGACTTCGCCGTCTTCGACTTGAAACGTCAAATTGTCGAGCGAGCGCTTCATTTTCGGACGCCAGAATCCGACGGGATAGTCCTTGGTCAGGCCGGCGATTTCGATGGCGGGCGCGCTCATGGCATTTATTATTAGATTTTTCCCGCAACATCTGGGTGAATCAATTGTCTCAAGTTGCTTGGAATGGCAATTCGCCGCTGTAGTGCAAGGTGGCGGTCACACCACTACGGGTAGACAAGTTCGACACGCGAACCCAAATATTTTGTGGTTTCGCGGCAATTAGGTCTTGACAAGTTTTCCACAACCCCCGATACTCCGCATCCAGACTCGGCAACACAAGCGTGACCTGGTCGTCTGCTGCAGCGCCGGCGGCCTCCTCGCGATAGCCAAACCGGGTTCAACTGAATAGCTGAAAGACGCGCTTGGGAAAAGACCGCGCCTTTTCATACGCGGCTTAGCTGCGCTTTTCTCGCTTTTCAGTTTCGGAGCGGGCCTTTTCGGGGGTCGAAGCGGCTGCTCTGATGGCTCGGATCCCTTCACTTCGTGTATCGCTGATACACGCAACAAAATCCTCGGGCCCGGTCGGGAGTATAATGGACGCGTAGCGTCCCTCCCGGCTGGCGTCTCGATAAATTACTCGGCGACCTGCCTTCCAAAGGCAGGCACGACTGCCGCGCGGAGGCAGACGATGGCGGATACTCGGATGGTCCTGAATTCAAATCTTCAGACGGAAAAGTCGACACGGCGCGCGACCGGCTTGGAATTCAAACGCCGGTTTACCGACGGCAAAGTGCATCCCTACGACGCGGTCGAATGGGAGCGGCGCACGGCGCTGATCGGAAACGACAAAGGCCAGGTAATCTTCCGGCAGGAAGATGTGGAAGTGCCGAAGTCCTGGTCGCAGACGGCGACGAACATCGTCACGTCGAAATATTTTCACGGCAAGCCGAATACGGCAGAGCGCGAGAGTTCGGTACGGCAGTTGATCGACCGCGTGGCGGACACGATCGTGCGCTGGGGCGTGGAGGGCGGCTATTTTGCCGACGCGGAATCGAAACATGCGTTTCACGATGAACTGAAGCACCTGCTAGTTGAGCAGAAGATGGCGTTCAATTCACCGGTCTGGTTCAACGTGGGAGTGCAGGCCAAGCCACAGTGCTCGGCGTGCTTCATCAACTCGGTGCAGGACAGCATGGATTCGATCATGAATCTGGCGAAGACCGAGGGGATGCTGTTCAAGTGGGGATCGGGCACCGGTACGAACTTTTCCTCGCTGCGCGGTAGCCGCGAGTCACTTTCCGGAGGCGGCATCGCTTCCGGACCGGTGAGCTTCATGAAAGGCTTCGACGCATTTGCCGGCGTGATCAAGAGCGGCGGGAAGACGCGGCGGGCAGCGAAGATGGTGATCCTCAACGTGGATCACCCGGACATTGTTGAATTCATTGAGAGCAAGACCAAGGAAGAGCGCAAGGCGCAGGTGCTGATCGAGCAGGGTTACAACTCCGCAATCGACGGCGAGGCCTATTCCTCGGTTTTCTTCCAGAATGCGAACCATTCCGTGCGTGTGACGGACGAATTCATGCGCGCCGCGGAAGAGGATCGCGACTGGTGGACCAAGAACGTGAATGACGGCGAGCCGACCGAGCAGTATCGCGCCAAGGAACTGCTGAAGATGATGGCGGAATCGGCCTGGCAGTGCGGCGATCCGGGCATGCAGTACGATTCCACCGTGAACCGCTGGCATACCTGCAAGGCCACCGACCGTATCAACGCGTCAAATCCTTGCTCGGAGTACATGTTCCTCGACGACACGGCCTGCAACCTGGCCTCGCTGAACTTGCTGAAGTTCCTCGGTGCGAATGGTCAGTTCGATAGCGAGGGTTTCCGTCACGCCGTCGACGTGACGATCACCGCGCAGGAAATTCTCGTCGACAACGCCAGCTACCCTACGGAAAAAATCGCGCGCAACTCGCACGATTACCGCCCGCTCGGCATCGGCTATGCCAACCTGGGCGCGCTGCTGATGTCCCTCGCGCTGCCCTACGATTCAGACGGCGGGCGCGATTTCTGTGGCGCTATCACGGCGCTTATGACCGGTGAATCCTACGCGCAATCGGCGCGCATTGCCGAGCGCATGGGGCCCTTCGGCGGCTATCCGCGAAATCGCGAGTCGATGCTGGGTGTGATCCGCATGCATCGCGATTCGCTGCGGCCGATCAAGGAAGAAAACGTGCAGCCGTCGCTGCTGCACGCGGCGCAGAAGTCCTGGGATGACGCGCTGGAGCTAGGCGAAAAGTTCGGCTACAAGAACTCGCAGGTTTCCGTTCTCGCGCCGACAGGAACCATCGGATTCATGATGGATTGCGACACCACGGGCATCGAGCCGGATCTGGCGCTGGTGAAGCAGAAGAGGCTCGTCGGCGGCGGCGTGATCAAGATCGTCAACAACACCGTGCCGCAGGCGCTGATGAGGCTCGGCTACGCGCCCGAGGACGTCGCGAAAATCGTCGACTACATCGACGCGCAGGCCAAAATCGAAGGCGCTCCGGGCCTGAAGGCGGAGCATCTGCCGGTTTTCGATTGCTCGCTCGCACCCATGGGCGGCGGGCGCTCCATCGCCTGGCGCGGGCATCTGCGCATGATGGCGGCCGCGCAACCGTTCCTTTCCGGGGCTATCAGCAAGACGATCAACATGCCCGAAGAATCCACGGTGGAAGACATCATGGAGGCTTACACTGAGTCTTGGAAGTTCGGACTCAAGGCCGTGGCCATCTATCGCGATAATTCGAAGCGTTCGCAGCCGCTTTCGGCCGCCAGCAAGAAGGAAGAGGCGCCGTCCGTGCAGGCCGCGGCTCCCGCCATCGTGCCTCCCGTCGAGGCACCCGTGGTGCAGCAGGAGCTTTTCGTCGGCACGAAGCGCCGCAAGCTGCCTGCGGAACGCAATTCGATCACGCACAAATTCTCCGTCGGCGGCCACGAAGGCTACATCACCGTGGGCATGTACGCGGAAGGCCACCCCGGCGAGATCTTCATCAAGATGGCGAAAGAAGGATCCACGCTTTCGGGCATCATGGACGCCTTCGCGTTGTCGGTTTCGATTTCGCTGCAGTACGGCGTGCCGCTCCGCGCGCTGGTCGATAAATTCGTCAACTCACGCTTCGAGCCTTCCGGTTACACGGGAAACCCACGGATTCGTTACGCGAAGTCGGTGGTCGATTACATCGGCCGCTGGCTGGGCGGAAAATTCATCTCGCCGGATTATCTGGATAATGATGGTTCGGTTGCCGAAGAGACGGCTACGGTCGCGGTCGTTGCTTCCACACCCGAGTCTGCCGCCGCTGCAACTGCACGCATGGCGGAAACCGAAACCACCACGCGCCCGCGTGCCGCGGCCGAAGACGCGCCGTACTGCTCCGAATGCGGCATGCTGATGACGCCCAACGGCAGCTGCTACAAGTGCGCGAACTGCGGCTCGACCTCGGGCTGCAGCTAAACCGAATCTCATCGTTCGGATTGGTAAAGGGCGTTCGCCGAGGCGAGCGCCCTTTTGTTTTGGCCAAAACGCAGCAATGACCTGACGGCCACGAAGTGATCACCGCTGCGATTATTGGGCGGTTGGTGAGGAATTCTTGCGCAGCGCGCGGATAGCTGAACCGCCGAGCAGCAGCACGGCGAGTCCCATCACGATCCACATTACGTATCGATTTTTTTCCGTCCACGGCCGAGGGTCCGCATAATTCGCGGTTTCTTCTTCCACGCCCAGCTGGCCCACCACGGCTGTGTCTTCCTGCGCCGCGGTGACGCGCCGCGACAGATCATATAGTGGTGCCGTCGCAAGGTTCTGCCCATAGAGCAGCCGGTAGCTGCGCCCGGGCTGTTGCTCGAAGACAAGATGCACCGGAGTGATATAAATCGACGGGATCACGCCGGGCAACGGAGCGTCGTTTCCATTTTGGACGGTGATCCGCCAGTAGCGCGCCGTTACTTCGCCCGGCACGTCCACATGCAGGCGCTCCTCCGCCGTGTTTTCCCGCAGGAATCGATAGATTTCGCCCCGCGCCACCGGCGTCCAGGTCTTGCCGTCCGCGCTGTTTGAGATTTGCACCGCGCGGATGAACTCCGCCGGGTTCACCGCGAACCGCACTTCCTGCACGCCCAGCGCCGGCGTGCCCAGATCCACGCGCCAGGCGTTTTCTCCGCTCGCTTTCTGCGGATCGTCCACGATCTGTTCTTCCAGGAACGAACGCTCCGGCGCCTCCACGGTGGTGTCGATCACCTGCGCGGAAACGATCGAAAATTTCTTCGCGCCGTCCAGCACGCGAATGCGCAGATAGTGCGCATTGGTCGGCGAATAGCGCACCGTTTGCGTGCCTTCGCGGTTCTGCTGGCGAAAACGGAAAATCGGCGCGCGCTCTTCCACGATCCGCCATTCGCGCGCGTCGTCGCTGGCCTCCACGGAAACCCATTCGATGAAGTCCGATTCGCCTGTATCGATTTCGACGGCGTTGTGGAATTCCGTTGCCGGATTTACGCGCAGCACCACCTGCGTATAGCTGCCGGGAGCGAAACTGTTTTCCAGCATCTCCGTCGGCACCGCCACTGATTTCACCGAACCCTGGCGCGTATAGCGAGCGTAGGGAACTTCGCTGCCCGCGTCGTCGATGATTCTCAGATCGGGCAGCCCCGTTTGCGCGTGCAGGTAGACATCCTGCGGCAGCACCAACCCGGCCAGCCGCACGGAATCCGTTGAAGCCAGGTCAATCGTCCGCGAATAGCGCCAGTGAGACCACGTGCCGGGAATCGGCGCGGCCGCAACCGCCGCCGCGAGCGCCAGAAAACCGGGAACCGCAAGCCACCAACGATTGAATCCCGTCGCCGCGCGTCGTGTCACGTCTTCTGTCCCGTGGCCTGCGACATTTTCTGGTAGAAAAACGACACTCCCAGCAGCACCAGCCCCAGCGCGAAGAAAGAAACGATGCGGTAGAAATTCGAAAGGAACGAAAGGTCGAACAGGAACACTTTTACGATCGTCACGCCCATCAGCGTCAGTCCCTGCCAGCGCAGCGCCTCCGATTTCGAGATCACTCCCGGCACCAGTTGCGCCAGCGCGTATACCACCCACAGAATCGAAAGCCCCAGCTGTTGCGCCAATCCGCGATTCACTCCGGACGGTCCGGAGTACCGCAAATAGTCCCAAACCTCCCACGAAAGCGCGAGCAGAAAGACACCGTTAGCGGCAATCGCCAGCGCAAAAAACAGATTGGTCTCCGCCGCGCCCACCGGCGCCGGGGAACGTCGCGCCAGGAAAAACGCCGCCGCCGCGCATCCGGCGCAGAAAGCCAAAGTGAGGAATCTTTCGTTCAGCAAAAATGCCGGATTCAAGCCCGCCAGCGGCGGCACGACCAGCAGCCGGAGCGCGACAATGCCGAACATCACCAGCCCCGCCCAGCGCAGAGGCGGCAGCTCGGTGTGCAGACCGCACCACACCAGCACCAACGCCTCCGCCGCCCACGCCAGTGTCACCCAGTTTCCGTCCAGCCGGATGGGAATCGCCACGGTCACGAACATCAGCGCCAGCGCCGCATACAGAATCCGCGCCGTCTGCGCCGTTCCTGCGGCTTTTTCCTTCGGCAGCGCGCGTTCCGCCGCCAGGTGCGCGGCCGCCAGCACCAGCACGCCAAACGTCAGCCCCCAGCGATACTCCGGCCACAGCATCTGCCGCAGCGCCGCCAGATATTGCAGCGCGTTCGCCGCCAACAGCACCACGTCCAGCGGATTCGTCAGCGCGCCTGCCCGCAAACTTTCCACTGCCGGCAGTGCTTCGAACACCACGAAGAAAATCGTCGCGAATACCAGCGTCGTTCCCAGCTCGCCGGTGGCATAAAACTCCGCCCACCAGCCCCAGAAATAAAAAAGCGTCGACAAAAACAGCAGCGGCGGAATCACTTTCCAATCCCGCCGCCACGCGATCACCAGCATGGCCGCGGCCAGCACAGCCAGGTACGTGAACAGCACCACCTCCGCGTTCTGTCCGGTGCTCACCAGCGAAGGCGTCAGCAAGCCGCCGATCAGCGCCAGCACCGCGATGCGCTGCGAATCCCGCGCCAGCGCCACGGCCGTCACCAGCGCCGTCACCACCATCATCATCACGAACGCCGGCGTCTGCCCGAAGAGCTGGTAGTAGTGCCATCCGGCCCAGATCGAAAGATACAGGATTGCGGCGCCGAGCCCCGCGATGCCCTCCGAGAAGTATTTATAGCCGCGGCTCAGCAACCACTGGCTGACCGGGAATAACGCCGCGCCGATCAACATTCCGATTGCCACGCGTCCGGTAGGCCCGATCCAATCGTTGTCAAACGCATATTTCAGGAAGAACGTAGCGGCCAGCGCGATCGCCAGGATGCCCACGTAGTAGAACCAATGGCCGGCGATCATCGTTTCTACGTCCGCATCGCTTCGTGAGCGGCCGGGGATCGAATAGGGATTGCTCAGCGGCATCACCGGCGCGGAAGGGGGACTCGACGATGGTGGAAGAGCGGTAGCAGACAGCGCCGTCCCATGCGCCGCTATGATCAGTTGGGCTGGCGTTTCAGGCTGCTGCCAGACGACGTGAGGCGATTCCGGTGCGTCGGCCATCGCCGGTTTCGCGCTGGCCGCTGCTCCGCCGCCCGCTGTCCCTTTCTCGAGCGAGGAAAGCTTCCGCTCGAGATCGAAAATCCGCGCAGTGAGCTTGGGAATCTGATCGACCAGGGGCGTCAAGCGAGACAGACGCACGAACGCCACAATCGCCAGCACGGGGCCGACGATTAGGACAATCACGACCAAAACCTGCGCGAATTCCAAGCCGGATTCCATAGTGCCGCAAAGCGGCGGCCAAATCGGGCGTATTACAACACAGGCAAGGAACCGGCGCAAAGCGGCTTACGGAAGGGAACAGCCGAAGGAAAGATCGATCCGAATGCCTACAGTAATAAAAAGGGGGCCCACCCCGGGCCCCCCATTGCTCTACCCCAAGTTTCCGGTTTCGGCGCGGCGAAACCGGCCCCACCCCGGGATAAGAGACAGCCGACAGGCTTACGTGCACGCAACGTGCCACGTCCGCTTGCATTTCCGAGCACGGCTATCATTCGATTTTGCAATTAGTTACGGCAAATCCACGCATGGCTGCATAACTGCGATGAATAATGAATCCACTTTATGAAAACTCCCGACCAAGGATTCTACATTCTTTGGTAGAACGCCCACTCGCGGAACAGGAGCACAGTGCTCCTATTTGCGTCGGTGCGCCAATCCTGTCGCGGGACCGCTAAATGCCGATGGAATTGCGAAGCGCGACGGCCAGAGTTTCGGTCCAGCGCGTAACCTCGGCTTCGTGCTCGGCTTCGACCATTACTCGTGCCAGAGGCTCGGTGCCGGAATAGCGCAGGACCACGCGCCCCGATTTGCCCAGCGCGGATTCGGCGTTCTTAAGAGCGCGCGCCACCTCGGTCAACGATTCCAGAGCCGGCTTCGAGCGCACCTTCACGTTGACGATTTTCTGCGGGAAGATTTTCAAATCCGCGACGAGCGATTCCAGCGGACCGGCGATCGAAACGAGCGACGCCATTTTCACCGCCGTGAGCATGCCGTCCCCCGTGGTCGCGTCATCCAGAAACAGGATGTGCCCGGATTGCTCGCCGCCGAAATTCGCACCGGAACGCTGCATTTCTTCGAGTACATAGCGGTCGCCGACGTCCGTGCGCGTTAGCTTCAGCCCGGATTTTTCGAGCGCGCGCTCCAGGCCCAGATTCGCCATCGTGGTGCCGACGATCGCCGGGCCCTTGAGGGCGCCGGAGGATTTCAAGTAACGCCCGACCGCCAGCAGCACACCGTCGCCATTCACCAGCTTGCCCGATGCGGTCGCGAAAACCGCGCGATCGGCGTCGCCGTCAAACGCTACCCCCAGCGCCGCGCCGCTTGCGGCCACTTCCTGCTGCATTTTCTCCGGATGAAGCGAGCCGCAGTCGCGATTAATGTTGCGGCCATCCGGGGTGTTGTATAGTGCCGCTACGTTCGCGCCGAGCGACCGGAAAAGCTGCGGTGCAAGCTCGCTCGCCGCGCCGTTCGCGCAATCCAGCACGATTTTCATTCCGGCGAGGTTCGCTCCTGGCAGCAGGGCTCCGCGCAATCCGCCGAGATAATCCCGGTGCAGGCAGTCGTCGCCGGCGTGATCGAGTTTCTGCTCGCAGCCCGCCGCCTGCGTCGCGCCACCCGCGACGAGAATCTTCGTTTCGATCTCCGCTTCCACCGCATCCGGGAATTTCGTGCCCGATGCGGAGATCAGCTTCACGCCGTTGTCGTGATAGGGATTGTGGGATGCGGAAATCACCACACCGGCGGAGAAACCCTCACGGCTTACCAGCCAGGCGACGCCCGGCGTCGTGAGCACTCCAGCAGCGACGGCTTCAGCGCCTGCCGCGCACAACCCCCGTGAGATCTGCTCGGAGATGTGCGGGCCGGACTCGCGCGTGTCTCGGCCGATCAGGACTCGAGGTTTCAATCCTTTGGCCGCCGCCGACCGCGCGAGCAAATATTCACCAAGCACGAAGCCCAAGCGCTCGAGCGTCGGATCATCCAGCGGATACGTGCCCGGAATTCCGCGCATGCCGTCGGTGCCGAAAAGTTGTTTTGCCATGTAGTTGGATTCCGCCTATCGCGCTGCGAAGGGCCGGACACCGATTCTAGCATCGAGCGGGCGCGCTCCGCGGAAGCGCGCTGCGAGCGACACACCGAAAGCGTTACCATCGCGCCGCTTGCGTCGCGCCACGCGTGTGTGGCGCGGGTAGCTGTGCTATCGTACCGCGCATGCCTGTTGAGGAAACGAAGGTAGTCTCGCGCAGCTCCGTCAGCTCCCGTATCATCGCCGCGGGAATCGTGATTGCGTTTTGCTACTGGGCGTCGACGATTCTGGTCACGCTGCTGGTCGCCGTGCTGCTCGCATACTTCCTCGATCCGGTGGTCACCTGGATGGAGCGCATGCGCATCCCGCGAGCGCTCGGCTCCCTGCTAATCGTGCTTCTCACCGTGGCGATTCTGGCGACCATGGGTTATTCGTTGATCGATCGGGCCGATCAATTCAGCGCCGATTGGCCGAAGTACCGCGCGCCGCTGCAGAAAGCGGCCGCCCAGATCGAAGCGAAGATGGAATCGGTGGAGAAAAACGTCTCCGATATCGAGCCCGGCCAGAAAACGCCGGCGCAGGTGGTGGCCGTCGGCGAATCGCACACCGTGCGGGATGTGCTCGTAGGCCGGCTGAACTCGCTTTACGAATTTGTGCTTGCTGCGACGTTCGTTCCTTTTCTGCTATTTTTCATGCTCGCGGCGAAGCGCCAGGTGTGGCACGCCACGATGCAGCTGTTCTCCCCCGGGGAACGCACCGCAGTGCGCGACGCGCTTTCGGAAGTCACACAGGTGCTTCGCAGTTACCTGATGGGAACGGCGCTGGTAGGCGTGGTTCTGATCGCGGCCAGCTCGCTTTTCTTCTGGATGATGGGGCTCGATTTTCCATTTCTCACCGGGTTGGTCTCGGGCATCTGTAATCTGGTGCCTTACCTGGGCGTGATCATGTCGTGGGTTCCGCCGCTGCTGGTTGGCCTCAAGAAATACAGCACGGTCACACCGTTTCTGGTCATCTTCACCGGCCTCACCGTGCTTCACATCGTGACCGCCAACCTGCTGATTCCGGCGCTGGTCGGCTGGCGCGTGCGGCTCAACGCTCTGGCGCTGACGATTGCGCTGCTTTTCTGGGGCTGGATGTGGGGAGCCATGGGGCTGATACTTGCGATTCCCATTACGGCCGTGCTGAAAGTCGTCTGCGACCATGTCGAAAGCCTGCAGCCTGTGGGCCGCTGGCTCAGCGCCTAGCGGCGATTCCCTTCGAGCGGTCGGTCTTGTGGATGGTGGTTTTCGCCACGACATGACCGGTACCAGGGCGCACCGGTTTTAGCCGCTGAAGTTGCTTGCGGCGTGAATCTCCCGCACGGCTGCTTGCAGTGCTGCCGGCTCACGAACTTCCTGAAACATTCGAATCGCAGCGATGCCCGCCGCTCCCGCCCGCAGACATTCCGACGAGCGATCGCCGCTCATTCCGCCAATCGCAATCACGGGAATCCGCACCGATTCGCAAACCTCCGCGAGTTTCACGAGTCCCTGCGGTGCGCCGAACTGTTTCTTCGCCGGTGTCTCGAAAATGGGTCCGAAAAAAAGATAACTCGCACCTGCATTTTCGGATTGACGGGCTTCCTCCAGGCTATGGCACGAAACCCCGACCAAGAACTCCGCGGGTGCGTTTCCTGCGCGCAGCCAGGGAATCACATCACCTGCCGGCATCGATTCGCCCCGCAGGTGCACCCCCGCCGCGCCTGCCGCCAGCGCAACGTCCAGCCGGTCATTCACCACTACACGAGCCCTGCCGGCGCACGCGGCAATCGCGGCTTTCGCCAGCGCCAAAAGATCACTTGCCGTCATTTCCCGCTCACGAATCTGCACCCAATCCACGCCGGCTTCCGCCGCCGCGCGAATCCGGGCTAGCAAAGCTTCACCGGAATCGGCCTCGCCGAGCGATTTCCGGCCGGTGACGTAGCAGACGATCGGTTTCACGGGCAGTTTCTTACGTGCGGCTTGCCGCAGTCGCGGTCCGGTTGCGAAAGCTTTCGAGGGACATCAGGATGTCCATGAATCCCAGTCCGGAAATCGCCCCGCGCAGATACAGATTCTTGAGTAGTAGCCCCAGCGCCGGATACTGGTACATGAAAAAATTCGTCTCCCAGTAGTCCGTCCACGGCGCCAGGATAAGCGCCAGGCCGAGCGTGAGCCACAAAAGAAGAATGATCATGCGCGCGAACTGGCTCATCGTCGAATTAGGATTATGGGAGATTATCGACGGAGCCGCAACAGGCTGCTTCAGCCGGTCGGGGAAGGCTAGTGCTTCTGCAGAGTCGCGATGCGGTCGGCAACGTCGCGATAGTCGATATTCATCGCATAGACCTGGCGGAAACTGTCGAGTGCCGCGTCGGCCTCACCGGCCATATCGAGCGCCAGCGCCAAATCGTAGCGCAGCGCCATCACGGCCTCCAGATCGAGGCCGGGCATATCAAGCGCGCGCTGATACCACAGCGCCGAGATCTTTGGCTCGCCCTTGTCCATGAACGAAAGCGCCAGCAGCGTGGCGCAATTCATCGAATACTGGAACGGCTTGCCCTTCTGCACCGCTTTCGCCACCTTCTGAAACTCTCCGATAGCTTCGTCGAGCAGGCCCATTTCGCGGTAGGCAATGCCGAGGTTGTAGTGCGTCTCCAGATCTTCTTCTTCGTCGTCAATCTCGCCCAGTTCGCTGCGAAATTCCTGGAACACTTCGGCCAGTTCGTTCAAGGTTTCTGCTGTCGGCGCAGGAACAGGCTCTTGTGCGACCGGCTCCGCATCGGCGGAGGCCGCGACGTGCACCTCTCGCGCCGCCGGTGCAGGCATATGTGCGGGTGCCGCCGGTGCCGCCGCTTTCGGCGCAGCCTTTGCGGGTGTTTCCATGTCGTCGATTTCGGAGGCCAGCTCGCTGAGAAAATCCTCGGTTGTAGTCGCGCCATTCTTACCGGCGGCTGCAGGCTCCGGCGTCAGCTCCAACTCGAATTCTACGTTGCCGGCTGCCGCAGGTTCCGGCTCAGCAGCAGGGACAGACGCCGCGGCTTCCTCGATGATTTCGAACGCGGGATCAAGGGCGATTTCGGGCTCCGATTCGGCGCTCGTCACCGACGGATCAGCCGATTCGACCGGCTCCTGCGCGACCTCAATCGCTTCAGGCTCGATGGTCGCTTCCGGAACCCCGACCGCTTCCGGAATCTCGAATTCCATTTCCGCGGGCGCGGGAGCGGCTTGCGCCACCTCGACCACAGGAACGTCTTCGGCAGGGACTTCGATTTCAATGCGGGCTTCATCCGAAGGCGCTTCGACCTGTGCAATTTCCGAAATCTCAAACTCTTCGGCGGGCTCCGCAGCTCGCGGGGCCGGAACAGGATCGGCCGCCTTCTCAGTGGCAGCGGGCTCGGCCACTTCCTGCACCATGGCTTCCCATTCGTCGGAAAGATCGACCTCTTGTGCCGGGCCAGATGCAACCGCAGCTGCTTCGGGTGCCATCGACGGATCGAGTGACTCCGCAGCCGCATGAGCCGGTTCTGCTGCTTCGGACTCAACCGTTGCGAGCGGAATCTCGAATTCCATGGGTGCCGAAGACGCGCTCTCCGGCTGAACCACTGAATCAAGCTCCATGGTGGCCGGCTCGCTCGAGGCCGTGGCGACAGGCTGCGAGATCTTGCCGGCGGCAGGAGCCTTCGGAAGCGTCGGCAATTCCTCCGCTGAAATTCCTGCCAGCTTCTGAAATCTTTGCCGCAGCTCAGCGAAGCGCTCGGTGTTGACGGTATCTTGCCGTTCCTTGTGAATCTGTTCGAGCAGCGCGGCCAACTCGGCGGTGCGGCGCTCGTTTCCAGCACCCAGGCATAGATCGAGCAGGCGCTCGAGCGTTGGCGTATGCCGCGGAGCGCGCACCAGAACGTTTTCCAGCAGCGTAGCGGCCTTTTGCGTCAGCCCATAGCTCGAGAAAAGATCGACGTCGGTGAGGGCCTGTGCGATGTAGCGCTGCGTCTCCTCGTCGTAGCCTTCGTCTGCTACGCGGGCAGGCGCTTCGGCAACCGATTCCATGATCGACGCGGAAGCCAATCCCGTTTCCACCGGAGCTTCCATTCGCGCCGCTTCCGGAGCAATTTCCAACTCGGGTACTGTCGGGGCCGGAGGTTCAACCGTAGCCGCGGGCTCTGCCACAGGCGCCGTTTCGCGTTTCCCAGCCTTGCGAAGCTGGTTGTAGCGGTCGATCAATCGCTCGTCGCCCTTGTTGCGGTCGATCAGTTCCTTCATCAGGTGCTCGGCGCGCGATTGATCGCCCGACGCCGCGTACGCATCGACGAGTTGGCTCAACGCGGAGGTCAGATGGAAGGGGTCGCTTGTATGCCGGCTGAAGTCGGCCAGCATCTCGAGCGCTTCGGTGTTCCCGGGCAGTTTCTCAATGGCACTTGAAAGCAGTTTGAGGAATTTGTCCTGCTCGGTCGCCTCGATCATGGGATCGCGCAACTGAGCAAGCAGCGGCAAAGTCTTTTCCGCTTGATCGCTCGCGATCAGCGATTCGACCACCGTCTGCAGCGGTTTTGAATGCGCGCCGCCACGCGAAAGCTGTTTCGCGGCGCGCGCCGCGGCTTTGTCCGCCTGGCCCGATTTCAGCTCAAGCTCGAGCAATATGTCGGTGATTTCGCCGCCCGCGTCCGCTTCCGAGTGTTCCTCCAGGAGCGCAATGGCCTGCGAATCCTTTTGCTGCATCGCCAGAATCTTGGCCTTCAGCAGCAGCGCCGGAGAGCTGGCACCCTCCACGCCCAGCGCGCGTTCAATCAGCTTCTCGGCTTCCTCTGCCTCGCCGCGGTCAAAAAGCCGCTGCGCGTAATTCAAATAGGTATGGGCAGCTTCCTTCTTCTGGCCCATCACGTTATAAAGCTCCGCCAGCCGCATCTGCACGCGCGGATTATCCGGTTCGATTTCCAGCAGCCGGTTCAACACTTCCACGGCTTTGGGCGCGCGATTCGCTTTCAGGTGTACTTCGGCGATTTGCAGGAACAGCGGCCTCGCCTCGCTCAGCACGCCCTGCTGCACGTACAAATCCGCCAGCCGCTCGAGCGGCGCCAGCTCCGCCGGCGCCAGCTTGGCGATCTTCTTGTAAATCGCGATGGCTTTGCTGTTGAATCCGTCGTTGAGGTAAACCTGTGCGAGCCGTTCGAAGTATTCGATGGCCTGCGGCATGTCGCCCTGGCGAGCGAACAGATCGCCGACGGTCATCAATGTCGCTTGATCTTTCGGATCGTGGCGCAGGATCTGCTGGTATTCGCCGATGGCCTGGGCGACCTTCCCCTGGTTGAGATATTTCAGCGCACTTTCCAGCGCCTTATTTTTGTTGAAGGCCATCGATGGTCCGCGTCCCCGAGGCTGCGCCTGCGCCAGATCGCACTTCTGGCGAGAGGGTCAGCCAACGGTTAACGTTAGCACGCGCGGAAAACGAGGGTCTACGCAACCAAACGGGGCCAGTGCGCAAGGGGATAACAGCCAGCAGTACCCGAGTACTATTCGAGGATCTTGGTTGGGCGAAAGCCTTCGCCCGGGGCCGGTCCTGCAGTCGAAGAATCTCTCCTCATGTGACACCTTCGCCACGCAGTCAGGCCGAAGAGGCACCCTTCGACTTCTCCACTGATGACGGCCGAACAGCGGCCGCGATAAATCCCTACATCTTCACGTCGCTGATCTGCACCAGCGGCTCGATATCCGTGTAATTCGGAACGTCGCCCAGTATTTCCGGCGCCTTCGCCCCAAACGAATTCTGAAAAGCCTCCACCGAATCGAACGTCAAATTAGCGATGGCCACAAACGAAATCGGTGCTCCGGGTGCGCCGCCGGCCACTCCCGCGTCTACCGTGCAAGCCTTCAGCGCCGGCCCAACCTTCTGCTTCACCATGGGCATGTGTTTTTCCAGGTAGTACTTCATGTCGAATTTCTTTCCTTCTTTGTGCGGGTAGAACACGCCGACTCGAATCATCGTTTTGTCCTCTCTTGTTTCGTGAAATGGAAATCGCTCAGTTGCCGAACGCGACGGCGGAAGCGTCCAGCGGCAGCGGAGTTTGCTGCGCGCCCGCGGCCCAACAGCGCGCCTCGCGCACCGGAGCATAGGAAAATCGGTGCAGCGGCGTAGGCCCGTGCTGCCGCAGCGCCTCCAGGTGGTCAGGCGTGCCGTACCCCTTGTTCTGCGCCAGCCCGTACTGCGGATACATCTCGTCGAATTCTTCCATACGCCGGTCGCGGTCCACCTTTGCCAGGATCGACGCCGCGGCGATTGAAATCGAGCGCGCGTCGCCGTGGATCAGCGCCTTCTGTTCGATCGGCAAATCGAGTTCGATGGCATCCAGCAGCAGATAGTCGGGAAATGGATCCAGTTTCGAAATCGCGGCGACCATCGCCTGCCGGCTCGCTTGGTAAATGTTCCATGCGTCGATCCGGCTCGCGTCGATTTCCGCCACCGCCCACGCCAGCGCGTGCTCGCGAATGCGTTCCGCCAACTCCGTGCGCCGCTCGGGAGGCAGTTTCTTGGAATCGTCCAGGCCCACGATGCGCCGCCGCGGATTCAGAACCACTGCTCCCGCCACTACCGGGCCGAAGAGCGACCCCCGTCCCGCCTCGTCGAGTCCAGCGATGCGCATCCACCCGCGCTGCCGCGCGTCGCGCTCGTACCGTGCCGAGCAGAGCCGTGCCATCGGCGGGGATTTTAGCACACGGCTTCACCGAGAGGTTCCGCAGAGTCAGGGAAATTCAAGGACAGTCGAAGGAAAACTATGCTGAGCGTGGCATTAGTCCGCGGCGCCACCGGCAGGTGCGACGCAATAAAAAAGCCCGTATCGGGTTCGCCGATGCGGGCCAAACTTCTAACCGAAAAGTCAGCTTATTCGTTCGAGCCGCTCGTCGGAACCGCCGAAACTGCGTGGGCGCTCTTGATGCGGGCGGCCTTACCCTTGCGAGCACGCAGGTAGTTCAGCTTGGCGCGACGCACGCGTCCCTGTCGCACCAGCTCAATGGACCCGATCATCGGCGAATGAACCGGGAAAATCCGCTCCACGCCAACGCCAAAGCTCACGCGCCGCACCGTGAAGCTCTCGCCGCTCAGCTCACCACGGCGGCTCATCACCACGCCCTCAAACGGCTGAATGCGTTCCTTGTCGCCCTCGCCTTCCTTCAGGCGGACGTTTACGCGAATCGTGTCCCCCGGACGAAAATGGGGGTGATCCTTGCGAATTTGTGACTTCTGCACCGTGGCGATGATCGGCTTCATGTTGATTGTTCCCTGCAGACCCGCTCAGGTGGGGCCAGCACACAACGCACAATCTCGAATTATATCGAATCCGAGGCTATCTGCCTACCCAAAATCGTCCCACTCTTGCCGCCGCTCAGAGTCCAAGCGCCGCGTCCGAATTGCGCTCCTTTACCACTCCGCCGGGTGCATTCCGAAGGGCACCGCCCACGATACCCCCTCGATTTCGCGAATCTTGCCGCCTTCGATTTTGAAAAGTTGCGGGGTCATGAAACTGAAGGCGCGGCGATACTCTACCGGCACGGCCACGTTGCCGACGCCCGCAACTGCCACTGATTTCACGTCTCCCTCGTTATCAAAAAAAGCGAGGTCCAGCACCAGCCCCTGCCTCTCGTCCACCACCAGCAGCCGCGCGTCGCGCACTTTCGTGGTCGCAGCGAGGAAGCCGCGATCGATTTCGCCCGCGCAGCTTTCGCTGAATAAGTGAAACGACGTCTGAGCCTTGTCCGGCGCCGGGCCGTCCGGATTGTTCGTCGCTGCGAAGCCATTTTCCCGCCGCACGCAACGGTCCGCAAACGCCGCCACTAATCCCTTGCCCTGGCTGTACGCGTCGAAATATCCTTTCGTCGCACTGACCAGCTGCTCGCGCGTTTCCGCGGCGCCCAGCGGCTCCAGCAGCGCCACATCCGGTGACACGAATCCTTTCGGATCCAGTTCGTCGAGCGTTCGCGGCGTCATGATGCCCGCGGTGTTCAACCCCAGCCCACCCTTCGGCCGCTTCTGCTCGCGCACCGTGATCGTCTCGATCTCCGTCACGCGGTGATCCTTGATCTTCATCCGCAGCGCAATCACTCCCTGCAGGGCGCCCGCGAACTCCGTCACGTCGCCGTAGTAGCCCACCTCGCCATTGGTCGGGTCGGCCAGATACACGCGATACGTCCCGCGACCGGAAAACGTCTTCCACATCCCCTCGCCCGGCGTCACCGCGATTTCGTTCTCCGTGTACTTCGCGTCTGGCGCCATGGCCAGATTGCCCGGCCAGCGCGTCGTCAGCGCGTCAAAAAACTTGTCGACGAATTTGTAGAGACATTCGCGGTTGCACTCACCCGGAATCGCCGGCGCAGACGGCACCGCCGTATGCGTCAGATTCTTGCCTTCGTCCGCTCTAGCGTTCGTTCCGGCGGTCGCAATGCACAGCACCGCCAGAAAAACAGCGGCCATCATTGCGCGGATCGTGATTTTCGACACGATTTCACTCACGGCGCATTTCCCCTTGATCGTCAGATCGCTCATGGCTGCGTCCCTTCTCCCGTGTGAAACGCGGGCTCCATGTTGAAGGGAATCTCGTACATCGTCATTTCGATCAGCCGGATGCTTCCTTTTTCGATCCGGTACGCTTCATTGGACTGGTTTGTGCGGGGCGTCATGAAATAGGGCGGCACTTTCCAGTTCCGGCCGTCGGTAAGCTTGGCGCTGGTGATCGTGCCGTCGAAATCCAGATAGGCGTTCGCCAGCACCGCGCCGCGCTCCACGTCCGTCACCAGAAACCGCCGGTGCCGGCATGCCGTCGTGAATCCCAAAAAGCCCAGCTTGTATTGATCGGTGCAATTCATCGTGGTGAAGTCGCCCACGTCGTTGTCGGCGTGGCCGTAATTCGTCGGCGCCGGTTGATTCGTCGTTGGCACGGCGTCCTCGATGCGCCGGCAATCCTTGGTGAACGAATACACTCCCCGGCCGTCGTTGAGGGCCAGTCCCTCGTAATACATGTAAGCCGCCTGATCGAGCGCCGCGCGGGTCTCGCGCTGATCCATCGGTACCGGTTCCAGCCACAATGGCTCGGGCGCGCCTAGCTTTTCGTACAGCGCCGCGCCGTGCGGATCGTGCGCCATGAACTGTTCCGCCTCGGTGATCTGACCGTTCATCACTTTCAGCCGCAGGATGAAAATTCCGGCCACGTCCTCTTCATACAGCACGCCGATCAAGCCCACGTCGCCCAGCTCGGGATCGGCGAAATAGTGCACGTACTTGCCGCGCTTCATTGCCGTGGCCCACAGCGCCTGCCCGATTTTCAGCGGCACGTTGTCCTGCGAGTATTTCACCTCGGCTGCCAGCGGCGCCTTCGACGGATCGTGCGCCACCATCGCATCCATATACTTGCTCGCGATGCTCTCGAGACACGCCCGATCGCACGCCGGTTTCGCCGCCGACTTAGCGCCTTGCGCCGCCGCGCTCGCAGCCATCGCCGCGATCAACAGCGCGCACGCCAACGCATACGTCCGCGCAATGGCAAACACGCGGGCCGATATCCTTAAGTTGCTTTTCACTGTTGTTCCCCCGGTCAAACTTCCTGACGAACTCGCTGGCACCCCACCCGTGGAGCACAGATCCTGAGAGGCCCACGTTGTAACTGAATCGCCGCGCAGAGTCAATTGTCCGGTGGCGCTGACTTGCGGAACGCCAGAAGGCAAAGAATTGCGGCGACCGTGACTAGCAATGCTCCGATGTCATCAGCGCCATCGATGCGCGTCCAATCGAACCCTGCGCGTAGCAGACGGTAGACGCCAGCTATCGCCAGAACCGCGCTTGCGACGAGAAAAATCGACTTTCTCATTCCTGAGTGTCACTCTCCGGGAGTCGCAGCAGATCGGGCCGATTCCGTCGCGTCTTTTCCAGCGCCTTCTCGCGCCGCCAGCGCCGGATCTCCTCGTGATTCCCGCCGACCAAAACCTCCGGCACGTCCCACCCGCGAAACGTCTGCGGCCGCGTGTAATGCGGATAATCCAAAATCCCCCGTCCGCCATTTTCGCCGGTCGCCTTCGCCGCGCCGGGTTTGTGGGTCGCACGATCACGTGCGACGTACCAGCCGCGCCGCGCAACGGGGCTTCAGAAGCTCCGTCCGCGCTGAACGATTCATTCACCGCCGAATCTTCATTTCCCAGCGCCCCAGGAATCAACCGCGTCACCGCATCCAATATCATCGCCCCCGCCAATTCGCCCCCGGACAAAACGAAATCTCCAATCGAAATCTCGTCGGTAGCCAAATGCTCCGCCACCCGCTCATCCACGCCTTCATACCGCCCGCAAATCAACACCACGCGCTCAAGCTGAGCAAACCGCCGCGCCGTCTCCTGCCGAAAACGTTTCCCGGCCGCCGAAAGCAGCACGATCGCCGTTTTCTCCATGGTGCTCACGTCAAACAGCGACTCCACCGCATCGAAAAGCGGCTCGGGCTTCATCACCATCCCCTCGCCCCCGCCAAACGGCCGATCGTCCACGGTCCGGTGCCGGTCATGTGTGAACGCCCGCAGATCATGCACGTGCGTTTCAATCAGCCGCGCCTCGCGCGCCCGCCGCACGATGCCGTAATCCAACGGCCCCGCGAAAAATTCCGGAAAAATGGTGATCAGGTCAAAACGCATTGCGACAATCCTACCTCAGGGGACCTACCGCAGGAAGGAACGCGCGGGGCAAGCGTCCGGCTAGCCGTTCGGCTAGGCGTTCAAATCGAGGAGACCTTCGGGGAGCACCACGTCAATCGCGCGCGCCACGGTATCCACGCGCACGCAAATTTCCTGCGCCAGCGGAACCAGCAACTCGCCGCGCGGCGAGTCCACCACCAGAATCGGAGTGCCGCCGGTCATCTGCACGTCGCGAACGTTCCCGATCATGGCGCCCAGTTCGCCGCCAGGAGAACTGGCGGAAGACTCGCGCACTTCGCAGCCTACGAGATCCGTTATGTAGTAACTGCCGGCCGGAAGCGCGGCGCGCTCCGCCAGCGGAATCTGCACGTCGAGTCCGACGAGCTTTTCAGCGTCATTGATTGAATCGGAGCCTTCGAAGAGGAAGATCGCCTGGCCGCCGCGGCTCTGGCTGAGCCAGCAGGAGCGCACGGCTACGCGGCGCGAGAAGCTACCGCCGTCGCGGCGCAACTCCACGAATTTTAAGTCTTTAAACCGTTGGGGAAAATCCGAGAGGATTTCGCAAGCCACTTCGCCGCGCCGGCCGTGGGGGCGCAGGATGCGCGCGACGGTCGCTCGATCGCTTTGATCTGCGGGCTGCTTTTCCACTTATTCCAGAATTTCGAGTGTGAAGCGCTTGCGCAATTTCATCCCGGCCGCGCCCAGCAGCGTGCGGATCGACTTCGCCGTCCGCCCCTGCCGCCCAATCACCTTGCCGAGATCTTCGGGATGCACCCTGAGTTCCAGAACCGTCACCTGCTCGCCGTCCACTGCGTTTACGATTACGTCGTCCGGATGATCAACAAGAGCCTTCGCGATGGATATTACAAGTTCCCTCATGACGTTTCCTCCACAGCTTGCCGTGCTCAGCGGGGAAACTCGCTCGAGCGTGTACAAGAGTAATGAACTGGTCCATCTGTGGTAGGACGCGTCAGGCGGGCTTGGGGTTGCTGCGAATCAAGCTGCGTACGGTGTCGCTGGGCTGGGCGCCCTTGCCGAGCCAGTATTGCACCCGGTCGTGCTCGAGCTGCACTGCTGCGGGCTTCTTGAGCGGATCGTAGGTCCCGACGATCTCCACGAAACGGCCGTTGCGCGGCCGCGTCTTTTCCGTCACTACCACACGATAATATGGATGCTTCTTCTTGCCGATTCGGGCAAGGCGTATCGTTAACACTTCAAATTCCTCCCGTATTCAATCCAAACAGTATAGCGGACGACCCGGGATTCACCAATCGCTATTCCTGTGCGCCCGTCATTCTGAGCGAAGTGGCCCAACGCTTTGCGTTCACGCAGTCGAAGAATCTCTCCTCGGCGTATCGCCCGCCGCGAGCCTAACTACTCGGCGGCCAACTTGGCCCGTTACTCCTCCACACTTCGGCGCTACCATCCCGTGCCAGAGGACCGCCATGTCTCAAATTGCGATTCGCCCTGCGGCGCGCGGCGATCTGCCGCGGCTGACGGAAATCTACAACTACTACGTCCTGAACACCGCCGTGACCTTCGACGTCGAGCCTTACACGGTCGAAAAGCGCGCCGCGTGGCTCGAACAATTCGGCGCGACGGGCCGTTATCGCTTGCTGGTGGCGGAAGAAAACGGCGTCGTGCTCGGCTATGCGGGCACGATGCGCTTCCGTCCCAAGGCCGCCTACGAAACCACCGTCGAGACGACGATTTATTGTGGGCAGGAAGCCATCGGCAAACGCCTTGGCTCGCGTCTCTATACAGCGCTCTTCGATGCGCTGAAAGGCGAAGACGTAAATCGCGTCGTAGCCGGCTATACGCTGCCGAACGATGCAAGCGCGGCGCTACACGCGCGCTGCGGATTCAAGCCCGTCGGAATCTACACCGAGGTTGGCCGAAAATTCGGCCGCTACTGGGACGTGCAATGGACCGAGCGACCGCTCAAACTCGTGTAGAACCTATTTAGCGGAGCAGCCAAAGCGGAAGGGCGGCTTGGGCGCACTGCTCAATCATTTGCTGATCGCGCGGGCCGAAGGCGTTGGCCTGCTCGCTTTCGACATCGACTGTGCCGATTACGCGATCGTCTCCGGGAGCGAGCACCGGAACGATGATTTCCGATAACGTGCTTCCGCCCGATTGATTGTTGCTCAATGTCGTGAGGTAGCGCGGATCGTTGCGCACGTCGCCGACAACGACCGCCTTCTTCTCTCGAATCGCGGCGCCGGTCAGCCCTTTCGTTACTGGGAACGTAGGATGCTCCGGCGCGCCGGGGCCGCCCCACGCGATGATGGAGACGTTTTCCGCGTCCACGTCGTAGACGCCGACCCAGCGGTATTCCCCGAGTTTGCGAATCAGCTCCGCCAAGCGCTTCGCGCGTTCGGCGCGACCGCCGCCGCTCGCGGCTGTCGAGCGGATTTGATTCAGCGTGTTGTCCATTACTATTGGCATGGACTACGACCCACCCAGTCCTCCGAGCTTGCCGAACTTACCCAGGCCGCGCATTTTCATTTTGGCCATGCTGCCGTACTGCTTCATCATGCGGCGCATGTCGGAGTATTGCTTCAGCACCTGATTTACTTCCTGCACCGTGGTGCCGCTGCCGCGGGCGATGCGCTTGCGGCGCTTGCCGTCGATGAGGTTGTCGTCGGCGCGCTCGGCGGCGGTCATGGAATTGATGATCGCTTCGGTGGACTTCAGCATTTTTTCGTCGATCTGCGCGTCCTTGGGAATTTTCGCGAACGGGCCGATTTTCGGCAGCATGCCCATGAGCTGCTCCATCGAGCCCATTTTGCGGATCTGCTGCAGCTGATCGCGAAAATCCTCGAGCGTGAACTCGTTCTCACGGAGCTTGCGCTCCATTTCTCGCGCTTTTTTCTCGTCGATATTTTTCTGGGCTTTTTCGATCAGACCCAGCACATCGCCCATGCCGAGGATGCGCCCGACGATGCGGTCGGGAACGAAAGGTTCGAGCGCGTCGTATTTTTCGCCCACGCCCACGAATTTCACGGGAGCGCCGGTGACTTTGCGGATCGAAAGGGCCGCGCCGCCGCGCGCATCGCCGTCCATTTTCGTAAGGATGATGCCGGTGACGCCCAGGCGTTTGTGGAATTCGCCGGCCGAGCGCACCGCGTCCTGCCCAATCATGGCGTCCGCGACGAACAGGATTTCCGTGGGGTTCAGCTCGCGCTTCAAAGTTTGCAGCTCGTTCATCAGCTCGTCGTCGATGTGCAGGCGACCGGCAGTGTCGACCAGGATCACGTCGCAGGCGGAAAGTTTTGCTTCGCGCAGCGCGCCGCGAACGATTTCAACCGGCTTGTCGGTTCCTGCGCCGGGCCAGATCGGAGTGCCCGTGGCTTTTGCGACTTGCGCGAGCTGTTCGCGGGCGGCGGGGCGGTATACGTCCGTCGAGACCACGATCGGGCGATGGCCGTGTTCGCCCAGCCATTTGCCGAGCTTGCCGGTGGAGGTGGTTTTGCCGGAGCCTTGCAGGCCGCAGACGAGCCAGACCGCCGGTGGGCGCGATCCAAATTGCGGCCGCGCTTCCTTGCCGAGGAGTTCGGCGAGTTCGTCGCGCACGATTTTCACGACCTGTTGGTCGGGGGAAAGCTGCAGCAGCACGTCCGTGCCGAGCGCTTTTTCTCGAACGTGGCCGATGAATTCGTCCGCCACGCCGAGGTTGACGTCGCCTTCGAGCAGCGCTTCGCGAATTTCGGCAAGCGCCGCATCGAGATGCTCGGCGGTGAGCTTGCCCTGGCCGCGCAGATTCTTGAAGGTGCGCTGTAGTTTTTCAGTCAGCGTTTCAAACATGGGGAGAATCCGTGAGTAGGGAGTAGTGACTGACGATTGGTGAGGCTGGGCGCGCCACGCCCGCGTTTTTCATTCTAGTTGGCGCTAAGAAAGGCGTCAAATTTAGGGGCCAGGAGTCCCCCCATTCTTGTGTCGAATAGAACTGACACCGATCCTTTGTTTTCAGCGGGTTACAGACAATTCTATTCGGCACGTGTGTCGAATAGAATCTGCCGCCGGCGCGTACAGCTACCGGCGCGGTTGGGCGACAACCGCCGCTGGCGGACATCCAATCCGGCCACTGGGTCCGAATCCGTTCTGTCGACCGTTTCTGCATTGCGCGACTAGGCTAACAGCACGCCCGAGCTTTGCAAGCAGGGAATCCCTGTGGACTCTTGCGCGGGAAGATTTCGTGACTATGCGGAACCGTATCTTGGCTTGGACATGTAGCTGACTACTTCGGATGTGGGTGACGCGCCATTGACGAAGGCGAATGTGCCACCTTCGCGCATTTCGCGGGCGGAGCTGATGAGAGCGCCGATGGCGGAGCGGGCGAGTGCGCCGCCGAGGCTGATGCGGCGGGCGCCTGCGGCTTCGAGTTGGCTGACGGGGAAATTCAGGTTCTTGATGCCGGCGAGGACATTGACCGGGCGCGAGGCGACGGCTTTGCAAACTTGGGCGATTGCGTCGAGGGTTGGGAGGCCGGGGGCGTAGAGGACTTCGGCGCCGGCCGTGGCGTAGGCTTCGAGACGCAGAAGCGTGTCGTCGAGATCGCTGCGGCCATAGAGGAAATTTTCGGCGCGGGCGGTGAGCGTGAAAGGGAACGGAAGCGAGCGGACGGCTTCGGCTGCCGCTGCGACGCGCTCGACGGCGAGGCCGTGATCGTAGATCGGATGGGCTTCATCGCCGGTGGCGTCCTCGACCGAGCCGCCGACGATGCCGGTGGCAGCAGCGAGGCGGATGGTGTCCGCGACGGTTTTCGGATCGTCACCGAAGCAGTTTTCGAGATCAGCGGAGACGGGCAGCGAAGTGGCCTCGGAAATAGCGCGGCAATGCGCGAGGAGTTCATCGCGCGTGACCATGCCGTCGCGGCGGCCGAGCGAGAACGCGAATCCGGCGCTGGTGGTGGCGAGGGCTTCGAAGCCGAGGCCGGCGAGAATGCGAGCGCTACCAATGTCCCACGGGTTGGGGATGATGAAGGCTTTCGCGCCGGGGGCGGGCTCGATGGGCGCGCCGACTCTGGCGGGAAGTTTGTGGAGTGAGCGGAACTTCAGAGCTTTGTCGGCTTGCGCGGGGCTCATGCGGTTTCCTTTCGCGGCGGGCGAACCAATTCTGCCACAGAGACGCTGAGGCACAGAGAAAAAGGAAAGTGGAAAAGGCAGCTCACCGCAGAGACGCAGAGGGTGTGGGGAAAACCGACGGCCGACCACACAGCGTACAAAGAAGGCACAGAGATCACCGAGGACGAAATTCGGAAGCTTGCGGAACTGCTTGGGCACTGCCAGAATTACGGCCTATGGGAGCAACTAAGGGCTTCGAAACGCCGGCGCTGATTCCGGATGTGCGGCGCGACGCGCGCAAGACGGGAATTCTGCCTTCGCAGGAAATTCAGGAGCTGATCAATAACCGGAACATCCTCTCGATGGACGCGATCGAGCCGGGGCAGATCCAGCCGGCGTCGATGGATTTGCGGCTTGGGAAAATCGCGTATCGCGTGCAGGCGAGTTTTCTGCCCAGCCGCGCGGCAACCATCCGAAAAAAAATCGAAGACCTGAAGCTGGCGGAAATCGACCTGACGCGGCCCACGCTGCTGGAGCGCGGGGCGGTGGTGGTGATTCCGGTGGTGGAGCAGCTGGCGCTGCCGTACGATATCAGCGGCGCGGCGAATCCCAAAAGCACCACCGGGCGGCTGGATATTTTCACGCGGCTAGTGACAGAAGGCGGCGAAGGATTCGAGCCGCACGAGCTGCAGTTCGAGCAGGTGCCGAAGGGATACAAAGGCCAACTCTACGTCGAAATCGTCTCGCGCACATTTCCGATTATTTTGCAGGCCGGGACGAAGCTGACGCAGTTGCGATTCGTGCGCGGCAAGCCGCCCGCGGCGAGCGACAACGCGCTGGAACGCGTCGAGGAAGGTCTGGTCTATTACGAAGACGCGGAGGCGCCGGCGAAGGCGATTCTGGACGCGGGACTGCTGATGTCGATCGATTTGCAGGGCAGCGGACCCGGGAGCGTGGTGGCGTACAAGGCCAAGCGGAATTGCCCGGCGGTGGATTTGAGCAAGGCGGGCGCGCACGATGCGGCGCAATTTTGGGAAGCGATCACGGCGCCGCCGTCGCGAAGGCTGGTACTCGATCCGAGCGATTTTTATATTCTGGCGTCGCGCGAGCGGATCAGCGTGCCTTCGAGCTGGGCGGCGGAGATGACGCAGTTCGATCCTTCGATCGGCGAGTTCAGCGTGCACTACGCGGGATTTTTCGATCCGGGATTCGGATATGGATTGAACGGCGAAATCAAAGGCACGAAGGCGGTGCTGGAAGTGCGCGCGCATGAGGTGCCGATCCTGCTCGAGGATAGCCAGGTGGTGGGGCGGCTGATGTACCACAAGATGGCGAGCGTGCCGGACAAATTGTACGGGCAGGCGATTGGATCTTCGTATCAGCAGCAGGGATTGGCGCTGAGCAAGCAGTTTCGCGTGGCGGCACCGGCTGCGGCGCAATCGGCGCGGCGTTAGCCGGGCGGGTTGGTGCTGCGGGAACAGCTTGGCGATAATTTATTGCTCAGGCCGGAAGCGACTCGTATTATTTCTGCATGGTGCTGGAACAGTTCTCCGAAGTTTGCCGCGAAGAGATCGAGAAGTTCGGTCGCGCGCTGAACGTTGCGTATGAAATGATGCGCGCGGCGGATGAGCGGGCGATGCAGACGTTGTTCATGTTTTTTCAGGATCGGTAGTTCGCTGCGGCGAGTGCCGCGTTTCCTCCCTCAATTGCGCACCTTCAATCGTCCCTCTGGGACTGGGAAGATTTCACCGCTTCTTTTTCCCGGCACTTCGCGCGCCTGCGGCGCGGGCTACGTGCCGGGCTAATTTCAATCGCCGCTCCGCGGCTTGGCGACGCGCGGATCGGTGTGTTTGCGCCTGGGTTTTCGCTGTCGCGCGGCTCTCGGCTCCGCCCCCGACGGGTTTCGTGACGGGATGCGCCGTGGCGAATTTCGATGTGCCGGAGTGGAGAACCCGGCGCTACGTTTCAACTTTAATCCAAGAAGATTGGGAGGCAGAGCGGGGGCTCGACGTGGAAATCGAGGCGGGCGATTTCGGCGAGGGCGCGATCGAGCACGGCGCTGTCGCAGGCTTCGAGGGTCATGACGAACGGCAAAGCGGAGTGCGGGAAGCCCGGCTTTTGCAGCAGAGCGTCGAGGCTGATTTCGTATTTCGACAGGATCGCGCCGATGGCGGCGACGATGCCGGGGCGGTCGCGCACGACGAATCGCAAATAATGCGGCACGGTGAAATCGCCGCTGACGGAATCGGGAACTTCGGCGGCGCCGGGCAGAGCTTCGGCGGGCGCGCCCGCGCTGCGAAGAATCGCGTAGAGATCGGAAATCACGGCGACGGCCGTGGGATCGCCGCCCGCGCCGTAACCGGAAAAAATCATCTTGCCGCCGAATTCTCCCGTGGCGGTAACGATATTTTGGCTGCCTTGCGCGTGGGCCATCAGCGATACTGACGGAATCAGCGCGGGCTGTACGGCGGCGGCGAGGCGCACGCCTTTCTTCGTTTCTTTTTCCGCGACGGAAATCTGGCGAATGGTGGAATCGAGGCCGGTAGCGTACATGAAATCGACGGCGGCGACGGTGCGGATGGAGCGGCAGACGATCTGCTTGCTGCCGACGCGCAGACGCAAGCCGGCTTGCGTGAGGATCAGCAGCTTGGCGCGCGCGTCCATGCCATCCACGTCCGCGCTGGGATCGGCTTCGGCGTAACCGAGCGACTGCGCTTCCTTCAGAGCAGCGTCGAAACTCGTGCCGTCCTTCTCCATTTTGGTGAGAATGAAATTGCAGGTGCCGTTGAGGATTCCGGCGATTTTGAAAAGACGGTCACCTGCGAGGCCTTCCTGAATGCCGATGATCGCGGGGATGCCGCCGGCGACGGAAGCGCCGAATTCGAGGCGCTTGCCCATTTTGCGAGCGAGGTCGAGCAGTTCGGGGCCATGCTCGGAAATGAGCAGCTTATTGGCGGTGACCACGGATTTTCCGGAGTGCAGGGCTTTGCGGACCCATTCGCCAGCCGGTTCGAGGCCGCCAATCAACTCGACGATGACGTCGGCATCGGATGAAAGCACGTCGTCGATGTTTTCCGTCCAGCGGATGCTCCCAGGGAGCGAGGCGATTTTCTTCTTCTTGATGCCGCGATTGAAAATGTACGTGAGCGCGATCGGTCCGCTGGAATCCTGAGTCACGATTTTCGCGACCGAGCGCCCCACGGTGCCGAAGCCGACCAGCGCGATTTTCAGGCGACGGTCCGCGGAGGCGGCTTTGCGCGGCGCGCGAGACTTCGCGAGCTTTGATTTCGAGGATGGGCGCGATCTGGCCAACGGAACTGCCTCCGGGCGAACGATAATCCTATCAGAGGCTCCGCCAACGCTCCGCGAAAAACTGGGAACGACTACTCAGGTGTAACCGTTGATTCGTCGCCGAGAATCACCGAACCCTCAAGATGCGACGGCTGCCGAATCCTCACGCGCTGGAATTCGCTATCGCGCTTTTTTCTTGTAGGCGCCGGATTCGATGTAGGGTTTCAGGCGCTCGAAGAGGAAATGGTGCCAAACGGCGTCGACAATTTTGTCTTCGCCGTCCGAAACTTGGCCGGACACGTTGCAGGTGAGTCGCAACTTCGTACCAGCCGGATCGGGGGACATCTCGAGCGATGTGACGAAGTTGACCGCTTGCCCCGAGAAGCCGAGGGGCCCGGTGAAGCGCAGCAACTTTCCGCGGTCGGCGTAGATCACCGTGGCGTGGAGGACGCCGTTGCCCGCATCGTCGAAGATTTCCCAGAAACCACCACCGGGCTTCGGCTCGATGAAAAGGCGCTTCGGATGTTCGGAGAAGGAGTGGTCCCACCAGCCGCTGATATCGCCGGTGATGGCGTCGTAGACGGCTTCGGGTGTCGCGGGAAGGACGAGTTCCTGCTGAAGCTGAAAGGCGCCGGTCTTGAGTTCTTTTGTGTCCGCACGCGCGGGTCTCAGCGCGGCGACGGCGAGTAGTGCGAACGAAGCGGCAACGAGCGCAGCTTTGAATTTCATGCCAATGCCTCCAAAAACGGAATGTGAAGGAGCTTAGACGCTTCGAAAGCGGTTTCGTAGTTCCAGATTGGCCCGATCGCCTGACGGTTACTGAAATCCGGATCGGCCGAACTGCCCACGCTTGCGAGATGGACTGAGTACATAACGGCAACAGCTGATCGCGTGTTACTCGGCGTCGAATCCTACCGAGCGAATTGGCGTGACGGCGCCGCTGGCGTCGGAGGCCTGGAAATCCATGCGGTACGAGCCGGGCGGCAACTGGTCGAGCGGGAGCTTCAGACCCAGCGGCACGACCGTGCTGCCTTTCTCGATAAAGGGCGCCGGATCGAGTCCGTGCGCGCCCATGACGACCTGGCCGCTCTTCAGGTCGACGATATTGAATGAAATTTTCAGGGCCGGCGGATTCGCGTCGGTGAGGCGCGGATCGTAAACCTGCGCGTAGAAACCGACGAGGTCGGTCTTCTTGAAGCGATTATTCGGCGAGGGAATGATCTCCACATTGTTGGCGATCAGCGGTGTGCGATCGGACAACAAATCGGCCGCGACAGCGCCGCCGAGACCTTCGACCTGAGTGAGCTGGTTGCTGAGCGCGATGCCGCTGACGCTGAAGGATTTTCCGTCGTACGGATCGATTGAAAGCGGCGCCTCGAATTTACCGAATCCCTGCCCACCTGCCGATATGACAACCTCGAGGCGGTATTTGCCGGGCGAAATCTGAAACTGATTCGAGTAGCGCATCGGTTTCTGCGTGAACTGCTTCCGTTCGTCTTTTTCAAGATCGAGCGGAACATCGTCGCTGAACCGCGCTCCGACGGTGCCGTCAGGCCGGTAGGCGATGCCAAGGACTTTCATGTCCGCGTGATATTTGCCCTTGTCCTTTGCGAAATCGATGGACGAAGACGGAAACTCCATGGCCACGTTGACGCGAGCTTCATTGGGCGAAGTATAGAAGAACGGCGCCTCAAGCGTTCCCGCGAACGTGCCTTTGTCACTGCCCGCGGCGTGAGCTTCGAGTTCCGAACCGGCGGGTTTGCCCGCGAGCATGTCCTTCGGCTTAGCATTGCAATAGCCGCTGCGTGCGCGGACCTGCATGCCGCCGCGATCCATTTTCACTTTCAGCGCGTGGCAGGTGCCTTGCGGGCCGTCGGGTGCCGCGTAGCCCAGGAAATAGTATTCGTCCTGTTCGTGCGCGATCTTGGTGAGGCCGCCGAGCAGATCGTTACTATTGACGATGGGGAATCCTCCGGTGCCGGACGCGAGTTCGTACATCACGTCCTGATTGGCGGAGCCGGTTTCGGGCAAGGTGGGCATAATCAAACCGGGATTCGCGTTGGGCTGAAGTCCATTGATGACGGGCGGAGCTATGTAGCCGACACCACCACCACCGCCGCCTCCGGGCGAGCCTCCGCGTCCACCTCCACCTGTGCCGCCTGTTCCTCCGGTGCCGCCCCCCGTTCCGCCCTTTCCACCGCCTCCACCCGTGCCGCCGCCTCCACCCGTGCCACCGCCGCCCGTTCCTCCTCCGCCACCGCCGCCGTGGCCACCACCACCGCCTCCGCGCTGCGGATCGGCTGGCTCCGCGGCCACGGGAACGGGATATGCCGCGAGCACCAAGTGCGGTTGCTGTTGGGAGGAACGCGCGGCGACCGGCTCACCCATGCTCGAGCCGTCGTCCCGGCGCAGCTGCGTGGCCGGGCCCGGTGCGGCGGCGATGAGCCCGCGCACGTCGAGCGGGTAGATGGCCACGTTCGATTGATTGCAGGCGGAAATGGTAGCGGTGAGCTCGGCCTGGGTTTCGGGAGAGAGCGGAAACCCGGCGGTGAAGACGACCACGCTCTTGCGGCCGGGGACGTTCATCAGATTTTTTGCCAGGCTGCGGATGCCGAGCAGCAGCGTGTGCACGCCGAAATCCGCGGCGGCATCGGGCAATCCCGGAATGTTCGCGGAGTTCGCGACGATCGAAGTGTTCGCGAGGGTGGGATCGCCATTGGGCGAGACCGCGGAGCCTTTGTAGTTCTTGGCGGCCTGTTTCAGGATCACGGCATCGGCGGTGAAATTCTGAACTACGCGGAGCGTGCCGGTGAAATCGACGACGGCCATGACGCGGTCGGGACCGGCGTTGGCGTCGATGAATTTCTGCGCAGCGGCGCGCGCGTTGATCTGGTCGGCCATCTCCATGGTGGAGTCGTCGAAGAAAAGGACCAAGTAGCGGCGGTCAGGACGGCCGGTGGAAGAGGAGGTGCCGTAGGAGAAATTGATGATGGGCTGTTCCTGATTATTGTCGAAGACGTGAAAATCCCTGGAGGCGAGGTCGTGGACGTAGTTGCCCTTCTTGTCGGTGACAATCACATCGACGCGCACGACATTCGATTCAGCGCGAAGGACGGAACCGGGCGCGCCCGACGCCACCGGCTGCGCCGCGGTAGCCGGGGGCGGCGGCGCGGGAGAATCCTGCGCACAGACGATCGCCGGAGCGGCCAGAAGCAAGAGCGACACGGCGAGACACGAATTGAAACGGGGCTTGAGATGGCGAAGACCCATGATTCACCTTCCTCGACTCGAAAGTCAGTACGGAATTTCCACGACGCCGTTCTGCGCTGAGAGCAGCGCGGCGTTGGAATCGCGAACAACCAGGCGGACGACGTAGTCCCCGGGCTTCAGATCGAAACTGGTGCGCACGGTGACGCCGGAGTGCGTCAATTTCTGAAACGTCTCGTCACGCAACTTCATGGACAGGATGCGCTGCGTGCCGGTAACAAAATTTCCGTCGCGATCGAAAATCGCGGCCACCACGGTGAGATCGTCGACGTTGCGCCCGGCCGTTTTTTCGAAATGCACGCGGGCCAGGTCGACGTGGGCCAGCACGGCCAGCTTGGCATCCGTCGCGTCGGTCTTGTAGTACTGTGTCTGGAGCCCGATGGGGAGGGCGTGACGCTCCTCTTGCGAGAAAACGGCGTCTTCTATGTCGCGTTTCGCGGCTTCTTCGGGCGTTTCGCCGTGACGCGGCGCGTAATACCCACGGCGCGCCTGGATGGAGTATTTCAGCTTCCCGGCTAGCGTGACTTTGATCGAGTGAAACTTACCATCGAATTTCAGATTCGATGGAACGTAGGCCAGAAAGTAGTAGGCGTCGGGCGCGGAAGCGACTTCGCGCAATCCCTGCCCCAGATCGTTATTGTCGTGAAACGCCCAACCTCCGGTATCCGTGGCGAAGGAAATCAGCGTCTGCGTCTGGCGCTGCTGCGCCTCCAGACGCCAGGTGGTGCGATTCCCGGCATAGGCGGGGTTGGGATCGTTGGTGCGCTGGCTGATGTCTCCACCGAGATCTGGGACGTAGAGACCGCGAGCGTCGAGAGTATTGATAAAAGTGTTCTGGCGGATCGCGTTATCGATCAGTTCGGAATATTCGACTTCGCGGTTCACGTAAATAAAGCCGGGAGAGATGAGCACGATATTGCGCTGCCCGGGCAGAATCGCCATGCGCGACATGATCTCGCGCAGGCGGCGGAAGGCGGCTTCCGTTTCCTGTTCCGTCTGCTGCTCCACGCGCAGGGACATGGCCTGGACCAGGGCCTGAGCTTGCTGAATTTGAGCCGGGGTCGGCCCGTTGCTGGCCTGATTGTTGCTCACCGTCGGCGCGCAAGCCAACGCGTCGGAGGTCGCGATACCCAGGGCTTGCTCATCGTTATGGTTCTGGATGGCGTCGGCTTCGACCGGTTCCATGGGCGGGCAATCCTGATCGGTGACTTCGGCTGCTGCCGTCACCGCCCGGGGTTGGATGCTGATGAGCGATTTGTGGATTTTGTCGCGGTCGGAGGTGAAGTCGGTCTGAAACTGGCCGGACATGGTGAACACGGCGACGCGATCGGTGGGCCCGAGCGACGCGTCGACATACTTGGTGGCTGCGAGCCGCGCTTGCATGGCGTCCTGGATGTTGAGGTGCGCGTCGTCAAACAGCAGCGCGACGAAACGCGATGGGGGAACGAATCCCGAGGGAGCGGTTGCGCCGGGTAGTGGCGCGGCCGTTCCCGAACCCGCTGCGGCGGCAGGCGGTGCGGCTGAGGGCGGCTCGACGACTGAAAAGTTCGAGATGATTTGAGATTTGCCATCCTGGAAGAGCTGGAAGTCGTCTTTGTGAAGCGTCTTGATGGCGTTTCCCTTTGCGTCTCGCACAATCACGCGTAGGGGAACCAGATTAACCATCACGCGCAGGGGAACGGACGATTCCTCGGTGGTCATTTCGGCGGAGTCGGCGTTTGGCGGGGCGGTGGGAGCAGCGGCAGCGGGTGCGGCCGATTCCGAGCCGGGCGCTGGAGCAAGGGACGGGGTGGATTGCGCCGGGGGAGGAGTTTGGGATGGCGGCGATTGCGCGCGCGCCGTGGTCCAATGCGTGCCGATCACCAGAAATGCCAGGAAAATGGCGGCACTTGTTCGCAGAGGCTTTGCCGCGGGCGCGTGCATTTGGAACTCCCACCACGGCCCGGAGCCCACCGCACCGGGTCAGGATCAATCAGCTGTCTTGGCTTCCGGGAGTTTACATCAACCGACCGTGCCGGTTCAGTTTTCTTTCCGCTTGACCGAGCCCGGAGCTTGACGTACCGTCGCGCGAAATCCGGCCGGGCGAAAGGTAAGCGAGCCTGGCGGCTTGAACCAAAAGGGTTTAGAAAGCACGAGAGGTGCGAATGGAGCGTCCAACGGGGGTCACGATTCTGGGCGTCCTCGCGGTTATCGGCGCCGCTTGTTCGACGCTCGCGATTGTCTTCGCGCTCGTGTTTTGGTCGGTCATCGCGAACATGGCTCAGCAACCTGGCAGAGAAGTATTCGCCAAGATCGGCGTCGCTCTGGTTGTTGGTTTTTTCCTTTTTTTTACTGTCCTCTACGCCGTGATAGCTCTAGGAATGTTTAGACTTTTCAATTGGACGCGCATTTTGGTGATCGTTTTAAGTTTCATTGCCATCGCACTGTACGCAATTACTCTCCCGATTGCGCTCCTGCACTTCCAACCCCTAGCGATCATTTGGGATCTGATTATTATTGGAGTGAATCTCTGGATCGCGATGTATCTGCTGAAGCCGCACGTGAAGCAGGCCTTCGGCGCGACTGGATTCTGACGCGCGCCCGGCCTTTGGAAGGCGCGAGGATGAGATTCGCCAAGATCGTTTTCTGGGCTGCGGGCATCTGGGGCGTGCTGACACTCACGCCCCTCTACTTTATTTACGGCATGATTGGGCGGCAGGACCCTCCCCCCATTACACATCCCGGCTTCTACTACGGCTTTGCGGGAGTGGCGCTGGCGTGGCAGATCGCTTTTTTCATTATCGGGGGCAACCCCGCGCGGTTCCGGCCATTTATGATCGTCGCGCTACTCGAAAAACTGGGATTCGGCATTCCCTGCGTGATTCTCTATCTACAGCGGAGGATGAGCGCCGGGGACATGGTACTTGGCTGCGTTGATTTGCTGTTCGGAGTGTTGTTTGTCATGGCGTTTGCACAAGCCGGCCAGAACACCGGCTTTACCCGCACGTAAAACACCGGTTTCTACGCGAAGTACCGCTCTCTAGCGGCTTGCGGACCTCGTTCGCAGGATGCTATCGTGGTTTTTCAACGTAAGGGAGCGGAAATGAAGTTTGTTCGCACCACGGCCCGACGCGTCGGAATTGCCGGTGAGCTGCTTGCTTTTTTCGCGCGCACCAAGCGCTGGTGGCTGCTGCCGGTTATTTTCGTGGTATTGCTGACCGGAGTGATCATCGTCGTGGCGCAAAGCTCCGCACTCGCGCCGTTCATCTACACCCTCTTCTAGGCGGCGCAGATACTGATGGCCAACGCTTTCGTGCAGAACGTGAAGGCTGCCTGGAGCGCGTGGAAGCGCCTGGCGCGCAAAATCGGCAATTTCCAGGCGCGCGTGCTGCTCACCATCCTGTACGCCGTGGTGGTTCTGCCGTTTGGCGTGGCCGCCCGGCTCTTTTCCGATCCTCTGAAACTGAAAAAGCATCCCGCGAGCTGGACAGAAGTGACGCCTGAAACGCACGACCTCAGCTGGGCCCAGAAGCAGTAGCTGATGCATATTCTTGGAATCTCCTGCTATTACCACGACGCTGCCGCGGCGCTACTGCGCGACGGGCATCTGATCGCGGCGGCCGAAGAAGAGAGATTCTCCCGCAAGAAGCACGACTTCGACTTTCCGGCCAATGCAATCCAGTTCTGCCTGCGGGAAGCCGGAATCGAAGGGCGCGAGCTCGACTATGTGGTTTTTTTCGAGAAACCGTTCCGCAAATTCGACCGCATCATGGCGAGCGTGCTGCAAACGTATCCACAATCGCTGAAAGTGTTTCGCGAGTCGATGATCGGCTGGATGCTCGACAAGATGTGGGTAGCCAGCGTGCTGGAATCCGAGCTGGGCGTGGACCGCGACAAAATACTTTTCTCCGATCATCACGTGTCGCACGCGGCCAGCGCGTTTTTCTGCTCGCCGTTTCAGGACGCCGCGATTTTGACGGTCGACGGCGTAGGGGAGTGGACGACCACCGCGTTCGGCGTGGGACACGGCACGCAGGTCAAGCTGACGAAGCAGGTGGAATTTCCGCACTCGATCGGGCTGCTCTACAGTGCGTTCACCGCGTTCCTGGGCTTCGAAGTGAACGAAGGCGAGTACAAAGTGATGGGCATGGCGCCCTACGGCACGCCTCGCTACACGGACAAGGTGTGGAAGGTGGTCGAACAGCACGGCGACGGCTCTTATTCGCTGAACATGGACTATTTCTGCTTTCAACACTCCACCGACAAGATGTTCAACCGGAAATTCGCGAGACTTTTCGGGGAGCCGCGGCTGCCCAATCTGCCGTTTTTCACCGAATCGACCGGCTATCCGCGCTATTTCGGCGACAAGCCATCGGACTACATCACGCAATGCCGCGCCAATGAACACTATGCTGACATTGCCGCCAGCATCCAGCGCGTGACGGAGGATCTACTGGTCGGCATGGCGCGCGCCGTGCAGAAAGAAACCGGACTGAAGAAATTGTGCATGGCCGGCGGTGTGGGATTGAACAGCGTGGCGAACACACGCATCCTGCGCGAATCTGGCTTCGACGAACTCTATATCCAGCCCGCGGCGGGGGATTCGGGCGGAGCGCTGGGCGCTGCACTATGGGCCTATCATTCCGTTCTCGGTCAGCCGCGTGGATTTCGCATGGAGCATGCGCATTGGGGCCAGGAATACGGCACCGGCGAGATTAAGGCGTTTCTGGATGATTCAAATATTCCCCATCACCATGCGGCGAACCGCGATGAGCTTTTTGATCGCGTGACCGAATTGCTGATGAACGGGAAAGTGGTCGGCTGGTATCAGGGCCGCTTCGAATGGGGGCCGCGGGCCCTCGGCAATCGCAGCATTTTGGCCGATCCGCGCAACCCCATGATGAAAGATATCGTAAACGCAAAAATCAAATTTCGCGAACCGTATCGTCCGTTTGCGCCGTCCGCGGCCGCGGAGTGCGCGTCGAAATATTTCCAGCTGGACGACGCGGTGAAGCAATATCCGGCGCGATTCATGCTCTACGTGATGCCGGTCAAACCCGAACACCACGCCACGCTGCCGGCGATCACTCACGTGGACGGTACGGCGCGCGTCCAGACGGTCTTCAAGGAACACAATCCGCTGTATTACGGATTGATCGAACGATTCGGTCAGGCGACGGGCGTGCCCGTGGTTCTGAATACTTCGTTTAATCTGCGCGGCGAGCCCATCGTGACCACGCCCGCTAACGCGTACAGCACTTTTTCCCGCAGCGAGATGGACTGCCTGGTGCTGGGCGATTTCCTGATCGAAAAGTCGTGAGCACGACGTCCAAATCCGGTGCGGCGCCAGCGAAGCGCGGGTTCCTGGGCGCGATCGCGTACGTGTTGCGCGTGATTCTGGTCAACCTGCTGGTCTTCGCCGTGCTCGCTGAAATCGCTTCGATCGCCATCGTTCATCGCAAGAAATGGCCCGCGAGCAAACCAACCTATCATTTGAACTACAACCAGTTTTGGGCGGACATCAATCTTTCATTCGGCGTGTGGCACCGGCCCAACGGCCGTTTCCTGCATCAAGAAGGTTGCTTCAGCGTCGAATACACCACGAACAGCTACGGCGCGCGCGATCGCGAACGTTCGCTACATTCGGCGCAGCCGCGCACGATCCTGCTGGGCGATTCGTTCGTCGAAGGATTAGGGCTCCCAGATAGCGAACGCCTGAGCGACATTCTCGAGCGCGATACGGGCCTCGAGAATTTGAATTTCGGCACGGGCGGGAATTTCGGCCCGCTTCAGTACGCGCTGCTCTATAAGACGATGGCCGCGAAGTTCGACCACACCATGGTCGTGGTGGGCGTGCTACCGGACAACGATTTTCACGACATGGATTACGCCTATTGGAAATCGATCGGCGAGGGTGATCGTTATCGGCCTTATTACGCGCCTGATCTTTCCGTTTTTTACGCAGGACATTTCGATCCGAACGTGGGCCAGAGCACTTGGGATCACGTCGAAGCCATTTTGCGCGCCTACCTCGCTTCGTATCACGTGGGGCAGTATCTCTACTCGAGCTTCTACTGGCGGACACGCGGCGTCTATTCCGGCTATAACGATTTCAACGATGCGGACCTGACGCGCCTAAAGACTGCGTTGAAGGACATCAAGGCCAGCGCCGACGCCCACGATGCCAAAGAATACGTTTTCTTGATTCCGCGCGCGAACGATTTTCTGCGGCTTCATCGGAACGGTTCCAATCGCCTGGGGCCGGTGATGGAGCAGTGGGGAAGCGGCGCCGGAATTCCGGTGAAGGATCTGCTGCCGCCGATGGACGCTGATTCCGGCGGGGACTTTATGTCGTACTTCCTGCCGTGCGATGGCCATTGGTCCGCGCGCGGTGACCGCGTAGCAGCGCAAATCCTGGAGCCGTGGCTCGACGAAAGTAGCACGCAGGCAAAAGCCAGCGTAACCCCCGCCAAATAAAAAGGCCGCGCCAAGGATCAGCGCGGCCCGAACTTCTCTGAAACGATTCGACGGTTACGAAGCGATACCCTGGAGACCCTGATTGCGTTTGTAAAGCACACCGAAGATCGCTACGCAAAAGAGCCCGGCTCCCAGTAGGACGATCGACTCGGGTTCGGGAGCGGACACTCTCACGTCATCGAAAGTCGCATTGTCACTGGATCCGCTTCCACCCAAAACAATGAAGAGGTCTCCGCTCGGTACATAGGATCCTGTCGTAAAAGTACAACTCTCCTGGGCAAATGTTCCCACTGCGATTTCTGCCGTCTGGCCGGCGTTCGTGCACAGCTGCATCGACCCGTCGTTCAAAGCTATCGACCAGCCTCCCCGGTACCCGTCCAGTCGGTCGCCAACGTCGACAGTCAGCGTGTACTCCGTGTTCGCCAGTAAGGCAACATCGAGGTCCTGCGAAAGCGTGCCGTTAACGAATGCGACGGTCGACCCGTCAGGAATCGCTTGGTTAAAATACGTTCCCGTAGGACCCGGCTGCCAGGCGCCGCCGCCACTTCCAACGGTTGTCCAACCGGGAATCGGACCATAGCCGTAAGCGCAGCCGGTACCGCATCCGTTAGGCAACCCGCCCGAACCAATCTGTTCAAAAGACGCGTTCTGCACCGCAACGCTGTCAGCCGATGCTGTTCCATTAATAAGTACGAATCCTATAAGCATGACGCCGATTGCTAGCATTCTTGTCCGCAAGATACCTCCGAGAATCCCTGCCCACAGCCCGTGCAACACGGGCGATTGCACGATGGTTAAAGCAACCGCCCTACCAAACCTGTCATGTTGCATCTCTCACATTCAAATACTCTTATTTCAGCCCCTTGCGCCTGCTCATAAGGGCCACGGGATGCCCCTTTCCGCAACAATGAAAATGTGTTCCCAAATGAGTGATATTGCTTAATTGATAAGGTACTAACCGATCCAAACGAATTTCCTAGGACCACTAAGGGTTTTACTGTAGAAAAATCGCGCGTATTTTTCCAAGTCGCTCGGCCCCTCCCAGAAGAAATTGTTTCGTATTTTCGACGAGTCGCCCCTGCCGCGAAGTGCGTCTCGCTGTGTCAGAATGTTGGGCCAGGACACGCACGAATTAGCGCGAAAGAAAACGGGACGCTCCCTTCCCACTTTCGCTTTTCACGCGCTGCAAGCGCTACATTATTCGTAGTTCGTCACTCGACTCGGCAAGCAGTAGAGACTCAGGTGGTCGCGCACGCTTCCTTGACCGTGCTGCAACGCTCGAATACACTACTAAATTCGCCTGGGTCCGCGAGGGCATCCGATGCGCCAACTCCGCCGCTAATGCAGCGCAGCCCGCGAAAATAGAGGAGAGAATTCGTTGCCCAAACGTACGTTTCAGCCCCATGTGCGTCGCCGTCACAAAAAACACGGCTTCCGCAAACGCATGAAGAGTCAGGGTGGACGGAAAGTCCTTGCCGAACGCCGAAAAAAGGGACGCCATAGCCTCACGCGAGTCTGATGTGGCCCGGGGCGGCCTGCCGCGCGAATGTCGCGTTGCCCGCCGCGCCGAATACGACGCCGTCTACCGCGAGGGGAAGCGCCGTTCGAGCCGCGAGTTCACTATTTTCGTTCGCCCCAACGGCCTCCAGCGGAGCCGATATGGCTGGAGCATCAAGAAGGCGCTGGGCAGCGCCGTCCGGCGCAACCGCATCCGGCGGCGGCTGCGCGAAATTCTGAGGTTACATCGACAGGAGATCTCCCCGGGATGGGACATCGTAATTCATCCGCGCAGTTCGGCGGCCATGGCGGATTTTTCGGAGCTCACGCGCGAATTGCTGAAGCTGATTCCGCGCACTCCGGCGAACAGTCCGTGAACTGGCTTAACCTAGCGGCCGCTCCGAGTTCCGCGGCACAAAGTAAATCGGCCGCTGCCTGGTCGCTGCTCCTGCTCGTTCGAGCCTACATCACTTTCCTATCGCCCTTTTTCGGCGGTGCCTGCCGCTTTTATCCTTCCTGTTCCAACTATGCAGCCGACGCGATCGCACTGCACGGGGCGCGGCGCGGATTGTCGCTCGCCGCTCGCCGGCTTTTCCGCTGCAATCCTTTTAATAGAGGCGGATTCGATCCGGTGCCGGAGGAAGCTCCGGTGGCAACGGCGTTCGCGTCAGCGCAATCCAGGGGTGTGTCGCGGTGAAGGAGATGTCGGATCAGACTCGTGGAATTGTTTTCGTCGTCGCCGTCATCGCGATTACATTTATCTGGGTAAAGTTTTTCCAGCCTCCCCCGCCCAAGACTCCTCCGCCAGGGGCCGGAAAGACGGCGACCGCCCCGAACTCCGGAACCGGGGCAGCGCAGCCAACCGCTCTACAAGAGGTCGCGCAGGCGAGCACGAAAAGAGCACCGGCGCCTGCTCTTAAAATCCCCGCCGTGCAGGCCGCGGGCGAGCATACTGTGGTCGTCGAAAGCCCGCTTTACCGCGTCGAACTTTCCAACCGCGGCGGCGTGGTTCGCAGTTGGACGCTGAAGACCTATTTCGACGATCAAAAGCCGCCGCATCCGCTCGATCTGGTCAATCCCTCTAACGCGCAGGAGCTCGGTTGGCCAATGTCGCTGATGCTGCCGGATCAGCAGCTCGAATCGCAGGCGAATTCCGCGCTGTATGAGGTCACTCCCTCGTCGCTGAACGTAACCGCGCCCGCGGAAGTCGATTTTCACTGGAGCGATGGCCACCTCGACGTCACGAAGAAATTGAAATTCGATCTGGGCTACCAGATGTCGATCGAAGTGTCGGCTTCGCTCAATGGACAGCCGCTGGCGCCCGCCATAGCCTGGCGCGGCGGATTCGGCGACAAGGAGGTCTACCAGGCCTCGCAGCTGGTCACCGTCTTCTACAAGCAGGGCGACAGTCTGAATCTGCTGCAGTACAAAAAGCTCGGAATATCCGGCAACCAGATTCAAGCCTTCCAGCAGTCTGGTCCCCTACAATTCGCCGGCATCATGGACCAGTTTTTCGCCGCCGCATTCATTCCAGATGGTACGGACATCGCGCTGTGGCACTGGACGCAATGGCACCACTTCACCGGATCGGACAATCAACCCGGCAGCGAGCCCGCTGCGGAAATCGCAGTCGGTGCGATGTCCGATGGGCCGGTGAAGGCGCGCCTGTTCGTTGGGCCGAAGGATCTCGGAATCCTTGCGAAAGTCCAACCGTCTCTCGAAGGCCTGGTCAACTTCGGCTGGTTCAGCGTGATTTCGAAGGCCCTGCTTTTCGCGCTGCAGTGGCTGCATCGTTACATCCCGAACTGGGGCTGGGCCATCGTGATTCTCACGCTGGTCATCAACATCGTCGTGTTCCCGCTGAAGATGAAAAGCTGGCGATCGATGCAGGACATGCAAAAAATCGCCCCGGAAATGCGTCAGATCCAGGATAGATACAAGAAATACTCCATGACCGATCCGCGACGAAAAGGCCAGCAGGATGAATTGGCCGCGCTCTACCAGCGCGAGGGCATCAGTCCGCTTGCGCAAATGAGCGGATGCCTTCCCATGCTGATGCAAATGCCGATATGGTGGGCGCTGTGGCGCGTTCTCACCGGCGCGATCGAGCTGCGGCACGCGCCCTGGTTTCTCTGGATCCACGATCTTTCCGTGCGCGACCCGTATTACATCTTGCCGGTCGCCATGGCTGTTACCATGTACGTCTCAACGGCCATGACGCCGCAATCAGCGGCCATCGACCCGTCCCAGCAGCGGATGATGAAGCTCATGCCGCTGATGTTCGTCGCGTTTTTCTTCCGTTATGCGAGCGGATTGAACCTGTATATGTTTACGAGCAATCTGATCGCTACGGGCCAGCAATATTACTTGAACCGCTCGCGCCCGCTGCCGACCAACAGCCCATTCAAGAACAAGGGTAAGAAAAAGCAATGAACGGAAATCGCCCTACGTCCGCAAACCGGCGCCCCAGCAGGCCATTTCAACGTCGCGAGCAGTCCGCGCCACCTCCCCCGCTCGATGCCGAGCGCGCTGTCGTGGAGCTCCGGCGTTATCTTGAGGTTGGGGTGCGCGAGATGGGACTCGAGCTGCAGTTCGAAGTCGCCTCCACTGCAGGCAACGATTCGGAAGTGACCGTAGTTTTCAGCGGCGCGGATCAGGAATTGCTTCTGGAAAAGAATGCGGAGCTGCTGCTGGCACTTGAACACATCGCGCATCGTTGGCTGCGTCTGGATCCGCGGCTCCACGATCGCGTTCGCTTTGATTGCGGCGAATACCGCGCCACGCGCTTGGCCGAGCTGAAGCTTTCAGCGCGCGTGGCCGCGCAGCGCGTCCGCGAAACGGGCCAGCCGTTCCAGTTCAATCCGATGTCGGCGCGCGAGCGGCGCATCGTGCATCTCGAGCTCACCGGCGCCTCGGGCGTCCGCACCGAAAGTGAAGGAAGCGGAGATCAACGGCAGTTGGTGATTTATCCCGCGGACAACAAGAAATTCAATCGGTAGGGAACTTCGCCTTCGACGGCGGATGCGCGCTGCCGCGTTCAAATCTCCAGCGCGAATCCTTCTTTGCCCACGTTGATGCACTGCGTGGTTCGCATCCGGTCGGAAAGGCCGGCGGTTTCGTGGATATGCCCGCAGAAAAGATAAGCGGGCTGCTCGCGCTCTGCCCACGCGCGTAGCGCCGTGCTGCCCGCGTGCTTGCCGGGAGCGTATTCATCCAGCCGCATGCCGTAGGGCGGCACGTGAATCACCAGGTGCAGCCCCGCGATGCCGTTGAATTCCTCGAGCGCCGCCGCGATTTCTTCTTCGGTGTACTCCCCGGGAGTCTTGAACGGCGTGACGTTGCTGTACCCCAGACCCGCCCATGGCGTCGATTTCGCCTGCAGCACCCGGCGGTGAAAATCCACGAAGCCGAATTTCGCGCAGAATTCGCGAATGTCGGCGTGCGATTCATGATTTCCCGGCAGCACCCACAGCTTCTCGCCCAGCGGCTGGAGCACTTTCCCGCACTTCTCGAGCCCCTTGCCGAAGGTTGCGAGATCGCCCGCGCAGATGTACACGTCGGCCGGCTGCGCCACGATTCGGGCGAGCGCGCGCACGTCGCCGTGGATGTCGCTGAAGACCAGAATTTTCACGACGGTTTTTTCGGCGGTGGCGCAATCGGATTGTTAATTTGGGGGATCAGACGGCGCATCCTGCTCTGCAACATGCCGTTCGTCAGCCAGCCTTCTTCGGCCAGCGTGCCGTCCGCGTCGAAGACTACTTCGTAGGTGAAAGGTTGCGGTCCGCGCCGCCGCCCATCCTGAAAGCGGTTTTCTCCCAGTTCGACTACGTGCTGGTTGCCATCGCGAAAGCTCTGCACGGAAGGGAATCGCGCAAAGCTCAAATAAAGCTTCACGCTTGGCATTTCCAGCGCCTTGACGATGTACTCATCGGGGGGCGAATCAGGAATGAATCGAAATAGGCGCGGCCCCGGCTGCCGCAGATCGAATTGCGATTCGAATAGTGCATCGGGAGAGCGCACCGCGTCACCCCAATCCAGGAAGGACGGCGGAATCGGCAGCGCGCCCATCCGCTCAACATAAATGTGGTTCATGTCCGCGAACCGCTTCGCCTGCATGATCGCCATGTGATGCGCCACCGAGCACGCAAACAAGTAAACCAGCGCCGCGAACGCCCCGATCTGCGCCCAATGCGCGCGTGTCAGCCTGGAGCCCATCGTGCCATTCGCCGGCAAGAAAAAAAGCACCGCGAAAACCGCGCTCGCCAGCGCCACGATCCACAAATGAAACGGATACGCTGCGGCTCGCGCCATCAGCCAGAAAATAATCGCGCCCGCCGTGAAGCAAATCCACATCTTCAGCGCCCGCCCGCGCGCCTTCTCCCGAAAGCGGCAAATCCAGGGAATTACCTGTGGCACCAGAATGATCGACGTGAAGCTGAAATCGATGATGAACAACAAGTCCCATGCCACGCGGCGCGTCGAAAGCGGATACAGCATCCGCGTGCCGAACGACGTCATTCCGTCGAGCAAGATGTGGCTCGCGAGACCCACACCGTAAATCACCGAAAGCAGCCACAGCGGCGGCGCGTCCCAACCCGCAAACCGCGGCCATCGACGCCGCACCCAGGGCAGCAGAGCGCGCGTCAGCAGCGCCAGTAACACTGCGAACACCGGCAGCGCGACGAACGAATGAGTAATCGCGCGATGATATTTCACTATTCCCAGCGGGTCTCGCGAGGCGAGTTCAACGAAGATGTCGATATCGGGGAATACCGCGCCCAGCGTCGCGGCGAAAATCGCGACTCGCTCCTCGCGCTTCGAGAAGAATGACTTTCCAAGGAGCGCGCCGGCGATGCCGTGGGTAATCGGATCCATGAAGTGTGAAAACGGCAGAAGTGTACACGATTCGCAGCGCCTGCGTGAATATCCAGTCTGGCTCAGGTTTCGCGGCAGTCAAGTCTGGGCGAATCGGATCAGAGCACTTCGAGCAAGACGAGCGACATATCGTCGGTCGGTGCACCGTCGCGCCAGGCCGCAACGCGATTCAACACCGCTTGCTGCATATCGCCGAAGGGCAGCAGTGCCGTCTCGCGCACGATTTTCTGCACGCCTTCTGTGCCCAGCATCTCTCCGCCGGAGTCAAAAACCTCGCTGATGCCATCGGTATACAGCACCACGCGATCGCCCTTCTTCAAATCCACTTCGATCGCCGCTTCCGTCGCCACCGCGTCCGGCAATCCGCCCAGCACCATGCTGCGCGATTCCAGCAGCCGAGGCTCTTCGCCCGGCGTCACGATCATCGCCGGCGGATGTCCCGCGCCCGCGAAAATCATCCGGCGACCGCTCATATCGATACGCGCCGCGGCCAATGTGAAAAGCAGCGCCGAGCTTCCCAGGTCCTGCATCGTGAAGCGATTCAGGTGCCGCAGAATTTCCGCCAGCGGCCGGCCGCTATTCAACTGATTCATGGTCTCGCTGTAAATGCGGTTGGCCACCAGCGCCGATCCGATCCCGTGCCCGGAAACGTCGCAAACCAGCAGGTTCAGATGCCGGTCGTCGAGCGGATTCACCAGTCCAAAGTCGCCGCCGATCGTCCGCACCGGATGGTAGTAAGCATCCACGCGCATATCTGCCCCAGACCATCGACTGCGGCGCCAGCGATTGCTGCACGCGCGCCGCCAGCAACAGGTCTTCGTCAATTTCCGCCTGCCGCAGTTTCAGTTTCGCATTCGCGCCGCGCAGTTTCTCTTCCACATTCTTCTGCTCGGAAATATCCGTGAACGTCACCACCACGAATTCCAGGCCGTCGGGATCTTCGAACATCCGCGAGCTAATGATCACCGGCAACCGCTGGCCGTCCTTCACCGGCAGCACGAATTCGAACCGATTGTGCCCCTGCGCGTGCCCAATGTCCGTCTGCCGAAGGATCACCGCGTACTCGTCCTTGGTGTAAAAGTCCGAGCCCATGTGCCCCACGATTTCCGACGACGGGAATCCGAACATGGTCTCCAGGCAGGAATTGACGTAAAGAATCGTGCGACAGTCGTCCAGAATCATCACGCCCTCGTTCAACGTTTCAAGGACGTCTTCCATCTGCACGAGCCAATCCGGTTTCTGCATCTCGGTTTCCACGGTTTCCCATTGGATGCACGGAAAACCCGTAAGTCGCATCTTAATCCAATTATCGCGCCCAATTCCCGCAGGCTTAAAGCGGCTCGCGACCCTGTAGAATAGTACGCACCGGACAAGCCAAAATGTCTCGCAACGGCAAACACAACCCGCCGGGACCGAAAGGCGCCCCCATCGTCGGCATGGCGCTGCAGCTGCGCAAGGATCCGCTCGCGGGCATGCGGCAGATGACGCGCGAATACGGCGACGTCGTACGCTTCTACGTGATGATGCAGGAGCGCACCATCGTCAACCGCCCCGACCTGATCAATCAGGTGCTCGTCATCCAGCAGGCGAAATTCCACAAAAGCGAGCTTACTCGCCGTATCACCACGCGCATCCTCGGCCAGGGCCTGCTGATTAGCGAAGGGGATTTCTGGCGCCGCCAACGCCGCCTGGCGCAGCCGGCGTTCCATCGCGCGCGCATGGCGGAATACGGCGCCACCATGCTCGAGCTTGCCGACGCCCACATACGCGACTGGCGCGGCGGCGAGCAGCGCAATATCTCGCAGGAAATGACCGCTCTCACCCTCGATATTGCGGTAAAGACTCTTTTCGGCACCGCGCTCCCGGGCGAAGCGAAGCAGATCGGCCACGCCATGACCTTCCTGATGCGCTATTCGCTGCGCCGCAACCGCATGCCGGTCCGCATTCCGGAGACGTGGCCTACTCCTTCAAACCGCCGCGCCGATCGCGAACTGAAATTTATTGACTCACTCGTCAATCGCATCATCAACGAGCGCCGCGCGGAGGGGAATTCAAATCATCACAACGATCTGCTGGCCCTGCTGATGGGTGCGATGGACGAAGACGGCAGCCAGATGACCCCGAAGCAGCTGCACGATGAAACCATGACGCTGTTTCTCGCCGGCCACGAAACCACCGCGCAGATGCTCAGCTGGACGTGGTACGCGCTCAGCGGAAATCCCGAAGCCGAAGAGAAACTCCACGAGGAATTGCACGGCGTTCTCGGCGGGCGCGCACCCGGCGCTGAAGACTTCCCGCGTCTGCCTTATCTCCGCGCCGTTATGAATGAGGTCCTGCGTCTCTATCCGCCGGCCTACATCCTGGCGCGCGAAACCATGGAGCCCTGCGAGATCGGCGGTTACGACATCCACAAAGGTTCAACCGTGGTGATCTCGCAGTGGATCATGCATCGCGACGCGCGCTACTACGACGATCCCGAGGCGTTCCGTCCCGAGCGCTGGCTCGATGGCTTGCAGGACCGTCTGCCGCCCGGCGCCTACTTCCCGTTCTCCGCCGGGCCCCGCCGCTGCATCGGCGAAGGTTTCGCCCTGCTGGAAGCCGCCATCGTAATCGCAACGCTCGCGCAGAAATTCAAATTCCGGCTGGTCCCTGGCACGGAAGTTGTCCCCGAGCCGTTGATCACGCTGCGCCCCCGCAGCGCAATCCAAATGACGCTGCACTCCCGAAACTAACGCCGAATTGTGAACGTTGGGTTTTCGCCGTAGGGGCACAGCATGCTGTGTCCGGCACAAATGCTTGGCGAAGCTCCAGCCTTACGTCCGACCATTGTCATTCTGAGCGGAGTGACCGGACGGCCCGGCACTTCGTGCCGCTCTTGCGGCACGTCCGGTCACGCAGTCGAAGAATCTGTCTTACAGCGTCTGATACTTGCGAGAACCAGAATTTTGCAACGTCTTAATGCACAAACTCCCCCGTCCCTCCCGCCGCCCACGGATCATACGTCAACGAAAACTTCACGCGATCCCGCGTCGCCGGATGATCGTAGGTCATGAAAACATCCATAGGACTCGGATCCGGATAATCTAAATCTACCTCGCCCAAAATCTGAAACGCCTGCGCCGCAACCTGGCCCGAATCCGGCGTCAACCCGTGCGTCACCTCGAGCGAATACTGATCGGCCTGATGCTCGAAATAGCGGCTCACTCCGTTCGCAGCGGGCATCAAAATAATCGACGCGATAGCCAGCAAAATCAAAAACGCGGGCAACGAAGCCAGATCGCCGACGGAGCGAATTCCCCAAGCCGCCCCGCGCCAGGACAGAAAACCGCCGATCAATCGATAGCCCAGATAGAACAGAATCAATGAACCGATCGCCTCGATCAGCAGTCCCTTCGGAATGTGATTCAACACGTAATGCCCCATCTCGTGCCCGCATACCGCAACCACCTGCGGCGTATCCATCTTCGCCAGCGTTGTATCCCACACCACCATGCGCTTCGAAGCCCCGATCCCGGTCACATACGCGTTCAATTCGTTCACTTTTTCCGACGCGTTCATCCAATAAATCCGTTCCGGAGGAATGTTCTGCCCGGCCCGGTGAATCATGTCTTCGAGCGCCACCGTCAGCGCCGGATCTTTCTGCTCCATCGGCACGAATTTGTGAAACATGGGATCGATCACCACCGGCTGCAGAAAAATTCCCAGCGCAGTCAGCGGCTGTAACGCCAGCCAAAAATAGAGCCACCACCACCGCGGGCTCTTTCGGATCACGGCGTAAAGAATGAGGATCAGGATGAAGCCGACGGTCGCGTTGATCAGCTCCCCCTTCGCCCAGTCCTTGGCCCACGATCCCCACCCCTGCACAGAAAGCCCATAATCGACCGTCACTTTGTGGCGGATCGCATCCAGCGGCAAACCGAGAACGTCGAGCGTCAATATAAACAGCGGCGCAAACACCAGCACCTGCAGCGCAAATTTCGTCGACGCCGCCTCACCCCAATTGCGATACCTCGGTCCAAGCTTCCAGCGGAGAAAAAACCATAGCAGCGCCAAGCCGTAAATCGGGCTGATGACGAGAGACGCCACCCGCAGCCTCGCCAGCTTCTTAGTTTTCTCGTAAAGCTCGGGCGGCAGCGTATAAGCCGTTACGGCCTTCCCAAAATGCTGCGTAGCATCCGCCTGATCCTGCGGCGCCGCCACCATCGGCCCCGGCGCCGCCTGCGCCGTAGCGCGCGACGGGCATCCAAGCGCGATGCACGCACAAATCGCCAACACGCAAACCGCCGCCACAATCCCAATCCGTCTCATCAATTCCCCCTCGCCACGATCAGATGCCGCGCAAGTCTATCGCGTCAACCCGGTTATTGCGCTGCACTTTCGCCTGTCGCTGAGGCCAGGTGCCTCTTTCGACGCCGCGGTCGAAGCGGTTTGCCGCGGGGAGCGCGGCGCGACTATCATCAAGCTATAGGCCACGCTCTCGCGTTGGTAGAAGGTCGAAAAACGAGGCAACGTAGCATGAGGATCGCAAACCGGAAGTTCATGATTTCGTCGCTCGCGCCGCTGGCCGCGCTGGTCGTTGTCAACCTGGCCTTTCTCACGCTCGTTTGCGCAAGCTCCGCACTGGCGCAGGATCAGGACAATTCCGTCGCGGCTGCCGCGCGCCGCGCGCAGGAAGCCAAAAAAGACCAGCCGAAAGCAGCCCGGACCTGGGACAACACCAATCTCCCCTCGACCGGCGTAAGCGTGGTCGGGCAGGAGCCATCCGCCGCAAGTTCGAGTTCCTCCACGGCGGATACGACAACCAGTTCCTCAGCGGCGGACGCGAAATCCACTCCCACGAAGGCCGAAGTCGCGGCCGTGAATTCCGATCTCGCCACGGCGAAGCAGCGCGTGGCCGACTTGAAGGCCGATCTGGACGTCGCGCAGCGCAAATACACGCTCGATCAAGCGACCTACGTTAGCAATCCGAATCACGTGAACGATCGAGCCGGCGCCGCGGCGCTGGATGCCGAAAAATCTGACATCGAAGCGAAATCAGAAGCAGTCGCCGTGGCCGAAAAGTCGCTGGCCTCCGCTCAAGCAAAGGCGGACGAAGCCAACAAGGAAGCGGCCGCCGCCGACAAGGCCGCGCAGGACAAGTCCGCATCGACCGCCGCTCCGGTGCAGCCCACCCCGGCTGCTCCCGCCGCGCCCACCAGCACTCAAGACTCGGACACCGCAACAGTCAATCGCAATTAAATCGCCCGAAATTCGCGCCCGAAACGCCCTTGGCCGGCAGGGAAACGATACCCCTACTAATTGTATATATTTTCCTTGACACACTAGACGCCCGGGAGCACAATCCCGCCTGTTTCACGGGCCGTTTTTCCCTTCGAAATACTCTGTTCACATGGACTGCGAGGCTCAAGGATGCAATATCTGCCCGGTTGGACGGTGCAGTGTTTGACTCCCGAATGTCCCGCGCGCGGCCACTGGCTTCGCGTGCAGGACGCGCCGCAGGAAGTTTGCAGCAATTGCGGCTCACCGCTTCACAACGTGCCGCCACCGCTCGCGCCGCGTTTTCGCATGCGCCCGCGTCCGCTGGCCAGCTATCGCCCGGCGCGGCGCCCGCGCTGAATTTACCCCATAGGCAGCGGCTGGATCGCGCCGGCCCTTTATAGGTGAAAGGGACGGCCCGGTCTCGTCCCCGCCGCAGCCCTCGTGAAGAGTCGAATGCAGACTGGGCCCGAACGGCCTCGAATTCATTGGGGCTGTTCGGGCCTTATCCTTGTAAGCCACGAACTACGGCACGAACGGTTCTGTACAAATGGGGGAAGCAAAAAGGGGGGAGCGGCCGGCGGGGGGACCGGCCGCTCGTGGGCATTGGGGGTGATGGAGGTGCAGCAACTCGGGGCTTAGTCCCCGAATCCACAGTCAGAATGCCTGCGACCGCCGGCGCGGTCGATAGCCTGCACGGTTCAATCGTTTCGGTACCTTCGTACTTGCCCCTCGGATTCGACACGTCTTCGCCTGCCGCCTTGCCGCCGGCCGGTTCTGCTACAGAGTTCGTTGTTATTCGCGCTGCCTTTTCGTTAGAATGCAGCGCATGTCACTCGACATTACGCAGCGTCCGGGATCTCTGGCGACAGTTCAAATCCTCAGCGTGAAAGGCGCCATCACTTTTACGACCGCGCCACAGTTCCAGGAAGCGCTGACAGCAGCCACTGCGCCCCGGCTGATCATCGATCTCACGGAAACTCCGTCGCTCGATTCCATGGCCGTGGGAACCTTGGTGCGCGCGTACGTATCCTGCCAGAAAGCCGGACGAAAGCTCGTGCTTGTGGGATTGAATTACCGGGTGAAGAACATCCTGCAGATCACCGGCGTCGATCCGCTCTTCGAAATCTATCCAAGCATCACGGAAGCGCAAGCCGCATTGATTTGAGCGCCGTGCGAGCGCACGCTACCGTCCTAAGTCCGGGATACGCGTACCGCAACAACGGGTTTTTATCGGCGCCGAAACGCCGATGTCGGCGGGACTCGTGAACGTGGTGCTCGGGGCCGAGCACGACCGTTTCTGCTGCCATGCGCGACAGCTACAGCTACAGCGCTTGATCTGACTTCGCGTGCTTTCCAGAATGGCGCAATTTCACGGACTGGCGATTGTACGACTTCGACACGGTCTGGTCGCTAGCAGCAGAGCTCGCTGGTCTGACGGCGACGATCGCCGCCTGCCATGTGGCGGGTGCGGCCAGATCGAACCGCGACTTGTACTGGCCGGGAGAGGGGGCCCAGCCCGTCTCTGAATTAAGAATGTCCGACGAGGCAGCGGGCTGCGCGACGTAGCCTCCGGCCGCAATCCAGGTTTCGCTTACCGAACTCTTGCCGAAGCCGATCAAAAGATCGTTCGGGCTCGTCGTTTGTACCGTGGGGCTGTTGACGGTGACGGACTGCGAACCGCCGTCCTCGCCGATCGGCGAGATGGCGTCAATCGGAGCAGCGCGGTCGGCTCCCTTCACCACGAAGAGTGAAATCACCAGCGACTGCGGGCCCGAAAGAATGATCGTGAGATTGTGGTTCGGGCCTACCGCAGCGTCCTTCGCGTACCACATCTGAGTTCTAAGATTCAATCCGTGTGCCGAATCCGTGGGACCCATCAGGGGAATCCAGGTGTTGTGGAAGCTATCCGACGGAGTCATCAGAACACCCTGATGCGACGACGCACAGATCACGATCAAATCGCCGCCTGTGCTGTCGAACGGAGTAGTGGTATGGGCGGTCAGATGGGTTCGATTGATGTAGCTTTGCACGGCCGCAATGGAAGGGGCCGATTGCGGAGGCGAGCCGACGGGGCCGGCGGAAGCGCCTCCATGAGAGGTTCCCAGAAACGTGAGTGCCAATGCCCCGAAGAGGAGCGCCGTGCCGGCCCATTGCGAAGCGTTTCGTTGCATCGGTGATGGCACCCTTTTGCAACTGCGATTGACGCAAGTTCCAGATTCGGGTCAACCGCAGAACGTAAGTCGGTAGTTCTCGACGGGGAGAACGCACGAAGAAACGAACATCTTGCATGTGCGAAGCAAGCCGAATTCCAAAACTCAGGACAGAAAGTAAAGGGCTTAGCTGCTCTGAACCACGTCCTTGAAACAGCCGGACGCTTTGAGTTGGAAGGGTTTTGGCACATTTGGGGAAACCGCCGGGATACTGTGGCAGTGGCGCAACGCTCCCGGGAAGTGCGGCGCAACTTGCGATAGCCGCACCCCGAAGACCCATACGTGAATAGCCATTTGTCGGCGATCCTGCGGAAACACGGTGTCAACGAAGGGCCCTTTGCGGTGAGCGAAGGGAATGTACTACGATAGCGGCCCGCCGATGAGCGATCCTGCCGCCACCGAAAAGCCGCGTGAGACGGCTGCGGAAAAACCGCGCGATAAAACCAGCGAAATGCTTTGGGGATTTTGGTATCCGGCGCTGCCAAGCGCCCGTGTGCGCGGGCGGCAGCTCGAGCGCGCCATGCTTCTTGAAGTCCCTCTGGTGATCGGGCGCGATGCCGCCGGTATGCCGTTCGCGTTGCGCGACGTCTGCCCGCACCGGGCGTTTCCGCTTTCATTCGGGCGCTTCGATGGCGCGGCGGTCGAATGCGCGTATCACGGCTGGCAATTCGACGCGCACACGGGCCAATGCCGCGCGATCCCCTCGCTCACTGCGGATTCGAAATTGAAATGTGAGCGCATCTACGCGGGCAGCTTTCCCTGCCAGGAGCGCGACGGGTACATCTGGGCGTTCCTGGCGAATCCCGAGGGGCGCGCCGATACGGCTGCAGCGATTCCGGCGCCGCCGGAACTGCCCACCTTCAGCAAGCATTACAAAATCGCGCGGCTGGCTGCCGACCTGCCCTGCGGTGTGGATCAGGCAATCATTGGATTGATGGACCCCGCGCACGGACCGTTCGTACACCAAGCGTGGTGGTGGCGCAGCCGGCGTAGCATTCGCGACAAGGCGAAGCAGTTCGAGCCGATTCCGGATGGATTTCGCATGAGCGCACACACGCCATCGGCTAACAGCGCGCCGTATAAGTTGCTGAAGCTGATCACCGGCGAGCCGGCGACCACCATGATCGATTTCGTGCTGCCCAACCAGCGGTTCGAGCAGATCCGCGCTGGAAAATACTGGCTTTCCAGCCGCACCACGGTGACGCCGGTGAAGCGCGATCTTTGCCGGCTGGATTTTGTGGCCGCGTGGAATATCCTGCCGTGGTTTCCAATCGTCTCTTTCATCATTCACGTGCTGGGGCCGCGCTTCATCCGCCAGGATACGGAAGTGATCGAAAAGCAGGGACTCGGGCTGAAATACGAAGACCGCATGATGCTGGTGGATGACGCCGACCGTCAGGCGCGGTGGTATTTCGAGCTGAAGCAGGCGTTGCTCGAATCGCGGCGGACGGGCGAGTCGATGCGGCATCCGATGGCGGGACCGGTCACGCTGCGCTGGCGCTCGTAATCGCAGTGCGTGGCGAAGAAAAAAGCGCCGTTCGCTCTACCTTTTCCTGAACTAATTCTGTCCTTCCGACCAATTGCCGACTTGCGGCGCCATGCCGCATAGTTTTGTGGCCGATTTTCGGCGCTTCTTTCTGTGGGTACTTTCTTTACGTACTGGGGAGGATGCCGTGGCTCGGTCCCTACTGATCGTCGTCGCAATTGCTTCGTCGGCTCTGCCTGCCGCCGCTTCCGATCTGGGCGCGGTGAGATGCGGGCCCAATCAAGATCGCGTGTGGGTCTACGAATCGCTCAATAGTTTCGACGTGGAAACGCGCCTGAAGTGCGGTGAGACGGTCGAGATTCTGTCGCGCGTGCACGGGTACGTGAAGGTGCGCACGGCGAGCGGCGTGGAAGGTTACGTGCCGGATGCCGTGTTCCCGGATCTACCGGCGCTGCCCGATGATTCCGAGAAACCGGCGGCGAGCCTGGCTTCGCGCGCCGTCGCTAGTGCGCCGGGACACACAGTGGCGCCGATGCCGCCACCGCCTGCCGCGACGCCCATCGCTTCGAGCACGTCCGCCGCTCCTGCCTCCGCCGCTCCCGCGAAACTTTCAACCTTGAGTTCTGCGCCTGCAGTCGCCACACAGCCGTCGCCGGCCGCGAAGCCGGTGTCGCTGGTGGCTTCGAAGGCGGCGACGGCACCCGTGGAACCAAAGACCACTACCGCATCCGCGAGTTCCGTTCATTCGACGGTCAACGTGAAAACCGCGTCCACCGTTGGCGGGACAGCTCCTGCGAAGACGCACGAAAAGTCAGCCACGCCCGCAGCGGTCGCCGAACCCGCGCCGCCAAAGAGAACTCCTGCAAAGGCTGCGCCCGCTACGACGCAAACCGCGAAATCGATGAAGACTGCTCCGCAGCCGAGCGCATCCGCGGCGATGGTGGTGCCGGCGAAGGCAAACCTGACGCCGGGCGTCGCCGCCATGTTGCCGGCATCGGCGAACGCATCGCCCAAAGCCGATCTGGACATGAACGAAGCCGAGCGCGATCCTGATCTCGAGGAAATTCCCGAGGCGAAGCCGGATAATGAAAGCGCCGATCCGTCGTGCCGCGTCTTTTTCTCGGCATACGGATTGGCACCCGCGCAATACAAGTGGATGGTCGAAAATCGCAAGAAGGAGTTTTCGAGCATCTGTCCGGCGCCCGACCTGGCGCACGTGGACTTCATCGTTTTGTTCGCCCACGATTCGGACACGTTCAATTCCGCGATGCCCGTGCTCGTGCATACGGATCGCAACGGATTTTCGGATTTCAGCCCGATGACCACGGTGGACACGGCGCTGCAATCGGTCTCCGATCTTGATAAGGCGCGCTATGAATTCGTCTGGGTGTTCCACGCGAAACGCGGCACGTTCGATCCGGCAAGATTTTCATCACGCCGTCGGCCACTCTTCACCACCGACGCGAAGGGTTCGCACGCAGCAGGCCGGGCAGTGGAAGGTGCGTTTCAGTTCATCGAGGGCCAGGGAACGCCGGACCAGTAGCCCACCGGCCCACCGCAGCCGCGTTTAGCGAAGGCTATCGAGATCGAAGGTCTCGGTGACATTGTTTCCGTCGGGTGCGAGAATTTCGACCGTCGCGGGAACTTGGGAATCGACATCGTCCGCGTTGTACTCTGCCGTCACAAACATACCAACCGGACCGCCGTCGTCGGTCGAATACATCCCTTCGGTCCACGTTCTTTTGAATGGAATTTCCTTGTCGTGCTGCTTGAGTTGAATGGTGTAATTCGTTTGGAAGCGCGCCGTGGGTAAGTTCGAAATTCCGTAATAAATCTCAATCCGGACGCGGCAGAGCCCTGGCTTTCCTAGGAACTCCTGCTCTGCATCCGGTGCGTGATAGCTCGAGAAAGCCGAAGCCTGCGAGACGTATTCCGCAATTATGTAGTACGGTGTCTCGAAGCGTATCGAGGCAACATACTGCACCGATTTAGCGATCGGATAGTGTTTCGCATACTTGTCAAAGAACAGGGCTCGCTTCTGCGCGTCGCCCGAACCGAGGAAATACGCTTCGCGGATGGCTTCGGAAGATAGTGGGTAATCGAGAGCGCTCACAGGCGGCACAACCGCGACAGCCACCAACAGAACCCCGATCACCAATCGAAGGATCGTGTTCATAGCGCCCTCCAATCCCTATCATAGTGGACGGAATTAGGTGACTGAAGGGTACATGCAGCGCGTCAGCCAGCGATGCCGCTCAGGAAGGGGTAGTGATCGGCCGCGGCCATGAAGAAAAGCATGGGGAACGACATCCAGAAGCCGGAACGCGAGGCGAGATACGACCAACGCGCGAAGTGCGCGGCTTCGGCCGGCATCGGGACGCTCTGGTCAGCGGCGGCCCGCATCCAGCCGATCAGTCTTTTTTGAGCGCGCCAGATGATTCCCCAGGCGTTCAGGAGCATCAGCAATCCCATCCCTCCGCCGATCGCAATGGAAAGGTGTGCGTTGGATGATTCCGGAGTCGCGTTGAGCCTGAGAGTCAACCAGGATGCGGCGATGGCGATCGCGATGATGGCAGTGGCGCGCACCCAGGGGCTATCGAGAAATCCTTTGTGCGGCAGTTGAAACGGATAGATCAGCGCGAATGCGACGATCCACACGATGAACCATTCGCCGAACCATTTCAGCGCGAGCGACGAGTTGCCGGCATTGTGCGCGTCCGCGGCTAGGATCATCCAGAAATAGCGCAGCCCGGCAATCACCGTGACGAGCGCCGACCAACGAAACCACCACATAGCGCGGGACATTAGCGCCGGATAGATTTTCGCTCGCACGGGCGGATCGAGAAGCTTGAACGCGGGTGTTGCCGCCAGATTGTTGAAATAGAGCGTGCCGATCCAGATTATCCCCGCCACGATGTGAAGCCAGCGCAGCGTGATTTGCTCGGTGATCGCGGGGCTTTGAGGAAAGCTGACCTGTGCTACGGTCGCAACCGCCAGGATCGCATTGGGAACCGGCATTCGACATACCTCCCGCGGGAAAATCCCTCAAGCACGAGCCGGATACTAACCCAGAATCATCGAAGCTTGTGTTATAGACTTTTGCGCTCGCCACGCGAGCATGGATTCGGGAAAAGGGGATTGAAAAATGCCGGCTGGTGCGATTTTCGCGGGCACTTCGGGTTGGGCTTACGGTGGTTGGCGGCCCAAGTTTTACCCCGCCAAGCTGGGCGCGGCGAAATTTCTGGAGCATTACGCAACGCGACTGAATTCGGTGGAAGTAAATTTCAGTTTCGGCCACGAACTGACGCCGAAGATTCTGGCGGATTGGATCTCCGCCACGCCCGATGGTTTCCAGTTTGCCGTAAAGGCGAATCAATCAATCACGCACCGGAAACGGTTGCGTGGCGCCGCCCGCGAAACCGCGAAATTCCTGAAATCGCTCGAGCCGCTACGCGCGGCAGGGAAACTGGGACCCGTGCTGTTTCAACTGCCGCCGAATCTGAAGTGCGAGCTCGGACTGCTGGAGGCTTTTCTGGCCACTCTCCCCGGCGACACGCGTGCCGCGATGGAATTTCGGCATGCGTCCTGGTTCACGGAGGATGTGTACGATCGGCTGGGCCGCGCCAACGTCGCGCTCTGCGAAGCGGAGAGCGAGAAATTAGTGACGCCCGAAATAGCCACCGCGGATTTCCGCTATTTCCGGCTGAGAAAAGGCAAGTACTCGCCCGCCGTCCGCCAAAAGATTGCCAAAAGAGCGATGGAAGCCGCGCACAACGGCAATGTGTTCGTCTATTTCAAGCATGAAGACACGCCCGAAGGCGCTCTCTACGCCGAAACTCTTCTGAAGACTGCCGGATAGGCGCGCATCCACGCGCGAGCTGCAGTCGCGAAATGAAAATGGTGCCCAAGAGAGGACTCGAACCTCCACTCCCTTGCGAGAACTAGCTCCTGAAGCTAGCGCGTCTGCCAATTCCGCCACTTGGGCATTTCGTGCGGCAAAGCGAGGCGAAACCATATTGCCGCGCGGCCTCTGGTTTGTCAACGAAGCACGCCCTGGCGCAGTACCATTGACCGCCGGGCGGGCAATGCCTACAGTTCTTGCAGCTGTCGCGAGCGAGAGGAGGGCACCCATGGCAACTGCCCGCGCGATGCTGGAGCGCCGCCGGTCGAGCCGCGTTCACATTCGCATACCAGTCACGGTCCGATCTCCCGAAATGAATGGCGAATCGCGCGACGCTTCCGCCGAAGCGATTTCCGTGAGCCGCACCGGCGCGCTGCTGCGGCTCCCATTCCTGCCCGAGATCGGTTCACGCATCGAGGTTTTGCACGGGCTTTCCAACGAGAGGCGCGAATTCCGCGTGATCGCGGTCCGCGACCGCAAAGAACACGGTCCTTTCGAGCTGGGAGTCGAGATTCTGCATCCCAATCGCAATTTCTGGGGCGTTTCGTTCCCTGACGAACGGCATTAACTCGCCTCGCCGGCAAATTGCGGCGAAAACGATCGCCCGAATCTCCTCAAGCATCCGCGGGAACGCACCCCCAAGTAGCTCTGGGTATCGAAACCCTCCGCACATGTTGGTGCTATAATCCGCCCAAATTGAGTCGAAAGGCCCGCACGGGCCGGCTGCCTCCTGGCACTGTCTCCACGACCCGCGGGCAGGGGAGGTTTGCATGGGAACTCTTCAATTGTTGCTTCTGGCTTGGGGTGTCGTTACCGCGATTCTGGTCTGCATGTGGATCTACCGCAGCGCGCTGGAAAACCGCGAAGACGATCAGATTTTTCTCGATGCAGCGGGAGATTCCATGGCGCGCGAACAGGCCGCGCTGGTCGCGCGTATCGAAAAGCTCGGGCTGCCCATCATGGCGCTGATGATTCTTTCGGGCGTGCTGCTCGCGTCGCTGGCGGGATTCTGGGTGTATCAAAGCATTCGGAGTTTTTAGGCCCGGCTCTTAACCTCGCGCCCGCTATCGACCTAAGGTTTAGCCGCGGCGGGAGCCTGTTGTGTGGCCGGACGCGGCGCCGTAGCCGCCTGCGCCGTTTGAGTCGGTATCGAAGACGTGTGGTTGTGCACGATCAGCCAGCTTCCTCCCACCTTGTTGAAAATCAGTGTGGTCTGTCCGCGCACGTCGAACGGCGCGCCGTTATAGAGCGCAGTGAACTCCCACTGGTACATGGCCCATGCCACATCCCCGTGCGGAAAAATAATCGTATTGCGCCGCACGATCTGCATCGATTGAAACGACGCTTTCTGGCGCTCGAATTGCGGCACATAGTTCTGCCAACCCATGATCGGAGGCGCGTAGTCTCCGCTCACAAAGGTCACATTGTCCGCGTAATATTTGTGCATCATGTCGGTGTTGCCCAGCTGAAACGCAGCCAACATCTGGCCGATATCCTGCTCGATCTGGTCGGCATCGGACCCCAGCGGCATGGTCACCGGGTTCGAATCAGCGGTCTGCTGTTGCTGTGAATCCTGCTTGTTCTTTTTATTTTTCTGCGCGAATGAGGAGCTGCAGGTAAACGCGAGGACGATGATCGCGGCGAGCACGCCGATCAGCCGGCGCTCAAGCGCCGAATTCCCAAGCTTCATCGTAAGGCGACCTCCTTCTCGGATCGGCTGGGAGCATAGCACGAAGCGAAAATCACCCGGCAAGCGGAAGTCAGGCCGTGTGTCGCATTCGCGCACGCCCGAAATATGAATGCCTTGAGTGGCACAGACACTCTTGTCTGTGGTCTTACGAGCACCGCTCAACCACGATCAACCGCTATGTCGCTGAAAATCCGCAAGCGGGCTGAGGCTGATCTGTCTTGACATCACGCGACGGGCGATATACATGAGGCTTCACAATCGCACCCAGCGTACGGAGACAACCCAATTAACCTGCCGCCCGGAGTAAACGCCAAAGATTTCGCCGATGCCCTCAAGCGCTTCGACGCGCTGCTCGGCAAAGACTACGTCTTCACCTCCGACGAGGATCTCGCTCTCTACCGCGACGCTTACTCCCCCCTCTGGGGCGAAGCGCAAGACAGAGTTCCCTCCGCCGCGCTGGCTCCCGACACCGTCGAGCAAGTGCAAGAGATCGTCCGCACCGCCAACCACTTCTCCATCCCGCTCTACACCATCTCAACCGGCCGCAACCTCGCCTATGGCGGCTCCGCGCCCGTTCTCAACGGCAGCGTCGTCCTCGATCTCAAACGCATGAACCGCGTCCTCGAGGTGAACGAAAAGAACGCCTTCGCTCTGGTCGAGCCGGGCGTCAGTTACTTCGATCTCTACCGCCATATCCGTGACAAAGGCCTGAAGCTTTGGATTGATTGCCCCGAGCCCGGCTGGGGCAGCCTGGTAGGCAACGCCGTCGACCGCGGCGCCGGCAGCACGCCTTTACCTTATCGCGACCACTTCGACGCGCACTGCGGGATGGAAGTCGTGCTCGCCAATGGCGAAGTCGTCCGCACCGGCATGGGCGCCCTGCCCACCGCCCAGACTTGGCAGCAGTTCAAATACGGATGCGGCCCGTTCATGGACGGAATTTTCTCCCAGTCCAATTTCGGCGTCGTCACCAAGATGGGATTCTGGCTCTACCCCGAGCCCGAGGCCTGCCTCGTCGGCCGCGCTCGCGTTCCGCACCATGACGACATCATCCCCTTCATCGACATCCTCTCGAACCTGATGTACTCCGGCGTGATCAACACTCACTTCGCGGTTCGCAGCCCGGTCTTCAACGGCCCGCCCGACACTGAAAAGACCGCCCTCGACACCAAAAGCGCCAGCCCCGACGAATGGAATCGCTACGCCGCCTCAAAGAACCTCAACTTCTGGCAAACCGAGCTGCACTTCTACGGCCCCGCAAAAGTGGTGGCCGCCCAGTGGGAACATGTAAAAGACCGCATTTCGGCCATCAGCGGCGCCACATTCGAAGACGGGCTGGTCTACCGCTTCCCGCTCAGTGATGCGGATATCGCGAAATCCTCGGACAAAGGCGCGCTCGGAATTCCCAGTCTGGCCGTCTTCGGCAGTCTGCGCTTTCTCCAGGCGGACGCTCCCGTCACTGGCCACCTCGACATTTCGCCGATCGTCCCCGCCAACGGCGCGGAGATTCTCAAAGCGCGCAAAGTTTTCGCCGACGCCTTCCGCGAAATGGGCATCGTCCCGCAGAACGGCTACCCCGAAACTTTCCACTGGCGCGCCTTCATCATGTTCCACGGCCTGCCCGTCACGCACGATCCCAAACTGAACGCCAAGACGCGCGCCGCCTACCAGCGCATGGTCGAAGTTGCCGCCGAACACGGCTGGGGCTTCTACCGCACCCATATCGCCTTCATGGACAAAGTCGTCGACACCTATTCCTACAACCAACACTCCCTCCACCGCCTCCACGAAACGGTAAAGGACGCCCTCGATCCGAAAGGTATTTTGTCAGCCGGCCGCTACGGCATCTGGCCGAAGCACCTCCGCCAGCAAAAGTCATCAGGCGGACCAACGCACTGACGTCGGCCTTGGCGAAACGTGGTCTGCTTCGGTTCCATCAGCCGCCTCGCGTTCAACCTGCCGGATGATAACTGACGCCAGGCTGGTCTGGTCCCGTGGAAGTCGTACAGCCAGCGATATCAGATCGGGCTCGGGCATTTGTCCGACGAGTATTTCCACCCCTTGAATTGACCTGGAATTTTTCTGGAATCTCCCGCTGATACCCAAGCCGTCCGTCCGGGCAGGAGTTTCATACTCAACAAGCTCACTGCTTTGATAGGAGAGCTTGTCGCCGGGAAACGGACCAGCCGGGAATTCACTGGGCGGCTCGATTTCTTCGCGTATCACGTTGTCCGTGAAATCCCGGTGCGCGGGGAAGATGCGCGCGATGATTCGGGCGACTTCAAATCTTCCCGAGGTCCCTCCGAATTCGTCGGCGATTTCAATGGCGGGTCCGTCGAAGCGGTAGCCGTCCGAAAAGACTTCGTCGCTTTTGACGCGCTTAGGACTCGACGTATAAGAACTCACCGTTCGATCCGTACGCGCCGAAACAGTGCCACCCACGCGGGGCGAGAACGCCCCAACCTGATTCCGGTTCGTAATACGCCAGTTTTCGGGCGTCCGAAGCGGAAATTGGAAGTCGCAGGTTTTCTCTGGCCGGTGCTGCTACGGGTCCGAGTTGCCCATCGGACGCACATCCGATGATCGGCACACGCGAACCGGAGTCCCGTGGCGAGGCCGATGCCGGTGCGAAAGATAAAGCCAACCAGAGGCTCGCAAGAAATGCCTGGGCCTGCGGAATCACACTCTTCGAGGCGGTTCCGGCGATGTCGCGACTTGCTTTACGCGATGGCATGTATCTGACTGCTGTTTCATAAGCAATTTCCTGACCTCAGTTCATTCCCGGGAGATAGCTCATGAAGAGGCCTCTCGGTCGAGCCAGGTGCGTCCGATCGCACACGTCGCGTGGTGCCCGTGAGCCGCAGCTTGAGCCGAACACTGCACTATCGAGCCAGTCCTATAACCGCAGTTCCATGGACAGCCGCGATTTTTCTGACTAACCTTATCGCGTGCCGTCCCTCTTTACGACGGCACGATAGACCTCCCGGCGAGTCGCACCCGGGACCAGGACGCCGCAACCGTAGTCGGACCGCAGGTCCCGCTTTCCAGCCGGGGAGCAGCACTCGGCGCCCAAAAAACAAGCACAACCGAATTGCTGTTGACTTAAACGTAGCGCCGGGTTCTTTAGCCCGGCAGCCTTTGCTTTTGCCGTCGCCTCGGTAACCGCCACCATTCAGGCGGGCGCGGTTGAATTTCGGTTCGGTCAATCGACCACCAAAGGAGGTCTCTAATCGACAATCAGAACGAATAGAAATCGTTATATATCGATGAAAACAAAGGCCCGGTGCACATTCTAATCGACAATTATTTTCAGGGGGGGGGCCAGACACACGCCGATGTCGGACTGGTCGGCCGCACCTACAGGAGTCTGCGCGGCCAAATCGCTATTTGCGCTCCGAATGCGTCGTCTGGCTCAGCAGGTTGACGAACAGGCGATACGCGCCGGGAACGCCGTCGGGAAGCTCCCGGAAGAACGACAGGCCCGTGTAAATGTAGAGGCCCTTGCCGTCGCGGGCAGAGACCAAGCCACCGGTGGCTTCCGGCTCGCCCGGATCGGTAAGCCCGAGCACCGGCTGATACTGCGAGTCCCACGTGCTCCAGAAATAGAGCCCGCGCTCCTGCTCCCAGCCTTTGAAATCGTCGAGCGTGATTTTGTTCGGCGAATTCAGCAGCGGACTATCCGGCGCCAGAAATCGCACCGGCGAATTCGCATCGGTGACGCGCATGGCCTGCGGCGCCATCTCCGCGCGGAACGGCGCGGGCAAAAGTTTCGCCCATGCGAAATCACGTTCGTAAAGCACCAGCAGAGTGCCCCCGCTTTTCACGTAATCCAGCAGCCGCGGATTCGCGGCCATCGCATCGGGGCGCAGCTCGTAGGCGCGAATGCCGGCCACGATCGCGTCGTACTTGCTCAGGTCGCCAAAAGCGAGTGCCACTTCATCCAGCAGGTCCACTTGAATGCCGACTTGCCGCAGCGTTTCCGGCAGTACGTCGTTTTCGCCGGCGATGTATCCAATGTGCAGTCCGGCAGGCACGGTCAGATCAAGCATGTGCACGGACACATCCGCGGGTTCGCTCCAATTCCGCGTGGGCAAAGTCGGAATCGGTTCGACGGAAGTGCGGAATGTGTCGTCGCCCACTTTTGCATACGGATGTAGCGCGTACGCGCCGGGCGCGATTTTCGCCGGCGCTTTCACCACATAACGCACCAGCTGATCGCCCGCTTGCTTGAATTCGAGCGACGCAACCGGCGCGACAGTCCAATCCGGCGGCGTATCGAGCCCGACTGCCACAGTCGCGGGTTTCGTCCCGTGGTAACGCACGCGCGCCAGCAGATCCACGGACGCGCCGGCGCGCTTCTCCGGCACCATCACCTGCGCCGGCTCCACGGTCAACGTCACCGCCGGCACCAGCTCCAGCGGGTAGACGACGATCGCCGTGGTTTTTGCCTCCGCGGACTCAACTTCTTTTTCGTAAGTGAATTCGTAATCGTCCACGCTCATGCGCAGCTCGAGTTTCACCAACGCGGGAGGAAACGGCAGCACGGCATCGGCCGGCGAATGCGGCGGTTTCGCGCCCGCGGGCACGCTTACCGTGAAATGGAACGTCTTGCCCTGCGCGTCGGCGTCGTCCAGCTTCGAGCTCCAGCCTTCCGGCAGTTTTAGGCTCGACTTGTCGACTTTCCACTTCGCAGGAGTCGCGGGCTTATCGAGAAAATTCACGTCGACGGTGAAGTTTTCACCGGCCACCAGTTCGTGACGGCTCGCCTCCGTATCGACCGGCAGCGCCACGTCGTCGACCAGCGCGGCATCAATTCGCTTCGTGATCTGGTCGAGTTCCCAAACGGCGTCGGCAGAGTAATTGTGATTCGCAGCGATGCCGTTGCGAACCTCCCTAATTTGTCTACCCGCATTCGCCAGCGAACTTGCGGCGGCACTGCGATCAAGTGCCAGCGCCGATTTCGATGCCGCAGCCAGGTCCTGATCTGTAGCGGACAGTACAGGAGCCAGAAGCGCGTTCCAATTCTGATCGCCGCGCGCAGCGAGTGTCGTGATGGATTCGGCGAGCGCTTTCGCGTCGAACGAGCCCGCGGCTTCTTGCCCCTTCTCGACCACCAGCGTGGGCGGGCGCCGGAAAAATGGATTGCCGTAAAACGAGGGCGTGCCTTGCGAGCGATGCTGCGCGTGACCCTCCATGCCCATCTCGACGTAACTTTGTCCCCAGAGCGGCGACACATCATTTACCGGCAGCGTCACGCCGCCGGTCGCGGCGGTGGTCGGATTCGGACCGAAGCCGAAATTTCCCGGCCGCAATTCGAGCGAAACTTTCCACGCCGGAAGGCCTCCCGCGATTTGGTCGGGGAATTTCGAAGGATCGGCCGCGTCCGCGATAGCCGTTGGAGTGAGAAGCCCGCTGGCCTGGTGCTGGCCGTGTCCGAAACGAACGCCGCCCCAGCCGTTGATGACAATCTGCGGCCGGTACATGCGAATCACGCGAACCATGTCCTCGAGCGGAATTTGTTCGCCCCACATTTTCATGGTGCGATCGGGGCTTTTCGAAAAGCCGGGATCGACAGCGCGCGTGAAGAACTGATGCGTGCCGTAGTGCGAGTCCGCTGCCAGCAATTCCGTGGTGCGCACCACACCGAGCGGCCCATCCTGCTCGGGACCGATGGCATTTTGCCCGCCCTGGCCGCGCGTGATGGTCAGTAGCGCCACGTCCGCATACAGCCCGCGAGAAAGGTATGCGAGCAGGCCGGCCGTTTCATCGTCCGGGTGCGCGGTCACGTACAAAATCCGCGTGGTCACGCGCGCTTTATTGATCGCCTGCACCGTGTCCTGCACAGACTGGGCGCGCGCCGCGGGAACTGCCAGCAGCGCCACGCCCGCGAGCAGCATGGCGGCGGTTTGAGTGGAAATTTGTCGAATCGGACCTCTGCGCATCAAGCGATCTCCTGGAAAGGCCACTGGCGCGTCCATCGGGCGCGTCCCAAATATACAAGAATACCTACGGTGGCCGCAGCGAGCGAAGCCAGCATCGGCCGTTTGCCCGTGGCCACGAAAAGCTCCGCCCAACCGATGATCGCGATGATCACCGGCACGGGGTACAGCCACATTCTAAACGGCAGCCGCTCGCTCTCCCAGCGCCGCCGCAGCATCACTAGACCGACGCCCTGGGCGATGAATTGGATGATGCAACGCATCGCCAGGATGGAGCGAATGGCCTGGCCCAACGAGAGCGCCAGGCAGAAGACGATCGCCGCGCCGCCCAGCGCCAGCAGGGAGACGTAGGGGAAATGCTTCGTGGGATGCACGCGCGCGAAGATCGAAAGAAAATTTCCGTCCGCCGCGGCCGCGAAGGGCACGCGCGAATATCCCAGCATCGCCGCGAAGACACTGCCCATCGCGGTGATCAATATCAGAACGGTTGCGACACCGGCCCACTGGCTGCCATAGACCCGCTCGATGAACGTGCTGGCTATGGCCGTCGCATCCGCGGCTTCGCGCCAGGGAATGACGGCCAGGATGCTGGTCTGCATCGCGAGATAAAGGACGGTGATGCCGGCGATGGAAATGAAGATCGCGCGCGGGATGTTTTTCTCGGGGTTTTTCATCTCACCCCCCAGATTGCAGACGTTGTAATAGCCTAGGTAACTGTAAACCGTCTGCACCGTGCCGTGACCGAGCGCGGCGAGCAGCAACCAGGACGAATCCCAGTGCGTGGCTGAAAAATCGAACACACGCCGCGCATTGAAATGCGTGGCGCCTCCAAAAATGATCCATAAGATCGTGGCGATTACGATCGCGCTGAATACGATCGAGATTTTCCCGATCTCCGTGATGCGGCGGTACAGCAGCGCGACGACCACGAGAACGACGGCGGCGGCGACGCCTTTCGTGAAAAATGGCGCGACACGCTCTACCCATGCGCCCGAGGCTTTGTTCAGGAAATAGACGGAATAGTTTGCAAAGCCCAGCGCTCCCGATGCCACGCTGAGCGGCCCCTGAAACAGCGTTTGCCAGATATAAAGGAACGAAAGCAAGCGTCCCCAACGCTCCGCGCCGTACGCTTCGCGCAGATAAACGTAGCTGCCGCCCGCTTGCGGCATCGCGGCGCCCAGCTCCGCCCAGATGCAGCCGTCAAAAAGCGCCAGCGCGGCACCCGCGATCCATGCGAGCAGGCTGCCTGGGCCGCCCATGGCCTTGATCACGATGGGGATTACCACGAATGGGCCGATCCCTACCATGAACGTCATATTCAGGGACGTAGCTTCGACTAAACCAAGGCCACGCTCGAGTTTTGGCGATTCGTTCATCGTACGGGCAGATGGTCGTTACCTGGTCAGCGAATCCAAGAGAGCTTCTTCGACGGATCTCCCAGGCTCGACTAACCGTCGACCTGGGAGCCCTTTCTTGTGGCCGACATTCCGCGAGTGCGGGATGAAATGCAATCGCATCCGGTCACACTGCTCAGAATGACGGTTGAAAAAGCAGGGTGAGAATAGCAAGAAACGCCGCAGCGCCCGCCGAAAACTACGCGTACCTGCGTTACCATACCGGGCGAGCTACATGAACCAACGCTTCTACTTCATTCCTGTTGGGGTCTATATCGGACTTAGCATCACCGCTGCGACGGTTGCCATTTTGATTGGACGATATTTCGTCGTCCGCCGCCGGCGCGAATTTCCCGCGCATGGCTGGCTTGGAATCGTCACTCTAGTTTGCGCGGAGGTTTTGCTTTTTCGGGGCGTCGATCCGGTGGCGACGTACTTCACGCCGATTGCCTGGAGCGCTTACATCCTGATCGCGGACGCCGCAGTTTTCGCCATTACCGGCCGGTCGCGACTGCAGAACGCGCCGAAGGTTTTGGCCCAGATGGCCATTCTTTCGGTTCCTCTGTGGCTGATTTTCGAAGCCTATAACACGCGGCTTGCGAATTGGACCTATGTGGGCGTGCCGCGCGAATGGCCCGCGGCAATGTTCGGTTACGCCTGGTCGTTTGCCACCATCACGCCTGCGATTTTTGAGACGGCCGATCTGGTGCAAGGGCTGCTGCCCGCCGTACCCATCGAGCCGTGGAAAATCCCAGAAGCTGTCGAAACAGTAGTTATGATTCTCGGCGCGGTATTTCTGGTGCTCCCCCTGGTGGTTCCGCGTGAGATCGCACCCTATTTCTTCGGGCTGGTGTGGCTCGGATTCATTTTCTTGCTCGATCCGCTGAACCGTCGGCTGCGGCTGCCTTCGTTTCTAGGGGATCTATCGGATGGTTTCGCCAGACGTTTCTATGGCTTTCTTGCAGCGGGTTGGATCTGCGGCTGGCTCTGGGAATTCTGGAACGAATGGGCGCATGCAAAATGGCACTACACGTTGCCGATGTTCCAGCAGCTGAAGATTTTCGAGATGCCAGCGCCCGGTTATTTCGGCTTTATTCCTTTCGCGCTCGAATGTTTCGGAATGTACGTGACCGCGGCGTGGCTGGCCGGCTGGCTCAAAAGGGTGAAATGAAGGTCCGATTCTCTTTGGTGCTGATGGCTGCGTGCTTATGCGTGACACCTGCCCTCGCAGGCGGCTTGGCGATTTCTCCACAAGCTCAAAAAGCTCTCGATAGCATCTACAGCGGTGATTCTGACGCCGGCATCGCTGCAGCGCGCGACATCCAGCATGCGCAGCCGCAAAGCCCCGTCGGCTATTTGTTGGAGGGTGAGGCCGAGTGGTGGAAATTTTATTGTGGGGCGTGCGAAATCAAGTGGGGGCAGTTCGACGCTTGGCATCGCGGAAAGATTCCGGCGGACGACGCCTATTTCACGCTGGCCGACAAAGCCATCGACCTGGCGCACGAGCAAATTGCCCGAGCTGACACGGCCGACATGCACGTCTACGCCGGACTCGGCTACGCGCTCAAGGCACGGCTCTATTCGCTGCGTGATGAGAAACGTGCTATCGCGCATGCCGGCGTGGCTGCCCGCTCCGAATTCCTTCGCGCCCTTCAGCTCGATCCCGACATGGCGGACGCTACCGCCGGAATCGGCCTCTACAACTATTACATCGACACACTTTCGGCTATTGCCCGCATGCTGCGCGTCTTCATGGGGCTGCCGGGCGGAAACAAGCACGAGGGGATTCGACAGATGCGTGTGGGAATCGAACACGGTGCGTGGATGTCGGTGGATTCGCGATTTTATCTGGCGCGTAACCTTCGCACGTATGACGAACACTACCAGGATGCGCTCGCTGCCGCGGAACCGCTTGCCACCCGTTATCCGCGCAATCCGGTTTTTCTGCTGCTGGCGGGAAATTTGAATGCGGAGCTTGGCCGGAACACCAAAGCAGCCGAATATTTTCGCGCCGTGCAAAATTCACATGTCGCGGATGCCGCGTGCGAGACTCGCGCACGCGATGTCGCCGGTCAGTTTATAGCCGCAATCAATCAAGCGCCTCGCTAGAAGTAAGCGTTTACGGCGTGTTCATCTGAATGATGTAGGGTTGAAACCATGCAAAGCTGGCACAAGCTGAGCGCAAAAAGCCCCAGCGGGAAGAAGCTCGCATTGTTTTTGACTTTCGGTCTGGCGGGCGCCGCCTTCGCTGCGACGCTGGTTCCGGATGCCAGTATTCTGCCTGCGCGGCTGGAAATGACGCTCTCGTCGAAAGACTCCAAACCAGGCGAGGTGATCACCGCGCGCATTATGCAGTCTGTCCCGCTGCCAGGCGACTCCAGGATTCCGGCAGGCTCGAAACTGACCGGCCAGGTGATGAGCATCCAGCCCGCGTCCGCCGATAGCGGAGGCAGCATCACTTTTCGATTCGATACGCTGCACCTGGATCGTGAAACCGTCCATCTGACCCTGCGACTGCGCGCCGCGGCTTCCTATCTCGACGTCCGGCAGGCTCAACTTCCGCGAAATGCCGATCAAACCGGCTCCGAAAGTTCCTGGACCACGGTGCAGATTGGCGGCGACGTGGTCTATCGAGGCGGCGGTGGCGTGCGTAACCGGTCGGGAGTCACCGGCAAGCCGGTCGAAGGAGGGGTGCTCGTACGGCTAGATTCCAATCCCGGACGCGGCTGTCGCAACGACGGTACGGGCGAGCGCGCACAAGCGATGTGGTTGTTTTCGTCGGACGCGTGCGGAGCCTACGGCCTGCCCGATGTCACTATCGTGCAACCGGTTCGAAATTCCACGGCTGCCGCGAACGGGGAGATCACTCTGAAGTCAAAGAAGGGGAATGTAACTTTGCACAATGGAAGCGGTTTGTTACTGCGGGCGGACAATCCAGGCGTTCCCGAATCCGAATGAGCCGGGGTCAGGTTCGTGCGGCTTCTTCCTGCTCGAAGGCGTGATACGAAGAACGAACTAGCGGCCCGGCCTCGACGTGCTTGAATCCCATCTGTTCGCCCAGCCGCTTGAATTCCGCGAACTCGTCCGGATGCACGTAGCGCTCGATCGGCAAATGGTCCTTGGTCGGCTGCATATATTGGCCGAGCGTGAGGATGTGCGTGCCCTGCGCGGCGATCTCTTCCATGGCCGCCAGCACTTCCTCGCGCGATTCGCCCAGACCCAGCATCATTCCCGTCTTCGTGGGTACGTCCGGCGCCATTTCCAGCGCGCGGCGCAGCAGTTCGAGCGATCGCTCGTAGACCGCGCCTTTGCGCACGCGGCGGTAAAGCCGCGGCACGGTCTCCATATTGTGATTCAGGACGTCCGGTCGGGCGGCCATCACCACGCCGAGCGCGTTCCAATGGCCGCGAAAATCGGGTATCAGCACTTCCACTTTGCAATCGGGCACTCGGTGGCGGATTTCGGCGATCGTTCGCGCAAAAATTCTGGCGCCACCGTCTTTCTGGTCGTCGCGATTCACCGAAGTGACCACGGCATAGCGCAATCCCATCCGGGCTACCGCTTCGGCCACGCGCGCGGGCTCGTCTTCCTCGGGCGGCCCTGCGGGTTTGCCGCTGGGCACCGCGCAAAAGCCGCAAGCCCGCGTGCAAATGTCCCCTAAAATCATGAAAGTCGCCGTGCGATGCTCCCAGCACTCGCCCATATTCGGGCAGCGGGCGCTTTCACAGACGGTGTGGAGGCCGAGAGTGCGCATGATGTTGTCCAACATGCGGAAATTCGTCCCGCCTGAAAATCGCACCTTCAGCCAGGGCGGCCGCGCCGGGCTGCTGGGCGGCGGGGCGGGATCATCAGGCAGGATGTTGAATGGAGATGCCATTTTTTCGGTTCGACTGAGGACATTCTACCCGTGTGCGCGGGAGCAGACAATCGTGGCACGGCCTTGGCGGCGAGAGTTCATGCGCGGTAGCGCTTGCGTACGGCCAGAACCCGTGATAAATGGGCGTCGGGGAAATGCCTCGAGGGTTGACGAGCCGGAAACACGGCCATTTTGGGACACATCTGAATCAGGAGAAGTGTTGTATGATTACAACGCTTTGGCAGCTCGGCCATTTTAGAACCACGTAAGTATATGTAAATAAAAGGTAAAATCCGCGCGCTGGCGGCCACCAAAGTGCCACCTGAGCGCGGCTTCTAAATGCCCAATCAAACCACCATTCAGCGGCCCGTTGAGATCGAGGGCATCGGGCTTCACACGGCCGTGGAAAGCCACCTCCGCCTGGTGCCAGCGCCGGCAGATACCGGGATTGTCTTTCGCCGGGTAGACCTAGACAATTTCGAAATTGCCGCGCACGTGGCTAACGTGGCCCGGGTCAGCTATGCAACCAGCCTGATGAGGCAGGGCGTACTGATTTCGACCACCGAGCACCTGCTGGCGGCGCTCTACTGCTGCGGCATCGACAATATTTACGTGGAGCTGAATGCGCTGGAGCTGCCGATTCTGGACGGCTCGTCGCGCCCGTTTATCGAAATGCTAGCCCAAGCGGGCACGCGCCGCCTGCGTCGACCGCGGCACTACATCCATGTGGTGAAACCGCTCGAGTTTTCAGACAGCGACCGCCGCATAGGGATTTATCCCGCCGAGGATTTCAGCATCCACTGCTTCGTGGATTATCACCACCCCTGCGCCGGGCCGCAGGAATTCGAAATGGGCGTGACACGCGAATCTTTCAGCCGCGAACTGGCGCCGGCGCGCACGTTCACGTTCGTAAAAGAGCTGCTGGCGCTGCAGAAGATGGGGTTGATCCGGGGCGGATCCCTGGCGAACGCGATCGTGATGGACGACAATTCGATCCTGAATGGGCCGCTGCGATTTCCGGACGAATTCGTCCGGCACAAGGCGCTGGACCTGATCGGCGACTTAGCGCTGGTGGGGCGTCCGATTCAAGGGCGCATCGTGGCGCACAAAGCGGGACACGCGCTGCATACGCAGCTTGTGACGCGCCTTCTTGAAGACAAATCCTGCTGGAAGGAAACCACTGCTGCCCGCGATTCGGGTCTCGCAGCCGATCATCGCGCTTCACAAGACTCCGCGAGCGTTGTTGGGTAGACTTCGTCTAAGAATTATTCCGCAGATTCTTCGGGCTTGTGCTCAGGATTTAGTTTCCAGATTGATCGCAGAAGTTTGGGCGAGCGCGAAGGCCGCACCTTCGCGAAACGAGGATGGGGCACCCGGAAAAGCGACGGCACGGTGCCCGCATGAAGCTGGCCGCTACATAGGCGAAGTCAAAGGCTGCCGGGCTGAAGTCGCGGCGTTACGTTGAAATCTCAATCTCAGAATGGCGAGGCCGGGAATTGTGTGTACTGGCGGTAGCGCGGACTTTTGGCTGTGGCCTGGGCTTTGTAGCTGGAGCGGATGATTCCGGATTGATCGGCGAACAGCGTAAATTGGCCCGTGCTTCCGCGCTTGATTGGCTCGGCATGGATTTCAAAGGTTCTCGAGCCTGGGCGCGTGCATCCGCGGGCGCCGGCGCCGTGAGAGAAAACGTCCGGTCCCGTGGCGAAGTATGTCAGCTTGTAGCCTTCGGCTTTTCCTGATGCGAGCGCTCCGTCGATTAATCCAGCGTGAGAGCAGCTATCCTCTCGGCTGCCGTCGCCTGCAAGGGTATCGAGATTCGACGAGAAGCCGTTGGCGTAGGAGTCGTTGAACTCATTTTCCGCGTCGAGAATCTTGCGGATCGATTGCGCTGCCGCGTTTTCGTTTCTTCTCATGCGGACGTTGCGCATGGTCGGAATGGCTACACTGCCGACTATGATGAGCGGGACCATGGAAATACCGGAGTAGCCGAGGATCAAGCCAGTGATCGCCATGCCGCGTCCCGTGAGCCTGCCGCTGGACCGACGAATTTCCGAAAGCGCCCAGTGGCCCAGAATAATCGCGACGATGGAGAGCGGGAAGAAGACCACGATGAGACCGCAGACCAAGCTGCCGATGGCCTTGCCGCTAGTGCCGCCGGGACCGGTATAAGGCGCATTAGCCGGCTCGAACTCGTGAGGTTGCAGAGGGGCGCCGCGCTGGCCTTGGAGGAGCGCGCCACAGCGTTGGCAGTAACGGCCGTCGATCGGATTTTCCGCGGTGCACAGGTAGCAAATCATCGGCGCCCGCAGAGTGCGGTCGGCGCGGAGCCATTCGACTGCGACGACGCTTCGCGCTGGCCTTGCAATAGCGCACCGCAATTCTGGCCGTAGCGTCCGTTGATCGGGTTATCGGCGGCGCACATGGAGCAAATCATACTTTGCCTCCGCGCGGGCGTTGCATCGCGCTTAATTGATCTACTAGCTATCGTGTCGGCGCGGGAAAGTCAACCGAGGCAATGACGAGAAGCTGCGTTCCGCGAGTGTTGGTTGCACCTTGCGCGACGGTGATCGACGGAGCAGAGACAGGAGTGTCTGGTCCACTCAACTGCTAGGACATCGAGTTTGAGGCGGCATCGCCGGGCAGCGCGTCAATCACCCGTTCGGGTTCACCTTTGTGCATGGACGGGAATTTTCCGTAGGTCAGGCCGCGCCAGAGCCATTCCATAGGGCCGAAGCGATAGTGTCGCAACCACCAGTTGCTAAAGACGACCTGCGCGGAGAATAAAACGATCGTGACCGCCCAGCCGTATGCCGGGCCGACGCGGCCGAACAGTCCCGTGGTGTAGTGGTAGAAGAAAAGCGTGCAGAGGACGGATTCCATCAGGTAATCCGTGAGCGCCATGCGGCCGACGGCGGCGAACGGCGCGACGAACCGGCGCAGATTCGGATTCAGAAAAATCAGGGCGAGGCCGGTGATGTAGCCGGCGGCCAGGATATGCGCACCGAAGAAATGCAAGATGTTGGCGATGTGTATGCCCAGAGAATCGCCATCGGGTGGCGTCACTGCGTATTCCCAGGCGTAGAAGAAATTCATCACCAAGCCGATGGGAAGGCACCAGGCGCAAACGCGCTTGAAGACCGGGCGGTATTCGTCCAATCGCTGCACGATGCCCGAGCGCCAGACCCACATACCGAGCAAGAAAAGCCCGACGGCGTAGAGAGCGAAGAGCTGGGTGGCGAGCGAACCTTTCCATTCCACCCAATTCTGCGTGAGCATCTGCTTCACCGTCCCCTGCGAGTAGATGTGGACGATGGCGTAGATCTTTTTCATGTCGGGCGGAGTGAACTCCATGAAGTGCGGGCGGTAGACGTGGGTGTGATAGAGAATTTCCAGTGTGGTGCCGGCCACGAGGGGCAGCGCGAACAAGCCGCCAGCCCACCAGAGAAGAGTCTTCTGCTCGCGCTTGCGGAACAAAAGCAGGATGGCGCCGGTGAGCGCGTAGGTGAGCAGGATGTCTCCGCCCCAGATCAGGATTCCGTGGATCACGCCGAAAACCGCGAGCGCGAGGAGGCGACGCGGATAAAAGCTGAGGAATTTGGCGCCGCGAGCTTCGGCGCGGCTCATCTGAATGGCGAAGCCCATGCCGAAGAGGAAGGAGAAGATCGAGATGAATTTGCCCTGGAAGAGGAAATCGACGAAGAATTGGGCGATCACGTCATGGCGGCTATGGAAGAGAATGCCGATGTCGCCGTAGGTGTCCATGGGCGCGAAGAAAGCGCGCATGTTCGCGGCGAGGATGCCGAACAGGGCCATGCCGCGCAGGACGTCGATGAACTGGATGCGTTCGGTGAGGCTGACGGGGCCGACGCGCGAGGCTTCGCTGGACACGGGGAACCTCCAGATTGCGGTTGATTATATGGTTCTGGAGGGTGGAGTCAACTGCTTGACCCGCCGGCTCGCCGCGGCGGGTGAAAGTGGGAAGGCGTCGGGTCAGGCCGGGCGGAATGACGGCATCAAGCAACGGCAACGGCAACAGCAACGTCAGTGATGGACGAAAGGCCTCATCCCTACTAGACGGGGTGAGCTACATATCCATTCGCTGCTTGCGATCGAGGTGAGTGGCGGGATCGCGCCAAGCATTGTCGCCGGGCGTAGCGGTGCTAGGCCCCTACGAATGCGGCGGCTGCGGCGGGATCTCGGAACGGCAGGAGGCTTTTAGCGCGAGCTGGACGGCGATGGAGCGTGGTCGGCGGGTCTTTCCGGGTACATGCGCTCGAATTCGGGTTCGCCGTGGAGGAGGGCGAGGTCGGGATCGCGGCGGGCCCACACGGCGTCGCGGAAACCGGCGGCCCAGGCTTTGGCGATCGCGTCCAAGGCTTCCTGCTTTTTCTTGAGCCCGCAATAGACGCAAGCGGCATTGTAGAGGATGGAGGCTTCGTTGGCGCGCAGGGTCACCGCGAGATTCAATTCGCGGATGGAATCTTCCGGGCGACCCAGGTCGGCATAGTTCGCGCCCAGCAGAACACGGGCGCGCGCATCTTCGGGCACCTGCTTCAGATGATTTTCGAGCGCGACGATCACGCGGTGCGCCATGTTGCGACGGGCTTCCTCTTTGCCCATGGCGCCGAGCGAATTCATGATCGGAACGTAGACGTTGTAGTCCTCGCCGCTGGCTTCGATCGCGGCGTCCTCCACATCCACCACCTCCTGGTACCGGCCGGCGGCGAAGAGGGCACGGCAGAGCAGGTAGTAAGCGCCTTCGCAATCGTGCTTGCGCTCGATGGCTTTTCGCACCATGCGCACGGCTTCGTCGTGCAGCTCGGCGGCATATAGCACCCAGGCCTGGCTGACCTGTACTTCAGGCAGATCCCAGCGCAGCGCCACAGCTTTGCCGGAAGCCTCGCGCGCGCGTTCCACCCAGACGCTATCGCGGCTGTAATTGCTATAGAACATCGCGCATGCATTGGCGGAGGCCGCGTGCGCCAGTGCGAAGGCAGGATCCATGGCTACCGCGTTCTCGAACATCTGCAGGGCGAACTCGAGGTCCTGGCGGGTCTGCCGGCGCGCGTATCTTTTGCCGCGCAGGTACAGGTCATAGGCCTGCAAACTTTCCGTGGGCTTCACAGCCAGCGCTTCCAGCTCCTGCGGCGAAAGCGTCACGCGCAAGGCTTCGGCGATCTTGCGCGCCATTTCGTCTTGCACTTCGAAGACGTCCTTCATTTCGCGATCGAAGCGTTCGGACCAGAGCGGAAAATCCGTGCGCGTGTCGACAAGTTGCGCATTGATTCGCAGTCGGGCGCCGGCGCGACGGAGGGTGCCCGTAAGCACATAGGCGGCGCCGAGTTGCTGGCCGATTTGCGCTGGCGTGACCTGCTTATCGCGAAACGCGAGTACGGTGGGGCGCGAAAACGTGTTGAGGCCGCGGATTTTGGAAAGCTCGGTGATCACGTCTTCAGTGATGCCGTCGCGGAGGTATTCGTCTTCTTTGGCGCCGCTGAGATTTTCGAAATAGAGAACCGCGACGGATTTCCCGGTTTGCTTCGGCACAGCGGGATCGGAGTCGGACTTTTCCTTGGCTTTGCGCTTGCCGGATTCGAGATCGCGCTTCAGGCGGCCCAGATCGGTTTTCAACTCCGTGGCGGTCTGGCAGCGGAGGTTGCGGTCTTTTTCGAGAGTCTTGTCGAGGATGCGCACGAAATCGGCGGGTAGCGAAGGATTCAAATCGCCCGCGGGGCGCGGCTCGCGATTCAAGATGGCGTCGAAAATAACCGCGGAGGTCTCGCCCTGAAAGGGGAGGGTGCCCGTCGCTAATTGGTAGAGCACGGTGCCGGTGGAGAAAATATCGGTGCGCGCGTCGACAAACTGTCCGCGGGCTTGCTCGGGCGACATATAGGAAACGGTGCCGACAGCTGAGCCAGGCGAGGTCAACTCGAGGTTTCCCCCGATGGTTTGCGCCTGGGTCATGGAGCCGACCGGCGCGAGGTCGTTGGTGGTAATTTTCGCCAGACCGAAGTCGAGAATTTTTACCTGGCCGCGCTCGGTGAGGAAAAGATTGGCGGGCTTGATGTCGCGGTGAACGATGCCCTTGGCGTGGGCGGATTCGAGCGCGTCGGCGATCTGAATCGAAAGCGGCAGCAGACGATCCATTTCCATGGGTTGGCGAATCGCTTTTTGCGCGAGCGTTTCGCCCTCGAGCAGCTCCATGACGATGAAATGGCGGCGCTCGTGCTGTTCGATGGCGTGGATGGTGCAGATATTCGGATGATTGAGAGAGGAGGCGGCGCGCGCTTCGCGCTGGAAGCGCTCCAGCAGCTGAGAATCCTGCTCCATTTCGGGCGGAAGGAACTTGAGCGCGACGCGGCGGCCGAGCTGCGAATCCTGTGCTTCGTAGACCACGCCCATGCCGCCTGCGCCGAGCTGCTTGATGATGCGGTAATGTGCGAATGTCTGGCCGATCAGCGAGGATGCGGTTGCCATGGGAGGCAGCCATCTTAGGTTGTCGATGCGGGTGAGTCAATGCCACGCGGTTGTGTGCGAGTACGTATCGCTCTAGAAAATGGTATCCATTGGCGCGTGCGGAAGCCGGGGCGCTGTTTCCGTTGCGTCCGCGTGCAGGCGGAGCGACAATGATTTCGTTCATGCCTGCAAGCGATACTTCCATCGTAATTTTGGCGGCGGGAAAAGGGACGCGATTGCGTTCCGATCTCGCGAAAGTGCTGCATCTGGCTGGCGGGCGACCGCTGCTGGAGACGGTGATACGAGCGTGCCGGCAGCTGAAGGCTGCGCAGACGCTGGTGGTGGTGGGCCATCAGGCGGAGGAAGTAGGCAGCCTGGCTGAGACCCTGGACGCGCAGACCGTGGTACAGAATCCGCAGCGCGGCACGGGGCACGCGATGCAGATCGCGCGGCGGGCGATTCGCAAGAGCGCGAAGCTGGCAGTGGTGCTACCGGGCGACGCGCCGCTGCTGCGTACGGAAACTTTGGCGGCGCTGATCGATATGCACCGGCGCGGCGAGGCTGCGGCGACGATTTTGAGCGCGGAGCTGGCTGATCCGGGGGCTTACGGCCGGATCGTGCGCGATGCGGAAGGGCGCGTTGTGGCGATCGTCGAGTCGAGCGCTTTGACGTCCGAGCAGCGGGCGATTCGCGAAGTGAATTCGGCGATTTATTGTTTCACGCTGGAGAAACTTTGGCCGTGCCTGGCCGCGCTGCGACCGGAGAATGCGCATCGAGAGCTTTATTTAACCGATGCGATCGCGATGTTGCGAGCGCGGAATGAACGCGTACTGGCGCAGGTGGCCGCGGATGCGAACGAAGTGCTCGGCTGCAATACGCGGGAGGATCTAGCTGGAGCGGATCGGGTACTGCGGGGACGTAAGGCTGCGGAGTTGATGAACGTGGGCGTGACGATTTATTTTCCGGAGACGGTGGTTATTGATCCGGAAGTGGCGGCTGGCGCAGATACCGTCATAGAGCAGGGCGTGCAGCTGCTAGGCTCGACGCGCATTGGAGCACGGTGCCGGATTCGCACGGGGAGTGTGTTACACGATACGCGCGTTGATGACGGAGCCGTGGTGGGTCCGCACACGAATGCGATTGAATCGCGCATTGGTGAGGGCGCGCACGTGGGCCGTTTGCGCGGTTGCGGCCTGGGGCTGATATTCGCGCGAGGGCGCACATCGGGAATTTCGTCGAAGTGAAAAAATCCGTGATTCACGAGGGGGCGAAGGCGCAGCATTTGAGCTATCTTGGCGACGCGACCGTCGGGCCGGGCGCGAATATCGGCGCCGGAACGATCACCTGCAACTACGACGGCGCGGCGAAATATGAGACGAAGATCGGCAAGGGCGTGTTTGTCGGCAGCGATTCGGCGCTCGTGGCGCCCGTGCGGATTGGCGATGGCGCGTACATCGCCGCCGGCTCGGTAATCACGGAGAATGTGCCGGCGGATGCGCTGGCTCTTGCCCGCGGGCGGCAGGTGAATAAGCTTGGCTGGGCGAAAGCGCGGCGGCGCGATCTCGCTGCTTCGAAAAGGCCTTCGCGCAAGCCGAAGCGGAACAAAGTCTCCCGCCGAAGCTTCAAGCGAACCGGATTGCGCCGCAACAAATCGAAGTCGCGCGGCAAGCGCTGATTGATTCTTGCCGAGACCGTTTCTCTCTTGAGGTGGGGCATGCGATTGCGTGAATTTAGTTCCAGGCGAGGATTCCTTCGCTCGATTTCACTTCTGTTGCCTGCGGCGTTCGCTTCGGGTGCCGTTCGTTCCGCGCTCGCAGCTGTAGCCGACGCCGACGCGCCGGTTGATCCCTGGACGCCGGAACAGACCGTGCAGCCTGCCGTTTTGGCGAAAGAGCTCGCCGAATCGAAAACAACGGACAAGTTGACGATCGTTTGCGTCGCGCCTCATGCGATGTACGTCGGCGGTCATATCAACGGCGCGCTTTACCATGGCCCCGGCGGCTCCGCTGACGGCATCGCCGACCTGAAGAAATGGGCGGAGTCCGAGAAACGGTCGACGGACATCGTGATCTATTGCGGGTGCTGCCCGATGGAACGCTGCCCCAATCTTCGGCCCGCGTTCGTGGCGCTGCGCGATATGGGTTTCACGCACGTGCGCGCGTTGGTGATTCCTACCAATTTCTATACCGATTGGGTCAAGCCCGGTTTCCCCTACGAAAAGCCGCCCGCGCAGTGACGCCCGAATCCGTTGCGCCGAAACTTCGCTGAACCTGCGCATTCGTTTTATACAATCTTTGAATCCGGATGAACCGCCGTGCCTGCATCTTGGAGCGAATGCCATGCACCGCACACGAATCATGTACGTCGAGAATAAGTCCGCCGGGTCGGACTTGTCTGGTATTCAGGGATCTGCCAGGATTGGGCGCGTCGAGTTCTCAAAAAGCCTTCAGAGCGTCTACTACAGGGGGCGCACACTGATTCGCGTCAAGGGTGGGTACAAGTACAACCACCTCGACGAAGAAAACCGCGATAAATACTGGATTTCGGGACCGCGGCGCGACGGCGAAGACGGGCTGCACGGCGCGCGGCCGACACCAATCGACGAAGACGTTCGCGAGGAATACTGGACCAAGATTCGCCGGCAGCCTGAACGAAAAGACGAGAAATTCAGCTGCTAGCGACTTGTGCTAAAATCTTCGCATGAAATTCGGCGTGGTGCAGTTTCCGGGCTCGAATTGCGATGACGACGCGCATTACGCCATCGGATCGGTGATCGGTGAGCCGGTCGAATTCATCTGGCACCAATCCGAAGAGGTCTCCGGCTTCGACGCGATCATCCTTCCGGGTGGTTTTGCTTACGGCGACTACCTGCGTACCGGGGCTATTGCGCGATTTTCGCCGGTGATGAAGGCTGTGGGCGCGTTTGCGCGCTCGGGCGGGCTGGTGCTTGGGATCTGCAACGGATTTCAAATTCTGCTGGAAGCTGGGTTGCTCCCGGTGCGATGATGCGCAACAAACGCCTGCGTTTTCTCTGCCGGCAGGCTCACATTCGCGTCGAGAATACCGATACGCCTTTCACGTGTGCCGCGCGCCCGGCCAAGTCCTGAAAGTGCCGATCGCGCACATGGAAGGGAACTACTTCTGCGACGCGGCCACGCTCGCGGAGCTCTAAGCGAACGATCAGATTGTTTTTCGCTATGTGCACCCCGATGGCCGCACGCTGGACTGGACGATTTGGACGCCAACCCGAACGGGTCGCTCGCCGCAATCGCAGGATTTGCAACCGCGAGCGGAACGTTGCGGGACTGATGCCGCATCCCGAGCGGGCGAGCGAGCCTGGGCTCGGTTCGACGGATGGCCTCGTAATTCTGCGCTCGATGGTCGAGAGCCTCACGCGCACGACTCAATATCAGTCGCAGCCGACTTCCGTCGTAGCCGCATCTCAGCAGGCGACCACCGGGTTTGCCGAGACTTCGTTTTGCGTTTCAGCCCGCATGGCTAGCGTATTTGCTGCGAGAATTTCGGCTCAACTGTCCGCATGGTGGCGATGATCGATACCGAACTAAAAGTCACACCGCAGAAGTCGCCGCCGAACACGGCCTAAGCCCCGACGAATACGCGCGCATCCAAAAAATCCTGGGCCGGGATCCTAACATACCGAGCTGGGAATTTTCAGCGTGATGTGGAGCGAGCACTGCTCCTATAAATCGTCCGCGTGCATTTGAGGCGGCTGCCGACGCGCGGCACGCACGTGGTGCAGGGGCCGGGAGAAAACGCGGGAGTGGTGGACATCGGCGACGGACTCGTCGCGGTGTTCAAAATGGAATCGCACAATCATCCGAGCTTCGTCGAGCCGTTCCAGGGCGCGGCGACGGGCGTGGGCGGAATTCTGCGCGACATTTTCACTATGGGCGCGCGGCCGATTGCTGTGCTCGATTCGCTGCGCTTTGGGCCAATTGCGTGACGCGCCGGGCAGTGCTGGTGTGCCGCGGAAGGGCGCACTCGGAAGCCGCTCAGCCGAGAACGCGAGGAAATCGCGCAGAACCGGCGATTTCGACGGCGTGGTGCGCGGCATCGCGCATTTTACGGAAACTGCTTCGGCGTTCCGACCGTCGGCGGCGAAGTGTGTTCGAGCCTGCTATCGAAGAATCCGCTGGTGAACGCGCTCGCACTGGGAATCGCGCGCCGGGACGAGCTTTTCTATGCGCGGGCTCACGGCGCGGGTAATCCTGTGATTTATGTTGGTGCGAAAACGGGACGCGACGGAATCCATGGCGCGTCGCTGTTGGCCTCGGCCGAATTCAGCGAAGAATAGCAGCAGAAGCGGCCCAACGTCCAGGTGGGCGACCCGTTCATGGAGAAGCTGCTGCTCGAAGCGTGCCTGGAGGCGATGAAGACGGGCGCGATCGTGGCGATTCAGGACATGGGCGCGGCCGGGCTGACGAGCTCGAGCTCGGAAATGGCCTCGCGCGGCGGCGCCGAGATCGAGATCGACCTGACGCGAGTGCCGCAGCGCGAAACAAACATGACGCCGTACGAAATGATGCTCAGCGAATCTCAGGAGCGGATGCTGCTGGTGGCCGAACGCGGGCGCGAACGGGAGTTTTTCGACGTCTTCCACAAATGGGGACTCGACGCTGTTGAAATCGGCCGCGTGACCATGACGGCAACTGCGCGTACTGAATCATGGCAAGGTGGCTGCGGAGATTCCCGCGCACGCGATTGCGGAGGAAGGTCCGAAGTACGAGCGGCCCATTGCTGCTCCAAAATCCCCGCCCGCGGCGAGCGCGCCGCCATTTGAATTTGCTCCTGGAGGCACGAACCTAAGCGACAATTTCCGCCGCTTTGCTGGCGTCGCCTTCGATTGCTTCGAAATACTGGATCACCGAGCAATACGACTCAATGGTACGCACGAACACA
>CAWDBK010000022.1:0-45205 GCA_963800535.1 uncultured Acidobacteriota bacterium
CGGCGGAGAAGCTCTTTTGGACCCAGCCGGCGGTGAAATCGCGATATGCGAGCTGGAGGATCGGGGTCGGCCAGCCGTTGTTCGTGCGCGGTCCGGGCGCCCGGACCCTGACGGACGCGGCGTTGCCGCTGGAGACGCCGAACGGATGTTGGGCAGGCGCGAAGAGATCCGCAAGGGGCTGCGCGAGCTGCGCGGCCTGGAGCGCGGCGAGGCTCCGCTCGGGGTGAACGAAAGCTCAATCCACGCGTTCGTCCGGCGCTCGACCATTATCCCGGTTGCACCCGGGCGTGCAGATCGCGCGGATCGCGCGTTTTCGCGCGACGCGCCGCGGGAACTGCGAACACCAACTCACATCGGAGTGATTTCCAAGGTGCCGGAGGACGAGCGAGCTGACGACGGCCGAACTCTATCGCGATGCTTCGGTCCTGGCCGTGTGGCCGGGGCACACGCTCGCCAAGCGCCGGGATGTGGATGTGACCGTGCTGGGCGAGTAAACATTTGGGGCGCATATCGTGGAATCGCCCTATCGCCAGCGGGTGGTGCAGATGTTCGCGAAGCATAAGACGCCGCTACGCATGGACGTGGAGCTGCCTACGATCGAAAGCATCAAGCGTTTTGTGGAAATGAAGAAGGGTGTGGCGATTGTGCCGCGGATGTGCGTGGAAGGTGAACTGGCGCGCGGCGATTTGCGCGAGCTGACGATTGACAGATGCGCATCGAACGGAAACTCTACCTGGTATACAGGCAGGATCGGCCGTTGACGGGCGCGGCGCAGGCGCTGGTGGACATTATTCTTTCGCGCAAGAAAGCGCCACCGAAGAAGAGAAGTCGCTTCGCCGGAGAGCTAGCGTTTGGCGGCAAGCTCATCGAGCGCGGCGCCGACGCGCGAAAGCCCTTCGCGCACGTCTTCTGTTTTGCCGCCTACGCCGATGCGAAAATGGTCGGGCGCCTCGAAGAATCGCCCGGGAACCACGCTGGTGTCGTATTTATCGCGCAGCAATTGGCAGAAAGCGTCGGCGTGGCCGCTGATCAGTTGGGGAAACGCGATTGTGCCGGCGTCGGGCCAGATGGCCAGCAGGTCTTTGCGCGAATTCAGGAATTCCTTCAGCAAGGGGCGATTCGTATCGAGCAGTTTTTTGGCGCGCGCGGCAATCTGCGGCAGATGCTCGAAGGCCAGCACACTTAGCAATTCCGTGGGATGCGGCGGCATCACGCCGAAGAGGTCATTAAGGCGCCACATGCGCTCGGCGAGCGGTTTTGCGGCGAAAATCCAGCCGCAGCGCAATCCCGATAGGCCATAGGCTTTCGTCAAGCTGCTGGTGACTACAAAATTGGGGCCGAGCAGAAAGGCGGTCTGCCACGGCACATCGAAACTCGCTTCCAGATAGACTTCGTCCACCAGGACATGCGCGCCCATGCTACGCGCGATTTCTCCCACCATGCGCAGCTTGGCATCGGGTGAGCGAATTCCAGTGGGATTGTGCAAATTGGTGATCACGATGAGGCGCGTGCGTGGAGAAATGCTTCGTTCGACTTCGCGGGGATCGAGCTGGAAACCCGCTTCGAATTTTCGCGGGAAACGCCGGACTTTTGCTCCGAGATACTCCGCGGCAGAGACGATCGCTTCGTAGGAAGGCTCTTCGATCAGAACTTCATCACCTGGCTCGACCAGGGCGGCCATGGCCAGATGATTGGCCATCGAAGTTCCCTGCGATTGCACGATGCTTTCAACCGGGACGCCCGATTTCTGAGAAAGCTTAGCAAGTAAAGGCGCGTAGCCGTAACCGTCCGAACCCGATACCTCGAAATTTTCGATCTGCGGATGAAGATCGGCGAGTGGCAACGCGAGCACGTCGCTGGATGCAAGACTGTAACGAGCTTTTGAGCGCAGCTTCGCCCATTCAATATAGCCAGAGCGAATTTCGCGCCGTTGCGGGCTCATTGTTTAATTATATTGAATCGGAGCCGGGCGGGCGCTTGGTGCGCCAGCGGAAAAAGAAATAGACGGGAATCCCAGCGAAAAGGATACACAGGGCAGCCCCTGAGTTGCGTGGATATTTGTAAATTGTGTTCAGAACCACTAACGCGGAGACGGTGACGAAGGCGCCCGTTGTCCAGGGATGGCCTGGGACGCGGTATCCGCCGCGGGTTTCAGGATCGGCGACGCGCCGGTTTGTGGACGCGCCATGGGCGTCGCGCCAGCGAAACACGAAAAGGCAGCTCGCCGAAAGTCCGAAGAAGAGCCAGTCCATGACCACGACGTAGCTGAGAATTTGTTCGAACGTGCCCAGCAGCACGGCGGCGCTGGTGATGGCGCCCTGCAGCGCGATTGCGGCGATGGGCGCACGGCTACGCGGATCGAGACGCGAGAAAATCCTGGGCAGGACGCCGTCTTGCGCCATCGCAAACGCGACCCGCGGATTCACTAGCATCGCCTGGCTCAAAAAACCGAGTGTGGAGATTGCGATGGTGACGGCGATGAGCAGTCCGCCCAGCGAGCCGAGAGCGCGGTGCATCACTTCGGACGCAGGCGTGGAAGTTGCGGCCAGACCTGCGGGAGAGAGCGCCTCCACATATATGAAATTGGCGGCGACGTAGAGCGCGATCACGCCGGCTACACCCAGCAGCAACGCGCGCGGCAAATTCTTGCGCGGCTCGCGAATTTCGCTGGCGATGTAATTTGACGTTTGGAATCCACCGTAAGCGAAAAGCACCGGAATCATCGCGGCGCCGAACACGCTCAATAAGTCGAACGAAACAGGACGGTCGAGCAACGGCCGCCACGCAGGATGCGCCGCTGCCGCCGGGTCCCAGAAAATCAGCCATGCGCCGCAGGCGACGATCGCGGCAATCGCCAGAATTCGCAGAACCATGAACAAACTTTGCACGCCGCTCCCGGCGCGCACGCCGAGGCAATTGATGACAGTCAGGATCACTACCACCGCGACGGCGGCAAATTTTTCTGGAATCGCCCCGTGCGAAAAGGCGCGGCTGTATTCCGCGAACGTCACGGCCACGGCGGCCGTGCCACCCGCATTTATTACCAGCAGGCTGACCCAGCCGTAGAGAAAACCGAGCAGCGGATGAAAGGCTTCGCGAATGTAAGCGTACTGGCCGCCGACTTGTGGCATGCGCGCAGCGAGTTCGGCGTAAATGAAAGCGCCGAGCAGCGCGATCACGCCGCCTGCGACCCACGCGCCCAGAATCAACCCGGGAGTGTGGACCAGATCCGCGACGACGTATGGATTGATGAAAATTCCGGAGCCGACGATGCCACCCATCACGACCATGGTGGCGTCGAAGAGGCCGAGTTGCGCAGCGAGCGCGGGACGAGTGGCGGCTTGCGGATCCGCTGTTTCAGTTTCGCGGGTTTGGGCGCGATTCGCCACGAGTGACGGCACGGCGTGCGGCCCACTGAGGTTAGCGTCCAGCGGGTCGCAGGCGGCGCGAATCTATCATTCTCGCGCGGCCTCGCCAAGCACGCGGCGAAAAACGCTTGCGAGCGGGGGCGCAAGAGCGCATACCTTTAATTGGGGGTGCGTGTGAGCTGGGGAGATTTTTTCGGCGGCATCTTCGGTCGGCGTGGCAGCCGCTCTGGCCGTGATGGGCACAAGCATGTCTCGGGGTCCTGGCACGATCAGCGCCGCGCCCAACGGTTGCCGATCACGATGCCCGTGCTGGTGTATGGCCGGGTCGGCGAAGCGCCTTTTTTCGAGCCGACGGAAACCATTAACGTTAGCGCACGCGGCGGGTTGGTTCCGATCTCGGCAAGCGTGGCGCGCCAGCAGGAATTGATTCTCACCAACATGCAAACGGAAGAGGATCTACTTTGTCGCGTGGCGCGGTTGATTCGGTCGGAACGTGGCCAGATGCTCGCAGGACTGGAATTCATGCATGCTGCTCCGAGCTTTTGGCGCGCTACGCCCTCGACGAACGATTGAGTTTCGATATGCCGGTCGGGCCATCCAACGGCAGCCCGGCTGATTTCTCCGCCATCAGATTGTTTCGGCTGTAGACTTGTGTCCGCAAAAAATTGGATCGGCACGAGGCCGCGAGTGGAAATCGAGGTGCGTTAATGACCGAACACGCCCGAAACAGTATTGCTGCGATGCGCAATGCGCGTGCCTTTTGCTTCGCTCTTGCTGCACTACTTTGCGGAGCGATCGCGCCACGCGCGGTTACCGCGCCAACGCCGCAGGCCGCAGCGCCCGTCGCTCCGACGCAGGACTATTTGGTTTATGTGGTGTGCGAATCGGCCGACAAAGTGGTGCTGCTGCGTTTCGGGCCGCTCGGTTTGCAGGAAGTGCATCAAACCCACATCGGGATCATGCCGGTGGACATCAACGGGCCTCACGGCATCGCGATTTCTCCGGATAAACAGTTTGTCTACGTTTCCGTGGGACATGGACGACCGGACGGCTCGGTGTGGAAAATGAAAGCCGGCACGGAGGAAGTGGTGAGGTACGCGCCGCTGGGGCTTGTTTCCCGCGACGGCGGATATTTCCAAGGATGGCGAATTTCTCTACGTCGCCAACGCGAATTTTCATGGCGATATGGTGCCCTCTTCGGTTTCCGTGGTTGCCACTGAACCGATGATCGAAGTGAAGCGCATCACCACCTGCACGATGCCGCACGGCTCGCGCACTGAGCCCGACGGCACGAAACAATATTCAGCGTGCATGATGGACGATATGGTCACGGAAATTGACACGCAAAAATTCGACGTCGCGCGGACCTTCATGCTGACGGCCGGAAAAGAAATGGGCATGGATGGCGCGCCGCACATGCAGATGAACATGAAGGAGCTCACCTGCGTGCCCACATGGGCGCAGCCTTCGAACGATGGATCGGAAATTTATGTCGCTTGCAACAAATCGAATGACATTGCGGTGATTGACGCCGCCACCTGGAAACTTTCGCGGCGATTTGCAGCTGGCAACGGGGTTTACAACCTGGCGATGACGAAGGATGGCCGACTGGTCGCCACGAATAAGCGCGGGCAATCCGTTTCCATTTTCGATCCCAAGAGCGGCAAGGAACTCGCGCGCTTGCCTACCAAGCGCAAGGTTGTCCATGGCGCGGTGGTCACTCCTGACAATCGCTACGCCTTTATTTCCGTGGAAGGAATCGGTGACGATCCCGGCACGGTGGAAGTGATTGACCTGGACGCCATGAAAACGGTCGCCACCGTGGATGTACCTACGCAAGCCGCCGGCATCGACTTCTGGAAAACTGAGTCGAGCAAGCCTTAAAGCCAACAGCGCCGAATTACGGTTGCTGGCTTTTCCAGGGCAAATCGAAGCACAGAGCGGGTGTCCGTTAACGCAACGGCAGTTCTCGGAAACGCTCATGCGGCGGGACCGACTGGCCACTGTTGGGGCCGTAAGATACTGACTAACATGTAGATGTCCGGCGTTCGCTTGTGGGTCCGCGTGTGCTCATCTATCATCACCGACCGAGAGGAGGACACCTTCATGGCCACGTTTTGGCAAGATGTTCGATATGCCATTCGTATGCTGACGAAGTCGCCGATGCTCACGGTGATCGTGGTCCTCACGCTTTCGCTGGGCATCGGGGCCAACACCGCCATCTTCGGAATTGTAAATGGATTTTTCCTGCGTCCTCTCCCGGTGAAATCGCCCGAACAGATCATGATGCTGGCCGGACGGATGCAAGGGGACACCCTCGGAATCTTCACACTTTCCTATCCGCAGTTGGTGGATTTAAGGAAACAGGCGAATGTTTTTTCCGACATTCTCGCCTCGCAGATAGATATCGCCGGGCTGAGCGTCGACGGCAAAGCCAATCAATTCGTCTACTGCTACGTCACTGGAAATTATTTCTCCGGTCTGGGCGTGCAGCCCGCGCTGGGCCGCTTGTTACTTCCGTCGGAGGGAGAAGCCGGGGGCCGGGATCCTTATGTTGTGTTGGGCTATTCCTACTGGCAGAAAACATTCGGCGGCGATGCGAGCGTGGTGGGCAAGCAAGCACTGATTGATGGCCAAGAGGCCACAATCATCGGAGTAACGCCGAAAGGATTTCACGGCGCGGACTTTGGGATGGATATGGAGGGCTATGTCCCGCTCAACATGATGCTTCCCTCCGATGCAGCGAAATTCTGGAACAATCGTAACGCGCGGACGTTGAATGTGCTGGCGCGATTGAGCCCGAACGTGAGTCTGAGCCAAGCCCAGAGTGCCGTGAATGTGGTGGCGAAGCGTTTGGAGGAAACTTATCCGGCGACGGATAAGGGGGTGACGGTGCGGGTGATTCCAGAGAGATTATCGCGGCCGACTCCGACTGCCACGACGGTCGTTCCCTTGGTCTCCGGAATTTTTTTGGCGTTAGCGGCGCTGGTGCTGCTGCTGGCATGCATGAACGTAGCGAATATCCTGCTGGTTCGCGCGACGATGCGGCAACGCGAGATGGCGATTCGCGCGGCGCTCGGAGCAGGTCGCGGGCGTCTGATGCGGCAACTGCTGACCGAAAGCATGCTGCTGGCGCTGCTCGGCGGGGCTGGTGGAATTTTGCTGGGTGAGTGGTCCAACGGTGTGGTCCCCGCGCTTATGCCGGATCTAAAACTTCCAGTGCAACTCAACCTCGGCTTTGATTGGCGAGTGTTTGCATATGCCCTGGGCGCCGCTCTCTTCACCGGCATTGTGGTGGGTTTGTGGCCGGCGTGGCGCGCGGGACGAACTGATCTGAACAGCGTGCTCCACGGCGGCGGAAGAAGCGATTTGGCAGGAGTCGGCCGCCATCGCGTCCGCAGCGCGCTGGTGGTGGCGCAAGTGGCGGGTTCGCTGGTTCTTTTGATCGTAGCCGGGGCTGTTCGTACGCAGCCTGCTGCGCGTACAACAGACCTACATGGGATTTGATCCCGATCATGTGCTGAATGTCGTGCTGGATCCGAAGGAAGTTGGATACGACGAAATCCGCACAAAAAGTTTTTATCGCGACCTGGAGGCCAAGGTCCAGACGCTTCCCGGAGTGCAAAAAGTTAGCCTGGCGTATTGCGTTCCGATGGGCACCGTGAATACCGCGACCCCAATTTACATCGAAGGGCGACCGCTCGCGCCCGGCAAGCAGCCGCCTGCGCTGGCGTACAACCGGGTGGACGAGCATTATTTCGATACCATGCGCGTACCGTTGCTCCGCGGCCGCGTATTCAAGCAGAGCGACGATGAAAACGCGCCGCTGGTGGCGATTGTGAATCAGGCGATGGCGCAAGAGTATTGGCCCAATCAAGATCCGCTCGGCAAGCGATTCAGCCTAAAGAGTTCGACGGGACCTTTCGTCGAGATCGTGGGCGTGGCCAAGGATGGGAAGTACTTGTACATGGGTTGGGAGCACGAACGGTATTTTTATGTTCCGATGGCGCAGGATTTCACTTCATATCGGACCTTGCAGATTCGCTCGTCGCTGCCGGCGGAGAGCCTGATCACGCTGGCACAGAACACGGTACAAGAGCTCGACCCGAACATGCCGATTATTGCGGCTCAGACGATGAAAGAATCGCTCGCAGGGCCGATGGGGTCCTGGACTTTTCGCGTTGGCGCGATTTTAGCTCTCGCCATGGGGATTCTGGGGCTGACGCTCGCTGTCGTAGGCGTGTACGGCGTCGTTTCGTTTGCTGCCACCCAACGTACGCATGAGATTGGGATCCGTATGGCGTTGGGCGCGGACCGCCGGGATATCCTGCGGCTGGTTTTGGGGCAAGGATTAATGTTGGTGATCGCGGGCGTGGTGTCCGGCACAATAATCGCCTGGCTGTTGACGCGTTCGATGGCTACGCTGCTGATGGGAGTGAGTCCCACCGATGCGCTGACGTTCGCGACGGCGACTGTGGTGCTCGCTGGAATCGGACTGTGGGCGTGCTACGCGCCCGCGCGCCGGGCGATGAAGCTCGACCCGATGGTGGCGCTGCGGTACGAGTGACGCATCCGACGCACTACTCGATTCGATGGCTCGTAATTTACAATCGCAAAGCGTGGCTCGACCGAAAGCCTGGCTCGCTTGGAGTAGCGGCAAGGATAGCGCTTGGGCGCTGCACACCGTTTGCGCTGGCTGCGATCCGGATTGCTCGTTCGATGTGGTGGCCTTGCTTACCACCGTGAACGAGACGCACCAGCGGGTTGCCATGCATGCGGTGCGGGAAAGCCTGCTGGAAATGCAGGCTGTGGCGGCCGGCTTGCCCTTGGTAAAGGTTCCAATCCCGTCCCCTTGCTCGAATGAAGTTTACGAACAAGCGATGAGCGAGGCGATGGCGCGTGCGAGAGACGAGGGCGTCAGTCACGTGATTTTCGGTGATCTTTTTCTTGCGGATGTTCGAGCGTATCGCGAACGCCAACTCGCGAAGTGTGGGATGGCTCCCGTTTTCCCGCTTTGGGGTCGCGACACGCGCGAACTCGCTGAAGATATGCTTGCGGGCGGCTTGTCTGCGTATTTGACCTGCGTTGACCCGCGCAAGTTGGACCGCTCGTTTGCCGGCCGCCGTTTCGACCAGGATCTGCTCGCAGCTCTTCCTCGCGCAGTTGATCCGTGCGGTGAAAACGGAGAGTTCCACACGTTCGCGTGCGCGGGCCCGATGTTCCGTGCGGAAATACCCATCACGCCGGGAGAAATCGTGGAGCGAGATGGATTTGTTTTTGCCGATCTTTTGCCGACGAATGCGGCCGCTGCGGCAAGCTGAACCCGGCGCCGGGGCTTGGAAGCCATCGCATCCATTCCCTCAGGATTTTCAGACTGGTAACCAGATGATAAATATGTTAACGTCCGTTGGGGCAACTTTTCGCTCCACCGGGGGCGCAATATGCTGGCGGGCTGGCGGTGCCGCAAGCGAGGTGAACAAGCCGCAGGAGTGTGGTTAAAACACGTGGTTCGTCGTTCAGTTGCCACCCCTCACTCGTTAGTCGCCAACGCCTTTCTAACCGCAACAAGACCTCATTCAAAAACGTTCGCAACGCTAACAAAACAAACGGCGAAGATATTTCTAATCGCAACACGAACTGGCTCTTTTTCTCCTGTAATATTCGTGTTCGTTACCCGGGAGCCGCCGTGTCGCGATCGTTAACGATGATATTGACCGTGTTGTCCGCCGCGTTTTTGGGTGCTGCGGCGGCGGTCGCGCAGTCTGATTCAGCTGCGGACCGGACCGCGAAGTATCTGGAATCCGTGCGTCAGAATCCCGCGGCGCTGATGGATTTTCTGGATCGCATGCCGAAGGGCGGGGATTTGCATCATCATCTGACCGGCGCGGTTTACGCAGAAAGCTATATTGATTACGCGGTGGAAGACGGGCTGTGCATTGATCGCGTCGCAGCTACGCTAACGCCGCCGCCGTGCGATCCGCGCAAGGGCGAGTTCCTGCCGCGCAGGCTCTGACAGATTTTCCGCTGCGCAACCACGTGATTGATACCTGGTCGATCCGCAATTTTGTACCTGGCCCGGAGGATCGCGACGTGCGGCATCATTTTTTTGCCGCATTCGGAAAATTCGATCCGGTGACGAACGGGCATTGGGGCGAGATGTTCGCCGAAGTGGTTCATCGGGCGGGTGCGCAACACGAGATCTATCTGGAGACGATGCTCACGCCGGATCAAGGCGAAGCGATGAAGCTAGGGCGCGAACTTGGCTGGAACGACGATTTTTCCGTGATGCGCCAGCGCCTGCTGGCGGGCGGCATGGCTCAGGTTGTCGCCGATGGCCGCAAGAATCTTGACGTTGGCGAAAACAAAATGCGGGAGATTCTGAAGTGCGGCACGGCCACGCCTGATGTGGGATGCGACGTTACTTTGCGTTTTCAGAATCAGGTGCTGCGTGCGTTTCCAAAAGAAGAAGTTTTTGCACAGATGGTCGCCGGGTTCGAGATCGCGAGCGCGGATCCGCGAGTCGTCGGGGTCAACTTGGTGCAATCGCAGGACGAATATCGCGCGCTGCACGATTTCGATTTGCACATGCGCATGCTCGATTATCTTCACGGCGTGTATCCTCATGTGCACATTTCCTTGCACGCTGGAGAGTTGACCCCCGGCGAAGTGAAGCCGGAAGAATTGCTCGCGTCGCACATTCGCGAATCTATTGAAGTGGGACACGCGGAGCGCATCGGCCACGGGCTGGATGTGGTGTACGAAAAAGATGTCCCTGGGCTGCTCGCGGAAATGAAAGCGCGGCACATTTTGGTGGAAGATTGCGTTTATAGCCACGAAGTGGTGCGTGGGATGACTGGCATCGATAACGTGCTGCCGATTTACCTGCGCGCGGGCGTGCCGGTCGCGATTGCTACAGACGATGAGGGGATCGTGCGTTCCGAGCTGACCTGGTATTTCAAACGCGCGTTCGTGGGCTATCACGTGGATTACCCTACATTGAAGCGGATGGTGCGCGATAGTTTGGATCACGCGTTCGTGCCTGGAGCGAGTTTGTGGACTGCGCCGGAGAATTTCACGATGGTTGGTGCTTGCGCGAACGACCGGCTGGAGCCCGAGCCTTCGACTGTGGGCTGCCGCGAGTTGCTCGCCGGAAGCGAACGCGCGCGGCTCGAATGGAAAGAGGAAGTGGAATATGTGCGCTTCGAGGCGGGATTCTAACGACGGCTTCGACTACTCGTAACGCAGAGCGATCATCGGGTCCACGCGCATGGCGCGACGCGCGGGGATGTAGCACGCGACTAGTGTGACGGCTAAGAGCAGCAGCGATACGCCAGCGAAGATCAGCGGATCGCTGGGCTTTACTTCGAAAAGCATGGAGGCCAGGAGGCGCGTCAGCGCGAAAGACGCAACGAGGCCGAGCACGATGCCAATGAGTGCCATGCGGCTCGCCCTGACCGACGATCAGCCGCAGAATATTTTGCGGTTGCGCGCCGAGCGCCATGCGAATGCCGATTTCGTGGGTGCGCCGCGCGGTGGTATACGCGATGACGCTGTAGACCCCGATGGTGACAAGAATCAATCCGATTCCGGCAAAAATTCCCATCAGCAGAAATCCGAAGCGCGGCTGCGAATATGAAAACGAATTGATGTAGCCCTCCATCGTACCGGTCATGGTGAGCGCAACGCCGCGGTCCGTAGCCCAAATTTCATCCCGCACGGCGTTCGTCATCATCAGGGGATCGCGGGCGGTGCGTACCAGGATGCCGCGGCGCGCGGCGCCCGTCACCGTGTAGGGAATCCAAACTTCGGGAAGAATCGGCTGCTGCAGGCCTTGATTTTTTACGTCGGCTACCACGCCGACGATTTCGAACCAAGCGTCGCGCACCGGATCGGCAAAAGTTTCCAGACCGAGCAAGTGAAAGCGCTGGCCGATCGGATTGTCGCTGCCGAGATATTTCCGCGCGAACTCCTGATTCACCACTGCCAGCTTGCGTGCGCCATTCACTTCCGATTCGGTGAACGGACGTCCTTGCAGGAACGAAATCCGCAGCGTGGGGAAATATCCTTCGCTGCAGAGTTGAAAGAGCGCGGACCATTTTTCCTCGTGCACTTTGCCGGGAACTTCGACGTCGCTGGGAATCCCGCCGTAGGGAGGCAGCGTGCTGGTTTCCGTTGCGTCCACGACTCCGGGCAGGGATTTCAGCCGCAGCAGAAGCGGACGGAAAAAGGCGGTGACCTGTTCGGCGGTTTTGTAGCGGTCTTCGGGAAGCGGGAGACGGATGACCAAGACGTGATCAGGCTGCAAGCCGAGATGCACCTGGCGGAGCGCGAGAAAGCTTTTCATTAGCAGGCCCGCGCCGATGAGCAGCGTGAGGGAAAGCGCGACTTCCAGTGCGACGACGGCGTTGCGTACGCCCCCGTGACGAAAACCGCCGCTGACGCCCTTGCCGCTGTCGCGCAGCGGTTCGTTGAGGTCGCGGCGAGAAATCTGCAAGGCCGGAGCCAATCCGAAAATGATGGCGGTGGCTACGGCCAGGGCCAGCGCAAAAAACAGCACCGGCGCGTTCATGCGGATTACTGCCTCATCCGGGATGATGTTCTGAGGGATCGCGGCGATCAAAGCTCGCAGGCCGGCCCAGGCCATCAGGCAGCCAAATACCGCGCCACCCATGGCCAGCAAAAAGCTTTCGATCAGGAGCTGGCGCACGATTCTCCAGCGGCTGGCACCCAACGCCGAGCGTATGGCGAATTCCTTTTCGCGCGTGGTGGCGCGTGCGAGCAGCAGGCTGGCGACATTGCCGCAGCCAATCAGCAGCAACAGCCCGACCGCCGCCAGTACAATGAAAAGAGTGGAGCGAAATTCGCCAACGACGCTGTCCGCAAGCGAAACCACGTGAACGTTGAAATGCTTGGGATAGTCTTTCGGATAGACCTTCGACAATTGTTGCGCGACTACGGTGAAATCGGCCTCCGCTTGTTGAATTGTTACGCCCGGTTTCAGACTTCCCAGCAGCCACCAATAGATCGGAAACCGGTCCCGAGTGGAGGACCGCTCGAGCGGATCTGGGATCCATAAATCGGCGCCACCCAGCGCAAACCGGGGCGGCATGACGCCGATGAGGGTGCGAGGGGTTCCGTTCAACACGAACGTCGTGTTGAGGATTTTTGGATCCCCGCTGAAGCGCGACCTCCAGGTCTTATAGCGCAGCACGAAGACCGGAGGTGCACCGGGCTTGTAGTCGTCAGGCTCCATGGCGCGTCCGAGCAATGCGTGACCGCCGAGGAATTCGAAGGTGTTCGGTGTAACCAGAACGCCGTCAAAGCGCTCGGTGCCTTGCGCGGTGGTGTACAACACATCTGTGTTGGTATTGCCGATGACGCCGTCGAATGAATGGTTCCGTTGGGCGTAATCCAAAAACTCCGGGGTGGTGAAACCGTCGCGGCCGCCAGGGTCGCTGCGGTCAGTATCATGAATTTCGATGGTCATCAAACGATTCGCGTTTTTGTAGGGGAAAGGTTCGAGGAGGACGTGGTCAATGACGCTGAAGATGGCGGCGGAGGCGCCGATGCCAAGGGCTAAGGTGAGAATCGCGATCGCGGTAAAGCCGGGACTCTTCCTGAGCATGCGACCGGCGTAGGAGAAATCCTGCCAGAGTGTTCCCACGGGTACACCTCCAGCCCCGGTTGAATGTACGCAAATGCGCTGAAGTAAGTTCCCGGCCTAGTCTCGCTCGTGCCAGAGCATGCCGCTGGGCGCGCCGGCGGAATCGGAGTCGTTGCTGCTTTTGTCCCACTGCTCGCGCGAGAGAGGCTGAATCGGTTCGAGTTTTTTCTTCTTCAGCGAGGCATTCGCAGCGCTGAGCGCTTTGGCGACGAGGCCGTCGAATTCCTTGGAGACGTCGTCGAGATCGTGCGTCAGGGAAACTATTCGAGCTAATTGATATGCGGCCGGACGGCCTTCGTAATTGTTCAGATCGCCGTAGAGTTCGGTGGTGTGTTCGCGGATGCGCTCTTCGCCGGTGATTGCACCGCCTTCGGTGGTAGCGACGATTTTCTTGCGCATTTCTTCGCATTTGGCGACGAGCGATTCGAGCTGCTTGCGCAGAGGATCGTTTGCTGAAAGCTTCGCGGCGCGTGCGGCGAGTTCGTCGCGCACACCGTTGATGCGTTCGACGTCGAAGGTCATATCGCCGAGGAGGTTGTAGACGCGCATGATTGCGTCGAAATTTTCTTTGCGGTCCGCGGCGGAGAATTTCGCGCGTGCGTCGAGACTGACGATTAGGGGCGTCGTGTAGGTCTCAGTGCCGCGCGTCATTTTCACGGTGTAGGTGCCGGGCAAAACGCGCGGGCCCGTGGCGGCTTCGAATGCCGCGGTGGCTGCGGGCGGAACGTGCGGAGCTTTCAGGCGCATAGACCATTCCACGCGGCTGAGTCCGCGGCGGCTATTCGCCGGAACGGTGTCCACGAATTTTCCCTGCGCGTCGAGAATCTCGATTTTCATTTTGCCGTAGATGTGGCGCTTCTTTTGGAAGTAATAAATCAGAGCGCCGTCGGGCGGATTCGGCCCAGTGAACGCGGCACTGCCGTCTGGCCAGCCGCCGTTGGCGTTTAAGCGCTGCTGGACCGGTTTGCCGGGAACGAAGGCGGCATCTTGCGCCATCACTTCCGGAGTGAGCTTGCGCAGAGGAGTAATGTCATCAACGATCCAGATGCCGCGGCCGTGCGTGGCTACGACGAGCGAAGATTCGCGGGGTTGAATGGCGATGTCGCGGACGGGGACGTCTGGAAATTCGTTCCCCTTGTATTGCGCCCACTGCTTGCCGCCATCGGGCGAAACCCACAATCCGAATTCGGTGCCGAGAAAAAGGAGGTTCGGCGATTCGGTGTCTTCTTTAATGACGTGTGCAAAACCTCGCACGCCACTGTCTCTCGAGACGATTGAGGTCCAGGTCTTGCCATAATCAGTTGTTTTGTAGGCGTGCGCATCCATGTCGCCAAAGGTGTGGCGATCGAAGGTGGCGTAGGCCGTGGCGGGATCGAAGCGGCTGGCCTCCACCCATGACACCCAGGAAGATTTCGGGAGGTCGGGAACGTTTGCGACCACGTTGGTCCAGGTCTTGCCGCCATCACGCGTGAGCTGCACATTGCCATCGTCTGTGCCGACCCAGATGGTTTGACCATCGCGCGGAGATTCGCTGATGGAATAGATGGTGGTGTGCATCTCGGCGTAAGAATTGTCTACCGTGACGCCGCCGGATTCTTCCTGCTTTTGTTTTTCCGGATCGTTGGTGGTGAGGTCGGGAGAAATACGGTCCCAGGTCTGTCCGTGGTCGCGCGAGCGGAAAAGGAATTGTGCGCCAATGTAGATGGTGCCCTTTTCGCTGGGACTCATGTGAATAGGCGTGTTCCAGTTGAAACGCAGCTTCCCTTCTCCGTAGTTGGGCTGGGGCTTGATGCTGCGCGAAGAGAGGGTAACGCGATTCACGCGCGAAACATCGCCGCCCTGGGCTTCGGCATAGACGTAATTGGGGTCGGCGGGATCGGAAAATACGAAGAAGCCGTCGCCACCGTACAGATTTTCCCAGCGGTGGTTCGTGATTCCTCCGGGATAGGCTGAATCGCCAATCCAATCGCTATTGTCCTGCAGGCCGCCGAAAACGTGGAACGGGTCGTCATCGTCGAGACTGACATGATAGAACTGGGAAATCGGCAGATTGCCCGCTTTCCACCAAGTGTTGCCGCTGTCGTACGAATACCAGACGCCGCCATCATCGCCGGCGATCAGATGATTGGTGTTGTCCGCGTTCACCCACACGTCGTGGAAATCGCCGTGAGCGCTGCCGCCGATGGAGCTGAAACTTTTGCCGCCATCGTCGCTCATTATTAGAGTCAGGTCGGGTTTGTAGACTTTGTTTTCGTTCTTGGGATCTACGATGAGGTTCGCGAAGTAAAACGGGCGCCACACCATCCACTGGCTGCGGTCGTGCTCTTGCCAGGTTTTTCCACCGTCGTCGGAACGATAGAGCGCGCTACGTGTGGACTCGATGAGGGCATACACAACGTTCGGTTTGGACGGCGCGATGGTTACGGCGATGCGGCCCCACGGTTTGGGTGGCAAGCCTTTCGCACTGTTCTCGTCGAGATCGGTCCAAGTGGCGCCGCCGTCCGTGGTCATGAAGAGGCCGCTGCCGCTGGGGGCGGTGGGGCCGTCGCCGCCGGAGCGGAACGTCCAGCCCTTGCGGCGGAAATCCCACAGGCCGGCGAAAATTACTTTGGGATCGGCGGAGCTCATGGACATCATCGAGCAGCCTGTGGAGAGATTCGAGCCCTTCAGGATTTTGTTCCAAGTCTTGCCGCCGTCCGTAGTTTTGTAGACGCCGCGGTCGTCGCTGTCGCTCCAGAGCTTTCCCGGCACGCAGGCGTACACCGTGTTGCCGTCCTTGGGATCAATCAGGATTTTCGAAATTCGCTCGGAATCCTTCAGGCCCATGTTGGTCCAGTTTTCGCCGCCGTCGGTGGATTTATAGATTCCGTCACCGATAGAGACGCTGTTGCGCGTCCAGGATTCGCCGGTGCCCGCCCAGATGGTTTTCGGCGCTTGCGGGTCGATGGCGATGGCGCCGACGGATTGCGAGGTCTCTTTATCGAAAACGGGTTTGAACGTGGTGCCGCCGTTGACGGATTTCCACACGCCGCCGCTGGCAGCGCCGATGTAAACGGTGAGACGGCCGTCTTCTTTCACTGCCGACAGCGCAGCGACGCGACCGCTCATTTCGGCGGAGCCGATGTTGCGGGCGCCGAGCCCCGAAATCGTATCGGAATCGAATTTCGGCGTAGATTTTGCGTCCTGAGCACTGGAGCCCGGGGGGAACACGAGAGCAGCGACCAGCAGTAAGAATCCGAAATATCGGGGCATGGATTTAGGCATCTTTGTCGAGAGATCCTTGTGAGCAAACTGGGGAAGCGCAACGGGCGCGTCGAATTCGTGGACAGGCTTTGCTGCTGCGCGGGCGTTCACTGTGCACCCCCGGGAGCCTTGGCTGCGGGTTTAGCAGCGGGCGCGGCGGGCATGGTGAAGAGCGAACCCGCGAGCGGAATGTTGATCTCAATTTTGTCCACGGTGAATTTTACGCGATCGGCAGAGCCTTTTTGGCCCTGCTCGAACTCGAACGGATAGTAGATTCCGTTCACTTGCTCGTAATCGCCGTAAAACATTTCGGTGTACTGCACCGTGCCGCGGATGTTGGATTGGGTCTCAATCTTTAGTTCCAGGAAGGAATCTGCGTCGAAGTAATAAATGCGGACGTCGCCATTTTTCAGGGTCAGCTTCACCTTGTAGCAGTCGGTGCCCTCCACCGGATCATGGCCCATTAGTTCAGCGGTATGCCCTTTCTGCTTGTAGTCCACGAGCGGGCCATCAATGTCCGCGTCTTCCTGCAGACTCTTCAGGTCATCCGCGGAGAGAAGCTCGGCGTCGCGGCGGCCCTGGAACGGATTCACTTGCCAGCCGACCTTTCCATCGTATCCCTGGACCTGGGCGAGCCCCTGGATGATCGTTTCCTCGCGGACTTTATCCGGGCGCTTATTTTCCTGCAGGAAGCCGGCGCGGAACCCTCCAGCCGTCAATTTTCCGGTGCTCCGGATGGTATCCACGGACTTGAGTTTCTCCATGCCGCCGTGCGCCTGGATGTTCTTGGCAATTACTTCATCCACGGTTTGGGCCGAGGCGGCCGCCGGGAGGAGGCAGGCGAGCGCCAGTACCGCCAGGCAAGGCGGAAGACTTCGCAGCGCGCGCTTTCGATGGAACTTTCGCGATGGGTTCTTACGACCATTCATAGTTGCCCCCGAAGGTGTTATGGAATCACTCTTACAGCTGCTGCAAAATAGGATGGCAGAAGGCGGTTCGCGTTCCCTCAGACGAATTTTAAGAGCCTTAGTTAGCATATTTTGGCGCGCAATTCGACGGGAATTGAAGGTGCCGCGAATTTCCCCGGACCGTGACTGCGCGGTGGATGTCGAGCGCACCGGCTCGGGTTCGAACTTCAGAAAGGCCAGCGATGTGCGATTCGAACTGCCACGCCCGAAGATTCACGCGGCGCCTGTGAGGAGCCGTTTTAGCCTCTAGCTTGCGCGGCAATTTCCCGCGCGGCAACGCAAAATAAGATGATGAAGCGCCTGTGGAATTCGCTTGGAAAACTGTCGAAACCCCGCATGTTTGCTCACTTCAACTTCTATGTATGTTATTGAAAAAGCGACGCGTACATAACTTCTTGACTGAAATCAGCGCAAACGGCCAGATATTCACAGGCATGTTTTTTTGGTCTGGAAGATTGCGCTACCTTCGGACTTCCCCTCGCTGTAGAATACGCTTTCCTGGCTCGACCTGAGTTAATCCACCCGAGGTGCAATGATGACGGAAGTTACTGCCGAGCGGCGTTACGCGGGAGTGCGGTGTTACTCCTGCGGCGAAGCGATTCCCGTGCCGAAGAGAATAGCCAAGATGGCCGCGGAGCGCGACGCTGAAGGCTCGGAAACCACCCGCGAGATCAATCCGGGGGTGTTCAATCTTCGCTGCAAGGTATGCGAGAAGGAAAATTTCTATGGCGCTAAAGATGTGGCGGAAATGGAAGGCGAGCCGCGGCTGACGAGACCACGAGCGAGAGCAGCCGGGTCGCTTTTGCGGCCGTCGGTGAAGCTGGCCCGAACCGCGAACGCGTAGATCCGCCGTCTTTCTTCGTTGAATGAATGTTTGAACCGCCGGTCCGGCGGCCGCGCTGATTGTCTGTTTGGAACTAAATGGCTGGCGCTGCGGGCGTCCTGGCAGAAGTTACTGTCAGACGGGAACGATCAGGGATATCCAGACCGTCTCGCTCTCGTACGCGAGGGCAAAGAGGCAGCCTTCGCTCGGCTCAGGCGTCTGCATTTCGTAATCCTCTCCGGAAATGACGGTAGGAACCGAAAGCACGCAGCGTTCCGCCAGCAACTGAACCTTCGCCTTGAAGTTTCCCGCCACCATGTTGCAAAGCTCGCCCAGGGCGTCGGACACTGTGGTGGAATTCGAGGTCGCGTCGTCCCCCAACATGCGGGCAGCAAACTTGGCAGCGGTTGCGCTAGAACAACGAATCGTGACCATCCCGCAAAGGGCTCCGGCAAGCCCGACCATGGCGGTCTTCTCTCCGCGGGCATCCTCGCCTGGCGGCGTGAACGGAGAGGAAAGCCGAGCGCCGGCCATCATTTCGAAGACCTCAATCGTGGCGCATTCGAGAATGATTCTCCAGGACGTATCGTAGGGAACTTGCGTTCGCGACGCGTGATCCATCATCGATGTCACTGTGATCCTCCGAGAAGTGGTTCCGCTGCTATCTATTGTTCGGCCCGCGCCGGCGATTCACGACAGCTCGTCTGACGGCTGCGCTACGAAGCATTCGATTCATCTGGGTCGTCCTGCGAGGATGGAATCCACCATTGCATGCACTTCGACGGAGTACGCATCCAGTTCGAAAGTAAAGCGTGCCATGTCCATTTGTGCCGCAGCGGGATACCGCCTCGCGAGGGTTCGCCATGCAGATTCGGAGGCCAAGTCGAATTCCCGTGCCTCATAGTAGCCATAGCCCAGACCTTTGAGGCGGCAAAGCAGATCAGCGAGGTAGACGATCGCAGCCAGTTCGACGTCATCGCCTTCGGTTGGAGGCGCGTGGTGAAATTCTACGACCGCCGAGATTGGGACTGGCAGCTTCCAGATATCGGCCAGGATGCGGCCACTCTCACAATGGCTGAAGCCCAGCACTTGTTGCTCGACCTCGCAGAGGGGCACTTCGGTGGTTTCGGCGGTCTGCAAGATCCCCGCGAATTCGGTGGGAAAGAGCAGCGCGTTGACCAGGATGCCGATGTCGTGAAGTAAGCCAGCGAAGTACAGCTTGTCCTGGCATGCCACAGCGAGCCGCTGGCCTAGATGCTGGCTGATGAGCGCGGTGCCAAGGGCATGCCGCCAGAACGTCGCCGGCGCCATGCCCTGCTTGGCGCCGACGAACAACTGCGGAAGGCTGCAGGAATAGACGATGTCTCGCACGCGACCCAGGCCGAGCGCTAAGACGGCATCGTTCACAGACTGAATCTCGGAGCGGCGATGGAAGAGCGCGGAATTGGCCATGCGCAGGCATTGCGCGGCGAGCGACTTATCGTACGAAATCAGCTCGACAACTTTGTGGATGTTTATTCTCGAGGGGTCCTGCGAGAAATGCTCGGTCAGCGAATTGAGCACGGAGGGCATCGCCGGCAGATTGCCGAGTTCGCTCACTCTTTTCGACAGGATTTGGCTGGTGGCAGAGTTCATTGCGCGCCTCCCGCAACTTCTCCGGGAATGGGTTTCAAGTAGGCAGTGGCATTCGGGAAGTGCACGAGCCGGAATTGTTCGGAAATCCCGTAAAGCGACTCGGAATGGCCGAGAAAGAAATGGCCTCCGGGAATCAGGCCGCTGTGGAAGTGTTCCACGGTCGTTTTCTTGGAGGCGGCATCGAAATAAATGAGGACGTTGCAGCAGAAAATGATGTCGAAGCCCTTCATGAAAAGGATCCTGGACTGATCCTGAAGATTCAGGCGATCGAATTTGATGTTGGCGCGAACTTCGTCGCGAACTCTGAAGAGATCGCCTTGCTGCGTAAAGTATTTGTCGCGCAGTTGAGGGGATGTGTTACGCAGAGCGTATTCCGAGTACAGGCCTTCGCGGCATTTTACGAGCGAATTATCATTCAAGTCCGTGGCCATGACTTCGAAGGTCCAGCCCTTGAGTTTTTGAGCGACCTGTTCGCGACATGAGCAGCGCAAGGGTATAGGGTTCTTCTCCCGTGGAGCAGCCCGCGCTCCACATGCGAATTTTCTTGTAAGCCAGTTTGGATTTCATGGTGACGAGCCTGGGAAGAATGATCTTGGTGACGGCGTCAATCTGGGGTTGATTGCGGAAGAAGCAGGTTTCTCCAATGGTGATTTCGTTGAGGAGGCTGCGCATTTCAGTATCGCGGGTGGCGCGGGAGTTCAGCTGATCGAGATAATCCGTGAAAGAACCCGAGCCGAGAATCTTCATGCGGCGCTGACAGCGATTGGCGAGCAGATAGAATTTATTTTCGGACTGGAAAATCCCCGAGGTGCGGTAGATAAGGTCACGGATCTTCGCGAGCGCGGGATCACGCAGCTCTTCGGCACTGGAGGTTTGTTCGCGGACGGAAACGCTTTGGGTGGGCACAGGGTTCAGCTCCCTTTCGTCGTATGCTCTTCGATCAGTTGAATAATCCCGGCGGGGTCCAGGATCAGGCGGACTTCGCCATCTCCGCTGATCGTCGCCCCGGAAAGCCCCTGGATCTGCCGCAAGTGGCTGCTGATGGGCTTGATGACGGTTTCTTCCTGGCCAACCAGTTGGTCAACGACCAAGCCGACACGTTTTTCACCAGCAGCCAAGACCACGACGCGCAACAATTGCTGCTCGCCGCGCGATTTCGCCGGAAGCCCGACGGCCTGTTGCAGCCAGCAGACCGGAAGGACGCGGTCGCGAAGCCGCAGCATGTCCACGTGGTTGACGCGGTGGATTTCGCTGGCGTTCACGCGAATGGTTTCGACCACCGAGCGCAGAGGCAGCGCGTACGTTTCGCGATCTACTGCTACAAGGAGGACCGGAAGGATGGCGAGCGTAAGCGGGAGGCGCAGCCGGACGCACGAACCGCGACCCAGCTCGCTTTCCAGCTCCACGGTGCCATTCAACTTCTTTATGTTGGAGCGAACCACGTCCATGCCTACGCCACGGCCGGAAACGTCGCTCACTTGTTCGGCAGTGCTGAATCCTGGAAGGAAGATAAGGTCCAGGATTTCGCGCGGACTCATAGCGAGCAAGCTGATCCTGGGTGACGAGGCCTTTCTCGAGCGCTTTCTTCCCAGCCGCGCAGCGTCCATGCCGGCACCGTCGTCGGCGATTTCGATGATGACGTTGTCGCCTTCCGGCGGGCTTCGACGCGGACCGTGCCTTTGGGCGGTTTGCCGTGCTCGACGCGGACTCTGCGGCCGTTCGATTCCGTGATCAAGCGAATTGCGCAGCAAATGGATCAGCGGATCGGCGATTTCTTCGGCGACTGTTTTGTCGAGTTCCGTGTCTTCGCCGCGGATGACCAGTTCGACTTGCTTGCCGAGACTGGCAGCGAGGTCGCGAACCATGCGAGGAAAACGGCGAAAGATGGCTTCCACGGAAACCATGCGGGTGCTCAGGCCGGCGGTTTGCAGCTCATCGGTGATGAAGCTGAGACGTCCGGTGGAGTGCAGGAGTGCGGATTCGAAATCTTCCGTGGAGGCCTGGCGTTCTGAGAAAGTCCGGCTGAGATGCTGCAGGCGGTTGCGCTCGAGCACCAGCTCGCCGACCAGGTTGATGAGCTCGTCGAGCTTGGCGACGTCCACCCGGATGGTGCGAGCCATCTCGACTGCCGCGGCCGAACGCCGAGCGGATATTTCGCCGGCGGGCGCGGAAGCGCAGGAGCGGACGCGAAGGGGCGGACGGCGCCGGATCTTTTTTGGTGACCAAGCCGGCGTCGGCAGGCTTGGCGGCAAGGCTCGCGCAGCAGGCGCAGCGACCGGGTGACTTCCGAGCGTGTCTCGGAAATGGAGCTGGTCAGGTCGCGCAAGAGATGCCGGATTTCGTAGGTGTGCTGCTCTCCGGTGCGCACATCGCCGAGCATTTCGCGAAGCTGGTCCAGAGTGGCGAGCAGTGCGTCCATGGTCGGGCGCGTGACCTCGCACTCTCCCTTGCGCAGAACGTTCAGAACGTCTTCGGCGTGGTGCGTCAATTCAACGATGTGTGTGAACCCGAGAAAGCCGGAAGTGCCCTTCACGGTATGAAAGGCGCGAAAGATGCTGTTCAGCAGTTCTTTGTCTATCGGGGGAAGATTCCAGGGCGACCAAATCGCGGTCGAGGTTCTGCAGCAACTCGCCGCATTCCGTGAGGTAGTCCTGCAGAAGCGAAGCGTCTTGTTCGAGTTCTTGAGCCATGCGATTCCCTGTGCGAACGGCCTCGTGCGAATGGACTTCCTCCGGAACCCAGTCGTTCTTTCGAGAGGAACTGCGTGACACTCTCAGCTCAGCGCCGAGTTACAGCCAGAGATTTGTCCCGCTCGCCGTGAAGTCGCACGGATTCCGAACTCACGAGTTCAATCGTCTCTGCGTCGGTCATCAACCGTTCGACGTCAAGAAGAATCAGCAGCCGGCCATCAAGCTTGACGACCCCCGCAATGAATTCCTGATGGGAGCTCCCGAGACGCGGTGTTGGTTCAATCGCGGCTGGGGAGATCCGAAGGACTTCGGAGACCGAGTCCACCACGAAACCGAGGATGGCATCGCGAACCTCCGCCACCACGATGCGCGTCTGCCTGCCGTGAGGTTGAGGATCAAGGCCAAATCTTTTCCGCAGGGTAATGACGGGAATCACCTTGCCACGCAGGTTGATTACTCCTTCCACGAAGGGAGGCGAATTGGGGACGCGGGTGAAGCCCTGCATGCGGATAATTTCCTGCACCTTCAAAATCGGAAGGCCATACTCTTCGTCAGCAATATTGAAGCTCACGAGTTGAAGGAGTTCCTCGCGATGCTCCGCCGGCATGGTGCTTTTTCCTAGAGCCGCTTCGAGTGCATGCATACTTTTCAGGTCCTCAGCTCGAACGATTGCATCCGCTAAACTTCTGCCATTTCATGGACGTACTGATCTTGCTCGGGCTCCGGCAAGGACGGATTGTGGTCTCCAGTACGGGACTGGGCGCCGCGCTTTCCGGCGTCATTCGCATTTACGCGAAACTTGTTCACGATTGTCTGGAGATTCGTCGCTAGTTTTGAAAGTTCATGGACAGCCTTGGCAGATTCTTGGCTTCCGGCCGCGGTCTCCTGCGCAATTTGGGCGATTTGCTCGATGTTGATGTTGATCTCCTCGCTGGCGCTAGACTGCTCGGTGGAGGCCGAAGCAATCAGCAGGATCATGTCCCCAACCAATTCAGAAGTTTTGATGATTTCGTGAAGAGAATTGCCGGCTTGGGTGGTGGATTCGACGCCGAGCTCGACCAGCTTGGTGCCGGCTTGCATGGCCTCGACTGCGCTGTGTGTTTCCGTCTGAATGTTCTGAATCATTTGCGTGATTTCTTTGGTGGCTTTGCTGGTGCGTTCGGCAAGCTTACGGACTTCGTCGGCGACGACGGCAAAGCCGCGGCCCTGCTCTCCGGCGCGAGCGGCCTCGATGGCGGCATTCAGCGCGAGGAGATTGGTCTGATCTGCGATGTCGTCAATGACGCCGATAATTTCGCCGATCTGGTTGCTGCTCTTACCCAATTCCTGTACTCGCTTGGCGGTGTGGCCGACGAAATCGGCGATGGCGTGCATTTTCGACAGAGTTTCCTCGACGATTTGGCCGCCGAGCCGGGCGGTATCTGCGGCTTTGCGGGAAGCTTCGGATGCTCTGTTCGAATTTTCGGCGACCTGCGCGACGGTAGATGACATTTCCTGCATGGCGGCGGCGACTTGATGAGTCTGGTCCTTCTGATTTTCGGCGCCTTGGGCTTGCTCGGCGGCCGTGGCCGAAAACTCTTCGCTGGCGGTCGCAATTCGTTCCGCGCTTTTAGAGACCGAGCCAATCATGCTGCGCAGGCTTTTCTGCATCTCATTGGTGGCGCGGCCCAGATCGCCCAACTCGTCGCTGGATGAGATCGAGAGTTCTTCGCCGGTGAGGTCGCCATGAAGAATTCTCTGCATGGCGTCAACTACCAATTCGGTGGGCCTGGTGATACGCCGGGTAATCGTGATGCTGATGAGCCCGCCCACCAAGACGCCGGCGATGACGGCGGCCAGCAGGGTCCATAGGGTGCGCCTATTGGTTGCTTCCGCAAGTTGTTTGCGATCCGCCATTCGAGAAACGTGTTCGGCGTCTTCTATCTGTAGCGTATCTTCCATCCTTGCGACTGCATTCTTGTAAGAATCCATGGCCGCGTTCGCCGGAGTGACCTGCTTTATGTCGCCTGAATGAAGCTTGGCGACTACATCCGCGAAGCCGTCTTCATAATCCTTAAGAGTGCCTTTAATGACTTCGAGAGCATCTGTGTCTTCCGAATCGACCGCTATTTTGTCCAGTGCGGCGATGCGCTCGTGAAGTCTGTCGTCGGTGGATTTCCATTTATCCAGCGCATCGTCTTGATCGCTTCGGCTGCCAATATTCAAAACGAAGTCTTTTTCGTAACGCCGCATGTCCAATGCGTTGATTCGGGCACCGGCGAAGTGCTCTTCGAGTTCTGCATCCGTTTGCAGCATCAAGATCATTTCGCTGGAAATTTTATGCGTCCCCCAATATCCAGCCCCGGCTACGGCAATCATGAGCAGCAGAACCAAGCCAAAGCCTGCGCCAATCTTCTTGCCCAGAGTCAATTTCATGGCACTCTCCCGAGTGCGAGCAGATGCGCGCGACGCCTTCTCGAAATGTTTCAAAATGGATTGCGACGCACCTGCCATCTTGAAATATCTTCCTGCGAGGGCCTCCCAATGCGATCGCCGTAAGCGAGCGGAAGCACTCTGTGGTGCAAGGTCTGGAGCGCCGAGACAACGCGTGTCTCCGCTCTTAATGCATCGGCACGGCACACCAAATCTTGAACGAGCTATATCTCTCTTCTCGTTGCGCACAGTGAGTTGCGGAAAGGCAAATTCGAGGGATTACGGCTGGCCAGTAGCTACGGAGGACGGCGGACATCAAATCGGGAAACGAATGCCAAATCCGCAGGTCCGGTTCGCGGCACTGGCAGCGTTTGCGGGCAAGCGACTGCAGAAGCTAATGAGTCTCGATCACGACGAGCGCTTTGGGGGCGAGACGCAATGCGAGGCGGCCGTTGTGAATGGTCATTGATTCAGGAGCTGGTAATTGCGCGGCTGCTTTGAGCGACTTAATTTGGGCTGACGTGGGGAAGTCCGGACTGCCCATTGCGACATAAGCTTTCGTGAGTGATCCGTGATCTGCATCCAGGCGATACACGGTGGCGGTGTGATTCCCCTCGAGAGATTCAAATTGGAGATTGACGTCCTTGGGTTCTCCGCTGACTTCCGGCGGCGATAAATTCCATACTGCGACTGCCAGAGTGCCATTCTTGCGGCGCGTGACTAATACATCGTCCGCACTTTCTGGGATCCGCACTTCGCCCAGATGATGAAGCATTTTGAATGCGTTGAAAGCGGGTTTGGGCAAGCCGTCTTCCGCGATGAGTCCATAGCCTCCGTAAAACGGACGCTTCACGACGCCCTGTTCCTCGAATACGTCGGAAAATGTCCAGTAGCTCATCATGTCCGTGAGGCCGTCGCATTGCCGGATGGTGTCCGCCATCCAGGGCCCCATATAAATTGAATCGGTCACGTCGGTTTCGTTCATGTAGCTGGCATTGTATTCGGTCCAGATAAGCGGCAGGCGCGGGAGGGCCGAAGCCTGAATTTGATCGTGAACTTTTTTCACGGCGCGGCACACCATTTGCGAGCGTGGAATTTGTTCGTCGGTGCCGAAGACGTCCTTAGCTTTATCGTTGCCATAAACGTGGCTGGAAACAAAATCCACCGGTACGTGATTTTCCGCGGTGTGCTGGATGAAAGAATCGGCCCAGGCGGCTTGTGCGGTGGCCGGGCCTCCGATGCGCAGGCGAGGGCTGATATCTTTCAGAGCGCGCGCGGTTACGTCATATAGTTGATAGTAAGTTTGTTGCCGGGGATCGCCGGCCCAGAAATCCAGATTAGGTTCATTCCAAACTTCGAAATACCATTGCGAGACTTCGTCAATTCCGTAGCGAGCGATGAGATGTTTCGCGAATTGCTGGATCAATTCGCCCCAGAGCTTGTAGTCCTTGGGAGGCGAGACATTCGGCTTGTACCAAAATGCTTGCAGGTCGTTCGCCGCCGCGAGTTTTTTCGGCATGAAACTCAGTTCGACGAAGGGGCGCACACCATTCTTCAGCATGGCGTCGTAGATTTGGTCCACGTAGGAAAAATTGTAGATTGGCTTGCCGGCGGCATCTTCGTCGTAGACGCCGACTTCATCGTGGAAGATGGCGTGAAAGCGGACATACTTGAAATCCGTGGCGCTTTTTACCGTGCGCAAATCCGCTTGGTAACTCTCGCGCAAGGCGAGGATGGCGCGTCCGGAACCGAACATCTGTTCCCAAAAATGGGGGAACGGCTCACCCTTGGCGTGCAGGTCCACTTTTATCGTTTCAGCGGACGCGGCTTGTTGAGCAGCACCGTTTGTACGCACCACTACCGAAACCAGCACCAGAGTGCAGGACAAGGCCGCGAGCAGAGACCGTCGCTTCATTGGGTGACCTCGCTAAACGATGGGACCGCGAGCACGTTATTTAACACGCCGCGGCTAGCCGCGGGAGCGGATTTGTTATTAGTCTTGGCCGTTCTTTTCCGTCTGCTAAATCGATTAAATTAGGCGAATTCTTTTTATCATCGCCCGTCGGGTGCTGTCAATGTTGTGAGTGCCTGGACTCGGACGGGCCGCGGCCCTTCGCAACCGTGACGACTCTCGGGGTTGGTGCCCGACGCTTTAGGCGAGCGGCACGGTGCGCTGTTAATGGTTCCGCGCTCGTCATATAATTCTCGCTTCAAAGCGCGCTGACGCGCTCTTCAGGCAATACGATCAGGGATCGCCGTGAAGCGTTGGGGAAAAATTCTGCTGGCTGTTGTCGCTCTCGTCATTTTAGTGGCCGCGGCCATTCCGCTTTTCGTCAAGGCCGATACGTTTCGCCCCGTCATTGAAAAGCAGCTCAGAGCGACGCTCGGCCGCGACGTAAAATTGGGCGAGCTTCACTTGTCTGTGTTTTCCGGCAGCTTGATCGCGCAAGACCTCAACGTCGCGGACGACCCCGCTTTTAGCGCCGCGCCGTTTATCACGGCCAAGGAGCTGCGCATTGGGGTTTCGCTGAAGCCGCTGATTTTTGCGCATGAGGTAAACTTGCGCGGTTTTCAGATTGAGTCGCCTCAGGTCAATTTGATTCGCGCCGCGAACGGCACTTGGAATTTTTCGAGCATTGGACACGGAGCGACAAACAATGGATCGGCAATCGGCGCTGCCCCGGCCCCGACGCCAAGCGCGGGGAAAGGCGCCGCACCGGGGCTACCTGATCTCTTCATCGGGCTTATTGTCGTCAAAGATGGGCGCGTAACGATCGCCAGCCAGCCTCTGCGCGATCCACCGACCGTCTACGAGCACGTGAATCTTACCGCGCACGATTTTTCGTTCGCTTCGCGGTTTCCCTTCGCAGTCGGGGCGAATTTGCCGGCCGGCGGCACCATCGGCGTCACCGGCCAACTCGGGCCAATCAATCGCAACGACGCGGCGATCAGTCCAGCCGAGGCACAAATCTCGGTGAAGGACCTGGATCCGGTGGCCTCTGGATTTCTCGATCCCAGCGCCGGAGTCTCGCTGCTCGCTGATATTGACGCGCATGCGGCTTCCGACGGACAGACGCTGACAGCCAGCGGCACTGCGCACCTCGATAATTTGAAGCTTCGCAAAGGTGCTACCACCGCTCCGAAACCCTTGGACATTAGTTACAGCGTGACGCATCGCCTGAAGGAAATCAGCGGGCAAATCAACGATATCGCGGTGCAAATCGGCGACGCCGCGATTCACGTCAGCGGCACCTACCAACCGGTGACGCCCGGCGCCCTGGATCCGTTATTGAATTTGAAACTCTCCGGGGAGAATTTGCCGATTGACGAGCTACAGTCCTTGATGACCGCTGCCGCCGTGCGCTTGCCGAACGGCTCGGTGCTGAAGGGCGGGACGCTTTCGCTGAACCTGGCGATCAATGGACCGGTGAAGGAGTTGGTGATTACTGGACCAGTCGCGCTCGACAATGCGCGCCTAGTTGGCTTCGACATCAGCACAAAAATCCACGGCATCGCGGCACTGAGCGGAGTGAAAACCGGAGACGCAACGGAGTTCCAAAAGTTGCGCGTGTATGTACGCGTGACGAACACCGGCGTAGTGGCCGACAAGATCATCGCCGTAATTCCGGCGATGGGCGAGTTCACTGGCAGCGGGACCGTCTCCGCCGACAATCAACTGGACTTCAATCTTATCGCGAAAGTTGCCTCGGCAAACGGCGTGGGCAAATTCGGCGTCGGGCTGCTGACCAAGCTGCAGGGTTCCGGTTCGGGAAAAGAATCTGGAGTGCCGATGCACGTGACCGGCACGCCTGACGAGCCTTACATTACCGCCGATGTGAGCGGTATCGTTACGAAGAGAGCCAAATCCATCGCTTCCATCTTCGGCGGCAAAAAGAAATAATTTGGGCGTCGCCGCGTGAGGCTCTTATTTCGTTGGTCTCAGCCCCTGTTCATGGGGTTATCTCACTCTTTCATGGAACTCTGCGCGTAACATAGAATCTGATAGTTGTAGCTTACAGAAGGCCCGGAGGAGCAAGTAATGGCGATTGCAACGGTCAACCCGGCGACAGGAGAAGTACTGAAAACCTTCGACCCCATTTCGGACGCACAGTTGAGGAAAAACTGCAGCGCGCGGTGTGCGCCTTCAACGACTTTCGCAACACCACATTCGCGAACCGCGCCGCAAAGATGGTGAAGGCCGCGGAAATTCTGGAAGCTGACAAGGAAAAATTGGGTCGGGTGATGACGACCGAGATGGGCAAAACCTATCGCTCGGCCGTGGACGAGGCCGCAAAGTGCGCTTGGGTTTGCCGGTACTACGCGGAGAACGCGGAAAAATTTCTTGCCGATGAGGCTGCCGACGTCGCGGGAAGTAAAAGCTTCGTGCGTTACCAGCCGGTGGGACCGATCCTGGCCGTGATGCCGTGGAATTATCCGTTCTGGCAAGTTTTTCGTTTTATCGCGCCGTCTTTGATGGCCGGAAACGTCGGGCTGCTGAAGCACGCCTCGAACGTGCCGCAATCGGCGCTGCTGATTGAGGATGTGCTGCTGCGCGCGGGCTTCCCAGCCGGCGTGTTCCAGACACTGCTGATTGGGGCCAGCAAGGTGGCCAAGATTCTCGCCGACCCGCGGGTAAAAGCCGCGACGCTCACCGGCAGCGAAGGAGCCGGAGTCCAAGTGGGCATTGCCGCCGCGACGGATATCAAGAAGGTCGTGCTCGAACTGGGCGGCAGCGATCCCTTCATCGTGATGAAGAGCGCGAATCTGGAACAGGCCGTGACGGTCGGTGTGAAGGCGCGGGTGCTCAACAACGGGCAATCCTGCATCGCGGCCAAGAGATTTATCGTCGCCGAAGAAATCGCCGACGAATTCGAGCGCCTCTTCGTAAAGAAAATGGAATCGCTCAAGGTGGGGGATCCTTTCGATGCCACCACGGACGTCGGGCCACTGGCGACCGCGGACGGACTGAACGAGCTCGATGCTGACGTGAAGAAAACAATTCAAGCTGGGGCGCGGTTGCTGACTGGCGGGAAGCGCTTGAGCCAACCCGGAAACTATTATCTGCCGACGGTGCTTACGAATATTCCTGAAGGTTCGCCCGCGGCTTGCGGCGAACTGTTCGGCCCCGTGGCGTCGCTGTTTCGCGCGAAGAACGCGGAAGATGCGATCCGCATTGCGAATGCCAGCCCATTTGGCTTGGGCGCAAGCGCGTGGACCAACGACAGCGCGGAGCGCGAGAAGTTTATCAATGGTCTGGAATCCGGAATGGTGTTTATCAATCGTATGGTGGCATCGGATCCTCGGCTGCCATTTGGTGGTGTGAAACGCTCTGGGCACGGGCGGGAATTGGCAGTCTTCGGGATTCGCGAATTCATGAACATCAAGACGGTGTCCATCGAAGGTGCATAAGGGAAAGGCGGGCAATGTCACAACGCGCGAGTCCTGGCGACGATCGAAAGGGTGATGCGGAAGTTTCGCGCGCGACGAAGCTGCACAACTCGGTAGGCTATGAAGAGTGTACGGCGCAGCTCCTGCGGTTACGCGACCACATCACGGCGCCAGGAGATCCTTTACGACCGACGAATCCGACGCTTCGATCACACTCGCCTTGGCCGGATCGAAATGAAGTATTGGTCCGGCTCCATACGGTTCAATTCGGCGATCCTGATGCGAGCCTCTGCAATTCCTTTCACGGACTCGATCCGCAAGGTGGTGTTATCCAGCTCTTTCTTGAAGAACTCGTAGGTAGCCTCGTCATTCATGAACATTCTCGATTGAGCCTCCAGGCTAGAGACAACGGCCCTACGATCAACGCGCGCGCTGGCGTTTTGCAACTTTGGCGGCTTGTTTTCCCAAGGCCGAGCGAGTCGATTTTGGCAGGTGCGCGATCGTTCGCCGACGTTTTGCCGCTGCTGCAGCTTTCTTGATATTTTTTCTTGCCGCCGCAGATTGTTTTGCGCTGGCCATTTGATCCCTTCTGCTGATTCTGTTATCCAGTTGCTTGGTCCGGGTAGGTTAGCCGTTGTGACTGCGGAACCAATCCAGCGAATCACCTAGCTTTAGGCAAAACCGCCTGTATGCCGAGGCCGCCAGATTGAAGATTTCAGACTGGCGCGGGGCCGAACCCCAGCGCAGCAACTCAACGTCGCGAAGCCATGCCACGAATGCGACCGCCTACTTCTCGAACCAGGCCCGGGGTTCAAATGTGTTGCGTAAGACTTTCGTGCTCATCGAACAAACGATCATGCACCAAGCGCAACTCTCCTATGTGGACGACGTCGCGTTCAATCCTGCGCCCCAATGCGTACCGGTCTTCACGCTAAGGAAGGTGGTCTCTGGTCCTGGAAAAGCAGCTGCCTAATTTGCGCGCAGCGGAATAGCCGCGACTGGGTAGCCCTTCGCACGCGAAATCCCCTCTACATCCATTCGCAACGCGAATTACAGCGAACTCAGCATTCCCCTTTCGCAGAGAGAAATAGAGGCTGTGCTTCGATGGCTCTGCAACTCGCGCGGACCGCCGCCTGCCAGTGCCGCGAGAGCCAGACGCGCAAGCCTTGATTTGAAGGATTCAGAGAAGACGAACATGCCAGAAAAGGAAGTGGTGGACCGAGCTCGCAGGGATGAAGAGGAAGGGAAATCGCCAAGCACGCAAGCCGGCGAATTCGTTCGCGAAGAGATGCATCATATCCGCGAAGGAAAGCATGGCGCGCGCTCGCCGCAACAAGCCGTTGCGATCGGGTTGTCCAAGGCACGGCGTGCCGGCGTGAAATTGCCCCCTCCCAAAAGCGGAAAAACGTCCGCTCGAACACGGGGCAGCCCGCAACGGGACATTCGCAAAGGGCAACGATCACCAGGTTCGAAGGTGTCGAGAACCCGGTAAGAGCGACCATGTCCGCGCTCCAGCGCGAAGGACATTCCGCAGCGTCCGAGAGAAGTCTTTCTCGTCCAGCGCGCACGTGCGGCGCGCAAGCGCGGTAGCGGCTCACGCCATCAAGCAGCCGCGAAAGCGGTGCGCACGAAGGGCGCCGGCGTACTGCACCGCGCGGCTCGCAAGGCTACTCAAACGCGAGCTCGCCGCCGAAGCAACCGCTAACTCGGGCCGGTCCTGACCGGATCGTGATTTACGCTGGGCGGTGAGCCCGATAAACCAAATCGACCCGCCGCAACAAGGCAACGCAGCGATCGTCTTCGCGCGGCGCCAGCGCGAAGAAACCTTCATCGCGTTACAGGCGATTCGGCCTGCCGTCCAGGCTACTCGGCACGATCGAGATGCTTGGCAGACATGTATGCCAGTGGGATTCTGTCGCGAACTGCACGGAGCATCAACGATCCGCGGCTCATGTCCCCGCGTCCCACGAATTCAGCCGGAATCATGACCTGGTCTCCCATAACCGAGGAGCGGCTCCAGATATTTGCGCGTTGCAATGCTTCCCAACAGCACGATTTCATCGGCCTTTCCGAGTTGAGTTGCCAGACGCGCCAGATCCCGTTCCAGAGGAATCCTGTATCGAGGTTCGGAGGCACTCATGGGCGCCTGCGCCATTTCGCACAATCGACTGCGGCCAATCAGGGCCTCTGGCGGAAGAAGTCCGTGCGCCGCCGCGATCACAAATATTGAATCTGGCGAAGTCGGCTCGCAGAACGCGCTCGCATAGCTGAGTTTTCCTCGAAAATAAAGCCCGCTGATAAAGGTGAAGATCTCTCCCAAAGATGCGCTCTCGACCCGCAGCCGGTTTGCCAGCTCAAATGTGGCCGTCTCGCGCAGGAGCAACTCCGCGCGCCGGCCCGCTAAACTGGCGGGCGAGAGCAGAAAGACTCGTCTCATATGTCGTCGCCTGAGAGTATTCGGTCGAGCGTTCATCACCGTCTAATATATCATTCCACTGCGAAGCCGCTCTGGTCCTCCAGTCGCTGAGCGATGAAAAGCCGCCTCAGCATTTGTGGGTATTTCACCTGGCCGGAACCGAGGGCAATATGAACGGGCTATGAGCTTGAAACGAGGCCGCATGAAAGAGGTGAGTGTGGGTCGTGCCAAGCGGCACAAACCTAAAATTCTGAGGGATCGCAACAAACAGCGCCTCGAGCCGGACTCGGCAGGGCGACTTCGGATCATCCCTAAAGACACCGATCAAGCCAACATCGTCCTCGATGGAAACAAAGTGATGCTGACGCATCTTACGAAGATATTCTGGCCGGGCTTGAGGATTACGAAACGAGATTTGCTTCAATACTATCTTGAAGTTTCGACTTGGCTTCTGCCACATCTTCGCGACCGGGCTATGGTGATGAAGCGTTACCCGAACGGGATCGCGGGCGACTTCTTTTTCATGAAGCGAGCGCCGACGCCAAGGCCAGACTGGGTTCAGACCTGTTCCATCGAGCACCATTCGGGCAACGTCATTGATTTCCCCGTCGTAGAGAACGTCGCCTCGCTTCTGTGGGTAGTAAATCTCGGATGCATTGATCTGAACCCTGGACACAGGGTTGCGAAGATGTTGACCGCCCCGATTATTTGCTCTTCGATCTCGATCCTGTGCCAGGCAGTTCGTTTCGCCTGATACGTCAGACCGCGCTGATCGTAAGAGATGCGTTGGCGGAGCTAAAAATTACAAGCTACGCGAAGACCACGGGATCCCGTGGCATTCACGTATACGTTCCGATCGTTCGCGGTCCCAGGCAGAAACAGGTCTGGGCATTCGCGAAAGCATTCGCTATCGAACTGGAGAAAAGACATCCGAAGTTGATCACCGCCGAGTATCGCGTGGCGAAGCGTCCCCGCGGCCACGTGCTAGTGGACTACAACCAGAACGCCTGGAACCGAACACTTGCGTCGGTCTATTCGGTTAGGCCAACTCCTTCGGCAGCCGTCTCAACTCCAGTGGCCTGGGAAGAAATTGAGCGCGGGATTGCCATCGATGATTTCACCATCAAGACCGTGCCAGCGCGCCTGGCCAAGGTTGGTGATCTATGGAAACCACTGTTGGCAACCCGTGGCCGCAGTGACCTTGCGAGATTTCTATGAGTCTCCCGCTCCCGAAGACATACGCCCCGATGGAGGCACAGCCCGCCCGGGAGTTGCCCGTGGGTGAGCAATGGCAGTACGAGCCGAAATGGGATGGCTTTCGCTGCCTTGCCTTCCGGGATGGCCAGCGCATGACCTGCTCGTCGGAATCAGCAAAGCCATTGACGCGCTATTTCCCGGATGCGACCGGGAGCACGATTGTCAATCGGGCCCGGCGGCTCTCAAGGCGACCCGCGCCGCGGGACCGGCCTTGTACGCGATGGTCCTTGAACTTGATCGCGTCCGGGGTGGCCTCCCTCGCGGTCGGACGCGGGTCCTGAGGCGTGCGGATCCGGCACCTCACGCGTGGTCCTCGACCCTCTGAAGGTGCGATCGTGCCCACCGGAACGACCGGCCCCCGGGCCCCTTCGCGTGGGTGCGACCATCTGACCGATGGACCGCGAGCTCGATAGCGACCAAGGTGGGACCCCTACGCTCCGGAACCATGTTTGAAGCGATCCAGCTGTGAACCCTCGGTCTCGATCACAAGGGCTGGATCGATGGAGATCGGTCCCGAAGCGATTGGGGTCCCATGGGTTGCGGACAGGGTCGGGTCCGATCGCGTCCATGCCCGGGTCCCATGCGTCGGATACGGGCCCCAACGCGTCCAAGTTTGGATCCGATCGCGATCAGGCCCGGATCCGGAAGGCATGGGAACGCGCACTTCATCGTTTCGGAGATCGGAGTCGCAAGCTTGGACCACGGCACTTCATCGGATTCAATGCCTCCTGTCACCCGTGGAAACGGACCTCTCCTCGATGCAAGGGCCGAGGTGGACGCGTCGACCACCGCCATTCATCGCGTCGAACATCGGCCTGCAACACGTGGAACCCGGACCCTACGTCGATGTGAAGGCCGGCGGACGCGTCGACCACCAGCACCCATCGGATTGGACACCAGCCTGGCACGCGTGGAACGCGACCCTTCATTCGATGCAGGTCACGAGTTGATGCTTGGAAGGGCCGCGGCCTACTCCGACCAGGTCCCCGCCTTTCCGGGGGGAAGTCTTCTCGATGGGGTCGGCACGACACAGAACGCGTGCCCCGAGGGAGCGACCATGACGACGTGGTCAACGGACGCGGGCCTTGAGGCGTGCCCCCAGTCCCTCGAGCCGTTTCACCTCCGCCTCGAGATTGTCGGTCTCGATGTCGAGGTGCACGGCGGTCTCGTCAGCCGGAACACGCTGGAGAAGGACGAAGGGGCTGCCCTCTCCGGCCACACGGCCCTTGAGCGTCGTGTACCGGGGATCTTGTTCGTCGGGCATCAGCGCGCGGCCGAACGCGTCGCTCCAGAACTTGGCGTCGCGCTCGAAGGCGGCGTCGTTGCAGTCGATGACGATGGTCGACAGACGGCTCCGGTGCATGCCGGAAATCTACCACGTACCCATCACTTCACGGGCGGTGCCGAGGTCAAGAGCTCGCGCGAGAGCGTCGAGCTCGACGGGCTTGACGAGGTGCTCGTCGAAGCCGGCCTCGCGCGCGCGCCGCCGGTCCTCGTCCTGTCCCCAGCCCGTCGAGCGCGACGAGCTTCGCACGGCTGCGCGCGCCCGACTCGCTGCGTATGCGTCGCGCAGCCTCGTAGCCGTCGACTCGGGCATCCCGATGTCGAGCAGCGCCACGTCGGGCTTGAAAGTGCGCGCGGCCTCGACCGCCTGCGCCCGTCGAAGGCGAGCGACACCTCGCTGCCGAGTCTGCGAGCAGCGCCGCGAGGCTCTCGCGCCGCGTCTCGGTTGTCGTCGGCGACGAGCACGCGACAGCACGGCTGGCGCGCCCGCCTCGGCCCTCGCTGGGCACGCCGCGCGCCTGCGCCGCTGCGCGGCAGCGACCGGCAGCCGCACGATGAACTCGGCGCCGCCCTCGCCGTCGCTGTGCCCTCGATGTCGCCGCCGTGCATCTCGGCCAGGCGCACGCGCGAGCGCGAGCCCGATCCCAGACCCGTCGAGCGATCGCTTGCGACGAACATCTCGAACAGCCGGCGGCGACCTCCGGCGCAAAGCCCCGCCCCGTGTCGCGCACCGAAATCGGCCGCCTGCCCGTCCCGCGCCTCGGCGCAGACGTGATGCGTCCGCCGGGGTCGGTGAACCGCGCCGCGTTGTTGAGCAGATTCCAGAAATCTGTGCAAGGCGAACGGGTCGCCGTCGCAGCCACAGCGGGCGCTGCGGGCAGCTCGACCCGAGCTGGTCAGCCCGCCCGCGGATCACGGGTCGCTCGTCTCCACGGCGTGCGCACGAGCCCGCCAGCTCCACGCGCTCGCGCCGCAGCTCGATGCGCGCCGCGGCTGATGCGCGACATCTCGAGCAGATCGTCCACCAGCCGCACCAGATGGTTGAGCTGGCGCTCCATCATCTCGTCGAGGACCTGGCGCGCTCGCCGTCGGCGGGCGTCATGGCGCAGCAGATGAGCGCGTTGCGCAGCGGCGCGAGCGGGTTGCGAGCTCGTGCGACGAGCGTGGCGATGAATCGTCCTTGCGACGGTCGGACTCGCCAGCGCCTCTTCGGCGTCGCGGCGCGCGGTCACGTCGCGCGTCAGCGCGAGATGCGCCTCGCCCGTCGGGCATGCGGCAGCGGAGCGGCGTGCGTCTCCATGTGGCGCCGCGCGCCCGTGAGGCCGATGATGTCGAATTCGAGCACGCCCTTTTCGCCGCCGCAGATGCGCTCGTTGAAGGCGCGGAACGCTCACGATACTCGGGCGCGATGAGGTCGTAGACGCTCCGCCCGACAATCTCGCGACAGTTCGCGCGCCAATCATCGCCAGCCCGAGGGGTTCATCTGGAGGCAGCGTGCCCTTCCCTGGACAGCTTCACGCACTCGCGGCGTCGTCTCGACGAGGGCACGCAGGTGCTCCTCGCTCTCGCGCACGTGCAGCGCGGCCTTGGCATGAACGAGCTCGGTGACGTCATCGACGCGGTGAACGATCGAGAGAACCTCGCCCGTGTCGGAAAGCACGGGCGAATTCACCGGTGACCAGTGGCGCTCCTCGAAGCTGTCGACCCTCGCTGTCGGGACGGCGAACGTCGTACTTCTGGACCGCCATCGTGTCGGCGCGCCTTCCGGCCAGGACCCTCTCGATGGAGGCACGCAGATGGGCGACGCCGGTTGCGGCTGGATCTGCGGGGTTGTCGGGAAATACGTCGAAGAGGCGCCGCCCCACGATCGACTCACGTTGCGTGTGCGTCGCGCGCAGGTACGCGTCGCTCGCGTCCACGATCGTGAAGCCGGGGTCCGTCCCCAGCACGAGCAGGAGCGCCGGTGCGCCGTCGAAGAGCCGCTTGTAGTCGACCGCGGCGGCGCGCCCGCAAGCCTCCGCCGATCGACCCGCACGAGGGTCTTCGGAGCTGGATTCTTTCTCTCGATAGCTTCGATCGCGAGCCAGGCCCCCGGCGGGCACAGCGTTGAGACGTATGGCGCGATCCCAAGGAGCGTCAAGCGTGCTCGGCGGCCATCGGTGGGCGGAGGCGACCCTACCGAGTCAGCCGGTGGTCTTCGGCTGCGCTCAGGAACTCGCGGGCGTCGGCGGCCGTGCCCGGACCGTCTTCTTCCATCGGCACGTGGCCGAGCCCCTCGTAGATGCGCAGACGAGCCCCGGGGATGTCGGCGGCGAACCGCTGCGCATCCGACACGGGGATGAGCGCATCCTTGTCTCCCCACATGATGAGCGTCGGGACGCTCAAGGTACGGAGCAGCGCCGTGTGGTCCTCGAACGGCACCGACGTCTCTTGTCCGAACGACTGTCGGTTGCCGGGGCGAAGGACCAGGTCGTAGCTCCGCTCGATCGATTCCGGATTGACACGCGTCGGGTCGCCGTAGACCTGTCGCGACGTTCTCTCGACGAGGATCCGCGGGTCGAGGTGCTCCAGCAGGGGGCCCAGCTCCGGCAGCCCGCCGAGCCGGAAGACGAGCGCTCGTTAGTTTGCCGCGGGTAGCCCCCCGGGTCCACCAGGATGAGCGCCGACACTTCCGACGGATGGGCCGCCGCGAACCGCCACGCGATGGCGCCCCCGAGCGAGTTCCCCGCCAGTGCGAAGTTGCCGAGCCCGAGCATCGACGCGAAGCGGTCGAGGAAGGCAACGTACGTGTCGAGCCGGTAGTCGCCGTCGGGGCGCGGTCCGGTGAGCCCGAAGGCCGGGAGATTGAGCCGCACCACACGATGCGTGGACGAGAGCGCAGCCGCCCAGGCATCCCACGTGTAGAGAGAAGAGCCCGTGCCGTGAACGGGAGCAGCAGCGGCGGTCCAGCCCCCTCGTCGCGATAGTGAACGCTCATCCCGTCGACCTCGACGAAGCGAGACGGAGGGCCGCCCCACCGCGCCTTCACCGTCTCAGAGGAAGGTCGCTCTTCCACTCCCAGACGATGGCCACGCCGAGGAGTCCGACGACGGCGAGCAGCCCGACCCCGATGCGACGCGCGGTACCTGTGCATGGGCCCACTATGCCACGGCCAGCAGCGCGTCAGCTCTTCTGCCCACGCTCCGCGTAGAACGTCCGGCGTATCCCGAGCGGCGCAAGAGCGTTGCGGGCTCACGCCGCAAGTCGATCGCGCAGGCGCAGGAACGGCTTCTCGACGAGGACGTGCAAGACGTACGCCCCCGCGATCGATCCGGCCATCAGGAGCCCGACGCCGAGAGACCACACGATCCAATGGCGACCGCCCTCCGCGCCTGCCAAGCTCGCATACCTTCGGGGCTAGAAGTCCCCAGACGGGAAAGTGCAGCAAGGTAGGATGCCGTACCCGAGCGTCGCGACGCTACGGAAGACGGGGAGTGAGAGCGCGCGCCGCACCCAGCCGCCGCCGCCGTTGAGCAGCAGCGTGACCCACCCGAAGTACATGATGGTCGTCAGAGTCCCCACTGAATAATGTGAACCAGAGGGACAGCCCGCGTCGCCGAACGATGGACACGTGCGTCAGGATCCAAAGGCAAGCCAGTGACGGAAGCGCCATCGCCGCGCGCACGACGGCGTCCGGAGCGCGTCCTCAATCGGCTGGCGCCAGCGGTTCTGGACGTACGCGATCATGATCCCGCCGATCCAAGCGTATCGAGAGCGCGTGTGGGTGGGGCAGTAGAGCGCGACGCGAGTTCGGCGTCGCTCCACCCAGTGGATGGCGGGAGTGCAACGTCACCAGGCGTATGCAGAGCGGCAACGCCCAGAGGACGCCGAGGGCGGCGAGGCGCGCCGCGTCGCCCGGAGCTTGTAGAGAAGGACAGAGCAGGGAACCGCCAGGTAAAACTGCTCTTCGAGCGCGAGCGACCACCCCCAGGGCATCATGAGGTCGCCCGGAACGAGCGGCCGCGCGTAGTTGCTCACGTACGCGAATTCGATCCACAGTGGTGGTGCTGCGCCGGCGCCCATCGGAGCCAGGATGACCAGGCTCCGTGAGGACCAGGTAGTACGACGGGAAGGTCCGGAAGATCCGGCGCAGATAGAACCGCCGCAAGCTCTGCGATCCCGGCGACTCGATGGAGCGGAGCAGGATCGTGCCGATGAGAAACCCCGCTCAGGACGAAGAGAGGTTCATCCCGAAGAAGCACGGTCTTCGACGCGTCCGCCCAGACCGGGTCGAACGAGATCCCATCCTGTGGTCCGAGGTCAAGAGCGTGACGTGCAGCTGGACGACCGACACGATGGCGAGCACACGAAGGCCGTGAAGCGACGGGTATCGGTTGTCGAGCAGCTCGAGGTCGAAGAAGCGCGGGGGCGAGCCCACCACGCCGGAGTGTACGCTGCGAGGCGAGCCAAAGGGGAGGGCTGAAGGTGGAGCTCAAGGAGGACGCCACGCTCGCGCCAGGGGCTATGCTTGCCGCGTGGACCGGTGGACCGCAGGTTGCGTCGCCACAGCGCTAGCGCTTGCGCAGTGCTCCTCGACCGACTCGGTCTCGAGCGACGCCGGCGCGAGTCGCGACGCGAGTCCGACCGATGCCGCGACCGCGATCCCCGAATCCGGAGACACCGATTCGGGCGGCGCCGATTCCGTCTTGGACGCGGCGACCACCGACGCGCCGATGGGGGCAGACGGTTCGCCGATGACGATGAACGGCGACGCTTCCACGGCCGGCTACCCCCTGCAGGTTGGACCCTCCGGGCGCTACCTCGTCGACAGGGGTGGCCACCCCTTTCTCATGGCCGGAGACGCCCCGCAGTCGCTGATCGTGAACCTCTCGGAGTCCGATGCCGACTTCTACTTCGCCGACCGCCAGGCGCATGGCTTCAACACGGTGTGGATGGACCCCCCCTGCGACCACTACACCGGCGGTCGGAAGGACGGGACGACCTACGACGGCATCGCCCCCTTCACGACGGCCGGGGATTTGTCGACGACGAACGAGGCGTACTTCGCGCGCGTCGACGACATGCTGCGCCTGGCGGCCAAGTACGTGATCCCAAAATGCGATGCTCGACCCTGCCGAGACGGGCGGGTGGCTCGGCACCCTCGACGCGAACGGGCCGACCAAGGACCGCGCGTACGGTCAGTACGTGGGAAACCGCTACAAGGACTTCGACAACATCGTCTGGATGAGCGGAAACGACTTTCAGAGCTGGCGGACGGCTTCCACTACGCCGCGGCGTCGGCCGTGGCGCTGGGGATCAAGGATGTGGACACCCGCCACATCCACACCGTGGCAAGCCCCGACTACAACACGAGCAGCTCGTCGGACGATCCGACGTGGCTGCCCATCATCGGCCTCGACGCGGCGTACACGTATTACCCCACGTACGGGCAGGTCCTCAAAAGCTACGACCGCGCCAGTCCCCTGCCCGTCTTTCTCGTCGAGGGCGTGTACGAGTTCGAATCGAACGTGCAGGGACATCAGGCGACGACCGCCACTCTGCGGCGCCAGGAGTACTGGACGAACCTGAGCGGCGCGACGGGCCAGATTGACACGGCAACCACTACACATGGACCTTCACCAGCGGCTGGAAGGGAATGCTCGATAGCCCCGGTGCGACCCAGATGCCTCACGTGCGCGACCTCTTCGCGCCCCTGACGTGGCACGCGCTCGTCCCCGACCAGACGCACTCCGTCGTCACGGCCGGCTTCGGGACGATGACCACGACGGGCCACGTCGACGACAGCGACTACGTGACCGCGGCGCGCACGCCCGACGGCTCACTCGTCATGGCCTACATGCCGACGTCGCGCACCCTCACGGTCGACATGACGCAGCTGCGCGGCGCGGCGCGCGCGCAGTTCTACGACCCGAGCAGCGGCACGTACGCAGCGGTCGCCGGCTCGCCGCTTGCCAACACGGGGAAGCCATATGTTCACCCCGCCCGGGCCGAACGGGGATGGCGACGGAGATTGGGTGCTCGTGCTGCAAGCGCCGTGACGCCCACTGGCTCCCGCAGATGACGATGGTCGCCTGAAGGCGACTCGCGGCGTGATCATCGAGGATAGCCGGGCCGGGTCTCGCTCGCCGAAGAAGGCGCGCAGCTCGTTCGCCACCTCCGTGGGACGGCCGTGGTCATCGGCCGCAATGTGACCGACGCCCGCGAGGCGCACGCATCTGGCACGCGGCATCCGACGCGCGATGGCGTCTAGCGCCGCACGCAGTGACGGATGGCTCCGATCGCCGCCCATGAGGAGCACGTCACACCGTATGTCCCCAAGCACATCGACGAGGGAGCCGGCTGCGCGTTGCAGCCGCACGTCGAACCGCAGCGTCGGGACCAGATTGCGGATCGGAATCCGATCCGCGCCAGCCCTCGCGGCGTCGGCGCGGATCGCGAGCCGGACGAGTGGCACCATGACGAGGCGCGGCACGTGCATGAGCGGCCCGACGTCCGCCGTCCCCTTGGCGGCGCTGACCATCGCTGCGGCAAGGTCTCCTCGATCGAGCTCGCGTTCATAGCGCGGAGACCATGCGGCCGGGTCGACGCCGTCGATGGTGAACGGAGGCTCGTAGACCGCGACCTTCTCGATGGCGGAGAGGATTGTTGCCGCGTGAAGAGCGATGAGCGCCCCCGAGCTCAGGCCAAAGACGAAGCGCGCGCCGGTCTTGCGCAGGAGAGCGTCGAGGTCTTCCGCCTCTCTTGCCAGACCGTACGCGGGACCGAACGGACCGCTCTCTCCGCGGCCGCGCCGATCGGGCACGTGAACTCGAAACGACGCGGAGAGCGCATCCGCCAGTTGCGTGAAGTTCTGCGCCGCTTGCAGCCCGCCGTGGATTAGGACGAGGCCCGGCCCGTCGCCTCGCTGTCGATACGCGATCGTCGTCCCGTCGGCGGAGACCACGGAGTGCGAAGGCGCGCGGCTCACGTCGGGCATCATGGCACGGCGGACCAAGCCCTGCTTTTCGGTCAGATCCAGGCGAAGTGCGGGCACCACGAGAGACGCACGCGGCGGCGTGCAAGCTTCTCTCGATACCTGGCCTGCCACCGTTCGCCGAAGGAGCGATTGCGGAAGACTCTGGACTCCGGATGCGCCAGACCGAATGCAGAGTGACCCAGTACGGGACGATGTACTGGGGATTCATTTGGAGCATCACGTCGAGCCTGTCGGGGATGTCCGTCCAGTGGATCCCCGGGTAGCAGTGATGCACCTGGTGGTAGCCCTGGTCGAAGATGAAGAAGCCCATCCAGTTGTTCACTGGGGTTGTTGATGAACCCGCTCCAGATGTCCTGCTTCCGCGGCCGGCGTGTGGGTGAGCCACGCGAAGTAGCCGCCGGTCACGCGCGTGACCAGCGAAAGGAAGGTACCAGCAGACCAGCATCGCCCCGGGCGAGCGCACCGTGAGCAGAGACCACCGCAGAGACTGCGAGTCCCAAGATCGAGCGCGAACCGACCCTCGATGTGCGGCGTACTTTCTTTTGCGCGTCAGGGTGCACGCCGTAGATTTGGCGGACCGTGAAGAACCGGACCACGACGCTGTAGCGCAGCCAGTACCAGACCGCGCGCCATCCACGCGCGTAGGGAATGGTGGAGCCTGACTCGGACGCGCCGTTGTCGTTCGCATGATGATGACCGACGTGGAAGATCAGGCATCTCTTCGAACAGGTCATGAAGACCTCGGGAAGCAACAGGAGAATCTCCTAGCAGTCCATTTCCGGCCCCCGACGAGCAGCATCTTTGCGGTGCGCGTGCATGTGGAGCACGCCCACGCTGAGCGAGTAGTTGAGGAGCACGACGAGCAGCCAGACAGCGGCGCGGAGCGGGCGACTCGCAATAGGGTGCCCGGCCAAGGAGCAGGGCGAAGAAGCCGCAGGGGAGAGACGCGACGTGCAGCAGGGGGTAGACGTTCGCTGGGATGCTCGAGTCGCAGGAGCGCGCGCGGTGGCGCGCTCGAAAGCGCCGTGAGGTACTTCGATCTCGCCGGGGTGGCAGGGGAGAACGAGCGCGGTGCCCAGCCTGCCGCTCGTCGCCTCATGACAGCTTCTTTCCGTATCATCGCGCACTCGCGACTCGCAACCAAAAATTTAAAAAAAAAAAAAAAAAAAAAAAAAAAAAAAAATTCGAAAAATCGCACGTTCGGTCCGCTTCTCGCCGGCTAACGTACGGAAGGCACCCTAAAAATCGAGACACAAGGAAAGGCGCGGCTCCGTTGCTCTGGAAGCGGTGCTCGGCTATCACCTAATTCTTCGGGCTCATGCCGACCAAGGGCACTTTACCGGCACGTGGGGGCGGGGCCTTGCCTGCACCTGGTGGCGACGGAGGGAAAAGGTTGCTAAGGGCGGCCCTTCTCCCATTGATCGGCGTCTCTACGCGGAAGTCGCACCGCTCCCCGACGCGCCTGTGGGTGCAGAACTCACGCCTCTGCGGCTCCTGCCCGCCGGGCGACGTCCTCTCGGATTCGGTTCGCGTCGAGCGGCCTCGCGGGCAGCGGTGGAATGGGCGCGGTATATCGGGCGCTGGATCGGGTGACGGGGGCGCCGGTGGCGCTCAAGGTGATGACCCGACGCGGCCGACACGAAGATCGCTTCGCGCGGGAGGCCCGGGTGCTCGCGCGGCCTCAATCACCCGGCGATCGTGCGCTACGTGGCCCACGGGAGCACGCTCAGGGACAGCCCTATCTGGCGATGGAAGTGGCTGGAGGGCGACGACCTCGCGCACGGCTGCGTCCTCCGGCCTGACGGTGGCCGAGAGCCTCGAGGTCGCGCGGCGGGTCGCCGAAGGGCTCGCGGCCGCGCACGGGCGAGGCATGATTCACTGGGACGTGAAGCCGAGCAACGTACTGCTCGTGGAGCCCGGCCCGCGCGCGCGAAGCTCCTCGACTTCGGAATCGCCCGGTGGCAGCTCGCGGGGCCGCGCCGGCAGGGCCGCCGATGACCCAAACCGGGATGATGCTGGGCACGGTCGGGTACATGTCGCCGGAGCAGGCAATCGCGGACCGGAAGCTCGACGCTCGGGCCGACGTCTTCGCCCTCGGCTGCGTCCTCTTCGAGTGCTTGACGGGCGACCCGCGTTCGTCGGGCGACCACGTGGTCGCGGTGCTGGCCAAGGTGCTGCGCGAAGAAGCTCCACGCGTCCGCGACCTACGGCCGGAGCTGCCCGCGGCGCTCGATGACCTCGTGACACGGATGCTCGCGAAGAACCGGCGGCCCGCCCGAAGGACGGCGGCGTGATCCTCCGGGAGCTCCTGGAGCTCGGGCGAGTCACCGGAGGCCTCCCGTAGGTCCGGAGCGCAAGCCCGACGGCCTGTCGGGCCACGAGCAGCGCTGGCCATCGTGCTCCTCGCGGGGGTGCCCGGAGGGGCCAGCGGCCGCCGAGATCGTACGAAGGCACGGGGGGGAACCGGCCCACTCGGCGAACGGCGCGCTGCTCGTACGTCGGCGGGCGAGCCACGGCGAGCAGACGGTGATCATCGCGGCGGCTGCGCGCTGGAGCTCTACGAGTGCTCCCCGCGGCGGCATCGCCCTGGCGCCGGGCCGCGCGCTGGCGACCGGGGGAGGACCTCCAGGGCCCGCATCGACAGAGCGGCGGCGGTGTTCGCGCAATCGATCGTCGCCCGGGGTCCGCGTCGACAAGGTGACCGCGGCGCTCCTCGGAGAACGTTTCGAGTGCGCCGGGGGGCGAGGGCCACGCCCTGGTGGGTCGCCGGGAGGTCCCGAGACCTCGCGGACCCTGCTCGGCAAGGCGACGCCGTTCGTGGGCCGGGACAAGGAACTCGGCCTGCTGGACGGCACGCTGCGCGAATGCACGAAGAGCGGTCGCCCGCGCCGTTCTGGTGACAGGTCCCGCGGGCCAGGGCAAGTCGCGCCTGCGATACGAGCTCGTCGCTAAGCGACCGCGCGCGCGCCCGACGCTCGCGTCCTCGTGGCCCGTGCCCCCGTGGGGGCGGGCTCGTCTTTCCCTTCTCGCCTGCCAGCTCCGTGCGAGCGGCCGCCGGGCTGCGCGAGGCCGCGCCAGCCC
>CAWDBK010000023.1:0-73986 GCA_963800535.1 uncultured Acidobacteriota bacterium
ATCATCATCAAGGACACCTTCCCGAAAGACATCCGATTGCAATTCTCGGCTTCCAGCAATACGTGGACGATTTTGGGCGATCCAACGCAAATTCACCAAATCCTCTTGAATCTCTGCGTCAATGCCCGGGATGCGATGCCAAGCGGCGGCAGCCTGACCGTTGCGGTTGAAAACTGCGTGCTTGACCAACAGTATGCCGCGATGAATATTGACGCCAAAGCCGGGCGTTACACGATTATCAGTGTCGCTGATTCCGGGACCGGAATACCGCGGGACAATTTGGAAAAAATCTTCGAACCCTTCTTCACGACCAAGGAAATAAACAAAGGTACCGGCTTGGGCTTGTCGGCCGTCATGGCCATTGCTAAGAGCCATGGCGGTTTTGTAAACGTTTATAGCGAACTTGGCAAAGGCACGACTTTCAAGGTGTACTTGCCAGCGATCGAAATGTCTTCTGAGGCGGTGCCGCCGCACTTGCAGCAAGTAAACTTGCCTCGAGGAAACGGTGAGACGGTTTTGGTGGTCGATGACGAATCATCGATTCTTATCGTCACAGGCCAGACCTTGCAGGCTTTCGGTTACCGGGTACTCACAGCTACGGATGGGGCGGATGCGCTGGCGATCTATGTTCAACACAAGGAAGAAATTGCTGTCGTTCTCACCGACATGATGATGCCAGTCATGGACGGGGCGGCTACGATTCAGGCGTTGATGAGAATCAATCCAGGTGTGAAAATCATTGCTGCGAGCGGACTCAATGCTAATGGCGGTGCGGCCAAAGCGTCTGGTGGCGGGGCCAAACACTTCTTGGCGAAACCGTACACCGCGGAAACCTTGCTGACGGCTCTGCGGACGATATTGGACGGAACCTAGTTTCGCAGGCCGCAGACCTCGCGATACGTCCCCCTGGCTGCCCAGGCTGACGTTTCATGCTCAGGCCCCTTCTAGTGCGCATGTGCCTGATTTACGCGCTAGCCGGACAAGTGGAATCGGCGTAGTCCATTTCACGAAATTCCACACGAGAATCACGAATTCAGCGGCATTTAATTAACCTACGGAAACCATGGACTTATTTAATGCGATTCAAGCGGATTTCACGCCGTGAAAAATCTCAACGATGATTTTGCAAAACACGGTAAACACGGGAGATAGATTCCCGATAGTTCAGGCGTGCCGTTCTTGAGTTGCACAGGAGCGCAGTTCCATTTAGTCCCAGTGGATTTCGTGGCCCTGTTGTGAAATATCCCGCAGGCAAATATGTATCAGCATTTCGTAGCGTGGGCGTGCTGGACACGGTTGTACCGGGATTTTTCGTTCCACTTTCCCGTACAGGCTACGACTTCGCGCAGCACGCCATGGGACCGCATCGGCGTCGGCACTCTTGGACGAGGTATTGACAGAAATGCCAGACGCCAGGCTGAGGGGTGGTCCCTTTTTCGCGGTGCTATCCGCATACCCCTACCAAAATTGACCCACCTGTTCGGCGCGCCTATACTGGAATTTCGACTGGATTTCGCATTTTTCACCGGAGATTAGCCATGGAAGAAACTGTGATTTTGGGTGCGGTGCGGACGCCGATCGGGAAGTTCATGGGCGGGCTGTCGTCGCTGACGGCGCCAGAACTCGGCGCGAAAGTGGTGGCGGAGTCCGTGCGGCGCGCGGGGATTGAACCGGGGCAAGTGGATGAAGCGATCATCGGCAACGTGCTTCAGGCGGGGGTGGGGCAGAATCCTGCGCGGCAGGCGGCGCTGAAGGGCGGGCTCGATCCGCGCGTAGCGGCGATGACCATCAATAAGGTGTGCGGTTCGGGGCTGAAGGCAGTAGGGCTGGCGGCGCAGGCGGTCATGCTCGGCGAATCGGAAATCGTGGTGGCTGGCGGAATGGAGTCGATGTCGAACTCGCCATATTTGATGAAAGGCGCGCGGTCGGGTTTGCGGCTCGGCAACGCGGAGCTGCTAGATTCGATGATTGTCGACGGATTGTGGGATGTGTACGAAAACTTTCACATGGGGATGACCGCGGAATTGGTGGCCGAAAAGTATGGGATTTCGCGCGAGCAGCAGGACCGGTTCGCGCTCGAAAGCCATCAGAAAGCGGTGCGGGCGACGAAGTCGTGTTTTGTGAGCGAGCAGATCGTGCCGATCGAGTTGCAGCAGCGCAAGGGGCCGCCGGTAGTAGTGAAATTCGATGAATCGCCGCGCGAAGATACGTCGATGGAGGCGCTGGCGAAGCTGAAGCCCGCGTTTAAGAAAGACGGCGGCACGGTGACGGCGGGAAATGCGCCGGGAACGAATGATGGCGCGGCGGCGGTCGTGGTGACGAGTGAGAAAATAGCGGCGCGCTTGGGGAAGACTCCGATGGCGCGGATCGTGGCGCAGGCGGTGAGCGGCGTCGAGCCGAAATGGGTGATGATGGCGCCGGCGGAGGCCGTCGAGAAGTTGCTGGCGAAAACCGGTTGGGACCGCGACAAGGATGTCGATCTCTACGAGCTGAACGAGGCGTTTGCCGTGGCGGCGATTGCCGTGACGCGGCAGCTGAAGCTTGATCCCGCAAAAGTGAACGTGAACGGCGGCGCGGTGGCGCATGGGGCATCCGATCGGCGCATCCGGCGCGCGCGTGCTGGTGACGCTGCTCTACGAATTGCAGCGGCGCAACCTGAAGCGCGGAATCGCCGCGCTGTGTCTTGGCGGCGGCAACGCGGTGGCGCTGGCCGTCGAGCGTATGTAGCCAATCTTGAACGAAGCTTAAACGAATGCGCACACGCTATTCGGATCGAATTCGAGCCGGGAAAGCCTGACAGCAAGAGCGGCACCCAGGTTGTGCTTACGGGAGCCAGTCGCGATGTTCTGCCCCAACTGTAGATCTGAGTACCGGAGTGGATTCACGAGGTGCGCCGATTGCGGCGCGGACCTTGTCGAGCATCTTTCCCAAGACTATTCGGTTGATGACGGGAACGTCGCGATTGATTCCGCCGGCAGGCGGCTGCTTTGGAGCGGGATGTCGCGCAGATTCCTGGCTCGGGCCTGCGAAGCTCTGGATTTAGCCCAAATCGAGCACGCTGAGACGACGAAGGATTTTGGGCTCGTGCCCACTACGACGCAGTCGGTTTTTTTCATCTGGGTTGCGTTGCGGGATAGCGCTGCCGCGCGGTCGGTTCTAGACAAAGCTCTCGCCGCTTCAGGCGATATGGAGCAGGAAGCCGAAATCGGCCCATCCGACAGCGCTCGAATAAATCCGTTCGGATTGGGGCGTGAGATTCACCGATCCGATGATTCGCCGTTCTCGCCTGATGCGCCCTTCGAATCGCCGTCGCTGTTTGGTTCTAGCATGCTTGCCGATCGCTCCAGTCCGACGAAGCTGTTCCCGACGACATTGTCGAGGACTTCGATCCAGAAGAGGCAACGGCGGAGGTTTGGTCGGGTGATGACGCGGGCATGGCTGACTATCTGAAACTGTGTCTTTCCGGAGTCGGCATCGGTTGCGTGGTTCTGGAATCGGACGGAGGCAAGCCGAGTGCATTGGTGTTGCCTGGCGCCGAGAAGCGCGCGAAAGAGATTGTGCGCGAAGTTGTAGACAGTGAGCCGCCGGAGTAACCGTCTTTGCGATTGAGGCGGAGCAATTTGTCGGAACCGGTGCAGAGCTAGAATCCACCGCTGCACTGGAGACGAGGAACACGACCGAATGCTGCCGGGCTGAAGAATCCGGCGCTGCGTTCAGGCCTTAGAGGCGCGAGGCCAGGAAGAGACCGCCGCAGATGGCGATGGCGTCTTCGACCAGCGCGATGGGCCAATCGGGCGACTTCAGGGCTTTCACCACGCCGGTGCGGACGTAGTAGCCGCCGAAGGTGCCGATCAGCGCGCCAATCGCGCCGAGCGCGGCGCCGATCCAGAGGGAGCCGCCAACGCCGACACTCAGCGTAGCTGCGGCGAATGCACCCGTCACCATGCGAATAACGATCGAGGGTGGCGCGGTGCGCGCTCCAGTTTTCGGCAGCTTGTCGTTGACGATTTCGGCGATTGCCAGCAGCGCGAGAATAATCGCCGTGATGATCGAGCTCATCCACGATAGATGCGAGCCCGCAAGTTGAAGCCATCCGAGATGCGCGGCCCAGGATACGGTCGCGGGCGCGGTGAGCGCGCGAAGACCGGCGATGATTCCAATGCCGAGAGCCAATGCGAGTACGAGGTTCGAACCCATGAAGAATTCCTCCCAGCCCGGCGGAATCGAATTGCGAAGGCGCAGGACGTCAGGCGCCGGGCGAGGCCGGAGTATACCCGAATCGGCGCGGCGCCGTGTGAATGTCCACCTACCTCACAATGTCTTTCGCCGCGGCACTCCGCTTTCTTTGGCTCTCGGGCTTCGTTATGATTTCGAGCATGCTAACTGACACGATCAAGACGGTTGCCGTGCTAGGCGCGGGAACCATGGGGAACGGCGTGGCGCATGTGTTTGCGCGCTCGGGTTACAGCGTGATTTTGCGTGACGTGGAGCAGCGCTCTCTGGATCGCGGGATCGAGACCATCGCGAAGAATCTCGATCGCGAGGTGAAGAAAGACCGGCTGACACAGGTGGAGAAGGCGGAAACGCTCGAGCGACTGAAGCCGACCACGGATTTGGGAGCGCTTGCGGGTGCGGACTTCTGCGTCGAGGCCGTGCCTGAGCAGCCGAGCTGAAAACGCGCGTGCTGAAAGACGGGACGCGACACTGCGGCCGGAGCGTAATCCTGGCGAGCAATACGTCGTCGATTTCGATTTCCAAGCTGGCCGCGGAAACGGACGTGCTGAAAAATTCATCGGCATGCATTTTTTCAACCCTGTGCCGGTAATGGCGCTGGTTGAAGTGATTCGCGGGCGCGCGACCAGCGACGAGACGTTCGCGACCACGATGGCACTGTGCGAAAAGCTGGGGAAGAAACCAGTGGGCGTGAACGATGCGCCGGGATTCGTCTCCAATCGCGTGCTGATGCCGATGATCAACGAAGCGGCGTACGCGGTGATGGAGGGAGTGGCACGCCGGAAGCGGTCGACGCGGTGATGAAGCTGGGGATGAATCATCCATGGGGCCGCTTGAGCTGGCGGATTTGATCGGTGCTCGACGTGTGCGTGGACATCATGGAAGTGCTGCGCGCGGATTGGCTAACGAGAAGTACGCCGCATGTCCGTTGCTGAAGGAGCACGTGGCCGCCGGACGGCTGGGGCGAAAGTCCGGACACGGGCTTTTACAAATATTGATGCGTCTGTTGATCTTCTGGTGTTCGCCCGCGCGCAAACCACCCCCGAACGCAAGCGCATCTTATAAAATCGCGGTAGTCATCTTTATTTATATCGGCCCCCGTCGATCCGAATCGGGAGGTTTCGGCATGAAGAAATTGGCGTGCCTCGTCGCGATTGTCTGCGTCTCTGGGCGCTTCCGCCCGCGCGCAGGAACCCGCGCACGACTCAACAACCAGGACGTCATCGAAATGGTGAAGCTGGGGCTTTCCGACGATGTGATCATCGCCAAGATCCGCGCGGTGGCGCGGGCGGCGATGGAACAGCGGCATTCGATACCAGCGTGGACGGATTGAAGGCGCTGAAAGACGGAAACGTTTCCGACGGCGGTGATCAAAGTGATGATCAATCCTGCGCCTCCGCCGGCGCCCGTGGTGGCGGCGGTCGCACCGATGTCGATGGATCCGAATTTGCCGCCGCCGGAAGTGGGCGTGTATTGGAAAGACGGCGCGAATTTCGTGCTGATTGCAGGGGCGCGCGCTCGACCAGACCAAAGCCGGCGGTCGCGCCGGGAGCTACTTCACAGATGGCATGCGCAACCAGCATTGGGACGCGATGCGTGGACGGGCCACATTCGAGCAACGTGGTGAAGGATCGCCGGCCGTCGTTTTATTTGTACGTGCCGGACGGGAGCGACGCGCTGGATTATGTGCTGATCATCATGAACAAGAAGAGCGACCGGCGGGAATTTCAGGTCGGATCGTTTGGTGGCGTGACGGGCGGGAAATCGGGCGTGAAGAAGGATAAGGTGATCGAGTTTCAAGCGACGCACGTGGGGATTCGCACCTACAAAATCGCGCTGCCGCAGGATTTGAAGCCGGGCGAGTACGCGTTTTTCATGGGAACTGGAACTTCCGCGACGATGTCGGGCGCGCACGGTGGAAATCGCTCCGGCGGAGCCGCCTCCGGGCGTCTCTACGATTTCAGCATTCCGGAGTAGCCCTGCAGGCGCCAAGTTCGAGAATTTATAGGAGCGGGTCTCAGACCCGCCCCTACGGTGCTCAAACTCACTAGAAGCGTCCCGGTTATCCGAAAACAATCATCTGGACTTCGCTATGGTAACTGCCGAAAATCGTCGTAGGTATATCCCGTCACGAATCGCCCCTCGACGAGCGTTTTTTTCAGGCCTTTTGGCATAGTCGATTGAAGTGCGCCGAATTTCGGCCGAAGCAATCTGAGGAGGCTAAGAAGATGACACTACGTTTCCGCTTGTTGATCTTGTTCGCGTTTCTGTTTTTGCCGTCGCTGTCATTTGCGCAGGGGCATGTGACGTGCGTGTCGACGCCGGGCGGCCGCCGCGTATATTGCCAGGCCGATACGCGCGGTGGAGTGGCGCTGGTCGTCCGCAGAGACCAGGAATTCGTTGCCGGCAGGGAATTGATTGGGGGTTCGACGCCAGCGGAATCTGGGTCGAGCGCGGTTGCGCGGCGGAATTTGAAGTGCGCGAATATCATGGCGGGCCGTGGTGGTGGGATTCCGGTCGCGGCCATCGTCCGGAGCCGTGGCGAGGGACGGGAGCTTGTTTTTATCGCAACGTGGGTTATGACGGGGCGTACTTCTGTCTGGCGCGTGGGGAGAGCATCGATCACATGCCCGTTGGTTTTGACAATGCGATCTCGTCGGTGCAAGTGTTGCGCGCCAATCGGGTGGTCATTTTTTCGAAGGACGGCTTCGGGGGGTACCCGGGCGAATTCCACGACGATGTGCCGAGTCTGAAGCGTTGGCGGATCCCCGGGACTAACAAGTCGTGGAACAACCGCATTTCGTCGATTCGCGTCGACTAGGCTTGCTGGGATCCGGCCGTTCGCCGAAGGGCGGCGGGATCCCTTCTCCTACTTCGAAAAACCTCAAAAAAGACTTTCGCCTTATCTTCGCCTTGTGCTAAGCTCTGACCCATAAAGCATTCCGGGCCGGGTTGGGGCCACTCTGGTAAAATCGGGCCGCTCGCCGCAAGCGAGAACTAAACGAAAGCCCTCACGAGGTGCATCATGAACGACGAAAAAACTAAAAACCTGGAATTGGCAATCGCGCAAATTGAGAAGTCGTACGGCAAAGGCTCGATCATGCGTTTGGGGAACCGTGACGTGCTGGTTCCTGTCAGCGTCATTCCCACCGGCTCAATCTCCATCGACGGGGCGCTTGGCATCGGCGGGTTCCCGCGCGGTCGCGTCATCGAAGTATACGGTCCTGAATCGGGCGGCAAAACAACTCTGGCACTTCACATGATCGCCGAAGTCCAGAAGACTCAAGGGACAAGCCGCGATCATTGACGCCGAGCACGCTCTCGATCCTGTCTATGCCCGCAAGCTGGGCGTGGACGTGGACAATCTGCTGGTATCGCAGCCGGACAATGGCGAACAGGCTCTGGAAATCGCCGAGTCACTGATCAAATCGGGCAAGGTAGACATCGTCGTGATTGACTCTGTCGCCGCGCTCGTGCCAAAGCCGAACTTGAAGGTGACATGGGCGATCCGCAGATGGGATTGCAGGCGCGGCTGATGTCTCAGGCGCTTCGCAAGATCACCGCGATTACGAGAAATCTCAGACGTGCGTGATTTTCATCAATCAGATTCGTGAAAAGATCGGCGTGATGTTCGGGAATCCTGAGACTACTACGGGCGGTCGCGCGCTGAAGTTTTATTCATCGATTCGCGTGGACATTCGCCGCATCCAGTCGATCAAGGATGGCGATCGCGTGGTCGGGTCGCGAACGCGCGCCAAGGTAGTGAAGAACAAGGTGGCGGCGCCGTTCCGCGAGGCTGAATTCGACATTATTTACGGCGAGGGCGTTTCGCGCGAAGGCGATTTGCTCGATGTCGGGGTCGCGAAAAACCTACTGGAAAAGTCCGGCACCTGGATTTCCTACAAGGGTGAGCGTCTGGGCCAGGGACGCGAGAACGCGCGCCTGTTCCTGCGCGAGCACACCGACATACGCGACAAGATCGAACACGACCTGCGCAAGGTGCTCGGCCTCGTTCCAGAAGATCCGAAGAAGGTAGCTGCGGCGGCCGCGGAAGCGGAAAAGCCGGCCGCGAAGGCTGCAGCGGCAGGTCATTCCGGGCCTGCTCGCGCTGCGCGGTAGACGGATCGCCGGCGATTTGCGTGCGGTCCGTCAGGTTTGGGTGCCCCACGCCCGCGGCTTCGCAAGCATGGCGCGTTTTGCCTCGACATCTATCGGAGGGGATCATGACATCCGCAGAACGCGAGAAAGCCGCTGCCTACCTGGACGAGACGCGCGAAAAACTCCTTCAGGCGACCATGCATCTCTCACCCACGCAACTTCAATATAAGCCCGCAGCGGATCGCTGGTCGGTGGCCGAATGTCTGGAGCACATCACGCTGGTCGAAACGCTCGTGCTCGGCAATATCAATAACGCGATCCAAGAAGCGGCTGGTTCACCAAAGCCGGACATGAGCGACGACGCACTGGTGCAGACCGTCACCAATCGCAGCGCCCGCGCGAACGCGCCTGAGCGGCTGGTCCCCACGGGGCGCGTCCCGCATGGGCAGTTGGTGGGCGACTTCGAAGCCGCCCGAAAGCGCACCACTGATTTCGTCGGCTCGACGAACATGCCGCTGCGCCAGTACGCGTTTCCGCATCCGAGATTCGGCCAAGTTGACTGCTACCAATGGGTCTTGCTGGTCGCCGGCCACGGCGACCGCCACCGGCGGCAGGTCGAAGAAGTTATCGCCGACGCCGGGTTCCCGCACGCGGCCGTGGCTCGCTGAAAATCGCGCATTCAAAGCTTCTTTCCGTCTGACCGGCCAGTATTCGCTGCACATTTACTGTCCTTTCGGCCAGTTGTCCCGATCTTTGCGATGATGGAAAATATTCCGTGCAAAGTGGTTGCGCGGCCCGGCTGCCGTAAATACACTGGGCTTGCTACGTGAAGACAGGAAACGGCATCCAAGCACCTCAGAACTGACATGCGACGGACCCCAGCTCTCCAACAAGCGATCACGGTTTTGTGCCTGGCAGGATTGCTGGGAGGGAATTACACGTTCGCAGCGCCGCGCCCGAAGCCGGTGAAGCGCACGCGGCACCGCGTGGTGGAGTACACCAATCCGACCAAAGGCGACATCGCTACGTATGACGATCCCGTGGTGCGGCAGATCGCCGTCGATGCAATAGGGCATGAGAAGGGTTCCGTCGTTGCGGTCGATCCGACAAATGGGCGCATCCTGACGGTGGTGAATCAGAGGATGGCGTTTTCGGCCGGCTTCGAGCCGTGCTCGACCATCAAGCCGTTCGTGGCCCTCGCCGGACTGCAAGAGGGCGTGATCACGCGGGACACGATGATTCGCGTCGCCAACCGCCGCTACATGGACCTCACTGAGGCCATGGCTCATTCGAACAACAAATATTTTGAAGCCGTCGGATCGGAGCTGGGCTTCGACCGGCTGATCAAATATCACGAACTGATGGGCCTTGGTCAGCGCGTAGGTTACAACATTCCCGAAGAGCAGCCTGGTTTGCTGCCGTCTCGGCCGCCGGTGTTCGGCGGCGCGGCGCGCATGTCCAGCTTCGGCGAAGGGATTCGCATCACGCCGTTCCAGCTCGCGTCGCTGGTGGGCACGCTGGCCAATGGCGGCGAACAGTTCTATTTGCAATATCCGCGTTCCGAAGCCGATCGCCTGAACTTCCAGCCGCGCGTGCGCCAGCAGCTGGATATTGCTCCGTTGCTGCCCGACCTTCGCGAAGGGATGCTTGCTGCAGTGATGTACGGCACCGCGCGCCGGAGCTACGATCCCGATGGCGAGCAGGATCTCGGCAAGACCGGCACCTGCAACGATGAAGGCCTCGGCGGGCGATTGGGCTGGTTCGCGTCCTACGCCGACCAGGCGCATCCGAGAATCGTAATTGTCGTCCTGCTACATGGCGGCAGCCGCATCATCAGCGGGCCGCACGCCTCGCAAATCGCGGGCCGCATCTACCGAGATCTCTATGCTCGAAATTACTTCGCGAACACCGACGCGCCGCGCGCCGAACGCGAAGTGGCCAGCCGTGGAACCTCCTCGGGACCCGGCGCGGCTCTCCGTTAGATTTTCCCGACGCTCTAAATACGTCCCTTGCGCCGTACCTGAGGCGAGGTGTAACTTCTCCCGCGGAATCTAGTTTGCAACCCGGGGGAATTATATGCGTGGTCGTCGGAACCTGGTATGGCTGGGTGTTTGTCTGGGCATTGTTGCGTTCGCCCCTGCGCGAGTTGCGGCGCAGCAGTCCTGCGAGAGCCTCACGTCGCTTTCGATTCCCCATGTAACGGTGACTTCGGCGATTGGCGTCGACCCTCCGCCCGATCTCACGATCGATCTGCCAGCCAGCCCCATCGGTCCCGCGGGCAAACTCGCGATCTCCAATTCGTTCTGCCGAGTGGTGGCCTACGCAACGCCCACGAGCGATTCGCATATCGCGTTTGAAGTCTGGATGCCGGTCGCAGCGCGCTGGAACGAAAAATTTGAAGCGGTCGGCAACGGCGGCTTCATCGGCCAGATCGGTTACACCGCGCTGGCGGCGGCACTGAATCGCGGCTACGCCACAGCCTCCACGGACACTGGCCACGCCAGCGGCAACGACGAAAGCTGGGCGCTCGGCCATCCCGAGAAGCTCGCCGACTGGGCGTATCGCGCCGTCCACGAAATGACCGTCGATTCGAAACTGATTATCGCCGCGTATTACGGCAAGCCGGCGAAGCTCGCCTATTGGAACGGCTGCTCGACCGGCGGCAAACAGGGCTTGACCGAAGCGCAACGTTACCCGACGGACTATGACGCCATCCTGGCCGGTGCGCCCGCGAACTACATCACGCATCTGCAGGCGCAGTCGATCTATTCCAGTTGGGTGGCGCTGAAAGATGGAGTGAACGCGCCGAGTTACATCCCGCCGACGAAATATGCGTATCTGCACAAAGCTGCGCTGGCCGCGTGCGACAAGGGTGACGGCACCAATGACGGAGTCATCGACAATCCCCGCGCCTGCAAATTCAATCCGAAATCGATCCAGTGCCCGGGAGCCGATGCGCCCAGCTGCTTGACGGAACCGCAGGTAAGAACCGCGCAGCTACTCTACGCAGGCGCGAAATGGGCCGACGGCAAGGAAATCTATCCCGGATTTGAACCCGGCAGCGAACCCGGCTGGGGCGGCATGGCGGCCGGCCCAGAACCGATCAGTATCGGCGACGGGTTCTTCAAATACATGGTCTTTGGCGACCCGAATTGGGATTTTCGGACGTTCAATCTCGACCGCGACACGAAGACGGCCGATGACAAGCTCGGCTCGGTGGTAAATGCGATCGATCCGAACCTGAAGCCATTCGCGGATCACGGCGGAAAGATGATCATGTACCACGGTTGGAGCGATCAGGCCATCTCGCCCGGCAACAGCGTCAACTATTACACGAGCGTGGTCGCCACCATGGGCGGCGCGGAGAAAACTCAGCAGTTCCTGCGGCTCTTCATGGTGCCGGGCATGCAGCACTGCCAGGGCGGTCCGGGGCCGAATTCGTTTGACGCGCTCACTCCGCTCGAGCGGTGGCGGGAGAATGGCACGGCGCCTGACAAGCTGATTGCCGCGCACTCGACCAGCGGCGTGATCGACAATTCACGCCCGCTGTGCCCGTATCCGCAGGTCGCGGCCTACAAGGGCAGCGGGAACACCACGGACGCCGGGAACTACACCTGCGCCAATCCGAGCCGATAGGGAACTACTCCCAGCCGTCATCCGCGCCGCGCAAATTACACGGGGTCGCATCGCGAACCGATCTCTCCAGGACGTCAACTGGCAATGTTTCTCGAGAAACGGAGCACTGCGGGCGAACTTACGTTTGCTTCGATTGCAAAATGGAATGAAGCAAGAAGTGCGTGGTTGGAAGTGGCGCTATTTGTTTTTGCCGCGATTCGGCCGCTTGACTGGCGCCTGCTTCAGCGCTTCCACGACGGCGCCTTGAATCTTTTCGTCGATCCGAGCCAGTGTCTCCCGATTCGCACGCCGGACTTCTTCAACAATCGATGCCGACAGCCGATCTATCGACGCTTTTACGGCGTATTCGATGGTTTCGTGCAGTGAGGTATCGTTCTTCGGCCGGATTAAGCTGAGCGTCTCGACGGCCGCTTCCGCCGCCGCGGCCCGCGCTTCCTGTGCTGCGGACTTCGCCTGCTCCATGGCACTGGCGATTTCTGCTTCGTGTCCCTCGGCGCGGCCCGCAATCGCCAGAATCTCGCTTGCATCCCATGATGCGGTCAGCGTTACCGGGGCCGGAGGAGACACGGCGATCGCGACTGGCGCCTTGGCTTCTTCCAGTTCAAATGGCTGCTCGCCGGGCAGCGGAAACCAATCGTCCGGAGCGGAGGGATGATCCCAGACGTTGCCCGGCACCTCGAATTCGAGTCCGATGTGCAGCAAGTCTCTTGCCTGGCTCGGGCGCTGTACCCAGATCACGTTGCCGGTCACGATTCGCGCGGGCGCGCCGGGAATTCGCCTCGGAATTTCCACCGTGACGATCGAACCCTTCGGCACGTAGTGTTTGGATTGGTACTTACACCCATGACAGCTAACCATCACCGTGGTAGTCCGTTCGGTGAAAGGTTCGCTCAGCGCGTCCACGCCGTGCACTTTGATCGGCATAGCCTGCACCACGCGCGTGCTTCGCCGTTTGTCCACGCCGGTGGCGGTGGTGGACGCAGTTGTCGCTGCTCCGTGTTCCGAAGCACTCATGCTGGTGGCCGGCAATCGGCGAATCGGCCGATTCTGCGTCCGGGCGCGATGGTACCGACGCCCCGCGGAGCAGCTGGGGTCCGAATGAATAGCTTAGCACCGCGTCAATCACTCGATACTTTCGTTTCCGGGAAGGCATACAAAAAGGCACGTTTACCGGGCGCACAGCTGTTCCGTAATGGACCAGGTACCCGAATCTCGACACGCTCGGAAGCTGCACGTATGATGGCCGCATGAGGGTGCCATCGACAGCTATCTTGCTCGCCGCGACGCTGCTTTGCGGATGGACGGTGTTCGGCTACCCTCAAGCGCCCGCAGCCGCCTCGGCCGCATCCACCGAGTTTCGCCTGACGGTCAACGGCGACATCGACACGCCGATGTCGCTTTCGTTCGCCGATATGCGCGATCTGCCGCGCCAGACGATTACCGTCATGAACGAGCACGAGAAAAAGGACGAGACCTATCAGGGCGTCCCGCTGGCGGAAATCCTGAAGCGTGCTGGCGTCCCCCAAGGCTCCGCCCTTCGCGGTCCCGCTCTGGCGATGTCTGTCCGCGCGGAAGGATCTGACGGCTACGTCGTGGTCTTTGGCCTCGCGGAACTCGACAGCAGCATCGAGGACGCCGGGGTCCTTGTGGCGGACACTCTCGATGGTCAGCCCATTCCAGACAAGCTCGGCCCCCTTCGCCTAGTGGTTCCGCACGACAAGCGGCCTGCCCGCTGGGTGCGCATGCTCCGAACCATCACTGTGGTCAAGCCCTCTAAGTAGCAACCGCAAATTTCCGGAACTTTTTCAATCTCCCGGGGAAAATATAATCTCGGACCCACCCCCGACGGAATTGGTCCGATGAGGTGTGTGCGTGCTGCGCAGCAACCCTGTCTGTTTCTGCGGCCTGTTGGCGATCTGCCTCGTCTTGCGCCAGCCCAGCACACGTTCGGGCAGGGGATGCAGACCACTTTGCATGCCGGCTCCCGCGTCTTTCCGTCCGTAGGGCCCGGCGTTGCCGCCATCAAACGCGATTCCGCCGGCCGCTATTTCATCCTCTCGCAGCCGGCCACCGCAATTTCGATCTACGATCTAACCGGCAAGCTTGTGGGCCAAATCCCTAATGCCAAATCCCGCGACGAGACGATTCATTATGCCGTCGATATCGACATCGACGCCGCCGACCGCCTTTTCGTGGTGGATCGCGGCGCTAACGCCGTCAAGATTTTTGCATCTGACGGTTCGCCAGTGGCCACGATTCCGGTGAACGCGCCCACTTCCGTTGTGGCGCTTTCCGGCGGCCAGTTTGCCGTCACCAGCCTGATTTCGAAGCGGCTGGTTCAGATCATGGACGAGACCGGGAAAGTAGTGCGCACATTCGGCGACCCAGCCGACATCGGCCCGTCGAAACCTACCGTGGTAACCGAGGACGGAATCGCGAAGCCTCCTCCACCCCCGCCGGCGCTCGCAGATCGCGGCCGAATCATCGGCGATCGGGACGGCAATATCTATTTCTCGTTTACGTCGCTTCCCGATCCCACGCTTCAGCGCTTTGATCGCTACGGCTACTCCGCTTACGAGGCCGTGGTGCCGAAGGAATCCTTTGGCGCGCCGCCGCGCGATCCCGTCCGCGTCGAGCTCGGCTACACCATGTCCGCGCTCGGTTGGCCAACGAGCATCAGCGCGTGGACCGACCTCCACTCGCTCACCAGTCTTTCAGCGGGCGGAGGAGGGATGCATCGCGGCATGCGCGGCGGAACATCCACCTCGGGATCATCGAGCTTTGGATCGTCTTCCTCGTCCAGCGGCGATTCGTCCCCGGGCAGCGTCACAGCCCAGGGAAATACCCTGGCATTTCAGGCCGGTGACAGCATCGAGGCCCTCGATTCGGGCGATTACAACCTCGCGAATTCCATCACGCCGGCGGACTTGAATGGACTGCAGGGCGGATTTTTGATGCCTGGAATGTTCGGCATGGGCATCGGCGGATTCTTCCACGGCCATTCCCCGGGTATGTTCGAAAATGGCGCCCGAGGTTCCGGACTCGGAGCACCGGGAACCAGTCCCAATCTCGTGCCGGGCGCCACCGATTCCCATTCCACCGCGGGCGAACATCCGATGGGTGAAGACGGCCGGGAGCATTTCCATTTTCATCCGGGCTTTGACGAGTACCGCGCGCGAGTTGCCGTGCGCGTCCGCCTGGATACGCCGCCGCCGGGCGCGGACGACAAGCCCGCGATCACGGCAGCGGGCGTCGATCCCCAAACCAAGGAGGTGTGGGCCGCGATCGGCGATACGCTCGTCCATTTCGATAGCGGAGGCGGGCGCGAGGAGATGTACTATCTGTTGCTCACCGACGGCAGTTCGCTCAAGCCCACGTCGATTCTTGTTGAGCCCAATCGCCTGCTGATCGCGGCGGATCCCTTCGGCATTTACGAGTTTCCGCGCCCGGACAAGCCCGCGCCAACGGCGCAAGCCTCGGCCGCGTCGAGTGGTTCCAGCGCGATTGTGCCCGAACAAGTTTCGCCGGCTTCAAAGCCGCACAGAAGGCCGTTGTCGCCAACTACGACTCCCCCGACGCCAGCTCCAACCGCGCCCGCCCATCCGTAGCGACCCTCGCGCTTTCTTTGTCGAGCCGCTCGCCACGGGTGCCTCTCCTCTGTTTTCATCCTTGAACAACAATCTCGCATTTTCGCTTTTCCATCGCGCGCGTGGTGCGTTACTCTGCAAACCGGCGTGGGACGCCGAGACGAAGGCAAAACAATAGTCGAGGGATTTCGAAGTCCATGGCGAATTTGAGGAAGCTGATCATGTGGCCGGCGATTGCGCTGGTCGGCGCTGGGTGTATCGGCGTGTCCTATCTACAAGCGTTATCAGGCAGACCAGCGATTCGCCGCTGAAGTGGGCCACGCGCGCGATGAAGCCCAGCGCATCGAGCGCCAAGTCGTACAGTTCACCAAGAGCAAGCTCCCGTCTGGCCGCACGTTTGCCTCCTTCCTTGGCGCGCTCGGCATCGACTCGCCCACCGCGTCCCGAGTGGTCGCCTCCGCCCAGCCGGTTTTTGACATGCGTCACCTGCGCGCGGGCAATGAACTGTCGATCGGCCGCTCCGTTCTCGGCGAGCTTCGCGAAATTCGCTACAACATCGAGCCGGGCCGCGTTCTTTCGATCGCACCGAGCGGCAATGAGTTTCATTCCACGATTGAAACGGTCCCGTCGCATACCGACGAAGTCGGCGTTACCGGCAGAGTTGACGGGTCGCTCTTCCAGGCTGTCGCCGACGCGGGCGAAAAACCCGAGCTCACCATGCGCATCGCCGAAATTTTCGCCTTCGATCTGGATTTCTACACCGACCCGCGCCCCGGCGACACGTTCCGCGTCGTAGTCGAGAAAAAAATCCTCGCAAACGGCGAGCTGGCTTCCTATGGCCGCATTCTCGCCGCAGAATACAACAACGGCGGCCATTCCTATCGCGCCATCCTGTTCCGCGGGCCCACGGGCGTCGCGACGTATTACAAGCCCGACGGCACGTCGATGAAAAAAGCATTTCTGCACTCGCCCCTGAAATTCGCCGCGCCTATCACGTCCCATTTCAGCCTCAACCGTTTCCATCCCATCCTGAAGCAATACCGGCCACACCTGGGCATCGACTACGGCGCGCCAAGCGGCACGCCGGTGCAGACGATCGGCGACGGCAAAGTGATTTTCGCGGGACCCAAGGGCGGGGATGGAAACCTGGTGAAGGTGCAGCACACCAACGGATACACCACCTACTACATGCATCTGTCGCGAATTCTGGTGCACAACGGCGAGCGTGTCCAGCAAGGGGATCGCATCGGATTAGTCGGGATGACCGGCCTCGCCACGGGACCGCATCTCGATTTCCGCATTGAGCTTCGCGGCCAATTCTTGAACTTTGAAAAGCTTCCGCTGCCGCCATCCGACCCGGTTTCAAAACGCGACTTCGCCCAGTTCGCCGCCGCTCGCGATCACGCGCTTACGGAAATGCCTCCGCTCACCGCCGAACACGCAGCGCTGGCGCAAAATCGCCCGCAATCGGCGCCCGCTGCCGTGAGATAGACACACGAATCCGCCAGAACCAATCGCAGAATCTGTAATTGTTGTAAATCGCTAAGCCCGAACTTCCCAGGTATCGCCCGCCCTCAACAGCTTCGCCAGATCGCCCGTCCCTCGCTTGGCCTGCACGTCGCGAATCTGCGCCGCGATCACGTCTTCATAGCGCGGCACATTCTCCCATGCGCGCAGCACTCCGATTGGAGTCGGGAATCCCGGCCGCAATTCCATCTGCGAAAGCAAAAACGCATACGACGGCCGCGGATCGTTCTCATTGTGCACGAGCAAATCCTTCTCAGTCACGCCGTCGGCCCCGAGCGTGACAAGCTCCAGCTCCAGCCCGTTCAACCGAATTCCCTTATCGCGATTCTTGCCGAAAATCAGTGGCTTGCCATGCTCGAGTTGCACCACGTGTTCGCTGCGCGCATCGCGCTCTGTGATCGATTCCCACGCGTGATCGTTAAAGATATTGCAGTTCTGCAGAATCTCAATGTACGCCGAACCTTTGTGCGCTGCAGCTTTCTTCAGCGTTTCCTTCAAGTGCTGCTGGAAGACGTCGACCGAACGCGCGACAAAGGTCGCCTCCGCCCCAATCGCCAGCGACAGCGGATTGAACGGCCGGTCGGTCGTGCCGTAGGGCGTCGACTTGGTCTTCTTCCCAATCTCGGACGTCGGCGAATACTGGCCCTTCGTCAGCCCATAAATCCTGTTGTTGAACATCAGCACTTTCAGCCCGACGTTACGCCGCAGCATGTGAATCGTATGATTTCCGCCGATTGAAAGAGAGTCGCCGTCGCCCGTCGCCACCCAAACTTCCAAATCCGGCCGCGCCACCTTCAATCCCGTCGCCACGGCCGGCGCCCGGCCGTGAATCGTGTGAAACCCGAATGTATTCATGTAATACGGGAAGCGGCTCGAGCACCCGATCCCGGAAATCACTACAAACTTTTCGCGCGGAATTCCTAGCTCGGGGAACACAGCCTGCACCGCCGACAGAATTGCGTAATCGCCGCAGCCCGGGCACCAGCGAATTTCCTGGTCGGTCTGAAAATCTTTCTTAGTCAAAACGGGCGGCAATGTGGCGGTGCTCATCTAAGGGGTCCTCTCTACGATTCCAAAATCTCTTCTATTTTCTGCTCGATTTCCGATTGCTTGAAAGGCTTGCCCTGAATCTTGTTGTACCCCTGCGCGTCCACCAGGTATTTCGCGCGCAGCACCATTGAAAGCTGCCCCATGTTCATTTCCGGCACCAGCACGCGGTCGTACCGCCTCAGCACCTCGCCCAGATTTTTCGGCAGGGGATTCAGATGCCGCAAGTGGACGTGTCCGATGCGATGACCGTCGGCTCGCTTCGTTTTCAGCGCAGCGGTGATTGGTCCTTGCGTCGAACCCCAGGCCACGATCAGCAAGTCGCCCGAAGGATCTCCTGCCGGCACGGCATCCGGCACGTCTTGCACAATTGCCTCCACCTTCGCCGCGCGCAATCGCACCATCCTTTCGTGGTTCAGCGGTTCGTAGTTCACGTTGCCGGTCACGTCCTGTTTTTCGAGCCCACCGATGCGATGTTCCAGGCCCGGAGTTCCAGGAATTGCCCACGGCCGCGCTAGCGTGTCCGGATTGCGCCTATACGGTTTGAATCCCTCCGGATTGGTTTCAAAATGCACGGGAATGTCCGGCAAATCCTCAACAGATGGAACCGGCCACGGCTCGGCCCCGTTCGCAAGATATCCGTCGGATAAAATAATCACGGGCACCATGTACTTGATCGCAATCCGGCTCGCCTCCATCGCGATCCAGAAGCAATCGCCGGGCGACGAGGGCGCCAGAATCGGAATCGGCGCCTCTGAATTGCGCCCGTAGAGCGCTTGCAGCAAGTCCGCCTGCTCAGTTTTGGTCGGCAGACCAGTCGATGGTCCGCCGCGCTGGATGTCGCAAACCACCAGCGGCAGCTCCACTGCCACAGCCAGCCCCAGCGCTTCCGTCTTCAGAGCCATGCCCGGCCCGGACGTCGAGGTGATCGCCAGCGCACCCGCATACGCCGCGCCAATCGCCGAGGTAACGGCAGCAATTTCATCCTCGGCCTGAAACGTGATGACGCCGAAATTCTTGTAAGCCGAAAGCTCGTGCAAAATGTCCGAAGCCGGCGTGATCGGGTACGATCCCAGAAACAGGGGCAGCCCGGATTTCTGCGACGCCGCCACAAACCCCATCGCCAGCGCCGTGTTGCCGCTGATGTTGCGATAGACGCCCGGCTTCAGCTTCGCAGGGGGAATTTCATAGCTGATCTGAAACGCTTCAGTGGCCTCGCAGTAGCTATAACCCGCCTGCATAGCCAGACGATTCGCCTGCACCAGCGCCGGCTTGCTCTTGAATTTGTCCTCGATCCACCGCAGCGTGCCATCCATCGATCGGTTGTAGAGCCAGTAGCACATGCCCAGCGCGAAGAAATTCTTGCAGCGGTCGACGGTCTTATTGTCGAGTCCCAAATCCCGCAGCGCCGCGCGTGTCAGCTTGGTCAGCTCTACGCTGAACAATCGGTAGCCATCGAGCGTGTGATCTTCGAGCGGGTTCGACGTCATCTGTGCCTTGCGCAGATCGGTTTCGCCGAAATCGTCCAGGTTGACGATCAGGATCCCGTTGGTTTTCAGGTCCGGCAAATTCATTTTGAGCGCCGCCGGATTCATCGCGATCAGCGCGTCCACGCTGTCGCCCGGCGTGTAAACGTCGCTCGACGAAAAATGAACCTGGAAACCGCTCACGCCGGGCAGAGTGCCGGCCGGAGCGCGAATCTCGGCAGGGAAGTCCGGAAGCGTGGCTAAATCATTGCCGTAGAGCGCTACCGTATTCGTAAACTGGCTCCCGGTAATCTGCATTCCGTCGCCGGAATCGCCGCAGAACCGGATGACTGCCTGCTCTCTGATTTCGCGCCTACGCTCCGACGGCCGGACTGAGGTTGTAGACATTGTTATGCTGTTATCCCCACCCACTTAGATGATCGCAGCACTCCGCAAGATGCCGTGCCGGTGTTCCCCCGAGCGCCGACTAAAACGCATGGCCCTCGCTGCGAAAATCGTAACACAAACGCGCGCCACCGGACTATACAGGGGCGCAAAGGTAATTAAGGATGGCTCTTAGCGGCGGACTTCTTCCGATGCTGGCGCAGATAGCTTTGCAGGAAATAAACCACGATCCCGGCGCCGAAGACAATCCCGAAAAACTTGAGCTGCAGGGTTGCGGTATAAACCGCCATGGCTGCCGCTGCGCTCCACATGAAAAACTCACCGGTAATTCCGTCCAGCCAATTCGGTCGCGCGCCGCTAGCGGGCACACGCGGTGTCAGCGACGGAAGCAGACGCGGGACCGCCGCGAAGTATTGCCGGTAGCTTTCTCCCTGCGACGCGAGCAGCGTCGCCTCTTCGCGCAGAATCAGTCGGTAGACAATTAGGAAATTTCCCACCACGATAACCAGAAATCCCGGCAGGCTTGCCATGAAGCCAACTCCGATCGCCAGAAACATGTTTCCCAGATACAAAGGATTTCGCAGATGGCGATAGGGCCCGTCGGCCACCAGTTGTTCGCCGTGCAGTGCCGCATCGTGCACAATCGAACTGTGCAGATACGCCTCCGCCCAGGTCCGTATCCCGGCGGCGATTACCACAAACACCGTTCCCGCCGCGAACAGGCATTTCACAATGTGTATGACCTGTGCGTCGCTAGCCGTATGGGAAAGCCGCAGCGCGACGTCAAGGGCAAGGGGCCTGCGGTCCTCGGCGTAAAGCACGAATCCTATCCAGTAGGTCGCCCAGATCGTCCAAAACCGCGATCGAAACTCCCATTCCGTCCCTGCGAATGACATCGAAGTGTCCCGGCCTCCGGTTCACAGATGATACGCGCCCATTCCGGAAATCTTTCATCGCTGGCGTCCTTTGCGTCTCGGCGGTGAGTCTGGCGGGTTTCCTCTGTGAAATCGATGTTTCAAACGATTCCACCGCGGGATGGCAGAAAAAAAGAGCACATATCCACAAGTTGACGCCCGTCACCTCTCGGGGTATCGTCAGCCAACGCCTTTCGATTTCAGGGGGTGAAACATCATGCGAACAAAAATATCGACGATCGCCGCCATGTGCTGCGTGGTCGTGTTCGTTCTAACCGGCCCAAGCGCGCCCAAAGTCCACGCCATCGGCCCAATCTCCATTGACTGCGACCGCACCTGTCTTGAAGATCTCGCCACGCAATATCTCAACGCGCTCGTAGCCCACGATCCGTCCCGTCTGCCGCTAGCCAAAGATTTGAAGTACACCGAAAACGATCAGGTACTCGACATCGGAGACGGCTTCTGGGGGACCGCTACGCAGTTGGGCGGCTATAAGCATTGCTTCTCCGACACCGTCGCCGGGCAGATCGGCTGCATGGTCACCATGCACGAAGGCGATCACCTCGTCATCATGGGCATGCGCCTCCGCGTCCAGCTGGGCCGCATCACGGAAGTCGAAACCACCTATTATCGCCAGGGCGGCGGCGGTCCCTCGAATTTCGAAGGCTATGACAAGATCATGCCCGAGCCCATATGGTTCGAAACGATTGCGCCAGCCAAACGCGTCTCGCGCGCCCAGCTGATCAACACCGCCAACATGTATTTCGCCGGTCTCGAAAATAACGACGGCAAGGGTGTCTATCCCTTCGCCGACGATTGCGATCGAATGGAAAACGGCGTCCACACCACCAACAATCCCACGCTCTCACCCAACGCCGCCTTCAACGCTTTTGGCATGAGCTGCATGGCGCAATTCAAAAGTGGCTACTACGCTGTCGTCACGCGCATCCATCACCGCCGCTTTCCGCTCGTCGACGAAGAGCGCGGGATCGTCTGGTCCTACGTGGTCTTCGATCAAAACGGAACTGTCCACACGATCAAGCTCACGAACGGGCAGACGGTTTCCATGGGGAACATTTTCAATCGCCCGTCCAGTCTCGAAGTCACCGAAGCATTCAAAATTACTGACGGGAAAATCCGCCGCATCGAGATGGTCGGCTCCGGTTTGCAGTACCATTTGAATTCCGCGTGGGGTGGCATCAGCGACAAATAACGAGGCCGGGGGAAATTGTGGATATGAACAAAATACTGCATGTCGCCGCAGCGGCGGCGTCCGTGGTTGTTTGCATCGGATTTGCCAGCTTCGCTGGCGCGCAACAGTCGGCTGTCGCGTCCGCCGCTGCTCCGCCGCCCCAAGCCGCAAACCTCAGCGCTGGCACGGAAACCGGCATCGGCACTTTCCAGACGCACTGCATGGGCTGCCACGGGAATCCCCAGGTTCCGCAGGCCCCTACGCCGGACGCAATCCGCCAGATGACTCCCGAAAAAATCTATGAAGCACTCACCACGGGCCCGATGAAACCGCAGGGTGATCAACTGACGGACGACCAGCGCAAAATGCTCGCCACGTTTCTAAGTGGCCGTCCGCTGGGCAGCTTGAAAGAAGGCGACGCCAAGGACATGCCCGATCACTGCGCTACAAATCCGCCTCTCGCTGATTCTGCTGGCGCTGCCGAATGGAACGGCTGGAGTCCCGACGTGGTCAATTCCAGATTTCAGTCTGCAAAAGGGGCCGGCCTCACGCCCAATGAAGTTCCGCATCTGAAATTGAAGTGGGCGTTTGGCTATCCAACCGGGCTTTCCGCCTATGGGCAGCCCACTGTTTTTGCCGGCCGCGTTTTTGTCGGCACGGACATCGGTTACGTCTATTCGCTCGACGCCGCCACGGGTTGCGTCTACTGGTCATACGCGGCCAAGGGCGCTGCCCGTCCTGCCGTGACTGTCGCGCCCGTGAAAGGTCATGGCAAGACGAAATTCGCCGCCTATTCCGGTGACGCGCACGCCAATGTCTACGCCGTCGACGCGCAAACCGGCGAGCAGCTCTGGACCACGCGCGTCGACGATCATTTCGTCGCGCGCATCACCGCGGCTCCGAAAGTTTTCGAAGGCCGGGTCTACGTCCCGGTTTCTTCATCCGAGGAATTTTCGTCGTCGAACCTCGACTATTCCTGTTGCACGGGGCGGGGAAGCGTCGTCGCGCTTGACGCGGGTAGCGGTACGCAGATATGGAAGGCCTACGTCGTTCCCACCCCCATACCCGTGCGGAAAAACTCCAAGGGCGTGCAGCAGTACGCGCCCTCGGGCGGCTCGATCTGGAATTCACCCACAATCGACGCAAAACGCGGTGCAGTCTACGTCGGCACCGGCGATGGCCAGACCGACCCGGCTCCAGAGACCACAGACTCGATCCTCGCCCTCGATCTGAAAACGGGCAGGGAACTTTGGCATTATCAAGCGGAATCCGGCGATGCATTCATGGGTGGGTGCAACGGCGACCAGCGCACCGACAATTGTCCGAAAGTGAATGGCCCCGATCAAGACATCGGAAACTCCCCGATCCTGCGTGACTTGCCGGGCGGAAAAAGCGTGGTCGTCTTCGGCAAGAAAGACGGCACGGTCACCGCGCTCGATCCGGATAAGAAGGGCAAAATCGTCTGGCAAGTGCATGCCGTCGAGATTTCCAAAGATCAGCAGGATACTTTCTTCGCGCGTCTGAACGGAGTCGTCTGGGGCGGCGCAGCGGACGATCAAAACGTGTACTACGGTTTGCAGTCCGGCGGGATGGTGGCCCTGAAGCTCGCGACCGGTCAAGTTGCCTGGCGCACGTCGTTTCCGAGAACGGGAACCACGCGCGTGATCAATTCTGCCGCCGCCACTGCCATGCCGGGCGTCGTCTTCCTCGCTGGCTCCGACGGTATCCTACACGCCCTTTCCACCGACGACGGCCACGTCCTGTGGGATTACAACACCGCCCAGCCTTATGACACGGTAAATAAAGTCGCGGCGAAGGGCGGCGCCATCGCTTCCATCGGTCCCTCGATCGCCGGCGGCATGCTTTTCATCGGCTCCGGTTACGCCGTCACAGGTACAAACTCCGGGAACGTGCTTCTGGCGTTTTCAGCGCGCTAGGAAAAACTTTCGGCAAGAAGAAATCGTGGGCTACGGCCATCAGGCCCGTACCGTCGAACTATCGATCTGCTGTTGCACCTGCTTGCGAAATTCCGATGGATGCGCGATCAGCCGGAATGGTTCCGGGGTCCCGCCCGTTCCATGGATGGTTACGGTGCCATAGCCGAGCATCCGGCCTCCGGCGGTTTCGTCGATGCCGATGCTTTCCACATTCGGCAGCATGATCTCGAGCGACCTGCGGCTGGCGATGCCTGTTTTGATGATCACCCGCCGGTTCGTAACGGCCATTTCCGTCGAACCGCGCCGCACGCCTGCAATGATCAGGACCAGCCCGGCCACTCCAATCAGCGTTGCAGCGGCGATCACCAGGTCGCTGCGGTAAACGTAAACCGCCACACCCGCGGCTCCCAGCAAAACCGCAACTACAAACGGCCAGAAAAGCACGATCCAGTGAATCCCGGTCCGGTAAATCACCTTCTCGCCCGAAATCAGATTCTTTTCGACGTAGCTCATCGAGATATCCTTGCGCCGCTCCGCGAGCTCCGCAGTCGACTTGCGTCACTAACTCGGATGAAACTGCTGCCTCTTTCGTCTCAAAGATTCGGGCCCCGAATGCGGCGCGAGCATTAAGAATTGCACATCCCGCCGACTTAGCCTTCTAAGTATTGAGCGTCGAAATTTCGCATCCGGCCCAATACGTTCAGCTAATAATTCGCCGCGGCGGTATCGGAGCAGCCGATCGGACTAAACGAGAATTGCGCAGAGTGGAACGCTTCAAACCGTGATAGTGTCCGCCGCACCCGACGCCTTCGCCCCTTGAGCGCGTACGGGGCATTCGTGGCAACTGACATGTCTACCGCAATCGAGGCATCTGAAAAGCGGCGAGTCGTCCCGGCGAAGCACATCGCGGCCGTGGTGGTCGGCAACGCGCTCGAATTTTACGATTTCCTCAATTATTCTTTCTTCGCCGTCTACATCGGGCGTGCGTTTTTCCCCTCGAGCTCGCCCACCGCCAGCCTGCTGGCGTCGCTAGGCACGTTCGGCGTTGGCTTTGTCACCCGCCCCATCGGTGGCGTCGTCATCGGCCGCATGGGCGACCGTCTTGGCCGCAAACTCGCCATGATCCTTTCGTTTTCGCTGATGGGCCTCGCCATCACCGGCCTGGCGCTTACGCCCTCGCACCGGCGCATCGGTGTCGCTGCGCCGATTCTGGTTATCCTGTTCCGGATGGTTCAGGGATTTGCTCTGGGCGGTGAAGTCGGTCCCACCACTGCATTCTTACTCGAATCGGCTCCGCCGGAGCGACGCGGTTTTTATACTGCCTTTCAATTCTGGACCCAGGATGTTTCCATCCTTGTCGCGGGCTTGGTCGGCTTCGTGCTATCGAGTCTTCTGAACGATCAGCAGCTCCAGGATTTCGGCTGGCGCATTTCGTTCCTGCTAGGCGCGGCAATCGTGCCCTTCGGCCTGTGGATGAGGCGCGGCTTGCCGGAAACCCTCCACCGGGAAGAAGCCGCGGGACAACCGGTCATCGCGAGGAAGTATCTCTGGATCGCTTTCTTGGGATTGGTAATGCTCGCGGCCGGCACCATTGGCAACTACGTCGCTGAATACACGACTACCTACGCCATCGCCACACTGCACATGCACGCGAACGTGGCCTTCGGGGCCACTATCGCCATAGGTATCAGCGGAGTGCTTCTCGAACTCCCGGCAGGCGCGCTTTCTGACCGCTTCGGGCGCAAGCCCATGATGCTGCTATTCGGCTCCCTACTATTGATCTCGATTTTTCCGGCTTATTACTTGATCAATCGCTTCCGGACCCCGGCCGCCCTCTTCTGCGCGACGGGCGTGATGTATTCATTGCTGGTGCTCTGCAACGGGCCGACAATCATTTGGCTCACCGAGTCGCTGCCGCCCTCGATCCGTTCCGGTCTCTCTCTCCATCATCTACGCGCTTTCGATTGCTCTGTTTGGAGGCACTGCGCAGTACGCGGTTACCTGGCTGATCCGCGCTACCAGAAATCCCATGGTCCCCGCGCGTTATTGGGCCGTGGCCTCCGCCGTGGGATTGGTGGCCATGCTTCTGACGCACGAATCCGCGCCGCGAAAAATCTCCGCTAAGTAGCGCGGATGTGCGCCTTGCAAAGATCTCACTAGCACTTGAAGTGACTAACAGGGGTGCGGCAACCGCGTGCGCGACTCAGCTAGCCCCGTTTCCCTGGGCCCGGCGGGCGCGTTTCTCGGCGCGGCTGCGCAAAGCGCCAACCTGATCGGCGAGTGCGGCCATGAGTATGCGCTCCAGGTGTGTGGCGCCGAGACCGTTCGAGCTTTCGCCGCAGTCCTCGCCGCGCTTGGCTTTGCAGTAAGGGCATGTAAGGCTGAGCGGACTCACGGGCAATCTCGGTGGTATGGGAAATTTTTTTCTCGACATGGATTCGCAATTGCAAGTTTACGAATCTCCCGTCCCACATAAAGCGCCAATACACGCCAGCAGGCTGCTGACTTCTACCGCGTGGCTCGTGCCCCGCGTCGAGAGACGGAGAAGGATGCCCGCGTGATTCTGGCGCGTGATCGAAGAGCTACTCCGTACCTCCTGCGGCTTATTCTGGACTTCGCTCAATCAAGACCGCCTGTCCATTCGTACCCTGAACCAAATCAAGCCATCACCTGTCCTGGCGTACCATTGACTTTCGCTTTTGGTTCGCCTAAATTGGCAAGCGAGACGGAGCCTGTCGGGGGACTTGATGGCACTTACGAAACGGCAGAAGGAAGTCCTGAATTATCTGGTCGGATTCATCAACAAGAACGGCTATTCGCCGAGTTTCGAGGAGATAGCGCACGCGCTGAAGCTCACTTCGCTCGCGACCGTGCACAAGCATCTATCGACACTGGAGAAAAAGGGATTTATCCGCCGCGGCTACAACCAGAGCCGCTCGATTGAGGTCACCCAGCTACCCAAGCAGGTCCGCGAGGAGATTCTCGACCGTCACATAATCGAGCTTCCGCTTTCGGGAAGGATCGCGGCCGGCCGGCCGCTGGAAGCCGTCGAAGACACCGAAACGATTTCGCTCGCCGACTTCGCCAAGGGACAAAATACGTTTGTCCTTCAGGTGAAGGGCGAATCGATGCGCGAGGATCACATTCTCGACGGCGATTACATCGTGGTGGAGCAAACGCAGGTAGCCAATCCCGGCGAAATCGTCGTCGCGCTGGTCGGTGAAGACGAAGCCACGGTCAAAAGATTCTATCGCGAGCCCGGCGGCAAGATCCGCCTCCAGCCGGCAAATTCCTCAATGGCCCCTATCGTCGTGCCGGGCGCCGACGTGAAGATCCAGGGCAAAGTCGTCGGGGTCCTCCGCAAATACTAAGGCCGTCAGCGCCAGAGCCATTCGAGGAAGAATGTAATTGAGAGTTCGACTCCGTCGCTGAGGTTGTGGCCGATAATCGCGGCGGTGAGGCTGCCGGATTTTTCCCGCCATTAGGCGTAGAGGATTCCGAGCGCGATCGCGTACACCTGCTGCGACAGCGCAGCCCAGAACGGCCGCACCCAGAAATTGCTCACGTGCGCCAGCGCGAAAAGTACCGCAAGCACCACGCCTGCCGCGTGCATGTCGTAACTGCCGATGCGAATGCGTCCGGTGGTTCGCTGCATCAGGAACGTTTGCAGCAAGCCGCGAAACGGAATCTCCTCGGTGAATCCTACATAGACGAACTCAAAAACCAGCCAGCCCGTGATGTTCACTGGCGTCAACGCGTAACCCTCGGACGGCTTGTGCGCCAGCAGCGACGGCACGTAGTCCGCCACCGTCATCAGCACACCGAAGAAAATTCCCCAGGCAATCGACGCGGGAACGTATGACTTTCCCTGCGGTTTTTGCAGGCCGTACTCGCCCATGCGCCCTTTGCTCAGCATTGCGATCAGTGCAACGGCTACCAGCGTCATTACCGCGTGGTCCACGAACAGTGCGATCCACGGCATGGCCGTCGCACGGTCCATCCCGATCCGTTTGATGACCAACGCGTGAATAATCCCGTCGGGAACGAGCACCGCGAACGCCAGGCCGATGGTCGCAAGTGTCCAAAGCGCCCAATTGCCCAGCCATTTTGCGGTCGGGGACGTCGCGGCGGATTATAACTCCCAGGGGGCCTGAGCGCCGCTATCTGGGGTCGGGCGCGGGACGCAGCGAGCGGTTGAAATCGTCGAAGAAATCCAGGCCCTGCGAATTGATTTTGAAACTCACCGCCACCGTGTCGCCAAACTCGAGCACATTATCCTTCACCGGATCGTAGATCGGCCACATCGTTCGGCCTGCGCCATTGGGATCGCCGCCGCGCGCGAAATTCGTCCAGTAAGTTTCGATCGTTTCGGCGAGCTGCCGGTCCAAGTCCTGATAGTTGATGCGGTACGGAAAATTTCCGAACACGTAAGCAAGCTCCGAGCCGTGAAACGCCCCGAGCCTTTCCCCGCGCCCGGATGGCACGCGCGAAAAATAGTAGCGATACGCCCGATGATGGCCGGTTTTCATGGCGATACGCGCCCAGATGCGCATATCCCAGGCGATCTCGCCGTCGCGAATTTCAGCGAAATAGGAGGCTGTGGCTTCGGCATCGGACGTGCCCGCTGGATAGAGCTTCAGGAAATCGTCGCTGAAGGTTCCGTAGCGCTTCTTCGCGTTTGCCGTGAAATCGGCTGGTGAAGTAGTGCCTCCGGGCGGCGGAAAAATCGTCCCCTCGTTCGCATTGCTGCCCACGATGATCGGCACGTCGTTTTGCTTTCCCTCGGCGAAAATCGAATAGACGCTTTGCGGTAGCACCCATCCGTCGACCAGCGGGTCGATATCATCGTCTGTCGTGGCCTTGACTAACTCTCCGGGAGCCATCGCGCGCAGCGTCTTCAATACATCCTGCGTCCCGCCCACCCTCGCGGTCAGTTGCTGTCCTTCTTTTTCGCCGTCGGCCAGAGAGCGCATTGGGCCGAACGACCCTCCGCTTTCGGCGATGGCGCGCGAGAAAAGCCCGGCCGCCAACGGGCTCGCCATTAGGATGTTCACAGAGCCGGCGCCGGCCGATTCACCGAAGATCGTCACGCGGCCTGGATCGCCGCCGAACGCCGCAATATTCCGCTGCACCCAGCGCAGCGCGGCGATTTGATCGAGAAACGCGTAATTGCCGGCAGAATGTTGCGGCGATTCCGCGGCCAGTTCGGGCAGCGCCAGCAAACCGAAAACTCCCAGCCGGTAGTTGATCGTGACCACCACCACGCCGTGCCGCGCCAGGTTTTCGCCGTCGTACCCGACCGCCGCGCCCGTGCCGTGCACGAACGCGCCGCCATGGATCCACACCATTACCGGCAGACGGTCACCTGTCGTTTTCGCCGGCGTCCAGATGTTCAAATTCAGGCAGTCTTCACTCATCGGTGGTGGTTCCGTGCCATACAATCCGTTCGTCGGATAGGGAGGTTGCGGGCATCCATTCCCGGGCGCGGCAGCCTGCCGCACGCCCTCCCAGGCGGTGGGTGGTTGCGGAGGCTTCCATCTCAGATCGCCGGCCGGAGCCGCAGCGTAGGGAATCCCGCGAAAAACGCGCACGCCAACGGTCCGCCCGCCTGTACCAGCGACCAGTCCTTGCTCAACGCGGACAGGTTCCGTCAGATTCTCCGGAGGAGGCGCCTGTGCAGCGGTCGTCGCTGCAAGGATCCCAGCCATCAAAAGTAATCGATTCGTGAGCATGGAATCTGAATCGTTCCACAGGATCTTGCCGATGGCAAGCCACAGCAGTTTTCAAAGAAAGCTGGAATCCCGCTCCCAGTTGGTCTAGACTGCGCCTCCCACGCTCTCAACCTCGAACGTTTGCGAAAGTGAATCGAAACGTTCATCAGGCATGCGTCGGACTCGAGTCTAGTAATGCAACGAGCACAACTGTTCCATTTTGACATTGGCGCAGTCGGCCCAGCAGACTAGATTGGTGGCCCGGTCCACAAATAAACGCACTGGTTCCGGCGTATTCAGGCCCAAGGAGGGTAAATGTGGGGAGACAAGAAGCCCGAGGCTCCCGCTAGGTCGCCGCTCTCGCAGCAACCTAGAACGAACGCACCATCAGGAATTCCATCTTCTGGGGAGGCAAGAACAATGGCACCTATCGATTCGTCGTACCCGGCATCGTCGAGCGGCGTAGCACGTCTCGGCGCCAGCCTGCACGTGAAGGGCGAGATTACCGGCAATGAGGACCTGGCCATCGACGGAAGCGTCGAAGGACTCGTCCAACTCGAAGACCGCAAGCTGACCATCGGCGCCAGCGCCAAGCTGACCGCCGACGTGATCGCGCGCGAAGTCGTTGTTTACGGCAACGTGAAGGGCAATCTGCGCGCTCGCGACCGCATCGAGATCAAGAAAGACGGCTCGGTGGTGGGCGACCTGACGACCGCCCGGATCATGATCGAGGACGGCGCCTACTTCAAAGGCTCGATCGAAATCGACAAGGCCGGCGACTCCAGCAGCCACGACGATCTCGACAAGCCGTCGTTTACGCGGACTCCACGCGCCACAGCGACTGCTTCCTCGGACTAACCGTCTCCTGCGACGATCGGGCGGCAAGCTGGGAAGTCCCGGCTTGCTGCACCGTTGCGCCGGCGCGCTATCGATTCCGCTCACGCGTCGCGAACTACGCCAAGCTAACGATATAATCCCCGCCGTCCGGTGCGAACAGCAGCTTGTTCTCCCGCGAAAGCCAGCCAATGGCCATGAAGAACAGGCTCTGCGGCGCGTTCACCTCTTCCATCAACGCCGCAAACGTCAGCGGTCCGTGCTTCGTAAGAGCTTCCCACACCGCTCCAGCGGTTTGGCCGATCTGATTGGTTTCCAAGGTCAAAGCTCCCTTCGAAGTCTGGCTCTTGAATCGTTCTAGCCAGCAATAAGCAGCAGCCTTGCGCAGCAAACGGTCGAAAATTTCCGGTTGTGACGGGTTCGCGGTGGCCAGTGAATTGACGATCGAGGTCACGCCCAGAACTCCAGCGCAAAAATAGTCTACTGCTGTTACATCGAGGTTATCGAGCGGTAAATGATTGCCAAAATATGGCATTCACTCTCATTCAGCGAGGGAGTGAAGCATGGCGCCCGCTGTGCAGACGCCGCCCTTCCCAAGGCCAGAGTATCGCCTCGAGCACGGAAGGGCAGCGCCGCATCTGCGGTTAGCTTTGGTTGCTGCTAGTTGCTCGCGGATTCTTTCGAATCGTTGCGCGGTGAGCCCTTCTGCAAGACGGCAACCAGGTGCCGGCCCGATGCCGGGACTCGAATGTTTCCACCCAGGATGATTTCCTTTGCGGTCAGTTTGCGGCCATAGACGTCTGCAGTCGCGTCGTCATCCGGCCGAAGCGTGGAGCCTTCGAGCGAAATTCCGGCAAATAACCCGCGCGTTCGCGAGTAGCTGAGAATCTCCGCCCGCATATACGCGTCCGTATTCGCCGCCGCATCGCGTCCCACCGGACCTGCCGCGATGGAAGCGTCGCCTCCCAATTTCACTTTGCTTTCGAGAATCGAGCTCGCGCCCCGGTGATTCATGATCAGCAGCACGAGATCCGTTGCTTGTCCGCCGATCTGAAATCCAAAGCTGCCGCCCTCGAGCGCCATCATCGCGGGTGCGCCCCATGGTCCGCGGAAATCTCCGCCCGACCGGCACACCATCGCACCGCGGCCGTAGCTCGCGCCGACTATGAAGGCCCCCTTTAGTACGGACGGGAACACGATCACGCACTCCGCCTTCTCGAGCACTTGTTGGGGAATGTTTTCCGGAGTGTTCATGATTTCCTGCATCACCACCCCGGCGTTCGACAGGCGCTTTTGTTCCTTGTTTGCCGCAAACACTGATGAAGTCGCCACCAAACCCAAACACAGAACCAAAACTGATTTACGCATCATCGCTGACCTCCGAGTGATCAGACATCTTCAGAATTGCGGCTGCGGAAATTGCGCTTCTCCGAAACCTTTGTGAGGCGCTTACCACCACGCCATTAGCCCGGGACGTTTCTGCGCGGCGGTTATGGTTCGAACGCCCCCTGGCCGAAAACTTCCGTTACACCTTCTGCCGCGCTGCCGAAGCGCGTTTCCGGCGTTGAATAATTTCCAGCACGGCCGTCAACACCGCGATCAGCAACAACACGTGAATAAATCCGCCAAACGTGGATGACGTCATAATTCCCAGGAACCATAGAACAAGTGACGTCACGAAAATCGACACGAGCATGTTGCCCCCATATACATGCTAGGTGGATTGCAGCCGCGTGTCTGTCCGCTTGCGGACACTTATGTGGAATCGGCTTGGTGCCGCTTACAAGTGCGCCGGCGCGTCGGAGACGGCGGGTTGCGCCGGCAGTGTTCCAATCTGGTGCGCTCGCACCACAAACCGCATTGGCGCGGGGCCGACGTAATAGAAGGGAAAGCACGTCACAAGAGTAAGAGTGTTGTCGCCGGACGGCTGAACGACTCCCACATCGCTCGGCAATACGACCTCAGTCCAGTCCACCTGGTACGCGAACTCGCGGCCTGGTGTCTTGAGCTCGACCGTGTCGCCCTGTCGAATATTGCGCAGCGAGCGGAAAAAACTATCGCGGTGCCCGGTCAACACGACATTGCCCGGTTCTCCGGGCAAGGCCGTCTCGGAAATGTGTCCTACTGCGTGCCGAAGGATGCGGGGTGAGTCCCCCTGAACAAACACCGCGCTCAGTCCCAGTCGAGCGACCTTCATCTCCCCGATGGCGCTTCCCTCGACCACTGGACGATGTTCTTCGCTTTGGTCGACATTCTCCAGGCGCGATTTCTGAATCGTCTGATAAAAATGCGCGGCGATGAGCACGTAGCCGCAGTAAGCAAGTGCGAATACCCCACAGGCGAGGAACACGAAGTACACGGACCGGCCAAGCACCGCGCCGAAGCTTCGACGCGGGGGCCGGCCTGGAATCCGCGAAATCATGACGCGCTCTTCCCGGGATTGCCCCGAGCTTGCTGTTGCTCCGTCCTGAAATATCCGGGCCGGGCTCGCACCTGCAGCTTGCCATGCCCGGAGGCCGAGACTTTAACCGTCAGATGCCGGAAGGAATCTCCGGAGCCTGCTTGCTCAGGAACAAATCCCAGCGTGTACTGTTCGCGTAAATCGCGCGCGATTCGCCGGGAAATTTCCGCCACGCCTTGCGAAGAAGTCGGAAAGAAAGCAATACCACCAGTAGCCTTACTTAGTCGGCGAAGAACATCGGGATTTTCTTCTTCTTCGTCGTCCGCCAGGCCCACGCAATAGATCACAACTTGCGATCTTTGTGCCGAGGCCAGAATGCGAGGGTATTTCTGCTGGCTTGCATTGTCGCCTCCATCGCTGACGATTATCAGAGCCTTCTTATCCCATTGGCCTAGTTGCACGTGGAGTAGCCCTTCAGCGAGCGCGTCATACAGCGCCGTTCGCCCGCGCGCTCGAATGGCGAACACCGCTTTCCCCAGTTCATGTGGGTCATGGGTGAATGCCTTTCCGTCGAGGAGTTCGACGGAAACTTCGTCGTTAAAGTCCACCACGAACATTTCGTCTTGTGGATTGCTCGATTGCGCGAAGGCGGTCACCGCTCCCGCTACTTCCGAAAGCTTCGGGCTCATGCTTCGGCTGTGATCCACGATCAGCCCCACCGTTACCGGAGTGTCCCCGTCCTGAAAAGCCGTCACTTTCTGCAATCTTCCGTTTTCGTACACACGGAAACTCTCCGCGCTCAACCCGGAGACGAAAGCTCCGCTCGAGTCAGTGACGCTCACCGGCAGCACCACAAGTTCTGTCTTCGCCACTAGGGGGCTGGCCCGCTGGCGCCGGGCGCAGGAGATTGTGCCGAGAGGGCGCTGAAATCGAAAAATATGGATCCAATTAGCAATAGGATTGCGGAAAGACAAAACCACGGGAGTGAATTGCCTTTGTTGGGCCGAGCCATCAGGGTCACCGACCTCTCCTCAGCGCCGCGAGCTATTGCGCGTGAGCGCAACGTCCGCGGCGCCTGGGAGATGAAACGATTATGAACGTTCCGTCGTGTAACGTTTTACGACAAATGCGAGTCCGACAGAAGCCAAGCCCAGCAACGCGATGAGCGGAAGCAGGCTGGCCGTCTTCGGCAAACTCGCCTCCGGCGCCACCGCGACTGGTTCTTCGGTAGCCGGCGGAGTTGCCGCCACTACTTCCGTTACCGGCACTTCCGTCTGTTCTGGAGTTACCGCCACTATGGGCGCGGTCTTCAGATCAGAGGTCGGTGTTTCTTCGGCGATCGCGGGAATTGGTTCTTTTGTTTCAATCGCTAGCTGAATCGCCCGCTGCCGCGGATACACAAATTCTTGCCCGAAGTTATCGCCTGGATAGAACCATGCCTTCAGGGCTTCCGGGTTGTCGCCTGAGCGCTCCGCGAACCGCACCACGGTTTCGCCGGTCGGATGCAGCCTCCAATTGTTAATCGCAAGCACGGTCGCAAACACGTGAATCCCATCGGCATCCAGAAATTGGACGACGTGGCGTTCGGATCCGATATCCACGAGTTTGATTGTGTAAGTGCCGGCGGGCAGAATCTGGCCGGGGATTTCGATCGGCTCGCTGAACGTCATTACGGTCTTCTTGTTCCATTCATCGGCGTGAATGCCCGACACGCAGAGTAAGCTGAACGCTGCGAACGCCAACACCGCTAAGGTTGTCTTCATGATCTTCATTTTCGTTTTCTCCTCGGAATCTCGAAACCGCCGACACCCGCCTGAAACGTTCGGCGCCAACCGTCGCGGCGTCTTGCAAAAACGGTTGCGTGAAATCCATCCTAGTTGCAATGGCGGGGTTCAATCTGTCCTGTTGCGCACATATCGCGGTTTGGCAGTCGAAATTATTGTGCCGACACACGCCGCTCTTGGAAGGCGCTTTTGTTGGATCGGCCCAGAAGTACACTCTCACGACGACCATGACAAGGTAGCGGCCTGTACCCTTGAGGGGCGACTCGACCCGTCTGCATCGAAGTCACCCCACCGGGCGCAAAACTGCAAAGCTCTTAGAGCACGACGCTGAGCGCGACCTCAGTTCCGGGATAACTTGGATTGCACAGGTAGTATCCGCCGTCGATGTAATCCACATAGACGTCGTCGGTGTAATACCAGCCGTCCGGCCAAGGCTGGACAAAGCCGAACCAGTAGCCGCCGTATTGGAAGCGCGAGTATCCGCCGACCAACGTAGGCTCGCCGATACGGAACGAATGCTGGCGGCCAAAATTGGAGCGGAAGCGATCGTCGGGTATGCGGCTCTGGCTTCTCGCGCTCAGCCGGAGTGCTGGGGCTGACCGTTGCCTCTGTTGCTCGGCCGCCGTTCGTTGAGCGTGCTGCTGTCCGGCGGCGCTACTGCGGTTCGCCTGCTTCGCCTGTCCGTTCTCCGGCTGTTTTTGTGACTTGGCCGGTTCTTGCCTGGGAGTCTTTGCCGCCGGCATCTGTTGTTCAGTTCGAGCCTGTTTCTCTTCCTGCGCCGGGCGCGCCTTTTCTTCTTGCTTGGCTGGCTTCGCCGCTTCTTGCTGCTTAGCGGGCTGCGCCTTTTCCTCGTGCTGAGCCGGCTTCGCCTGCTCCTGTTTTTCGGGCTTGGCGTCTTTATCCCCGTGATCGCCCTGCGCGTAGGCAGGGGCCGTTGCTCCCAACATCAGCAGCAGCGCTGTGGTGCTAACGAGTCCAAATGCTTTCATGAATGTTGCCTCCATTACTGCGAATCCATCCGCGCGGCCTGTATCGCCGCGCGGGTCCTATTGTTGCGGGGTGCAAGCGCACCCAATCCATCTGTCGTGATTCTTTCCGCCGTGCTAGGCGCCTATGTGTATCCGGGAGAATGAGTGGAAGAGTCCAAAAACATTCAGAAGCCACAGAATCACCGCGATGATGACGACCGCGTTCAGAATGGACTTGATCGTCCCTTCCATCGGTATGAAGCGATTAACCAGCCAAAGCAACAGGCCGACCACCACCAACACTATGAGTATTTGAAGTAATGGCATCGAGCTATCTCCTTCTCTTCCCCAGACATGCGTTCCGGTCTGGCGAGGGGTACTGCGGTCACTTCCGTGCGCTGATTTGAGAGGATTACGATTTCGCGGGCCACGCGGGTGCCAAAACCGGCGTCGCGCCTTGGTAGTCTCTTCTTGCCAGCCAACGAGAACCATCCTAGGAGCATTAACCCATCCAATCTGTCACCTTAAGCACACTCGGCCATATTCATTGCATCTGGGCACTCAAGTGCTAGCATTTAAGCACCGTGTGTGCCGCCACAAACGCCCAAGCCATACAAACGAGTGGATTTCGACGCCCAGGCGTTCCTCAATTCAGCCGGAGTCTCGAGGAAAATCGCGGAATATCCGAGAAAGGCCGTCGTCTTTACGCAGGGTGACGCCGCTAAGACAGTGATGTACATCCAGCACGGCAGCGTCAAACTTACGGTCGTCAACGGAGTTGGGAAGGAAGCCGTCGTTGCTGTCCTCAGACCGGGCGACTTTTTCGGCGAAGGCTGTCTCGCCGGGCAAACCATCCGCATCGGTTCGGCCACGGCTAGTGAACCCACTTCGTTGTTGGTGATCGAAAAAGACGAGATGATTCGCGTCCTACACGCCGAGCACGAATTCTCCGATCGCTTCATCGCCTACATGCTCACCAGGAACATACGAATCGAGGCCGACCTGGTGGACCAGCTGTTTAACTCCACCGAAAAGCGGCTGGCGCGTGCTCTCCTGTTGCTCGCTCAATATGGGAAGGAAAATCAAGCCCAGAAGGTGTTGCCGAGGATTTCGCAGGAGACATTGGCGGAAACCATCGGCACCACGCGTTCCCGCGTGAATCTGTTTATGAACAAATTCAAGAAATTGGGATTCGTAAAGTATGACCACGGCCTGGAGATCAATAGCTCTCTTCTAAGTGTGATCTTGCACGAGTAATTGGAACTGTTACGTCACTTCAAGAAGGTGCTGAAGCCTCTTTTTTTGACGCACCGCCTGATCCTGTACCACCGCCCGGAAAGCCGCACAGTCCTCGTTGACAGGTGCCCAGCCGTAGCCTAAACTCAAGAATTGTCTTTAGACGGAAAGGTGTGACTGAAGGACATGGGGACGTACGTACCGAAGGGCCGTGAAGCCGAAGCGCTTCAAGTCGGCAAGAATTGGTTGGTCGTCGATGCAGACGGCCAGGTGTTGGGCCGTCTCGCGACCGCCATCGCACGCAAATTGATCGGTAAGGACAAGCCTGAATACACTCCGTTTCTCGATTGCGGCGACCATATCGTGGTCATCAATGCCGAGCGCGTGAAGCTGACGGGCAACAAGATTGATCAGAAAGTGTACCGGCACCATAGCGGCTATCCCGGCGGATTGAAGGAAGTTTCCGTCCGATCGCTGCTGCAGCGCCGGCCAGAAGAGGTCATCCGCGAAGCGGTGCTTGGCATGTTGCCGAAAAACAAGCTCCGCGCGCGTCGCGCTAAGAAGCTGCGTGTGTATGCCGGAAGTGAAGCGCTGAATCGCCACGCCGGACAAAAGCCTCAGCCGCTCGCGCTGTAACCTCGCATACGGGAACTAAAATTTGTCATCGCGCGGGTTGGTCCGCGATACGGCGGACCGCGCGGCTTAGGGATTGGAATCGGCCTTTTGGGGCCTGAAGGATCACGGAGGAAATTTGAGTTCAGGACCGAATTCTCTGGCAGAAGCAGCCAAGAAACATTTCTACGGCACGGGGCGCCGCCGCGAATCCGTGGCGCGTGTCTACATTAAGCCGGGCCCTGCGAAGTTTACGGTGAACGATCGCCCGGTAGACGACTATTTCCGCAACGTGGCCTGGCACACGGCCGCGGTCGAGCCGCTGAAGTTCACGCAGATGCTCGATCAGGTGGAGGTTCGTGCTCAGGTAAAGGGCGGCGGCGTCGGCGGCCAGGCCGGAGCGGTGCGCATGGGCATCGCGCGCGCCCTTTCCAAGCTGAACCCGGAGCTGCGTCCGGCGTTGCGCAAGAACGGCTTTTTGACCCGCGACCCGCGCATGAAGGAACGCAAGAAGTACGGACAGAAGGGCGCGCGTCGCCGCTTCCAGTTCAGCAAGCGCTAAGAATCGGGCCGTTTCTATTCGACAATGAAACCGAATAGAAATGGCTGTAAGTTTCTGAAAACAAAGATTTTGTGCTCGTTCTACTCGACAATTATTTTGAGGGTGCCGAGAGCAGTTTAGGCCCGCTGTAGAGGTAAATCGGTCCTGCCGTTAGGGCCGGACCAATTTCACGGCCGGTGAGGATCCGGCAGAAAAGGATGCTGTCCCGGCAAGCCGGGATCCCAAGCATCCCTTCACTTAGGAGGCAATTTGGCAGTCGAAATTACGATGAAGGAGTTGCTGGAGGCGGGAGTTCACTTCGGCCACCAGACGCGGCGCTGGAATCCGAAAATGAAGGAATACATTTTCGGTGAGCGCAACGGGATTCACATTATCGATCTTCAAAAGACCTTGAAACTGTTCCGTGAGGCGGCCCGCTACGTTGCCGAACAAGCCGCGCAGGGCAAAAGCGTCCTGTTCCTCGGAACCAAGCGCCAGGCGCAGGAAGCCATCGCCGAAGAAGCGCAGCGCTGCGGAATGTTCTACGTGAACCACCGCTGGCTTGGCGGCACGCTCACCAACTGGGCTACGCTCCAGAAATCCATCAAGAGATTCAAGCTGCTCAAGGCGATGTCCGAAGACGGACGCATGGCGCAGTTTTCGAAAAAAGAAGGCGCGCGCCTGGATCGCGAGCTAAAGCATCTGCAGCAGAATTTCGCCGGCGTTGAGAACATGGCCACGCCACCCGACACCATGTTCGTGATCGATCCCAATGCCGAAGTAATCGCCGTGCGCGAGGCGCGCCGGATGGGCATTCCGGTCGTCGCCATTGTGGACACGAACTGCGATCCGAACCTGGTCGATTGGGTCATACCCGGCAACGACGACGCGCTTCGGGCCATCCGCTTATTCACGTCGAAGATTTCGGACGCCGTGCTGACCGGCCGCCAGTCGTTCGAGCAATCGCAAATTGCCGACCAGAAGGCCGCGGAAGGCGAGGGTGGCGAAGAGCTTCCGGAATACGTCGACACGAGCGCCTACGAGCAATACGAAAAGCAGGAAGGCGATTTCGTGGAAGGCGAGGGCCTGACCGTCGAGCAAACCATGGCCCCGGTTCCGGCCGACGACGAGTCCGCGCCCAAGTAGAGACCAGGCAGCGACACCGATAGCCACGCGCCACAGCGCGCATGCCGGGTCCGGTCAGGCCGGCACCTCTCGAATTCCAAAGAAAAGGAAATGAGCACAGTCATGGCGACACCATCTGACGGCAAGAGCAATGGACCATCCGCGCAGCTTGTGAAGGAGCTGCGCGAGAAGACTGGCGCGGGCTTTTCCGATTGCCGCACCGCGCTGGTGGAATCAGGCGGAGACATCCAGAAGGCCATCGACGTCCTTCGAAAGAAGGGGCAGGCCGCGGCGGCCAAGAAGGCGCAGCGGACGACATCGGAGGGCCTTGTCTCGCTGTTACATCCACGCGGGCGGAAAAATCGGCGTTCTAATCGAAATCAACTGCGAGAGCGATTTCGTGGCGCGCACGGAAGATTTTCAGCGCTTGTGCCATGACGTGGCCATGCATATCGCGGCGCTCGACCCGCGTTTTCTGAAGCGCGAGGACGTGACGCAGGAAACGCTCGACCGCGAGCGGGAAATCTACCGCGAACAGGCCAAGGCCACGGGCAAGCCGGCTCCGGTGATCGACAAGATCGTCCAGGGCAAGATGGAAAAATTCTACGAAGAAAACTGCCTCTACGAACAGCACTTCATCAAGGACGAAGGCACCACGGTGAAAGAGCTCGTCGATCAGGCCATTGCGAAAGTGGGCGAGAACATCTCCATTCGCCGCTTCGCGCGATTCAAGGTCGGCGAAACCGATTCGACATCATCGCCCGCCGCTGCATCCGAGGACCCGGGCGCGCCCGAGCCGGTCTCCAAGGCCTAGTCTGTTTGTTGCTTTCTGTGTGATAAGGGCGCCGCTTGCGGCGCCCTTTTTCGCCACAATCGAACGACGCCGCCAGCCGCGCGCTCCGATTCTCTGCTAAAATGCCCGCGGGAAAGATGCCCTCCAGGAGACGATGAAGAAAACGCAGAAGATTCCCGCAACGAAGTCGCGCGCAGGGTCACCCGTTTACAAGCGAATCGTCGTCAAGCTTTCCGGCGAATCGCTTTCCGGACCGGATGCGTTCGGGATTCACGCCACCACGATTCAGGGAATCGCCCAGGAAGTGAAGACAGTCCACGATCTCGGCGTGGAAGTCGCGCTGATCGTGGGCGGCGGCAATATTTTTCGCGGAGCTCGTCAGCACGGGCTCACCATCGACCGCGCGACGGGCGACTACATGGGCATGCTCGCGACGGTGCTCAACGGTCTGGCGATGCAGGATGCCCTGGAGAAAATCGGCTGCCAAACGAGGCTGATGAGTGCGATTGAGATGCACGAGGTGGCGGAACCTTTCATCCGGCGCCGCGCGGCTCGACATCTGGAAAAGCACCGCGTGGTGATTTTTGCCGGCGGTACCGGGAATCCATATTTTTCAACAGACACGGCTGCGGCGCTGCGCGCGATGGAGATCAAGGCGCAGGTGATTTTGAAAGCCACGCGCGTCGATGGGATTTACGACGCCGATCCGGAAAAGGTGAAGTCGGCGAAAATGTTCGATCACATTACTTACCTCGATGTCCTGCAGAAGGGTCTTTCGGTGATGGATTCCACGGCGATTTCGCTCTGCATGGACAATAAGATGCCGATTGTCGTATTCAACATGAATGTCCCGGGGAATTTGAAGCGCGTGGTGATCGGCGAGCGCGTGGGATCGACGGTGACGGCCGCTTAGATTCTAGAGCGGCTTCGGAGGATGGGGTTTCGATGAGCACGATCGCTTCGAGTAAAGACGCGCTGGCGCAAGCGAAAGTCCGCATGGAAAAAGCGGTGGAGGATTTCCGCAAGGAGCTTTCCACGGTGCGCACCGGCCGGGCGAACATCGCGGTGCTCGATAGCGTACGGGTGGACTATCACGGCACTCCGATGCCTATCAACCAGCTCGGCACGCTGAACGTGCCCGATCCGATGACCATCGTGATCGCGCCGTGGGATCCGGGCGCGGTGGCGGTCATCGACAAGGCGATTCGTACCGCCGACCTGGGCCTGAATCCGACCAACGACGGAAAAGTGGTACGCGTGCCGATTCCGGCGCTGACCGAAGACCGCCGCAAAGACATGGTGAAGCACCTCCACAAAGTACTCGAAAACCACCGCACTGCAGTGCGCAACGTGCGCCGCGACATTAAGGAAGCGGTCGAAAAACTCGAAAAAGAAAAGAAAATGAGCGAGGACGAAAAGAAGCGTTCGCTCGACGAGCTCGAAAAGATCACACACTCGGAGACGAAGAAAATCGAAGATCTTTTGGCAGCCAAAGAAAAGGAAGTTTTGGAAATCAAGTGAATGACGGCCCGCGATTTTGCGGCCCCGGATTTTTCCGCTATCACCCTCGCAACAAAGCATGATTGAAGGGCATGATTGAAGCGCGTCCCAGCCGAACCGCCTTGCGCGTCGCCATGCGCCGCGCCGCTCACCAGCTTTTCGACCATCCCAAAGTTCTAGACGATCCGATCGCCGTGCCCATCATCGGACCGCTCGCGGCCGAGAAGGTGAAGGCCGAGAAGCCGGAAGCTTTCGGTAAATTCGGGCTGGCGATTCGCGCGAGCATGGTGGCGCGCAGCCGCTTCGCCGAGGACGAGCTGGCTCGATCGATCGCGCGCGGCGTGACGCAATACGTGATTCTGGGCGCCGGACTCGACACATTCGCATACCGGAATCCCTTCGACGAATCGGCGCTGCGAGTTTTCGAGGTCGATTATCCCGCCACGCAGGAATGGAAGCGCTGCAATCTGGCGGAGGCGCGCATCGCGGTGCCGGCATCGGTTACTTACGCGCCAGTCGATTTCGAGCATCAGACGCTTGCGGAAGGATTGCGCCTCGCCGGATTCGATGCAGGGAAGCCGGCGTTCTTTTCCTGGCTGGGCGTGACGATGTATTTGACCGATGATGCCATCGAGTCGACGTTCCGCCTGATCGCAGCAACGCCGCGGGGTGGAGGCGTCGCGTTCGACTATGTGGTCCCTCTCGAATCGTTAAGTTGGACGGGGCGATTGGCAATGCGCGCGTTGATGAGCCGCGTGGCTAAGGCTGGCGAACCGTTCGTCACGTTTTTCGATCCCGTAGCGCTCAAAATGCGCCTCGAAGACATTGGTTTTCACGGGATTCACGACCTGGGCGCCGAGGAAATGAACGCGCGCTACTTTGCCGGCCGTCCCGATAAATTGAGATTGATGGGACGATTGGGGCGGTTCTTGAGCGCTGAGATTTAGCGCGGAGTCCTGACGTTAACGACGCTGTCTGTAACGCGCCTATTGGGCTTTCGCGTCATCCGCTGGAATCAGAGTCAGGCGGCAGCCGTCTTTCGCAGAACACGCGAGCGTCGCGCGGCGGATCAGTTTTGCGGGCGACCCATCCGGAAACATTTCCCCGTAGTCCAACTGCTTTAGTTTCTCGGCCACGCCGCGAAGTCCCTGGCTTCCGGAAATAAAACTCACGGCAATGGCTCGCGCGGATTTGTCACCCGGCGCGAGCACGACGAAAAAGTCGGCTTGCGCGTCGCCCGCGAAGAGTTTGCCGGCGGAAATCGAGCGAAGAACCGGAAGCTCGAGCGCGGATTTAGCCGCGAGATCGTCGATTCCCGAATTCGAGCCGAGCAAAAGCGTCAGCCGGGCGCGCGTGTCCGGATTCGAATGCGGCGCAGCCAGCGCGAGAGCGTAGGTCTTGATGGCGCGGTCATTATCGCCGCGTTTTTCGTAGACCTGGCCCAGGTGGTCGGCGATTTCGCCGTTCTGGTCGAGCAACCATGCCGCGCGGATGTATCGCTCCGCGCTCGCGAGATCGTTTTTCTGGAAATAAACCCAGCCGAGCGTGTCCCAGCATCCAGCGAGGCTGGCCACCTGGCGGAATTGACTCTGCGTGACCTTCTGAATATCTACGCCACTGATGCTTTCATTTGTCGCTCGAATGGCGGATTCGGCGTATTGCTGCGCTTTGTCGAGGTCGACTTTGGCATCGGCAAGGTTGAACGCAATATCGTTCCACACCGGAGCGGTGGGCGAGAGCGTGGCAGCCTTTTCGAAAGCCGCGAGCGCTTCGGGTTCGTCGCCGGCGTTCAAACGCGCGCGACCAAGACTGACGCGGATGGCGGCATTGTCCGGGGTGAGGATGGCGGCCTTGTCGAGTTCGGCAGCGGCGTGGGTGAAATCGCGCTGCGCGAGCAGCAGAGCGCCGAGTGCGGCGTGCGCGGGTGCGTCGAGGGGAGCCAGTTCGACTTGCTTGAGATAGGCGGCAATGGCTTCGTCGGGCTTGCCGAGTCGGTCGAGGGTGAGGCCGAGATATTCGTTGGCATGTTCGTCGGCGGGATTCAGCGCGATCTGCTTGCGAAACGCCGCAGCGGCGTCGTCCAGCTTGGCGAGCCGAAGATCGGCGAGGCCCAGATCGTTCCAACCTTGCGGCAGCTTTGGATCGAGTTCGACGGCACGAGCGAGAAGCGGTGAAGCGGATGCCGTTTTACCAGCATTCAACTCGGCGAGACCGGCTTCGAGAAGATCGTCCGCGCTGGCTGACGCGGGAATCGCAGGCTGCTCGCCGGATGTGGTGCTGGTCACGAGGAGGTCGCGATTCTGATCCGCGGTGACGGCGCGAGAGAATGCGCGATAGTCCTCGGCGCGATCGGCGGCGACGCTGCGCATTTTAAAGTCGAGTGAGCGCTCGGCCGTGATGGTGCCATCGGCGAAGTGGTAGCTGGATTTGAATTCAGCGTAATCGCGCGCGACCGACGAGCCGACTGGAACCTGCGCGGCAAAGTTGGAAGGTAGCTCGAGCTTGAGTTTCACGTCTACTGTCAGCGGGCTCCCGATTTCAATGGGTTTGGAGGCTTCCGCGGGAAGATCGGGCAGGCCGATAGCGAGCAGCGGAATCGGCCCGCTTTGACGCCGGGCGGACCAGTCGAGAAAGCTCGGCTGCTGAAATTCGATCTGCAGTTCGAAGGGGTCATGTGTCGCGGCCGGATCGGCGGGTTTCACGGCAGTTACTTCGCCGCGAATACCGTCGAGCGACAAAATCGTTTGAGCCAAGTCGCGCCATTGCGATTCCGGGGTGCGATGAAACGCGAGCCGGAGCACGAGCTCGGTATCGCCACGCATTGTGTAGCGCGCCGTCGCGGTGAGCTTGCCGAGATCACTGACGCGGCCCTCAATGTCGACGCGTTGCGACGAGGGGAAGGGCGGATCCGCGGGCGACAGTGCGATTTTTCCGGAGCCACCACCGACGACCAGCGCCGATTTTCCGCGAAGAGGCGCGGCCAGCATGCGAAACGGAGCTACTTCGGTCGTCGTGTCCATCCACAGAGTGTCACCGCTCTGAGGTAACACAGTAACGGCGTGCTCGAGTTGGGCGGGCGACGGGACAGAGCTATCGAGCGCGTGCGAGTACGGCAGGAGCGCCGCGTCCGAACCGTCGACGCCGGCCGCTCGGAGCATCGACATGAGAAGGATATTCTTGTCGGCAGAGTCGCCGTATTGATTGGTCAGAACTTCGGATGCGGAATGCGGCTGCCATCCGGCTTCGCCGAGGCGGAGGTCGACGGCGCGAATTTGTGTGGCGACGAAATTGTAGAGAGCTTGGGTCTTCGCTAGCGCGTCGGGTTTGCCTCGGATCAGCTCGTCCACTTTCGCGCGGATATCGGCCGTGGGCTCGCTGCGATCTTGTTCCAGCGTTGCGTACCAGGCTGCGACGGCAGCCCAACTGGAAAAGCTGGTCAGCTGAACGTCGGGCAATTTGGTCTTGGGTCGACCCGCTGCGTCTTTTCCCGAGTCCGCGGAAGTGATGGAGAGATTCGCGCGTTTCCAGCGATACGTCGTCCGGCTGCCGGCGGTGACGGTCTCGAAAGGCGCGGCGGGCGACGACTTCAGAATTACGTGGCGGGCCGCAGGAACGCTGATCTCTAGCCGCTCGTCGCGGACGATAGCGGCGGCGACGAACGTGTGCGCGAACCAGAATTCGCCCGGCGCGAAGGGCGTGACGACGCGCGTGGCGATTTCGTATTCGAGCGTGTCGCCGACCGCCAGAGGCGGAACCGTGATGTGTTTTTCTCTAAGCTGTGCGTAGGCGGCTTCGGAAAGAGCGGGCGCGTCTTTCATGTCGTCTGCCGATCCATTGACGACAGTGCCGTCGGATTTTTTCACTCGGACGTAATGGATATCGATTTGTTGGTTGGGCGAGGCGTAGCGAAATGCGAGTTGGTGAAGTTGCTGGGCGCCACTTTCGGATTGCACGCGTGCGCGGACGGTGAGGATTTGTTCGCCGGTGCCGTCGTTTTCGACGCGCACGCGGGTCGCGTAACTTTCAATGACGAATGGTTCTTTCGAAAAATCCGCCGAAGTTTTTCTTGGAGTGGCATCGGCGCTTGCGGCGCGATTCGATGGAGGCGTTTTCGCCGGCGGTCTGTTCTGCGCGAGCGAAGTTGCAGGCACGCTCAGTACGCATAGCAGGATTGCCAGGCAGCGATTCATTCCTTCTCCGAGAGGACGGCGAACCCTGTGAAGTGTAGGTTGGAAGTAGGCGACGGTAAAGTCAGGATGGCGGACCGGTTGAGCAGTTGGCAACTACGACGCCCTGTTAGGGGGCAAGACGAATAGCCTGCGGTCGGGTACTAGGACCTTGCATTCCGTACATCAGAAATCAGAGTAACTATCTTTCTTTCTTGTAGATATGAAAGAAGGACCAAGCGCCAACCAATGTGCGGCGGTTGTCAAAATCGGAGCCAGTTTCGTTCGATTCCGAGTCTCCGGGCGGTTCGAGGCATCTGATTTTTCGGGGGCATCTCAAGCATCGAGCATGGGAATGCGCGCTGTGGGATTCTCAGGATGTCTTAGGGTAGAAAGGCTTTGCGCGCAAATTTCCACAGACGTATCGGGTTGACAAGAGTTGTTGTTATGCCTATACTCTTGCGGTTGTATTGATGGCCTTCGGGCATGGTGGTGAAAGGGAAGTCTTCCGGCCCCGGAACAAAGAAGGACGGAACGGGGAAGTGAAGAGCGGCCGAAATGGGGCGCCAGCCCCGCAAAGCCGTGTGAGCCTCTCCGCAGTTATAGAAGATGCAGTTCACTCCTCGGGGTGAAGCGTCGTAGGCGGAGTACCTGGTAGTTCCTTCGGGTTTGGCGACCTTTTCTGTTCATGCACCCGCAGAATTCTGCGCGGGTGGGATTTGCCGTGCGCGGAAAAACTGCGCGACGCGTGAAACGTGTGCGTGTTTCGAAGAATCGTTCAGAGGGAGGATAGAGTGCCGACGTTTTCACAGCTGGTGCGCAATGGGCGCGAGAAAATCCGGACGAAGACGAAGTCGCCGGCTCTGGAAGGATGTCCGGAAAAGCGCGGCGTGTGCGTTCGCGTCTACACGCAAACGCCGAAGAAGCCGAACTCAGCGCTGCGCAAAGTGGCGCGCGCGCGGCTGACGAACAGCGCGGAAGTGACGACGTACATTCCGGGCATCGGCCACAATTTGCAGGAGCACTCGATCGTGCTGGTGCGCGGCGGCCGCGTGAAGGATTTGCCGGGCGTTCGCTACCACGTGATTCGCGGCACGCTCGACGCCGCCGGAGTGGAAAATCGCAAGCAGGCGCGCTCGAAATACGGCGCCAAACGGCCGAAAGCCGCACGAAGTAGGAAGCGGAGCAGCGAAGAGATGCCTCGTAAAGGATGGGTTGTTCGCCGAAGGATTCCAGGCGATCCGGTGTACGACAGCGATCTGGTGCAGAAGTTCATTTCGAGCATGATGTACGACGGCAAGCGCTCGACGGCGCAGACGATTTTCTATAACGCGATGGACCAGGTCGCGAAGAAGACGAACGACGACGCTTTCAAGCTGTTCAAGAAGGCCATCGAGAACTGCAAGCCGATGCTGGAAGTGAAGACGCGGCGCGTGGGCGGCGCGAACTATCAGGTTCCGGTGGAAGTGAATCCGTTCCGGCGGCAGTCACTGGCGATTCACTGGCTGGTGCTGTATTCGCGGACGCGTTCGGGCAAGTCCATGACGGACAAGCTGGCGGAAGAAATCATGGATGCGGCGAACGGCCGCGGCGGCGCGGTGAAGAAGAAGGAAGACGTTCATCGCATGGCGGAAGCGAACAAGGCTTTCGCGCACTATCGCTGGTAAGCGGGCACTGAGTAATCGAATAAGACGAATGGCACGGCAATGTCCAACTCGATCAGATCCGCAACATCGGGATCATGGCGCACATCGATGCGGGCAAGACCACCTGCACCGAGCGCATCCTTTTCTATACGGGTGTGACCTACAAGATCGGCGAAGTGCACGAAGGCACGGCGACGATGGACTGGATGGAGCAGGAGCGCGAGCGCGGCATCACGATTACGTCCGCGGCGACGACGGCTTCCTGGAAGCGATTCGACAGAGTATACCGCATCAATATTATCGATACGCCGGGCCACGTGGATTTTACGGTGGAAGTGGAGCGGTCGTTGCGCGTGCTGGATGGCGCGGTGGCGGTGTTCGACGCGGTGGCGGGCGTGCAGCCGCAATCGGAAACGGTCTGGCGGCAGGCGGACAAGTATCGCGTTCCGCGCATCGCGTTCATCAACAAGATGGACCGCATCGGCGCCGATTTCGATCACTCGATCAGCATCGATGCGCCAGACGGCTTTCCGCCCATCCTGTTCCCATCACCTATCCCGATCGGCCGCGAAGACAATTTCATCGGGATCATCGATTTCATCGAAGAGCGCGCGATCGTCTGGAAGGACGAGACGCTGGGCGCGGAATACGAAACGCTGCCGCTCGAAAAGCTATGGGACGCGGAGTATTTGAAAGACGCATCCGGCGCTTGAAATGGCCGTGAAGGCCACGGCGTTGAGCCCGGAATTCTACAAGGAGCACCGCGAAAAAGTGGTTGAGTACATCGCGGAGCACGACGACGCAATCCTGACGAAATATCTCGAGCAGCACAAACTGGAGCCGGCGGAACTGCGCGCATCGCTGCGCCGCTCGACGATTGCGCTGAAACTGGTGCCGGTGATCGCGGGGTCGGCGTTTAAGAATAAGGGCGTGCAGCCGCTGCTGGATGCGGTGATCGATTATTTGCCGTCGCCGATGGATGTGCCGCCGGTGGAAGGGACGACGCCGGACGGAACGAAGCCCGAGCTGCGGCGCGCGGCGGACGATCAGCCGTTTGCGGCGCTGGCGTTCAAAATCATGACCGATCCCGTTCGTCGGCCACGTGACTTACATCCGCGTTTATTCCGGCGTCCTGAAAACCGGGCAGTCGGTTTACAACTCGACGCGCAAAATGCGCGAGCGCATGGGCCGTCTGCTGCGCATGCACGCGAACAAGCGCGAGGAAATTGAGTCGATCGAAGCGGGTGACATCGCCGCTTGTGTGGGCTGAAGAACGTAACGACCGGCGACACGCTTTGCGACGAAGACAAGCCGATTGTCCTCGAGAATCCATCGATTTTCCCGCCCCCGTTATTTCCGTTGCGATCGAACCAAAAACCAAGGCGGATCAGGAAAAAATGGGCGACGGCGCTGCGCAAGCTGGCGCAGGAAGACCCGACGTTCCGCGTGCACACCGACGACGACACGGGCCAGACGTTGATTTCGGGAATGGGTGAGCTGCATCTGGAAATTATCGTCGACCGCATGATGCGCGAGTTCAGCGTGCAGGCGAATGTGGGCCGTCCGCAGGTGGCCTATCGCGAGACGATTTTGAAGGCTCGCGGAAGCCGAGCACAAACACATCAAGCAGTCTGGCGGACGAGGCCAGTACGGCCACGTGAAGTTGACCGTGCAGCCGCTGCCGAGCGCGGGGCACGAAGACATGCACGAAATGTCGACCGACGAGCTCGACGAACTTGCGAAGCAAGTTGCGGGCAAGGGCGGCAAGTGGCGCTTCGACAAGGAGCACCGGCTGCTGTTCATCGACAAGCTCGTGGGCGGAGCGATTCCGAAGGAATTCATTCCTCCGATCGAAAACGGCGTGAAGGAAGCGATGGAGAGCGGCGTTTTGGCCGGCTACGAAATGGTCGATCTAGCGGTGACAGTGATCGACGGCAGCTATCACGACGTGGACAGCTCGGAAATGGCATTCAAGATCGCGGGTTCCATGGCGTTCAAGGAAGCCTGCCGCCGCGCAAGCCCTAAGCTGCTCGAACCGATCATGCGCGTGGAAGTGGTAGTCCCGGAAGATTACATGGGACCTGTGATTTCAGACTTGAATTCGCGGCGCGGGCAGCTGCAGGGACGCGAATCGCGTTCGGGAAGCGAAATCATCAACGTGCAGGTGCCGCTGGCCGAGATGTTCGGCTATGCAACCGATATCCGCAGCCGGACGCAGGGCCGCGGCAGTTTTACGATGCATTTTTCGCATTATCAGCAGGCGCCTCCAAACGTTTCGGATGAGATCGTCGGCGGCGACAAGAACGGCAAAGGCGGCAAGAAGTAGACGGCGTGAAATTCAAGTTCACTTACGAACGCTACTAGAGCGGAGAGAGACATGTCGAAGGAGAAATTCGAGCGCAGCAAGCCGCATCTGAACGTGGGGACGATCGGGCACATCGACCACGGGAAGACGACGTTGACGGCGGCGATCACGAAGGTGTTGTCGAAGAACAACCCGAAGGTATCGTTTCGGGCGTTTGACTCGATCGACAACGCGCCAGAAGAGCGGGAGCGCGGAATCACGATTGCGGTGTCGCACGTGGAGTACGAGACGGCGAACCGGCATTACGCGCACATTGATTGCCCGGGTCATGCGGACTACGTGAAGAACATGATCACGGGTGCGGCGCAGATGGACGGAGCGATCCTGGTGGTGGCGGCGACGGACGGACCGATGCCGCAGACGCGGGAGCACATTCTGCTGGCGCGGCAGGTGGGCGTGCCGTCGATTGTGGTGTTCCTGAACAAGTGCGACGTGGTGGAGGATCCGGAGCTGCTGGAGCTGGTGGAGCTGGAAGTGCGCGAGCTGCTGAAGACGTACCAGTTTCCTGGCGACACGATTCCGGTGATCAAGGGCTCGGCGCTGAAGGCTTTGGAAGGTGACGAGAAGTGGGAGAAGTCGATATTGGAGCTGATGGAAGCGGTGGACAAGCACATACCGCTGCCGCCGCGGGATATCGACAAGCCGTTTGCGATGCCGATTGAGGATATTTTTTCGATTTCGGGCCGCGGGACGGTGGTGACGGGGCGAATCGAGCGCGGCAAGGTGAAGGTAGGAGAAGAGATTGAGATTGTGGGTTTCCGGCCGACGATGAAGAAGACGGTGACGGGCGTGGAGATGTTCCGGAAGCTGCTGGACGAGGGGATGGCGGGAGACAATGTGGGGTTGCTGCTGCGCGGAACGGAGAAGGATGAAGTGGAGCGCGGGCAGGTGCTGGCGAAGCCAGGGTCGATCACGCCGCACACGAAGTTCAAGGCGGAAGCGTACGTGTTGACGAAGGAAGAGGGCGGACGGCACACGCCGTTTTTCACGGGGTACCGGCCGCAGTTTTACTTTCGGACGACGGACGTGACGGGAGACGTGAAGTTGCCGACGGGGGTGGAGATGGTGATGCCTGGAGACAACGTGAGCGCGGAGATAACGCTGATCACGCCGGTAGCGCTGGAGAAGGGACTGCGGTTCGCGATTCGCGAAGGCGGCCACACGGTCGGCGCCGGCGCCGTCGCTGAGATCATCGAGTAAAACATGCCAAACGGAGAAAAAATTCGGATTCGGCTGAAGGCGTACGATCACCGCATTCTCGATCAATCGACGCGAGAAATCGTCGATACAGCGAAGCGCACCGGGGCGGACGTGGCGGGCCCGATTCCACTGCCGACGGTGATCAACCGCTGGACGGTGCTGCGGTCGCCACACGTGGATAAGAAATCGCGCGAGCAATTCGAGATGCGCACGCACAAGAGGCTGATCGACATCCTCGAGCCGACGCCGGACACCGTCGACGCGCTGATGAAGCTTGATCTGCCGCCGGGTGTGGATGTGGAAATCAAAGCGTTCGGACGCGAACACAGCGTCAAGTAGGGGCGGTCAAGCAGGCCAAGGTAGAGCGAGGAAAGAGCGAGAGACATGGGAGTCAACGGCATACTCGGAATCAAGCTGGGGATGACGCAAGTTTTCTCCGACGACGGCACGGCCGTGCCGTGCACGGTGCTGCAAGCAGGGCCGTGCGTGGTGGTGCAGCGCCGCACGAAAGTTAAGGACGGCTACGAGGCTGTGCAGTTGGGCCTGGTGGAATTCGTCAAGCCGCAGCGTGTGAACAAGCCGCAGACGGGCCATTTCAAAAAGGCCAATGTAGCGCCGATGCGGTATCTGGGCGAAATGCGCATCGAAGATTCCAAGGACGAAACGAAAGTCGGCGATCGCGTGTTGGTGGACGGATTCAAGGTCGGCGAATACGTCGACGTAACCGGCGTCAGCAAGGGCAAGGGCTTTCAAGGCGGCGTGAAGCGCTGGCACTACCGAGGCGGCGAAGGCTCGCACGGCTCGATGTTCCATCGCGCACCGGGCGGCATCGGAGCGAGCTCGTTTCCGTCGCGCGTCTGGAAGAACCAGCACTTTCCGGGACACATGGGCAATGAGCGCAAGACGGCGCAGAGCCTGCGCGTGGTGAAAATCGACGCGGACGAAAATCTGCTGCTGGTTCGCGGCTCGGTCGCGGGACCGGCGGGCAGCTACATCGTGATTCGCCGGGCGAAAAAGGCCCGTTAATATTTTCGGGAACCACAGAAGGAAGAAACGACGATGCCAGTAGTGGACGTGATGAATCTGACGGGAAAGAAGGTCGGCACGGTGGATCTGGCCGACGACGTATTCTCCGCCAAAGTGAATCGGAATTTGTTGCATGAAGCCGTGCGCCATCACCTGGCGGGGTTGCGCTCGGGCACGCACAAGACCAAGGACAAGAGCGAAGTCTCCGGCGCGGGCCGCAAGCTCTGGAAGCAGAAGGGAACGGGGCGCGCGCGTATCGGCTCGATCCGATCGCCTCTGTGGCGGCATGGCGGCACGGTCCACGGGCCGGTCCCGCGGAAATACGACTACGCGCTGCCGAAGAAGATGATCACCGGCGCACTGCGGTCGGCCTTGTCGTCGAAACTGGCGCAGGAAAAGCTGACCGTGGTCGAAGGCTGGCAGCTGGATTCGCACAAGACGAAACCGTTCAGCGAAGCGCTACGAAAGCTGGACAAAGACACGCGAACGATGTTGCTGGTGTCGACGGGCGCGAATGAAAATCTGGAGCGCGCGAGCCGCAACATCGAGGGCGTGACGCTGGTGCCAGCCAACGCGCTGGTGACCTACGATTTGATGCGCCACGACCGGCTGATGCTTTCGCGCGAAGCGGCGGAACGATTGAGCCGCGCGCTTTCGGCAAGTCCAGAGTCTACTCCGGTGGTCGCCGAAGCAGGCGAAAGCAGCAGCGAGATCAAGAAAGCGACGCCCGCCAAGGCCGAAGTAAAGAAGGCGGCGCCCAAGGCGGCAAAGAAACCCGCGGCGGCCAAGACCGCGAAACCCAAGGCGGCGGCCAAGCCGAAAGCGAAAAAGGACTAGTCAAGGACTAACTAATGGCCACCAGGCTCTATGACGTGATCCGGCGTCCGATCATCACCGAGAAAGGCCTCGGTGTGAAGGAGACGCAGCACACTGTGGTGTTCGAAGTGGTTCACGACGCGACGAAAACGGAAATCAAGGAAGCGGTGCAGCGGATTTTCAAGGTCAAGGTCGACCACGTGCGCACCGCGATCTATCACGGTAAGTTCCGCCGCCGCGGCCGCGCGGAAGGATTTCGCAGCGACTGGAAGAAGGCCTACGTCCGGCTCGCGCCGGGCGAAAAAATGATTGAGTACGCAGAGAATCTCTAATCCGCGAAGTCGTTTGAGGCAGAACGGCAAGTTGCGGGCAACTGTTCTGAAAAGCAGTTCGGGTAAGACAGGCAAGAGGAAAAGATGGCACTGAAAACATTTCGGCCCTACACACCTTCGCGGCGCTTTCTGACCATGCTAGATAAGAGCGAGATCACCAAGCAGACGCCGGAAAAGTCCCTGACGGAATCGAAGAAGCGTACCGGCGGACGCAACAATCACGGTGAAATCAGCTCCTGGCACCGCGGCGGCGGGCACGCGAAGCGCTACCGGACCATTGATTTCCGCCGCGACAAAGTCGGCATTCCGGCGAAGGTGGCCTCGATCGAATACGATCCGAACCGTTCGTCGCGCATTGCGCTGCTGCACTACGCGGACGGCGAGAAGCGCTACATCCTGCAGCCGGTGGGCTTGGAAGTCGGCATGACGGTGCAGAACGGCGAAGGCGCCGACATTCTGCCCGGCAACGCACTGACCATTCGGCACATTCCGCCGGGCACGATGGTGCACAACCTCGAACTATCGCCGGGCAAGGGCGCGCAAGTGGTTCGCGCGGCCGGCGGAGCGGCACAATTGCTGAGTAAGGAAGGCGACTTCGCGCTGGTGAAGTTGCCGTCCGGCGAAGTGCGGAAGTTCAGCGTGGATTGCATGGCCACGGTAGGCCAGCTGGGCAACCTGGACCATGAGAACGTTACCTACGGCAAAGCGGGACGCTCCCGGTGGCATGGACGCCGTCCGACGAATCGCGGTGTGGCCATGAATCCGGTGGATCATCCGCACGGCGGCGGTGAAGGTCGCGTGAAGGGCAATCACCCGCAAACTCCCTGGGGCTTTCCGACTTTGGGCGCCAAGACGCGGAATAAACGCAAGAGCGAGCGAATGATCGTCGAGCGGCGAAAGCCGTAGTGGGAGAAGCTACAAAAATGAACCCGGTGCGGCGGGTAAATGAGAGCTCTCAGATGACAGCCTCCAGAACAAGATCCACCAGACGAACGGCGCGGCGAGCGGCTGGCAAGTCCGTGCGGCACCGCGCGGCGAAGCCGGCCGCGAAGCCCTTGGCAAAACCCGCGGCGAAGCCGATATCGCGGCTTGCGTCAAAACTGCAGCCCGCGCCGCAAGTGCTGATGCGTTTTTGCCGTCCGGGCTGGGCGGTGATCGTCGAAAATATTTCGAATGCGCAGGGAACGCGGTTCGTTTGCCCGTTCTGTTCGATATCGCACCGCGTCTCAGGACCGGTGCGGGGATTCCGCAAGCTGCGCCGCGCGCAATGGGTGAAGCTGCGCCGGGTGGAGGAATAGGAAATAATGCCGCGCTCACTAAAAAAAGGACCGTTCATCGACACCCACCTGCAGGAGAAGGTGGCGGCGATGAACACGCGGAACGAGAAGAAGGTCGTAAAGACCTGGTCGCGCCGTTCGACGATTCTGCCGGACATGGTGGGCCACACGATCGCGGTGCATAACGGTAGGAAGTTCATTCCCGTCTACATCACCGAGCAGATGGTGGGACACAAGCTGGGGGAATTCGCGCCGACGCGCAGCTTCAAAGGCCACGGAGTGAAAGTGGCGCTGGAGCGGGCGGCGGCAGCGGCGGCTCCGGCGGGTGGAGCGGGCGCACCGGCAGGCGCAGGCGGCGGAAAGGGATAGCTCAAGCGGGAATTTATGGCTGAACTTACAGGACAAATTCAGGGGATGGCGAATGCGCGGTTCACGCGCGTGTCGCCGCAGAAAGCGCGGCTGGTGATTGACCTGATTCGCGGCCAGCGCGCCGAAGATGCGCTGCAAACGCTGCGATTCACGAAAAAGCGCGTAGCCAAGGACATCGAAAAGACTTTGCGGAGCGCCATCGCCAACGCGGAGCGCAAGGCGGATGATGCGGGCACCTCGCTCGACGTCGATCAGCTGTTTGTAACCACCTGCTTCGTGAACGAAGGGCCGCGCTGGAAGCGCATGCGTCCGGCGCCGATGGGCCGCGGGTTCCGTTATCAGAAGCGCACCAGCCACATCGTGGTGGAAGTTGCCGAGCACGTGCGCGCCGCGGAAGGCCGCGCGGCCGCAGCGGCTGCGGAAGAGGCGGCGTCGAAGGGCGTGAAGGGCGCAGTCAGAAAAGCTCGCAAGGCGATCGAGAAACGCGCGAAAGAAGCGCAGAAGAAGAAGTAGGAGGCTGTTTTGGGTCAGAAAACACATCCGTACGGTTTTCGGCTGGGCTACAACAAAGGCTGGAAGTCGCGCTGGTTCGCGAAGAAGGAATATGCCGACCTGTTGCACGAAGACGTGATCCTGCGCAAGCAGCTGAAGGACCGGCTGAAGTCGGCCGGCATCAGCGGCATCGACATCGAGCGCGCCGCGAACAAGCTGGTGGTGCGGATTTATACAGCGCGGCCGGGCATCATCATCGGGCGCAAGGGCTCGGAAATCGACAAGCTCAAGGGCGAAGTCCAGAAGCGCACGAAGCGCGAAGTGCACATCGACATCCAGGAAGTGCACCGGCCGGAGTTGGACGCCACGCTAGTGGCGGAATCGATCGCTCTGCAGCTTGAAAAGCGAGTGGCATTCCGTCGCGCGATGCGCAAGGCCGTCGATTCGGCGCTGCGTTTTGGCTGCAAGGGGATCAAGGTTCGCGTAGCGGGCCGATTGAACGGCGCGGAGATCGCGCGCAAGGAATGGTATCTGCAAGGGCGATTGCCGCTGCAGACCCTGCGCGCGGACATCGATTTTGGAACCGCCGAGGCACACACGACCTACGGCCTGATCGGCGTGAAATGCTGGGTCTATCAGGGCGAAAAAGTACCGGCGCGCGGGAAAGCAGCCGCCGTCGCAACGAAGTCGGAAGCATAAGGAAACGGACCAGACATCATGTTGATGCCGAAAAAAGTGAAGTACCGCAAACAGCAGCGCGGCCGGCGCACCGGCAAGGCGTGGCGCGGAAGTTCGTTTGCGTTCGGGGACTTTGGGCTGAAAGCGCTCGAGCCGGCCTGGATCACGGACCGGCAAATCGAAGCGTCGCGCGTGGCGATCACGCGGTTCATCAAGCGCGGCGGAAAATTGTGGATCCGGATATTCCCGGACAAGCCGTTCACGAAGAAGCCGGCCGAAACGCGCATGGGCAAAGGTAAAGGTCCACCGGAGCACTGGGTCGCGGTGGTGAAGCCCGGGCGCATCATGTTCGAAATGGCGGGCGTGGATTTGGCGTCTGCCACCGAGGCTATGGAGCTGGCGGCGAACAAGCTGCCGATCAGGACTAAATTCGTCACGCGTGCGGAGGAGCTCTAATGGCGGGGCGGGTGGAGAAGTTCCGGGAGATGAATGCCGGGGAGCTCGAGCATCAGGAACGCGAGCTTTCCGAACAGGTTTTCCGCCTGCGCTTTCAGATCGCGGCTGGGCAGGCCGAGGGTCTGAAGAAAATGCGCGAGGCGCGCAAGGATCTGGCAAGGGTGAAGACGCTGAGGCGCGAAACTGAATTGAGGAAGAAAAAGTAATGGCCAACGAGACACAGGCGGCTGCTTCGGCAGCCCGCGAGCGCGGCACCCGGCAGGAACTGGTCGGTGTGGTTACCAGCTCGAAGATGCAGAAGACGATCGTGGTCCGCGTGCGGCGCAGCGCGCAGCACCCGCTCTATCACCGGGTGGTGCGCTCGGCGAAGAAATACTACGCGCATGATGAATCCGGTGAAGCGAAAGTCGGCGACACCGTGAGGATTGTTTCCACGCGCCCGCTTTCGAAGCTGAAGCGGTGGCGGCTGAAGGAAGTCATCCAGCGTTCGACGCGCGTCGCCTAAAGAGGCGGCAAGGGACAGAGGAGCAAGATCATGGTTCAGATGCGGACATGGTTGACGGTCGCCGACAATTCCGGCGCTCGGCAGATCACGTGCATTTTGCCGCTGGGCGGCGACGCGGGACTGAAGGCTGGTCTGGGCGATGTCATCACGGCGGCTGTGAAGGAAGCGTCGCCCGACGGGCAAGTGAAAAAGGGTGTCGTGGTGCGCGCGGTGGTCGTGCGCACGCGCAAAGAACAGCGGCGCAAGGATGGCACCTACATCCGGTTTGACGACAATGCCGCCGTTTTGATCAACGACGCGAACGAGCCGATTGGAACCCGGGTGTTCGGGCCGGTCGCGCGCGAGTTACGAGATAAGAAGTTCACCAAGATCGTTTCGCTTGCTCCGGAGGTCTGGTAGCCATGGCCCTCCCCAAGCAAAATCCGAAATTTTTCATGGGCATTCGGCGCGGAGACATGGTGAAGGTAATGGCCGGGCGCTCGAAGGGCAAGACGGGCAAGGTTCTGACGGTCAATCGCGAAAAGGGCCGCGTCACCGTGGAGCACGCCAACATCATTAAGCGCCACACGCGCCCGAACCCGTCGAAGAACGTGCGCGGCGGCATTGTGGACAAGGAAGGGCCGATCCACATTTCGAGCGTGATGTTAATTTGCCCGGGCTGCGACAAGCATGCGCGCGTGGGCCACACGAAACTTCCCGACGGAACGCGCGTGCGCGTCTGCCGGCGGTGCAATACGACGTTCCCAGACTGAGATCAGGACTGAATTCGAGGCAAAGAAGAAATGGCAAGCCGACTACACGAAAAATATCGCAAGGAAGCGGTTCCGGCGCTGGCTAAGCGTTTCGGCTATAAGAACACCATGGCGGTTCCGCGCGTCGCGAAGGTGACGCTCAACATCGGCCTGGGCGAAGCGAGCGCGAACGTGAAGCTGCTGGACACGGCGGCAGTCGAGTTGGGGCAGATTGCTGGACAGAAGCCGGTGATCACGCGGGCCAAGAAGTCGATCGCGAATTTCAAGATTCGCAAGGGCATGCCCATCGGCTGCATGGTGACGCTGCGCGGCGAGCGCATGTACGAATTTCTCGACCGGTTGGCGTCGATCGTGTTCCCGCGCGTGCGCGATTTCAAGGGGCTACCGCCGAACTCGTTCGATGGACGCGGGAACTACACGCTGGGCTTGAAGGATCAGCTTGTGTTTCCGGAAATCGATTACACGCGGGTGGACAAGATCAAGGGCATGAACATCACGATTACGACCACGGCCCGCAGCGACGAAGAGGGCCGGGAGCTGCTGAAGCTGCTCGGCGTGCCGTTCCGCGCCCAGGGCGCGGCGTAAGCGGCCGGAAGATTTAAGGAGAATCAGAACGCATGGCTCGAACCAGTCAGATCGCGAAGACCCAGCGCAAGCTGAAGTACAAGATCCGCCAGCGGAATCGCTGCCGGATTTGCGGACGCGCGCGCGGCACGCTTCGCAAGTTCCAGATGTGCCGCATTTGTTTCCGCGGTCTCGCGCTCAAGGGAGAAATCCCTGGCGTGGTGAAGGCCAGTTGGTAAGGAAGAGAGAATGACCACCGATCCTATCGCCGATTTTCTGACGCGCATCCGCAACGGGGCGCTCGCGAAGCATCCCCGCGTGGAGATGCCGTCGTCCAAAATGAAGATTGAAATCGCCCGCATTCTGAAGGAAGAGGGCTACCTTGCGAATTTCAAGGTTGTCGAGGAAAAAGGCAAGAAGACCTTGCGGGTGTTCCTGCGCTATACGCCGGACCGTCGGAGCGTGATCACCGATCTGAAGCGGGTGTCGCGGCCCGGTTCGCGGCGCTACGTCGGCAAATTCGGTATCAAGCCGGTGGTCGGCGGCATGGGCATCGCTATCGTTTCGACGCCCCGCGGGCTGATGACGGGAACCTCCGCGCGCAAAGAGGGCGTCGGCGGCGAACTGCTGTGCGAGGTCTGGTAAACGAGTTGGGCTAGTCGAAATAGAGGGGCACTGAGAGAGCCATGTCGAGAATTGGAAACAAAGTTATCCCGGTACCGTCCGGAGTGAAGATTCAGGTCAAGGACGGAAACGTCGAAGTGCAGGGGCCTAAGGGCAAGATGTCCGTCAAAGTGCCGCGTGGAATTTCGTTTGAGCAGAAAGATGGCACGCTTACGGCCAAGCGGGAGTCGGAGGAGTTTCGCGCGTTGCACGGCCTGGCGCGAGCGCTCGTGGGCAATGCGGTTACCGGCGTCACCGTCGGCTTCAAGAAGGATCTCGACATCGTCGGCGTCGGCTACCGCGCCGAGGTGAAGGGCAAGAACGTGGTCCTAGCGCTGGGCTATTCGCATCCGATCGAGTTTCCGATTCCGGAAGGAATTCAGATCGCGATTGAAAAGCAGACGCACATGACCGTGACGGGCGCGGATAAGGGACAAGTCGGCCAGGTCGCAGCGAACCTGCGCAGCCTGCGTCCCCCGGATCCGTACAAGCAGAAGGGCGTGCGCATCACCGGCGAGCGCCTAAAGAAGAAGGCTGGTAAGGCCGGAGCCAAGACAGCCTCCGCTTAAGGCAGCAGAAGTTCGTACTGCCCGCCATGGGCGGGCGCAAGGAGACAGAACGTGGCAGCACCGGTTCGAAGATTATCGCGAGAGGCACATCGCCGCCGCATTCACGTGCGAACGCGCAAGAGATTTCCGGCACTACCGAGCGGCCGCGGCTGGCCGTGCACCGCTCGTCCAAGCACATCCGGGCGCAGGTGATCGACGACGCCACCGGTCGCACGATCGTCTCAGCGAGCTCGCTCGACAAGGACGTTCGCTCGACGCTCAAATTCGGCGGCAACATTGCGGCTTCCAAGGTGGTTGGCAAAGCCATCGCCGAGCGCGCCCGCGCCAAGGGCGTGGAACTGGTAGTGTTCGATCGCGGCGGATATCAATATCACGGCCGCGTGCAAGCGCTGGCGGAAGCGGCCCGGGAGGCGGGCCTGAAGTTCTAACACTTATGCCGAAACAAGAGCTCAAAGACACGCTATCGATTCGCCGCCCCGTGCAGGCGAATCAGGCCAACCTGAAAGATCAGGTTGTGTCGATCAATCGCGTCACGAAAGTGGTCAAGGGCGGCAAAAACCTTAGTTTCTCCGCTCTCGTCGTTGTTGGTGACCAGGGTGGCCACGCCGGATTCGGCATGGGCAAGGCGCGCGAAGTGCCCATGGCCATCCGCAAGGCGATCGAGCAGGCCAAGAAGAACATGGTGAAGCTGAATTTGAAGGGCACTTCGATTCCGCACCAGGTGCTGGGATCGTACGGCTCGGGATCGGTGCTGCTGAAGCCTGCTCCCGACGGAACCGGAATCATCGCCGGCGGCGCGGTGCGCGCGGTGATGGAGGTTGCGGGAATTCAGAACGTATTGACGAAGTCGCTCGGGACCAGTAACCCGCACAACGTGATCAAGGCGACATTCGACGCCCTGCTACATCTGAAGGACGCGCAGCGCGTGGCGGAATCGCGCGGCAGAGGAGCCGAAGAAGCGGCGTCCTAGCCGCGCATCGGAAACATCATGGCAACCACGAAAAAGAAATCGGGCGGCACACTGAAAATCAGATGGGTAGTCAGCTTCATCGGCTGCCCCATCGCCATGCGCCAGACCATCCGCGGCCTGGGTTTTCGCCGCATGCAGCAGGTGGTCGAGCGCCCGGATACGCCTGCGGTCCGGGGCATGATCGCCAAAGTCCACCATCTGGTCCAGAATCGAGGAATAGTTCGCAATGGCAAACACGCCCACACTATCGAATCTGAAACCGCCGCGGGGTTCGCGGCATCGTAAGGTCCGCGTCGGCCGCGGCATGGGCTCGAAGCTGGGAAAAACTTCTGGCGCGGGCAACAAGGGTCAGCAATCCCGCCGCGGCTATTCGCGCCGTCCAGGGTTTGAGGGCGGACAGATGCCCCTGCATCGCCGCCTGCCAAAGCGCGGATTTTCCGCGCCGTTTTCGAAATCGTTCGCCGTGGTCAACGTCGAAAGCCTCAACGCCTTCGCCGCCGGCGACATCGTTACTCCAGAATTGCTGGCGCAGAACGGCATTCTGCGCGGCAAGAGCGATGTAAAGGTTCTGGGCGACGGTGAACTCAAAGTGGCATTGACGGTCAAAGCGCATGCCTTCAGCAAATCGGCGTCGGAGAAAATCGCGCAGGCCGGGGGGAAAATCGAACTCCTGAAATGAGAAAGCTGCTCGAAGCGTTTCGAAACATCTTCAGCACGCCCGACCTGCGCAAACGTGTGATCTTTGCGCTGGCCATGCTGTTGGTGTATCGGCTTGGCAGCTACATTCCCACGCCCGGCGTTAACACCGAAGCGCTCGAACAAATCTTCAAGCAGTATCAGGGTTCTGCTCTCGGCATCTTCAATCTCTTTAGCGGCGGCAATCTTCGTCGGCTCACGATTTTCGCGCTCGGCATCATGCCGTACATCACCTCGTCGATTGTTTTGCAGCTGCTCGTAGTGGTTTGGCCTTATCTCGAGCGCCTGCAAAAAGAGGGCGAACTCGGCCGCCGCAAGATTACGCAATACACGCGCTACCTCACCATCATTCTCAGCGCGTTTCAGTCGTTCGCCATCGCGCGGACGCTGGAAGCACCCGGCAGCGCGCTGGGCGGTCAGTCGCTCGTGTATCACCCCGGTCTGCGCTTCATCCTGATGACCATGCTGACGCTCACAACCGGCTCGGCGTTCATCATGTGGCTCGGCGAACAGATCAGCGATCGCGGCATCGGCAACGGCATGTCGCTCATCATCTTCACTGGCATCATCGTCGGGTTGCCCACGGCCGTCGGCAGCCTGTGGGACAAGATACGCACGGATGAATGGGGCGGCCTTACTCCCATCATTGTCATCGGTTTGCTAGGGCTGATGCTCGTGGTGGTGGCGGTCATTGTATTCGTGGAGGGCGGCCAGAGACGAATTCCTGTGCAGTATGCGAAGCGGGTGATGGGCCGCAAGGTGATGGGCGGGCAGATGACCTACCTGCCGCTGCGGGTGAATTCCGGAGGCGTGATTCCGCCCATTTTCGCGAGTTCGCTGCTTACGGCGCCGGCCACGTTTGCGCTGATATTCGGCAGCCGCTCGGCCTACATCCAGAAGTTCGGCAAGATGATCGCGTGGGGCGAGCCTCTCTACACGCTGCTTTATGTGGCGCTGATCATATTTTTCGCTTTTTTTTACGTGGGAATCATTTTCAATCCCACGGAGCTCGCGGACAACATGCGGAAAAACGGCGGGTTCGTTCCTGGCATTCGTCCCGGGCGCAACACGTCCGAATACATCAACCGCATTCTTTCACGGCTCACGCTCGTCGGCGGCGTCTATCTGGCTTTGGTCTGTCTGCTGCCGGAGTGGATGATTCAGGGCATCCACTTGAATCACTTGCCGTGGTTTTTGGGAGGCAACTGGTTTGACGCGCACCTTTCGCATTTCGTCTTGAACGGCTTAAACGTTCAATTTTATTTTGGCGGCACGTCGCTGTTGATCGTCGTGGGCGTGGCCATGGATACGGTGCAGCAGCTCGAAGCGCAGTTGGTGATGCGGAATTACGAGGGATTCGTGCGCAAGGGCCGTGTGCGCAGTCGCCGCGGCTAGTCGAAGTCGCTTCCGCGAGGGCCGGAGACGATGGCAGCAAAGCGCGCTTTTATTTTCTTGGGACCGCCGGGAGCGGGAAAGGGCACGCAGGCCAAGCGCATCGCGAAGCTGTGTGGTGTGCCCCATCTTTCGACAGGCGACATGATGCGCGAGGCGGTCGCGCGCGGCACCGAGCTGGGCAAGGTCGTCGGTCCGATCATGCAGAGCGGCCAGCTTGTTTCGGACGAGCTGGTGATGAAGATGGTCGAAGAGAGGCTGAAGCAGCCCGATTGCGCGACTGGGTGCCTCTTCGACGGGTTTCCCAGGACGCTGCCGCAGGCCGAGGGCTTGGACAGAATCCTGGAGCGCGGCGGGTTCGGAAAGCCGGTAGTCGTCGATCTGGCCGTAAGCGACGATAAACTTTTGCGCCGGCTGACCGGACGGCGAACGTGCAGTGTGGGCGGTGAGATTTACAACGTCTACGACGCGCCGCCGAAGGTTGACGGCATTTGCGACAGTGATGGCGGCAAGCTGGTGCAGCGCGCGGACGATACAGCCGAAGTGGTTGGCCAGCGCCTGGCGGCGTATCAGAAGCAGACCAAGCCGCTGGCGGATTATTACCACCGCCAGGGCGTGCTGCAGGAACTGGACGCATCCGTAAGCGTGGATGAGGTGACCCGCGCGCTGGAAACGATCGTGAAACGCGCGGAAGGGCGTTAATGGTTATCTGTAAATCGTCGGCTGAGCTCGAAAAAATGCATCGAGCGGGCTTGATTGTCTGGGGCGCGCTGGAAAAGATGCGCGCGATGATCCGGCCGGGTATCACGACGTTGGAGTTGGATCAGTTTGCCGAGGCGTACACGGCGGAGCACAAGGCCCGCCCGGCATTCAAGGGCTACCGGGGCTATCCGGGTTCGGTGTGCACCTCGATCAATCAAGAGGTGGTGCACGGAATCCCATCAGCCTCGCGCCGAATCAAAGAGGGAGACATCCTCTCAATGGACTTCGGCGTGGAGCTGGAAGGGTACTTCGGCGACGCGGCTTTGACGGTTCCAGTGGGCAAAATTGCCCCGGGGCGCGAAAAGCTGCTGCGCGTTACGCGTGAGGCGCTTGATCATGCAATTGATAAAGTCCGGCCCGGCAATCGGTTAGGGGACGTTTCGGCCGCGGTGCAGCAATGGGTCGAAACAAATGGATTCTCAGTGGTTCGGGAGTTCGTGGGCCACGGAATCGGCACCAAAATGCACGAAGAGCCGCAGGTCCCGAATTACGGTCCGGCGGGACAGGGCCCCAAGCTGCAGGAGGGCATGGTCCTGGCCATCGAGCCGATGGTGAATATCGGCGGCCCGGCGGTGCGAGTGCTCGACGATGACTGGACGGCGGTTACCGCCGACGGCAGCGACTCGGCGCATTTCGAGCACACCGTAGCGGTAACGAGCGACGGCCCGTGGATCCTGACCAGGCCGAAGGAAGTAACGGGCCCCTGCTGGTAGGGTTCTGGGTTTGAAGGTGGCGCCGGGTCTTGAGTCCGGCAGGTTCTGCGGTTGAGAGGAATCAGGAGCGCATGGCGAGAAAGCCTTTGCAGGAGAAAAAACCGGGCGAAAGCGGCAAGGAAGATGCCATCGAGGTGATGGCTACGGTGATTGAGCCGCTTCCCAACGCCATGTTTCGCGTCGAGCTCGAAAACAAGCATCAAGTGCTCGCGCACATTTCGGGCAAAATGCGGAAGAATTTTATCCGTATCCTGGCCGGCGACAGAGTCGCCGTCGAGCTTTCGCCATACGACCTGACGCGCGGCCGCATCGTGTATCGCTATAAGTAAGGCATTGCAAGGATCGGAGCTGGGAAAATGAAAGTCCGGGCATCGGTAAAGAAAATCTGCATGAAGTGCAAGGTCGTTCATCGGCGCGGGGTGGTTCGAGTGATTTGTCAAAACCCGAAACACCGCCAGCGCCAGGGTTAGGGAGGAAAGAATGGCACGTATCGCAGGTGTGGATCTGCCGCCGAACAAGCGCTTGTGGGTCGGCCTTACGGCGATCTACGGCATCGGCCAGCAGCGCGCGCGTTCGCTCGCCGCGAAAGCGAATGTCGACGAAACAAAAAAGATCAAGGACCTGACGGAAGAGGAAGTAACCCGTTTGCGCGCCGCGATTGAAGCTGAAGGCCAGGTGGAAGGCGATCTCCGCAAGGAGATGCAGATGAATATTCGGCGTCTAATTGAAATTCAGTGCTACCGCGGCCTCCGGCATCGGCGCAGTCTTCCGGTGCGCGGCCAGCGGACGCACACCAACGCCCGCACGCGCAAAGGTCCGCGCAAGGGCGCCGTGGCGGCGAAGAAAAAGACCATGGCTCGCAAGTAGGGTTTCAGAGCTTCCAGCTTGCGGCGTTGGCCGCGACGATCGCGAAAGGCGACATAGCAAAAAATGGCAAAAGAACCGAAAGACGCAGCCGCCGCTCCCGCAGCAGGAGCCAAACCGGCCAAGCGCAAGAAGGAATTTCGCAAGAAGAAAGAAAAGCGGATCGTGCCGCACGGGCTGGTCTGCATTCAGGCCACTTTTAACAACACGATCATTACGCTCACCGATCCCGAGGGCCGCGTGGTCAGCTGGGCCTCTGCCGGTTCTTCCGGTTTCAAAGGCTCGCGCAAGGGCACGCCCTACGCCGCGCAGCAGGCGGCGATGACAGCGGCCGGCGTGGCGCGGGATCAGTACGGCATGAAGTCGGTTGAGGTGCGCGTAAAGGGGCCGGGCGCAGGCCGCGAGTCCGCGGTTCGCGCGCTGGCCTCCTCCGGCTTGCACATCAACGCGATCAAGGACGTCACGCCGGTCCCGCACAACGGCTGCCGCCCACCCAAGCGCCGCCGCGTCTAGTTTTAGGTTTGAACGTAGCGCCGGGTTCTTTAGCCCGGCAGGTTTTGAGGTTGGTTTTGATTTTCGGGACGTAGAAACAAGGAGAATCACTTGGCAAGACATCGTGAAGCAGTTTGCCGGCTGTGCCGTCGCGAAGGGCAGAAGCTCTTCTTGAAGGGCCTCCGGTGTTTTACAGAGAAATGCGCAATTGAAAAGCGCAACTTCGTCCCCGGCCAGCACGGCCAGGCGCGGCGCCCGAAGATGGTTGGATATGGCATTCAGCTGCGTGAAAAGCAGAAGGTGAAACGCACCTATGGCTTGCTCGAGCGCCAGTTCCGTACCTATTTCGAGAAGGCGGAGCGCACTAAGGGCCCCACGGGCTCGAACCTGATGGTCATGCTCGAGCGGCGACTGGATAACGTCGTCTATCGCTCCGGCCTGGCCGGTTCGCGCGCGCAGGCACGGCAGCTGGTGCTGCACGGGCACATTCGCGTGAAGGACAAGAAGGTGAATATTCCGAGTTATCTGGTGACCGTGGGCGACGAAGTCGCGCTCAAGCCCAACATGCACGAGAACGCGATGGTACTGGAAGCCCGCAATCTGGCGCAGAGCCAGGGCCTCGCTCCGTGGCTGGATATCGACCGCGCGAATTTCAAGGCGAAGGTCGTGGCCATGCCGCGCCGCGAAGACGTGCAAACACCACCGATGAACGAACAGCTCATCGTCGAACTTTATTCGAAGTAATTTCGCTTTTCGATTTCGATTTTTTCGCGAACTGTTAACGGGCCCGCGTTCGGCGGGCCAAAAGGAAGGTCAAAATGTGGAAGGGCTTTCAGAAACCAAAGCGGTTGGCGGCAGAACCCGAGTCGCTGACCGATAAGTACGGAAAATTTTCCGCGCAGCCGTTTGAGCGCGGGTGGGGCACCACGGTCGGCAATGCTCTCCGTCGCGCGCTGCTGAGTTCGATCGAAGGCGCCGCCATTACCGCCGTTAAAATTGAAGGTGTGCTGCACGAATTTTCGCCGATTCCCGGCGTGGTCGAGGATGCGACCGACATCATCCTCAACCTGAAGCAGGTTCCGCTCAAGCTGAACACGGATCAGTCGAAGACAATTACGCTGACGGTCGACGTGCCGGGTCCGGTTACGTCCGCGAAGATCGAAGAAGACGCGGATATCGCCGTGCTCGACAAGAACGTCTACATCGCGACGGTCAGTGAAGGCGGCAAGCTTGAGCTCGAACTGCGCGTGAAGAACGGCCGCGGTTACGTGGCCGCCGACCGCAACTTCGATGAGGACTTGCCAATCGGCTACATTCCGATCGACTCGGTTCATTCGCCCGTGCGCAAGGTCAACTACGCTGTCGAAGCCGCGCGATTGGGACAAATGACCGATTACGAAAAACTCACCCTCGAAGTCTGGACCAATGCCGCGATCACGCCGCAGGACTCGATCGGTCTTGCATCCAAGCTGATCAAGGATCACATGAGCATCTTCATCAATTTCGAGGAGCAGCCCGAGCTTCCGGAGGAAGCGGTGGAGAATTACGCCGATCCGCGCCTTGAATTTCTGGACCGTTCGGTCGAGGAGCTTGAGCTTTCCGTCCGCTCCTACAATTGCCTGAAGAACGCCAACATCCAGAACCTCCGGGAGCTGGTGCAGAAGACCGAATCCGAAATGCTGAAGACGAAGAATTTCGGCCGCAAGTCGCTGAACGAGATCAAGGACATCCTGCATAAGATGGGCCTTAGCCTCGGCATGAAGTTCGACGATCACGGCCGCATAATCTGGCCCCCGCTGCCCAGCCAAACCGCGCCGATGCCTTCGGAAGGAGACGCTTCGGCGGTCTAGCCGCAGACTGAACCATGAGACACCTCAGATCTCAGGTTCCAAACTCGGCAAGCAGCCGGCGCATCGACGCGCCGTGCTGCGCAATCTGGTGACGAATCTCATAGAGAAAGAGCGCATCCATACGACGATCCTGCGCGCGAAGGCTGCTCGCCCGATCGCCGAGAAAATGGTCACTCTGGGGAAGCGCGATTCTCTCCATGCCCGCCGCCAGGCCGCCGCATTCTTGATGACCCCGGGCGCGACGAAGAAGCTTTTCACCGACCTGGCACCGCGGTTCGCCGAGCGCCCCGGGGGTTACACGCGAATCATCCGTACCGGCTGGCGGATCGGAGACGGCGCAGAGCTGGCGATACTGGAATTTATCGGCTCGGAGCTGAAGAAGAAGGAAAAGAAGCCACGCAAGAACGCCAAGGAAGAGGCTCCCGAAGAGAAGGACGAGAAGGAAGCCGTAGCCGCAAAATAACCGACCGCACACAATCGCATTTCGCTGCAATGACAAAAGTCCCGGTCTCAGCCCGCGGGACTTTTCATTTTCGGTCGCGTCTGATTGGGATTCCGGTGCTTCCGGCGTCCGTGGACGAGCCAACTCCACAGAGTACCAGCGATGCAATTGCTGCGCGGCGCCCCCGCTAGTGTCAATCATCACGTCGCGGATGGCGGAAGTGCGGCCGGGGACGAAGCACTGGTGGAATTCGTCGAGCGACGCGTAGGCCAGCGACGATAGCTACGGCGAGCAAGGGCCCAGGCGAAGCGCGTGCCGGGCCGGCCGGCGCGAATTCCGCGGAGCATCGAGCAAACTAAGGACGAAGTATTCGGTGAAGTGAGCGCATTTGCGGATTAGAAAATGAAGGTGTTCGAGTCTGGCGCGAGACGCGCGCGGGAGCAGCCAGTGCAGGATCGGAACGACGATGCGACTGGTGTTGTCCGAAGTGAAGACGCCGGTTGAAAAACCGGAAATCACCAAGGCCCACGCCAGCGCGGGCCACCACCGCTTCAGCCATTCCACTCTAGAAATCCCCGGCCACGCGCAGATGCATTATTCGAGCCGGTAATTCGGCGCCTCGCGGGTAATGATCACGTCATGGACGTGGCTTTCGCGCAGGCCCGCCGGAGGAAATGCGGATGAAGCGGCTGTTTTCCTGCAGCTCCTTCAAAGTCCGCGCACCGCAATAACCCATGCCGCTGCGCAGCCCGCCGACGAGTTGTTCGACGAGACCAGCGAGCGGGCCCTTGTAGGGCACTTGGCCTTCGATTCCTTCGGGCACAGATTTGCCGCGCTCGGCGGTTTCCTGTGCGTAGCGGTCGGCGGAGCCGGCCTCCATGGCGCCGAGCGATCCCATGCCTCGATAGCATTTGAACGTGCGGCCCTGATAGAGAATCGTCTCGCCCGGCGATTCCTCGGTGCCGGCGAAAAGACTGCCAATCATCACGGCGGATGCTCCTGCGGCGATTGCCTTCGTGATATCGCCCGAAAACTTGATGCCTCCATCGGCGATTACGGGAACGCCCGATGCCTTGCGCTGCGCGTGAACGCTCGACGATGGCGGTGATTTGCGGCACGCCCGCGCCGGTGACGATTCGCGTGGTGCAGATCGAGCCGGGACCGATTCCGACTTTAGGCCGTCGATGCCGAGCGCGATAAGATCGCGAGCGCCTTCGGCCGTGGCGACGTTTCCCGCGACCAATTGCATTTCCGGAAGCTTGTGCTTCACTTCGCGGATCGCTTCCATCACGCGCGTAGTATGACCGTGGGCGGTATCGATCGCGAGCACATCGACTTTTTCGCGGGCCATTTCCTGCGCGCGTTCCAGAAAATCGCCCGTAGCGCCGATGGCCGCGCCGACGCGCAGGCGGCCCTGCTCGTCTTTCGTGGCGTTCGGGAACTCGAGTTTTTTCTGAATGTCTTTTACGGTGATCAGGCCCTTGAGGTTGTAATCCTTGTCGACCACCAGCAGCTTTTCGATGCGATGGCGCTGCAGAATTTTTTCGGCTTCTTCGAGCGTGGTGCCCACCGGCACGGTGACAAGATTGTCCTTCGTCATCACGTCGCTGACGGGCTGGTCGAGGTTGCGCTCGAAACGCAGGTCGCGATTCGTCAGGATGCCGACAAGGCGCTGTCCGCGCGTGACGGGCAAGCCCGAAACTTTGTACTTAACGTCGCGTAGCCGGCGTCGAGTGACTCCGCGATGGTCGTCTCCTCCAGCGGTAAATGCCCAGCGTTCGGCGCAGGAGTTTTAACGTCCTCCCGGAATGAAATTCGTGATGCCGAAGCGGCGGATACTTGCCGGTCATGATGCTGCCGCGTGTCGGCGAACAGACGCAACAGGCGGCATAACCCTGAGTGAACTTCATTCCCACGCTGGCGGCTCGATGTTTGGCGTTTCGTAGAAAGTCTTCAGGTAAACGCGCCAATGTCCATGTAGCCGAGGTCGTCAGCGAGGATATAGACGATGTTCGGCTTGGCGTCCTCGGCTGCGGATAGCCCAGCAAGTGGCGAGAGCAGCAGTACGGCGAGAGTAATGAGAGTGTGTTCATGGTGCGTCGGAGTGCGATGTTCGGTTTCAAAGCCTGGGTCATGGCGATATTTGGTTTTGCTTTCATGGGGATGGTGCGAGTGCTTCAACATCGGTGAAATAAGCCCCACCGGCCTTCTCGTCCTGATCGTAAAGCCAGTGCGCAGTTCGGTCTTTCCAGCCGGGAGATAAGTTCGAAAACGACCCCCTTGGTACCCGACTCGACGGCGGAGTCCTTTTCCTGGCCGGCGATCTGAACCTTGGCAAGGGACCGGCTTTCACAGGCTTGTCGGCCTCGACCGGCCACTGCCAAGCGTCAACCGATAGCGTCCGGCCTTTTTGATATTAACCATCCACGAGCCGGTAACGCGAGGTAGTTTGCCGATCTCGCCAAAGTTCCACGGCGGATTTCCGCTCGCCAAATACCAGTCCTGGCTGCAAAGCCTCGTCGGGTTCTCCCGTGCGTCGCCCAAGCTAATGGGCACAGGTGTCATGCGGCGAAACGGATTCCCACCACGGTTCGTCATGGCGCGAAGTTGCTTCACCACGTCGGGGTTCGCCGCCGAAACATCCGTTCTTTGCGAGGGGTCTTGCTGAATGTCAAGAGTTCCCTGCCAGTGGATCAAACACCAGCATGGGTCAGCACCGCAGAGCATTCCCAAGGCTTGGGGCCACTGAGGAAAGCCGGCCCCGCCATGCAACTGCACGATCAAATGGTCGCGATGCAGAGGCGCATCCGCATTCTTCAGTGCAAAGACCGACCATCCAGCTTTTGTAGGAGGGAATCGGGGACCTCGCAAAGCTCCGCCGAATGTGGGCAGGACATCCATGTGCGCCGCGAGGTTGTCGATAACACAGCCACCACTGAGGCCGCCTGCAGGCCAGTGGATGAAACAAAGTTGGTGTCCACCTTCCTATAGGCCGAGGACTTCTTGCACCACGCATTCCGGCGTTGAATCCGCTCGTCGGTTCCGAATCCAAACCATCGGACGTACCCAGCCATTGGCCGTGCCGTTGTCGTACAGATGAAGATAGGATTGTCCCTTGTCCGCGAGCCCGAGAGCTGGTGCAGGCCCTGGCGGAGAATGCCGAGGTTGTGATGGATGTTCGCGATCATCCCGTAGAACTCCGGCCCCGAATCCCCAGTCGGCCTTCCCCTTGTACGGCTTGCTCCACTTGGGATGGACGAGATGGGCCATGCAGCGCCAGTTGGTTGCAAGGTAGAAGAACGGCTTCGCCTTGTTCTTCTCGATGAAACGCATGGCCTCGCCAAACCAGACATCCGTGCAGTAGCCCTCGAACTTCTCGAACTTCCGTTCCGCTCGTAGGTGTCGTCGAAATAGTGGTTACCCCGATATGATCCGAAGCCTGGCCGACGCCGCCGCAACGATGCCAGACCACGTCCTGAAAGCCGTGATCCTGCGGACGGTGCGGCCAGTATGCCGATGCCACTTCCGGATCGTCCGGTGGCGTAGCCATTTCGGCAAAGACGTCGGCAATGGTTCTCTCATCAGTGTGCAGCATCGTCCGTCCTGAACTGGTGCGGAGATAGGCCCCCGTGCGGGCGGGATAATGGCCGGTCATCAAGGCGGCGCATGCTCGGCGTGCAAAATGGGCTGACGTGGAAATTGGTCGCCGCACCGACTCGTTATGCAGACGGTCGATGTTTGGTGTCTTGATGATCGGATTTCCGTGACAGGCCAGATCGCCGTATCCCTGATCATCCGTCAGGATCGAGAATGACATTGGGCTTCTTGGGTTCGGCTGCATTCACTCCTGCGAGTGACGTGAGCGGTCGGGCGGCGAGTGGTGCGATGAGAGGCTTCATAATGTCGTCGCCGAGTTCTATTTTCCTCGAATGGCTTTCCGTACTTCCGCGACTTCTATACACCTGCCCGGCGCAGAAAAAGCGAAGCCCGACCCGGCCGCCTACAAAACCTACTTCCCGACCGCTGGAAACCCAACTGAACCGCGGGTTCCACCGGACACTTACGGACGCTTTTAATCCGCGGCCAATCGTGCGAACGCCACCGCTCGATCACCGCTCCGTTTTTTCGCTCGGCGGAGCGAATGTGCTGAGGCACGCCGCGACGAATGAACAGCTCGCTCAAGCGTTGAGTTATTCCCCTGCGGCTTTCCCCGTTTTCTTTCTGATTTGAATCGCGGCGTCGTTCGTTTTGCTCGCCGCAGGGAGTGCTCGGCCGTTGGCGATGATTTGCTCCAGTAGCTTAGTGAGGCGTGCCACTTCCTCAGGACGCTGGCTTGCAGATTCTTCGATTCGGCGAGGTCGGCATTGAGGTCGTAGAGCTGCGTGTCGGGCAGGCCTTTCGCCTCGGGAGCACGGGCTTGGCGACACTTCCGCCGCCGGAGTCCGCAGCGAGTTCGAGCTTCATGTTCCCCTGCCGGATAGCGAAGGAACCGTTGATGAATGGAGTCCGCCGCCATTGTGGAGCGGGTAACTGTGCACGAGCAGCGAGCAGTGCTGACGCTGTCTTCGCCCGCATTGTCGGGCAAATCCGCGCCGACGATTTCGGCACAAGTCGCCATGAGATCGGTGAGGCAGACGGTTTGAGCGGTGCGACTGCCCGCCTTCACGCGATCGGCCAGCGACCAATGAATGGAATCCGGTAGCCGTCGAAGATGTCCGCTTTGGAGCCGCCATATCGAGCACTGGGTAGTGTACTCTGACTGCCAGCTTGGAATACCGGCGGCCTTCGAGCATCCGTTGTCGCTGGTAAGAACGACGAGCGTGTTGCTACCCACGCCCGCTTGATCAAGCACAGCGAGAACTTCGCCCACCGCCCAATCCGTCTCCATGACAAAGTCACCATAGCTACCGAGGCTGCTTTTACCTTGCCCATTTCTTGCTCGGAACGATCGGTGTGCGGCGCCAGTTCAGCGGCATGTAGAGAAAGAAAGGCTTCTCTGTCTTCGCCTGCGTGCTGATGAACTCGACCGCCTTCTGCCGAGCGTCGGCAACACATCCACCGCTTCAAAACGTTCCGCCGCTGGGCCGCTGCAGTACCCCCATTTTTTCGTCGTGGTCAGTGGTTCGGTGAAATGGTCGTTCTCGATGAATGCAAACGGCGGCATGTCCAGTGACGCGAGTTGATGCCGAAGTAGCTGTCAAACCCACGCGTCGTCGGACCATCGGTAATCACGGGAGATGGCTCCCCTTTAGCGATCCCCATGCAGAGATGCCATTTGCCGATGCAGGCGCGTCGCCGTACTGTTTGAGCAATGCGGGAACCGTCAAGCGATCGGCTGCAATCAATGGCTCGCTGAATCCCTGAAGCACTCCCGATTGCAAGCGGTACGCAGTTGTAGCGCACCGGTCATGACGCCGTCAGCGCGTGGGCGTGCAGACCGATGAACTGGAATGAGCATCACTGAAGATCATCCCCCTGCGGCCATCTTGTCGAGGTGGGGAGTCCTAATCTTGCCGCGCTCCGGGTTGAGACAATGCACGTCGCCATAGCCGAGATCATCGGCGAGGATATAGACAATGTCGGGCGTGCTGGTGGCAGCGGCAGCAGTGGACCATGGAAGACACAAAAGAGCACGGAAGGAGGAGTGAGATAAGTCGTTTCATGGTTTCCAATCAATGCTGGCTGTTTGGGTTTCGAGATCGACGAAGACCGGCGTGGGCATACACCGGCACATGGTCCCAATGGAACGGCGGCAGCCCATCGGCTGCACAGCACTACCCCGAGCTTGACGGCGGCTGCACAGATTTAGGTGTTCGGAGAGATAGCTCGCCACGGTTCGCTGCACGATTTCGTTGTTGGCGGGCTCGATGGGCGCACCGACTTCGCCCCAGTTGTGCCGGCGTTTTTGATGATCATGATCTCCACGGGAGCGTCGGCGACTTCGGCTTTCTCCTTCATGTAGTAGGCGTGTTTGACCGGGATGGTGGTGTCTTTATCGCCCTAAATCAACAACAACGGCGGACTGTCTTTCGCTAAGTAACGGATCGGGCTCATCTCACGATAAAGTGCCAGTTTTTCATCCGGCGAGACATCTGATATTGCTATGCGAGGTCCAAATCGGATCTACAAAATCAGCCCGATCATCGTGATTAAACAGGTTTTGATCTTCAAAATCACAGGGACCATACCAAGTGACCCCGGCTAGAATCCGGTAGGTTGCATGGGCAAGCTGTGGATCCGACCAGGCTATCGCAGGCGATAGCAGCAACATCATGGCAATCTGACCTCCGGCCGAATCTCCCATGACGTAAAACTGCTCAGAATCGATTCCCAGAGATTCGAAATTCTTCGCCAGATACCGCACAGCGTCTTTGGAATCGAT